>CAWFUI010000017.1:0-757290 GCA_963818975.1 uncultured Planctomycetota bacterium | reverse complement strand
ATTCGGTAAGCGTCTTCGAGATGGCCAGCGAGCTTGGGTCGGGCTTGGATTGGTCCTCGGACTTCGCTTGGGGGGATTTGGGGGCGTCGCTCTCGATCAATTCGCCGAGACGTGGGTCGTTCGAGATCTCTCGAATTGCCAGCGGGTCGCGACCGTCCCCGAGCGACTCGTCAGAACTCTCGAGCTTGTCATGGTCGCCTCGGGGATTTGCGAGTGCAGGGGCAGGGGCGGGGGCAGGACCGCTGGACTTGGGAACCTGGGCGAGCTCGGCAGGCCGGGTCTCAGGATCCCGTTTCGCCTTTTTGAGCTCGGCAACCTGCCGCTGGGATTCATCCACCAGCTCTTGAGGATTCTTAGCCGCAGGCTGTTTCTTGAGGCTACGGGTGACGATCTTCTCGTTTTCCCGAAGCTCCTCGACGTCGGCTTTTCTGCCCTCAGCAAGCGCGTGGGCAATTTCGACTCGGTACGCTTGGGCAAGGAGTTTGACAAGCTTGGATCGATTGGGCTCCTTGGCGTCGAGCAGAGCAGGCTCGAGCAGGTCGATCGCTTTCTTGGACTCGCCGCGTTCTAGGGCTGCCTGCCCAGCTTTGAGAATCGCGCCAAGTCCTCGGCGGCCTTCGCCTCCGAGTTCACGCCCGAAGCGACGAGCGCAAGGGCGGCGACGGCGCTCCATGCCTTGATCCGAACGCATCGCATGACGATCCCTGTCTTGCGAGCGGTCCAGCAGCTCCTGCCGCCAAACCTGGTTCCTGGGCTTGTCCTAACCGATTCTTCGGCGGCGGGAGTATCGTCCAGACCGTTCCCAGGGTCAAGGCGAACCGGGCCGGGCTAGAGGATCGGTATGAGGAGTGGGGATAGGAACTGGGATCGTTGAGTTAGCGGGTAGGGCAAGATCCACTAGAATCTGCCGCAGGCGGAAACCCAATTTCAACTTGCGGGATCTACGCAAAGAGGTTCGACCGGGCTGACCCTTCCGGCTTTGTCCACCTTTTAACCAGCTCGTTGCTCTGATCCAATGTTCATTTTCTTGCCTCCCTGCATCCACCGCAGGCGGAAACCCAATTTGAGGGGCCCTGGGCAAGTTCTGCGGGCCGAGGCCCCTGATCAGGGCTGGGTGCTGGCCAACTTTCGACGCATTTGGGCGTCTGCAACGTTCGAACCCAATCTGAGACACCCTTGGAACCCAATTTGCGAAGCCCATATATTGGTTGAGGCCCTAATCAAGGCTGGGTGCTTGCCAGCTTTCGGCGCATTTCACCGTCCCTGAGTCCGCCGCAGGCGGAAACCCAATTTGTGAGGCCCTGGGCAACATATAGAGGTTGAGGCCCAGACCAAGGCTGGCTGCTTGCCAACTTTCGACGCATTTGGGCGTCTGCAACGTTCGAACCCAATCTGAGACACCCTTGGAACCCAATTTGGGGGCCCATACATAGGTTGAGGCCCTGATTAGGGCTGGCTGTTTGCCATCCTTCGACGCATTTCAGCGTCCCTGCATCCGCCGCGGGCGAAAACCCAATTTGTGACGACTTGGGCTACATATATAGGTTGAGGCCCCAATCAGGGCAGGCTCGTTGCCAGCTTCCGAAGCATTTCAGCGTCCCTGCACGTTCGAACCCAATTTCCCTGCACGTTCGAACCCAATTTGTGGGGCCCTGGCCTACATACATACGTTGAGCCCCTGATCAAGGCTGGCTGCTTGCCAGCTTTCGGCGCATTTCAGCGTCCCTGAGTCCGCCGCAGGCGGAAACCCAATTTGTGGCGACTTGGGCAGGCCTTACGGGTTCGGGATCCTGGTCGAGGTGGGTTGCCTGCCAACTTTGCGGCGCATTTTAGCTCTCCGTGACGTTCGAACCCAATTTGAGGCGCTTTGGGCAAGATCTGCGGGCCGATGCGGCTTTTTCAAGCTTCGATTTCGGGGACGCTTCCCATTCGCAAACGGGAACCGCGTTCTCCCCTCGGCCCTGGCTCCATCCGCGCGTGTCAATGCGCTGTCCGCTCGGCCGTCTCCCAAAACGGGCGGTCGACGTTCTTCCTTCTGCATGCCGGATTGTCAAAGAGCCCTACCAAGTAGATAGTATAGTACACAAATTTGCGTTTGGGGGATAAAATTGAGAATTTCTTCCGAATATCACAACAAGCAAGATGCGTTGAGTTTGACGCGCCTGCCCCTCATCTCACCAGCCCCTTCATCACAGACAGACTAACTTCGAACTATCGCCACTCCCATTCTGCCTCCGCTCTCCGATTCCCCGTCCCCTTCATCACAGACAGACTAACTTCGAACTAATGTGGAAGCCCCATTCCTGGAGTCGAGCGAGGTTCAGTCTGGCGGGTTCGCAGTCGGGGTCGAGTTCGAGTGCGCCCTGTAGGGCATCGATGGCTTCCTGAGTTTTCCCCTCGAAGAACGCCTGCGTCGCGCGATCGTTGGCGGCGACCGCTTGCTCGCGTGGGCTTTGCGTAATCCCGTTTGCCTGTCGCAGCGCATGCAAAGACATTACTCCGGCGGTCTCAGTGGAAGGCGAGGGCTCGGGTGTGAGCGAGAGGACTGCGGGAGATGGCTCGGGTTGTGGGAGAGCTGTGTCGGCGCTCATTTGGCTATGTCTTTCTTGGGAAGATCGATGCGCGGCGTTGTTGAGACTTTCCTATCGGGAGTGCTGACTGTGTTCAAATCGAATAGTTCGTGCCGTTTTCGTCGGGCTTATCCCCAATACTCGTTTCTGGGGGTTTGGCGGCCTCGTCGACCTCGATCGCGGGCGCCGGTTTGGGCGGATAGTCGTAGTAGCTATATTCGACCCCCGACGACACCGAATGAAGACAATCGTTTCGGTCGTATGTGTAGGTGACTATGCGACTCGAACCGAAGGGAGGATCGTAGAACGGGTGCTCTGGAGTCAGAAACGTGGGGCCTGCGTCGGGCGGGGGTTGACTGGGCGCGGCCTTGGCTGATCGCGGAAAGAGGCGAACGAAGAAAGCCGCCAGGAGGGTGCCGAGGATGGAGCGGCGCGTGGTGTTAAACATGGAAGTAGATACCCCTTTGGAAGCGGATCTTATTGCGCGCGGTTTTTCAAGAGCGACGATTGCTCGCCGGCTTCCTGGACCGGCTTCAACGGCTCGAGATTATCGGCACGAGCCGCTGCCAAAAAAGCGAATAAAGTCACGTTATGGAACCGCTCGACCTGCGCGTGAATGGATGAACGAGCCAATCATAATGTGGCGTAATCAACCGTCAATGAGGCACCGGGGAAATTTCTTGATTTTTTCGTTGCGTCGATTCGGCGAGTGCGTACGTTATGTGAATTTGACGTGGAATCGACCTTACAGACTAGCCAATCGGAAAAGTCGGCGAGATTTACGGCTCCTGAGCAAGCCCCCCTTGTTGCATAGGTTTCCGAGTTCCCGAGACCGGTGTCGATCGAGGCAGAGTTGCCGAGTGAAGACCGACCTCAGCGCGGAAATGCTGGTCGGCCTGCTGAGCGCGAAATTGCAAGGCTGGGCGAATTACTTCGACTTGGGCGCGGTGAACCGAGCGTGTCGCGCTTTAGCTACTACGTGACGGATCGGCGGCGTCGGTGGCTCTGCAGGAGGCACGAGGTTCGGGCTCCGGTATCTCACGATATCCTTAGCCGTACCCGCACCAGAAGTTGGGCCATTACTATTCGACCGTCACGGCAGGCGCTTTGCGAATTCGGAAGTGTGAGAACCTATTGGGAACAAACGCTCTGCCCGAGAGGCGGATGCCGTAATAGGGCTCGTCTGATTCGCTGAGTCCGCCAGAGGCGGGTATAGAAGCGGAGAACGCCTTGTTTCCGAGGGTCCGCCTAAGACGGACCGAGGCACTGGGAATAGAAAGAGCCAGAGCCCGCTTGCAAACCCAAACCTCGCCACCACAACTCGACTCTACGGATTCCGGCTTTCACCACCATGGAAAAATACCTTTGCCATTTATCGATCTGACAACAGCATCAATGATTAATGCGAGCTGCGGCGTACAGTACATAAGAAACACCAAGTCTAGAATGGTCCATTCTTCGTATTCCAATATGTCCCGACATTTTATTAACAAGACAAATTTATATGATACGACTATTACCACAATGACATATGGCGTAAAGAAGACAGCAACCAATGTCATTATCAAATGGTATTCAAAGCATGCGCGAACGATATAAACGAAACTTACGAGGTTGAATACCAGTGCTACCCCCAGACAAAACCCGCGCAATAATTTCATTTTCGACGCGCCTAGTGTTTGATGGGAGGTTCTGGTAGCGATGGTATGGGGGGATTGAGCCCCGGGAAAGGTAGAATGATCGGCGGTATTGGGACAACCGGAAGATACTGAGGAACACAGCGAAAAAACTTCATCGCGTTATACCTTTTATACACACTTGATTCGAGCATTTCGCTTTTCTCAAGCATGCGCAGAATCTCTGATTCCGAAGGCTATCGAATCCAGGGTTTTGAGTTCCGAATTCTTCCTCGTCGTCATGGGCCGCACAACAGGCGTCAACCGCGTCGAAAGGCGTTGGGCCTTGGGACGAATAACCTGCAGACGAACCTGGACCGGTGACGTTTCCGGGACCACAATAACATCCGTATGTTAGTTGTCGAGCCGGGTTCAATAGCCCGAAAGTTGCGGTTAGAGTTAATTGGCTAGGGCATGCACCTCTATAGCAGCATTTGAATTTCCGTTTCTTGCGTGCCTGGGGGCTTAGCCTCGGGTCTGGAAAAGCCAACGCGCAACATCCAAAGTAGCCTACCATTAAACAGCCGCTAGGGAAGCAATACAAAGGACCAACGAACGGAATTGCGGGATTCTGTAGGACGACAGGCCATCGACACTCTGGAGCCGTCGGACTCGCTTGTAATCCCGTGGCATCTACGAACAATAGGGGGTTGTTCGAGGCATAGGTGTACACGTTGGTCTGCGTGTCGGGAAGGAAGAGGGGATCAACCGAAAGAAAACGTCCAAGAGCAGGCGTGTAAAGGCGGGCGCGCGCCTGGTATCCAGAAAGATCAGGAAGGCGGTACAGGCCGAGTAACCCAACGTACGTAAACGCGTTGGATGTGGTCCCCGCTGCTAACACGTCACCGAATGAATCGTATACGTAGTTGTCGGTTACCGTTCCCGTGGAACTGGCGAGCTGGGAGGCAGTCCCAAAGCCGTTTGATAAATAGAAGGAGGTGACGCCGCTTCTCAACTGGGATACGAGACTACCTATTGTTTGAGGTTCGAGTGTATAAATCACTTGAATGATCCATTCTCAGACAGTCTAACTTCGGATCCATTCTCAGACAGTCTAACTTCGAGGGAGGTAGAAGCCAAGATTTTTTCGTCGACCACTTGACTGGTCACGAGAGCACTACTATCCTTCGGTACAGAATCCGTCGAATTTGCCGATTTACGCCTCGGAGTTGCCGCGCCATGCCCGCCTGCGCTCGCAGAGAAATCGTCGCCAAAGACCAAATCGGCGTCTATCATTGCACTGCCCGCTGCGTTCGCCGAGCGTTCCTTTGCGGCAAAGACCCGGTCTCGGGAAGAGACCTCGAGCACCGAAAAGGATGGGTGAGACTGCGGCTCGAATCGCTCGCGGGATTTTTCGCGATGGACGTTGTTTCCTATGCGGTGATGAGCAATCACTTGCACGTGATCCTTCGAGTCAGGCCCGACGTCGTTGATCCATTCTCAGACAGTCTAACTTCGGATCCATTCTCAGACAGTCTAACTTCGAGGGAGGTAGAAGCCAAGATTTTTTCGTCGACCACTTGACTGGTCACGAGAGCACTACTATCCTTCGGTACAGAATCCGTCGAATTTGCCGATTTACGCCTCGGAGTTGCCGCGCCATGCCCGCCTGCGCTCGCAGAGAAATCGTCGCCAAAGACCAAATCGGCGTCTATCATTGCACTGCCCGCTGCGTTCGCCGAGCGTTCCTTTGCGGCAAAGACCCGGTCTCGGGAAGAGACCTCGAGCACCGCAAAGGATGGGTGAGACTGCGGCTCGAATCGCTCGCGGGATTTTTCGCGATGGACGTTGTTTCCTATGCGGTGATGAGCAATCACTTGCACGTGATCCTTCGAGTCAGGCCCGACGTCGTCGCGAGTTGGTCGGACGTCGACGTCGCTCGCCGGTGGGCCAGGGTCAAGGCCGTTTTCCGCAGACTCGAGCCCTCGAAAAAAGAGCCAGAAGAGGGAGTTGTGAAGTCGATCCTGAGCGATCGGCGAAAGGTCGCCGAGTATCGCGAACGGCTGGCGAGCGTATCGTGGTTCATGCGGCTTTTGTGCGAGGTTTTGGCCCGACTTGCCAATGCTGAGGACAAGGTCAAAGGAAAATTTTGGGAGGGGAGGTTCGGCAGCATGGCCCTTCTCGATGAGGCAGCGATTTTGACCTGTAGCATGTACGTTGATCTGAATCCGATTCGCGCCAAGATTGCTGAAACTCCCGAGGAATCGAAGTTTACCTCGGCACACGACCGCATCGAAGCCGTGAAGGCCAAGCCAGGGAAGCTTACTCTCGCGGCGAAGCGACTGTTGGCGATGCACCGAAAGCGGAAATTGGCTGCGAATAAGGCTCGGTTCGAGGCCAGCCAACCGCCGAGTCCGGACGCGTGGCTCTGCGAGGTGACGCTTCGCGAAGGACCTGGCGAATCTCCGTTGGTGCACAGGAGCAAGGTTGCGCCGGTATGTGCCCAAAACTCGACGGCCGACGAACCGGCTCCGGCGCCGATCGGCCCGAGGGCGTCGAACAGGGGCTTCTTGCCGATCTCGCTCGTAAAGTATTTGACGCTTCTGGATTGGACAGGTCGGGAGATTCGCGAAGGCAAGAGCGGATCGATACCGAGAGGGATGAAGCCCATTCTCGAGCGATTGGGTCTGAACGGCGAAACGTGGGTTCATCTCGTCGCCAACTTCGGCCGATGGTTCAAGCGTGCGGCTGGGCGAGGGGTTTCGATGGCGGCTGAGGCCGAGCGAACCGATCGTCGTTGGTTCCACGGGCAAAAGCACGCCCGAGCGGCTTTTCTGTAACAGCCGCCTTCGCCGTTGAGCGACAATCAACATCTGAAACGGGCACCCGACGATGGGTGTTCGTTCGAGCATGCGCGAAGGTCTCGATGACGAGCATGCCATTCGCTCCAAAGCAGTGAATCTACGACTGTTCGGCTTAAAGTGAGCTCCTTGAGTGCTCGAAAGTGCTGGAGATCGACGGACATCTTGAACCTCTCTCGAAAGTAGACTGTCTAAGTTCGGGGCCCTTTCCCCGTCCTTGATCAGACGCGAGCGAAGAATGTGTGAATATGGCTGAAAATCGGCCGCACAAACCCGCCATACTCAAAGGTCGATGCATCTTCATTCTTCCCATCCATGTTTCCGGCGGCCCTCTAAACCTCCCCAATTAACGCACGCTTGCCAAAGAAGGGGTGCCGGAACGATGCGTTCGTAGTCGTTTTCGCTCAATCGACGCTCGAGAGACCAAGCGTGCTCTTGATGACCGCCGCGATTCTTTCGGACGCGCGTCCATCGCCATAGGGATTGGGAGCGCGGACGGTTGAATCGTACGACGCCAACGATGACTGCTCCCACATCTCGGAAACCTTCGCGACGATTTCTTGTCTTTGAACGCCGACGACCCGCAAGCGTCCGGACTCGACGCCCTCGGGTCGTTCGGTCTTCTCACGAAGAACGAGCACTTGTTTTCCGAGTGCCAGGCCTTCCTCCTGGACGCCGCCAGAATCGCTCAGGATCAAACGCGCGGTTGGTCGAGGCGAATCGCTTGCAGCTGAGGCTGAGCGGACCGACCGACGTTGGTTCCAAGGGCAACGCTACGCTCGAGCCGCGTTCTTGTAATACCCCGGGACGCGATTGAGCTGAACTCATCAACTTAAACGAGCACTCGAAGTTGATAGTTCGTTCGAGCATGCGCGGATGTCTCGAAGTCGAGCCATTTCGTTGCTCCAACGCAGTAGAATTGCACCCTTTCGCCTTCAAGTGTGCTCCTTGGTCGTTCGAATTGGCGTCAGATCGATCGAGCTCCGCAACTCCTCCCAAAGAAGTCCGTCTGAGTTCGGGGCCTAGAAACTCTGTCCAAAGGCCGGACGCCTAAATGTGGTACGTCCGGTACACTTGGCACTCCGAAAGCTGGAAACCGTGCATCGTTGATGCCGAACGTCCGCCGAGGGCGTATTGAGGCACTGGTAATCGAAAGAGCAGGGCCGCCTAAGCAAACCTAGACCACCGCGCCGCGTCTAGACTCCACGGGTTTACCTTGCCTTCCCTAACCTCAATGGTCCAGAGAGATTTGGAACGCTCTCGCAATCCCAATCGGGCAAGGGGTTCTCAGGCGAGGGGACAATTTGCTTACGCGGAGCCACCGGCGTTTTGCTTTTGACAGCGTCTTCGTCTACAACGAACTCGAAGCGTTCACTATCGAAACGAAGGTACATATGATTTCTGGCAAGCCAGCGGTCAAACTCTCTACATTTGGCGTTTGCATCGTCCTCCCTAAACGCGCCTAAATTCTCAAAACACGGGAAACCACCAAATTCGAACAGGCTAAAGATGGAATCGGAACTTGAAACCTCGGCGGAGCCTCCATGATAGCCTCGTAGGCTGCGATCGTGGGTAATCGGAGCCCACTCGACCATGAACTGCAGGCTAGGTTGGCTTCCGTCCCAACAGCGATACCAAAATATGGACCTCAAGAATTTGGGGTCTCGAACTGCGACAGCCAAAGCAGCGTGCGTCAGTTTCTTTTCGAAGTCTGCAACGTCAAGCTTGCCTTTAGCTCTGGAATACTCTTTAGTTTCTACGAGTTCAAGAGTGGCTGGATTTGTACAGAGTAGACGAACGAGAGCGAAATCGTAAACGCATCCGTGGATCCGCCAGCCCTCAAAGAGTCTATCGTAGAACGCTTGGGATCTGTTCTCTGAAACTATCGATGTCAAGATTTCGTCGACGCGGTGGACATTCCTGCAGTTGTCCAATTCATTGAGGATCTCGGCGACATTAAGAGACGAATAGCCGTGGGTATTTTGGGTTACTATTTGTTTTTGAGCCGTCGGCCTTCCCATGTCGTCGGAGGAACTCTGCTCCGCGGCTGGTCTGGAACAGCCAGCCAGAAGGCCTAGGGACATAAGAAGTTGTAAAAGATTCTCGCGTTTCATTTAAGGCACCTCCTTGTCCTTAATCCCTTCGAAACCATTATCAAAGGTGACGCTTATCAGGGAACCGGATCCAAATAAAGATTTGGAGTATAGGCAAAGGTCGCCGACTTGTCAATCTCTGGATGAACTGGGATGTGACCAGGGATTCTTGGGGCTCATCCCGCAGTTTGCCAGAACTTCGACCACTCCTGGCCGTTTCTGACACACACCAGGCCTGCCATCGCCCGCGCGTTTTTGTGCTTCCATCGTGCTCCTCGGGCCTTGAGACGCAATCCCAACGTTTTCGCAGCCCCTTCCACCACGCCGCTTCCTATCGCTTGGCCGGAAGCAAGGCGCTTGCGGTAGTCAAGACGGGTCATGTGCGTCATGAAATACTGTGTCAACGCCTCCAAAACCCGGCGGCGAGCCGGAGTGTCTTCACGTGCCAACTCCTCACCAATGAGTCGACAGATTCCCTGCCAGCCCTCCTCCAACAGAAGCGACTTACCACGCTCGAAGAATGCATTGGCCTCGGTTGTTCCCTCGCGAAAAGCTGTTTTCCGGCTCCGGATACGTGCTCCAACGCGTGGTAAACGTCGAGCGTTTGCTGGCATCCCGTCAAAGCTCGCTGCGCCGACTTCCAGATCCACGACGCACCGTCGCCCAAAACGTGTAAGTCGGCCATTGCTCTGAGCCCCAGCCGTCGCAGGCGAGTTTTCCAGTTTCGGCGAAATCGCTTTGACGTCGCGATGTCGGCCCACACGACTCGAGCCGATGCGGCAGGCAATGTCCGCGACGCCCATTCATCTGGTGTAGCCAGCCGGGCCTCCGGACGTTTCTGCACGACCGCGATCTTGAGGTCTCGCCAACCGTTCTCGAGGGTGTTCACCTTGCCCGCATCGACGCTGAATTCCAAGTGCCCCACTTCCGCCGCGAAGGTGTCCGCCGAGTCGGTCTCACCGGCTTGCCAACGAACAATCTTGGCGGCTTGCCGCTCGCAATACGTCCGGATCCGTCTCACCCGTTACGGCCACCCCAAGGAAGGACTTCAAGTGATCGCGCGTCTTGCCAAAGGATACATCGGCCGCCAAGCTGCAGACTTTCTCCTGGAGTCGAGGACTCATCGAGCCGTCGATGCCAAGCACCTCATCAGCATGACAGCCGCCCGGCGCGCATTCGCAGCGCGAGCCCCACCGACGGCGACAGAGCTTGAGGAGCCCGACCGAGGTGGTAAGTTGACGATTGGCGAGGCCGCGGTTTTCACGGGCCTTGCCGCATGTACAGCGTCTCAGCGACGCCCTTTTTTTTCGAATGATCTGCAAGATCTGTTCGATCCGACCTAGCCAACGGGGGTGCTTACTTCGGAAGCTCGACCGGTGGAAGCTCTATATGAAATTCAGTCGGTCGGTCTGTGCGTCGCCAAAACATATGCCATCAGCAGCCAGCATGTTCAATGTCTTTACCCGATCCTTTAACGTCGCTGTGTCCAACCTTTCCCCGCATTTACCGGGCGCAGCACAAAGCAAAACGGCGCTACGTGCGGCGCAACTAGCCTTGTCAGGAAATCCTTCTTTTAGGAAATAAGGAGATTTAGGTTCGCACAGGCCCGAGTACCAGAATGCACGAAGCTCAAAACAGAGGCACCGTTCGCAGGCATCCGCATACTTATCGTATTGACCGCTGCAGTAGTCTGATGCGTGGATAAGCTCGTGCCGGAGCGCGCCCTCCATCGCGACGCAATAGTCATCGCCAAACGTAGCAAGGATCTGATTCCCGCAGAGGGTGATCTGCTTTGTATTTGGGTTCGTGATCCCAATATTCTCTTTCTTCCTACAGTACGAGCAGGGTCCCAATAACGTCGCGCGATCGCAGCACTTAAGAGAGTAACCGCAGCCGCCTCTTTTCTCCGGCGCGATAAGTTTATTATAATCCTTAGCCAGTTCTTTGTTCAGGAGAATTAAATCGAGGCAGAAGCTGCAGCTCGGGTCAAGCGGAGAAGGCGAGCAGAGCTTCCCGCTTGGGTCGACAAACCTTACCGGATTGCTTTCCGCGTAAACATAGCGGTTGACTGCAAGCACGGGGTCGGTTGAGAGAAAACTACCTGATGTTGGTGAGTAGTCTCTTGTGCGAAGAAAGTACGTCGTGGTATCTATATCCGTATAATATCCATCTCTGCCTATGAATCTGAACCGGTTGGCTGTCGTGCCGG
This sequence comes from uncultured Planctomycetota bacterium, assembly GCA_963818975.1. Lineage (GTDB taxonomy): Bacteria > Planctomycetota > Planctomycetia > Isosphaerales > Isosphaeraceae > CAWFUI01. Next base: position 745,941 of record CAWFUI010000017.1, on the reverse strand, counting down.
AGAGCAGCTCGTTCCCAAAGCTATCGTATAGATAATTGTCGGTCACAGAACCTACTGAGTTGGACAATTGTCTTGTTGATCCCAAAGCATCGAACAGAAAAACAGAAGTTACACCGCTTCTAATCTGAGAGACAACTTCCCCATAGTAGGAGGGTACCGATGTATAGACGGCTTGAATCACGAACATAGCGTTAGATTCAACAACGATGGACTTACAGTCCCAAAGGAAATTAGTCGTCCCAGACGAGTCGATGCTCTGAATTCTCGCTCCGTCGCCATTGTACTGGAAGGTATTGGTGACCACACTAGGGAGCGCGGCTCTCACCTTCCGACACTCGTAATCCCAAGTGTAGGTGGTAAACCCACTCACAATCGCCTTTGAGGTCAGTAGGTTGCCGTCAGCATCCCAAGTATTCGTCGTTGTGTTTCCAACGGTTTGAGCTGTGAGCATCTCGTTGGCTGCGTCATAGCTATAGGTGGTCGGAACACCACCGCTAAGTATACGCGATCGGTTTCCAACTGAATCGTATGAGTACGTAATATTGTAACTGTTCGAACCGCTTCTCCGCTCGTTCGTTAACTGATAGGTCTTGTCATAAACCCAAGTTACACGATTCCCGGTCGACTCGACGACGCGAGTTCGATTGCCGACCCCGTCGTAAAGGTAAGCGAAGCTCGAAAGCGTGGTGCTTGCAGGACCAAGGTTCGCGACTTTCAAAAGCTGGTCCGCATGGTCATACGCGTAGGACGCCCGAGTCCCGTTCGCCATTAGCACTACGGTCCTACGGCTGGCTGCGTCGTATGAGTAGCTCGCGATATTGCCCTGGGGATTGACGACCTTGATGATTCGAGAGTCAGCATCGAAAGAGTAACTGAATCGGCCGCCTTCTGGTTCGACGAGATAACGGCGCTGGCTGATAGCGTCGTAGGCATAAGTCAGCCTCATGCCGTTGGGGCTAGTTTGCGTCAACACCCGGCCAACCGCGTCAAAGGTCCAGCTTGTCCGCCCTGTGGAGTCGTTGAGTCCAAGCCGTTGAGATACAGCGTCGTAGGTCTGCGAAACGCGCGTGCCGTCAGAATAAAGGCGCTTGATCTCGCGGTCGTCGTTATCGAATACGTAGGAGGTCCGATTTCCTCGCGCGTCGATGCGTAGAGTTCGCCGACTTGCGCCGTCGAACCCGTAAGTAGTGCGTCGGCCCAGGGCGTCGATGATCTGCATCTGACGGCCGTCAGAGTCAAAGACAAAAGTCGTTCGATGAGAATTCGCGTCAACGAGGCCGACCTGCTGGCTCGCTCTGTCAAAGACGCTGGTTGTGCGGTTCCCGAGGGCATTTAGGGTCGCGGTGGTGCGATTGGCTGCGTCGAATACTGTGGTCGTGCGATTGTTGTTGGCGTCTTGGATGGCGATTTGGCGGTCTGCAACGTCATAGATATAGCTTGTTCGAAAGAGAAGTGCATTAACGGAGGCCGTGACCCGGCTCGCTAAATCGAATACGGTTGTCGATATGAACCCGAGAGGATTCACCTGTCGGATCTGACGATCAGCCTGATCGTATGCGAAGGTGGTTCGGTTAAGAAGTGGATCGATCGAGGTTACTCGCCTGTCGTTGCCGTCGTATACGCTCGTCATGGCGTTGCCGAGTGCATTCACAAGGCGAATAACACGGCTTGCCGCGTCAAAAACCGTTGTCGTTCGATTCCCCAACGCGTCAATACCCGCGACAACTCGACCGTCTGCGTCGAAGACGCTCGTAGTGACGAAGCCGAGGGCGTTTGTCCAACGTATCCGATGGCTGGCACGGTCGTAGGAGTAGCTCGCGCGGAATCCCATTGCGTCGATTGAAGACGTCGGGCGGTTGGCAGCATCGTATAATGTTGTCGTCATTTGGCCGATCGGCGAAGTTCTTCGAGTTACGCGATCTGCGGCGTCAAAGGTCGTACTCGTACGATTCAAGAGCGGATCGACTGAGGATATCATCCGATTATCGGCGTCGAATACAGACGTCCAGATGAACCCGAGAGGGTTGACCGAACGTATGGGCCTATTCGCCGCGTCGTAGACAGAGGTTGTGCGATTGAGAAGGGGATCGACGCTGCCGACACCTCTCCCTACAACGTCATAGACGCTTGTCTAGATGTTGCCGAGGGCGTTCACTTGTCGAATCGGCTGGCTCGCCGCGTCGTAGGCGACGGTGTTGCGATGGCTCAAGGGATCAATCGAACCAACAGGGCGATCTGCATTGTCGAATACACTTGTGTAGATGGCTCCAATGGCATTGACCGAGCGAATGGCTCGGCCAGCTTTGTCGAAGACCGTCGTCGTCCGAAATCCCAGGGGATTGATCGTCGAAACGATACGATCGAGTGCGTCATAAACGCTGGTGCGGATGAACCCAAGTGGATTTGTCGAGCGGATGAGGTTGTTGCACGCGCTGTAGGCGTAGGTTGTGCGGTCCTTCGTTGCATCGATCGACGCAATCACGCGCGATGCTGCGTCGTAGACGCTTGTGTTGATGAAGCCCAAGGGATTCGTCGAACGAATCGCGCGTCCCGCAGCGTCAAATGTCACGCTCGATCGATTGCCCAAGGGATCGACCGAGGCGATCTGGCGGCTCAAACTGTCGTATACACTCGTCCACCGGTTCCCGAGCGGATTGATCGAGGCCACCGACCGGCCCGCCGTGTCAAAGACCGTCGTCCTGCGGAAGCCCAGCGGCGTAATCGAGCTGACCTGCCTCTGGAGGGCGTCGTAGACGTAGGAGTTGATGTGCAAGAGTGGGTCGCGCACCGAGGTCACGAGCCCCGCGAGGCTGTACGTATAGCTCGTCCGATGCGTTAGCTCGTCGACCCGCGCCGACAGCCGGTTGTCGACCGTGTAAACGAACGTCGTGATCCCGCCAAGCGGGTTCTGCGACCTCTTCATGAGCCCTGCAGGTGTGTAGGCGAAGCTCGTCCGGTGCAAAAGCGGATCGACGTACGCGAGCTGCTGGCCTGCCGCGTCGAATACTGTGGTCCAGATGTTCCCCAAGGGGTTGGTCGAGCGAATCCGATTCCCCGCCAGGTCGTACGCGAACGACGTCCGATTCCCCAGCGCGTCGATCACGGCCGAGACGCGCCCATTCGCGTCGTAGACCCGGGTCGTGATATGTCCACATGCATCGGTCGTCGCTACGACGCGGCTGTTCGAGTCAAATGAATAGCTCGTACGATTTCCAAGCGGGTCGATCCAAGCCGTCATTCTGCCCATCGAATCGCTCACCAGCGTCGTGTTGTGCCCCAGAGCGTCCTGGACGCGCCTCACGACCCCGAAGCTGTTATAGGAAAACGACGTCCTCTGGCCGAGCGGGTTGATTGCCGAAAGGAGATTCCCTGATGAATCATAGAGATATGTCGCTATATTATTCTTCGGGTCCCGCGAAGACGTTACTTGCCCACTGCTGTTGTAGGTGGCCGTCCAGCGATTTCCTAACGCGTCGATCACCCCTGTGCGGTTGCCGGACCCATCCCACACCAGCGTCGTACGCTTCCCCAACTGGTCGGTGAGATGACTGACCTGCGAAGCGGCATTAAATGTATAGGAATAGATTCCGCCCGAAGGCGTCCTGACTGAACTGGGCATTGAGACGCCGCTGCCCAAGGTTACGTACGTAAACGTAGCCCGCCTGCCTCCGGCGTCGAAAGTAGACTGTCTAAGTTCGGGGCCCAGTTCGGGGCCCTTCGAACTATTTGGGCCTGTGCGCCGGCGGGTTTCAGATGAGGGTCGGCCGCTGCCAACAATTGCGCCTTGCTCTGTCCTTCCGAGCAAGAGGCCTCGCTGGTATTGGGTCTAGCCAGGAATATCTCCTGGGTCGTTGGCGAAGTGGCGTTCGCCTGGCGGGTCGCGTCAAGCTTTCCAGTCCCTGCCAAGAAGCCGAGCAGGGCGCCGATCGCCAGCATGGACAGCATTTGCACTTTCGTGCTTTTGAACATTTTCAAAATTCCTTTAGAGTCCTGATGAACTGCGAGACCGGATACGCTCCAGTCCGCTTGTTGAGTTGAGGTTTTCCCTTGGCACTCGAATCGTCGGTCGAGTTTGGCGCCACCAATTCGCTTGGCACTTTCAAAGGCCGAATCGCGGAGACCCTGATTATGAGGCTCCTTCACCCGGACGAAATCAAGCATCAAGCTTCGGATCGTGTCGACATTGATCCTTGGGCTCGCGAGAAGTTGCAGAAGCGCACGAGAAGGCGGGGAAGTAAGCTCTCTGGTTTCGCGTCAGGTGCGGCGACTGCTCCGGCGCTTCCTTGCGGATCTTGCGGTTCGCCTCTTACCGGCGAATGATCAGTCGATCGACTGGTACCTTGAGATAGTATGTGAACGCGCCGAGCAGGTCGCCCTCCTTGGCGTTGGCATGACAGTCTAAACAATCCTTCTTCGCGCGGATCGCTCCTAACATTCGCGTCGGTACTTCCCGGGTCCACACAAGTTCCTCACCGAACCGCACGGCGTTGAGCCCGAGGCGTTCGAACTCGTCGAGCGGCCGGCGTTTCGCTTGCCGGGCGAGCGGCGGCGTCGCCATCTCGTCGAGAACGTAGACCGAAGGCTCTTCATCGGTCAAGAGGCTGACCAGTTCGACACGGTCAATGTCCAGCGATGAGACCTCAACACCGCGATCATTCGTGAACCAAAACATGCGCAAGAACCCGAAACCTGATCTGGACTCGAATAAGTCGACAGTGCCTTTGTGGACATCGTACGGTCCGGTCGTCCCGTTGGTGTTTTTCGGGCGCGTTCGATCGAACGGCAATAAGTTGGCGGCATCGGCTCGGCGGGTTTGGGCAGCACCGTGACGTCCTCTAGTCCCTTCAACACCCCCTCGTAGTTCAGGCCGTACTTCCGCTTTGGATCGCCAGCGGGCCGTACGGCTCGCCGGCTCTGCTCCGCTATGCGAACGTCGTCGGGCGGTTCCGTGGGCACAATCGGCTCTCGGGGCGAACCGGCGAACTGCGTCGGCTCCTGAGACTGGTCGATTCGAGCGATCGCACGGTAATTCCGATCGACGGAGAAAATGGCGCCAATACAGCAAGTAACCACAACTCCCAGCATTGCGAGGCGCCAAAGTTTGAACACGTGAGTAGACTCCCGTAAGAACTCGGGATGAACGAGAATGAGTCAGACCAACTTCTGTCTCACATGCCCAGCCATTCAATCCAATGCCTGGCGAACGGGGCTTAGCTAATTACGCTTACGCATTGACCTAGAGACCGATTGTCTCCCCTCGAGGCCGACACCGCCAGGCGGCGGAAGCCCGAGGTCTTAGGCCCCTGAACTCAGCCAGTCTAAGTCTGCGCCTGAGCCCAGGTGATACAATTCCATCTTATAACAAATCCGCGTCCGTTTTCCTCGTTACTTGCGCAGGCTGATCTCAGCCGGCTGATCGCGGACTGATCGCGGACATCTCAACTCTCGAGGTTAATGTGCAGGCTCAGTTCGGCTGGGAATCTGTCGGTCGAGGGAGCACAAGAGGGGCAAAAAAACGACTGCAAGAGTTACGAAGTCTGGGAACAGGCTTCTGGGAAGACGGTCTCGAGCTGGCTCCCGCCTCCACGAACGGCATCAGTTCGGCGCGTTTTCATTTCTCAGGATGCTCGAGCGGTCCCTTGAGCGCCGAGGGGAACGCCCCCCAGGCGACCTGGTAGGTCGCTTCGAGCGGGCAGGGGACGTAGCGATCGGGCGTGAGGAAAATCGGCATATCCAGAAACCGGTCCCCGACCGCGATGTTCTCGACGTAGGCGACTTTCTCCGAACCGGCGGCATAAGAGGCTAAGGTCAACGGTTTGTCCGGAGGAAGCTCAAACGGCTCTTCCTTGAACCGGTCCCAGATCGCCTTGTGGATGCCGTACGGGTCGCGGACCGATGGCGGGAACAGGTCGACGATCAACAGGTGGACACCACGGCGGAGGAGTTTCCCGGCCTTGCGGACGAACGTCTTGAGCCCGTTGGTGTTGTCTATGTTCCCGGGCGACACAATTTCGATGACCGCGACCAACTCCCCCTGAGGCAAGTACACAGACAGATGGTCTGCCCGCCTCGCATACCCGGCCGTATTCTCCCCTCGGGTCACGAGGCGAGTGCGGGGGGGACTGTCGAGAACGGCGACCCCTGCCGGACCGGAAGCAGGCATCGGCGGCTGGGCCTTGAGTGCGAGCACGTCCTGGATCGGCCCTTTCGCATCCACCTCGCTCATCGCGAAGTAGCCTTCGGGCAACCCGCCGCTGTTCAGTGCGGCGGCGATGTCCTGGATCCAGCGCTGGTGGAAGAAGTGATACGTCCCGGCGGGAACGCGGGTCCAATCGTGAATCGGCATCGTGAACCTCCATTGGCATTGTAACGGATGGAAGTCAGTTCTTCTCCCCCGACGCCCAAGACGCTTGTGCAGGCGGGTACTTGGCCCGCTCGGCTTGCCGTTCATCGACCTCGTCCAGCTCGTTGCCTTTCATGTCAGAGAGTCTCAATTCGACCAAACTTGATTGCTTTTGGAGGTTTTCGTTCGTCTTTTCCCGAAACGGGAAGCGAACCGGGGCTTGGATTTGTACAATTCAGGGTGTTGTCTGGATCGCTGCCATGTCCCGAACACGAAGAGGAGCTTCGCATGAGGATCATCGCCGGCGAACGAAGGGGCCATAAGATCGAGAGCCCACGCGATAAGAGCACTCGTCCGACCAGCGACCTGGTCCGCGAGGCCATCTTCAACATCTTGGGAGGTTCGGTCGTCGGCGCCCGAGCCATCGACCTGTTCGCGGGCTCTGGCGCCCTTGGCTTGGAAGCCCTGAGCAGAGGCGCCAAAAAGGCCCTCTTCGTCGAACGGAACCGCGACAACGGCGCCTTGATCGAACGGAACCTGGCCACGCTTCGCTACGAAGATCGAGGCTCAGTGCTGGTCTCGGACGCGTTTCGCTGGGCTCATCGCCACCGCGTCCTCGAGTTCGGCGGAGAACCGACGCTGCCGGCGGTCGTCTTCCTGGACCCTCCTTATCGCGAATATGTGAACCATCCAGGCAGGATGACGCGTCTACTGGAAGCTTTGCTCGGGCGGCTGCCTGAGGGCTCGGCGATTGTGGTCGAGTTCGACTCGGGCAGAGATGCGGAAATCCTGGAGAGCCCCTCGGATTGGGAAATCCGCAAGTATGGGAGCACTTCGGTGGCCATCCGCTGGGTGGTTAGCATGGGAGTCGATGCAGAGCCCCCCGAGATGTCGGTCTCGATAGGAGCGCCCGTGGTCGAGACGTTGGAAATCGAGTCGAGGGTATTCGACCAAGCACACAGATGAGCTCGAGCGTAAATTCCAAGCGCACCTCTTGCGCTCGAAGTTTCCCGGAGGCTTCGCCAGGCAGGGTTCCAGGCCCTCTGGGCAGGAGGTTGCGTCCGCGACCTGCTCCTGGGCTTGGAACCGGGCGATTACGACGTTGCCACCGACGCTAGGCCCGAGCAGGTGACTGGCATCTTCCGCAAGACCTGCGAGGTGGGCGCCAGCTTTGGGGTCGTGAGGGTCATCGGCCCCCCCGAGGCCGGCGACGTCGAGATCGCCACCTTCAGGTCCGACGGCGCCTACATCGACGGCAGAAGGCCCGAGAGCGTCGAATTCGGAGACGCCCGCGTCGACGCCTCCCGACGCGATTTCACAATCAATGGCATGTTCATGGACCCCGAGTCGGGGGAAGTGATCGATTACGTTGGCGGCAAGAGAGATCTCGTAGCCAAAGTCTTGAAGGCGATTGGAGATCCCCAAGCCAGGTTTACCGAGGACAAGCTCCGCTTGCTCCGCGCTGTCCGGTTCGCGTCGCGCTTGGGCTTCCTCCTCGAAGCCGAGACGAAGCGAGCCCTGGCTTCGATGTCGAACGAGATTGTCGTCGTGGCGCCCGAAAGGATTGCCAACGAACTGAAGAAGATGCTTCTCCATGAGACGCGTTCGCAGGCTCTCGAGATGGCTCTGGAGGTCGGGCTCGTCGAGGCAATTGCACCCGAGCTCTTGCCCATGAAGGGTTTGCCTCAAGACAAACAAGCTCAGCCTGGGGCAGACCTCTGGGACCATACGCTCTTTGTTTTGCAGCTTCTGAAGCCCGAGCCGAGTTTTCCCTTGGCGTTTGCCGCTTTGTACCACGACGTCGGCAAACCCAGGACGAAGGCGCTGGCGAACGGCAAGACCACTTTCCACAACCACGAACAGGTGGGCAGGGTGATCGCGGACCAAAGAGCCAGAGCGCTCAGGCTCTCGAACTCGGATCGCGAGCGGATCGCATGGCTTGTCGAGTATCATCAGTACTTGGGCTCGCCGACGCAGATGCGCGAGGCTACGCTCAAACGCATGCTCGCATCGGAAGGCATCGAAGAGCTGCTCGAACTCCACAGAGCGGACGCACTGGCGTCGTCTGGGAACGCAAGCCACGTCGATTATCTCGAGCATTACCTGAAGCACCAACCGACAGGCCCGATCAACCCGCCCGCTTTGATCTCCGGCCACGACCTGGCTCGGCACGGTCTGCCGCCGGGCAAGCAATTCAAGGAGATCCTCGAGGAGGTGCGAGGACTCCAGCTCGATCGAAAGCTCAATAGCAAGCGAGAAGCTCTGGAGTGGGTGGCAGGCGAGCGAACGAAGGGCAGGTGGGGGGCGGTGGAAGAGTAGGGCGGGGAGGAAAGGCGAAAGCGGGACGGAAAAGGAAAGCGAAGACGACAATGGAGGGGCGATGCCCGATCGTCGCCCTTCCCATCCGGCAGCGGGCGAGCCCGGAGGCAGACACAGGGGTCTGCCCTACACAGATTCGTTCATCAGACAGAACCCGGAGGGCAGACACAGGGGTCTGCCCCTAGAAAGATGAGTTCATCAGACAGTTAAGCCATGACGGGCGCTCTACGGATGCCCGTGAGTGTCGGGCGGAATGATGCTGGGCAGCTCGACCCTGTGCGCCCCGGTTCCCTTTAAGAGTTGGTGCTGAGCCTGGGTGGCTTGCGCAAGCCCGTGGATCTTGATGAATCCCTGGGCGGCGGTCGAATCGTATTTGTCGCCTTCTTCGTAGGTGGCAAGCTCGTGCCTGTAGAGACTGTGCTCGCTCTTCCTGCCGACGATCATCGCCGAGCCTTTGAAGAGCTTGATCCTGGCAACGCCGCTGACATATTGTTGATTCGATACAACAAACGCCATCAGATCTTGATGAAGCGAGCTGAACCAGAGACCGTTGTAGATTAGGTCCGAGTATTCCTGGCTGACATGGGTTTTGAAGCGGAGCGCGTTCTTGGAGAGTGTAAGGAACTCGACCTCGCGATGCGCCTCGTGGAGGACCACCGCCCCTGGGGCTTCGTAGATTTCTCGCGACTTGATGCCGACCAAGCGGTTTTCGATGTGGTCGATCCTGCCGACCCCGTGCTTGCCTGCGATTTGGTTGAGCTCGGTGATCAAGTCGACGCCATCGAGGGCTCGCCCGTTGAGCGATGCGGGCCTGCCTTGTTCGAAACCGATTTCCACCTCTTCGGGCTCGTCGGGCGCTTTACGTGGATCCGCCGTCCATTGGAACGTCTCGGGTGGAGGCTCGACCCAGGGATCCTCGAGGATGCCAGCCTCGATCGACCTTCCCCAGAGGTTCTGGTCGGTGCTGAAGATGCTCTTCTTGGTCGCTTCGACTTCGATATTGTGCTTGGCTGCGAATTCGAGCTCTTGCGTGCGAGTCCAACGCCATTCTCGGACGGGCGCGATGATCTTGAGGTCTGGGGCAAGGGTCTGAAACGTTACGTCGAAGCGGACCTGGTCGTTGCCCTTGCCCGTGCAACCGTGGGCGACCGCCACGGCGCCGTGTTCTCTGGCGACTCGCACCATGAGCTGAGCGATTAGGGGCCTGCCCAGAGCGGTGGCCAGCGGATACTTGCCTTCGTAGAGGGCGCCCGCCATCAGCGAGGGGAACACGAAGTAGTCGACGAAGAGGTTTCGGGCGTCCTCGGCGATCGCCTCGACAGCTCCGGTTCGAAGCGCCTTTTGACGAATGGCCTCGATATCCTGCCCCTGGCCCAGATCGCAGGTGTAGGCGACCACGTCGAGCCCGTAGGTCTCGTTGATCCACTTGACCGCGACCGACGTATCCAAACCGCCGCTGTACGCCAACACCACCTTGTCTCGAGCCATCCAGATCAGCCTTTCTCAGCTTTCCTCGTGGTTAAATACAAAATTCAAAGATTTACGAATACGATCGGGCCCTAAGCCCTTGGCCTGTGCTCGATCTTTTCGATGATAAACGCTTGGGAGAGCGCCTCGTAGGCGGATTTTCCCTGGTTTGGCGCGGCAGCGACGTTGACGCGAACCTCGCTGGTGTTGATGAGAGCGATGTTGACGCCGTTATTCGCGAGCGCTCCGAACATTCTCATGGCCACGCCGGTGTGGGTCCGCATGCCCACGCCCAGCACAGAGAGCTTGGCGATTTTGGGCTCGACCGCCACTCGGCCGACGTCGACCTTGGCCAGGGCGCCCGAGGCCTTGGCAGCCTGGTCGCCGGGCACCGTGACCGAAAGGTGCGTATTGCCCGAGTCGCTGGCCGACTGGACGATCATATCGACGAAGACCCCAGCGTCCGAGAGCGCCCGGAAGACTTTGGCAGCATAGCCGGGCTGGTCGGGAACGTCCAAGAGCGTGATCCGAGCCTGGCTTTCGTCGAGCTCGACGCCCGAGACCACAATCGCCTCCATGTCTCCCTGGCCTTTGCCTGAGCGGGCAGGGGAGTCGAGTGCAAGCGATTCATTCGCCTGGGCGGAGGCGTCGACTTCCACTTTGGCCGGCTTGGGAGCAGGAAAGGGGGGCAGGGGACGTTCCAGTTCGAACGCCTTGTGGACCGCTCGTAGAGCCTCCGGAGCTTGTTCGCGAGCGACCAGAACGCTAATTTTAATTTCGCTTGTCGAAATCATCTGGATATTGATCTTAGCAGACGCGAGCGATTCGAACATGACGACGGCCACGCCGGAGTGGGTGCGCATTCCCGACCCGACGACCGACACTTTGGCGACGCCAGGGTCGTGCGCCACGGAGACCGCGCCAATCGCCTCGGCGGCTTCCTGGGCGACGCGCAGGGTCTCGGTAAGGTCGCTCGAAGACACAGTGAAACTGACGTTGGTTCGCTCACCCGTCGAGACGTTCTGGACGATCATGTCGACAACGAGATTCGCCTCGGCGATTCGTCTGAAAAGAGCATGCACGACTCCCGGTTTGTCGGGCACGCCTTGTACGGTGATGCGGGCCTCGTCCTTGGCGAGTGCAGCGCCGGTCACTCTGGCGCCGAGCCGCTTGGCCTGGCTTTCGGCGACAATCCAGGTTCCTGTCGCGTCCGAGAACGACGTGCGGACGTGGATCGGCACGCCGTAGTTCTTGGCGAATTCAATCGACCGCGAGTGCATGACGCCCGCGCCCAAGCTGGCGAGCTCGAGCATCTCGTCGTAGCTGATCCGGTCGATCTTCTGGGCCTCGGCGACGATGCGGGGGTCGGTCGTGTAGACGCCGTCGACGTCTGTGTAGATCTCGCAGACCTCAGCGCCCAAGACGGCTGCCAAGGCGACGGCCGTGGTGTCCGATCCGCCCCGACCCAGCGTCGTGATGTTCGCGTCTTGATCAATCCCCTGAAAGCCCGCGACGATGACGATCTTGCCTTCGTCCAAGGCCTGACGCAACCGATCGGTCGAGATGTCGCGGATCCGAGCCTTGGTGTGAAAGCTGTCTGTGACGATGCCAATCTGGGCGCCGGTGAAGCTGATCGCCGGAACTCCGAGGGTTTGGATCGCCATCGCCATGAGCGCGACGCTCACCTGTTCTCCGGTCGCAAGCAGCATGTCCATCTCGCGAGCTGGGGGCTTGTCGCTGATCTCGCGGGCCAGGGCAATCAGCTCGTCGGTGGTGTGTCCGCGCCGAGACGACCACCAGAACCTGCTTGCCTTCGTTGCGGGCTCGGATCGCTCGCCGCGCGGCGGCCATGATCTTGTCGGAATCCGCGACGCTCGTCCCGCCGAATTTCTGCACGACCAAAGACAAGAGAGCCTGCTCCTCTCGTAAGAACGTTTGCTGAATTTCAAAACGTGATCGTATTTACGATTTTTGATCTCTTATTTCATTTGGCAAGCAAAAGCTCCATCAGACGCCAGCCTTGTTCGAGAAACGGTCTGCCGGCGGTTCTGGCCGCGATCTCATTGTATGGCAATGCCGAGCCTGGCGATCCCGCCTGCAGGACGCCGGCGCCCATCATCGCCCAGGGCACTGGGGCGCGGTCGTGGGCCCGGGTTCTGAGCATCGTCGAATGGTCGGGAGAAACCACGATTCTCCACTCGCCGTACGTTTCCAGCGCTTTTCTGAGCGGCCCCACGATCTCGCGATCGATCTGCTCGATGGCCTCGACCTTGGCCGCGGCCTTGCCCTCGTGGCTGGCTTCGTCAGGCGCCTCGATGTGCACGCAGACGATATCGTGGGCTTCGAGCGCAGCGATCCCAGCCTCGCCTTTGCCTCTGTAATTCGTGTCGAGGTAGCCCGTCGCGCCCTCGGCGTCGATACGCGTCCAGCCGGCCAACGCTCCGACGCCTCGAACCAGGTCGACTGCCGAAACGATGGCGCCTTTAATGCCGTGCAGCTTTCGGAATGAGGGCAGGTTCGGCGCCCGGCCCTGCCCCCAAAGCCATATCGTATTCGCGGGCCGTTTCCCTTGGGAGATCCGACTCTTATTGACAGGATGGTCGCGGATGAGCTCGGCGCCCTGGGCCATCAAGTCTCTCAGCATCTCCGCGCCTTTGCCTGTAGGCAGGTGTTCACTTGCAGGCTGGTCTGGAACGTCGTGCGGAGGAGTCGTCTTGGTCGAATCGTCGAACGGAGAATGGTCCGCCGAGCCTCGATAGATCAGCAGGTTCCGATAGCTGACGCCTGGATGGAACTCGAACTGATCAGAGCCAATCTCGTGCTGGAGCGTGGCGATGATGGCCTTGCCCTCTTCGCTCGAGATGTGGCCGGCGGTGAAATCGGTCATTTTGTCGTCGAGAGCGGTCATCAGGTTGCAACGGATCGCCCAATCGCCAGGCCCCAACTTCAAGCCCATCGCCGCGGCTTCGAGCGGCGCCCTGCCTGTGTAGTAGACTTCGGGATCGTAACCAAAGAGGCTGAGCGTGGCGACGTCGCTGGCGGGCAGGAAGCGATCAGGGACGTTCCGCGACAGGCCAAGAACTCCTTCCCGCGAAATCCTATCCATTTCCGGAGTTTGGGCGGCCTCGAGCGGGGTTTTGCCGCCAAGCTCGGGCCTGAGCTCGTCCGCCGCTCCGTCGGGAATCACGATCGCGTATTTCATGGGGTGGCAGGACTCGACCCAACCTCTACGCCCAAAACGACATCAAGCAGGATAGCAACATGGAGGCTGGGAACAAAGAGAGGAAGGGGCCGGCTCGGGCAGTCGAACCAAGGACAAACGGGAATCGAGCGACTTTGGGGATTCGTAATGGTCTGGTAAACTTATGGAATTGCGTAGGAGCCATCATCATGACAGTACAAGTTTCGGAACGCTGGAACCGCTTCATCCGCTCGCGAGTGCAAAGTGGTCGTTTTGGCTCGGAAGGAGAGTTGCTCGACGAAGCGCTGAGTTTGCTCAGTCAGAGGGCAGAAAAGGAATCAAGCGAGGATCGATCGGAACCCGTCGTCCTAGAGCCAGTTCCAGCCTGGAAGCAGGTGTTGGAAAACATGCAGGCCGTTCCAGATGAGGTTTTTGACAGAATCCCAGCCGACAGCTCCGAACAACTCGACCATTATCTCTACGGGACACAAAAACGGACGCCGAAAGGAGGCGTGTTTTCGCCGACGCAGTCTATTGGGTCGCGATCGCTCATCGCGAGGACCAATGGCACTCGAGAGCCGTACAGGTTAGCCAGCAGATCGGACAGGCGATTTTGGTTACGACCGACGAACTCCTGACCGAGTTCTTGAACCACTTCAGCGCCTACGGCGACCAAGCTCGGCAACAGTCGGCGTTGACTGTACGGGGATTTTTGCACGATGCCTTCGTGATCGTTCTGCCTCAATCACGCCAAACGTTCCTATCCAGCCTCGCTCTTTTCGAGGCTCGAAAGGATAAGGACTACGGATTGACAGACTGTATTTCGATGGCGACTATGCGGCAGGCAGGGATTACCGAAATCCTGACTCACGACGACCATTTCGCACAGGAAGGGTTTGTCTGCCTTCTCTGACGCTAGATGTTAGACCTACAGCGCTATCAGGTTGGAGCACAGGGTGTCGCTTGAGATAACAAGATACCAGCTTGTCGCAGTTCGCGGCGCGTGCGTTTGATGTGACATTTTCTCGCCAGGGCGTTCCGCTTCTGGTGGTAATCGATCTCGTCGACGAGCTTATCTAACACTGACCTGGGGACTCGGCCGCCAATCCATCTGGCCGTGATCTGCAGCGCGACCGCTCGGTGAATTTGCGGAACAGTCCATTCCGGATTTTTCCCCCCGAAGCCGCAGTGCGGCTCTCATCAAGAACAGATAGCTTACTGACGTTATATACAAGTGTCGCATCATTCCTATATATTTGCGACCTTCGTAATGATCCAGACCCAACTCCGACTTCTGATCTTGGAAGCACCGCTCCACGCGATGCCTTGTCAACCCCACCCAAAGAAGCGTCTCCGTGGGCGTCCAGGCAGGGGCGTTGGAAAGAAAGTACTTCATTTCGCCGGCTCGCAGCACGTGATACGCGACAACCAAGATCAGCGGTTCACCGGGAAGCCCGTCTTCGTTCGTCGGGTGGAAAACGACTCGCTTGGCCTTCCACACGCTCGGGCCTTGTTCACGTTCGTCGAAACGATACAGCTTCCACGGCTGGTCACGAAGCTTGGGGCTGCGCTTGAGTAGCCTGCAGACTTGCTTCGCCGTCGGCGTTCCTTTGACCAGCCGCGGCCCCGTCGGCTGCCGTCCTCTCTTTCCTTTACGGCGCGGTTTCGAGGTGACTGCCGGCAGCGTCAACCAGCCGTGTATGTTCTTGGGAACTTCGGCCATCCACTTCTGATCTCGCGCCGAGAGTTCCTTGAGGAAGTCGGGCTTACTCCCGTAGTGTTCATCGAATGTCAGCCAGTCGAATTGAACGCCGTTAGCCGATGCGCGGTCATACTGTTCCAGTGCGATCCGCCACTTCGGCCGATAGACCACGTCGTCGGGAATGCCGGCCAAGCGACATCGCTCGCGATCCTCTTGCCAGCTCTCGGGCAAATACAGGTCCCCGTCAAGCAAGCATTGAAAGTCGTCGCGAGCATAACCCAGATGAACGGTGACGACGCAGTTCTCAACTTTGCCGAGAGTGCCACACCACTGTCGTTGCACGCCCGGCGTCTTGGTTCCCTTCTTGACGAAGCTGGTCTCGTCGATAAGCCCTATCGAGTTCGGACCCAAATGCTCGGCAACGACAATCTCCTGGACGCGATCCCTCATCTGGGTCTCGTTCCAGGTCAGTTGACTGAGAAACTCTTGGAGAGTTCGCGGGGGCACCCCAGCACGGAGTGCGATGGGTTCGACGCTCTTGCGATCGAGGTCCGACAATTGTCCGCAGACGTAATCGGGAAGGTGTCCCTCGCAACGGCGATCGACAAAACAATCGCCGAAACGTGTGAGAAAGGACTTCAGTTCCGGAAGCAGTCCACGAAGCGTCTTGGCATCCATGCCCAGTTCTCCATAAGATGAAGGGGGAACTGGAGTATGGTCAAAAAAACGATCTGGGGGAAGCCCAGCTTAGCGCTGTAGGTTTAGTTCGCTGGCGGATAGGAAGGCAGGTGCTAGCGCCAGCCGGAGCGGCGGAAACCTTCAACTCCTGCTAGGGCGGTGAGATTGTCGCGGCGCTGTCGCGACAATTGCCCCTCTATGGACTCAGGGCCTCACCCAGATGCTGATTCGAGGCGTTGCCTTCCGAAACGCGGCAATCGCTCCGTCCGACAATTTCCCGCGAACTGTTTGGAGATACGAGAGCGTGGGGATCTTCGCGATGGATTTGAGGTCATCATCACATAGCACAGTCTCGCTGCAAATCAGAGTATGCAGCTCGGCCAATTCGTTGAATCGCATAAACGCATTCTCAGGGATTTCGCACTGATGTAAGGTTAAGACTCCCAGGGTCTTTATTCCGGAAATCGTTGTCATGTCCGAATCGGTTAGACGGGACTTAACGACGTCGAGTCCTGTCAACCCGCGCAGATTGCCGAGCGGCTTCAAACCTTGCGCTTTGCTCGGGATCGGCCCAACCATAAGGTGTCGCAAATTCTGTAACCCGGATAGTCGTTCGAGGCTCTTGCAGCCGATCTTCGCGCCGCCGATTTGGAGCCATTCCAGATGGGTAAGTAAGCCGATCGCCTTGAGCCCCTTGTCGTCGATCATCGCGTCCCTGGCGTCCAGATGCTCGAGTCCGACGAACTTCCCGAGACCCGTTCCGCGAACATTGGTCCGGTTGACGTCGAGATGGACGCAACGCGATGGGTCGTCGAAACTCGCAAGGCCACGGTCGTCGACCTTTGTACGGTCGAGATACAAGCTCTTTAGACGTTTGAGTCCGTGCAATCGCGCGAGCCCCCCGTTGGTCACGGCTGTATCGTCGAGCGCGAGCATCCTCAGGTTTTCGAGTGCGGCGAGATGAGAAAGGCCCTGATCAGTGACTTTGGTTCCCGACAAACCCAGGTTCGTGAGCGAGCTGATCGATCCGATGATTCTACATTGGTGATCGCCGATGCTTGTTTGGCTTGCATAAAGCGTCCGAATCGTATTTTCCGTCCTCAGGTCATTGAGAAACGAGTCCTCGATTCGAGCGCCTGCGGGTATTTGCACCAACTTCGTTCGCCTGAGGTACTCGGGACCGACGAGACGCGCGAGCCAAGCTGGTCCGGGAGGCTTTCTTACGTCGCCTTCCACGAGTCGAAATGGTTCGTGCTCGAACCAGACTTCGCCGCCCAGCCTTTTAACCGCCTCCTCGATCCGCCGATTCGCCCGCGCCCGATTGGTAATCCTCGCCAGCGGAATCGCGGCCGCGAGGACCGCGATCATCAGAAGCGCGATGCCGCTGAGCCGGCGGCGAGTCTTTCCACGGACAGGAGTGCTTTGGTCGTGGGATTGCTCGGGATTGGCGCTTCCTCAACGCGAACGTCGGCAGAACGCATGGTGGTTAGTACCTCACCTTCATCAAGACCTCCGGTCTCGTCTGCCGGAACTCGTCCACCGATTCCGGCGAAAGTCCTTCCCACATCACCTCGAGGTAAGCCAACTTTTTGAGCTTCGCCAGAGTTTGCAAATCGGCGGGGGCGATCCTCGTTCCAGCGAGGTCGATGCGCTTCAGCGCACCCCATTGCGCGAATTCCTTGAAAGCGTTCGACGGCAGTTTGCAGGACGTCAGATTCAGAGTTTCCAAGGCTTTCATTTTTGCCAGCGCAGCCATGTCCGATTCATTCAGTTCAGAGTCGTACACCGACAGGTTGGTCAACCCCGTCAGCGAAGCGAGCGGCTCCAGCCCAGGCGCCTCACTGGGAATCGGCCCAATGCTCAACGTTTCGAGGTTGATTAAACCTTGGAGCGACTCAAACCCTTTGCCCGTGACCATTGCGCCATCGATCCGCAGCCGCTCGAGATGAGGAAGGCAGCCGATCACGCGCAGGCCCTCGTCGTCGATGCGCGTCTTGCGAGCATCAAGCGTCTTTAGACCCACGAACTTCGCCAAACCCACGCCTCGCACTTTTGTTCGATCGATCCAAAGCTGCTCGCAACGCGAAGGATCGCGAAAGTTGGCCAAGCCAACGTCGTCGAACTCCGTCCCGTCAAGCTCGAGATGCTTGATCCGTCTGAGCTCGTGGAAAGACGACCGAGCCTTCCCGCTCACTCTCGTATCGCTCAGACTCAAGTATTCCAGATTCTCGAGCCCGCCCAGGTGCTCAACGCCTCGATCGGTAAGCGCCGTTTCGGCGAGGACCAGATTCTCGAGCGAGTCGATGGCGCCAACAATCCCACATTGGCGATTGTCGAATCCGGTCTTGTTCAAATCGAGCGTGCGAATCGTTCGCTCGATTTTGAGGTCTTGGAGAAGGGCGTCGACGATTCGCGCCGTTCGTGGAAAACTGGTCACGGCCTTCGTGCTTCGGAAGTATTCTGGCCCCACTTGCCTGGCGAGCCAGGTCTTCAGAGCGGACGTTTCACTCGTACTCGCCAGATCGTGGAACCAAACCTCGCCTCCCAAAAGCCTGACCGTCTTCTCGATCCGCTTGTTCGCACTGAGTCGAGCCACTTGCAGGATCATCGACGTCGCCGCCGCGGCAACGAATACGCCGATCATCAAAAGCGCGATACTGCTAATCCGGCGGCGTCGGCGGGGCCTAGCGTTGACCTCTCCCGATGTCGTTTCCAGTAAGGCTTCCTGCGTCATCGAATTTTCCCCTGGCAAAACTACCGCAAAATGCGATCACGCACTTAAAGTTCTCCCCGAACACGATTGCGCAAACAAAGTATCACTTCAAAATTTTCTTGCTGATATTTACATACATCATGGCGAAAAGGAAAGAGCAATCTCCGGCCTGGCCTTTTGAAATTCGCCCGTGTTCGGTTTGTGATCATCGCCAACGGAAGGGCTGCGATGAATACGCAGATCATCAAAAGCGCTACTCCGCTGAGCCAGCGGCGGCGGCGGAGGAGGGGCCTTGGCGTTTCAACTATCGCATTCGAAGTAAACTCTGGGCTCATCAGAAAACCTTCAGTCCAGGATAGGCCTTCCGTATTCGCGCTTCGCTTTTGGGGTCCGAAGGCCTCCTGGGATGGTAACTGACTTTCGATAGACTGGTCTTCGGGAATGCGGACCATACGTCTTCGGCGAAAGGTCCGCCCATGATCGACAAGTCCGAGCCGACCCGAAGCCCTGCCAACGCCTTGACGCCCGCGTCGGTAATCGGAGGTTCCGTAAGGTGCAGCCGATCGAGATTCTTGAGGCCTGCCAGAGACCTCACGCCTTGATCGGAGTAACTCCCCCAAATGATCGTGAGTTCCCGAAGGTTCTCGAGTTTACCAATTGTCCTCAGACCTTCGTCGTTGAGCTTGCTCGACTTTACCGTCAGGTATTCGAGCTTTGGGAATGTTTTAAGAGCAAACCCTTTCACGCGCGTGTCGTTCAAATACAATGTGCGTAGGTTTTTCAGGTCTGACAACCGAAGCAGCGCCTCATCGTCGATCGTAAAAATGGAGAGATCGAGATGCTCGAGGTGCTTGAAGCTGCTCATTGTCTTCGTCGCTTCTTTCGTGAGCTTAAAGCTCATCGCGTCGAGTCGCTTGAGCTTCGTCAGGCGGCCAAGTCGAGCGAAGCCAACGTCCGTAATCGGAGTGTTGTAAAGATCAAGGCACGTCAGATCGGTGAGCTTTCCCACTTTATCGCACTGCTCGTCGGACAGGAACGTCTGGCGAAGATGAAGGCTTTCAAGTCCGTGCAGCCGAGCAAGGGAATCGAGAGCTTCGTCGTCGACAGGTAATTTCCATGGGAACCTTACGGTACGGATCCTCCGAAAGGCGTCGTTGCCCAGGACCGCTTCGAGAGGTCCGTTCGGGCTTGGCTTGAATGTGTAGTTGTCCAGTTTCCCTGGTTGGTCAATCGACTCGTAATAGATGTATCCCTTGGCTTCTTTGACAAGTCGCTCCGTCTCGCGTTGATATCTCCTCTGGTTCGCGAAGTCGCCGACGACGAGCCCAACGATCGCGATCAGCAGCATCAGCGCTCCGAGCGAGCTCAGTCGTCTGCGTCGACCCTTTCTTCGGACTTCCCCAACGGTTTCTTTCTCCATCGTTGTGAGCTCCCACAACATTAATAATCTCAGTTTTTCTGATCGTGCCGCGCGGATTGAAATGATGGTCACATGCGGTTGCGGCTCCGCTTTACGAGATAACTCCCGCTATATGTAGAGACAGCACACCTCGTTTGCAGTTTGGTTTGCGTACGTTAGTCTTACCCAGAGAAGAGGGAGACGACAGGGCATCGCCCCAACAGCATCCCATTGGCTAATCGCGGATTTTGGAGGGCGTCGCAGGGCTGGTCCCTGGACGATTACGGAAGAGCCTCGCGATTCACGCCTCCTCGTGCGATCTCCATTTCTAACATTTCCGAATCTATTCTTCCACGCCCAAGCAGACGCTGGGAGCTCGGACGACTTCGAGCGTGTCGATGATCGCCAGCGATCGTGCGATGCTCGCTTCATCGGCGACGTGGGTCATGAAGACCAAAGGCACAGGCGCGCCTGGACCGTCGTCTTCGCCGGGGTCGTGCTGGATAACGCTTGCTATGCTAATCCCCGACTCTCCCAGCACCATCGCCAGTCGAGCCAGGACCCCCGGATTGTCCGCGATCGTGAACCTGAGGTAGTAGCGTCGTCGGACCCGCTCGGGCGTTGCAAGCGTTGGCTTGGGAATCGTCCCGGAGTCTTCGCTCCAGAGGTTCAAGACCCTCGAGGTGAGCGCGGACCTGCCAACAACGACGTCGATCAAGTCGCCAACCACCGCCGAGGCCGTCGGCATCATGCCTGCTCCCCGACCATAGAAGAGCGTATCGCCGACGGCGTCTCCAACCACGCGAATCGCGTTATACGGACCCTTGACCTCTGCCAGCGGAGTTCCGTGCCGTACCAGAGTGGGCGCGACTTCGAGCGCCAGCCGATCGTCCCGCAGCTTGGCGATCGCCAAGAGCTTGATCGCATAGCCGAGCTCGGCAGTGTATTTCACGTCCGCAGCTTGAAGCGTATCGATCCCCACTCGCGGAACGTCGACCGTCGTCACGTTCAGTCCGAAGGCAATCTGAGCCAAGATCGCCAGTTTGTGCGCGGTGTCGGTTCCGTCGACGTCGAGCGTGGGGTCCGCCTCGGCATAGCCCAAAGCCTGAGCCTCGGAAAGAGCCTGAGAGTACGAGATCCCGCCGGTCGTCATGGACGTTAGAATAAAATTACATGTTCCATTCAAGATTCCCGCGATGCTTTGAACCTGGTTCGCCGCGAGCGAGACGCCCAGAGCCCCGACGATCGGGATGCCGCCGCCGACTGCCCCTTCAAACGCCAACGCTCGACCATGCTTGCGGGCCTGGGCGAAGACTTGGGGGCCATGCTCGGCGAGCAAGGCTTTGTTCGCGGTCACGACGTCCTTACCTGCCGCGAACGCCGAGATTTGGAAGGAAAGGGCGTCGTTGACGCCGCCGATCGTCTCGACGACGACCGAAATCGAAGGGTCTTCGAGTACGCGTCTGGGATCGGTGGTCAAGAGACTTCGATCGATTTCAACGGCTCGCTTCTTGGTAGGGTCGCGAACGAGAACGCGTTTGAGCTCGATCGGCCTGCCAGCCCTGCGCGTGATCCGTTCGTGGCAGCTCAGGAGCAGCTTCGCGACGCCCGATCCGACCGTCCCCAAACCCAATAGGCCTACGCCAACAGGCGCCATGCACGTTCCTTTGATTGTTCCGTAATGGATTTCAGAGTTAAAGGCTTGATGAGAGCTTAGTACTTGCGAGTCCCGATCGATCCGTTTGCGGACGCTTTTCGCTTCCCGGGCTTTCCCGAATCGTGTTCCTCAAGGGGCGTTTCGAGCTTGCTCATCGACTTCTTCCAGTCGGCCTCGAGAGCGTCGAGGTCGGCTCCCATCGCCTGTTTGAAGAGGCTCGAGAAACGTTCAGCGGGCGAGCCTTCCTCGTGAGGCCTTGGGTTGTCCGAACGGAGCAGATCGAGATAGGCTGCAAACTCCGTTGGCTTCTCGTGCCTGAGATAATAAACCAGGGACCAGGCTTGTGCGTAGACGTCGGGACTATATCCAAAACCAAACGGTTTGTCGGCGACCAGCGGGGCAAGCCTCGCCCCGGGGCTCTCCTTGCGCCAGACGGGCAGACGCAGATCGTGGGCCTTGGATACGCCCGACCATCGCCCGCCTCGTACCACTTCGAACTGCATCGCCAGCCCCTCTTGCAGCCAAATCGGCAATTCGCCGTGCCCCTTGACGAATCCGCTGACGACGTTCAACTGGTGGATCTGCTCGTGGGCGGCGTTTCCGAACTCGAAGGCGCGCTCGTCGATTTCGAGCAAAAGCTCCTGGCGGACGAGGTCTCGCTCGAGCCTGCCAATCTCTTCCTTGGCCTTCTTCGAGTCGAGCAGCTTTGGCTTTTCTCCGTGAAGACCAAGCTTGATCTTGGAACCTCCGGGCATCCTTTCGACGGTCTTCTTGAGCGCCAGGACCTCGCCTTTTTGGCGCTCGATTTCGCTCGCCTGCTTCGTGAACGAGTCTTGATCTCGCGTGTCGTATGTAAAAACAATTTGGCGTATCGGATGATAGTAGCCTTGAGTGGCAGTGAAGGCCCCGCCGACGTCTTGAGAGAGGTAATCGAGATACGCTGGCCGATCTGGAAACCAGACCGAAACCAAGCGTTCCCGAGGCGCCGATGGCGATAGCCCCCAGGCAGAGAGCACGAGGCAATAGGTTTCGACGACGCGCTCCAAGGTTTCAACGCGGTCGACAAGGTCTGCTGGATCGGCCTGGTGATAGATCAAGACGTGGGGCCCTCGTGCAATCCGCCAATTCGCCTTGGGGAGGACGGATTCGATGCGTTCGAGCACTGGATCGGGAAGTGCTCTGGCAAGCTCGTCGAGGATTTGAACCATTCGAGCAGTCGGCTGATGCTTCGGATCCTCAATATGGATTGAACGCAAGAGCAGAGCTGCTTCACGCGAGAGTCCATTCTCGACGGCCCACCATACCGTCTTAAAGCGTTCGTCGGAATTTGTGCCGGGCCTCGCCGCCTTTTCCAGTCGCTCTGGCCATTCCTCCAACGGCGTCGGTCCAGTCTGAATCGACCGGAAGTCGGACCTTCGGAACGCCAAGGGCTTGCCGTCGAACTCGACAAACACATCCTTGCCCTCGGTTCGTGTCGGCAGTTGCACGCCTCCGCCGCGCTCGAAGTAAAGATAATCAGCAATCGCCGTTTGGGCGCAGCAAGTCGCAGCCGCGGCGGATAACACGAAAACAGCGGCCCTGAGCATTGTGGAATCCCCCTCATCCGGGCTCCAAGCCTAACCGCGTGGACGGGTTAGGGGTAGCCCAGCATCCTCCAGGCGTTGAATCGACGCATTCGTGCTTGCAGACCGGCGATCAGTTCGTAAGATAGTTGCGATCCCCTCATGGATAAACGCGGTCGGCCGGTCGAGAACTCCTTGCGAGCGAGGCGCGGATGAAATTCGTGATGGAGTGTCCCTTCTGCTCGAAGCGGTATCAGGTGGATACGGCTTACGCGGGCAAGCGTATGAAGTGCAAGGAGTGCGACACGGTCTTCGAGATCAGGGCGCCGGGCGGATCCGACGGCGATTCGATCGACGACTGGCAACCTGCCACTCCACAGGCGCCGCCAAGGAGCGCACCGGCTTACGCGCCCGCCGCCGCTTCAGCGAAACCGGCAGCCCCCTCGGCCGACATCTGGGACGACTTGCCTCCGGCGCGAGGATACTCGAGCCCGTCGGCAGCGCCCGAGTACGACGACGACCTTCCGCATCCGCCCAGGACGCAAATCCTCAGGGAGCGCCCATCGAAAAAAAAACGTCGACGAGGCGAACAGCCCGACGTTAGCGGGTTCCTCTATGGCTCGCTGCTCTTGAATGGGGCGATCTGCATCATCGTGATGATCCTCGCCGCGGCCGGCGCACCGAGGCAGGTCATTGGTTGGGGCCTTGTTGCCGAGATTGCAGTAGCCGTCGTGTGCGCGTATGGTTTTCACGCTCGGCGGGAATATTTGGTTCCTCGTCATCGCCTTCCAGGAGAGCGTACTCTCCGGCATCCTGTGCCTGTTCATGCCCTTTTATGCACTCGGTTTCATGATCAGAAACTGGGACGAAACCAAGAAACCACTCGGGATGACGTTCACCGGCGCACTTCACCTTGTATCGATTGCGCTCATACCGATGCTCCTGGCCTCGATGGGCCTGATCCAGCAGCCCGGTAATCGACAAGCCCTTCCCGGAGGTGGCAACAATAGATTCGCCATCCAAGGGGCTCCTCAGCCAGGCGGAGGCTTCGTTCCCATCGTTCCCAAAGGCAACACTTTCCGTGAAAAGGCAGACAGCCTCTACGATCAATCAAGGGCTCAAAACGGCGATTTGGTGGCGTTGGTCGAGGTGTCTGGATTGCCGGCGAACATCGATCCCGGGCAAGGACTGAGTAAGGTCGAGGTTTGCAAAGCGCTCATCGAAAGGATGAAGGCGCTCGATCCCGGCATCAGAGGCAACGCATTGGTTGTCTATGAAACCGAGGCGGCGTTCGCGCTCTGGCCCGTGGCCGACCCCGTTGCATTCGCCAAGCGGATCGATTTCGGCAACGGCAAGTTTCAGGGCAGACGGCTCCAGGTACAGTTGAGCCAGCAATATCTCGCGACGGTGCCTCGGATTGCACTCGATCTCGCCCAAGCTCCAAATCCAGGCAACGGCGGCGCGAACGATCCGCAGATCCCCGAGAACGCCGATGCGGTTGCGAAATCTCTGCTCCAAATCAGTTCTCGCGATACTGGCAAGAAGAAAGAAGGCCTCTCCCGCCTCGAACGCACCAAACCGGACCAACGCCTTGACGAGGTTGTCGAGGCGATCGTGCCGCTGCTCGATCTTGACGACGGATTTCTGGTATCCGACGCGATCAAAACGCTCGCGGTCTGGCACAACGAAAACGCCACGATGAAAATCATCGACAAGCTGATCGACACACGTTTCAATGTTCGTATCGAAGCATTCAAGGCTCTGGGAAAAATCAAGGATCCTCGGTCGGTCGATCCGATCGTCGCAGCTCTCAAGGAAAACTGGCCCCACGCGGACGACGCCCTCAAACGGATGGGCTCGGTTGCTGAACCAGGGCTGATCGTCAAGCTCAAGGATCCCGACTCCGATCTCAGGCGCAGGGCTTGCGACCTGCTCAAAGAGATCGGCGGCCAAGATACTTTGAGGGCCATGGCCGATCTCCCGCCGGACCCCGACAACGGCGTCAAGTTCGCGGCTCAGCTCGCTTGGACCGAGATCGCCAAACGCGTAGGAGTTCCAGCCGACGTCGAAGCCAAGCTCAAGGCCAAGCCGAAGCGGAAGGGAAAGACCTGATCGCCTCCAAGGCGGAAGGTTCGGCTGAGAGTCAATGTTGATCGTCGAGATCAACGTTCTCCGCTCGAGAGAAAGAGACAATTCGCGAAGCGCAGACCCGACGGTTCTGCTCGTCCCTGCCCAACAGCTTGAGCACGACCGGGCCTGATCGTGCGCTTACTGCAAACCCTGGGACTCGCCCTGCGTCCGCCTCCAACTTCCGTCCTGCCTCGATGACGCGGCAGCCAAGGAGTTGTTCCAAGCCTTCTCCCGTCAACCTTCCGGAACAATACCCGTTTGGCGAGGAAAGCGACTCCCAAGCCAGCACTTCGAGGGTGACTCGCCCTCCGCCGCGATGTTCGATCGAGAGTCGACCAAGCTCGATCTCCGTGCGATCGCCCGAGTCCGCACCAACTTTGCAATCGAGTTCGATCTGGGCAAGGTTCGAGGGCAGAGGAACGACGGTCGCTTGCAGTTTGGCGGAAGAAGCGGCGGAAACCTCGATCGTCAGGCTCCCCAAGCCGCGCGTCGAGACCGTGAGGTAATGCGTTGTGGTGCCCTCGAGTGAAAGCGTCTTCAAGACTGATGGAAACTGTTTCGAGAGGGTAATCTTTTCGGCCGTCGGGCCCGCGAGCGTTCGATCGCCGAACTCGCCGCTTACGCAGTAGCCCTGGTCCTCGCGTTCCTCGACGATCCCCAATCCCCTGCAAGCCGTAGCCAACGTCCAATCGCGGTAAAGCTCGGCGAAATCGACCCCCGTCGCCGCCTCGACGTTGACCACCCCCTTGAGCGGAGAACGGATCAAAGCGTCGATCACGCCCGGACCGAACCGATCCGAGCAATACTTGAGGAAAAGGAACGTTCCGCCTCTGTTCCCATGAGACCGAAACAGGTCCGCCGCATAATAGTCAGCCACCACCAGACGAAACCGTTCCGGAGCAGTGAGATAAGCGCTTACTCGGTAGTCGATGTTCGACTTTGAAAAGCCAAACCGATCCTCCACCAGGTGCGCCAGGCCTTCATCCAGCCAGCCTTCCTCGTCGCCTAGAGTCCTTGGGCCAGCGGAAGCAAGGTCGGAGTTGCAAACGGTCGGGGAGGCCGACTTGTGGCGAAGCGTAATCGCATGAGTGTATTCATGAGCTAATATTGTGTGTAAGTGTTTGCCAGCCTTCAGCCTCGAGTTCAGGTAGAGCATATCGCAGTGGTTGGAGAACGGAGCCCCAAGACGGTCGTCGAAATCCGCGGCCCTCACGTAGCCGTCGATGTTGTAGCGGCCGTCGGCCAAATGCTCGAGCCAACTGGAAACGAGAACGGTGAACCTGCCGTCGCCGTCGACGTCCGCCGCGAGACCGAGTGTTGGCGATAGCTCGGGCGCCATCGTTTCGTCGAACGTTCGTACCACGTCCTCGAGCAACTCCGAGCCGACACGCGAAAGGTCGTTCTCATCCACATACACCTGGGCGTAGCGTCCAAGAGCCTTCAGATGGGCGGGGGTTGCTCGATAGTTGCTGGCGCTTGCCACATCGCCGTCTTTCACCAGCAGATGGAAGATCCTTCGAGCGGGCGGCGAAGGCGTTGATTCGGTTGGGTCGCGATGTTTTAGCGTTCGAAATCGATGATGCGTAAGCGATTCCCCCACCCTTGCCAACGGATCGACCCGAGACAAAGGAATCGCACTGGCTGCGTCGTCGTAAGATGTTACGGGAGGATCGCCGGCTTGGACCGAGATCTTCGCTTCGAAAGGGCCCTGCGTCGTCGCCAGAGAAGAGAGGATGAGCAGCAATCGGTCGCCCGAGGGGTCCAAAGGCGCCCTCAAACGCACTCTGCCATCCCGAACGGTCGGAAGGTAGGCCAAGAGTCCGGAACCCGTGGGAGCTAAATTGATTGCTTTGTCAGATTTACCGCAAAGCCTTGTCTCGACGCCGACAGGCGTTTCCCGCTGGGCGCCTTTGTCTTCGTAAACACCTACTGCCAATGTGGATAGGCAAGCCGCCAGACCCGTCCACGCTGCCCAGGCGTTGGAGTTGTTGCGGCGGGTTCTTCTTACTGCTCCCGCCATCAGTCGTCCTCGACGCAAACTATTGGATTCGAAGGTGTTGGAGCCATCGAACCAACACTCGTGCCGGCCGAGCGTCGGCCTGAACAGAGTTTCGATCGGTTCTGAGGATCGTGCGGCTTGAGCCGAGGATAGGGATTACGACGAATTACGGAGCCGCGCCGGCAACTTGAGCAAAAAACGAACTTTTCCGAGCGGTTTGGCTCTATGATCCCAGGGGCCGATTTGAGCGCGAAGGTCGAACCGGCCTGGTCGGCTCGGTCGATCGGCCGCCGTGTCTTTTCTCATTCTTGACAGTCGTGGGGCAGGGGATAAGATGAGAAGTTCGAAGGCGGTTCACTGCCCCCGAAGAGCCGGAGTGGCGGAATTGGCAGACGCGCCAGCTTGAGGGGCTGGTGGGCTACCCATGCCCGTGCAGGTTCAAGTCCTGTCTCCGGCACTGTTTTCCTGAAGGGGCTACGCTGACTGCGTAGCCCCTTAATTGCTGCCTGAAGGCATTTTGGCGTTTTCAACAATTTGACATCAACAACACAAGCCTCGTTCGCAACGAACAAGCGCTCACTTCCGATACTGTTCGTCAGTCACATGCTCGAGCCAATCGACCACCTTGCCGTCAAGTTGCTCCTGGATGGCGATATGCGTCAATGCCGTAGTGGGCGCGGCGCCGTGCCAATGCTTCTCGCCAGGCGCGAACCAGACGACGTCTCCTGGATGGATTTCCTCGATTGGCCCCCCTTCCCTTTGAACCCAGCCGCTACCAGCAGTGACGATCAAAGTCTGACCCAGCGGATGGGTATGCCAAGCCGTTCGTGCGCCTGGCTCGAACGTGACGCTGGCCCCTGCAGCTCGCGCAGGCTCGTGCGCCTGGAACAATCGGTCGATGCGAACCGAACCCGTAAACCAGTCGGCGGGTCCTTTGGCTGAAGGCTGAGATCCGATTCGAGTGATATCCATTTGGGGCTCCATTGTAGTAGTTGAGTGTGCTTCGACGCGGCTGCCGCAAATCTTCGGAACGACGAGTGCTGCGCCAGCCGTCAGCAAAAAGGTGCGTCGCGATTGGGACATGGAAGCTAGCGCCTCACTGATCCTAGAGACCGGTCATTTTCTCAATGTGCTCAGGGTAGCGAGCCCCCTGGACGGTGATCTCGGATGCCGCGGATTCGATCTCGAGAAGGTCGTTGGCGGTAAGCTCGACGGAATCCGCTCCAAGGTTCTCCTCCAGGCGATGAAGCTTCGTTGTGCCAGGGATCGGGACGATCCAAGGCTTCTGGGCCAGCAGCCAAGCGAGGGCGATTTGGGCGGGAGTCGCCCGCTTCCTTTCCGCAATCTCTTCAAGAAGATCAACCAAGGCCTGATTCGCCTTGAGTGCTTCTGGAGCGAAGCGAGGCAGAGTGCTGCGAAAGTCGGAGCTGCCGAACGTCGCGTTTTCGTCGATTTTGCCCGTAAGGAAGCCTTTGCCAAGCGGACTATAAGGCACGAAGCCGATGCCGAGCTCTTCGAGCGTCGGCAGCAACTCCGCCTCGGGGCGCCGCCACCATAGCGAGTATTCGCTCTGGACCGCCGCGACCGGTTGCACCGCGTGGGCTCGACGAATCGTCTGTACGCCAGCCTCGGAGAGGCCAAAGTTCTTGACCTTGCCCTCCTGAATTAGATCCCTCACTGCCCCCGCAACCTCTTCGATGGGCACGTCCGGGTCGACGCGATGTTGATAGAAGAGGTCAATGGAGTCGATCCTGAGCCGCCTGAGCGAGGCTTCAGCCACTTGCTTGATATGCTCAGGTTTGCTGTTCAGGCCCAGCCAGCCCGGCGACTTGTCGGGCTTGAGCTGGAAGCCAAACTTGGTGGCAATCACCACCTGATCACGAACTGGAAAGAGGGCTTCTCCCACAAGCTCTTCGTTCAAGTATGGACCGTAGACCTCGGCGGTGTCGAAGAAGGTGACTCCACGTTCGACGGCCGACCGAAGAAGCAAGATCATCTCTTGCTGGTCCTTCGGCGGGCCGTAAGAAAAGCTCATCCCCATGCAACCAAACCCGATGGCGGAGACTTCGAGGTTGTTGTTTGCGAGTTTGCGCTTCTGCATGTATTGCTCCTTTTGAGTTACTCGGCTTTGAGGGACGCCAGGTCGATAGCAAAGCGATACTTTACATTGGACTCGAGCAACCTGGCGTAAGCCTCGTTGATCTTTTGAATGGGGATCACTTCGACGTCGGCGGTGATGTTGTGTTTTCCGCAGAAGTCGAGCATCTCTTGCGTCTCGGGCAGGCCGCCGATGGCCGAGCCTGAGAGGCTGCGACGTCCCACAATGAGCCCGAAGGCTGAGACAGCAAGCGGCTTCGGAGGGGCGCCGACGATGGTGAGATTGCCGTCGAGCCCGAGCAGGTTGAGGTACGCATTGACGTCGTGATCGGCGGAAACGGCGTCAAGGATGAAGTCGAAGCTCCCTGCGTGCTTTCGCATCGCGTTTTCGTCGCGTGAGATCACGACCTCGTCGGCTCCGAGTCTAAGGGCGTCTTCTTTCTTGTGGGGCGACGTGGTGAAGACGACGACATGGGCGCCGAATGCACGAGCGAATTTCACGCCCATGTGGCCAAGCCCGCCGAGGCCCACCACGCCGACCTTCTTGCCTTGGCTCACGCCCCAGCGACGCATCGGCGAGTATGTTGTGATCCCAGCACAAAGCAGCGGAGCGGCTCCGGCAAGGTCGAGAATCGAGGGGACGCTCAGGACGAAACGTTCATCGACGACGATGCTGTCGGAATAGCCGCCGTAGGTGACGCCGCCAAGGTGCTTGTCCTGGGAATTGAACGTCAGGGTCTGATTCGGGCAGAATTGCTCGAGCCCTGCCTGGCAATTGGGACAGGTGCGGTCCGAATCGACCAGGCAACCGACTGCGGCAAGATCGCCGGGCTTGTACCTGGTGACGGCGGAGCCGACCTTGGCCACGCGGCCGACGATTTCATGTCCAGGGACGATCGGGTAGACCGTGGGCATGAACTCGCTCCATTCGTCCTTCACCGAATGGAGGTCGGAGTGACAGACGCCGCAAAAGAGAATCTCGATCTGCACGTCGTGGTCGGTCGGGTCGCGCCTCGAAATAGTCGTGCGGGCCAGAGGCGACTTGGCGCCCGAGGCTGAATAGGCTTTCGTTTTGTACATATCATTCCTTTTTAAGTAACAGGCATCTTCAACATGCGCTGCGTGCGACGGCCCGACGACTGGCTCCTCCGCCGACGCCTTTAGGACCGGCTCGCCGAGGTTCAATTAGATGCCAAGGAGCCCGCGGTCGAAAGCAACGTTCCTCCAAAAGTCTTGCCTAATCCTATTCGGCGGCGCGGAATCTATCCGCGAAACGGCCAATAGCGTAGCTTAATACTCTGGGAACCCATGCATAAACGGAGGACCCGATGAAAGGTCAAATCGACGCTCGCCAGCGGCTCGCAAGCCTCTTGGGCGAGGTGGCTGTACACGAAGGCGTGCATCGGACGCTCGTCGAGGGCGTGGAAGTGGTGCGCATCTCGAAGCCTTCGCCGCGGGCTCCGATGGTCTACCAGCCGAACATCATCGTCATCGGCCAGGGCCGAAAGCGGGCCTATGTCGGCGGCGAGGTCTACACCTATGATGCATTCAATTATCTAACACTATCGGTTCCGATTCCGGCGGATTGCGAAACCGAAGCCAGCGCCCAAGAACCGCTGTTACTCGTTGCCATCAACGTCCATCCGACGATGCTCGGCGAGATGTTGCTCGAGATGGACGAGCCTTTGCCGCCGGTCGGATCGACGCCAAGGGGTATATCCACTGCCCCAATGAGCGAGGAGTTGGCAGGGTCCGTCATCAGGCTTCTCGAGTGCCTCAAGGCGCCTCTCGACAGCCGAATGCTAGGCCGACAGACGGTCCGAGAAATCGTCTATCGCGTGCTTTGCGGCGAGCATGGGCAATCGCTCCGTTCCCTGGCCAGCAGAGACGACCATTTCGCCCGTATCGCAAGGGTTCTTAAGTTTATTCACACCGAGTACGCTAGACCGCTCGGCGCCGATGAATTGGCCAAGAAGGCGAGCATGAGCGTCGCGGCCTTTCACCATCACTTCAAGTTGGTAACCGCAAGCTCTCCGCTCCAGTACCTCAAGCGAATCCGCCTGGATCACGCCCGTCGGCTCATGGCCCTCGAAGGCTTGAGCGCGGGCTCGGCGGCGAGGGCTGTTGGTTACGAAAGCCCTTCACAGTTCAGCAGGGAGTTCAAGCGGCTCTTTGGCTTCACGCCCGTTGAAGAGGCCGAACATACGCGGGCTCGTCTTCAGGTCTCGCGTTGAGCAGTTCGAAGGCGTAGAAATTCTCGAGCCCCCAAACCTGGGCGTGACCTAACGACCATTCCAATGCTTGAGCAGCAGTCCCTTTTGTTTGACAATTGCCTTCGACTCTTCGACGATTGTCCCGCAAACCAGCGAACAAAGCCTCTCGACGAGCGGGTCCGAAAGTCGGTAGTAGACCATCAAGCCGTCCTTGCGACGCAAAACCATTCCGGCGTCGGCCAGGAGCTTCAGATGCTTCGAAACGTTCGCCTGGTGTTGACCCGTCTCTTCGACGACGTCGCTCACATTCCTTTCACCCGACAGCAAGGCTCGGACGATGGAGAGTCGCGTCCGATCACCAAGCATATGAAACTTCACTGCCATCTTGTCCAGAAAATCGTCGGGAATTTGCAAACGCATTCGATAGACCTCCCTGTGTAGACGATCTCGACTTAGTTTGGTGACGATCAAGATGCGCTGCCGCGGCGATCGCGCCGGCGAATATCAAATTTCGACGTTTATGAACTCCACTTTGGCGGCAAAGTGCGCGCCAAAGGTCCGACTTCCCGTCTTTCTTGGAGACAATCGTTCGAAACCGAACCGGGCGGACCTTGATCGAAAGGACAAACTGGGTCCAATGCCCGACGTTCGCCCGCCTCGCGCCGCTTCAGCAATGAGTCCTCCGTGCAACAGCGAGCGAAGAATTCCACTACTAAACCGTATGCGTGCCGAGCGAATAAGTCAAACCCACGTTTCGTGAAAGCATCGCTCCATTCGGTTCCTCTGGCAATTGTATGGTTTTGGGCAAGTCCGGCACTCTGGTCAAAACGTCCCCTCCAAGCCCACAATGGTGGTTCGCCCTATCGATCTCCGATTCACCCCACGACAGCGCTCTTATGGATTCAGGTTCGAAAGTCGACTCGAGGGATCTCGATCAAGAGTCGTCGATCGACTACGCGGCGTCCGCTCCCATCGATCTCGACGTCGAGTCGACGGAGTTCGAGGCCCCTCCAGCCCCCAACGGAGCCGAGACGAGGAAGTTCGTCGGCCAGGACGCCACGATCACTCTGCCAGGCATGAGGCAGACGCCCGACTCACAGACAGCCGAAGAGCACTCAAAAGATCAGGACATCAACGGTTTCCACTTCGGGAAATACGAATTGATCGAGGAAATCGGCCGCGGCGGAATGGGGGTCGTCTACAAGGCCAGGCAGAAGGATCTGGACAGGATCGTCGCCTTGAAAATGATCCTCTCGAGCCACCTTGCCTCGGCAGTGCAGGTCGGTCGGTTCTACGCCGAGGCGAAGGCCGCGGCCAAGATGAGCTCGCCGCACATCGTGCGGATCCATGAAGTGGGCCAGTTTAGCGGCCAGCACTACTTCGCCATGGAGTTCATGGCCGGGCCCAGCTTGTCGAAAGTGATACGCCAAGGTCCGATCGATTTCGAATCCGCCGCCCACTGGCTTCAGATCGTCGCACGCGGCGTCCAACACCTCCACGACCAGGGAGTGGTGCACCGCGACCTCAAGCCTTCGAACATCCTCTTCGACGAAGCCGGCGTTCCAGCCGTCACCGACTTTGGCCTCGCCAAAACGCTCAAGAGCGATGCAGACCATACGAATACAGGCGCGATCGTCGGCACTCCAAGTTATATGGCCCCCGAGCAGGCTGCGGGAGGCAGACGAGGCGGCGTTGGACCGCAAAGCGACGTCTACAGCCTGGGCGCCATCCTTTTCGAAATGCTCACCGGCAGGCCCCCGTTTCAGTGCGACAGCCCGCTCGACACCCTCGTCCAAGTTCTCGAAGGAGAACCGCCCAGGCCGAAGCGGCTACGGCCGGGGCTGCCAAGGTCTCTCGAGCTCATCTGCATGAAGTGCCTCGAGAAGAACCCTTCGGAACGCTATCAGACCGCGGCGGCCTTGGCTGAGGATCTCGAACGCTTTCTCAAAAAAGAACAAGTTGAAGTCAAACGCGCCACCCCTTGGCACAGGCTCCGCCGCTGGGCCAGACGAGAGCCTGCCTTGGTCTCGCGGCTGGGCACCATGGCGCTTTGCGGAGCGATCATTCAGATCAATCACTCGCTGTTCGAGTACAACCAGGGGAACGGGCATAGAAGACTGATCGCAGTGGTTGCGGCGTGGGCCGTGGTCTCGATCGGTTTCCAGGCGCTTTTACGATCCGAAAAATGGGGCCGTTTCAGCCGGTACGCCTGGGCGCTCTGCGACGTCGTCTTCTTTACGATCATGGTCTACCTTAACGACGGACTCGCCACCTCGCTCGTATCCGGATATTTCCTGATCATCGCCGCGTCTGGTCTCTGGTTCCGCGAGCGGTTGGTGCATTACACCACGATCATCTCGGTCGCTGCGTACGGTCTTCTGGTCTTCCTGGACCGCTGGCATACGAGCAACTCAGGGCCTTCTCCCTACAGGCACGTCATCTTGGCCTCGGTCCTGGCGGTCTCTGGGCTCATCATTGCGTATCAAGTCAAACGCGTACGCGCTTTGAGCCAGTATTACGAGAACAGGCCGCTGCCATAGGGGCGGACCTCGCGCGGACGCCCTCTTGCCTGTTTTGCGTACGGGCGACACCCAGTCGTCGCCCCCTGATTCCAGCTTACGGTCCCCGCCACGACCGCCCCAACTCCCATGCTCCCAGTGCAAACAAACCTAATAGTGCGTACGTCTGGTACGAAAGGATCGTTAGCGAATCGATCGGCCTGGCGATAAGCCCGCCGAGACCAGCCATCCCGAAAACAAGGAACGGCGGAATCCAAAGCGCTGCCAGAAGCGCATACATCATTGCACGAGTTGCGATTCTACTTTGTAGCGAACGGTAAAGTACAGCCAGCGGCGCGATTAAGACCACAAGGTAGTGATCCCAGGCGATCGGCGAGATCAAGACCATCGCGATTGACGCTATCGCGAAGGCGATTTCGCATTCCGACTTGGTTCTTGCTCGGCGGGCGCAGTATGCCACGAGGGCAGCCAAAGCTAAGCATGTAAGTAGAGAAGCCGCGAAAGCCGCCTTTGGGCTGTACCAGATCGGCTCGGATCGCGACATCACCCTCGGATGGTCGAGTGCCGGATCCAATAGTCGGCTAAAGAAGCCGGTAATCGACAGATTGCCCCAACCCACCCGAAACCATTGAACCTCTGGAACGACCTCCAGGAAGTATTCGCTATAGCAGGCTGGACCAAGGATCACCGCCGTTGCCAGCGTGATCAGCGATGCGGATGCGAGAGCCCACGCGCAAACCTTCCATCGCCCACGACACAGAAAATAGAAGATGAGAAATCCCGGATAAAGTTTGACCACTGATGCAGCACCCAACAGAGCGCCCGCAAGCCAGTCCTTCCCATTCCGCTCCGCAGCCCAAGCGTTGGTGATCAAGAGCGCCAAGAACAGGCCAAGCTGTCCCATCCGCAGCTCTTCTCTGACTGGCCCGCATGTGATAAAGAGAGTGACAAATGGTCCGAGCGACCACCACGTGGGCGATGCGCCGAGCTCCCTCGCCACGATGGCGATCGATGCCAAGAGCATGAGCAACGAGACGGTGTTCCAGACAACGAGGGCGGTATGAAACTCGACATTCGCCAGCGGAATGCCCAGCAATACCGAGCTGGGAGGGTGGGCGTTCACTTGAACCAACGGCCTGCGCATCGTGCTCAATTCACCCAAATAGAGGGGCATGGATTGATCGTGACGTGTATAAATCGGCAAGCCATGCAGACGATTGCGAGCCGAGGCCCAGTCTTGAAAATAGTCGGGCATGATCTCTGGGGAACCCGCGAATGCGCTGAGAAACGGCTGAAGCTGCAGCACGCACGTCCAAAACGCCAGCGACGCCCACAGCCAATTGCGGTTCTCCTGGCTCGTGTGCAGAAGTGATCCGAAATTGGTTCTCAGAGACATCAAGATAACCCCATCATCCGCGGTTTGCGGAAAGAACGATTTTCTTGGTAGTTCCGAAAAAAGTCTTGACTCAGCAACCCGCGCGTGACAAGTTGATCCATTGTTGTGCTCAAGGCATCGTTTCCCTTCGGGTCATCCAGCGATGTCGAATCGATCCGGCAAATGGTTAGCTTCCCCCGGTCTCCGAGCAGCGTTCGGCCTTTGTCTTCTCAGCTTAGCGGCACCATTAGTTGGGTGCGATACCCGTGCCGCCAACGATCGGAAGTTGCTGCGTTCGCTCTCGGTTTATCCTCGACCCCTCATTCTCGGCGACCTCCGCGCGGACGAGCATGCCTCAGGCTTGCTGAATCTTAGGAATCATGAATCTTCGTCAGTCAAGATCGACTCGGCTACTTCGAGCTGCGACTGCGTCACGGTCTCGCCGATGTCGCTCGTCGTTCATCCCAACGAGACCGCGAATCTTCTTGTGAGTTACGATCCAGAAGCCAGTTCGACTCTTCGCGGGGAGCTCCAGGTGGATCTCGAGGGGTTCGATTCGAGCGGAGCGAGGTTATTTCTGACACAGATCGAATTGAGGATCAGATAAATTCCGTCGGTCGAGGTAGAACTGATTGACTAAGGGAAGCTGCTTATTGTGGCAAACGTATCCATGGCTAGAGTTCGCAAGCGTATCGTGAGTTGGTGGGGCCTTAATTTGATACTCGCAAACGCGGGTTTGTTCCTCCTTTTTGGGGCGGTTTACCTACGATTCGGATCGATCTCACGCGCACTAGGTTACGCTAGAGGCGAGCGGCTCTTGCCCGATCAGACTTCGAAGTTTTTTGGGACGGTTAAGAGGGGAACTGACCCCTCCGTGAGCTTCATGCTGAAAAATGAGTCGAACTTACCCGTGAAGGTTCTTGGCGCAAAGGCGTCATGCACTTGTTTAGTTCTCCGGTCAACGCCCCATACCATTCCAGCAGGGGATGAGGGAACTGTGCAGGTTCAGGTTATGACAAACAAGCAAATTGGCGAGGTTTCGGCGACACTCGTGCTCTACACGGACGTTCCAGGTCATGGAGCCATTCGCCTTAGCGTGAACGGCTTCATCGATGGAGCTTAGCATATAAAGGAAAGCGTTGTGAGATGAACACGTTTTTGAAAACAATCTCGCGGCTTCTGGGTGTATTTGCGCTTACACTCGTGATCGCCGCAGCTTACTCAGCGGTACAGGCGACAAGAGTGGACAGGCTTGTATCGGAAGCCACAATAGTAGTGGGAAACGAAGTGGCTCTTGGAGTAATTCCAGTCGGAAGCAACGTTCCCTTCGTGATTAAGGCTGCGAATCAGTCAGTAAAGCCGGCGCGTATTCTTATGATTCGAGATTCTGGCTGCGGACCGAAAGGATGCATGTTTCAGGATCCGAACTCTATCGTTACTTCTTCCGTAATTTTTCCAATCACTGTTCCACCCGGAGGAATCACTGCACTCCGATGTGAGGCCATCGGAAATGTCCCAGGAGACTTCCAGAGAACTCTCTACATTTACACCGATTCTCCTCGGAATCCGGATATTTGTGTCAGCGTTCAAGGCATCGTTCTCGAAAGTGGAGCGTCCAACTCAGAGACCCTCGCGGACGGATTGTTATTTACTCACTGAGGTGAAAACGGGCGGCTTATTTTACGCGGTATCTCGTCGCTTTCGTTTGCTCTCTTTGTAGTTTCCGGCCTAGCAGGCCTAACGGCGTCCTTGCCTAGCGCCTCTGCGGAGGAGCCGCTTTCGACAAATTGCCCTCCTTGCGCCCTCAAGTGCCCAACTCCGTTCCACTGTGACGATGATGAGGGCGAATGCACAGTCGTATTCGCATGCACCGTTGTAGGAGAGTGCTACTGCTACTAGAGGCTGTCTGATCGGTAGCTAGCCTAGGTCGTCTCGATAGGGCGCGTGAAGCTGACTCTACTACGGCCGTGCCTCTTAGAGAACTATTCTTACGGCCGTTCGAGGCTTCCTCCCAGGCCTCTGCCATACTGGAGCTTCGCATAGCCGGCAGTAGCAGGCGGGGCTCGTCTAGGATTTGCGTTGCTCCGTTAGTTCATTGCTTTCATGCTTGCTAAGCAAGAGGCGTCGAGATGATTTCTTTGGTTATTTGTTTGTGCCTGGCTCGTCACGGGAATTTGGCGCAGAACGCCACAAGCCAGGAGTTGAGCGCTCGCGTTCTCCGAGAATTGCCTAGTGCTCATCTTGAGATTGAGCGCGCTATCAAAAACGGCGTCATCGGCTCGATGCATACTGAAACATGGTTAAGGCCCCGGGTCGTCGGAAAAAACGGGAAGAAGCAAATCGTTTCCGATGCCCCCTTGGTCTTGATAGATGCGCATGATTATACCTTTTCGCATTACGGTCTTAGTAGCAAAGAGACCCAACGCTTCTTCAACCCCAGGCTTAAACAGGATGTGGAAGAGGTAAATTGCCACAAAAACGCAACCCGTTTCCAACTGCGTAAATTCCCCATGGAGAAGGATTATTCGATAGTTATGTACAGTGACAACCATAATGCTAGGGACGGCTACTGGATCGGCTTCGAGTTCTGGAATTTGGTAACGGCACCGTTCGCCTTCAAGGGGTTGAGGTTTAGAACCATAATGGAGCACCCTACATTTGTGCTAAAGGAAGTTGCGCAAGTTCAACGTGGAAGAAAGATGTGTCTTCGAATCGACTTCGAACTCAGCGCAAAGGATCTGTCCCCTCCGCACCCCAATTACCGTTCGGGCTCGATTATTGTGTGTCCCGACCAAAGCTGGGCTATCCAAGAAGCGCGTTTAGGAGCAGATCTTATGCCAGATGATTTCATGGCGATGAAGGTTGACTACTCGGACTCGACCACAAACGAGATCCCAATGCCCTGCAGCGTCATCTTCAATTATAACCAAGGGGACGAGCGAAAGCGGTCGAGGCAAGTTTATGAAAACCGTGGGATTAAATTCAACCGGCCCTCGGACGAGGAGTTCACCCTGGGGCATTACGGAATTCCGGATGTGGGAAAGCCCATAGCTAGACGAAACCGATGGTCGACACCGCTCATGTTTATTGGCTTGGCCGTGCTAGCGCTGGTTGTCTCCATTGCACTCAAACTCGCCGCGTCACGTCGCGAGCGTCGAGCCGGTTAGGAGTTACCCAAAGTGTGGTCGCCCACTCGTCAAATGCGCTGCGGGTTCACACTCATAGAAACACTCGTCGTCATCTCGATCATCTGCCTATTAATCGGACTCCTATTGCCCGCAGTTCAGTACGCCAGGGAAGCTGCCAGGCGTGTTCAATGCGCCAATAATCTCAAACAGATAGGCATCGCCCTGCATGGCTACGAACAAGCCCAGGATTGTCTACCAATTGGCAGGATGAAGTCTTACGACCCAAGATACGCGGGATCGAACCCACCATGCACCTCGACGATCTCCGATAAGAGCTACCTTGTCGAAATCCTACCCTACATCGACCAGGCAGTCCTGTACAACTCGATCAACCAGAGCCTCACGATCCTTGGCGTCGAGAACATGACCTGCCACGGTATTGTCGTTGGCGCGTTTGCGTGCCCCGACGATCCCCAGGCTGGCATCGTACGAACGCTGAATCCAGGCGCACTGACGACTTACGGCATTCTCGACCCGGCACGGATGGTGTTCACGAGTTACGCTGGCTGTGCCGGATCGATTTTGGCGCCTGCGCTTCCCTGGCCCAACAATAACTGCACGCCGCCCGCGCAAGGGGTTGTACAGAACAACGGCTGCTTTAACGACGTCAGTCCCATCCGCTTCTCGTCGATATCGGACGGGCTTTCCAACACGATCTTCGTCGTCGAGAAGTCCGTCACGTCGCTCAGCGTCATAGACGACTTTATGAAAGACGAATCCAATAAACACGGCTGGTATGTCAACGGCAACTGGGGTGATACCGTCGCGGCCACGTTCTACCCGCCGAACGCGATCGATCGGGTCGCCCTTGCGGCAGTCAGCGGCGCTCGAGAACTCCGCGTCGAGCGAACATCCAGGAGGATTGAACGTTCTTTTCGGAGACGGATCGGTGAAGTTCATCAAGGACTCGATCAATACCTGGCAGTTCGATCAAAGCACTGGCCAGCCCGTCGGCGCCTCGAGCACTCCAGCGGGCTGGTGGACAGTCTTGCCTAAACCAGGTGTCTGGCAAGCCCTGGCAACGCGTTCTGGTGGGGAAATTATCAGCAGCGACAAATACTAATGGCGTTGTCCCCAGCGGAAAATACTAAGCTCATTCGTCGCATATATAGGCCCCGCACGATTCGCGCACCACGAGACTCAGCGGCAACGTAAGACTTCGAGGCGGCAGCGACGGTTCGGTGATGCGATCGAGCATCGCCTCGAGGGCCAAAACCGCGATGTCTCGGCATGGCTGGCGCATCGTCGTCAATGGCGGTGAGAGAACTGTCGCGTATCGGACGTCGTCGAATCCTACTACGCGAATGTCGCCGGGAACCTTGACGCCTGCCTTCGCAAGTGAACGCAAGAGTAGCGCAGCCACCTCATCGTTGCCGCAAAGCACGGCGTCGACCCGCTTCTTGCCGGTGAAGCCTCGAGCGAACGCCTGGTCTTCAGGCTCTCCGACGCGTACGAAATCGTTTGGGGCCGCCAACCCCCGGTCGAGCATGGCCTCGCGTGCTCCCGCAATCCGCGCATTGACGGTGGGCGCCGATAGAGGCCGAATCGCGAAGGCCAAGGTCCGACAACCCAGTTTCAGCAGGTGCTCCGCAAGCTGATAACCCCCCGCGAAGTTGTCGACCCCGACCAAGTCGAACTCGCTGCGTCCTGGGAACGCGCCCAGGTCGCGGTCGAGTAGGACCACCGCAATGCCCGAACGCCTCAGTTTCTCGGCAAGCGCGCGGTTCACCTCGTCGCGCCGCTCGGTATGCTCAAAGGGCGCGAAGAAGACCCCGGCCGCCTGGCTGTTGATAAATTGATCGCACAATTCCCGAGCATCTTCAATGCTCACATCTTGCTGCGGACGAAGTCGACTGCCTCCCCAGAGAACGCCGTAGCCATGCACGCGAGCGAGCCCAGCAAGCTCGCCACAGACGACCTCGAAGATCTCGGTCGTGCCAAGACCTGGGATCAAGAGCCCGAACTGCCTGTGCATCTCGACGACCGCAGGGCTCCGGACGAAGCTGCCCGAACCCACGCGGCGCTCGACCAAGCCCTGATCCTGAAGGTCTCGTAACGCCCGAGCAACCGTCGGCCTCGACACGCCGAACCTCTCGACGAGCTGAGCCTCGCTCGGCAATCGACCCGAGGGCGCGTACTTCCCTGATACGATCTCGGCGAGCAACTCCTGCGAGATTTTGCTGTGTTTGGGGCTGGTAGGCATCACATTGCTCATGACAGGCAGCCAAGTTGTTCTGACAGGATAATGACCAATGGCCCTTGAAACGTCAACATCGAGGCTTTATCTTGAGGCCAGCGCACCTCTCCTTAACGAGCGCGGAACTCCTCCATGGGGCTTCAGATCCTCGCAGTCGGCGAAGTGCTTTGGGACATGCTTCCCGCCGGCAAACAGCTCGGCGGCGCGCCAGCGAACTTCACATACCAATGCCGATCGCTCGGCGCCGACGCTCGATTAGTCACTCGAGTTGGCAACGACTTGCTCGGCCGGGAAGTCCTTGAGCGATTCAAACTTCTGGGCCTGCCGACCGAGACCGTGCAGGTCGACCAAGACTTGCCGACTGGAACCGTCGACGTCGCATTAGCGTCAGACGGCCAGCCCGAATACACAATTCGCGAACATGTCGCATGGGACATTATAGAGTCCGATGATGCTTCTCTGAGCCTCGCGGCGGCGGCCGACTCCGTCTGCTTTGGAAGCCTTTCGCAACGCTCCGGGCCTTCAAGGTTCGCCGTGCGAAAGCTCGTCTCGGCCAGCAAGCCCGACGCCCTGAGACTCTTCGACGTCAACCTTCGAAGCCCGTTCATCGATCGCAATGTCGTCGCCGACTCTCTCGAGCTTGCAAGCGCGCTCAAGCTCAACGATCAAGAGCTCCCCCAGCTCGCGTTGATGTTCGGACTCGCGCAAGATGAACGGACGGCGTTGACTGAGATAGCGGCTCGCTTCGATCTCGCGCTCGTGGCTCTGACGCGTGGCGACCAGGGCAGCCTACTTTTATCCAACGGCGTTTGGTCCGAACATCCTGGTCTATCTGTCAAAGTCATCGATACCATTGGCGCTGGAGACGCGTTTACCGCGGCCTTGGTCGTTGGGGTCATCGAGCGCAGACCTCTCGACGAGATCAACGCCCGAGCCAACGAAATTGCAGCGTTCGTCTGTTCGCAGCCGGGCGGTACGCCAACCTTGCCCGCCGCATTGAAATTCCCCTCCCATTCCGCCTCGGAGCCTCGATCATGATCACCCAGACGCATCGATCGCAGACTGGAGAAGCGGCTTCCCCGAGCGCCAGGATTTCGTTCACGCCGGCATTGATCGGCAGCGCCGTCGTTGCCGCGCTTGGCGGATTGCTCTTCGGCTTCGACACCGCGGTGATCTCCGGTACGACCGATGCACTTAGAAGCACATACCTTCTCGACGACGCATCTTTGGGCTTTACTGTCGCCATCGCGCTCATTGGCACGATCCTCGAGTCGATCTTCGCGGGCAAGCCCGCCGACGTTCTGGGCAGGAAGCGGACGCTTATGGTGTTGGCGGTTCTCTACTTCGTCTCGGCGCTCGGCAGCGCATTGGCCTGGGATTGGTACTCGTTCCTGGCCTTTCGGTTCCTGGGCGGATTGGCCGTCGGCGGAGCGTCGGTGGTCTCGCCGATGTACATTGCCGAAATATCTCCAGCGCCCTGCGCGGTCGACTGGTCGCGGCACAGCAATTCAACGTTGTCCTGGGCATCCTGCTCGCGTTTCTTTCGAACTATCTCATCGCGCGGTTGCACTTCGGCGCCTCGGAATGGCGATGGATGCTGGGGATCCAGGTGGTCCCGTCGGCTGCCTTCTTCTTCCTGCTCTTTCCCACTCCCGAGAGCCCACGCTGGCTGATGTCCAGGAATCGAGACAGCGAAGCGCGTCGTGTGCTCGAGACGCTCGGAGTCGACGCTGTAGGCGCCGAAGTTGAGATCACCGACATCCGCCGGTCGCTCGATCTCGAGCATCATGAAAAAGGCGATTCGCTGTTCCAGACCAAGTATCGCAGGCCAATCTTGCTGGCAATCGCGATCGCGATGTTCAATCAGCTCTCCGGGATCAACGCGCTGATGTATTATGCTCCCAAGATCTTCGAGATGGCGGGCGCTGGCAAGGACTCCGCACTTCTTCAGTCGGTGGCCGTCGGCGGGACGAACTTGCTGTTTACGATGCTGGCGATGACGCTCATCGACGCGATCGGCAGACGGAAGCTTATCCTCATCGGTTCGGTGGGCTATTTGATCAGCCTGGGAACGTGCGCGTGGGCATTCTATACCTACGGGACCGAATTCACGTCGACAGGTTCCATAATTGTCTTGGCCAGCCTGCTCCTGTTCATTGCCGCGCATGCTTTTGGCCAGGGCGCGGTGGTCTGGGTCTTCATCAGCGAAATCTTCCCGAACAGGGTGCGTGCTCAAGGTCAGGCTTTGGGAAGCACAACGCATTGGGTGATGGCCGCGGCTGTCACATGGACGTTCCCGATGATCGCCAAGAGCTCCGGCGGCCATGCGTTTGCGTTTTACACCCTCATGATGTTGGGCCAGCTTTTCTGGGCCCTGTTCGTCATGCCCGAGACCAAGGGCGTGCCGCTCGAGGAGATCCAGAAGAAACTTGGAATCGAGTGAGCACCAGATGCTCTGGAGGTTGTGTTCATGCGATTGACCATTTTGGTTCGTGGGTTCGTTGCGGCTTTGCTCGCAATCGGTGAAACGGCCTGGACTGAGGAGCCCCAAGGCTCTCGTCCTCTCTTCCACTTCACGCCGCCCAAGAACTTCATCAACGACCCCAATGGCTTGGTCCATCTCGCCGGCGAATACCACCTGTTCTACCAGCACAATCCCGAGGGGGATCGCTGGGGCCACATGAGCTGGGGGCACGCCGTCAGCCGAGACCTGGTGCGCTGGGAGCACTTGCCTATCGCGCTTTATGAACAAGACGGCGTCATGATCTTCTCCGGCAGTGCTGTATTCGACTTGAAGAACACTTCGGGCCTTGGCAAAACAGACGCTCCGCCCATGGTCGCCGTCTACACGGGCGACGGCCACGGAAAGCAGACCCAGAACCTTGCATCGAGCACCGACCGGGGCAGGAGTTGGACGAAGTTCGTCGGCAATCCCGTCCTCGACATTTCTTCCAACGCCTTTCGCGACCCCAAGGTCTTTTGGCACAAACCCACGGGTCGTTGGATCATGGCGACCGTATTGGCTGAGGAGCGCAAGGTGCGGTTCTGGGGTTCGATGGACTTGAAGAGTTGGGAGAAGCTCAGCGACTTTGGTCCAGCGGGCTCGACCAAGGGCGTCTGGGAATGTCCTGAGCTTTTCGAGGCGCAGATCGAAGGCGGAGCGAAAGGGGCTTCGCGATGGGTCCTCAAAGTCGACGTCAACGACGGCGCTCCCTTTGGCGGTTCCGGCGGCCAGTACTTCGTGGGACGATTCGACGGCAAGGCGTTTCATGCCGAAGGCTCGAAAACCAATGTTGTTTGGATCGATTACGGCAAAGACTTTTATGCCTCTCAGACCTGGAACGACGCTCCGGGCAATCGACCCGTCTGGATTGCTTGGATGAACAATTGGCAATACGCCAACGACATCCCAACCTCTCCCTGGCGAGGCGCGATGACGATCCCCAGGACCGTCGCACTCGTCGAGTCGGCGAGTGGATTTCAAATCGTTCAAACACCGGTTGAGGCATTGAAGACGTTGCGTCACCGGCCGCACAGGTTCGAGGCTCGAGCGATCCCTCAGGGAGAACAAGGCCTCGGCGAACCCGGAGTCGAGGGCCTGTCTCTCGAGGTCCTGGCCGAATTCGAACCGGGGAGTTCCGAGCAGTTCGGTCTGAAGGTCCGATGCGGAGACGACGAGGAGACACAGATCGGCGTCGACCGCCGTGCTGGAACGGTTTTCGTCGACCGAACCCGATCGGGCGCTGTCGGCTTCAGTCCCCATTTCGCGGGCAGACACTCCGCAAAGCTGTCGTCCAAGGGCGCCGATCAACCCATCCAACTCCACGTATTCGTCGACGCAACCTCCGTGGAGGTCTTCACAGATGGCGGTCGTACCATGATCACAGACCAGATCTTC
The DNA here is from genome assembly GCA_963818975.1 of uncultured Planctomycetota bacterium. Taxonomy (GTDB): domain Bacteria; phylum Planctomycetota; class Planctomycetia; order Isosphaerales; family Isosphaeraceae; genus CAWFUI01. The sequence continues at coordinate 701,304 of CAWFUI010000017.1, read as the reverse complement.
CCCAAGCCGACAAGCAAGGGCGTGAAGCTCTTCGCCAAAGGAGGCGAAGCCCGCTTGCGTTCGCTGGAGGCCTGGGAACTGAGGCCGTAGCGGGGCAAAGCCGCAATCAAACATGTCCGTCAGTACGATCCGAGCGGCGTAGCGTTGCATTCGGCGAAAACGATGTAGGGGCGACATACCTGTAGAGTGTAATCCGCCTACGGAGGACTCTCTGATCTGCGTACGGTAGGCCTCGCTATTATCGGATCGGAGGGCGTGTCAGAGGACTCGCCCCTACAACCGAATCGGAACGAGGAACCAGAAGACCGTAGGAATGCGTTTCTCGAAGCGGCGCCGCGACTAAACTTGCCTGTCTTTACAATTCACGCGGTTCAACAAGAGACTCGGGAATAAGAACATAGGTGTGCTCGGACGTCCATGTCGTGGCAGTCGTCCCCACGCCGATCGCCTGTCATGACAACTGATAACATCGTCGCGACAACTCTATCGTTGATGCCGACGGTCTCTCGCTATTGCTCGCAATGCGTTCTGCGGTCCAGGAAGCCTCCCTAACCGGCTGTCGTGTTTTGTGCCAGGGTCTTGATCCAGGCGGCGTAAACCGCCATTTTGTTACCAATCCCACCAACTGCGTGCGAAAAGAAGTCCTGGAGCCTGGGGTCATGAGCGATAAAAACCTCGATTCTCGCGTTCGGTCCGCCATCGATGCTGGCGAAGGCATCCTCAGGCTTGCGCCGACGTGGGTGCCCCGATCTTTCCTGATGCCAGGAGGCAGGCTCAAGCTCGCTCCTCAAGACCTCTATGCCTTGGGAACCCATAGAGGCGGGATCGACGAGCGGTGGTTCGCCTCGACCACGGCCGCTGCGAACGAGGGCGCCCCCGACGACGAAGGCTTGAGCTATGTCGTCTCCAATGGCGATCGGTTCACCCTCAAAGAGGCGGTCGCCCTCCACGGCGCCGAGTTGATCGGCGAGTCGATCTGGTCCAAGTACAAACGCTGGCCCGTCTACAGCAAGTTTTTCGACAACCTCGGGCCCATCCCCCACCACATGCACCAAACGCAGGAGCAAGCCGCCCTCCTGGGCAGGGAAGGAAAGCCCGAGAGCTACTATTTCCCCCCCCAGCTCAACTGGACTGGCAATCACTTCCCCTACACGTTCATGGGCCTGGAACCCGGCGTCACGAAAGAAGACGTCCGCCGCTGCCTCGAGCGCTGGAACGAGGGAGACAACGGAATCATCGACTATTCCAAGGCATATCGACTGAAGCCAGGCACGGGCTGGCTGATCCCGCCGGCGGTCCTCCACGCTCCCGGTTCGCTCGTAACGTACGAGCCTCAGTGGGGCTCGGACGTGTTCGGCATGTATCAGTCTATGGTCGAGGGCAGGAGGGTGCCGTGGGAGCTCCTGGTCAAGGACGTCCCCGAAGACAAGCACCAAGACCTCGACTACCTGGTCGACCAGCTCGATTGGCCCAAGAACGTCGACCCCGAGTTCAAGAACCACAATTACCTGGAGCCCATCGTCCATTCCGGAGGCGAAGGCCAGGGATATGTCGACAAGTGGATCGTCTACGGTACGGTCGACGGGAAGCAGCTCTTCAGCGCCCGCGAACTGACGGTCGAACCGGGCGCCTCCGCCGCGATCAAGGACGACGGCGCGTACGGTCTGGTGGTGGTCCAGGGGTCGGGCTCGATCGGCGCCTTGGAGGTCGACAGTCCCAACTTTATCCGCTACGGCGAAACCACCAAAGACGAGGTGTTCGTCTCGGCCAAGCGAGCCTCCGCCGGCGTGACGTTCAAGAACAAAGGCGCCGAACCGTTCGTAAGCCTTCGCTACTTTGGCCCCGACGTCCATAAAAAGCTTCCCCAAGTCGGCGATCACGTCAAGCATCAGACCAAGAAATAAGTAGGTATTTGATTCATGCACACCACGAAAACGAACATATTTCCCAAACTGCACAACGCAGCCTGGCCCGGGGTGGTGGGCAAAGGGGGCGAAGGCGGCGAACCGCCGATTCCCCTGGAGACTATGCTCGACCTGACGGCCGCCGCCGAGGTGAACGGGGTGAAGTTCGACGGGGTCGACCTGTTCCTGTTCGCGCCCCACGTCGACATCGATTCGAACGACGACGAGCTGAAGGCCCTGGCGGAGAAGGTTTCTTTGCGAGGGCTTGTCATCGGCACGGTCGTGGCGCCGGTCTGGGGGCCGACGGGAGGCGGGCCCGCGCTCGACGAGGGGGAGGGTCGGACCAAGTTCTTGGGCCAGGTGGTCAAGGGTTGTCGGATCGCTAAAAGGCTCCGCGAGCTTGGCGTTCGGCCTTATGGAGTGGTTCGGATCGACTCGGCTTGCAGTCCAGCCGATTGGGCAAAAGACCCAGAGGGAAGCCAAAAGCGGATCGCCAAGACCTTCAAAGACGCTGGCAAGATCGCGGCGGACCACGGCGAGCGGTTGGCGGCCGAGGGAGAGATCTGCTGGGGTGGAATGCACTCCTGGAGGGTGATGGTCGATCTGCTCGAACGCGTCGGCGAACCTGATTTGGTCGGATTTCAGGCCGATATGGCGCACACTCTGCTTTACACCCTGGGGGAAAACGCACCCGAGGACCGCATCTTGCCCAAGGACTTCGACTGGCGCGATAAAGCCGTGCTCGATTCGGCTCTGGTTACTCTGACAGAAGCGCTCAGGCCGTGGACGATCGACTTCCACGTCGCGCAGAATGACGCGACGGTCTTTGGTTCCGGTTCGCACGACCACACAGGCAGGCACTGCCTGGCCAAAGACCCCAACGGCAAGCTCGACATCGCCCACCACGCCGGCTTTTGGATGCGCGACGGCACTGGACAAGTCACTAAAAAGTTCAAACATATTTGTTGGGATGGTTGCATGTTCCCAACCGCGGTGATGACCGCCCCCAAGACCTGGCAGGACGTCCTCGAAGCCATGGTTTCGGTGCGAAGCGCTCACGGATGGTCTGAATGAAGAAGGCGCAGGGTCGGCCAAGGACGAGTTTCAAAATCGAGATACGTCGGTCCTAAACTCCTCAAAAGGTGTCTGACGACATGCCAAAGCCTCTCTCGATCGGCCTCGTGGGTTATGGATTCATGGGTAGGACGCATTCCAACGCGTATAAGCGCGTGAACGACTTCTTCGACTTGCCCTTTAGGCCCGTGCTCGCGGCGATATGCGGCAGGTCGGTGGAGAACACCAAAAAGTTCGCGGATCAGTGGGGCTGGCAGTCGGTCGAGACCGACTGGGAAAAGATCGTGTCTCGCCCCGATATCGACGCCATCGATATTTGCACACCCAATAATACTCACGCCGATATCGCGATCGCTGCTGCGAAGGCTGGCAAGATGGTGTTGTGCGAAAAGCCGCTGGCGATGGACGCCAAAGAGGGCGCGGCAATGGTCGAGGCCGTGGAAAAGGCAGGGGTTCCCAACACCGTCTGGTACAACTACCGGAGGATTCCCGCGGTAACGCTTGCCAAACAATTGATCGACGAAGGAAGGCTCGGAAGGATCTTTCACTATCGAGCCAACTTCCTTCAGGACTGGACGATCTCGGCCGAGCTTCCCCAGGGTGGCGCTGGGCTCTGGAGGCTTGACGCCGCGGCCGCCGGTTCGGGAGTCACTGGGGACCTGTTGGCGCACTGCATCGACACCGCGCTCTGGCTGAACGGAAAGGTTTCCAATGTTTGCGCCATGACCGAGACGTTCGTCAAGGAACGCAAGCACAACCTCACGGGCAAGGTCGAGCCGGTGGGCATCGACGACGCCTGCGCCTTCCTCTGCCGGTTCCAAAACGGTTCGCTCGGGCTCTTTGAATCGACCCGCTACGCGCGAGGCCACAAGGCGCTCTACACCTTCGAAATCAACGGCGAAAAGGGCTCGATCAAGTGGGATCTGCACGATCTGCACAGGCTCGAATACTTTGAGCATAAGGAAGACTCGATCGTCCGAGGCTGGCGGTCGATCCACGTCACCGACGGAGAACACCCCTACATGAAGCACTGGTGGGTGCCCGGTTTGCAGATTGGTTATGAACATACTTTTGTCCATCAGGTCGCGGATTTTCTCGAGGGTTTGGGTTCGGGCAAGCCGACGAGCCCGACTTTTAGAGAAGCCCTCGAGACCCAGGCGGTTTGCGACGCGGTTTTGGAATCCGCCAAAAGCCAGGGCTGGAAGAATGTTGCCGCTACAAATTGATATGTGAAATTAGGGAGCAACCATGAAGTTTGGCATGAACTTGTTGTTGTGGACCACCGAGGTCTCTTCGGAGCACGATTCCGTGCTCGAGGCTCTCGCGGAAATGGGGTTCCATTCGGTGGAGATCCCCATCTTCAATCTGGACGATCTGGCGCCTTACGAGCGACTGGGAAAGAAGCTTAAGGCGCTGGGGCTCTCGTCGACCGCCGTGACGGTGATGACGCCCGAGGCGAACCCGATTTCCCCCGACCCGGCGGTTCGCAAGGCCGCCGTCGCCAGGCTCGAGCAAGTGCTCCAGTGCTGCTCCGCGTTTGGAGCCGAGATCCTCTGCGGGCCCACGCACTCTGCGATTGGCGTCTTTTCGGGCGAAGGTCCCACGGAAACCGAGTTCAAGCACGGCGTCGAGACGATGAGCCAGGCGGCCGAGCGGGCCCGAGTTCATGGAGTTATGCTCGGAATCGAATATCTGAATCGGTTCGAGAACTACTTCTTGACCACCGCGGCGGATACGGCCAAGTTCGTCAGGGCGGTAAACCATCCGTACCTGAAGATGATGTACGACAGTTTCCATGCTCACATCGAAGAGAAGAACCAGGGGAAGGCGATTCTTTCTTGCTCGGCGGAGACCATTCACGTCCACGTTTCCGAGAACGATCGAGGAATTCCAGGGACGGGCCAGGTCGAGTGGCGTTCGTTTTTTGAAGCTCTCGAGCAAACAGGGTTCGACGGCTGTCTGACGATCGAGGCGTTCGGCAGGGCCTTGCCCGCGTTGGCCGCGGCCACGCGGGTTTGGCGGGACCTGTTTCCAGACCCCTTGGGCCTTTGCAAGGAGGGCCTGGCCTTCATCAAGAAAAACGTTGGCGCAGACTGAAAAGCGGACGCTCGAGCCAATCGACTCGACTCGTCTAAACGCCCACCTTCTTGCCGCTGCGTTCGGACCGTTTTCTGCCTTCTTCGCTAAGCTCTTTCTTGCGCAGACGAATGCTCGAAGGGGTGACTTCAACAAGTTCATCGGTTTCAATGTATTCGAGTGCAATTTCAAGGGTAAGCTGCCGAGGGGGCTTGAGCAGGATGTTCCTGTCGGACCCGCTGGCTCGCATGTTCGTGAGTTTCTTCTCTTTGCAGGGGTTTACCACCATGTCGTCCGAGCGTGCGTTTTCGCCGACGATCATCCCTGGGTAAACTTCGTCGCCGGGTTGGACGAAGAGCGTCCCTCGCTGCTGGAGATTGTCCAGGGAAAAGCCAACGGCCGGGCCGCGGGCGTTGCTAATCATCACGCCGTTGGTCCGTCTGGGGATTTCTCCCGAGGAGGGCTGATATCCATGGAAATTGTGGTGCATGATCGCCTCTCCCTGCGTTCCGGAGAGCAGCCGCGTGCGCATGCCCAGGAGTCCGCGGGCGGGGACCACGAACTCGAGATGTGCATACGTGCCCTTCATATCCATGCGGGCGAGTTCGCCGCGGCGGGACCCGACAAGCTCCATCACCGGGCCGAGCTGGTCCTGCGGCACGTCGACGACAAGGTATTCGTAGGGTTCGTACTCGACCCCGTCGATGCGTTTGGTGATGACCTCGGGCTTGCCAACGGCCAGTTCATAGCCTTCTCTGCGCATCATTTCGATGAGCACCGAAAGGTGCAAAAGACCTCTGCCCGATACGCGGAACGAATCGCGGTCTTCGGTCGGCTCGACTCGCAGGGCGACGTTCGACTGAAGCTCTCGGTCGAGCCGTTCCTTCAGGTGCCGAGACGTCAGATAGTCTCCCTCGCCCGTCAGCGGAGAGTCGTTGATCGTGAAGAACATGCTCAGGGTCGGCTCGTCGATTTCGATTCGCGGCAGCACGACGGGCTGCTCGGGGTCGGCGATGGTATCGCCGATGTCGACCGCGGAAAGCCCCACCACGGCGACGATGTCTCCAGCGGCGGCCTCGGGCACCTCAACGCGCTCGAGCTTGTTGAAGACAAGCAGACGATCGACGTTGCCGGTCGTCACGACGCCCCCCGCCTTGACGAGCGCGGCCTTCTTGCCTTGGCGAATCGCCCCCGAGACGATTCTGCCGATGGCGATCCTGCCCACGTATTCCGAATAGTCGAGCGTCGTGCAGAGCATTTGCAGAGGAGCGTCCGGGTCGACCAACGGACCAGGGACCTTCTCGATGATCAGATCGAACAGCGGTTGAATCGTCCCCGTCCGCGCTTCGTGGTCGTGCGAAGCGAAGCCCGATTTGCCGGAAGCGTAGATATAGGAAAAGTCGAGCTGTTCCTCGCTCGCGCCGAGCTCGACGAAGGTGTCGAAGATCTCGTTCAAGACCTCGAGCGGACGGGCGTCGGGCCTGTCGATCTTGTTGACGACGACGATAGGCCTCATGTGGTTGGCGAAAGCCTTGCGGAGAACGAACTTGGTCTGCGGCATGGGACCCTCGAAGGAGTCGACCAAGACCAGGCAGCCGTCGGCCATTTGGAGCGTGCGTTCGACCTCGCCGCCGAAATCGGCGTGTCCAGGCGTGTCGATCAGATTGATTTTGACGTCGCCGTAGGTGATGGCGATGTTCTTGGCCCAGATCGTGATGCCGCGCTGGCGTTCGAGGTCGTTCGAGTCCAGGATCTGATCGCCTTGTAGCTGGGCTGCGCGGTATTGACCGCTTTGCCTGAGCATTGCGTCGACGATCGTCGTTTTGCCATGGTCGACGTGGGCGATGATCGCCACGTTTCGGATGTCTTTTCTGCGTATCATATGAAAGTTTCCGCCGGACGGCGGCCAAGGATTGTGCCGGGCTCCAGCACCCAGCTTTTATGGCGGGTCTGGGTCGATCCATCAACCTCGCATAGCTTAGCGAATCCCTGACTTCCGCCGCAAGCCGTCTTGAGTTAACAGAATTATGAAAAGTTTATTCGTTTCGTATGAAGCAACTTTTGACCGAATCCCTCGAACAGCTTTGGTTGCCGTGGTTAGTCCTTCGTCGTCCTCAAAAGACCGCGGTCGAACTCGCACCCGGGGCGCCGTCGTCGCGGACGAACTTTCCCGCGAAGGCGTCCTTGGCGCGATTGCCCAAGGCGAACGACTCGAGCGAGAGGTTCATCTTGGAGGCGATCGCACTCCGCTGGGCCGTGGGGTAGTCCCAGATCAGCGCCACATTGAACTCTCCCTGCTTTTGAATGTAGACCCGAACGTCCCGTCCCGTCGGCAGAGCAAGGCTTATGGTTTGGTATTTGTTGGACTTCTTGGACTCGGCCTTGGGTTTGGAATGCAGACCAGGGTCGTCGCCGTACACCGCTGCCAAGATGGCCAAAAGGTCGCTCTCGAATGGTCCGCGGGGAGGCGGGGCTGGGGCGTTCTTGGCCTGCTTGGGCGCCTTGTTGAAACGACCAAGCACATGAAGGCTGGCGCCGCTTTCCGGATCCGCGAAGGTCTCGGCAAGTTCGAACTGACCGGGCGCCAGAGTGGCAAGTTGGAAGACTTCGGTCTTGGCCATGGGCTTGGGAGGTCGCACAAAAACCAGGAGTCGGTCGAAAGCAGGCTTCTGCGGCGCCGGGTTCAGGTATTTATCGAGCCTGGCGGCGTACTTGATGTGCTCTACGCTGTCTTTGAGCCGCTTCTCGTAAGTTGCGCCGCAGCCGGAGGTTGCCAGCAAAAAACCAATCAACAAAACGTTCCAGAGGGGTTTTCGTCGCATCTGCGTTTTCACCCGAACTTATGTAAGCTAGTGAATGCTCGTCTTTTCAGACCACGCCCGTGTCATTATAAGGCCCCGTGGGCGGCAGGTCGATGGCCCGCGAGGCGGAGACCTTTCGGATTATGGTTCAACTCATCGCACTGGTTAAGCCCTTTCGAGCCAAATCGGTGCTCGAGGCGCTGGAATCCGTAGACGTCGTCGCGGGAACGGTCCGCGAGGTGATGGGCTTCGGTCGGCAAAAGCACCAGCTTCATCGATACCTGGGCAGCGAGTACAACGCGTCGTTTTTACCCAAAGTCGAAATCGTACTTTACCTCGAGGAAAAGGAAGTGGCAGGGGCCGTGAAAGCCATCGTTGGCGAGGCCCGAACCGGACGCATCGGCGACGGCAAGATCATGGTTCTGCCTTGCTTGGACGACTGGATCGACTAGCGTCGGAAGGCAGTAGCCGAGGACTCTCGCCAGGACGTCAGTGCGGCGTGGCGATCCAGAGGACCCTCCGCACCTGCCACTGGCCCCAGTCCGAATCTAGGTTGATCAGGAGCGTCGACGGTTCGAATTCTGGGTTCTCGGCTCGCAAGAATGCGTATCTGCCAGAGAGCTCGAAACGACGGGTGATGTAGGCGCCCTGGTAACTGGCCACGACCAACTGGCCGTTCAAATCCTCGGGGTTGTCCTCATGGTCCGAAAAGGCGACAAAAGCACCGTGGGCCGCGATCGGCGCCATCGAGTTTCCCTCGCAACGGATGCAACGCAGGTCGCGGCGGGCTGCCAGCCACTCGCGCCTGGCGGCAACGTAACGTGGTCCAGAATTGGTCGTCAGCCGTTCCGATTTGTTGCCGTCGACGCCGATCAAGACGATATCGTCGACCTGATCTTCGCGGAACCTCGACTCGAGCTCCGAAGAGGCGTCGGGGACGATGGCGTCGTCGGGGCCAAGGGCTTCGCGTTCCTCCAGCTTGCGGAGCGCTGTGCGAAGCAATTGGCTAACCGATCCGTCGGGCTCGGGGCCCTCGCGAGCCGGGATGTTCACTCGGACTTTCGGACCTTTGCCGTGCAAAAGCCATATCGGCTCGACTGAGGTCAGCTCCATGAACTTCAGGATGACCTCCGCTGGAACAGTCACCCCAGACTCATAATTATACCACGTACGCATGGGGATCCCCAGCCGGCGGGCAAGCTCTGGACCGCCTCGTTCGCCGAACATCTCCGTGCGGATATCCCGGAGTCGGTCCGAAACCTCCGTTTTAAGCCGAACCGATTCAGGTGGATTCTTGCGGCGTGCCATCGACTATTTGCCTCGCTCAGAGAGGGAAAACGAGCAGTGTCCAGTCATATCACGCCGAGGGCTGGCGAGGGTGACGGAATGTTTGCTATTTTTAGCGTTTTGACGACATTGTCAATAAGCTGGGAGAGTTCGTTGAAAGTACGCAACAGACCGACACTCGGGGTGATTAGGCAGGTTATGAGGCCTTCGGAATTTACCTTAGTTGCCCAGAATGCCAAAAATCAACCCTTATCGTCGTCGTCGAGCTCGATGCCGAGTAAGAAGTCGGCCACCTGATCGTCACCCATCGAGTCCCCCACAGGAATGGGAGCGTCCGTATCCACTGCCCCTGCGGCGGTTGAAGGCTGAGCCTTTGCCACTGTAATGGGAGATTGGCCAAGGAGTTGCGTGTTGTCGTCGTTGCCTGCGTCGTCGTCAAAGGTGATCTCGAATTCGTCTGGGTCCTTATCAACCGTGCCCGTTAGAACAGCTTCCTCGGAGGCTTTGGCCACGCCCGCCGCGGCGGCCGCCAGCTCGAATTTCTCGACCCTGAAGCGAATGGGCCCAATCGTCAATTCGTCGCCAACCTCAAGCACCTGCTGCTCGGACACCCTCTTACCATTGACATAAGTGCCGTTTGAACTGCCCAGATCCTTGACGAGAAGGTGGCCTTTTTTCTCGTAGACCTGGCAGTGTTTGCGACTGACGAGCGAGGAATTGATGCGAACCTGACAGCCGGCTTCCCTACCCATGGTGGCCGGGCCGTCGCCAAGGCGCACGGCCTTGCTCGCACTTCTCCCCTGAATGATCATAAGCTGGAACGCCATCGCCGAGAGCACTCCCCCGCAAGGACTAACAACGTTCTCGGGGTCATTTGGAAAGGCTGTTCAAATCTTAGCGGAAGTCTCCGGCCGATTCAATCGGCTTTGCGATTTCTCGAACGATTTGGCCAGATTGCTTTTGAACGAATGGTCACATTGGCCTAGAGATAGTCTTCTCGCACCGGATGAAACGCGTCGAGAGCCACCGCGGGCCCGCCAAGCGCCACGACCGAGTGCGGCACGCCTCCGGGAATCCGCCAAATGTCTCCAGGAGAAAGCACCTCGGTCCGGCCGCCGATGGTGAACTCGAGCACCCCCGAGACCAGTAGGCCCATTTGTTCGTGAGGGTGTTCGTGCAACGGCACCGAGGCGCCCTCAGCAAGGTTTACGACTGAAAGCATCATATGCTTCCCAGCAACAGCATTTATAAGGACCCCTGGGAAGATTTCGCGAGGGGCTCCGCCGCCGGACCGGACGAAGTAGGCGCTTTCCTGATCGTTCTGCAGACTCAAAGCCCACCCCCGTAGTGAGCGACCACCCACTCGCCCCAATTCCCCAGGAAATACGCTCGGTCCTCGACCCCATAGACCACTTTGAGTCCTTCGTCCAGCTTTTCCTGGCCGTCGAGCATGCCGCGCGTGAACTGAGACAACCTCGAGGAGCTGCCGCTCGCCAGACATTCGAATAAGCTGAACCCCAGGGCGCGGATCTTGGCGTCGTCGGTCTGACCGCCTAGGACGTCGGTGGCCTTGCTGTTCCAGCCCAGCTTGTACTGCGAGACCACCTCGGATTTGAGCTTGCGATAATAAGTCGCCTTCGGTTCGAGCTTGCTCGAAAGATAGGCGCCAAGTCCGAGTGAAAGCCATCGCGGAGGCTTGCCTGCCTGGTTTGCGGCCGCGGCGGCAAACTGCTCGACAACAACGCCAGCGAGAGTACGAGCCGCGGCTTGCTCTTTCTTCGCCCTGGCCGATTTATCGGTCGAAGCCTCCCTGCCCGCGAGCGGATCAATCGCCGCGATGTAGGGCGATTCGACCTGAAGGTTCGCATGAGCCGCCACGCCGTCCTCGACCTCCCTGTTCTCGACCCCGCGGACGAACTCGACATAGTCTTTCTGCTCTGCAAAGACGTAGACGCTGTATTTCTCAGCGATGTCCAAGGCCGGCTTTCCCGTCCTGGAGAGCATGCTCTTCAAGATTCCAAGCTCGCGTTCCAGATCCTTGGTCAACGCCGTGACCCGCGAGGTCGCGAGCGATGAAAAGACAATGAAGTGAGCGCTGGGCGAGGTTTCAGGCTTGGCCGAGCCACTGGCCTTCTTCATTCGCTCGAGCCCCACGGCGACGGTTTGATCGTCCCGCTCCTTCGCACTCATTTTGGCGATCTTGGCCTTGCGAAGGCTCTCCGGCGTAGCCGCAATTTTGGTCAAGGGAGCGCCGTCGTCAACACCAGCGTCCAGCAAAGCCCCAGCCTTGACCCAGGCTTCGAGCTTGTCGATCGCCTCCTGCGCAAGTTGGCGTTCCCTGGAGGCATCTTCGGTTCGAGCTCGCCTTTGACCCTCTGAATCAAAATGCTCTCTTCCGGGTTGTTCGCAACCAGCACCTTCTCCGACCCGCCCTTGGCCCCGCCAATCAACTTCTTAAAAGTCGAAAGATCGAACTCGCCTCGCTTACGGTCCGGGTTATGACAGCCCAGACAGTTGGCGACCAAAATCGGAGCAATATCACGTGTGAACTTGACCACGCTTGGATCATCCGCGGAGGCAGCGGACGGCTCCGGTTCCAGCTTTTCCGCAGCCTTCTTCGCTACCGCCTTCTTGCCCGCCTTTGTCTTTGAAGCCTTCTTTTTGGGCGCGGCCTTCGCCGGCTTGGGCATTGCGTCTGGATCCTGCATGGGATCCAGAATCTCAGCGGGCGCCGCGACGGCAAGCAACACAAGAGCCAACAGGCTCGTCAACACGACGCGCATCCGACGAACATTCCAACTCATGACGGTGAAGCCCTCTGACAAGCTGCTTAGCAAGAGTGGATGCAGTGAGTATTGACGCGGCAAGAATCGGTTGCAAGCGGGTGGGGTTCAAACAGTCCGTAACAGCCTGCAACCATGATACGAAGATTAGGTGAAAATCGGACAGTCTCTCGACAAAATCTTCAGTTGGAGATCTCGAGCGTAATCGACTCCGAAGTATGCGTTCCGCCGACGACGTCGTCCTCGGTCAAGACCAGGCTGTACGCGCCGCGACCAAGGTCTCAGGGGCCGTCAGGCGGAAGTTGACGTAATAGTCGCGCCTGCGACGCTGGCAGATCTCCTCCGCGGTTCCCAGATCCTTTGCCCAGACGACGCTCTCTTTGCCGTCGCGCTCGGAGACGATCTCGATTCGGCTGTGAATCCCCGATCGGAATCCTTCGGGAAGCGTCTCGTGGCGAACCCCCGACAGTTCGCAGTACAGTATGAACGGTTGACCCGGCTTGATCGTCCTCGCGGATAGCACTTTATAGTCGCCGAAGCCCAGGACTTGCTCGCAAATCTCCAGGTCTCGCACTGCCAACGGCTGGGCGGATTCAATAGCCAGCATCGCTTCCCCCAACTTGGTCCAATCGCTGGGCGCAAAAACGACAAACCCAGGCAACGGGGAAGAGACTTCGTGGAGGAATCCGATCCAGGTCGCCCCTGTCAAATCGGGGTCCTTCTCCTTCGAGTCTTGGTCGAGCCAAGCGACGACGCGCTGCCGCAGAGCCCAGTTCGACGAGCCTTGCTGCATCCGCAAATCGGCGATTTTCTTGAGCTTCTGGACCAGTTCCTGCCAGGTTGGCTCGGGAGCTGGGAGAGTGAACATGGACGCCTTGCTCTTGGAAAGATCCACTGACGACGGGCTCGCAACGACGCCCGTCTGTCCCCCACCCGAATGATCCCTCGCAGGCTGAATGGACATGGGACCGGTTGAGGAGTTCAACGACTCCGCTAGGGGAGCAGGAGCCGCCGACTTGGCTGGGTTCTGGGCAGACTGGGCGTTGCTGCCCGTCCGGTTCGCGTTGGCGGCGGAGTATTGGACGATCCTCGACGAGCCTGATCCCGGCGCTTGGCCCTCGGCCACCGTTAGGCTTGCCTTCCGCCCCTCTGGATCGATTAAACCCGAGTACGCAGCAACAGGCAGGCCTGCCTTCGAATACGGATTGCCGTCGAAAAGAGGCCTTCCGTCGTTGCTCGCCGACGATAGCGATTGCCGAATCGGTTGGGAAGCGATATCGCTCTGGTCATGGCTCTGCCTGTTATAAACCAGCGACGCAGGCAAAGACCTGGGCGCCCACTGATCCGTATATGGGTCGTTCGTAGCGTCCAAGGCCCTTCTGGGCACGAGCTCGCAACCCGTCTCGAGACCAAGGCATAGAAGCCCCAGGAGCACAACCACCAGACGTTTGCCTACCGCTTGCGACATGGTCGAATACGTGCCTCGAAGGTCCCGATGAACTCGGGTAACCAGCCGACCCTGAACGGATCGATGGAAGGGGAGAACGATTGGTTACTCGAATACCCAACATCCGGCAAGGTCGGTTTGGTGCCACGATGCCTCTTCGATTCGGTGGAGACCGGCGTCGTGAATCCGCCCTGCGGCGAACTCCAGACCGCCCCGGGGCTCCTTTCGGGGCAATCTCGGGCAATTTAGGACACCAATCGTTTGTGGTAAAATCACGAGTGTGTGGATGCACTGGTCCTAGCGGATTTCGCCTAAGTCAAACTGGAAATTCAGAAGTGTTTTCAGCGTAAGATGCCATGGCATTTGGGGATGCGATCTGGATCCCTCCTGAGATGGCGTCAATAGATGGGTGTCCTATTTCACCCCTAGACAGACCGCCAATCAAGTTTGATAAGCCGCGCGGGAAAGGCATAATCTTTGGGTGTCATATTCTGCTTTACTGCTTAGTCGCGACGCATCTTCCAAGATTTCATCGACGCGACGGCGCACATCGACGTCGACGAACGATCGGTATGGGTTCGGTTCCAAAAGCGAGCCCACAATCCCTTGCTGGTCGGGGCAAGATTCGACAAGACCGACGTCTGCATTCCTTGGATGGGAAACAAGCGACTTCGCCTCATCTTCGGCTGAGGCGGCCGCATGGTGTAAAGCAATCGCCTAACAATTGATGCTCGATGCTCTAAAGGAGTCGATTTCTTAGTCGAACTCGGCCCTGTGGGAATCCAGGCTAGCGATTAAGCCTCTGAGTTTGGGATCCGAGAAAGCAACCGTCGCTCGACGGTTTTCTTGGCTCCGCTCGTTTCGTATAGTCGCTCTCGCGTTGGGCTGAGCTTTCAGGCAACGCCTTCACGCGACAAAGCAGCACCGATCGCAACGACGGTCGGCGGACTAGCTGAGCGGACGATTCAACCTTGAACATCGAGCCAGGAGAGCCAATGCCTCCCCAGGGACCGTCTCCCGCACTGTTTTTCGATACGATCAGCGCCTTTCAACGTACCGAGGCTCTTCGTTCGGCCATCGAGCTCGACTTGTTTACGCACGTGGCCTCAGGGCTCCATACGGGCACCGAGCTCGCCCACGCATGCCAGGCTGCCCCGCGCGGAATCCGCATTCTCGCAGACTTTCTCACAATTATTGGCTTCCTCGAAAAGCAGGGCGAACGTTACGAATTGACCACGGACTCAAAAGTGTTTCTCAATCGTCAGTCGCCTGCCTACCTCGGCGGAGCAGTCGGTTTCATGCTGGATCCCGGAATGAAGGAGTGCTTTCAACACCTAACGGCGGCGGTGAAGAAAGGCGGAACGGCTGTTTCCGAAGAGGGCACGGTCTCATACGACAACCCGATCTGGGTTGAATTCGCTCGTGAAATGGGCCCGCTGATGCAGATGCCTGCCCAGTTGCTCGCGGGCCTGGTCGGCGGGAATACCGAGCAGCCACTGCGCGTGCTCGACGTCGCCGCGGGCCACGGTTTGTTTGGAATTATCATTGCGAAGCACTATCGGCAGGCTCACGTCACCGCACTCGATTGGCCAAATGTGCTGGCAGTGGCCGTGGAAAATGCTCGCAGCGCGAAAGTTGAAGGGCGATATGCTTTGCATCCGGGCAGTGCCTTCGACGTGGATTGGGGGGGACCTTACGACGTCGTCCTCTTGACAAACTTTCTGCACCATTTCGACATACCGACTTGTGAGCAACTGGCTGCCAAGTCCTATGCTGCGCTCGCACCAGGCGGCCGAGCCCTTACGCTGGATTTCATTCCCGAGCCGGACCGCATTACGCCGGCGTCAACAGCGAACTTCGCTCTGGTGATGCTCGCCACCACAGCCCACGGCGACGCTTATACGTTTGCGGAATACCAGGCGATGTTCGCCAAGGCAGGGTTCCTGCGAAGCGAGTTTCACTCGCTCCCGCCCACGAATCAGCAGGCGGTCATTTCGTATAAGGCATGAATCGAGCGCCGCATGGAGAATTTGAGTTTGCTGACCATCAACGCCGCTCGGTTTCTGGATCCGAGCCAGAAGCGGGTTTTCCCCAGGAATAGGGCGCAGGAAGTTAGACCTAGCGGACTCAAATACTCATGTCAAACATTCGAAAGTCCGAGCCAATCTTCCGGATGCTGAGCGGGCACGGCAGGCAACCTTATTCTTGCCAGGACGGGCTCAAAGACCTTCGCTGGAACATCGTCCAAAGACCAACTGAATTGTTCGAGACTGGGATGGTTGACGATCAAATTGACGTCGGGGGAAGTGGGGTAGATTCGCTTCAACAATTCCAATTGGCGTAAGCGTGGCGCCTCGATGCGCCTCTGCAAGCGACAGCAAGCCTTTCATTTGTCCGATTTTCAGATGTTCCAGTTGTTCGTGCGATGCGAATGATGGAAGTTTCAACACCTTTGGCAGCCCATACAAAAGGAGATAGCGAAGAGCAAGCATCTCGACGACCACGGACAAGTCTTTCATCCCCCGGAACTGATTCACAGCCAGGTACCGAAGCTTCGAGGCGCCTTCCGCCACGCTCAGATCCGGGGCGGAACCTCCGCGAAGATCCAACCACCACAACTTCTGGAGCGACGCGAGGAATCCCTTGGGGACCTGGACGTTCCAGAGGGTGAGCCTCTCCACTGCGGCTAGCCAAATGTAGTCCTCTTCGACGATCCGCGCATGATCGATCAAGAGCCCGTTATAACTCCTTGTCTGTGCAACTTCCTTTGCCGGCGCCAGTTTTTTTGTCATAAGGTTTCCGCTTATCCATGACTTGAGTTTGATTTGTATCATGAGCTGGTCTGGGGCAGGGATCTTCCGCGATCCTCGGCCCGGGAGAGCAAACGAGGACGCCCAGGTGTTGACCCTCGGTTTGTCCCTGAGTAATCCGGCTAAGATCAACTGGGCGCGCGGCCCAGGTTCGTCATGGCTTAGGCAGATAGTCTTTCGGGATTTCCTGCCCCGGTCGTTCGCTGTCCCAAAAAATCGTTACGATCCACCACCGTTCGCCATCGAAGAAGAGCTGGATGCTGTTGATTCCTCGCGCGAACGGCTGGGGATCCTTGGCAAAGTGGCGCGATTCGTAAGTACTAAAGACATGCGCCACGGAGCCGAAACGATCGACGCGACGAGCGATCTCGCCCTCGAAGAAACCGTTGGACTTGAGTATTGGCTCGGCCCTCGTGATGTACTCTTCAACAGTCGACACGCGAGCCGCGATCGCAGGCTTGGTCTCTTCCTTCGTCGCCCGGCGCACGGAATCATTCGCGCATTCGGGTGGAACAGACTTCGCAGGCGATCCCAGTCCCGCTTACCGGCTGGACCTGAGATCACGTCGTAAAGTGCGGCAAGGATCGCGTCCATGGATTTGACGTCATCGGGCCTGGCAGTTGCCATGGCCTGCGGCTTGGCCTTCTCATTTTGAGCCTTGGCCCCGAACGGCGAATCGGCCAGGGAGAACGCGCAGACGCACAGTATCGAGGCTGCCAAAAAGAGTGTGGAATCTCGGCGGTTGGGCAAGAGCGGTCGTTTCATACAATTACACTCCTTAATGAAATTACATACTCTGCTACAAAGGGAATAATGGTCGGGAGCTGGTAGTTGTGGGCTCGTCCGAGGATGGTCAAAAAACCCAGAGGAGAGCCAGTCACCACTGATACTCCTTGAGGACCGCCAAGTCGTCGTCCGAGAATTTCGGGCCTGGAGGGGCGGAGAACGCGAACACCACCCGCAGCTTTTCGAGTTTTCGTAGGAACTCTAGCGGCGGCAGCTTGCGGATCTCACGGAGGTGCAACTCCTCGAGATTTGGCGCGTTCAGGACGTCTTCCAGCGGGAAAGTGAGTCGTCCGCCCAACACCAAATACCTTAAATCCGGGCCCATGCGTTGCCAGTCGATTTTGTACGATCCGCAGAGTGAAAGGGAGAGCGAGCTCATCTTCGCTCTCGGGTGCAGGGTTACTTTGCGCAGTTTGGGGCAGTGGTCGAGCTGGAGGTCGCGAAGCTTGGGCAGATGGCTCAGATCGAGATCGCGGAGCCTACCGTCGCAATCGTTGTGAACCGTCAGTTCTTTGATGGTCCGACAGTTCAAGATCGACTCGAATGCACTACACATCATGACGTCGGCGTGCTCGAGCTTTGCGAGACCCGAGAGGTCGAGCGGTCGTAGCTTGTCTCCTAGACGCCAACCGCCGACCCCAAAGTTGATCCTGATCGACCGCAGCTCTCCAAGTTGAGCGAGCGCCGAAAGGTCGACAGGGCTCCAGAGCGAGATTGTTACGCGCTCGAGCGCTGGCAGGTCAAGCAAGAACTGGGCAGACCTTTCCTCGCCAAAGGCAGGATCCTTCAACGACAAGGCGTTGACCTGAAAGCGTCTGGCCAACTCGGTGAGTCGGTCGGTCCAGATGCCTGTCCAAAGTGTAAGCTCGATCTGATCCGCATGCTTTGAGACGTCGCAGCCGTGTTGTTCGTGGAGGGAATCGCTCTCTCCTGGAAGGCCCTTGCCGCCAAGGAAGAAAGGCCTTGCCGTACGCCTTGGCATTCCAGGTTCCCAGCTTTGCGTTGCAACGAGTATTGTTCCAACAGGTCTCAGCGAAGCTATCCTAACGACGCGGAAGCGTCCACGGGGTGCTCCTGGCGAGGGGCGGGGAAAATGGGGCTCAGGTCTGGGTCTCTCCGAGAAGCGGCATCTTGTTGCTTTCTGAGTTGGATCGGGAGGGCTCACACGGAGCCGAGAAGGGAAATTGGGAAGGGAGCCAGATGGGGTACGGATATTCACTGCATAGGTCCCAGAGGGCACAGAGGGCTGAAGCAAGTAAGAAACAACACAATACATAGCACTAATTTTCATTCAACTTTCTTTTATATTATCAATTGTATTTTCACTGTGCCCTCTGTCGTGAGTAATCCCTGTCTTTTCTCTTTCTTCGATTGCTCGGCCGAGCCTAGAGGAAAGATGTCCCGCCTTAGGTAGAATATCTGGTCTCGAGTCTGTCGTCATTTTGCAGGAACCAAGACCTCGCTTGGAGCCCACCATGATTCGCTGGCGAACTCCCCTCGTCCTGCTTGTCGCCATCGGCCTCGCCACGGTCGCAGCCTACGCGCCCGGGCAGGCGACGGCGATGCGGGCCTTTCTACTCGACGTCAACCGTCGGCAGACCTTCACAGAAATCGGGTCAAACAACCAAACGAAGCCTGAGCTCGTCGAAGAGTTCAAAGAGCTCAGCGGCAGCGCAATCAAGGTTTCGTTCGCCAAGGGCGATTCGGTCGGCGACAGCACAGCCAGAGTGAAGAACTGGAAATCTTTCACCGCGTTGCGAATCACCGCATTCAATCCCGGGAAGGATACGATCACACTAGGCCTGAACATCTTTCACGCAGGCAGTACGAACTACGCTACGCGAATCGACGTTCCGGTCGTTCTCGAGCCCGGCAGGAATGTCGACATTATTCGCCTCGTCACATTGAAGAACACGAATGGTTCAGTCCCTGTGTTCACGGACGTGAGAAGGTGGTACTTCGCCGACTCCGAAGGCAAGGCCCCGACGATCTACTTTGGCGACGTTGTGCTCGTCGGCGCCGTTGGACAATCGCGGGTCCAGGGAGACCCTGTTCGCCTGAAACGGATCAGGGCCACGGTCATGCCCAAATTCGACAAGCCGATCCTCTTCAATACACCCGAGGCCGACGCGATTGTTTCTGCTCTGGAAGTGTTTCCGCCGGACAATCCTTGGAACCTGGTGATCGAGGATTGGCCTGTGCATCCGAACTCAAAGAATATTGTCGCGTCGATCGGGGCCGACAAGAAGCTGAGGTATAACCACGACATGGGCTACGTGTTGATCCCTCCGAACCAGAAGAGGGTTCCCGTTACGCTCGGCGCTGCCGCCGAAGAGTCGGACAAAGGTCCTTACCCTGTGCCCGAGAATACTCCGATCGAAGGGTATCCAATCAATTACGAGGGGCTTACTCTGGACCAAGTCCAACGCAAGGACGAGGGGGATCTCGATCGGCACGCGCTGGTCGTCGACCCGGTCAATCGGATGCTGTACGAGTTCTATCAGTTGAGGAAGACAGACAAGGGTTGGATCGCGTCGGGCGCTGCGATCTTCAACCTGAAGTCGAACAGGCTAAGGCCTGATGGTTGGACCTCGGCGGACGCCGCGGGTCTGCCGATCTTTCCCGCGACGGTGCGTTACGACGAGATCAAACGAGGCATGGTCGAGCATGCGATGCGGTTCGGCGTCCAGAGGACGCGGAGAGCGTACGTCGACCCAGCGACGCACTTCGCAAGCAGCGAGACCGACGAAAACTTGCCCAGGATGGGCGAGCGGTTCCGGCTTAGGAAGGACTTCGATGTCAGTGGATTCTCGCCGGAAGCTCAGGCGATCTTGAAGGGCTTGAAAAAGTACGGCATGTTCGTCGCGGACAACGGCCTCGAGTGGACGGTCTCGGTCGCGCCCGACCCGAGGATTCCGCTCCTGCACGAGGAATTTAGCCGGATCAAAGGGGCGGCGTTCGAGGTGGTGGAAAGGCCGTGAGGGAGGGATTAAAGGGCGCTCACCTCAAACAACGTAATAATCTTTATGGGTCAATTGCAGTGAGGTCTCGCGCACTTGACCTAGGTGAATGAATATCCTCGTCCGCGACTCTAGGACTATAGAGCTTTAGATAGCTCTCGCGAATTCGCGTCGGTCCCAGCCCGTGGCGTGGACTTCGTCCTCGGCGATTCGCGAGATATCGAACTTGGCGCGAAGTTGGTAAAGCATCGACCGCAAGCCAAAGTATTGCCTTGTGATCGCTGGCGTGCAGGCCCTTGCTCGCGAGAAGCGCTTCCAGACCATTCGCGAAAAGATCGACGCCTCGTTGAAAGTCGGCCTCGTCGCCAAAGTCGAACTCAGTCGCGTCGGACCGCGCTCGCCATTGCCAATCGGCATACTCTTCGCTCAAACGAAGTTGCTCTTGATCCCCTGGACTGTCGCCGAGCCAAGACCAATCCTTCAAGGCAGCCACGCGATCTTCGAGCTTGCCCGTCGTGATCGCTTTGTCGATCTTCTCCATGAGGCGCCACATCGTGTCGTCGAGTTCGATCATGAAGCCGAAGTCGATGATCCCCAACCGACCGTCGTCAAGGAATATAAAATTTCCGGGATGACAGTCGCCGTTGATCAATCTGCCTGCGTACATCATCCTGTACCAAGCGATTGAAATCTTGCGAGCAAAGGAGTCGCGGAGTTCCTGGGATGGATTCGTCGCCAGAAACTGATCGAGGTGAACGCCTTCGACGCGCTCCATCGTCAAGACGCGAGCAGTGGAAAACTCAGGGAATACACAGGGTACGACAATGCCGTCGTCCTCTCGGAAGAGCGAGCGAACCTTTACGAGCGTTGCGGCTTCCCGCAAGTAATCGGTCTCTCGCTCGAGTCGCATGCGCAGGTCGTCGAGTTGGTCCTTCGCGTTTTCCCAATCCTTACTCAGTCGGGCAGGGGTCAGGAACAGGAGGAGATTGCGGACGTCGTCGCGGATCGTTCGGGCGATGCCTGGGTACTGGATCTTCACGACAACCTCTTGACCCGATTTTAGAGTGGCTCGATGCACCTGGCCGAGCGACGCGGCAGCGAACGCCTTGCGATCGAAGGAAGCGAAGACGTTGTCTGGGTCGTCGCCGAGCTCGCGATTGACCATTTCCTCGATGAGCGACCAGTGCATTGGCGGCGCAGAGAAGTGGAGCTGGTCGAGCGTTTCGACAAATGCGCGAGGGACGATATCGGGAAGATTGGCCAGCGTCTGGCCGACCTTCATCGCGGCGCCCCTCAGGTAGCTCATCGAATCCAAGAGGCGGACGGCGCTTCGCCAGTGCGTTTCAGCCAGGAGACGCGTGTTCTCGTCGGCGTCTTTGAACCAACCTCGGAGCCAGTAGAACAGGTACGCCGCCCCGATCTTGGCCTGGAGAGTCCCGAGGACAGTCAAACGACGAAACCAGCCAAGAGGCACGGGCCTGAGCGACCAGGCGGTCGGAATGTCGGGATTTGGATTGGTTCCCAGCTCGGCTTGCTCGTCGGCTGGTTCGGGAAGCGCGCGAATGAGTTCGATCATCGAAGGCATGAGATCACCCTCCCTTAGGTTGCTGCAGACTGGAATTGCTCTGGCTCATTAGCCAGCCCACGAACATGGACATTGACTGGTCGAGCAAGGCGATCGTGTCTTCTTGGCGAGGCGAACAATCGCTTGCCCAAAAGGCAAGAACGCCCGAGAAAAGCGTCCAGTACATTTGCAAGGTCAGGCTCGAAAGTCCGTCTTGCTTGCCCTGGCGAGAGGCAATCTGGACCACGGTTTCCAAATGGGCAATTCGAAACGAATTCGTCTCGGAAGCTCGAGAGGTAGCCAGCGGCGAGAGCGCCGTTTCCAGGACGGCTGGCAAGTACTTCCGAAACGGAGCGAGCTTTCGAAGAATGGCGGCTGCGTGGGCGAAGAGCTCTTCTTCGAGCGTCCGGGGCTCGGCGTTGTCTTTCTGGGCTGAGAACTTCCTTGCGACGGGTTCGTACGCCGCATTCACCAGGCTCTCGGCGATCGCCTCTTTGGTCGTGAAGTAGTTGAACAGGGTCCCAACGGCAATGCTCGCCTCGCTGGCAATGTCTCGCGTGGTGGTCGCGTCGAACCCACGTTCGGCGAACAGCTTTCGAGCCACGTCGAGAATCCGCATCCGTGTGGCGATTTTTGTCTTTTCGTCGACTCGCATGGCCTCTCCCAGACTGCTCTTTTATGAGCACGCTCATATTATAACCGCCCGACCAGGTTCGTCAAGAACAAAATGAGCACGCTCATATTATTAACGTTTCGAGTTGGGGGGATTCGCGGCCAAGCAAAAGTCTCGTTTTGGTATCATCGACTTCAACGCCTCGAGCTGAGGCGTCGCAGCTTGTCGACGCGTTTACACAAATGGAATGGGGACCGGTTCATGTCGAATGTTACAGAGGAGCTGCTTGGCAAGGCGCTTCGCGTCCGGTGGGAGGGCGGGATCAGGTCCGAAGCCTACGCTGCGTTGGCATTGGAGGAGAAAGCTCCAGGACTCGATGGCCAGACGTATATCGAAGCGTTCGCTCGTGCCAGCGCAATGGACGAGGCGGCTTGGCGGCTCGCCGACGCGTTCCATGCGAGCAATAGGACAATGCACGTCTCCGCGGCAGACCTCGAGTCTGCCCATCCAGGTTTCGCCCGAGAAGACTACAATCAATCTTTTGCAAGGAACCTGGCATTGGCCAACAAGTGAGCATTTGATCGATACAACGGGCTCAGGGCCCTGTTTGCGTTCGGAAAGTGAATGCTTCTCGACGAGCCTCTACTCATTATCAGGTCGAGAGCCTCGGTCGTCGGAATTCGCACTCTTCCAACGCGGACGTTGCATCGGCGCTCTCATACACCTCTAATGTCGAAGATCGATGCCGGAGCGACAAAGCGTGAGCGACCTACTGAGGAAGATGTTTTATGGAGACTTGGTGAGGATGCGCGTGCTCGACCTCGCGGTCAGTCCTCTACGACCAACAGCCCGCCCCTTGGATCAGGACAAAGAAGCGTAAACCAATCAAGTCGACCAGACATAGCCAGACTCCAGGAGTTCCACAATGCGGCGAAACGTCTCGATGGTTGCGATGTTGTTCTTCCTGGTCTTCGCGTCGGCTGGTTGCGAGAAGGCCGCACCGGCCGCGGCGAACACGCCATCTACCAAGGCAGCGGAAGACTTGGCTGCCGAAGTGAAGGCGCTAAAGGAGTTGATTCCGGACCAGGCGCACATCATGGCCGACGTCGGCTATCACTTCACGAACCTTTGGTTCGCTGGAACGGCGGAGAACTGGCCTTTGGCCGATTTCTACCTGGGCGAGACCAAATCCCACTTGCGATGGGCAGTGCGAGCCAAGCCGATGCGCAGAAGACAACGCAGGCAAGGACGTGAACCTTCCGAATATTCTCGAGGCGTTCGAGAACAGTCAGTTGACGCAATTGAAGCAAGCGATCGAGCACAAGGACAAGCAGTCGTTCGAGACAGTGTACAAGGCGAGCCTGACGATCTGTTATGCGTGCCACAAGGCTTCGGACAAACCGTATCTCCGTCCGCAAGTTCCTATCAAGGTCGATGCTGGAGTGATCAACTTCGACCCGAAGGCCGACTGGCCTCTTTAGCCAGGTTCTCGCTCGAGGAAGGTCAGCCATGAATCCGATCGTTTTCGCCATGAGGCGGCCGCTCTCCGTCATGTCCGCCGTGGTCGCGGTCGTGCTGGCGAGCGGTGTTGCGCTTTGGCGGATGTCGTTCGACGTTTTTCCGAACTTGAACCTGCCGGTCGTCTACGTCTGCCAGCCTTACGGAGGAATGGACCCGCGCAGATGGAAGGGCTGTTGACCAATTATTACGAATATCACTTTCTTTATATTTCCGGCATTCATCACGTCGAGTCGAAGAACATCCAGGGCATGGCTCTGATGAAGCTCTTTTTTCATCCGGGCACGAACATGGCGCAGGCAATGACGGAGACCGTGGGCTACGTCACGCGATCGAGGGCGTTCATGCCTCCGGGCACGGTCTCTCCGTTTATCACCAGGTTCGACGCGGGCAGCGTACCGGTAGGTTATCTTGTGCTTTCGAGCGAGACCAAGAGCGTCGGCGAGATCCAGGACCAGGCGCTCTTTAAAGTGAGGCCGATGTTCGCGAGCCTGCCTGGAGTTTCGGCGCCTCCTCCGTTCGGCGGCAGTCAGAGGACGGTGGTGGTTCGCATCGACCCCGATCGACTGCGATCGTACAAGGTCTCTCCCGACGAGGTTGTGAAGGCGCTCACCTCGGGCAATGCGATCAGTCCCTCGGGAAACGTCCGGATTGGCGACGAAATGCCGATCGTGCCTGTGAATTCACTGGTAAAACAGGTGGAGGAGCTTGGAACGATTCCGATTCGTCCCGGCTCGAATCCAACCGTGTATCTTCGCGACGTGGCTACGGTGAAGGACTCTTCCGACGTGACGACGGGCTACGCACTGGTGAACGGTCGGAGGGCGGTCTACATCCTGGTGACCAAGCGCGCCGAGGCTTCGACGCTCACGGTCGTGAAAAACGTGAAAGCAGCTTTGCCTTCGATGCAGGCAGTGCTTCCCGACGATATCAAGGTGAGCTTCGAATTCGACCAATCGCCCACCGTGACCAACGCGATCATGAGCCTGGCGACCGAAGGTGCGCTGGGCGCAGCGCTCACGGGCCTGATGGTGCTGGCTTTCCTGCGCAATTGGCGGAGCGTGATCGTCGTTGTCTTGAACATTCCATTTGCACTTTGTGGGGCCATTGTCGCGCTCTGGCTCACGGGCCAGTCGTTGAACCTGATGACTCTGGGCGGGCTTGCGCTTGCCGTGGGCATATTGGTCGACGAGGCGACGGTGGAAATCGAGAACATCCACTCGAAGATGGAGCGCACCGAGAGCATTCCTCGAGCCGTACGCCAGGGGAACGTGGATACCGCCGTGCCTCGGCTTTTAGCGATGCTTTGCATCCTCGCTGTGTTCATTCCTTCGTTCTTCATGCAGGGCGCCGCGCAAGCTCTCTTCACGCCGCTCTCGGTTGCGGTTGGCTTCGCAATGATATCTTCCTACCTACTCTCCAGCACGTTTGTGCCAGTGCTGTCGGTTTGGCTGCTGAAGCATCACTCCTCTAAGAACGGTCTCCCGCGACGATCGCTTTTCGACGCCTTTCGCGACGGGTATGCGATGATCTTGGCGTCCCTCGTAAGGAACCGGGTGGTCATCGTTCCTGCCTATTTTGCGATGACGATCCTGATCACATACGGCGTCGGCAGGGTGCTTGGCCTGGAGATCTTTCCCAGAGTGGACGCTGGGCGGTTTCAGCTTCGAATCAAGGCGCCCGCTGGAACGAGGATCGAGAAGACGGAAACGATCGCCAAGGCGGCTCTCGCCGCCGTGAAGAAGGAGGTCGGCGAGGACGGATTGGAAATTTCGGTAGGGTACGTGGGAGTGATTCCGTCGAGCTATCCCATCAACGCAATCTACCAGTGGACGGGAGGGCCCGAGGAGGTTTTTCTGAGGGTTGCGCTCCGCAAGAATTCCGGCGTCGACGTCGAGGCGCTCAAGAGTAAACTTCGCGAACAGCTCTCTTCGCGTATGCCGACAGTGCATTTCTCTTTCGAGCCCGCGGATATTGTCAGCGACGTGATGAGTTTTGGCTCGCCGACGCCGGTCGAGGTGGCCGTCAGTGGGCCAAATTACGCTGACGTCAAGACCTACGCCGCGAAGGTCAAGGACGAGCTTGCGAAGGTTGCCTCGCTGCGCGATCTGCAATACGCTCAGGCCTTGGACTATCCGACGGTGAGCGTCGAGATCGATCGTGAAAAAGCAGGCATGAGCGGGGTTACGGCGGAGGAGGTGTCTCGGTCGTTGGTGACGGCCACGTCTTCGAGCCGATTTGTCGTGCCCAACTACTGGACGGACCCCAAAAGCGGGATCGGCTACCAAGTCCAGGTGGAAATCCCGATCGCTCTTATGGACTCGATAAAGCAGGTCGAGACGATACCGATACAACATTCGGGCGGGCCCTCGCTTCTTTTGCGAGACGTGGCAAAAGTTCGCAAAGGGACGATGCCTGGCGAATACGACCGTTACAATATGAAGCGAACGATCAGTCTGACGGCGAACATTGCGGGCGAGGATCTGGGACGTGTTTCAACTCGTTTGACCGAGGCGTTGAAGAGAGCAGGGCCTCCTGCCAAGGGTCTGACCGTCGAGGTGCGCAGGCCAGATTGCGCCGATGCGCAAATATTGTCTGGTCTTTCGGTCGGCCTGGGGGCGTCGATCGTTGTGATCCTGCTTTTGCTCACTGCGAATTTCCAATCGGTGAAGCTGGCGTTGGTCGCGATATCGACTGCGCCGGCGGTGGTCTTCGGGGTTGTGGTCTCGCTATGGCTGACGGGCACAACAATCAACATTCAATCGCTCATGGGCTCGATCATGGCGATAGGCGTTGCCGTTGCGAACGCGATTCTGCTCATCACGTTTGCCGAGAAGCTCCGCAGGGAAGCTCTAGTGAGTGCATCCGAAGCCGCCGTTCAGGGTGCGGCAGGTCGATTGAGGCCGATACTGATGACTTGTTTTGCGATGACTGCCGGCATGGCGCCGATGGCTCTGGGTTGGGGAGAAGGCGGCAGGCAGTCGGCGCCGCTGGGCAGAGCGGTGATTGGCGGACTTGCCGCCGCCACTTTTGCCACTCTGATCGTCCTTCCCGCCGTGTTCGCGCTGGTACAAGGTTTCTCCAGCACGCGATCGGCTTCGGTCGATCCGGACGACCCCAAGAGCCGCTATTTCGACGCTCAGAGCGGCAACGAAGCCAACGCACATGTCAACGGAGAATTCGTGCAGGATGAACCCAAAGGCATAATTTCATGAGTAATCGCTTGTATGTAATGATGAAGAGAGTCGTCTCCTTCGAGGCGCAAATTGGCGCCCTCGGTTTGTTGGCCATAAGTGCTTTGGGCTGCGAGAGACAGCCGCTTGAAGCAAAGGCGATTGCCCACTCGATGGGCGCGCCTCCGCTGGTCCGCGTTACAACCACGAAACCCGCCCGGGCGACGATCCGGCGGACGACCGAGGAGCCTGGGCAGATCGAAGCCGCGGAGACGACGCCAATATACGCTAAGGTGGCTGGGTATGTTCAAACCGTGAAAGTGGACATCGGCGACAGGGTCAAGAAGGGCCAGACTTTGGCGACTCTCTTGGTTCCCGAGATCGAGGCGGACTCCAAGGAGAGGCGGGCGATGATCTTGGAGGCGCAGGCCGCGAAGAAGCAGGCTGAGGCGCTCGTCGAAGTCGCCGCGGCGGGAGTGGCGACTGCCGAGGCAAAGTCGGCGGAGAGCGAGGCAGGGGTCCAAAGGGCCAACGCCGACGTGTCACGCTGGAAATCGGAGTTCGCTCGCATCGAGCAATTGTTCCGCGAACGAGCGCAGACGGGCAGCCTGCTCGACGAAACAAAGAACAAGCTCGAGGCGTCGACGGCGACCCGCGGAGGTCCAAGCGCAAGTGAAATCCGCCGAGGCCGCTGTTCTCGAGGCCAAGGCCATGCTCGCGAAGGCTCGCTCGGACGTCCTCACCTCGGCGTCGCACATCGAGGTCGCCAAGTTCGAAGCAGAGGGAGCCGAGGCCATGGAAGGCTATACCAGGATCGACGCTCCGTTCGACGGGATAGTCATTCGACGAGGCGTTGATACTGGGCACCTCACGACGCCAGGGGCGAGTGGAGAGCTTTTGTTCGTTGTTGCGCGTTCGGACATCGTGACGATCAACGTCGGAGTTCCCGAAACCGACGCCCCGTTCGTGGATGCAGGGGACGAAGCCCAGGTCCGCCTCCAGGCGCTGGAAGGTAAAACGTTCAGCGGCAAGGTCACTCGCACGGGCTGGGCTCTGGATGCGTCGACAAGGACGCTCCGCACCGAGATCGACCTGCCGAACACCGACAATGTCTTGAGGCCTGGCTTGTACGCTTATGCATCGATCATTACCGAAGAGCGCAAGGATGTTCTAACCCTGCCTGTCTCTTCGATTGTCGCTGAAGGAGCCAATTCCTACTGCTTGGTTGTCGAGGGGGGTCGGGCGAAAAGAAAAGAAGTGAAAATCGGGCTCAGCGACGGCAAGCGGGCGGAGATTCTTTCAGGAATCTCCGAAGGCGAGGCGGTTGTGGAGGTAAACACAGGGTCGCTGGTTGATGGGCAGCCCGTGGAGGTCTCAGCTCCGGTTTCGGACGGAACCAAACCGAAGAATTAACCTAACCGTTACAACCGGACCCCGTTCGACTCTCCGCGTCAACACCCTCTATTGCAGTGCAATCGCTGCAATCGAACTTAAGAGACAAGGCAAGGACTGCCGAGGGCCAGGGAGGGCTTGATGGACCGAGAACTTCGTGGACATTTCGGGGTCGTTGCAGCCGCTATTGCCTTTGCCACGCTTGGCGCGGCGAGTCCACAGGAATCGCAACAATCTGTACGGACAAACAATGGGTCTCGGGTGGGCCAGCGTGCGCAATACTACGCTTTCCCCAAGCCATTGCTCGAGGACTCGGCCAGGACGCCTCCTCCGCCGCCTGTCAAACCTTTGTCGGCGTCCTCTTTCACGGCTCCACTGATTCCTGGTCAGGCTATCCAACCGATCGATCTTGCGAGCACTTTGCGGTTGGCTGGGGCTCGTGATCTGGATATTGCAGCCGCGAGGCAGAAGGTTCTGATGGCACTGGGAGAATTGGACCAGGCGCATGGTCTATGGCTGCCCAGCATGTTCACAGGGCCAACGTACTATCGTCTCGACGGTCAAGTCCAGGCCATCAACGGGACGATCGACACTGTCCATCGTGACTCGCTGTCTTTGGGCACGACGGCCAGTCTCGCCAACAGCTTTCCGTCGCCGCCGCCGGGAAGCGGTTATCCTCCGCTCAACAGTCTTAGCGGGGTGTTGCGTTTCTCCGATGCAATCTACACAGCCAAGGCGGCTCGACGCGTGATCGCCGCCAACGGCGCTGGGGTGCAAGTTGCGACGAACAACGCCCTGTTGGCTATATCTGAATCGTATTTCGACCTACAACTCGCCGCTGGGTCGATGGCCATCGCTCGAGAGGCTGCGGGCAACGCGGAAGTTCTGTCGGCGATCACAGGAAGCTACGCACGCTCGGGGGCGGGCCTGGAGTCGGACGACAGGCGAATCCGGACGGAACTCAGGACGCGACGAGGGGCCATTCGCGCGGCGGCTGGAAAGTTCGAAGTTGCTTCAGCAAATCTGGTCCGCCCGCTCCTGCTCGACCCGTTGGTGGTCGTGGCGCCGGTTGAGCCCGCGGAAACGGTGATCAGGCTTGTCGCCGACGACATTTGTATGGAAGACCTGATTCTTCAGGGTTGGCGCAGCAGGCCGGAGTTGGCGCGGTCGCGCGAGCTACTCGAAGCGGCTGTGTTCCGGTTCAAACAGGCGAAGCTCCGTCCTTACGTTCCAAGTCTGGCTGTGTCTTACTCAGGGGCGGGGTTTGGCGGAGGTCAGAACTCGATATTGGGGAATTTTGGCGGACGGAACGATCTGGCAGTAAGCCTGTTCTGGGATCTGAGAGGTCTTGGTCTGATCGACTGGGGCGTTCGTCGCAGCGCTGAAGCTCAGAGAAAGACCGCGGACATCGAGCTCGTGCGGGTCCAAGCTCAGGTGGCCAACGACGTGGTTGCCGCGTTCAAGGAGCGGGCAGCGGCTGTGGAGTGGATGGACGAGGCGCGGGAATCGGTCGTCGAGGCCAATGAATCTCTGAGCCTCAACCTGACGAACATCAGGCGCGGGGCAGGCCTGCCGGGCGCCACGAGACCAATCGAGGTTCTCCAACCGATCCAGGCCCTGGCGCAGGCGCGTGCGGATTACTTGAACGCGGTGTTAGCCTACAACCGCTCCCAGTTCCGTCTCTTCAGGGCGATCGGCAGACCGCTATTGGTCACTCCAACGACGGGAGACGTTGGACCGGCTTCGACTATGCCGTCGCTGCCGGAGCACGGGAGGTAGGATTCGGCAAGGACAAGTCGTGCGGCAACTCGCGCGACGTCGATCCCGAAACGACCGCGGTGGCGATGGGTTGCTCTACCGTCTTGACCTGGCGGTTGGGCTCTGCTGGGATCGAACCGTAGGGCTAATCGCAGGGTCGAAACGCTTGGCCCTCCGAATTGGTCGTGCAAACGCACTCCCACACCTCTTCATCGCGAGGCTGCAACAATGACGAACGTGAATAGGCGGATGTTTCTGGGGGCGGCTGGCGCTGTAGTCGCAGGCCAGACTTTGACGCGGGCCTCGGCAGCCTCCGACACGCTGAGCATTGGCATCGTCGGAGTGGGCAACCGCGGAAGCTACCTTTTGCAGAACCTGCTCCAGATCCCTGGAGTTTCGGTCCGCGCAATTTGCGACATCGACCGACCAAGGCTCGCAAAGGCCCAGCAGGTCGTGGCTAGTTCTGGGCAAGCGATGCCCAGCGGAACTGCCGAGTGGAAGGCCCTGAACGATATGAAGGAGCTCGATGCGATCGTCAGCGCTCTGCCCTGCGACCTGCATGCTGCGCACTACCTGGACGTGATTGCCGCTGGCAAGGATCTCTACGGAGAGAAGCCGATGTGCCTGACACGGAAGGATCTCGACGCCGTGGTCGCAGCGACGAAGAAGAGCAAACAGGTCGTGCAGATAGGCCATCAGAGGCGCGCGGATCCCAGGTTCATCGAGCCGATGAAGGAGATCCATGAAGGAGAGATTGGAGACCTGGTCGAGGGCAGGATCCACTGGTCGAACTCCTGGGGACCGCTGCTTGGCTGGTTTGGCAAGAAGGAGCGCTCGGGCGACTGGATCGTCGAGCAGGCTGTGCACAACTGGGACGTGATGAACTGGGCGAATAAAGGCCTGCCAGTCAAAGCGATGGGCATGGGACGCGACGACCTCTTCCGCGACCTTCAGTCGGACAGAAACGTCCACGACTATTACGCGGGAGTTGTGCAATACCCCAACGGAGTGATTGTGAACATCATTCATAGCTGGGTGGCGCCGACGAAGCTCAACGAGGAGTACACCCGGTTGATCGGGACGCGAGGCGGGGTCGACTTCAATTCGGGAGTGTTTTCGTTTAGGCCCGACCTCAAGAAACCGGACCGCGTCGGCCATTCCGAAAAAGGGGAAGTGAACAACACGCTCTTGGCTCTAAAAGCATTTGTCGAGACGGTTCGGAAACGAACGACGCCGGTCTGCACGGTGGAGCATGGTCGAGACGCGGTTCTCGCCTGTTTGCTGATGCGGACGGCCGTGGAGACGGGGAACGTCGCGACTCAGGGCAATTTGGGGGGATGACCTGGACGACTTGCGGGCATGTTGATCAACCGCGATCAATCGCGAATCAACCGCCTTTCCTTGATCAAATTCACGATCAAGTAGACGAGAATGGCGATATTGACGACAAACACCCCAATGCGTACAGGGTTGACCTTCTGTGTGATTTCGTAGATCTCGACGGGCAGCAAGAGAGCCGTGGCGACGACCGTGAGGTAGCTTGCCCAGGTTTTCTTGAATATCAGCCCAATGCCTTCGACGATTTCCAGAAGCCCTGAGAGGAAAGCTCCAAGGGCGATGATTTCGAAGTCGGTTCGTTTGAGCCCACCGACTTTGGACACAAGGAACTTCGTGATACGGCTGTCGGGGTCGAGGTGAACCCGAAGAGCGAAGTGCTCGATGGCTTTTCCCACGTCGGCGTGCATCAAGCGAAAGAGTCCGAAGGCCGAGGCCACGAGCGCCAACGAAGTGAACAGCTTGACTACGCCGATGGCCTGCAACCCCCTCTCACCTGAACGCGTGGGTTGCGATTTTTCGGTCCGAGGCGTATGCATCTCAAGTCTGCTCCGAGAGTTCAGGCGGGGACGGTCGCTCGAGTCTGGACGCTATTGTACGCCAGTTCGTCTCGTTTTCCCTTGTCTCGGAATGGCCTGCCGACCAGGCTGTCGAAGTGCGTTACGGAATAGTGCCAGGCGGCAAGGCCCAATACCACCGGCAGAGTAACGCCAATGAGCAAGGCAGCAGCCGCTTGAAGCCCATTTTCGCCTGAGAGAATTCTCATCCACTCGAGCGGAAGATAGCGACCGAGCGGACTTGCCAAACCGAAGTCTTTGTATGAAACAAGTCCAAGCCAGAGGTCGAACAGAAGCGACGGAAATCCGAGCAACACCGACGAGAACCTCTTTGGTAGCAGGTAGGGCAGGAATCCGCACGTCCACAAAAGCATAGATAGCGACAGCAGCGAATTTCCGCCAGTTTGCGCGGTGTTCTGCCGCAATCCGAACATTAAGCCAATCGTGACCAAACAACCGGTCCAGGCTGTCAGCAGGGCGAGGGCCAGGGCAAACCCGACTGGGTGGAGCGAACCGGTCGCCAAGCCGAGAGTCCAAAGCACAAGTAGCGCGACGACGCCCTTGCGCAACCGCCAGAGAGTGACGATGAACTTCGATCGGAGGATCTCGAACGCGGAGAGAGGCGTCGCGATCAGGCTGGTCCAGGTTTCTTTGGCGCGTTCGTTCAAGATCGACTGGGCTGCGAATCCTGGAGTGCAGACGGCGATGAAGAGAGCCGTCGTAAGAGAGGATATTCGAATGAACACGTTGAAAGCGATGCGCGCCGAGTCGAGTGTTTGGGCGACGGAGCCAGGGAACATCATACGAACGAAGAGGTTCAGTTCGGGCGGTTCTGGTCCTGAAAAGCCCGATGCAAAACCATTGCGCCAGACCTCCAGTAGCGCAGGCCAGGCGAAGTAGGCGGTCGAATAAAGAAAACCTCCGGCAATCGACAATTGGATCAGGCGATCCAGCAAGAGCGAAAAGCCAGTCGACCTTCCTGTGTAACGCTCACGCCAAATAATCGGGTCGTCGCCGACGTCCGGCCTCAATCGGCGCGGGACTCTTCGACCGAACACTCGTACTGAGCTTCCCGAACCGTCGGCGCCGGCGAACGTACGGTGCGCTGATCGAAGTTGAACGATCGAAGCGGCGGTGAATACCAACGCGACCAGAACCTGGAGCCAGC
This sequence comes from uncultured Planctomycetota bacterium, assembly GCA_963818975.1. GTDB lineage: Bacteria > Planctomycetota > Planctomycetia > Isosphaerales > Isosphaeraceae > CAWFUI01. The sequence continues at coordinate 668,298 of CAWFUI010000017.1, read as the reverse complement.
ACATCACGACGACCGCGTCGACGATGCGGACAAAGGAAAGACCTCCAAAAACGCTCGAAGACAACACGAAGACGGGACCGCTCTGCATCAGCCAAAAATTCGGCGTAGCGAGCCACCAGGGGAACGGGATGCGCAGGATCGGCAGAACGAACGGCAAAACCGAGGGCAGAAACCACCACAACATGACGGATCCGACCGAGAGGTTTACAGCCTTTTTGCTGCTTTCAGAGATGGTCGAAACCCAGATCGCGAGCGAAGCCAGCGCCAGAGCCGAGGTGGCGACGGCACAGTAGAGCGTTAGGATCAAACGTGGATCGATCCCGCCAAGGGCGACGAGAAGCCCCAAGAAAGGCGCCAAAGCCGCGATGATCGAGACAAATTCGACCAGGCAAGACCCCAGTTTGCCGAAAATGACGTCGGCGCTCGACAACTGCGTGGTCAGCAAGAAGTCGAGCGTCCTGCGATCCTTCTCTCCGGCGATGCTCAGCGACCCACGGCTGAGAAGAGCAAAGCAAGAAGTCGCGTGAAAGAAAACCAGGATGCGAAAGGCCTGACGAGCCGCTACGCCAATATGAGCCCCGGTCGGCGCCCAATGCGACCAGTAAGCCTGGACTAAGAACGTCCCGACGACGGCCAGCGCGGCAAAGGCGGCGAACCAGACCCTTCCCGAGATCGTACGCCCTGCTCGAGCCAGGGCGGTCAACTCTCGAACAAGGATCGGACGGATCGTCATCGCACGCCTCAATCAGGGGAACTTCGCCGGGTGAATGTGGGGTGCGGGCTCGCGATCCTCAACGACCAGTTCCCAGGCCTTCGCATTATCGACAACAGTCGCAGGGCTACGCAATATCCGGAGTCGTCAAGTTCCAACAAGCAGGAAATCCGGAGTAAGATTCCCAGGCTACGTGCGAATAGCCTGGAGCCATGGACAATCCAACGTCAAAACGACAATCGGGAGGTGCGTTTTTCGGGCGAAATCGAACTGAATCTCGCTCGAAACGTCCCCTTGAGAATCCATGACCCGGCTTCGGACAGAACCTGAAACCATCTTCAACGCAAGGTTCCAAAAATGGATGCGCCTTCCCCAGCAGCTCATACGGCATCTCTTCGCGAATACGAATTCGACAGCGCACAAAACCAGATCATTGTCGGCCTCGCAAGGGAGATCCGCTGGGTTGCAGCGCCGATCGTGATCCTTGGAGTGCTCTACTTGATCGCAACGGTTGCACTCGTCTTTGCCAACGTCCGTACGCCCGGAATCGTCCAGGGTGGAATCCTCACCGGGCTTGTGGCCCTCTTACTCTTGGTCTTCGCCGACTGGATGAGAAGGGCGGCCGGCTCCTTCGAGATGGTAGGCAAAACCAAAGGAAAAGACGTCCAGCACCTGATGGATGCATTGACCAATCTTCGAAAGACGTTTGGATTCTTGAGCTTCTTTGTGAAGGTTTACGTCGCCTTGATCCTGTTAGTAATGATCGCCTCCGCGGTCTTTTGGTTTAGCGGACGCGGCTGACCTCGGTTTTGGCGGGCAAAGGCCTGGGCGTCGCGTCGCCGGGAACCAGGCCCATCGACCAACGAATCGAGTCGAGCATCATCTTCTGAAAATCGTCCCGCTCCCAAACGTCGAGCGAGTGGCCGAGTCCGTTGAAGAGGACCCTTCCTTTGCCGTAGCTTCGAGCCCATACAACCGCGAAGTCGCCGTCCTTACGATGCACTCCGCTCTTGCTCAGATCCACTTTCGCAGCGTCCAACCGCATAAGGACGCGCACATTTTCACGCGAATACTGCTTGATCTGATAGATTTCGTCTTTCATGCTGAATGCGGCTGGCATGTGCTTCATCCCGGGAAAGTCCGGGTCTTCGACGACCAGAGGAGCATCGAACTCGCCCCACGGATGGCCGTCGAATTGGCCGCCGAGCATCTTGCCGTATTCCGGCCAGGAGGTGAACGTGATGGCTGCAGAGTGGACGCCGATAAAGCCTTTGCCGTCGTCTCGGACGAACGACAAGAGGTCGGCCTTCTGCGATTCATCCATATCGAGATCGCCGTCGGTGAAGAAAACGATCGCGTCGAAATCGTTCAGATTCTTTGCCCCGTATTTGAGCGGCTTTTTGGTGATCGCTGTGCAATCGGTGCGGAAATACGCCTCCCAGAGCCCAGAGCTCTTGCCCAGATTGTAGAGCGTGACCATCGCGGTCGAGATCGCCTCGTGCTGGTATCCTTTGCTCTGCCCAATAATGAGCAACCGCTTTCGGCCCGCTTTGGGCGGGGCTGGCGCGGTCAACCCCAAGACGACCGCCAAAGCGACCACGATTCGCGCCGTCTTCATGAGAGGCTCCTATGACTAGCGCGCGGCGGAGGCCTGAACCTTGGATTCCGAATCAATGATCGAACGCATGAACTCGGCGGCGAGCCGGGCCTGGTCGTGCGCGTATTCGATCCCAACGGTTTGGGAGTTCGCGACGGGGAGTTGATGGCAGAGCTCGTAGCCGATATAGCCTTCGTAGCCAATCTCGTCCATGGCTCGAGCAAAATGTCGATAGTAGTCGTTTGTGCCCTCGCCGACGATGCCGTCGTTGCGCTCGAACCCATGGATCGACCCATCGGGCTTTCGTTCGAACTCGCCGCCGAAGTGCGTAAGCATTTGGAGCGGACCGACCGCCAGTGCGCCTTCACGAATGCCCTTGGCGCTGCGATCGGGCATAAGTGGAGCGTCGAGGCAGAGCTTCAGATGCGGCGAATCGACCTCGCGAACCATGCGCAATAGGTCGTTGTGGTCGTTGATCAACGGCTTGTGGTTCTGGAGTGCAAGCGTTACGCCCGCGTCGCCTGCATAACCAGTGCACTCGACGAGCGCTTCGCGACACCAGCCCCAGATTTCCTCGGTTGTGAACTTGGCGTGGACGATTGGCCAATAGCCTTCGGCGATGTCGTAAGTCGCAAGCTGAGGATGTCTCGTCACGCCCCACCAAGCAAGGAAGACGCGCAGGACCGGAGCTCCGACGTCGGACGTCATGCGGATGAGCTCGCGGACGTAGGCGATTTGTGCTTCACGTACCTCTGGTACTGGGTTGCTGAAATCATTGTTCGCCGCCACGGCATAGATTTCGAGACCAGCGTCGTTGGCCCTTTGAAGGAGATCCGTACATTTGGCCTTGGGCCAATCGAGCGGGTTTCCGTGAGGCCGCTTGCCGTCGATCTCGATGCCGTCGTAACCAAACTCTTTTGCCTTGGCGATCATCTGCGGCAGTGTCAGAGCCTCGCCGCGATACCAAAGGCCCATGTAGGTGATACTGTAAAGGCCAAGCTTCATTTTCTTCACCTCTTGTGTTGAGAACCTTCGAGTGGCTTTAGAGCCTTAGGGAGTTTTGCCAGCGGACCAGACGATCGCGTTATGTACGAGCTTTCTGTAGGATGGGTGTCCAAACGCCGAGTGTCCGTGACCAAGTTGAATGGCAACGACCCTCGACGTCTTACAGGGTCCTATCCACGCCAGGTTCACATCGCTCGTCGGGTTGTCGGTCGTTAACAACGGCGTGATCTTCTCCGACATGTACAAATTCTTGTACGCCTCGTCGTTGATGTGAAACGGCGTGATTCCCGAGAGTACAGAGTGGCTAGACGCGGGGGTCGCGTCGATCGATTGATCGTTATTGACGCTCGAAGAGGGGCTCGAGCCTTCCTTTTGGAGGCGATAGCGTCCCCCGACGACGTCTTCGGACCACCATGCCCAGGTCTGATAGTTCAAGAGCGCATGATGGAGCACGACGATTCCTTTCCCGCTCTCGACGAAATCCCTAAGGTTCCGTTTGCAGACGTCGTCGAGGTCGCGGGTGAAGTCGTACATGATCACAACGTCGTACTTCTCACGCAGATCGTTCTTGAACGCATTCGCACTGGTATCGACAGGAAGCCAATCGAGGTCGTCGTATCCTTCGAACAGGCCGTAGAAAGACGCTTCGTGGTCGTGCCCGCCGGTGATGAGCAGAGCCCGAACTGCGCCAGGCGCGGGTCTGGAAGGTCTGGACGTGGGCGGAAGCGTGACGACGCCGCTGCCTGCCCATTCACAGATCCTCGCGAACAGCGCGGCGAAAGCAGACTCGTGGATCGCCGAACGATCGTGGCCCAGAGTGAGAGCAGCGACTCTTCCCTTGCCGACGTTTGAAACAGCCAGCACGGGCTCGGACTTTCCGCCGCGAACCGGCGAGGCGAATGCGAGGGTTTCGACGCCTTGACTCAGGACGACCCCGCTTGGAACCAAATCCGCTGTCCTGAACCGAGCGGACATTCCGCCGACGATTGGGTGGTCGGCTTTGTCGATCGTCACGTCGAGGAAGACTACGCTTTGAGGTGGAGTCGGCGTCATTTCGAGCGGGTGGAAGGAAAAAGAAGGCAGAGGCGTCGATCGCTTCTTAAGGGCGGAATCGAGCCCTCGGGGAGTGACGACGACGCCCTTGCCCGAGGCTACGAACGCGGCAAGCGCCTCGGCAAAGTCTAAACTCGGGCCCGGGTGAGAGCCGTTGTTGATCACAAGGTCGAAACCCTCGAGCGCCTTTGCGGACAATCCCGAGGGGACTTCACAGAGCTTGACGTCGAATCGTCGGGTGTTCTCGAGGATTTTGGAAAGGTCAGCCGTCGTATCGTTCTCACGATTCGAGCTGTGTTCCTCGCCAGATAGAATCAGCACCCGAATTGGCGGCTGGCCGTCACCCGAGGCGCTTCGACTCGAGAACAGGAACGCGGCGGCAACGAGGCATAAGCTTATGTTGCGGCAGGGTCGGACGATCATCGAGGATCTCCCGCAAGTGGTTCGCCTGGGCTTCAATCGAGCTCTTTGATCGCGATGTTCTTGAACTGGACCAGGCTCGGCGGACCGATCCACTCGCCCTCCTTGTTCTTGGCGCCGTGGTGCTGGAGCGCGATCTTGCCTCGCGAGGGGATGTTGGGAATGGTCGCCCCGGCGATGACGGTCTTACCGTTCAAAACCACTTTGACAGTCTTCCCTTTCACAGTGATTTCGAAGTGGTTCCACTCTCCCACAGGATTGTCGGCCTGGGTGCTGGGGGTTGCCGCCGCCCGGAGCTCGGGCGACGTTTTCGGGTCGGTGCGGATGCTGTAAAGCTCTCCCGAACCGATCGGCCAGCACCAAATGTTCGCCTGGAACCAACCGTCGCCTCGCAAGTAGACGCCCGAATCGGCGTCGGGAAGAGGCAGACGAAGCTCTTTGCCGTGGACGTCTTTCGCGTGCGTGCCGTCGGGCAAGATATAAGGAATGTTTTTATTGACGAACGGAGCTTCTTTGATCCGCCAGTCGAGCTGGAGGACGAAGTCGCCGTATTCGCGTTCGCTCCAAAGGCACTTATCGCCTTTGCTTTGGCTTTGAGCGTCGTAGTCGATCACTCCGTCGACGATCTTCCAGTGTCCGCCGTCGCCCTCGGGAACGATCCAGCCGCTGAAGTCTTTGCCATTGAACAGAGGAGAGAATCCCTTCGGCGCATCGTCCTGGCCGGCGAGCACCAGGGCCGTCGCCAGAATTGCAGACGCTGAGAGGATAAGCGAGCGTTTTGCGATCATTGTCGAAACCTCGATTGGACATGGGCGAACCAGAGCGTTCGCTTCCGCACGGACAAGGACTTTACCGCCTGCTGATCCGAAAATTCTTGCTCGAGAGCGTCAGGTTTTGGAACGCGAGCGTCGATCGCAGCTCACCGCGCGTAATGCTCGCGATATTCGCGAGGCGTGCGGCCGAAGTGACGGCGAAACTCGCGAGTGAAGTGGCTTTGATCGGCAAAACCGCAAGCATGCGCCACCTCGGCGAGCGTCTGATTGGCGAAAACGAGCGCTCTGCTGGCCATTTGAAGCCTCAGTCTCCTCAGGTACTTTTGAGGAGTCAGATGGAACTCAGCCAAGAACTTGCGCTCGAATGCTCTGAGCGAGAGATGCGCCAGGTTCGCGAGACGCTTGTTCGTGATCGATTCCTGGTAATGGTCCCTGATATAAGCAAGCACCGGAGTGAAGATCGAACCGGGCGCACTCGAGGGCGATTCCGAAGCGAGCCTTCGGGTGATCCCCGCCGTACCGACCACGGTACCAGACAAATCGAACAACGGGATCTTGTTCGTGATGTTCCAGACGAAATTCCCGTCGGGTTGACCCACCTGTTCGATCCGATCGACGATTCGTTTTCCTGACAGGACGTACTCGTCGTCGAGCCGAAATTGTTCAGCAAGGAACGCGGGCGAGAGGTCGAAGTCGGTTTTTCCAAGAACGTCGCGCGCCTCGGACGCACCTCTTGCCAGTGAATCATTGATGAGGAACGCTCTGTTGACCCAGCGATAACGACCTGAACGATCCTTGATCCAGACGAGGACGTCGTCGACGCAGTCGAACAAAGCGGCGAACTGGAGTACTTGCTCGTTCAGTTTCATCGCGATGCGTCGACGTAATCGGAGGACGGCTCGAGCGTTCGGAGCGCCCTTCTTCGGGTGGTTGAATCTGCATAGAAGTTACCATGGAACGAACGTTGGCTTCCGCTTCGAGGACGCCCACCATAAAGTAGCCTCGGTCGAAAGCCCAACCGAGGAGTCGCCGAATGCTGGAAGCGGCGAGGCCCCAAAGAACGAACCCGAACGGCGACGAATCATGGCTGAAATCCCCAAAGTCGACATCGCCAGTCCGCGTTTCAAGGCGAGTGCACATCCATACTACGCAAGACTCAGAGCCGAGTCGCCTGTTCATCGCGTGCCGATGGCTGGGAAGTCGGACGCGTGGCTGCTCACGCGTTACAAAGACGTCGACTCCGTGCTGGCGGACGATCGGTTTGCCAAGGACAAGCTCAACGCGTTGACGCCGGAGCAGGCTGACAGAGAGCCCTGGATGCCGCGCGATCAAGGCGCTCGAACGCAACATGCTCGATCTCGACGCTCCGGATCATACACGGCTCCGAAGTCTGGTTCATAAGGCGTTTACGCCGCGACTCGTTGAGAATCTCGCCCAGCGCGTGCAATCGCTGGCCGACGAACTGATCGACTCTGCACTTCCCAAGGGTCGGATGGACTTGATCAACGACTTCGCCTTGCCGCTGCCCGCGACGGTAATTGCCGAAATGCTCGGAGTGCCGGCTGCGGACCAGGTTCGTTTTCATCGCTGGTCCAACGCGATGTTGGCTGCCAATTGGTCGATCTGGTCGCGATTGAAAGTGATCCCCAGTGGTCTTGCCTTCCTGAGGTACATCCAGAAGCTGGTGAAGCACCGCAAACGCGAACCTCGAGACGATCTGGTAAGCGCCCTCGTCAAGGCTGAGGAACTCGGCGACCATCTTCATGAGGAAGAGCTCGTCGCGATGATCGTCTTGCTCTTGATTGCAGGGCATGAGACGACCGTCAATCTCATCGGCAACGGGATGCTGGCCCTCTTCGAACATCCACAGCAACTCGCTCGACTCCGGAGCGACCCGGCCTTGATGGATGCGGCGATCGAAGAGTTGCTTCGATTCTACAGTCCAGTGGAAATGGCGACCGAGCGTTATGCCCGCGAGGACCTTTCCATCGAAGGCGTGAGAATCCCCAAAGGTGGAGTGGTGTTCGCTGTGCTCGCGTCGGCCAATCGAGACGAGCGACAATTCGACCGCCCCGACGAGCTCGATCTGGCGCGCTCGCCCAACAAGCACCTCGCCTTCGGCCGGGGGATCCATTATTGCCTGGGTGCTCCGCTAGCTCGGCTCGAGGGGCGGATCGCCATCGAAACGCTCCTGCGTCGTGCGCCCGAGACGCGATTGGACATTGAAGTCGAGAAGCTTCGATGGAAGAAAGGCTTAATACTGAGAGGACTCCGGGAGATGCCGGTCGACCTTGGGAAATCCAGTTAAGAGAGCTGCGAACATTGTGGCGCCCGCCGTCGAGTGTTCTGGGCGGCTTGTTCATGAGGCGAATCGTGTTATCTTCGATTCAAGTGACGCAGTGTGCTTGATCGGGTCGATCGAATACGTCGTGTAGGAGCCCGTAACGATGCTGCACATCTCGTTGATCCTCTCGGCTGTACTGTTGCTAATAGTCAACGTGTTCGCCTGGCAGCGTCGTCACGTCCTCGCCAAGATCATCGGCGCATGCGCAGTCTTTTGGGTGGGCTTCGCAATCGTCCCCTTCTTTCCGGTGGTTTTCCTTCAATCCCTCCTGATCGCTCTTGCAGCCCTGGGTTGGCGATACAGCCGCCGGGGCGCATTCTTCTTTCTGCTCTTTTCCTGCGCAGCGACCCTGACCGCCTACGTTCCCGCCGGGATTGGCATTTGGAAATCCCAGCGCGAATATGCTCGACTGCGATCGCTCTACCCGTACGAGTCGATGGTAGCGCGAGCGCCGAAGTCTCGAAAGATCTCGGGAGACGAGGCGCCGTCGGCCAAGTCTCTGGCAAGGCTGTCGCGGTTGGACGATTCGGTCTCGCAAGATCTCAATGGATTTCGAGAATGGCAGCTCATGCGTCTCCACGAAGAGGCTGTCGAGTTGTTCATTAACAGTCCGGGCTTTGGTGCGATCAGAATGATCTATACCACCGAGGACAGCCTGAAAGAGAACCTGCGCGAGTCGTCGGTTCCTAATCAACCCGGCGTTAGGCTCGATGAGAAGTGGTCGCCTGGCGAGCTTCGAGCTCTGCCGACGGAGGCCGATGAAGCACTTCTCGGTATGCTCGATCAGAGTATTCTGGATTTTGTGTACGCCAAGGGCTTCGGCTATTTCAAAGACCGACAACACGTCGCTGGCTTCCTTACTCACCGATTCAGCAAGGTCCCCAAACCGGTCAAGAGCTGGAAAGTCCAATCCATCGAGCTCGTGAGCCTTCTAACGCACGACGAACCCCAGGTCTATGTTTCAACCCATCTGCCCGCGATGGACAAAATGCACGATACGCCAACCCGTCCGCTCGACCGATTCGAGAGTCTGGCACTCGAGACTCTGAGGCACGGCGAAGACCTCTTCTCGAGTCAAACGGGTGAAGGCGTTCGCATGTTGGGCGCTGTCCGAAGCGGAGAGCGCTGCATGCTCTGTCACGGCAGCGAAAGGGGCGAGTTGCTCGGAGCGTTTTCGTATCGTCTGCGATAGCAAGAACGCTGGGCTTGGTAACACGATCACGACTTCCAGTGAGCCTTCGTACGAGATACGTTTCGCCCCGTCAGGACCTCTTCCGACCGATTGAGCCTCACGGCTTTGCAGGGTTGACATCCGCCTCCGAGCGGTCGACCATAGGCATGGACGCGTAGGATCATCCCAGGTAGCCGCAACGGAGGTCGAAGCCATGGCGCAAGCCGTTCTCTCCCGCCCCAAGTCTCCGACAATCAAACAAACCAAGCTTTTGATCAACAACGAGTGGGTCGAATCGTCGGACGGCGAGACGTTCTCGACCTACGATCCATCGACCGGCGAGACGATCGCCGAAGTGTCCGCTGCCTCCGCGAAGGACGTCGACCGAGCCGTCAAGTCAGCCCGCGCAGCCGTCGAAAAGGGCCCGTGGTCGAAGATGGACGCGGCTGATCGCGGCAAGCTGATGTTCAAGCTGGCCGACCTGGTCGAAAAGCACGCAGGCGAGCTCTCGGCGCTCGAATCGTTTAACTGCGGCAAGACGATCGCCGACTCTCAAGGCGATATGGAAGGCGTCGTCAACACGCTCCGTTATTACGCGGGCTGGGCCGATAAGATCGAAGGCAAGACCATCCCAGTCCGTGGGTCGTTCCTTTCGTATACACTGCGTCAGCCTGTGGGCGTGATCGGTCAGATCATCCCCTGGAATTTCCCGCTGTTGATGCTGGCCTGGAAGTGGGGCCCTGCACTCGCATGCGGCAACACCATCGTCATGAAGCCAGCCGAGCAGACTCCGTTGACGGCCCTTCGGATCGGCGAAATGGCGATCGAAGCGGGCTTTCCAGCCGGCGTCGTCAACCTGGTCAACGGGTTCGGCGAGACGACTGGAGCGGCGATCGTCAGCCATCCAGATATCGACAAGATCGCCTTTACTGGTCACGTCGACACAGCGAAGATCATTCAGAAACAGGCAGCGGATACGCTCAAGCGGGTAACGTTCGAGTTGGGCGGAAAGAGCCCGAACGTGATCTTCGCCGACGCCGACATGAAGGCAGCGGTCGAGGGCGCATTCCACGCGATTTACTTTCACGGCGGCCAGTGCTGCACAGCGGGCAGCAGGCTTTTCGTCGAGAAGAAGGTGAAGGCCGAGTTCGTCGAACGGTTGGCAGAGAAGGCGAAAGGACGCAAGATTGGCGATCCCTTGGATCCCTCGACGCAACAGGGTCCCCAGGTTTCCCAAGAGCAGATGGATAAGATCCTGGGATATGTCGATCTCGGCAAAAAGCAGGGCGCGAAACTGGTGTCCGGAGGCAAACGAAAAGGGGACAACGGGTTCTTTGTAGAACCGACGATCTTCGACGACGTCAAGGACGATATGGCAATCGCCAGGGACGAGATCTTTGGTCCCGTCGTCTCGGTTCTGCCGTTCGAATCGCTCGACGAGGTGGTCCCGAGGGCCAATGACACGCAATACGGGCTTGCGGCGGCGGTCTGGACCAAGGATCTGGATAAGGCCCATCTCTTTGCCAAGCAAGTGAAAGCGGGCACGGTGTGGGTGAATTGCTACCACATCGTCGACTCGACCACTCCGTTCGGCGGGTTCAAAATGTCGGGCCAGGGCCGCGAAAACGGCGAGGCAGCGCTGGAGCATTACACCGAGAGCAAGACGGTGACCGTCAAGCTCGGGTAGATCGACCACCTCGGGATAACAACACTTCTATGATCAACTGTTCGCTTTTTTGTGCTCTTGCCATCGTGACGACGAACGCGATCGAAGGCGACGACCAGAAAGCCGTGCGACCCGAGGCTCGGCGTGCGGTCGTCGCGGCCGACGTCGCCAAGTTGCCAGCGCCTGGAACCGTGGTTCCTGGCGGCGTAACGTATTCAACCGACGGCAAGGGCGTCGAATTCTTGCTGTCCGATTCGGGTTCGCTCGATCGCGTACTCTGGCGCCTGGAATTGCAAGGCGCCGAGCCCGCCAAGGTGACCGCAAGACCGCCAGGCGAGGGCACGAGCGAAGCAAACGTCTCGCTCGAGGAGGCACTCCGACGAGAGCGTCAGAGAGTTCGAGAGACCGGCATCACCAGTGTGTCGAGGGCGTCGAAGTCGCAAACGGCGGTGTTCCCGATCCGATCGAACCTCTACCTCCAAAAAGACGGCAAGGGCGAACTCGAGCAGATCACCAAAACGAGTTCGCCCGAGATCGACCCCAAGCTCGACGCCGAGGGAACTCGCGTCGCGTTCGTTCGCGACGGCGAACTTTACGTCCTCGATCTCGCGACTAAGACGGAAACGAAGCTCACCGAAGGTGCGACCGAGGGCCTTACCCATGGGCTTGCCGAATTCATGGCTCAAGAGGAAATGCACAGATCGACGGGCTTCTGGTGGTCGCCCGATGGTTCACACATTGCCTACCAAGAGACCGACGAGCGAGCGATTCCTCTTTATACGATCGCGCATGAGGGGGGAGACGCGTTCTCGGTCGAGACGCATCGTTACCCTTTCCCAGGCAAGGCCAACGCGAAGGTGAGGCTTGGGGTTGTCGCAGCCGCCGGCGGGTCCACCAAGTGGGTCGACCTGGCCAGCGATGGGGACGATTTTTATCTGGCTCGGGTCGACTGGGAGGACGCCAAGAATCTGCTGGTACAGGTCCTTTCGCGATCAAAAGCAATTGCGGCTCTACCGGATCAATATTGAGAGCGGGTCGAAATCGGTTCTGATCGAGGAGAAAGCAAGCGACTGGGTGAACTTGCACGACGACCTTCGGGTTGTGCCTGAAACCGGTGAAATCGTCTGGACCTCAGAGCGCACAGGTTACAAACACATCGAGCTTCACGATAAATCGGGCAGGCTCGTCCGGGTGCTGACGTCCGGAGAGTGGCCTGTTGATGCGATCGTTCAGCTCGACGTCAAAAGACGCGAGGTTTGGTTCCTCGCGGGGGCTGAGGATCCACTCGAGAGTCAACTTTATCTTGTATCTCTCGAAGGCGGATCGATTCGCCGTAAGACTGGCGAGGCAGGCGTCCACAAGGCTGTCGTCTCCAGCGACGGCGAGACGTTTGTCGATACATACTCGACCAGGAAGCATCCTCCGAAGACCGTTCTGAAGAGCCGCGACGGCAAGCTGCTGGCGACGATCCACGACGCGGCGAAGGACCCTCGGGTCGACGAACTTTCAATGCCGCCGCCCGAACCGACGGAGTTCAAGAATCGAGACGGGATGACGCTTTTTGGGCTCTATTACGCTCCCAAAAACAAACCGTTGGGAACGAAGGCGCCATTGGTCGTGCTCTTATACGGTGGCCCGCATCTTCAGTATGTGAACAATAGCTGGGACATGACCGCCGATGTTCGAGCGCATTATCTGACCGAGCACGGTTTCGCTTGCTGGAAGATCGACAACCGGGGTTCTTGCGGCAGGGGGCACGTGTTCGAGGCGCCGATCAATCGCGATATGGGCTCGATTGAAGTACAGGATCAGGTCGACGGGGTGAAGTTCGCTTCCGCGAGCTTTCCGGAGATCGATCCCACCCGCGTCGGCGTGACTGGGGGCAGTTACGGAGGGTATATGACTCTGCGGACCTTGCTGCTAGCGCCCGAGACGTTTCATGCCGGGGTTTCGATCGCCCCCGTTACCGATTGGGACGGCTACGACACCTGCTACACCGAGCGTTATATGGGCACGCCCAAGGACAACCCCGAAGGCTACAAAAGGTCGTCCGTTCTGCATTGTGCGGACAAACTGAAGGGAAAGCTTTTGCTTATCCATGGATTGTTGGACGAGAACGTCCACTTCCGCCATTCCGCCAGGCTGACCAATGCGCTTGTCGCCGCGGGCAAACCATTCGAGTTCCTGCCGTTGCCCGATTCTCGGCATGGATCCCGCAAGGAGTCCGATCGCAAGTACATTGCCGAGCGCACGCTCGAGTTCTTTACGAGAGCCCTCGGCCCCGTCGCCACGAACTAAGACGCCCCTCGACAACGCCTCCCTAGAGACCCGAGCACGTGCCAAAGACGCCACGGATCGAACCGATCAAGAGACGACTCGATCCAGTGTTCGTCCACTCACGACTAGAAGCGATTGTAATCGCATTTTTGTGGACTGCGTGCACTGCATACTCGTGTCTTTATTCTTACTTCCTTGGATACCTTCGACCCGGGCGAGATCTGGGGCCGAGCGACGTTCAACCGATCATGGGCGTTCCAAGCTGGTTCTTCTGGGGGGTGATGGCGCCGTGGGTGGTCTGCGGGATCGCCAACGTGCTGTTCTCGGCGCTCTTCGTCAAGGAAGACGACCTCGGCCTTGACCACACGATCCACCTCGAGCACGAGATCCGGGAAGGCTCCGCCGGGTTTGAAGGGGACGCCCGATGACGGGCTTCGTGGTGCTGGCCGCGGCGACCGTCGCCAGCGAGCCGAGAGCGCTCTTGCGCTTGTGCTCTTTACGATCGTATCGCTTGGTCTGGGGTTTATTGCGAACCAGACTTCGCAATAAGCCAGGGTTCCTTCGCAAGTACTTTCTGGGGAATCGGTCGCTGGGCGCCTTTGCCGTTGCTCTCACAGCCGCGGTGATGAGCGGGGGCACGTTTGTCGGCTTCCCCTCCCTGGTCTACACCTACGGTTGGGTGGTCGGTCTTTGGATTGCTTCATACATGGTGGCGCCGCTGACGGTCCTGGGAATTCTGGGCAAGCGGATCGGTCAGATCTCGCGCAAGACCGGGGCGATCACCCTACCGGACTTCTTCCGCGAGCGATTCAAAAGCCCAGCTCTCGGGCTCGTCACAAGCCTTTTCGTGATGTTCTTTCTTTGCTGTTTCTTGATCGCTCAGTTCCGGGCAGGGGGGGTGATCATGAAAAAAGTCCTCCCCGAACAGGCCTACGAATGGGCTTTTGCCGCAAACGCGAACATCGAGATCGACAAGGGCTATCTCGCTGGTCTGTTGATTTTCTCGGCGACGGTTGTGGCCTATACAGCCTATGGCGGCTTCCTCGCGGCGGTCTGGACCGACGTTTTTCAGAGCATCGTCATGGCCATTGGCGTGATGATCCTACTGCCTTTGGCGATCGAGCGTTCCGGAGGATTGGCTCACGCCACCTATGCGGGCATGAAGCAGACGGGCCCTGGGTTCGCTTTTGGACCTGGGGCGGGAAGGGATTTTCATCCACTCTCGCTGGCGTTTTCCTATTTCGTGATGTGGGCGATCACCGGAATGGGCCAGCCGTCGACTTTGGTGCGGTTGATGGCGTTTCGTGATTCGAAAACGCTCCGATACTCAATGATCTATTTGACATTCTATAACTTCATTATCTATGTGCCCCTGGTTCTAATCTTCGTGATGGCCCGGAGCATCCTGCCGGACCTGAAAACTCCCGACGAGGCGATGCCGAGCCTGGTGATCACCCTTGCCAATCCGTATCTGGCTGGGCTGATCATGGCAGCGCCTTATGGCGCTGTGATGAGCACCGTGAGCGGATTTCTACTGATCGTGTCGTCGGGTTTGGTGCGCGACGTTTACCAGAGGTTCCTGAGGCCCGCCGCGAGCGAGCGCGAGCTTGCCTTCGCAAGCTACGCGGCAACGATTGCAGTGGGCGTGCTCGTGGCGCTTTTGGCGATGCGCAAGCTCGAGTTTCTCCAGCTCATCATCGTATTCTCGAGTGCGGGGATGGCCTCGGCGTTTCTCGTGCCCGCGCTCTTCGCCGCGTTCTGGCGCAGGGCCACCGCCCAAGGGGCGATGGCTGCGTGTTTAGTCGGGGCGGGGACTATGCTTCTTTTGTATGGGATCGGAATGCTGCCGCAAGACAGTCCAATCGTTCGGCTGCTGCCTCCGAACCCCGAGATCGGCGCTCCTTCAGCATCGTTTAGACCCTATTATCTCATGGGATTCGATCCTTGCGTCTGGGGGCTCTTGGCGTCTCTCATTGCCGGCGTGGTCGTGAGCCTATTGTCCCCCAAGCCCGACCCCCGATGGGTTACTTTCTTCTTCGACGCGGAACCGCTGGAAAAGCCAAATCAACAGAATTCTGGAGCTGAGATCTCATGAGCGAACCGTCACTCGTTAAAATCGCCGGCGTGCAGATGGACCCGAAGTTGGCGGAGAACCATGCCAACCTGGCGGCGATGTTGGCAAAGTTCGATGAGGCCGTCGGCGCCGGCGCCAAGCTCGTGGTCTTTCCCGAGTGCGCTCTTTCCGGCTATGGCTTTGCAAGCAAAGCCGAGGGTTTCGCATACTCCGAGACGATCCCAGGTCCTGCGACGGAGACGTTCGCCAAGGTCTGCGCCAAGCACTCCGCGTTCGTGATCTTCGGGCTCTTGGAGCGAACGGGCGAAAAGCTCTTCAACGCCTGTACCCTGGTAGGTCCGAGTGGGGTGGTGGGAACCTACAGAAAGATCCATTTGCCTTACTTGGGCGTCGATCGCTTCGCAGACCCGGGGGACAGGCCCTTGGAAGTGTTGGTCGCCGACGGTCTTCGCATTGGCATGCACATCTGTTATGACGGAACGTTCCCCGAGACCGGTCGTGTGCTTTCACTTTTGGGCGCGGATTTGTTGGTCTTGCCGACGAATTGGCCAAGACACTCGGAGTCCGCCGCTGACCACATGGTTCCTTGTCGGGCTCTGGAGAACGTCGTCTACATGATTGCCGTCGACCGCGTCGGCGAGGAAAAAGGCTTTCGATTCGTGGGTAGAAGCTCGATCGCAAGCCCAGCGGGCGAAGTTCTTGCCAAGGCAAGTCCTGACGGCGAGGAAATCATTTACGCCGACGTCGACCCTGCCAAAGCCCGAACGAAGCGATTGATCCGCGTTCCAGGCAAGCACGAGCTCGACCGCATCAAAGACCGCAGACCTGGGTTCTATAGCACGATCACCGAACCGAATCCGTTCGAACCGAAGGCGTGAAGCACCGTTTGACCGACGCACGGTTGTCCCGATTCCCCAATTCGACGGTCTCGGAATTGCACTTGGTTTTGAATTGTTGCTAGGCTATTTCTTCAAGTGCTTTCCGCTTTGATTTTCCAAAACCGGCGGAATACGGCGATTGGGGGATCTGTAGGGCCGCTTCAGGGAATGCGCCACTGCTCCCAAAAGACCTGAAACCCAGTTCACTCGAATTGCAACCGAATTGAGATTTCTCGGTTCTAGAGACCAAACAAACGGGCTGGTACAATCGTTCTCAACAGGATAATTCGACCTAGACTTATCCGGCCGGTCTGCCGGCTAAAAAAGCCAAGTTCCCGATGCTCGAGGAGTTATCGCAAATGCTCCGGTTCCGAAATCGATTGTGGACTGTACTGGCAGGCGGCTTTGCCCTGCTGGTGGGACAGCAAGCCCACGCCAACGGCTTGCTCCAAACGGTGTACGTGCCAACCGAGACCGTGCTCACGGTTCCGACTTCGTATGTCTACACAAGCTCATCCCTGTTGCCGACCACCTACCTACTGCCAACAAGCTATTCGTACGTGCCAACCGGCTACTCCTACTTCCCCACCAGTTACGTAAGCGCTCTGCCAACGGCGTATTATCCGACCGCTTACTATCGAGTTCGCAGGTTTAGGCCTTGGCTTGTCGAGCGGCCGATCGTCACCTCGACCCGCGCTTACTACGCAGCGCCAGTCGCAACAAGCTACTACGTAACCCGCAGGCCCGTGATTGTCGACGAGGGCGTGGTTACGACGTCTTACGTCACAACCGACTGCAATTACGCCACGGCGCCAATGCCCAAACTTTCAAAGCCCTCGGAAGGCTCTCCCAACGAGACATCGACCAAGAAGCCCATCACTTCGAGTTCGAAAGACAATCGCAAAGACACGAGCTCGCCTCCAGGAGACGATCCACTGAACAGCGATCCCTTGCCCGGTACGCCCCCTGAACCTGCCGACGCGGGTGGAATTCAACACACTGTCAACAAGCCAGTTGCCAAGGCGATCAAGCCGAAGGCCGTTCTCGAAGGCATTGTGACCGATTCGACCAGTAAGGACCCCGAGGAAGGCGTGCGGGTCGTCCTGATGAACAGGACTAAACTTTATGTCGATCGCGCTCAGAAGACCGACGCGAAGGGTCGATACGCCATCAGCGTGCCCGATGGAGATTGGACGGTGCTCGTCACGTCTGCGGCGAACAAACTCTATTCCGTGACGAACATCACCGTCGCTGGTTCACAGATTTCCGACGCCAACGGCAAGGTTCTAGATTCGCTCGACATCCAGCGGCGTCCTCTCTAGAGCGCTTACGTGCAATTTTTTTGCGAGGGCCGGATCATCGAGGCCGGCGCCTCGCCACAACGCGGGAGCGGACAAGCAGACGTCCGCTCCTTCTACATTGCTCTCATGATGCAAAACTTCGTTTCGACATCGCGAGACCATCTCGGACCATCGCTTGCGCATTTGCTATCTCGTCAGTTACTTCTATCCACACGCCAGCGGGGCAGAGAGGCAAGCGTTCGCGCAGGGAATCGAGCTGGCTCGAAGAGGCCACCTCGTCCATGTCTTGACGCACAAAGTACCGGTTGAACCGCGCGACGAGATCGTCCAAGGAATTCACATCCATCGGTGGATTCGATCGATCCACCTCGGCCCATTGTTTGGGATTTCGTTCGTTTTATCGGCAGCACGGGCCCTCGAGCGACTGGCCGATTCATTCGACGTCGTACACGCCCATCAGGGGCTTTGGGAGGCGGTTGCTTCGGGGCTGGCGAGACGTCGTCTAAAGGAGAAACCCACTCTGGTTCAACCTGCGAGCTCAGGGGCGTTTGGAGAGGCCCAACAGCTATGCCAGACCAAAGGCTTCGATCGCCTACGCACGATCATCCTTCGAAATACGGCGTTCGCGGCGATATCGCAGGGCGTGGAGAAGGAGTGGCTCGACCTTGGCGTTCCCGCCGAACGCATGGTGCGAATGGCCAGTGGGGTCGATGCGTTCCATTTCAGGCCTGGTGAGAGCTCGCTCGAGAACGACTTGCCCCCTGGACCTCGGGTCGTGTTCACGGGCAGGCTTCATCCGCAGAAGAACCTCGAGGTGTTGCTCGAGGCTTGGCCCGCAGTCGCCAAGGCGACGGGCGCTACGCTCTTGCTGGTTGGTCATGGACCCGAGCGCAGAAAGCTTGAAATGTTGGCGGAGTCCAGGAGAATCACCGATTGCGTTCGGTTTTGTGGGTCCGTGTTCGATCCCGCCGAGCATCTGCGCGCCTCCGACGTTTTTGTCTTGCCTTCGGTCGCCGAGGGGATGAGCAATTCGCTTTTGGAAGCGATGGCCTCCGCTTTGCCATGCGTGGTCTCGCGGATTGGCGGGAACGTCGACCTGGTCGAAGACGGCGTTACCGGGCTGCTGGCGGATCCTATCGACGTTTCGGACTGGTGCGAGAAGATTCTCTTGCTCCTTAAAGACCGCGAGCTGGCTCGGCGGCTGGGTTCCTCGGCAAGGGCGCTTGTCGAAGAAACATACGATATGCGCGTTGTCGTCTCGAGATACGAGTTGCTTTATGAACGATTGCTCGCGGGCGGGCCGATAGCGGAACTGTCGCTGGCTAGGAATCGTTGGCCTGGAGCATCTTCCCCGCGAGTGTGATCCGCCGCACAACCCAGCGCTGGTCCTGGGCCTGTTCGACCTCGGCCTCGAACCCAATTCCCTTCAGGACGTCTGGGTCGAGCTTGTCGTCTTGGAGCAAGAGCTCGTAGGGGACGACGAGTTTTCTGGGATGGGTTGGTCCAACGCCCTGGACGCGGAGCAGCATTTCGATGATTCCCGCTTCGGCGTCGAGTTCAAAGAGCTCGGCCGATTGGATGATTCCGTGCAGGAGCAGCATGGCGGGCTCGTTTGATACGCGTTCGAATCGGAGCTATCGTTATCTTCGGTCGCTCTTTCGCCATCCGCAAGGTCCGATTATGCGATCTTTTCGCAAAGTGATTTGATTCTTGGTTTTTCTGTTTCAGAATTCCTGCAGGAAGCGAACGCGGAAGCCGACGCGATAATTTCAAAAAAAATCAGGCGAGGATGGTCGAGGACGCCGTCTTCCCCCGAGAAGCAAGATCGACACCCCGATGTGCGCCTGCCTCAATGCTCCGATTGTAATGGCCCATGGTCTCTTCGGCTTTAGCCGAATTGGCGTGGGCAAACTGACCTTGGCCTGGTATTTCCGTGAGATTCCAGAGTTCCTGGCGTCGCTTGGCAACCGCGTGTTGGTGACGCGGGTCCCGCCGACGGCGAGCGTCGGGCTTCGTGCTCGCAAGCTTGCCGAGCGTATCGAAACTGCGTTCGGCGACGAGCCCGTCCATATCGTTGGCCATAGCATGGGAGGGCTCGATGCGAGGGCACTCCTGACCGATCCTGCCTGGTCCCAGCGCGTCTTGAGCCTGACGACGATCGGAACGCCACATCTGGGTTCTGCGCTCGCCGATCTGGCAAGCAAACGCGCAGGTTGGGCTTATCGGTTGATGGAAGCTCTTGGAATCGACCATCTCGGTTTTCTGGACGTGACGCGCAGGCGGGCCCGCGCATTCAACAGGAGCACTCGAGTCCCCAGCTCGATCCCCTGTTTTTCGATCGCGGGGGATCCGTTCGAGGACGAGATTTGCTGGCCTTTGCAACACCTCCACGAGACGTTGCTGAAGCGAGAGGGCGCCAACGACGGTCTGGTCCCCGTACACTCCGCCTATGGCTTTGGAGAGCCCCTGCCGTTCTGGCCTTTGGACCATCTGAGACAGATGAACTGGATGGTCTCGAAACGCGAGCGCATGCAGTTTCCGATCATCTTGCATCTTTACAGCGAGCTGATTCGAAACTTGCTTCGCCAGGGTTTTTCGGGAGACGAGGCCGAGGCGATGGAGGTTGAGAATTTAGTCCCTGCTCGCATCCGCGCTGGCAAGTGCTGGCTCTGGCTTCCTGCCTCCGAGGTCCAGGAGCACCGCCACGGTCATATCGCCCAGCACGTTGGACACGGTTCGGCAGCGGTCGAGCAGCCAATCGATCGTCAGGAGCAGAGGCAGCTTCTCGACGGGCAGTCGGACCGCGGTAAAGATCAGCGGCATGGTCACGAAGCTGCCCGATGGTATACCTCCTGCACCGATGCTGGCGACGAGCGTGGTCAACATGATGATCGCCTGGTCTCCCAGATCCAAATTGATCCCGAGAGCCTGGGCCAGGAAGAGTACGGCGGAGGCCTGGTAGAGAGCTGTACCGTCGTTGTTGAAGTTGGTGCCGACGCAGGCGGCGAGCTGGCTCGAGGCGCGTGAGACCCCCAGGTTCGTCTCGAGCGCCTTCAAAGTGAGTGGTATGGTCGCGGCTGTGCTGGATGTACTAAAAGCCGTGGCCGCGACGTTCGCCGCGGCTTTCAAGAACCGCCAAGGGGAGATCCTGGCGAACGTGGCCATCAGAATCAAATACCAAGAGATCTGGCAGGCGAGCCCAGCGATCACCACCACGATGAACCAACCGAGCGAACGGAACACCCTGAAGCCCTCTTGGCCGACGCTCGAAGCGACGACCCCCAACACCGCAAACGGGACCACTGCGACAACCCAAAGCAGAACCTTCATCAGTAGTTCGAAACCAAGAGTAATCAGATCGACCGCTGTTTGATATGTGTGCGTGTTCCTGGACCTTTGCTCGCCCCTGAGCTTCACGAGACCAATCCCAATCGCCAATGTCACAAGCACGAGCTGGGCGAGGTTGTTCTTGGCGAAGGCGTCGCCGACGCTCGAGGGAACGAGCTCCAAGAGCAGCTCGGCGATCGTCTTTTTGGCTGGGGCCGAGACGGGATGCGCGGGGTCGGCAAGGTCGGCTCCCAGGCCGGGCTTGAAGACGTTCGATAAGGTTAGACCGATCAGCATGGCAACGCATGTATTGATCAAATAATAGAGCATCATCCGCGCCGCCTGGCGTCCGCGGAGGTCGTTGGTGACAACCGCGGAGAGAATGGCAAGCACGACCAGCGGCGTTCCGACTGCCTTCAGAGCGTTTAGAATAAGTTTGGAAAGGATGTCGAGCGAAGCCGCCTTGGGACCTAGGAGCCACCCCAACGGTATGGCGACGGCCACGGCGATGAGCACCCATACGTAAAGCGGCAGGCCAAGGAGCTTGGTTTCGGGCTCGTCCGCCGGCGCCGAGGCTTCTGGATTTCCACGGCCGCCGTTTGAAGAATCGTCGTCGACCGCGCCTTCGATCATACGTCAGTTTCCGGGTGGGGTTCGGGTTCGCTCTTCGACGGTTGAGCTTCGAGAAGATCAAAAGGTTATACCGACCAACCGGATCGTTTCCCACGTCCAAGGCGTTGGGAGTTGCGAGTCAGCAGGATGCACTCAGGCTTCAGAACGTCCTTGACTCGGATTTGAGAAACATCTGAATCTCCGTGACGTACTTCTTTGGATCGCCCTTGAAGATCATGCCTGGGCCTTTGACGTAGACCTCTCGAGTCGGCAGTAAAATTTCGAGGTTTCGCTCGCTGCAATATCCGCGGATCTTTGGATACGTTTCTCCAAGGCGTTCATACGGGCCCTGGTGCAGGACAAACAAACACCTGCCGCCCGGGATCTCTTTCACCTCGGTTTCGCTCGTTGACTGACCTCCTTTGACTGGAAAACCGACCTCGTAGTCGGCGTCGTTCTCTTTGTAGTGAGGGTCGTGGACGAGCATGAATGGAGGACCCGCCAGCCACCTCCCAAAGTTGCGAGCGATTTTGCCAATCAACGGACCGCAATCCATATATCGACCTTTGGTGCGAATGGTCGCGGCTCGAAAAGCCGCCACTTCCTTCTCGTTAACTTCGGTTGATTCTGTTTCCATGCGTGACGAGCTCCCATCGATCAAATGGACGGACTGGTCGGGCCTTCTGAATTCAGGGCTCTTGTCCGTCGCCTTCGGGGCGATTGCCAGGCAATAATGGTTGGAAAGAAGCGAACTCCGCTTCCTCCCTCGTGGTCGTGCTCGAGTCGAAAACCCGTTCGGAGACCTGGTTCATGCGTTTCATGCGTCTTATCGGCATCGCACTTCTCGTGGGACTCACGACGCTTGGGAGCACGCCAGGAGCGAACTGGGACGATCCTGTGCCGCATGGGCAGGACGCGCCTCCAGGACCGCCGCTCTCGCCCGAGCAGGCCGTGGCGAAAATGACGGTTCCCAAGGGTTTTCACGTCGAGATCGTCGCCGCCGAACCGCAAATCGTCAACCCCACGGCGATGACGTTCGACGAACGGGGCAGGATTTGGATCGCCGAGAGCGTCGAGTATCCCAGGCAATCCGCCGGAGAGGGTAAGGATCGGATCAAGATTCTGGAAGACGTCGACGGCGACGGCAAAGCCGATAAGTCCACCGTTTTCGCCGAAGGGCTCAACATTCCTTCAGGCATCGCGGTCGGATACGGCGGCGTATGGGTGGCGAACTCTCCCGACGTCCTTTTCTTGACGGACGAAAACGGCGACGGCAAGGCCGATAAACGCGAGGTGGTGGTGACGGGGTTCGGCAGGTTCGACACCCACGAGTTGCCCAACTCGCTCACATGGGGGCCGGACGGTTGGCTCTACGGCTGGAACGGGGTCTTCAACAACAGCCATATCGAGTATCGCGGCAAAACGTATGATTTTACGTGCGCGCTCTTCCGGATTCACCCCCGCACTCGCGATTTCGAAGTTTTCGCCGAAGGGACGAGCAACCCCTGGGGAGTGGCCTTCAATCGGGAAGGCGCCGCGTTCGCCAGCGCCTGCGTCATCGACCATCTCTGGCACCTCACGGAAACAGGCCACTACATCCGCCAGGGAGGTCCCGACAAACCCTACGCTTGGCCGTTGGGGTCGATCGTCGACCACAAGCACCAGAAGAGGGCCTACTGCGGAATCCTCTATTTCGACTCCGACGCCTACCCAGCCGAATATAGCAAAAGCCTCTACATGGGAAACATTCATGGAAATTGTATCAACGTCGATTACTTATCTCGCAACGGCTCGACTTACGTGGGCAACGCCAAGCCCGATTTTCTCGCGGCCAACGACTCCTGGTTCATGCCCGTATCGCAGAAGATCGGCCCAGACGGCTGCCTTTACATCCTCGATTGGTACGATCGTTATCACTGTTACCAGGATGCAGGACGCGACCCCGAAGGCATAGACCGCTTGAAAGGCAGGCTCTACCGAGTGCGCTACGGCGACCCTCCCAGACTTTCCCGCGTGGATCTCGGCAAGGAGAGTTCGCAAAAGTTGGTCGAACGCCTGGCGAGTCCAAACCTCTACTTCCGCGACCAGGCGCAACGGCTGCTGGGTGAACGCAACGACGCGGAAGCCAATGCTCGCATGAAGAACATTATTCTTAGTGATGCGTCGCCCAAGCGGCAGCGGATGCATGCGATTTGGTCCCTGGCCGGCGCTGGCGCGATTGACGATTCGTTCTTGCTCAGACTCCTTTCGGAGAAGGACCCCAGCATCAGATCCTGGGGAGTGAGGCTTGCAGGAAACAAGAAGGCCGTCGGCGCGGTCGTCCGTTCCCGAATCGCGGAGCTGGCTCTGGACCAATCCGCCGACGTTCGCCTTCAGGTTGCAATTGCTTCGAGGAAAATCGATGGCGCGGACGCAATGAAGATGCTGGTCGGCGTGCTCTCAGCCTCCGATGAGGACGAACTTATACCGCACATCGTTTGGCAAAACCTGCACCCCTTGCTCGAGCAAGAAGGAACCAAGTTCGTCAACCTGCTCGAAGGCGTTGAGCTCTCGAGCTCACCAGGCTTCAAGCCGTTGTTCCCGTTGATCGCCAAGTGCCTGCTCGCGGCCGGCGAGAGCGGAAGAAAAAGCTTTGTCGCACTCGTCAAACGCCTGGCCGTCCACAACGACCATCAGTGGCAATCGGCGGCGGCGTGCCTCTCGGAACTGCTCGCCGCGCTCAACAGCGGGCAGATACCCGCAGCCGACCTCGCTTCTATGAGAAGTGAACTGAACCCAGCACTCGAACACGTGATTGCCGAAGAGGATCTCGACGTGCTGGTTTGGTCCGCGTGGCGCGTCAAGGCTGCTTGGGACGATCCAAAAGCGATCGACGAGGTCGCTACGATTCTCGAGAACCCCGACGAGCCCGAAGAGACGCGTATTGAAGCTGTGCAAGCCCTCGTGGGCAAGCCCGACCCGAGGGTTCTTGCCGCCGTCGGCAAGATCCTGAGAGAACCTCGCGATAGCTCTTCCGAATTCCGCGGCAGGCTCATCTCGGAACTTGCCAAACGTAGCGACGAAGCGGTCGCCAAAATCACGATCCAGGCCTACCCCACACTGGAACCCGAGCTCAAACCTCGGGTCGTCGAGCTTTTGACCGATCGGGCAAGCTGGAGTAAGCAACTCATCGACGCCGTTTCGAAGAACGCTATTCCGAGCTCCGCGCTCAACGTGAACCAAGTTCGGAAAATGCTTCGGTTCAAGGATGCCGAACTGGTCAAACGAGTCGGAGCGACCTGGGGCTCGATCCGCGAGGAACGTAATCCGAAACGAGAAGAGGCAATCGACCGCATTCGCGACCTGATTGCGGACACTCCTGGCGATCCGTACGCCGGCGCGTTGGCGTTCAAAAAGGTCTGCGCCCAATGCCATATGATCCACGGCGAAGGACAGGAGGTGGGTCCAGACCTCACAGGCAACGGCAGGAATTCGTACGACCAACTCGTGTCGAACGTGCTCGATCCCAGCCTCGTGATCGGCGCTGCGTATCAAGCCGTGCTCGTCTCGACAAAGGACGGGAGAGTGTTGACTGGCCTTTTGGCTGAGGACTCTCCCGAACGGATCGTTCTCAAAGTGCAGGGGGGCAAACGAGAGACGATCGCCAAGAACGAGATCGAAGAACGTAGTACAAGTCCACTCTCGCTCATGCCCGAAGACCTGGAAAAGCAGCTCTCCGAACAGGAAATCGTTGATCTGTTCTCGTTTTTGTGCCTGGACAAGCCGCCGACGGATCCATCGGCGCAGTCTCGCGGGCTCGGGCCCTTTGAAGGCGAAACCTGGCAAGAAACCGTAAAGCGGAGTCCGCCGCCGGAGCTCGGGACTGCGACGAGCCCAAACTAATCGTATAAAGACTTGAGCCGATATTGGGCGTTCCTCTCAAGGAACTCCGCCACGCGCTCGGTCCGAGAGAGCGCCAGAGGCAAGAATGCGACGGCTTGGTCGATACGGTCGTCGGGCTCGGCGCAACTGAACCTTAGGAAGCCTCCGCCGGCGGCGCCGAACGACTCTCCACCCAGGCATGCGACGCCGAAGTGATCGTCGGCCGCCTCCAGCAGATAGATCGCAAGCCCGTGCGAGGTGATGTGCAGGCTGTTGCAGATCTCGCGGACGTCGGGGAAGACGTAGAACGTCCCCGCGGGCTCAGCCACCTTCATGCCGTTCACCCTGGAGAGCCCAGACGTCAGCCTAGCAACCTTTTGACGGAACTTGGCCATGGTCTCGACCCTCGAGCCAAGGTCGTCCTCGAGAGCAGCGGTCGCGGCGGCCTGGACAAACGGAGGACTGCAAGATGCAGAGATGTTGATCAATTTTCCAATCGCCTCGACCACTTGCGGATGCGCCGCGGCAAAGCCAATGCGCCAGCCGCTCATGCTGTACGATTTGCTGAACGTGTAGGCGGCGACCACGTGCTCGAACATCCCAGGCAAGGCGAGGATCGACTCGTGCTTTCCTCTCCAAATCATATGGCAATATGGTTCATCGGAGAAAATGACGATGTCTTTTCCTCTGACGAGTGAGGCAATTTCCTCGAGGTCCTCGCGCGTGGCCACTCCGCCGGTCGGGTTGTGCGGAGAGTTGAGAAAGACCGCTCGCGGAGCGGGGTCCGTCTCGAGAAAACGCCTCACTTCGCGCGGGTCGGGCCTGAATTCCCGTTCCACTCGCAACGGAGCGAGCACGGGCCTTGCGCCCCGACGCACGAGGTTGGGTACGTAGGTCGGGAACGCCGGGGTAAAGACAAGCACGCCGTCGCCAGGCTCCAAGAGTGCGTCGGCGAAATAGCCTTCGAAGGGCTTGGCGCCGGAAGCGACAACGATGTTTTCCATCTTCGCTGGGACGCCAAACTCTTGCTCGAGGATTTTCGCCGCCGCCGTGCGGAAACTGGGGAGCCCAAGACTTGGGCAATAGCCCGTCTGATTGTCGTCGATTGCCTTCTTTCCCGCGGCCTTCGCGTGTGGAGGGCTCGCGAATGGACTATCGCCAATTTCGAGCTCGACGACGTCTTTACCTCTGGCCTTGAGAGATCGTGCAAGCGCGAGAACGGTAAACGCCGTCTCGACCGAAACGCCTTCCACCAACGAGCTCAACCGAGGCATCACGCAAATCACCTTGAGAAAAAACAATGGAAGAGCAGACCTAACCTGCTCGTGAACAAAAGCGAACGGGGAGGAAGAGTCGAAGGAAAGTCCGAGCTCGACTAGCGCGAAGCGATGGCTTGCGCCAGCGGCCTGACGACGCGGGGGATCAGTCTCTCGTTGACCAGTTCTTCACCAATGGCACGCTGGCGACGGAACGATTCGAGGAAGGAGTTTTCAGGGCCCGAGCCCCAGTACTGTCTGACGGTGAAGTAGACGCTGATTTGGTCCTCGGTGAACTCTCCCGTCCGGATTTGATAAGCGCTCGTGCGAGTCTCGATGCAGAGCCGGCATTGGAGCCGGCAGGTTTCGTCGAGTGCGAGGGTAATGGAAGGCTCGAAGTTCATGACCTTCGTCCCTGCGCGCTCAAGAGAGAGTCGAGGCCGGAGCCCACGCCAAGGGCCTCGGCCACCACTTCGTCGTGGTTTCCCTCGAACGAGAAGTCGAAGCCGTAGAGAACGTCCAAAGCCTCGCAATCAAGCGAACTGACGGTCAGCAGGTGAGGCGCGATCTCGAGCACGAGTTCGTGCTGTTTGTAGGCGCTCTCGGGAAGGTCCGGGTTCACCGCTCCCGAGCAGAGCCTGCGCGGCTCGATGGCAAGCCAGCGGTAGCTCGAATTCTCTTTGTCCCCTTCAAGTACAAAATCTCCATTCTCGCGAGTGAAGAAGTTTCTCAGGTCGGGAAACGCCTTTTTCATCTGTTCAAAATAGTGAAGAATGGTATCCCGATTGTTCGGCAACTCCATTTCCGTATTCAAGTTTACATTGATATAGAACTCGTCGCACAAATCCAGGTTGTGATACATTTTGGTCGAGAAGTCCAGCCGGCCCTGGGATCGAACATAGGGCGAAGAACGCCCATGAGGAGCGACAGCCTCAGGGAGCCCTCCGGAGGCGGTCGGGGCGGACGTGCGGAGCTCCGCCGACAAACACTAATCTTATCCTATCGAATAGCCGACGTCCACGAAACCGTCTCTTGCATCGCGATCGCAAGTTCCGCTCGAAGTTCGACTTACAGGCGAGGCCCAGCGCCTTCCGGAGCAATGAATCGGACCGGCGCGAATCCGTTGGTCGCGGCCGCGGGGTCGATGAACAGTCGAAATCCACCGCTGGCCAGATCCGCTCTGCGCTCGATGGGAAACTTCGCTCCGTCGGAGGCCGTGGGAAACCTGGCGACGACCGCGCCGTCGTCGACCGAGATCGGAGTGGTTCGCGAATGCGCCACTAAAACGGTCGGCGGAACCGTCGAACCGGGGGGATCGGTCTCGAGCTCGAGAGTCCACTTCTTACCGGGAAGCCAATGCTTTTTGATCCGATAACGTACAGCGACCTCCGCGAGAGTACTTGTGAGAACCACCTCGGCGGTCAAATCCACTCCCGGGGAAAGATCGAAGCTCGACCCGTGCGGATGGACTCCAAAGACCCTGATTCGCCAAGCGCCTTCTGCCGGAGGAATCGTGACGATGCAACTGCCCGTGCGATCGTAATCTTCCTTATGAACGTCGAAACGGAAGGAGTCCTTGGCCCCAAGGTTTGCTGGGCCTTCCCCAGGCGCGGCGACGACCATGCACTGCACCAGGCGGTCGGGCCACTGCCAGCGCAAAAGCAGCCTGTTCGTGCTGTTGATTCGACTCATGCATAATTCTTTAGGATCTTCGATTGTCGAAATAATAGCCATTTTACCCGCGGTCCATCGTCCGGATCGGGAGACGAAAGGCGTGTAATAGCAAGTGGACCAGACTGGGGGCGGTATATCGAAGGTCTGCCCGCCGGCGCAGTCGTCGATCCATCTTCCAGCCAGCGCGCTGGTCGTTGCATCGTCGAGCAGCGAAGCGGGAACAACGGGGGTCGGGCTCGAACTCGCCAGGATTTTGACGACCCCCGAAAGCGGCGGAGTCCAAGCGAGGCGAACTCGACCGTCCCGGGTTCGCTCGGCGGAGAGGTCGTCCAAAACCACAACTCGTTCCACGGCCTTGGTCGAAGCAAATACGGGCTTGGAGGTGCGCGCCACGCCTTCGCCAATTCGGTACTGAGCGTAGACGGCGTAGTGGTAAACAAGCTCTTTCCCAAGGCCCCGATCGGTCGCACGGTGTTTGTCGTTGGGCAGCGACTCGCCGTCGCCGGGCCCAGTGGGAGGAGCTCCGATTTTTCGAACGACCTTCGCGCCTGTCGCCTTCTCTGGGATTTCCCAGGCCAGCTCGACCTCGCCGTCACGGCTTTCGACCCGAAGGTTTTGGACGGGCGGGAGGTACCAGATCGGCGAGGAAATCGCTGCCGTGCTGGACTCGAGGCCGCCAACCCTGCTGACAACGATGTAGGCATACTGCTCGCCGGGCTCGGCCGTGCGATCTTCGAAAAAGGGGGAGTCGGTTTCTGCCAAGGTCTCGCCGTCGGCGTAATGTTCGGGCGCGCCTCTGCGTTTGCGGAGGATGCGAAAGACGACTTGGGCGGAGCCGTCGGCGGCCGGCGGCAGCCAGTCGAGCCCGAGAGCCCAATCGCGAACTTCGACGCGCAGCCGCGAAGGAGGATCGGGAGGACAGGTCTCGAGCGCCTGCTTTGCCTCGGGCAGGTCCGAGGCGATCGCCAGACTTTGCTTGAAAAGCACTCGAGCCTGCACAGGGTCCGATTCCATGATCGCGATCCCAGCCGTCGCGGCCCTCCGCGCCTCGCGAAGCTCGGCAGCTCGTATCGCGCCAGGCCGTCCGAACTCTCTTGTCGCCAGCCTCCACAAGACCTGCCCAACGCTCGATCAACCGCAAGGCCGAGACCAACCGCTTGCCGGCAAGCTCGAGCTCGAGCTCGGCTTTCACCTGCTCGATGAGCGCCAGTCGAGATTTGACGATCTCCAATCCCTTCCTTGCCCCCACATGATAAGGCGCATAATCTCGAACCCGCTCGAGGTGATAGAGAGCAGCGGAGTAGTCCCGGACCTTGTACGCGTGCTGCGCCGCCTCGAAGTTGCGGACCAGCGGCTCGCGGTTCTCTTGGCGAAAGCCGCATTCGCACTTGGTTTCATCAACCCAGCTTTTACGCTGGCAGGAAGGGCAATCCCACTTCAGCGGGTTTCGGCACCGCAGGCAGACCGGCCGTAATGGATCTTTCTGGGCCTGGAGATAGTCCCAGAGCGCTCCACAGCCTCTGCAGCGAAGTATCCTGCGAACGTGCCCGTTCGATCCGTGAGTGGTTCCTGGCGAGGCGTCGGTCTTCAACCCCGCCTGACGGCAGTGCTGCTCGATCAACGTTTCCGCGCCGCCTGCCTCACGCCGCTGGAACTCGCTTCGCGAAGGATCGCCTCGCGGGTCGCCTGGTCGAGCGAGCTTTGCCCCTCGAGAGCAAACGCAAGAGTCTCTCGGAACGCATCCTCGGCCTCGACTTCAAGGGTGCGGTCGTAACGATCTCGGCTCTCGGGATTGGTCAAGTGGGACTGTGTGAAAGACACTGCCTCGAGCCAGGCGGTCTTTTCCGCTGTCACCTGGGCCTTCTGCATGTAACGCTTGCGGATCGCGTCGGCGCTCTCGATGATCGCCTTCGGCGGAGCGTTGCGAGGCAAATCCAAAACGTCGTAAAGGTCGCGTCTGTGGATGTGATCCAAAGCCATCCGTATTTGTCGACGGACTGTTGGGTCGAGCACGTCGGGCCCGATCGGCGAACTGGGTTCGCTGGCCTTCGGCGCCTCGGGCTTCGGTGGGATTCCCTCGGCCATCCGATCGAGATCATCCGCCTTCAGACCAAGCTTTACCGCGGCTTCCCGCAGCAGCTTCCGGTCGGTGACCGTCAGACCGCCCTTGGCGGATCGTAAGTCAAGCAGGCGCTGAAGTTTGTCGAGCCTTTCGTTGCGTTCCGTTTCGAGCGCTGCGGCAAGCTCCGAGTCGTACGCGAGCCTGGAACTGGGATCACCCAACAGGGCTCGCCTGAGGTTGGGAATCTGGTCGAGATACGACTGAAACGTATGCTTGTTCTTGGGATTTCGGGTCCCAGCCGACCATACTGGTTGGCACTTCGCGAGCGCGGACTCGATCGCCTGGCGATCGGCTTTGGGATCGACCCCAAGCATTTTGTAATAGTCCGGAACCACCGCCAATTACACCTTCGTCGGATTCGCAAACGACTATTGACTCCCGAAAATGCGGGAGCGTCCATTACACTGGACTGGCAAAGCACCTCTATTCTCGCGGTCAGAGCAACCCGCGTCCAGACCCATAATGGACGTTTAGACATCGTTTGATCGCGATTGGAGCTGGTCCCAAGCCTCTTGAACTCGCTTCTCGATTTCGCCCTCGTTAGGTCCTTCGCTGGGAATCCCGACGGAGAGAACGCCCCAAAGTCCCGAGACTTGCCGCTCGAAGACTGGGACGGCCACCGACCGCTCAACCCCAAGGCGTCTGAGCCAGTAGCCCGAGCCTTCGTCCGCCGACAGCTCCGGAGCCCGCGAAACGGCAGTCGCCTGGTCGACCGCCGCCCTGACGATCCCTAGCTGGGTTTGATCGAGACCCACGCTTCGCGTTGCCTTTGCGAAAGCATCGGCGACCTCAACGTCCAGGGCGGGTTGGGGTGCAAAGAGCACTTGCACCAACCTCTGGTTTTCGAGCCTCCAAAGCCCCGCGGCTGGCGATCCAAGAG
This sequence comes from uncultured Planctomycetota bacterium, assembly GCA_963818975.1. Taxonomy (GTDB): domain Bacteria; phylum Planctomycetota; class Planctomycetia; order Isosphaerales; family Isosphaeraceae; genus CAWFUI01. The sequence goes on along the minus strand of CAWFUI010000017.1, from coordinate 637,295 downwards.
TCTGGCAAAGGTCGCCAAGAACTTGCTTGACCCGATCGAGATTCAACATCAACGTTTGGACGCCGGGCGCCTCTTCAAGACTTGATCGAGATGAGCTCAACCTCGAAGACGAGCGTTGCGTTAGGTGGGATGACAGCGCCGGCGCCTCGAGAACCGTAACCTTCCTCGGCAGGGATGGTCAGCTTTCGAATTCCGCCGGCCTGCATGCCCGCGACGCCGAAATCCCACCCCCTGATAACCCTTCCCGCACCAAGGGGAAACGAGAAAGGTTGGCCGCGGTCTCGCGAGCTATCGAACTTCTTGCCGTCGGTCAAAGTCCCCACGTAGTGAACGAAGACGGTGTCGCCAGCCTTGGCCTCAGGACCCGTTCCCACCTTGATTTCCTCGATTTGCGTCTGTGGCTGACTCATTGCGATCCCTTTATTTCCGAAGGAGAGGAACCCGCTTCCCGCCAATGGTCTGGTACCGACTTCTTGGCAAGATACAGGACGTAAGCGGTGACTGCTCGAACTTTCTTGGCCCCAAGCGAGCCCAGCCAACCGGGCATCGAAGAATTCGGGGCGCCGTTGGCCACGATTTTGAAGGCGTCTTCGGGCCTGTCTCCGTACTTCCATTTTTCACTCACAAAATCTCTCGGTTTTGGGCCAGCGAGATTCTTTGCGATTGGCCCATCGCCGCGACCGAGAGGACCGTGGCACGTGAGACACCTCTCGAGATAGATCGCTCTCCCCTCAACCAGCAAGACGTCCGAGGCGATCTCGGCGGGAGGAGGGTCGGGTTTGGAGGTTAGAATGAAGATGAAGGCGACCAATATCCCCGTCGAGCCCAACCCCAATACAACCCACTGCATGGGCCGGAGCCGCGAAACGAGCTGGGATGTCCGACTCAAGAGCTTTCCCTGCAAGGATTTAAATCGATGAAAGCCAAGGGTTTTACAACCCGACCCTGACGATGCAAGTGGAGCGGAAGGGGATCGAACCCTCAACCTTCGCATTGCGAACGCGACGCTCTCCCAATTGAGCTACCGCCCCTCGCGAGATCTTTACGTTATCGGGAACCTGGATGGCACGCAAGCCAACGTACCGAACGAACGGATGATCTCGTCTGAAGATAGGACAAGAGCTGCGCCAAAGGTTACATGTTCGGCGCACATGGAAAGCAGCCGGAACGGCCGACGTGATGAGCTCCGAGCAAGTCACCCAGCCTGTTTAATTGGGCTTAGCACCATCAAATCGACTCTTCGATATGCAAACACATTTACCAGTACGAGCAATTCTTCGCAGGAGGCGACTCGTACCGGAGGGTCTTCGATGGGAGCTTCCATTTCGCCTTCGAACGCGCCGATACGGAAATGAGCGGGCTTGGCATCCTGTTTGCAAAATACTGAGTTCAGTACTCGGAGGTTCTCATGGAATTGATTCACCTGCCCGTCGTTGCGTCTTGTGTGGGCGCTGGTCTATTTCTCATACCGACGTTGGTTGGAGCTGCGATGTTGATGAGTCCTTCGAACGCGTTGACTGGCAAGCGCATCCTGGTCTATTCCGCTCTCGGATTCATGGTTGGACTGGTTTGTTGTTGGATCGGTTTCGGGCTTCTGCTGCTGCTTCCCTGGCCCTCGCCGCCGCGCGGGATTCACTTTGGGAACGTGGTCCTCGAGCTTCCAGTCGCGATTGTCTGGCTTGCCGGTCCGTTCGGCAGTGCGATCGGCCTTTTGCTGGCCCGACGATTCTTGGAAGGCGAGCGTAGGCCCCGCGAGCGAACCGAACCCCGCAGCAACTCCGTGCGATCGAAGGCCTAAACGGATTCGAACTGCGAGAACATATTCCCCTCCGTGATTCGGAAGTGAGAGGATTTCTTCGTCAGGAGGGAGCACGATTTTGGCGAGTCAAGAGGATATGCGCTTTCGCAAGACTCGAGAACTTAGCGGAATGGTCGTAAATGATCAGGCTATCGAGGTGGTGCGAGAGGGCCGACGACGTTGAGCAGTTCGTCCAGACGAACCGGCTTGACGAGAAAAGCGTCCATGCCAGCGTCGTGGTGCGCCGAAGCGTAATGTTCATGCGCTGAAATCCCGATGATCCTTGCCTTTGCACACAGAGAATCCGCTCGAATGCTCGCCGCCGCTTCGAATCCCCCCATTTCGGGCATTTCGACGTCGAGGAATACGAAATCGAAGCGCTCTCTCGAGGCCGCTTCGACCGCTTTTCTACCGTCAGAAACCAGCTCGACCGAGCTTCCAAGCCGACTGAGCATCGCACGTACAGACGCACCGAAGGAAGCGTCGTCATCGGCAACGAGTATTCGAGGCGGAGCTTTGCGTTCTTCAGAGAGTGAGTAACGTCGAGTCGAATGAGCGCCGTTGTTCATCAGCACCTTCCCCCATGATCGGCTCGAGCGAGCCGAACCGTTGCCAGGTTCGCGTAAGCGGAATCGACGTTGACCTCATTCGCAGCGGACCAATCGTTCATATTCGCCAGACTTGCAGCCGAGACTTCGCACGTTCGCGGTCACTTTACAAATTAAGAAACTGTAAACTATATGCATGTCTCCGAAATGATCCATTCCGAGACCGTGATGGTTTCGTGCTTATACCCGCGGGATCCGCAAGACTCGGTCAACTCCGCGAGGCCGATGTCGGATTCCTGTGGAGTGGGGGTACTTTGGGAAATCCCTCGGAACCAGCCACTGTTGCCACTCCCTGGGAAAGGCCAAAAATCAAGCAAGCACACGGCCATGCGAACAAACGGGTCAACATCGACCAACAGCCGCAGAATTCCATGCGAACGACTTGTCCCCAACACGGACTCTACACTCGAAAGCCATTATCTGCAAGACCCTGCCATTTATTGCGACGCGCGAGGATTTAACAGGCGGGAAGAAACGACTCTTAACCGTTCCCGGGGTTCATCGAGAAGAAAATCAAGTTCGGTTGCGACTCCTCAAACCCTAACAAGATGCCTGTCATGAAAGCGTTGGAGGCGAAGATGGGGGATCGGCCGCTGGTTTTGAGACTTCCGAGCGATCAAGAGACCGACTGTCGAACGGGGCAGGGTTCGCGAAATTTAGGCAAATTGTGGTCGACTCCCGCAACCGTGGTTCGCATCCAGGATCTGAGGATTGGGAACTGGAGCGCGACGAGCAGTGCGCAAGTACGCAGGAAACGCGTGAACATCGTGTCGGCGGAGACGAGTCGAGACAGCGAGGCAACACAGTACTAATCGTTACGGAGCTTCTCGTCGAGGTCGGCGATCTCGGCGCCGAGCTCAGAAACATGCAAAACGTCCGTCGCGGTGGTCGTCCAACTCAACTCTTGGCCATAGCCGAGTGACTTCAACTTTGGGGCAAAACCAGTGCCACGGCTCCAAACTTCGTGGTCGTGCAAGCTCCTTGTCGCAATGTTCCGCGAATGTAAGATGCTTTCAGCGCGATCTCAATCGGCTTTGCAAACCGAGAACAAGGATCTGCCACCTCGGCAACGATTCGCGTTCCAAGCGGATGGCGATCGCCGCGGCAGGATCGTTCGTGATGATCCCGTCGACGCAGCGATCGATCAGGCGGGCCATCTCGGTCGGGTCATCAACTGTCCAAGCGTGGACTTGTCTGCCGGCCGCATGGGCCCGATCGAGCATCGTCTCGGTGATCAATCCAGTCCGGACGCTCAAAACGTCGACGTCCAAGCGCGCAATATCACCCACCGCCGCGGATACGATGGCGCCTGTGCGAAGTTTAGGGTTACGGCGACGCACTTCCTGCACTGACTTTCGATCAAGCGACGTGACGAAACAATCTGCTTCGAATTGCTTGGCGTGAATCAGTTCAGCGACTGCCGCCGCAAGTTGCTCGCGATCGGATTTGGTGGGTTTGAGCTCGATATTGAGTTTGAGTTTGCCTCTTGCCAAGTCGATCACTTCCTCCAGCGTGGGAACGCGTTCCCCAGCGAATGAAGGATTGAAACGTGCACCAACGTCGAGTTTGCGGACCTGTTCGAGCGTCATCTCGCCTGGCCTCCGAGGGTCGGCCGCGAGCCTTTGGAAGTCCTCGTCGTGGACCAACACGGGAATTCCATCGGAAGTGAGGTGGATGTCGATCTCGGCGAAGTCTGCGCAGATTTCGATCGCCATCTGAATTGCCGCGAGTGTGTTTTCCGGGGCATGGCGCGAGACGCCCCGATGGGCCGTAACGGATACGAGGGCAACTCTCCGGTTCATCGCCAAAATTTGAGCGGAAGTGGAGAAAAGCGCCAGAGTTAAACCTCCCAGACACAACGCCCACGCCCACCAGGGCGCGAACGCGCTCTTGGGTTAGGGTGGAGAAACGCTCCGCCCAAGCTCGCCCTCGACCTCGACTCCGTTCGTCGTAAAACCGCACAGTCAGAACGCTGGCGCCTGCCACCTGGAGAAAAGCCAACACAGCCAAGAGCCATCCCTGGAGGGCTAATACCACTACGCCCATCGGAACCAGTACCCACACTCGCGCTCCGGCAAGCGTCAAGACGCGCAATGCGACCAATGCGTAAGCCAGCCCGATGAATGGCGCCAGAAGGGCGATAAAAGCGTGCCAACCCAGGACGCAGCCGCCGATCGGAATTCGCCCTCCAGCAATCCTCTCGCGACTCGACCTGAACGCCGACCTGGTCGGACCTCCTTCGAACAGCAGAATCGGCAGCACGAACAAGGCGCGTATGTAACAATCGGCGAGTTTCGCGAGCAAAATCGCCGAAAGCACTGCCCGAGCGAACCGCCGCATAAAACGAGGGCGGTCGCTCCGCAAGGTAATAATTGATATCGTGAGCACTTAAGAGCAAACCATAAGTGAGTGCGGCAAGTCCAAGAAAGGGAGCGAAAAGTATCGCAAGCCCGATGAGCTGCATGAAGCCAAAACGAAGCATCAACAAACTTGATCTCAACGCAACGCCCACGGCCCGCCCCACAGTAACAGGCCGGCCTGAGAGCGCCATGCCCGCAATGGCCATGAGCCCAGCCGTCAGTAAGAGCTGACCGAACAGGTAGCCCAGAGCCAACGCGAGCACGGCGGCGAATCCCGACGGCGTGATCAAGAAACGGACAATCGCCTCGTTGCTGACCGCGGCCGAGCCCGACCTTGCCACAAGCCTCTGGACCAGCCAGGCCACGAGCGGCGCCGCCATCGCGGTGACGACCACTCGAAAGCAAATCTCATAGATAACCATCGTCGGCAAACCGCGCAGGACGTCTCCCGGAATTCCCGACGCTACTAGCCTCAGAAGGGTTGTGGACGAGCTCGACTCGGCCTGGGAGACGCTACCCTCACCGTATGGATTTTGGATGGAATCCATGGATTTCCTTGGCGCTGGTTCAGCAGCGAACAGAGTGCCCTTGAGTAGGATCAGGAGTTTTGATGTGGTTTCGCGAATCGAATCTAAGCGAAGAGCGTCTCGAGAGCCAACCCTGCGTTGATTCGCAAAGGTCTGCCTAGAGGGTCGCGAATCTCAGTGGCTGGGTCGATTCCGAGTGCATGGAGAATTGTTGCACCGAGATCGTCGGGGCTAACAGGGTTCAGCGATGGATAGGCGCCCCATCGGTCCGATGCGCCATACACCTGGCCGCCTCGAACGCCTGCACCCGCCAGGACTGCGGAATAGCATCTGGGCCAGTGCTCGCGACCCGCGTTTCCAGCGGTAATCTTGGGCGCCCTGCCAAATTCGCCCACCCAGACGACCAGGGTTTCGTCGAGCATGCCTCGCACATCCAGATCGTCGAGCAAAGCGGCAAATCCTCGATCGGCAGGCGGCATCAGATGGTTTTTCAGTCGATTGAAGTTGTCCCCATGGGTATCCCAGAAGTTCTGGCCGTCGTCGTGCCAGTTGACGGTGGCAAGGCGAACCCCCGATTCTATCAACCTACGGGCAAGCAGCAGACATTGGCCATGAATGTGACGGCCGTAGCGCTCTCTCAATTTGGGATCTTCGCGATCGATCCGGAATGCTCCCCCAGCCTCGGCTGAGAGGATCGCGTCGATCGCCCTCTGCTGAAGGTTTCGCCAAGTTGGATTCTCGACGGCGGGCGAAGCGCTTTCGAGTTCTCCGAGGAGGGCCCTGCGATTGACAAGTCGTTCGGGCGGTTGGTCGGCGGATCTGCCAAGCCCAGGAACGGAGAACTCTGGGGAATTGGGATCCCCTTCGATGCGGAAAGGGTCGAACGTTTTGCCAAGCCAGCCACCATGCTGACCCGGCGCCTTGCCGCCGGGAGCCGCTGGGTGCGCCACGGTCCAGGGCATGGTCACTGCCAGCGGCATCGCGTCGTTCCGCGGTCTCAGCTTCGCGACAATCGAACCAAGGTGCGGCCAATCTTGCGGCGAAGGTCCCACGGCATCGGAATTAGGAGTGGGAGCGATGTGGCCCGTGACCACTCTGTGCGCTGTTGAGAGATGCGCTGGGTCGTCGTGAGTCATCGATCTGATCACTGCCAGACGATGCGTTTGCTGCGCGAGCAAAGGGAAATGCTCGCTTATGGACAACCCTGGCGTCTTGGTAGAGATCGGTTTGAATTCGCCTCGAATCTCTGAAGGCGAGTCCGGCTTGAGATCCCAAGTATCAATATGGCTTGGCCCGCCCCATTGGAAAATCAGGATGCACGACTTGGCGCGACCGAAGCCAGCGGCGGAGTTCGTTACGCGAGCTCCAGCCTCGAGTGAGAAAGCGCAGGAAGCGAAAGACCGCCGAGAGCCAGCGCACCGGCTCTCAAAGCCTCGCGCCGCGAAGGGCGGATCAATCGAAATCCATCGCAGCCTTGGGCAAACGCCATTCCCAACCCTCGCCGGCCGATTTGTTCAACGATTGATGAACAATCCGTTCGCTTAACTCTATTGTATCGGCCAGCCGGTGTCCAGCGGAGGAGAGGTTGGGCGTTGCACGAGTCGACTATCTCGCCGATTTCGACGCTTGCTGTGCGAGGATCCAATCCACGACCGGTTTTGGGTCATTGGGTCCAGTGGGGTAGTGCCCCTGGTCCTTCTGGACGATCAAAGTCATCGACCCCCCAAGTGCCTTAAAGCGCTTCTGCGCCTCCTGCGAATTCGCCTCGAGAGTCGGGTCAAGGCTGCCGCATACGTGCATGAGAGGAACGCCAGCCTTTGCCAAGACGTCCAAGTTATCGAGCGGTTGGGTCTTGGTCATGGTGCAACGCATCAGTGGATTTTCGGCATAGATGCACGACACCCTCTGCGGGTTCGACTCCGCCCAAGCATAAGCTTCACCCGCTGCGCCCCCGGAGCCCTCCAAGACCGGCTTCTTGGAAAACCCATGATCGGTGAGCACGTTGTAAACGGCGTTCCAATGATCCAAAGAAGGCCCGTCGGCGTTGTAAGGAACTGGCCCTACGACGATGTGGAACCCCTCGGCGAGTAAAGCCAGATCAATGGCGGCGTCACGATTCACGTCATCCGCACGAAAAGCCCACGGCTTTCCCTCGGCGACGATCTTCGGCACGATCAGATTGACCGAGCCTTCAACTCCGCGGATTTGAAACGAATAACGATCATACGCAGGCACGAACCAAGGACCTCGACAGGTGATGAACAATCCCTCTTCCGGCAAATTGACGTACGAATTCTCGATGCTGTAGAGCGAGGACCGCTGAATTCTGCCGCTGGCAAATTCAGGTGGGTTGTGCATTGCCGGTTTGGTGCAATGCGAAACGAAATCCGCGATTGGCTTGGGGTCCGCAGACTGTGCGGGTGATGCCCAGCGCCTTCTTTGATCATTGATGAGATGCGTCCGCCGAGCTGTCGGTAGATGGTCTCGATCGTGTTCCCTGAACGTCCCAGAAGCGGATCGATGCTGCCGCAAACGTGCAGAATCGGTACGTCGGCGGCCGCGAGCCCGTCAAGCTTCTCGAGGGCGTCGGAAGTGATGGCCGGGTTGTCGGCGTAGATGCAGGAAATCTTGGTCGGATTCGCCGTCGCCCAGGTATAAGCGTATTCTCCACCTCGACTCATGCCGATGAATGCAGGTTTCAGCGAGAGCCCGTGTTTCTCAGTAAGAAACGTGTACCACGCGTCCCAGGTCTTGCCTGGCTTGAGATTCGCGTTTGCCGATATGTAGGCGACGTGAAAACCTCGCTTCAATAATTCGACCTCGGTTTGAGGCTGATGGTCCCAATAGCAGCCGCGCCAAGACCAAGGGTTGCCTGCCGCAGCCTGCTTGGGTGCGATCACAATGCATCGCCGTTTTCCGGCAGGGGGATCCTTGATTCCAAATTTCTCGTCGTCAGTCCGCTTGAAAGGCTCGATCTTGAGGGTGTTCTCGTCCATCAGGTAATCGAACCGAGTGAAACCTTCGTGCCACTCGCTTTTCACTCCATCGAACGGCGCGGAAACGTCGGCCGACGCCATGGACGACGTCGCGGATCCCAACGCCAGGATCAGCCTCACAGAAGCCTGAGATATTCGACAAATTTGCATGTCATAGCTCCTTGATAGCCGACCAGAGAACATCGCTGCGGTGAAAACGCGAAGGCGCGGGCAAAGCGGACGCGAAAGATTCTTTTGGGAAACACGCAAACCACCCAACCTCATCAAGCTTGCCGAGGCCTTTCTCTCGTCAAAAGTAAATGTGGCTTTGACTCCCTCGCATTCGAGCGATAAAACTCGGATCTTAAACAATTTCGAGGGGGTTGTCTCTCTCCATCAAATCCAAACGGTTCATCGAGTCACCCACTATGCGCACAGCCATTTTGTTTTGCGGCTCGTTGGCGTTAGTTCTCTTCAGCGGAGCTTCTCGTGTTGAGGCCTCCGACGACCAAACCTCAGGGCTCAAGACGTTCTCATCGATCGGCAAAGGGTCGGCGGCGCTCGACGGTTATAAAGAGGCAGAGCTCCTGGTCCACGAAGGCAAAGGTTGCCTCACGCACATGTGGTTCGGCGGCGATTGGCCTGGGTATGAGAAAACCCGGATCCGCGTTTACGTCGACGGCGAGAAGCAAGCTTCAATCGACATGGAGCTCGGCATGGGCCACGGCCAAGGATTTGGCAACGATCCAGGACCCTGGGGCGGCTCGAAGTTCGGCAAAACCGGCCAGCCCAGCGGCATATACAACTCATATCGCATCCCCTTTGGCAAGACCGTTCGGGTTACGGCCCAGCGCGATAAGAACTGCCCGAGCCCCGCCCCGTTCTGGTGGATCGTCAGGGGAACCGAGAACCTCTCCGTATCGCTCGGAGGGGTGAAGCTCCCCGAGAACGCGCGATTGAAGCTCATCACCCACGAGAACTTTCGGGCTAAACCGCTCGAGGAATTCGACCTTTGCGATCTAAAAGGCAGTGGGGCCCTGTATCAGGTAACGATCGCAGCCAAGGGTCTCGAGCTCAGGGAAGATTGGAAGAGCCTAAGCTTCCTCGAGGCCTGCATGAGAGGCTATTTCGATGGGTCCAGCACGCCGACGCTGCTCTCGTCCGGACTCGAAGACTACTTTCTCGGCACCTACTATTTCAACAAAGGAAAGTATGCCAACGACTTGGCGGGACTGACGCATTTCGACCCGAAAGAACGATCATTCTCGGCCTACCGCTTCCACGACGACGACCCGATCTTCTTCAAATCCGGGTTCCGGCTGACCTGTCGCTGCGGCGAGACCGAGGACGGATCGAAAAACGGCAAGATGATGGGCGATCCTCCGCCCACCGAGTACTCAACCTACGCATGGGTTTATACGTGGGAGGATAAAGACTCGGTCGCAGCGTTCCCCAAGGAATTGGTCGAATGGGCTGTCGCTCCGGAGAGCCCAGTCTTCAAAGGCACTGGCGGAGAGACTTGGGACAATAAGATCCGCGAGCGCGGTTACATTCTGATCGAAGACGGAACCTACCACCTCTGGTACACAGGCTATAACCCAGACAAAGTCAAGATGATGTCGCTGGGACATGCCACGAGCCCGGACGGAATCCACTTCACGCGAGATCCCGCCAATCCGCTCACCCACGACCTTTGGACGGAGGACATGTGCGTTCTCCATCCCTCAGGAAAGCCTTATTTCATGTTTGCCGAAGGCAAGGACGACATTGCTCACATGCTCTTGTCCAAAGACCGCCTGCATTGGGAAGAGCAGGGCCCGTTGGACATTCGCAAAGTCGATGGACAATCAATCGGTCCTGGGTCGTACGGCACACCGACGGTATGGCTCGAAGACGGCGTCTGGAACTTATTCTACGAGCGCGGCGATCAAGGCGTTTGGCTGGCGCGTTCAAAAGACGCCAAGACTTGGACCAACGTGCAAGACGACCCTGTGCTTGCGATGGGACCCGAGCCTTACGACCAATTTGCCGTAGCAATGAACCAGGTGATCAAGCGAGACGGGGTGTATTACTGCCTTTATCACGCCAATGCAAACAAGCCATGGAAGGACTGGACGACCGACATTGCTCGGTCGAAGGATTTGGTGCACTGGGAGAAGTATTCAGGCAACCCAATCATCGAGAACAACTCGTCGAGCGGAATCTTCGTCGACGCGTCCGACGGTCTGCGGCTCTATACGATGCATCCCGAGGTTCGACTGCACGTAAACCCTTCGAAACGAAAATAACATTACCTCGCCACTTCAACAAAACGACGCGGACCGGCCTCCGTCGCAAAGGTCGGTCCGCAGTCGATCGACCTTCCGGGTCGAAATTACCAAGGATTCGTGTAATACGCGACACTGCCCGCCGCGTACGAATTCGGGATGCCCCAAGCGTTGCCGTAATAGGGATCATAGCCCGTTGAGTACCCGATCGGATAACCTCCGTATCCGTAGTTGCCATAGGCTCCGTAGCCGCTGTACGGGTTCAGGATCGACGAGAGCAGATACAAGATGTTCGTCGTACCATACCCGTATCCGTAGCCAGGATAGCCCCAATTGGAGTAGTAGTAAGGATCGTAACCATACCCTCCGTACCCTCCATAGCCCCCGTACCCTCCATAGCCCCCGTAGCCGTAACCTCCATATCCGAGGCCATAACCAAGCCCCAAGCCCAGACCATAGCCAAGCCCATATCCCAGGCCCGAGCCATAGCCATATCCAAAGTAAGGATAACCCCAGCCGCCGTATCCATAGCCTCGACCGTAGCCGTAGCCGTTTCGATATCCACCGTAACCTCGGTTGTAACCCCAAGAGTTGCCGAGATAACCGCGATTGCCTGCGTAGATGTTCCTGTTGAAGGTATTGCCGCCGATGACGCCTCGGTTCGTAATGCCTCGGCTGGCGTAACTGCCGCCCATTCGATTCGCGAGGACCGGGTTCGGCCGCGAGACAAAGCCTCGAGGCGCCACCGACCTACCGCCGGCAAAGCCACGGTTGGCCATGGCTGGGCCTCGGTTGAAATTCATTGCAGGCGCTCTCCCTACGCCCATACGCGAAGGCGCTGCCATCCGCCCCATCGAAGGGTGACTAACTCCACGCCGAAAGCCACCGCCAGCATGACCGACGGGTCCACGGAACCCGCCGCCGACATGCCCCCCGCCAACGTGGCCACCACCCGCGTGCCCGCCGCCGACGTGACCACCTCCAGCATGTCCTCCGCCCGCGTGGCCACCGCCCCCATGCCCGCCGCCGCCTCCATGACCTCCACCGCCTCCGTGGCCGCCACCCCCGTGTCTTGCGAATGCGTTTGGAGTGCCGCACGCAAGCCCCACGACGAGGGCCAAAGTTGTGAACGCCCAACTTCCGCCGATTTCCCTTTTCATGGTCGCGCCTCCATCGTGCGGATCCAATGATGCAAGCCTCACATCATTTGCTACGCTCCAAGTTACCAGAGAGGGTCGGAGGAATCCCTCGTGACGAAAAAAAAGCCGGGCCCGCGATGGACCCGGCTGAGTCTTGAATTGTTTCTTGGCCAATCAGGAGATGGATCACCAATACCCAGGGGTGATATAGCTCCCACCGAAGTAAGACCCGCCGTACGGATAACCGTACCCATAGCCTGGGATCCCGTAGGCGCCGTACCCGCCGTAGAATCCTCGGTTATAGAGCATGGGGGCGGCGACGTAGTTGCGAGCTCCAAAGCCTCCGTAGAAACCGCCGAAGGGGCGAAAGCCGTATCCATAGGGGCGATAGGCGTATCCGTAAGGACGGGCCCCCAAACCATAGCCGTAGGTGCGATAGCCCATACCACGCCCCCAGCCGCCGCCTCGTCTCAAACCAAACTGGGCTTGGGCAGGGGTTGAAACCGCAAAGAACGCAAAAGCCAAAAGCGCTGCGGCGTAGACCGACTTACGCAATTTTTGCTTGATCATGGGTGAAGTCCTCGTTGACGATCCGTTCGGCGCTTGAGCAGTCTTTCGACAAACGCAAGCTCCCTCTCATCTTTCATGATAGTTCGCGAAACTGTCCGCGAAAGGTCACGTCAATTGAGCGTGCGAATCCTGCGCCGAGATGCATGTAATTCGAAAGCGTTTACGACTCGAGTTGGAAAAAGCCCCCGAGACGTCGACTTCGACGTCTCGAGGGCCTCTTGGCTTGCGTTCGACTCGCACGCTTGCGTTCGGTTGGAGCTTAGCCGTTCGATGAGCTGCTCGACGAGGGATTGTTCGTCGAAACCGAGGACACAGGAGTCGGAATGAGGACCGAGATGTCAATCAGAGCGTTGCCGAAGTTTTGGAGCGTTTGTTGATCGATCGTCGGATTTGCACCGTAGGTGTAGTTGGTCTCGAAGGCGTTCACTGCCCCTCGGAGCAGAGCGATCGTCGAGCTGGCGATCGTGTTGCCTCCCAAGAGATCAACGATGGCCGACTGGCTGCCTGTGTCCGAGATCGACCCTGGGATGATCGCGTCGATTCCAACCCGCAAGCCTTGGAGGGCGGCTTGATCCTGCGAAACGTTCGCTCCGCTCGTGTAGGTGTTCGCGAACGAGCCCAGAACGCTGACGAGCTGGACGATCTGCTGGTTTGTCAGGCTGCCGGAGGATGTGGACGTCCCGCTCGAACTGCTGCCAGACGACGTCGAACCACTCGAGCCTGAGCCCGAAACAGGCAGATTGTTCGCAGCACCCGATTCGGCAGCCTGACCTGCGCTGGCTGCCGCAGCCAAGCTGCTGGCCGAATCCGAACTACCCAGCGGCTGGCCCAATACGGACGCGATGTAGTTCGCGGTTGCGTTTTGGGCGTATTGAAGCTTCGCCAGAGCTTGCTGTTTCTGTGGCGTCGTGGCCTGCGGAGTGAGCGCGTTGATCAGAGCCTGCCTGTTCGCTTGCGTCTTCTCGAGTTTATCGATCCTCTTGAGCACCGACGGCGACAACGTCTTGGCGGTGGACGACTGCCCGCTCACCGAGAATCCGTAGTGCTGAGCCAGTTTGGTCGCGTGTTGCGCAGCCGCGCCATTAAGCTGGCCGTTCTGGAGCTCGCTGATCAGAGCCTGCGCCTGCGCAGGGATGTGCGTTGTCCCGCTGAGCAATTGACGACTCTCGAGCTCATCGACGAACATCGGCCGAAACGTGCTTCCTCGCCTCATCGGATCCATCCTCCTTCGACCCATCATTCTCGATTCGACTGAAGTCGCCCAAATCCGCATGCCCAGGACGCAAGCTGCCTATCCTGCGCATTCCCCGCAAAGCTCGTAGGACATGGCTGCTCTGTTCAATCGAGCTCACTAACGAGATGACCGGTCCTCGATCTGTTATCGGAAGAACCGCTTTCTTGGCTTCAACCCAAACAGCCGGCATAAGCAAAAAAGTCCGTTGAGGGAGTCGTTTTGGCAGTCGCTCGAGATAAAGGATTCCAAGCACGCCCTGCCGCGAACTGGAGGCTCAGCGGTACAATCCCTCGACCAGGAGTTTTTTGAAGTCCCCAGGTACGTCCATGCCGCAATCGAGCCTTGCAGACAGCATCCACGATCGTCTCCGGGCCGAGACGCGTTGCGAGCTTCGCTTCGATCGACCTGGGCGCATGCTCTACTCGACTGACGCAAGCCTTTATCAGGTCGAGCCCATGGGAGTGGCCGTGCCCAGGACGCGCGAGGATCTACGAATTGCAGTTCAGGTCGCAGCCGAGCTTGGCGCGGCGGTTGTGCCTCGAGGCGCGGCCACAAGCCTATCTGGGCAAACGATCGGAAAAGCACTGATCCTCGACGTCTCGAAATACCTGAATCGCATCGGAATCGTCGATCGCGACCAAGGCCTGGTCACGGTCGAGCCTGGGGTGGTGTTGGACCAGTTGAACGCTCACTTGAAGCCGCTGGGTCTGATGTTTGGCCCAGACGTCTCCACAAGCGATCGGGCCACATTGGGTGGGATGATTGGCAACAACTCCGCGGGGGCGCGTTCGCTTCGATACGGCAAAATGGTCGACCACGTCGTATCTCTCGACGTACTGCTCGACGACGGCTCGTCGGCAACGTTCAAGCCTCTGGACGTCCACGAGCTCGATGGCGTTTGTTCAAGGAACGATCGCTTCGGAAGCTTGCACCGAGAAGTCAGATCCATCGCCCGGGAGCACGAACAGGCCATTCGCGATCGTTTTCCCCACATCCTACGCAGGGTCAGCGGATTTAACCTCGACGAGTTCGTTCCGGGCCTTCCTGTGCGGCCGGTGGACTGGCCGCATGAGCCCTGGCGGTTCAACCTCTCCAGGCTCGTCGTCGGTTCCGAGGGCACTCTCGCGGTCGTGTCCGGAGCGCTGGTCAAGGTCGTCCCAGCACCCAAACGCCAGGGGCTCACGGTTCTCTCGTTCTCGAGCATGGCCGCTGCGCTCGACAACGTGGGCGCCATACTCGAAGCCGAACCGGTCTCGATCGAGCTCCTGGACAAATTGATCCTCGACCTCGCCGCCGCAAACCCCGACTACGCACGCCACTTGACTTTCTGCACAGGCAGGCCCGCGGCTGTGCTCTCAGTTCAGTTCTATGCCGACAACGACTCCGAGCTCGAGGCCAAGGCCCAGAAGCTGGCTCGCAAATTCGAAGGAAAACCAAGCGTCGTCGGCGTCCATACAGCACTCACGTCCTCTGCGAGTGCGGATTTTTGGAAGGTGCGCAAGGGCGGTCTTGCGCTCCTGATGGGCATGATCGGCGACGCCAAACCCTCGGCTTTTGTCGAGGACGTCGCCGTCTCCTCCGATCGCCTTCCGGAGTTTCACAGGAGATTCGAAGAACTGCTCAGGAACCATGGGACGAGCGCCGCATGCTACGGCCACGCAGACGTAGGCTGCTTGCACATACGACCCATCCTCAACCTCAAGACCGAAACGGGCGTCGAGTCGCTGCGCCTCGATCGCCAGGGACGTCTCGGACCTCGTCGTCGAATTCGGCGGAGCGATGAGTGGGGAACACGGCGACGGTATGGCCAGAAGCATCTGGAACAAGAAGCTTTTCGGCGAAGAGGTCTACTCCGCGTTCGAGCAAGTGAAACACGCCTTCGATCCCACCAACAGGTTGAACCCTGGCAAGGTCGTCGAAGGTCCGGATCCTGGCGAATCGCTGCGCATTTCTCCCAGCTACCACGCCCAGGAGCCTTCGTCCACGATCTTCGACTTTTCGAAACAGGGGGGCTTCGCAAGAGCAGTGGAGCTCTGTTCCGGCGTCGGGGTCTGTCGCAAGACCAGCAGCGGTACAATGTGCCCAAGCTATATGATCACGCGAGATGAAGAGCACACCACTCGAGGCAGAGCCAACGCGCTCAGACTCGTCATGAGCGGCCAGATCGAGCCCGATGGTTTCGACGGTGAAGAACTCGACCGGATTCTCGACCTCTGCCTCGAATGCAAGGCGTGCAAGACCGAGTGCCCTTCGAACGTCGATATGGCCAAGCTCAAGTCCGAATACCTCCATCAGAAATCGAAGTCCAACGGGTTCCCGTTGGGATCTCTGCTTCTTTCCCATATTTATCTGTTCAATCGATTCGGTTCGATGACGCCGGGGCTTGCCAACTGGACTCTGGGGAATCCGATCTTCAAATGGGTTTTCGAGAAGTTTTTGGGAATAAGCCGTGAACGTAGCCTCCCAAAGTTCGCCAAGGAGAACTTCCGAGCCTGGTTCAATGGACGTGAAGATCGAAGCGCCTCGAGCTCCGCCGGCGAGGTGATTTTGCTTGACGATTGTTTCACGACGTACAACGATCCCGAGGTCGCGAAAGCGGCGGTCAAAGTGCTTGAAGCCGCAGGCTGGAAGGTGAAACTCGCGGGCCTGCGCTGCTGCGGCAGACCGGCGATTTCCAAGGGTCTACTGCCCTTGGCGCGAGAACTGGCCGGAGAGAACGTGCGAAGGCTGCTCTCCGACGTCAAAAGGGGCGTGAAGATCGTCGGTTGCGAACCGAGCTGTCTCTTGGCGCTCGTCGACGAATATCGCGATTTTCGACTCGGTCCGGACGCCGAAGCCGTCGCCGAAGCCGCGATGCTCGTTGATGCGTTTGTCGCCGATCCCGCGCTCGCGCCCCACTTGAAGTTCAGGCCAAGGGAAGGCAAAGTCCTGCTGCACGGGCACTGCCAGCAGAAGGCTCTATTGGGAACCAAGGCCACTCTCGCAGCGCTCCGAAGAATTCCAAAAATGAACCTCGTCGAGCTCGACTCCGGTTGCTGCGGAATGGCTGGATCTTTTGGTTACGAAAAGGGTCACTTTAACCTCTCGGTCTCGCTCGCCAATCGCGTTCTCCTGCCCGCGCTCGAGGCCGAACCGGAGTCAACTCTCGCTGCCCCAGGATTCTCGTGTAGAAGCCAGGTTCACGGGCTGGCCGGCGCACACGCCTTGCACCCCATTCAGATACTGGCCGAGCAGCTCCAAGACGCCTAACCTGCCAACGCCACGAAACAAACGCCGGCATCCATGAAAGGAACTGACATGAAGGATTTCATCGCTTTGGCAAGCGGTTTTTTGTGCTTTTTCACGACTAATGGCTGCACCTTGCCCCTAACGTCCGAGCCTCGCCCAGCAACCGAAGAATCGAAGTCGGCGGGCGACGTTCTGGTTGTCAAACCGTACCTTCAGCTCGGCTACACCGTCAAAACTCCCGTAAGCGGGCTCGACCTCGTCTGGCAGACGATCGACGCTGACGCCGAGTGGTCTGTTCAATACAAGTCGGCAGGCGAATCCACGTGGCGCACCGCCGAATCGCCAAGCGTCCGCAAGCTCGAGTCCGTAGGAGCCCCTGCGCGGAGGAAATGGTCCGCGACATTGAGGGAACTGGTCCCTGGGAAATCATTGACTTACCGTCTAATGCGGTCGGGTGAAGAGGTTTTCTCGGCCGAGGGCAAAGCTCCCAAGGACGCAGCCCAACCCTACCGGTTCGTCGCCTTCGGAGATTGCGGAGTCGCCACGATCGAACAGAAAAACCTCGCCTATCAGGTCATGCTCGCCAAGCCCGATTTCGTCATGATCACGGGAGACATCGTCTACGACCGCGGCCGCAGCAGCGAATACGACGAGAAATTTTGGCCGATCTACAACGCCGAATCCGCAGACCCCAAAATCGGCGCTCCGCTCATGCGAACGACCCTCTTCATCGCGGCGGCCGGCAACCACGACGTCGCAGCCAGAGACCTTTCTAAATTCCCCGACGGACTCGCCTATTTCTCGTTCTGGAATCAACCCTTGAACGGACCCGAGATACAGGAAGGCTCAGGGCTTGCGCCCAAACTCGTTGGCCCCGAGGAGGGAGTGAAGTCGTTCAAAGCATCGGCGGGAGCTGCTTATCCTCGTATGGTCAACTATTCGTTTGATTACGCGAACGCCCACTGGCTCGTTCTCGACTCCAACCCCTACGTCGACCTGCTCGATCCAGGCCTTCGCAAGTGGGTCAAAGACGACCTCGCCGCGGCCAAAAACGTTTGGAAGTTCGTGTCCTTTCACCACCCAGGCTTCAACTCCGCTGGCAAGCACTTCGAGCAGCAAGAAATGAGGCTCATGGCCGACCTGTTCGAAGCCGGCGGAGTCGACGTCGTCTTCAGCGGTCACGTCCATAACTATCAAAGAACCTTCCCTCTGCACTTCGAGGTCCAAAAAGACGCGTCCGGAAAACCGATTCGAAACAAAGACCTGGTCGACGGCAAATGGACGCTCGACAAGTCGTTCGACGGCAAGTCGAACACCAGGCCCAACGGAGTGATCTACTTGATCACAGGCGCAGGCGGCGCTCACCTTTACAACCCAGAACAGCAAGATGATCCGAAGTCCTGGCAAACATTCACTGATAAATTTATATCACAGGTGAATTCAATTTCGATCGTCACCGTCGAGGACCGAACGCTGTCGATCCACCAGGCGTCGACGACCGGCGAGGAGCTCGATCGGTTTGTGGTCACAAAGTAGGGGCGACGCCCTGTCGTCGCCCTCTGATGCTGTGGTTCCCATACGGTACGATGCCCTGTCGTCGCCCTCTGATTCTGAAATCTATGGCCTATCCCATGTAGCGTAGATGCCTTGTCGTCGCCCTCTGTTCCGGTCTATTCTGACTGCACGGACCGCGTCAACCGCCCAGCGAGCTCCTTCAACACGTCCGCGAACTGCGGATCCGAAGCCAGATTCTTAGACTCCGTCGGATCGTTCGTGATGTCATAGAGCTCGTACCCGCCGTCGGCATTCTGGATCAACGACCACTTCCCATCGAAAAGCGACTTCATCGGTCCTTTGAACGCGGGGGGAGGGTTTGAAAGCCTCGTTTCACCGCGTTTGCGAATGCTCACTTCAGAGATGATCGCCCCGACCGTGTTCGCCGAACCAGCCCCGGCATTCGACCAATACCGTTCCAGCGATTCGCCCTGGAAAGCATGCGCAGAACCTGGCGAAGCCATTTCAGCCAATGTCGCTGGTACCTCGCACAGGCTCACAGGCGTCTCGACCACAGCAGGTCGTTCGAGCCCTCCGGGTGGAATGATCAGCAGCGGGACATGGATCTCGGGCCCGTAGAGGCTCTTTCCGTGCCCGAAGAGTCCATGCTCGCCCATCTCTTCGCCGTGGTCGGAAGTCAGCACCACGATCGTGTTCTCGAGCACGCCTTGACTGTCGAGATCGTCGAGCATCGCACCAAACTTCGCATCGAGGCAGCGAATGCAATCGTCATAACAATCCGATGCCATGCAAGCCTCTCGAGGTCCAATCTTCGAGCTCGGGATCTTGTCCCAGTCCATCAAGAGCTGAAAGTCGGTAGGCGTCTCCGGGCCTTTACTAAAAACCCTCTGCCAACCGTCTGGAACCAGGTAAGGCGAGTGCGCGTCGATCAGGTTCAAGAACGCGAAGAAGGGTCGATCTCCTTGACGGTCTTTCGACAACCAACTTAGAAAGTCGCCATGGATCCGGTCGGCGTTCTTGTACGCATGGTGCGGGTCGAGGGGAAGCTTCACTGTCGAGGCAAACCTTCGAACCAGAGCCGACGACCTTGCGATCTCCAGAACCGAGGTCGAGTGCGCGTTCTTATAATCGTCCTCGTAGTGGATGAATCCCCTGTTCAGACCGTACCAAGAGTTGCAGTAGAACGTATTGCCCACGATCCCCGACGTCTGGTACCCCCTGTCTCTAAAGAACTCGGCGATCGTTGGCGTCACTCTGTCCAACGGTACGTCGTCGCCCACCTTCAACCGACCTGGCAACTCGCCTGTAAACAAACTTGCGTGCGAAGGCAGAGTCCAGGGCGCCGTTGAACGCGCATTCACAAACCGCACCCCCTTCCTCGCCCAACGCTCGAGATTGGGCGTGGTCGCTCGCTCATATCCGTTCATGCTCAGGCGACTGAATCGAACGGTGTCCCAGACCACCAGTAGGACGTTCGGCGCGCCTGGCTTTGCCAAAGGAAGTGCAGCCAAAGCAAACCTCTCAGCCGTTTCGATCCGATGCCGGGTCCAGTAGAACGTCGCCGCGAAAGCCAGGAAGAGCAGGGGGGTGGTTCGGTAGACGAGCCTGCGAAATCGTTCGGTATGCGCAACCCCGCTCCTGGCCACGCGCAACGCCAAGCCAAAAGCCAAGGCAAGCCCCGCACCCAAGTACAAACCCTTGAGGCTCAAGAGCAGCGTCAGAACCAAAATGCCCAAAAAGCAAACGAAAGCCATCGCATGAACAAACCGGCTGCGCAAGAATCCGAGTAGAGCCAAAGGAAGCCCAAGGCAAGCGAAGATGATCAGGTTGTCGAGCGTGATCATCCAGGGGAAATGGTCGCTCAGCTGCAACGATCCGATGACGGAGGGCCCGAAGAGGAGACTCTTCGAGAGGAGCAGACCCGTCTCGACAAAGCCTGTTACAAGGCCGAACCAGCACGCAGAAACCATGATCTCCAGAGCGTGAGCCCACCTGGGCCTAAGGCGTTCGGGTTGGATCCGCTCGAGATGCGAGAGCGATTCGTGGACGGAAGTCCCTTTCGGACGCAGCTTCCCTGCCAACATCCCTGCCTCCTCTCAGGCCTCGCTCGTAAACTCTCAGGGCCAATGCGAGGCTCAGATTAACCGATTCCCGCAGAGCCTCCAGGCCAAAAAAGGGAATTGCGACCATGCAAAAAGGCTGATTCAAGGGTTAGAAACGGACAGCTACTTTCGTCGCAAACCTTGAGATCAATTCAAGTTACGAGGACCAAACGCTTCGGGCAGGAGGTCGCCGAGCGTGGTCCGAAGCTCGTCAGGACCGTTGCACACCGAAATGATAACCGCGCCTGGTCCGAACTCGTTGATCACCTGCCTGCACGCCCCACACGGCGATGACGGGACCGGCGTGGGAGTGTAGACGACTACAGCCTTGATGGTCGTTTCGCCGCTGGCAACCATCTGAAACACCGCATTGCGTTCGGCGCACATCGTCAGCCCGTAAGATGCGTTTTCGACATTGCAGCCTACGAATACGGCACCACTCTCCGAAACGATCGCCGCGCCCACAGGAAACCGGCTATACGGGCAATACGCGCGTAGGCTTGCCCACTTGGCCTGCTCCCTGAGAGCTTCGACCGTCTTCTCGAGCTCTTCGGTCATGTCTTGGCCCCTGGCGCTCCGAATCCCTGCGAATGTCTGCCAACCATCGATTATCCCATGCAACGTAGGCTTTCACAAAGGTTGGAAGAGCGAAGCGGGCGCTCTGGGCCGACGACCTCACTTCTACCTTATTGCTTTGAACGTTCCTGTTTCGTGGGCTGGACAGCCAGGCCCACTATCAACGTTTCGGGCTCGCAACAAACGCGGCGTGCTCGGCCGATTCCAATCCTTTGTGTAGGGTTGCGTTGAGCGCCATAAAGTCGCCGTTAATCAGCGCTATCGGATCGAGCCAAAGGCCTGGAAACACTGTGCTGCGGAGGACGTCGTCGGCCGTCGGCGACATCAATTCGAACCTGCCTTCTCTGTTCACGAACCAGTCGAGCTTACGATCGAGGACGCGACAGACGATGTATTCGCGAACTCCGTTCTTGCGATAAGCATCGAGCTTCTTGCCTAGGTCAAAACTTGCACTTGTCGAAGCGACCTCGGCAACAAGCTCTGGCGCACCTTCGATGTAATCGTCTTCGCTGATCCTGGATTGGCCGCCGCGATCGGGAAGGATCAGCAGGTAGGCGTCGGGTTGGGGTTCGTTGTTCTCGTCGAGGCGGACGCTGCCGTTGTCGCCGGCCTCGACTCCAGAGGTATGCGCTCGATACAGTGCCAACCAAAGTACGAGCCAAGTATGGGGCTCGCTGTGGCTCCCGTGGCGGACCGGCGAGGGCATGTAGACTTCTCCTTCGATCAGCTCGGCCTTCTTGAGTCCAGGCATGGCGTCGTAGCGCCTTTCGAACTCTTCGCGTGTCAATCGGTCGCCGTTCTCGAGAGGTGGGAGGGCGGGTCGGCTCGACGCCTTTGCTGGCTCGATGGGCGTCGTTATGGGATTTGCCGTGGGAATGCGTAGGGTCTCCGGATCCCTCGGATTCTCTTGCAGTGAATGCCTACAGCATCCTACGCGATGGCTCAACCGCACAGCAACGCCTGCAAGGAGTCGCTTTCGGACTGACTGTATTGCAGGCGAGTCATCATCCGATTGTAATGACGATACGTCTTACTCGACTCGTATGACTCTGAGCGAACGCAACCACAGGGGAGAAATCCGCATGGAATGGAGCGTCGTGACAGTCGTTATTTTGATCCCTCTGCTCATGAGCATTCTGGCGGTCGTTTTCTTCCGCGGTTTTTTTCGCGTCGGCGCCGTCTTGACTCTGCCGCTTACGGCTTTCGCTTCGTTGGCGGATGCCTATAGCGCTACGCAGAAGGGCAATCTTACGGGCCTTTTCACCATTTTGATCTCCGGGCCCTGCCTTCTCGTGTTGCTTTTGCTGGGACTCGGAGAAGTCCTTACAAGATGGAAGAATCGCTCGAGGTCGAGGCAACTTGAATTCGCGTCCGAGAAAGAAATTCACCGCGCGAAGAATCGTCAGGAGGCGCTCGCTTGGCTTTACCACAGCAACTTCTGCTCTCTCGGGAGCGCTGCTCGTCATGAGTGGTCTGATACTTGTGGCGGTCGTTTCCTGGATTGTCGGGTTCGGCGTGGCGCACAGGCACCTGACTTGGCTGCGCACGACCTAGGCGATCTATCTGATTTGGCCGATTGGCGCGGTTATTGGGGCCGTCGGCGGCGCGGCAGCCGCCATCGTGCACGAACGACAACTCGTGAAGAAAGCACGAATACCGTTTGAAGACATGTAGGATCACTCGCAAAATGGCATTAACTACGTCTCTGCAAGAGAATCTACTGCAGGATGTCAATCCGCAAGGCTTCGCCAGCTTGCCTATTGTAAAATCTCAAGAATTAATGCGAATCGTGCACGCAACGCGCGGTTTGTGGTGTATAGTTATGGGTTGGGATGCTCTTTGGCAATCCGGCATGCGGTTGGAAGGCGCGGATCGTTCCACGCGCGGAAGGAGCCTACGCCAAATCGAGCTAGCCGTGGAGGTTCTGCTCGAGTGAATTGGGTTCATTCGTTCCAGAAGTACCCTAACCCGTTTAGTCCTGACTCTGCGTTCCTGCACCACACTGCCGATTCTCGGCCGTCGAGGATGAGTTTGGGTTCGTTTGTTCTCGGCACACGATCTCTGCCACCGAACTCGAGGTACCTGCCATTCGAGCTTTGCAAGTACGCCTTCGGAGGATCGAGGGCCCGCTGCGGCCGGAACTGAGAAACGCATGGCGTAGAATCATGGAACTCTCAAGGTCAGCCCATTTCAGCCAGTTCCTCCAACCTCCGCAGATCGAAATTGGCTTCGCTTGGTAACCTGATCGAGCAGGTGCTCAAGGACTACTCCCACACAGAGGTGGTGCAATCAACGAGTTGGCTTCGTTTGGTAATTTCGGTGAAAACCTCAGTGCAGTAGAGGGTTACGACGACTCGGCCAACGTTCACGCCAGAATTGGGTTCGTTTGGTAATTTCGACGAAAACTAATTTGTGATAAGGAGTTGGGACGAGGAGACGTTTTGCAATTGACGGTTTGGGTTCGTTTGTTCTGAGAGCCGATGTTTGGTCCCTTTCCGCGTGATTCGGTGCGTTCCTTGGTCGACTTCCCCCTCCGAAGTCCGATCCCAATCCGACCAACTCTTCGGTATCGTTGATCGCCGGTTGGTTTCGATCAGTCCCGGGTAGTTCCCCCGGACTCTGTGGTCGAGATTGGCTTTTTGGTTCGAAACCCTTGAGTTTCGACAACCGATAACCTGTCGCTCGCTCGTTCGAACGTCTTGAACCAGCGAGTCTCGTCGAGGATGATAGAGGTCTTCGCCCATTGAGTTTTGAATGAAGGGTCTTTCTGAGCGGATTTTCGTTGGAATAGGGTTGGAACGCGGGCGTCGGAGCGAGCCGGGGGGGACCCGGGCAATGAAGACTTGTGAACCTGGTCAGGGCGGGAACGCAGCAGCCATAAGCATCGTCCTCATGTGCGCGGGGCGCCTCCCCGGCTCACTTCGGTGCCTTCTTTATTTGTCTAAGAGCGAAGCAAACTCTTCCGGAGGCTCGACCTGGCCTCCATCCCACATGGAGCGCAACGAGTGGCTCGGCGGAAATCAACTACCAAAGCCGAACCTACGCTTCCGATTGGGGAAGAAGAACCAGTTCCATCGAGCACGTCCGCGGAACCCGGAGGGCTCGTTGATGCTCCCCCAGAACCTGTCAAAGCGACTTCGGCGCCTGCCGAAACGATACCGGAGAAGCCGATCGCTCCCAGCAAGCCGGCTTCCAAGCCTGCTCCGGTCGCCAAGGCAATCGCTCGTCCTGCTGAGTCTTTGAACAAGCTGCCGATCGACCGCGAAGCTTACACAGTGGTGGCTCGTCGCTACCGCCCCAGGACGTTCAGCGAGGTGGTCGGACAAGACCACGTCGTCCAGTCGCTGACCAACGCCATCAAATTCAACAGAGTCACTCACGCCTACCTCTTTTGCGGAACTCGAGGCGTCGGCAAAACGACGATCGCGCGGATCTTCTCCAAGTGTCTGAATTGCGTGCGTGGGCCTACGGTGGAACCTTGCCTCGAGTGCGACGTCTGCACTGCGATTGCCGCAGGCCAGGACGTAGACGTCATCGAGATCGACGGCGCCAGCAACAACGGCGTCGAGGCGGTGCGCGAGATTCGCCAGAACGTCGGGCTGCGTCCGAGCCGCTCTCGATTCAAGATCTACTATATCGATGAAGTGCATATGCTTTCATCGGGCGCATTCAACGCGCTCTTGAAGACGCTCGAGGAACCGCCCGAGCACGTGAAGTTTTTCTTCGCAACCACCGAGGCTCAGAAGATTCCGATCACGGTGCTTTCGCGATGTCAGAGGTACGACCTGGCTGCGATCGCTCCCGATCGGATCGTCGACACGCTGGCCGATGTGTGCAAACAAGAAGGGGTCGAGGCCGAGCGTGAAGCATTGGCGCTCATTGCCCGCAGGGCTTCGGGCTCGATGCGCGACGCTCAGTCGCTACTGGAGCAGACGCTCTCGTTTGGTTCGGAAAAGCTGACTGTCGATGGAATCCATTCGCTCCTGGGAATCGCTGGAGACGATCGCGTCCTCGATTTGCTCGAGGCGATCGCCGGTCGAAACACCGCGGCCGCGCTCCAAATCTTGGAAGAGGCGTCGAGCAGAGGCGTGCAGCCGACCGAGGTTCTCGGGGGTACGATCGACTTTCTGCGGGATGTGATGGTCCTGGCAGTGAAGGCAGACAACGTCCCCATGCTTGCCGCGGCGCCCAGACAGAAAGCAAGGCTCGATGCGATCGCGGAGGCATGGACGCTCGACTCGATCCTGGCGGCGCTTCAGATCCTTTCGGAGGCCAGGAGCAGGATCAGGGGCAGTCCACACGCTCGTTTGATCGTCGAATTGGCAATCGCCAGAGTTGCCAGACTCGAAAACCTGACCGACCTCGACGAATTCGCTGCCCGGCTGGCTTCGCTCGAACACTCGGCCGTGGCGTCCTCGGGAGAGAGCGCGGTCGCCCTTCCGCGTACTCCTACACCACGTCCGCAAGCGCCCCCTGTCGATGGTTCGCTCGACAAAAAAAAAACGCAGAGCGATAACCCCCTGCGGAGGATGGTGCAAGACGCCGAGAGCAAAGACGCCGAGAAAGCGGGGGCGGTCGGAAGCGACTCTTCGAATGCTCGCTCGGCCTTGCTCTCGAGCCCAGACAAAGCGCCCGCGACCGAGCGTACGGTTCGCCCCGACTTCGCCAGAAAGACCGACGAAGTGGTCTCCGACCTTCAGGCTTCGTTCACCTTGAGCGAGGTCGTAGACGCCTGGAAACGGCTGCCCGAGCGAGTTGGCGTTTTCATCGGTCATAAGCTCACCCAAGTCACTCCCACCGCCGTGGCGCCTCCAGCGACCGTGGTCGTCGGCTGTTCCGAAGACTATGCTTGGGTGGCCAGCGAATGCGGGACCGATGAAACGCGAGGTCGGATCGAGAACGAACTCGCAAGCGTCATTGGAAAGCCCGTATCGGTTCGTTTCGAGCGCACCCTGGGTTCCGTAAGAGCCGAGAAGGAAAGAGAAAAAGGCGCGACCGACCTGTTCAGCACCGACCCGTTGGTCAAAAGCGTCGTCGACCTTTTCCAGGCCCAGCTTGCCTTCGTCGAACGCGATAAAGAAAAGCCAGAGGAATGACGCTTATCATTGCTTTCGTCTCAATCCAAAGCAGCCGATTCTCCGTTCTCGCAAAAGGAGTGCTTGCGTGTTCAACAGTATGGGACAATTCGCCGACTTGATGAAAGGCGCCGCCAAACTCAAGGAGTCGATGGAGGAGGCGGCGAAGAAGCTGGGAGAGTTGCGGGTCGAAGGCCAGGCGGGCGGCGGCCTGGTTGTTGTGACGGCCAGCGGCAAGCTGGAGATCGTCTCGGTTCGGCTGGACCCAAAACTGCTCGAGGAAAACGACGTCGAGTTGACAGAGGAGATGGTGCTGGCGGCGACCAACCAGGCGCTTGCGAAGGCTCGAGAGGCCGCGGCCGGCATGCTCTCAGCCTCCGCTGGAAGTTTGCCGATCCCGGGGCTTTCGGACTTGTTCAAATCTTGATGCAGGGTTGAAACATGGCGGAAGATGGAGCTTCGAGTGCTATCGACGAACTGATCGACGCCTTCGGCAGGCTGCCGGGGGTGGGCGCGAAGACCGCCGAGCGGCTGGCGCACCACATCGTGCGATCCTCCGCGGAAGAGGCCCTGAGACTTGCCGAAGCCATCCAGAAAGTCAAAGACAGGGTCAGGCGTTGCGTCCAATGCTTCAACTTGACCGAAGCGGGTTCCGAACTCTGCATCGTTTGCCGAGATCCGAAGCGAGACTCAAGCTTGCTCTGCATCGTGGAGCAAGCCAACGACTTGAACGCACTCGAACGAGCTGGGACTTACTTTGGCGTCTATCACGTTTTGCTTGGCCCGTTGGCGCCATTGAAGGGTATTGGCCCGGATCAGCTCACGATTGGACCTCTGCTCGAGAGGGTTTCGTCCGGGTCGATCAGAGAAGTGATCTTGGCGACGAACCCGACGCTCGAAGGAGACGGGACTGCGCTCTTGGTGCAGGAAAAACTGGCGGGTGCGGGCGTGCCGATCACACGTTTGGCGCGAGGACTGGCGTCTGGAAGCTCGCTTGACTTCGCAAACAAAGAAATGCTCGCCGACGCGCTCGCGGGCAGACAACGCATCTCGTGAACTGGGTTTGAATCC
Source organism: uncultured Planctomycetota bacterium (assembly GCA_963818975.1). Classification (GTDB taxonomy): domain Bacteria; phylum Planctomycetota; class Planctomycetia; order Isosphaerales; family Isosphaeraceae; genus CAWFUI01. The sequence goes on along the minus strand of CAWFUI010000017.1, from coordinate 610,250 downwards.
CAAGCTCCAAGGTGGTATGTTCTAAGTGGCACGAGATTTGCTCGCCATCTGGGGCTAAACCAGGAGCACGTCCCGTGCGTCGCGGAACTCGGATGGAGTTTCGAGCCTGATCGGGGCGGCTCGAAGGGGATTCAAGTACCATGCGTTTAGACACCTCTCAACAAATGCGGACGGACATGCGGTTTCGCATGGCCCCGCGGATGATCCAGTCGATGGAGATCCTTCAACTTCCGCTGATGGCGCTCCAGGAGCGGATCGACCAGGAATTGATCGAGAACCCGGTTTTGATCGACCAACGCGGCGAACCGGAGCCCGCGAAGGTCGACTCAAGCGAAGAGCGCACGGCAGGCGCCGGAGCCCGTGGAAAGCTCCGAACCGGAAATGACCGATTACACCGACGACGATTGGTCCGATTCTTATGAATCGATGCACAAGCCGAGCCGGTCCGCACTCTCCGAGGAAGCAGACCGTAAGCACGACGCAATCCAAAACATGGCGTCCAGGCCCCGCTCGCTCTCCGACGATTTGAACGGCCAATTGGCGTTTCTCGACCTCGAGCCGGTGGTTCGTGAGTTGGCGAGTTTCATCATCAACAACCTCGACGAAAACGGCTATCTATCGCTTTCGCTCGAAGAGGTGGTCGCCGATTTCCCAGGAAACGCCAAGCTCGAGGACGCCGAGGAGGCTCTGCGAACCGTGCAGAAGCTGGACCCTCCGGGCATCGGCGCGAGGAACCTCCGCGAGTGCCTCTTGCTCCAGCTCACCCCCGAGACCCCCTTTAGAGACATCTTGCAGGCGCTCGTTTCGAACCATCTTGAAGACCTCCAGCAGAACCGTTTGCCCGTGATCGAACGCAAGACCGGCGTGCCGCTCGAGACGATCAAGGAGGCCATCGACCAACTCAGGAGGCTCAACCCCAGGCCCGGCGCGATCGTCGCCCGACCACTCGGCGTACGTCCTGCCGGACCTCTCGGTCGACCTGAACGACCAAGGCCGCTATGAAGTGAAGCTGGTCGACGAGTACACGCCGCAGCTTTCGATCTCCCGCCATTATCAAAGGATGCTCAGGGACAAAAACGAATCGCCAGAGACGCGTGAATATATCCAAAAGAAAATACAATCGGCGCGCTGGCTCATCGAATCGATCGAACAGAGGCGGAATACGCTCTTGCGGTTTCGAACGCGATCATCGAGCACCAGAAAGATTTTCTCGACAAGGGCCCGGAATGGATCGAGCCGTTGAAGATGCAGCAGATCGCCGACCGAGTCGGCGTGCACGTCACCACGGTTAGCCGAGCCGTCGACGACAAGTGGGTGCAGACGCCGAGGGGAATCTTCCCGCTCAAACGGTTCTTCGGCGGCGGCACGACCACCTCCGACGGAGAATCGGTGGCCTGGGATACGATCAAGCAGAAATTGCTCGAAGTCGTCTCCAAGGAAGACAAATCCAATCCGCTCTCCGACGACGAGCTTGTGAAGGAATTGGCCAGGGGGGGCTGCCGGTCGCCCGCCGCACGGTGACCAAGTATCGCAAGGCGCTCAAGATTCCCGCGAGCCGAAAGCGAAAACAATATTGAGACTCGCTTGTTCTTTTAATTGTATGACTGTTGATGGGACCTCGACGGAGGCGGCGTGAAAAAGCTGGAGCTCGAGCGTTGGTCCGCGCTGTTGGCGGACTACTGCGTCAAAATCGCGGCGGGGGAGACGATCGTCCTGGCGTCCGACTGGGAGGCCCTTCCCCTGGTCGTCGAATGCGCCGAAGGCGGTGGTCGACCGCGGAGCCTATCCTCTGGTGCGGATGGATCCCCCGGGCGTCCATGAGTACTTCCTCGAGCACGCTGGGCTCGAACAGCTTTCGCGAACGCCCGCGGTCGCGATACAGGAGATGAAACTCGTCGACGCCAGGATCTCGATCAGCGCCCTAGCGCACCTCGAGGGCATGGCCGCGGTCGATCCCAAAAGGCAGGCTGCCTACGCAAGGGGCAGAGACGAATTGAAGCAGATCGTCATGCGCAAGAGACGGGTGTTGACGCAATACCCAACTCGCGCCCACGCCGAGGCCGCGGGAATGACTCTGGAAGCCTACGAGGAATTTGCCGCCAAGGCGATGTTCCTCGACCGCGAAGAGCCGTCCGCAGCCTGGGTCGAGCTGGGTCGGCGCCAGCAAGGGCTTGCTGATTATATGGCGAATGTACGATCCATTCGGATCGAGGCCGATCGCACCGATCTGGTCTTGAACGTCGAGGGCAGAACCTGGATCAACTCCGACGGCAGGAGGAACATGCCCTCGGGAGAAATCTTCACGGGTCCCGTGGAGAACTCTGCGAAGGGCAAGATCTACTCGGGGTTCCCAACCCAGCGCGACGGCAGGGTCGTCCAGGCGATCGAGCTCGAGTTCGACCAGGGAAAGGTTGTGAGGGCGAATGCGGAGAATGGCGAAGACTACCTCTTGGCCATGCTCGAAACCGACGGCGGTTCGAGGTTTTTGGGCGAACTGGGGATCGGGCTCAACCAGGGCATCCAGACGTTTACAGGCAGCATCCTCTACGACGAGAAAATCGGCGGCACCATTCACTTGGCTCTGGGCGACAGCTACCCAGAAACGGGGGGAGTCAACCGGTCGGCCCTGCATTGGGACCTGATCCTCGACACCCGAACCCAGGGCCGAGTCTACGCCGACGGAGCCCTCGTCATGGAGAACGGCAAGTGGCTCGTTGGATGATCCGACCGTGCGATCCGGGCGCCGCTCATTGACTCGACAACAACTTCGAGCCCATAATTCAGACGGTTGTCAGTGGCAGGCAGGACCTCCCAAGATCGGAGCGATCGTCCATGACCGGATCTCAACACGCCCAACGCTCGAGAACGCCGCTGGCGATTGCCGCCTTAGGTCTTGGTATGTTCATGTGCCTTGCTCAGGCGCACGCCCAGGTCGACTCGGCGCTCAAGGATCGAGTCGGTCAGTTGCTCGACAAGCTTGCGGTCAAGGGGGAGCAAGCCGACGAGGCTGAGAAGAAACTCGTCGAACTGGGGCCGCGGATTTTGCCCCTTCTGCCCGACGGCGATAAATCGGCGGAAAAGGCCAAGCGAATCGAGCAGATCAGGGCAAAGCTTGGAGAAATTCAGGATCAGGCCGCCTTTGTCGCAAGCAAGATAAGCCTTAAACGCTCCGGCATGAGGCTTTCCGAAGCGATTCGAGAGTTCCAAAAGCAGTCTGGAAACGCGATCTCAGACCTTCGCGAGGCCGAGGGCGCCGACGCGCCAAACCCATCGATTGATATCGATTTCAAGGACATACCGTTCCTTGAGGCTCTCGACAAACTCGGCGAGAAAGCCGAGGTCGAGTTCACCCCCTACACGTCCGATGGATCAATAGGAATCACGGGGACCGCGGCCAAGAAGTTCAAATATAAAGTCTTCAATGGCCCATTCAGCGTGATATTCAATCAAGTGGGCGCGGTCAGAGACTTGCAGGCCGAGTCTTCGACCGCGAGTCTACAGTTCGTGGCGGCGTGGGAACCGCGCGTACGCCCCATGCTTCTGGAGCTCAAGGCAGAGGAAGTCAAAATCAAGGACGACCTGGACCGCGACGTCGAGCCAATGGTGATGGACGAATCGCAGCAAGTGGTTCTTCGCCCGGACACCCCCTACGCGGAGATCAACCTCCAGATCAAATCTCCCGATCGATCCGCCAAAACACTTAAGCTTGTTCATGTGAAAACGAACGTCACGGTTCCCGCGGCCCAGAAATTGTTCAAGTTCCCCAACCTCGCGAAGGCAAACACCAAGATCAAAGAGGGAGACATCGAGGTTCTCTTGAATTCGACGGAGATCGACGAGCAGGTTTGGAGAGTCAACCTGACGATCATCTACCCCGACGAAGGGCCCGCGTTTGAAAGCTATCGCCAGGGGTTGTTCAACAATCGGCTCTGGCTTCAGAAAGCGCGATGGATCGCGATTCGAACATAACGGCGGATTCAACAATACGATGGCCGACGGTGGGAAGGTCGGGTACGAGTACTTATTCGTCGACGCCCCTGGCAAGCCGGAGGACTGGCAGTTGATTTATGAGACTCCAAGCAAAGTGCTTGTGATTCCACTCGAATTCGAGTTCAAAGACGTGCCGTTGCCGTAAAGCCGCCCCCCGGAGCAGAGTTCGCCTTAGTCGGCCGAAAGGGCGTGATTTGGTCAACTTGCGGAGTTGACCGAGGATGATTTAAATCGGGCTCTCACAAGCCCGTGCTTCCTTAGCTTCTCGGTTACGCTTCGGCGGGAAAGCCCGCAATGCCGAGCGCAGCGGGCGACGTTCCCTTTGTACTTGACCAGCAATCGCGAGAGGTAGTCGGCTCGACCGTGGATATCAACTCGTTGCAAGTCTCGGTCAGCGGCTTTTCGATCTCAACTGTCGGTCTAGCTTCGCCTCGAAATTCCGCCCTGGCGGCGATATGCGGCGGAAGAGCCTCGCGAGTGAGAGCAGGGCCCTTGGCCAGTGCGAAAGCTCCTCGAAGCGTGTTCTCGAGCTCGCGCACGTTGCCAGGCCACTTATAGTCGACCAAGGCCTGCATAGCTTGAGGATCGATCTCGACCAACGGCGGAACTCTCTCGGCTCCCAATTGATTCAAGAAGTGTATGGCAAGCAACGGAACGTCTTCGACGCGATCCCTCAGAGCAGGCAACTCGATGCGTAGCACGTTCAGACGGTAGAAGAGGTCGGCCCTGAACTTGCCTGAGCGAACCTCGGCGTCGAGCTTGCGGTTGGTGGCCGCGATCACTCTGACGTCGACCTTGATCGTCCGCTCTCCGCCCACGCGTTCAAAGGCCCCCGTCTGAAGCACACGGAGCAGCTTGGCTTGCATCGCGAGGCTGATCTCGCCGATCTCGTCGAGCAGCAGAGTGCCTCCATGCGCGGATTCGAACCGGCCGAGCTTTCTCTGTTCAGCCCCGGTGAAGGCGCCTTTCTCATGTCCGAATATCTCGCTTTCGAGTAGCGAATCGACCAGAGCCGCACAGTTGACCGCGACAAAGGGCTGGTCCACGCGAGGGCTCGCGCAGTGAATCGCACGGGCGACCAGCTCCTTGCCTGTACCCGTCTCTCCACTGATCAAAACAGCCGATGGCAAAGGCCCGACTCGTTCGATCGTGTCCAAAACCTTGCGCATCTCAGGGTTTTTCGAGACCATGTTTTGAAAGCTGTAATGGCTGCGGAGACGCGTTTGAAGCTGCTCGAGTTCGACTTGTAGTCGTCGCCGATCGATCACGCGCTGGGTCAGCTTGAGCAAGTGCTCGTGCTCGTAGGGCTTGGTTACGAAGTCGTCGGCGCCGGATTTCATGGCAGCAAGGGCGAGATCGGTGTCTCCGAAACCGGTGAGCAAGACGACGCCCAGTGGCAGCTTCTCTTCTCGGATGCGAACGAGAAGCTGCATGCCGTCGATGTCAGGCATGCGAAAATCGGTAATAAGGAGCTGATAACGGTTGGTTCGCGCGGCTTCTAGGGCAGCCTCGCCGTTCTCGACGGCTTGGACCTCCGTCCCGTCGCGCTCGAGGAGGCGCTTCAGTTGCTCTCTTTCCGCCGGGGAATCCTCTGCAACCACGATCCGTCGTGCCATGCGTTCTCTTCCGTTGCGATATCGTCGGCCAATCTCTGTCCGATCCCGCTCGCCGCTCATTGCTTCGAGAACCCGAACGGCCGAAGTAGCGATTGCGAGAGATGTCAACGCTCGCGCTTTTAAGCAATCGTTGATTTGGATCTTAACCAACGCGCCCTGGCTCCGCCAGTCCAACTGAGGAGTCTCGCCTTGATGGGAGCCGAGGCAGGATTTCCCTCCGGACTTGGCTCGAAATCAGCGAGGAGAACCCTTCGTTTTGGGACCTGGAACGGTCCCGGCTTTGGACGTTTTGACAGAGGCGGGGTCCTTGGAGTCGGCCACTCCTGCTTTATCCGATTTTGGCGCGTTTCTTCTTACGAGGGGCTGACGCCTTGAGTAACTCTTCGGTGGTGAGCGCACCGATGAACGGCAGAGCTTCCTTCCGCCGGCCTCCTTTGAGCGTGGCGACAACCGGCTTTTTGGAGTCCAGCTTTACATCATAGGTGCGTCGCTCCTCGTTCGGGGCGCCTTCGTGCAAGACGACTTCGAGCTTGACGTCGTGTATCGGATCCTTGGGATCGTTGGTCATTGACTCGACCCGGACGGCGTAATCTCCATCGAAGCCGCGAGGGCAAACATAGACTTCCTCTGGGTGCTTGCCAAACCCGTTCTTGACCAGCGACCCGCCGAAGACGGTCCGGGGAGTCAGATAGCAGGCAGTGGCGCCCAGCGGCTCTTCGATTCTCAGGTCCAGGTCGCCGTAGCCCTCCCAGGTCAGTGTGATCAGGATGTCCCGAGGCCAAGACTCCGAAAAGCCGTCCAAAAGTTGCTCAGCCTCCTCCTTGCGGTCGTCCTTCTTGAGAGCTTCGGCCAGCGTTTCGGTCTTCTCACGAAGGTTCGCCCGAACGTCATCGTCCATGCCAGGCCAACCAAGAGCGAGCAGCCGATTGGTACTCCAGGTCATCAAAGCGGGATCTTTACGACGACCCGCCAGCAAAACGCCCATCATCAAAGGCTCGCCGCGATGAGGCACCTTGTCGGCGATCTTCTTGATCAGGTCGGCGACTTGGACCTTGTGTCCGGCGGGACCGACGGTGTCGCCGTAATTCCGGATCATCAGCGAATCGACCACGCTGAGCATGGCGTTCGGTTCGCCTTCCCTCTGGGCGAGCTCCGCGGCCCAGTCGAGCGATTCCTTCACCTCGTTGGCGGATCCTTTGTTCAGCTCGATCGCAACGGCAAGCTGCTCGTACATCCACGATTGAGCCTGTTTTCCGTTGTGGGTGAGGTAGGCCTTGAGAATGCCTTCGATTTCGGCGTTGGCCTTGGACGCATTCTTATCGCCTTTTTCGATGTCGCGCCACTGGCCAAGTAGATTGAGCAACTGCCAGGGCGAATCGGGATGCGACTTGTAGAACTCCGACCAGCGGCTAAAGGCGTCGCCAGCCGACTTCGTCGGTTCTCCAACCCGTCTCCTGACGGTTGCAGAGGAAGCTGGCGCGGCCACTTTCGCCTTGGCTGGGGGGTAGCTCGATCTGGCGGATCTAGAGGCAGTCCGGCCCTTGGGTTCAGCGGAAGGCGACAGTAGAACGGGGGGCGGCGGAAGCCTTCGCTTCCTGCCGTCCCCCGAGAGGTTTGGAGCTCGAGTTCGGATTGATTTCCTGGTTCAGTGCGTCGAGAGCCTGCTTTTTTTTTGAGCGAGGGGATCGAGGCTTGGGTCGGGATCGCTAGGTGGCATCGACATCATCATGCCGCCGCCCATGCCGCCCATGCCGCCGCCCATTCCACCGCCCATACCGCCGCCCATGCCGCCCATGCCGCCGCCCATACCGCCCATGCCGCCGCCCATACCGCCCATGCCGCCGCCCATACCACCGCCCATACCGCCGCCGCCCATGAGTGACGTCGGGATGATGGCGAGGTCGGCAACCGGGTAGACGCGAATCTGCACTGGGAGGTTGTCAGACTTCTCGGGCTCGATCGTCAATAGTCCGTCTTCAACGGAATACGTAAGACCAAGCTGCTTGAGCAATAGGCGAAGGCTCTTCTTGAGAGGCACGCCTTCAAGGTCGATCGTAACGGTGGAGCTCAAGGTCTTGTCTGCCTCGACCAGACCCACAGGGTCGGCGTAGATCGGGATGCCGTTATAATTCGCTTCCTTGGTGGCGTTCTTGACGAAGTCGAGAACCTCGCCAAGTGGCGTTTCCGTCGGGAAGGGCATCGAGATCGGCTCTTCGAGTTTATCCAGGATTTTCTGGGTCTTCTCGTCACGGGCAAGAAGATCGACCGCAGCGCCATACTTGGCGATCCGCTTTTCTGAGATTGTCCGGAACCAATCCGCCGGTGGATATTCGATCGTCATCGTGTCGGGGAACGGAACCGCGGCCCGATCGACGTCGACCAACGTCGCCATGAAGCGGAATTCCTTGATCTCTTCGAACCCCATGGTCTGCGTCAGAAACATGATGGTCACGGAAGTGAACACGCCAGCTCTCGGCCCAAGGCTGAACGGCTCGAGTGCCCGGGCTTGCTGGGCAATCAGTCGAGCTTGGTAGAACGGAGCGACCGAGGCTTCGATGTCGCCCAAGCCGCCGTTCAAGAGAACGTTGAATCGGCCGCGGAACATCAAACCGTCGAACTGGTTCATCAAGGTCGAGACGGTGTTTTGGTTCTTAGAGAGCGTATTGAGTAGATCGGCCCTCGCCTCACCAGCCGCCGCGATGCGCTGATCCTCGAGCTTCTCGCCGTCGATACGCTCGGCGTCTCGAAGCGTGAACAAGTATTGTGCATCGACTTCTTTGATGAGTTGCTGACGGAGCGATTCAGGAGCGTCGGCGGCCGATTGCACGGCCATCTTGGCGAGGCGAAGGGCGCTCAAGGCGGCGTCTGGGTCGCGACGATTGAGCAAATCCCTGGCTTTGGCGATGCGCTCACGGATGTCGTTGGTGAGTTGCTGGGCTTGAACCTTCACCAGCTCCTCGGCCCCTTCGATTGTGGCCTTCGGCTTTTCCGGGGCCGCGTCGGCATCGGGCGGGTCCGCCTTGGGAGGCTGTGCGGGATCTGGATCCTGAAAGGACACTCGCTGAATTCCGCCTCCCAGACGCTCGAGGCCAAGTTTGGCCGATTGGTTTGAGGGGTCGAGTTTCAAGACGTTTTGGTAGAAGCGGCGGGCCTCCTTGGGATGCCCTTGGTCCTTGGCCTGTCGGGCCAGCTCGATCAACTGTTGAGCGAGCGGCGCGGGCTGATCGGCCTGAGCCGATGAGCTGGCGAGAAAGAGACGCTGCCCAATGTCAGCGTTCCAGCGCCGATCCAGTGTTGTCGATTACGTGTCATCTCTGGCGATTCTCCCGAGTGGGCCGCCGGCGGTTACCGGACCAGGCGCGTAATAAGACCCGTAATTAATCTATAGCGTCCGAACCACGACTTCAAGCAAACTCCAGGCGATCGACCGCATTCCCTTCGAGCCGCAAGTCCAAGAAGCCGCTTCGAGCCGCGTGAGTCGATTCAACGTCGACATGCTCAAAATCCATTATGACACACGAAATTCGAAACCTGGTGCAAACGGCCTGGCCGTTCGCCTTTCCCAAGATTCGCCAACCTGGGTGCTGCAACACAGGAGCTCGACCAAACTTTTGGCCGCCCGGCCTTTTGACAGTCAAGCGCCCGTATCCTATCAAACTACTGTGTGGCTCAAGACGGCTAGCGGCATTCGAAACTTAAGCAGGCCGCCAGGCCATGCGACTTCTCGCGAGAAGACTTGAATCATGTCCGACCAGGATAAGACGCCCGAGGGCGAAAAAGTATTCGATTTTTCCGCGTTCCCGGAAGACACGCTCTTCCACGAGCGTCGCGGTCTCCCGGATGCCTTCGAGTCCGAGATTGTTGACGACCCAACCCGGAGACCGCCTCCACAAGCCAAGCGGCAACGTCCTGAAAGACGCAAGCGAATCGACCCGACGACGTTCGAAAAGCAGTATTCGAGCGAGGAAATGGAGTTCATGTCGGCTATGCAACGTTTCAAAGTACAGACTGGCAAGCCGTTTCCAACCCACTGTGAAGTTCTTCGAATCGCCCATCAACTGGGATATCGAAAGACCGTCGGCGACGGACAGCCCGAACCGGAAGACCAGACTGAAAACGCCTAACCCTTCTTGATCGGAAGGCTCCGACGGGCCTGTGAAGAGCGATTCTCGGCTCCCAAAAAGCAAGAGCCCGGCCGCGAAGTTTCCCTCGCGACCGGGCTTTGTCGAGGCTTTGGAACACGCTTTTGCAGCCGTGTTCTCAATAAGAACGATAGTACGATGGCGATTGCTCTCGCGAGCCTGGCCTCGAAGGTTTATCGGACTAGGCTTGCCGACGCATTCGCGTCGTCGCTATTGAGCAATCCAGCCCATGCTTCCAGGGCCTGACTCGTCAGCTTGAGCGCCGTGGCAAAGCGACTCGTCGAGGAGTTCGGGGAGGTAGACAGCGTCTGCTCCTCCTGCACAGCCTCCGCGGCCTGGATTGCATTCGGAACTGTCGCGACAGTCTCCGTCGAAGCCGTGGACCAAGGGCCCTCGAGCTCGGCCTTGGCAACCTTGCGCTCCAAATCCTCGAGCTCTGCCTTCGCAGCAGAACTTGGCTCGGGAACGGAGGTTTGGGCTTCGGCGATCAATTCGCTTCTCGCCATCGGGGTGCTGTCGAGGTACTCAACAAACTCCGACCTTTCAGCCTCGTCCAACTCGCTCGAGTCGAGCACGATGATTGTCGTTGTCGCGTGGAACTCGGTCGCTCCCGAGTCCTCGACGATTCCCTCGGCGTCTCGTTCCAGGCAGACAGCCTGTCCAGCAGCTTCTGAGAACTCGCGAGCCATCGACTCGAGCGCCCTCTCCAAAACAGCGTCAACGACCTGATCAGACTCCACCGGCGTTCCACAAAGCTCTACAACAGGCTGGCTTGCGTCGGTTTCGACCTCGTCTACGGAAGCGATGCCAAGCACCCCTTCGCCAAAGTAGCAGCAGCCCTCGACGGCAGCCGGATGGTCCGAGCCCGATGTCAAGGCAGGCTTGGTCTGGAGCTCTTTGTCCTTCGCGTCGGCGAAGAAGGCATCGACTCCGTCTGGCATTTTTTCCGCCTTGGGCGCCAGGCCGGCGAGTTGTTCGTAGCCATCCCGCAAACAACTCTCAAACTCGGTCTGGGAAGGAATCTCCCATCCTAGACCAGCCACGACTCCTAAAAGGATCAGTCGCATTAGCATGAGCAACTCTCCAAGAAGCGTCTCGTGAAAATCAGTTCAAATCCATCAACTTTGGTGACCAACCTCGTTGCAGTTGGGACCTTCCCTCCATAGATGTTAAACAATATCGACTAAGGAAACTGAGCGCTTTAGGAAGTCGGGGCAGAATGGCGAAGCGAGATCGATTTACGTTGAGAAATCCGATGGTTGCGGTGTGCGCGATTGTCTGGGATGGAGAAACTCTTAAGATCAGGCTGACAAAACACGATCGGAGATTTGAGCGAACCGGCTGGGCGAAGGAGTGCCTTGATGGCGAAGCGAGTGCTAGTGACCGGCGCGGCCGGCTTCATCGGCAGCCACCTGGTCGAGCGTTTGGTTGCGGACGGGCGCCAGGTCCGCGCCATGATCAGGTACAACGGGCGAGACGACTGGGGCAAGCTTGACGAGCTGCCAAAAGCCTGCAAAGACGCCGTCGAAGTGGTGCGAGGCGATCTGAAAGATCCGAGCTTCGTTCAGTCCGCCGTCAACGACGCCGAATGGGTTATGCACTTGGGAGCGCTCATTGCGATACCCTATTCGTACCAAAACCCTCTGGACGTCATGCAAACGAACGTGGCCGGCTCTGCCCACCTCTTGGACGCATGCCGCCGAAGCAGCAAACTCGAGCGATTGGTCATGACGTCGACCTCCGAGGTCTACGGAACGGCGCGGTACGTCCCCATCGACGAGTTGCATCCCTTGCAACCGCAATCACCCTATTCGGCGTCCAAGATCGGCGCCGACGCCCTCGCGGAAAGCTATCACCGATCCTTCGGTTTGCCTGTTTCGATTCTACGACCGTTTAACACGTTTGGCCCGAGGCAATCGGCAAGGGCTGGTGATCCCGACGATCATCAGTCAAGCGCTTACTCGACCGGTGGTCAAGGTCGGCAACCTCGACCCTCGCCGGGACCTGACCTTTGTGGCGGATACGGTGGAAGGGTTCGTTGGAATCGCCTCGTGCGACAACGCTCTCGGGCAAGTGGTGAATATCGGACGAGGCGAAGACGTGTCGATCGGAGAGTTGATCGAAATCATCGGCCGACGCATGGGCAAGAGGCTCGAGGTAGAGACCGATCAAACCCGCTTCAGGCCCGCGGCCAGCGAGGTCGAGCGTCTGGTGGCGTGTGCGGAGAAAGCAAAGTCGCTCTTCGGCTGGACTTCCAAGTATTCTCTCGACGCAGGTATCGACGCGACAATCGCTTATATCGAATCGCATCTGGAGCATTACCGAGTGGACGCCTACGCAAGGTGAGAGGGCGTGCGGTCTATCAACGAACTTGCCGAATCAAGGGCCTTTGGAGAGCTCTCGATTCGGCTGAGTCGTTTGAAAACGTCCGGGACCTGGCTTCGTTGAAACCGAGGTCAGTTCCTGGGCTCGATAACGAGCTTGAAGGGAGCTCCGCTCATCTCTTTCATCAAAGTTTTCTGCTCGTCGCTGAGGATCGCGAGAGCCTTTTCTTTGGTCTCTTTGTTGAGTTCGGTCATTTTTCGCGCATACCCTCTTGATCGCCTTGAGAGGACTGGAAGATCTCTCGGCGTTTCTCGCCAACGCTCTTGTTCAGATCGGTCAATTGGCCTTTCTGCGAATCGGTGATCTTCAGTTCGGTCTGCATCGTTGGATCGAGTAGAGCCATCCAATCACGAACCTGGAAATCAAGTTGCTTGAATCGCTTGGCCTGATCCGCGTCCAAGATCTCGGAGAGCGGTTTCTTGGCCTCGGTTTCCATCGCGGCGAAGATCTCTTGGGATCGCTTCATCCGCTCTTGGGGCTCGAGGTCGCGCAGCGCCTCGCGTTCGTCGCGATGCTTGGCCTGAATCTCCGTGAGCAGAGTGGTGATCTTAGAAACTTGCTCGTCGCTTAACTTGAGCTCGGATTGAACGCTCTTGTTCTCGAGGAGCATAATCCCGCGAGGCGGCCCAAAACCGCGCCTTTGACCCTGCGCGTTAGCGGATTGCCCGATCTGTGCGAAAATGACGACAGTCGCCAGCAAGGCGAGCTTTCGGTACATGGCTGAATACCTCCAGGTAAACTCGGATGTTGTTTTTTTGCAACATGAGACGGGGGATGCAAACGACCCACTACACCCAAAAGAGCGATCTTGAGCGCCGTCTCAACCCAAGATTTGTCATTGAAGGCCAACGATTAACAGCAAAGCTGGGCTCGAACTGCGATTGTGCTCGCTTCTCCGCGAGACTTCCCATCCAAGCATTTACTTGCTCGCGCTTACTCAAGCCACGCTCGGATTTCACATTTTCTTTATCTGACATTGTTAGGGTTTCACTAGGATAGATCCGCCTCTCCGGCCCCCACCAAACCGAGTACTCCACCATGCATCGTTCTTCGAAGGATCGACCGTTCGCGCCTTGCGCGGGCTTTACTCTGATCGAGCTTTTGGTCGTGATTGCGATCATCGCCGTTTTGATTTCGTTATTGCTTCCAGCGGTTCAACAGGCCCGCGAGGCGGCTCGCAGGGCCCAATGCCTCAACAACTTGAAGCAGCTTGCTCTGGCGGCGAACAATTACGAGTCGACGAACCAGGTCTTCCCGGGCGGGTCTTACTCGAACTTTGCCCAACCCTACACCTACGCCGAGAATTTTAGTTGCTTCGTGCGATTGCTTCCGTTCCTCGACCAGGCGCCGATGTACAACTCCGTGAATTTCAACGTCAATTCGTCACATCCAGCCAACATCACGCTCTGCACGGTGGCCCTCAACAGCCTGCAGTGTCCGAGCGATAGCAAGTTGTCGCCGATGTTGATCAGCACCTCGACGCCGGCCGCAGGCTTCAACGAGGTTTTCCCGACGCCTCCAGGCGCCTGGTATCAGCAGTTCACAAGCTACCGCGGCAACGCCGGTACGTTCGACTTCGGCTACAACACGAGCTACGGGCTGGCTGAATTCCTCGAATACAACGGCGTGATTTATAACGACAGCAGCGTGGCGATCAAGGACATCTCCGATGGGACGAGCAACACCTTCATCTTCGGCGAGTGCAGCCACTTCCTGTTGACCAAGTTCGATGCGTATTACGGCAATTCGGACGGATCTTGGCAGTCGGGCAGGTGGTACGATTCGTTGTTCGGGACGTTTTTCCCGCTCAACGTCGCCACCTCCGGCTCGCCTGTGCCAAATTACGGCTACTACTATCCTACAGCCGCGACGAGCATGCACGCCGGCGGAGCGAACTTCGCTTTCTGCGATGGTTCGGTCAAGTTCATCAAGAACTCGATTCAGTCTTGGTTGTACCAACCTGGCGTCTCAGGGCCTCACGGAACCTCGCTGCCAATTGGCGTGACCTACTCGAGTTACGTCTACACGATTGGCCAGGGCGCGCAGTTGGGAGTTTATCAGAAGCTCTCAACCATCAACTTGGGCGAGGTCATCGACCAGTCCAGCTACTAATCCGAACTGGATTTGTTACGTCAGGTCTGTTCCGCCTTCGATCGGACCCATCCCTAAGGGTTGGTCCGATCGAATGGTTTCGCGCTTGCTTGAATAGGAACCCAGAAACATGAATCAGACGATACGAATGCTGTTCCGCGTGAGTTTCGCTTTGGCAGCCGCATCCTTAATTGGATGCGGCGATTCCAACGGCCCGCTCCGTCCAGGCACGCCGTCGGATGCTCCACACGGCGGCAGATTGTTGGCGATTCCAGAGTCCAAGAATTTTGTCGAGATCGTCTGTCGGGATCCAGCCGGCCAACAGCCGGGCAAAGCCAGCGAATTCGACATCGCTGTGTACTTCCTGGGTGAGGATTGCAAGACGCCCGTCGCCTCGCCGCCCAACGATTTTACGATGACGTTGAACCTTCCTGATGGGCCAAAGGCGATTATCATGAACCCCATGGACAGCCCATCGGCTTATGCGTCTCCAGTGGGACCGTATGGTCACAAGTACGAGCTCCAGGGGGAAATGAGTTTCACCCTCGACGGAAAATCGCAGAAACTTCCACTCGCCATCCGCTGAACGTATGTTGAAAGGAGCTCGATCGATTGGGTTGCCGAGGCGTCGCCCGGAAAGTACTATTCTTTTTTGTCCGGAAAGACCCCTCGGGAAGTTTCGATGATTGATTGGAAGCCTCTAGAAGAGATGATCGCTCGCCACCACCGGTTTTTGGTGACGACTCACGTTCGGCCAGACGGCGACGCCCTGGGCTCGGAAGTGGGGATGGCGAGCATATTGCGCAAAAAGGCAAGGATGTGCGCGTCGTCAACTCGAGTCTAACGCCCGCGCGCTACGACTTTTTGGATCCAGAGGGCTCGATATTCGAGCACTTCAACCCAGAAAAATCGCCTGCGACTCTGGCCGATCGCGAGGCCTTGATCATCTTGGACCTTTCGTCCTGGAGCCAACTTGGCGACATGGCCGATTTCCTCCGTGGGTTCCAAGGCCCACGGCTGGTCGTTGACCACCACGTGAGTCAAGACGACATGGGCGCCATCTTGCTCAAGGATACGAGGGCCGAGGCGACTGGAAGCCTCGTTTTGCAGGCCACCAGAGCTCTGGGATGCAAAGTGACGCCTGATGCGGCGGCCGCCCTCTTGACGGCCATCGCCATGGACACCGGTTGGTTCCGGCACCCTTCGACCAAGCCTCGAACGTTTCATGACGCCGCGGAACTGGTCGAAGCTGGCGCCAGCGTTTCCGAGATCTACAACCTGCTGTTCGAGCGGAACACAATGGGCCGGCTCTTGATGATGGGAGAGGCGCTTTCCTCTTTGCATAGTGAGCTCGATGGGCGCATCGTCTATTCGTCGGTCACTCGGGAAAGTTTTTCGAGGACCGGCGCCATCCCGCCGGAGACCGAGGATCTCGTCGATTTCACAGTCAGCGTTGAAGGCGTCGACGTGGGCCTCTTGTTCATCGAACAGCGGCGGGGCGGGATCAAGATGAGCGTTCGTTCGCGCAATGGATTTGATTGTTCGTTGCTGGCGCGAAAGTTCGGCGGCGGCGGGCACAAGGCGGCCGCTGGAGCGATCTTGCCAGATCCGCTCCAGGAGACGATCCCGAGAGTTCTCGAGGCGGTGCGAGACCAACTCGGTCCGCCCAGTCCTTGAGATCGCCCGCTGGGCGCCTGAGAATGTCTTCCTTGAGACTGCCTTCCTGAGAACGCTTTTCCGAAATTCGAAAACAGACCCGCCACACGCTTGCCCTACCACCAACCAAGACGGATCCTCCTCTCGAGAGGAGCTTTCGATTGAGTTCATTCCTGCCCCTGCGAGACCAGTACATTTCATGACCAGACGCGACCTCTATCGTTGGCTTTCGATTAGCCTAGGAAATGTGATGGGCTTGGTCATTGCGATCCCAGGCGCGGCCTACCTCTTAGATCCCATCTTTCGCCGGAAACTGGGTACTCAATCGTTTTTACCGTTGGCGCGGCTGAGCGATCTTTCCGAGGGGGTTCCGCGTGCCTGCCCAGTGATCGCGACCCGACAGGACGCCTGGGTGAAATACGACGCAGAGCCGGTCGGGCTGGTCTGGTTGATCCGCCAGCCGAAGGATTCGAAGACTCCGGTCGTCGCCTTTACCGCTGAGTGCCCCCACTTGGGATGCGCGATCAATCTGGATTCCCAAGGCAAGACTTTTCTCTGTCCATGCCATAACAGCAATTTTGATTTCCAAGGAAAGCCGCTGAACGCAGTTCCTCCACGGGGAATGGACCACCTCGAAGTCAAGCTGTCCGAGGGATCGGATCCGAACGTCCTGGTCCTTTTCGAGCGGTTCCGAACGATGAGCAAGGAGCAGATCCCCCTTGGTTAAGCCACTTCTGAACTGGCTCGACGATCGCACGGGCTGGCGCGGTTTGATGCACGAAGCTCTCGAGGAGCCGATTCCTGGCGGAGCACGTTGGCGCTACGTGTTTGGCTCGGCGCTCGTGAGCACGTTTTTCATACAGTTGGCTACGGGCGTTCTGCTGATGTTCTCCTACAGTCCGTCGTCGACGACGGCCTGGGGCAGCGTCTACTACATCAACAATGTCATGACCATGGGCTGGATGATCCGAGGCGTGCATCATTTTGGATCCCAGGCGATGGTCGTTTTGTTGGCCTTGCACCTGATTCAGGTGGTGATCGCCGGAGCGTATCGGGCGCCTCGCGAGGTGAACTGGTGGTTTGGGATGGCGCTTTTGTTCGTGACCCTGGGCTTTAGTCTGACCGGATACCTGCTTCCTTGGGACCAAAAGGGCTACTGGGCGACGAAGGTCGCCACCAACATCGCAGCGGGGGCTCCGGTCTTGGGTCCGTACATCCAGACCGTGGTGGTGGGTGGAACGAATTACGGCAATCAGACGCTAACCCGATTCTTTGGCCTACACGTTGGAGTTCTGCCCGCTCTTCTGGTGCTTTGCCTGATCGCCCACGTGGCGCTCTTCCGTAAGCACGGAGTAACCGCTCCCACAAGCAAGCGGCCCACAGGCAAATTTTGGCCCGAGCAGGTGTGCATGGACGTGGCGGCGAGCGTATTCGTTCTGGGTGTCTTGGTTTTCCTCGCGGTTTCGGAGCATGGCGCCCATCTGGACGCCCCAGCAGACCCCTCGAGCCAAGACTATCCTGCCCGGCCTGAATGGTACTTCCTCTCGCTTTTTCAAATGCTCAAGCTCTTTCCAGGCGACCGCGAGGTGATCGGCACGATCGTTATCCCAGGCGCGATCATGACCGTTCTGCTGCTGTTGCCTTTGATCGACAAGGCAATCCCCTGGCGATTGGCTCACTTCCTCTCATGCGCTTTAATCTTTGGATTGGTTGGCGGCGTAGGTTATCTGACAATTCAGGCGTTCCGCGAAGACGCTGGGAACCCACAATTCCAAGAAGCTCGAGTGCGAGCCGATAGAGACGCGAAGTGCGCATCGAGCTAGCTTTGCGCGGCATCCCCCCTGAGGGCGCGAGCTACCTTCTTTCACGGGATCCGCTGACTCATGGCTCGTCGCTGTTGGCCGGCAAGTGCCTGAGCTGCCATTACTTCGACGGCAAGGGAATGGTCTCGAGGGACGACTCTGGCAAGGAAATCATGAGCCCTCAGACGGCTTCGGACCTCAAGGGATTTGGCACTCGCGAGTGGGTGCGCGGGCTGCTCGAGAATCCTCAATCCAATACATACTTTGGGAAAGTACCGCAGTGCGAAGGCATGGCTCAGTGGAAGAAGACGTCGAAGCTGACGGCCAAGGAGCTCGACCAAGTGGCTGACTTCGTGGCCACGTTCGCAACGGTCGACCCGGACGTCTCGCAAACGGAATGGGCCAACGACCCTTCAGTGGCCAAACACCCTGGGCTTGCTCCCTTCGTGAAGGAGTGCGGGCAATGCCACGTGGTTGGAGAATCAGGTTTGATCTCCGAGGGTGGGCTCTTGGACGCGCCCAACCTCTATGGGTGGGGTGGGTACGAATGGACCTCGCGGATGATCAAAAGGCCCGGGTCGGACCTGCTCTACGGCTTCCTCGAGCCCAAGGACCAGATGCCGCCGTTCGCTCAGCAGCTCACAGAGAACGATCTGCGAACGATCTACCGTTATCTCAAGGGCGATTACGCTGGCGCTGCCAAAGCGCAAAACGCAGAGACGCGTTAGATCGTCTTATAAGTCGATGCCGATGCCAAACGCTTGCAAGGCTTGACACAGCGCCGCCCCCGTCGGCGGCTCCAGACGAGCGATCAGATAGCCATCCGGCCGGATGAGCCATGCGGCGGCCCCGTTCGGTCCCACGTTCAGTTCGTCCAGTAAATCACCGGCATCATTGCCATCGCTCCTGGCAATCGCCCTGGGCAATACTCCAAACGCGTCCGCCGACTCGAACAGCGACCCGAGATCGATTCCGCCAGCGACCAGAAGTTTGATTTCAGGGCGGCGCAACCAGGCAAGCAGCGACCGACCTGCCTCGCTTGCCCAGATTCTCTCGGGGAGTCGAGGAAAACGCTCACCGGCCTGGGTTGCCATCCCTCCATAGCCCACACCAAGCGCTGAAAGCTGTTTGGCAACTCTCCCTTCGATCCGGCGATGTAGTTTCGGAATCCGATCTTGGAGTCGTGCCGCGATCGTAAAGGCATCGAACAGGAACCCGCGACGCGACTGGATCAAGCGGGTGGCGATCAATGCGGATTTCAGCAACGCCGTCGAGACAGGCCGACGTTCCGAATCATAGGTATCGAGCAATCGGTCTTCCGCCATGCCGCGATGAACGAGGTCGATCTTCCATGCCAGGTTGAAGGCATCCTGAATACCAGTATTCATACCCTGTCCGGAAGCCGGGCTGTGGACGTGGGCTGCATCACCGGCGAGGAAGACTCGCCCGGCGCGTAGGGTGGAAACCTGTCTTTGCTGGATGGTGAACCGGGAGATCCAGGTCAGCCCCTGGACCTTGACGGCCTGCCCCGAGCCTTCGCTCAGGCGGCGGCCGAAAGCGACGGTGATCAGGGACTCATCGATCGGCTGGCCTTCTGCCGGTGGGTTGGTGTCCAAGACACGCCATTTACCGGGTTCGGGAAAGGGGAACAGCAGTAAATTGCCCTCCTGATGGCGGACCATATGGATCGACTCGTGTGGCAGGTCGGTCTTGAGGATAGCGTCGGCCACAATCCAGGTTTCGTCAGCCGCTCCGTCGAACGCAAGGCCGAGTTGCTTGCGTACGGTGCTGTGGCCGCCGTCAGCGCCGACCAGCCAAGCCGCACGAATCGACACCTCGCGGCCGTCGATGATGAGTCGGACCGGTACCGCATCGCCGATCTCTTGGAAAGTGCCGAGACGGACTCCCCATTCAATCGCCACGCCGAGCGAATTGAGGCGATCACGCAGCACCCTTTCGGTTTCCGCTTGCCCGATGAACTCGCGCTATGGGGGACAAGCGGATGCAATTCGCCAATATCGTATCCGAACGACGTGGTACGCCGACCTGCGGTATAAACCGTAAAACGAGCCAATGGCTGGGAGCGCGCGAGAACCTCGTCCAGCACACCCATGTGGCCGTAGACTTCCAATGTCCGCGCATGAGTGCCCAACGCACGCGACGTCGTCGCTGGCTCCGTCTTGGCATCTATGATCCGAACCGTCAAACCGCGTCGGCGAAGCTCTATGGCAGCCGTCAGTCCAACCGGGCCGGCGCCAACCACAAGTACGTCCAGAGTGGAGGCCCCTCTGTGGGTCAGTCTTGAAGCATTTGCCATCCTTGCTCCTTAGCCAGGGTTCTGATAGAAATCAGTAAACTGAGGGAGGATTTGTATCAGATGACTGATAATAATCAAGCTCCTTACAAAAAACTAGGTACGGACGTCGAGACATCTCCACGCCTTGGCTATGCGCTTTGGCAAGCCCAACATGCGGTCGAGCGAGTCATGGAGGAGGCGCTGAAACCATTGGGCATCAGCTTGACGCAGGCGGCCGGGCTTCTTCATCTGTCTCGCCAACCTGGCCTATCGGGCGCGGAACTTGCGCGGCGGCTGCTGATCACGCCGCAGAGCACCGCAACGATCCTGGGGCAGATGGAGGAGCGTGGCTGGGTGGTAAGGCAGGCCCATGCGGTCCACCGCGCCGTAGTTGAGGTGCACGTGACGCCGATAGGCTTGGAGCTATTGGATCGGGCCATCGCCGTAATGGATCGAGTGGATGCGCGAATCGCACGAGGGCTCGAAGGGCCGGCCCGAGTCGCGTTCGCCGACGCTCTCGTCGTCTGTCAGGTCAATGCTTTGGAGCTTTCCAAAGAACAGGCGACCTTGAGGAAAAAGGAGACGACCTTAGCAGCGGTCGAACCACGCTCGACGAAATCAAAAAAGTGAATTTATTAACAGCGAGCGGGTTCGCAATGCCGCTAGCTCCTGGTCGAGCGAGGCCAGAGTTTTGCAAGGCTTAGGAGAACCTGGCTCAGCAGTGGTCGAACCACGCTCGACGAAGTCAAAAGAGTGATTTATTAACAGCGAGCGGGTTCGCACAACCGCTAGCACCTGGCCGAGCGAGGCCAGGTTTTGCAAGACTTCAGAGAACCTGGCTGAGATGAGCCAGGCGACGAAGGTTTTTTTGTTCACATCGAGATATCAGCAATTCTTATCCGCGCCTACCATTAGCCGAGAACCGTCCTTCCCATTTTCTTTGGGAAAAATCCCAAAAAAAATCGAAGAAATCCCATGAATTTTCTTGAGTTTGGTTGTGGCGATGGTTAGATTCCTAGTGCTTCAGGTGGACGTTTTCAACCGGGTGATTGACGACCCCAATGAAAGCGAAGCCGCCTCGGTTTCTCACTTTTCTTGAAAACTCGACGTTTGGATCTTCACTACGCGGCATCTCGCCGAGAGGTGGGTTTGCATTTGCGTCTAGGTTAACGGCCGTCGCTCGCGGACCGTGGTTGATCGCGCCAGGAGGCGGATCTTTGGTTTTGCGAGTGGATTAGAACGGATGCTCACAGGCCAACACAAAAGGAAGGGATTCCATGAAGACCAGGCCATTGATCGGTATCAACATGGATTTTGCGCGACCGTCAAGGGCCGCGCTCCGTTCAGCACGGTGCATAGTGGATATTACGACTGTGTTCTGGCGAGCGAGGGCGTGCCAGTGCTCATTCCTCCACTGACTCGTCCGGACGATTTGACGCCGATTCTGGATCGGCTCGACGGGATCATTCTCACCGGCGGAGACGACATGGATCCTGTAAAGATGAACCTGGGGCACCACCCCTCGGTGACGGTCATGTCGGAGCGCCGGGAGACTTCCGATCGTTTGCTTTGCAAGATGATCCTCGCGAACAAGATTCCAACTTTGGCTATCGGGGTCGGGATGCAGGAGTTGAACGTCGTCGCCGGCGGCGGCAACTACCTTCACCTGCCCGAGGATCTCCCCAAGTGCATTCCGCACAAGGATCCTCAGGGCGGCCTTCACAGGCATATCGTGACGATGGTTCCCGGTTCTCAACTCGAGGACATTTACGGCCCCGACGAGCTTTGCGTCACGAGCTACCACCACCAAGGCGTCCGCAAGCTCGCTTCGATTTTCCGTGCTGGGGCTCATTCGCCCGACGGGCTTATCGAAGGATACGAGTCGAAGGACCAGGGTTGGTTTGCCATTGGCGTGCAGTGGCACCCCGAAAACGAAGGCAACATCAGCCTGGACACGCAGCTCTTCGAGGCGTTCCTCGCGGCGGCCGCGGGCGTCCCAGGGCTCTCGCTGGCCAAGGCCAGCTAACGCCAAAATCGCATTGCACCACCGCCGGCCGGCGGTTTTAGGGACTGGGAGGCAAGGACGCTTTCCCAGTCCCTTGGTTTTTTCCTCCGTTCTCGCATGGCGAAGGCGGCTTCAAACCCAGGCGCGTTCGATGGCGGGAACGCTCGGGTTGTGCTACAAACGGAGCAATCACAAAGCGGCCTCGGAGGCCGCCCAATCCATCCAAAGCTAGGCACTTACTCTCGCGCTAGGCTCATGAATATTCTTGGAATCGGCACAGACATTGTCGAGTGCCCTCGAATTGGCAAGATGATCGAGCAGCACGGCGAACTGTTTTTGCGCAGGGTGTACACCGACAAGGAAATCCGTTATTGCCAGGCGCGGAAGCACGCGATCGAGCATTTCGCGGGCAGATGGGCCGCGAAGGAAGCGATTCTAAAGGCGATCGGCACGGGCTGGGTGCGGGGGATTTCCTGGACCGACCTCGATATCAGGAACGATTCGACGGGCAGGCCCAGAGTGATCGTCCGCGGAGGAGCAAGAGACGCCGCCGAACGACGCGGCATTGGCGAGATCCTCATATCCATATCGCATTGCCGCACTTACGCCACCGCTTACTCGCTTGCGCTTTCCTCGGAGGCGGGCTCGCCCCCCAGGGAAGAGCCCGAAGAAGAGTAGGCGAGATCTCGATTCGAAAGATTGTTTACCAATCAAGAGATTTATCAACAACATACTCTTGCGCGATAACTTAAAAAGATGATTATTTGTTATCGCTCTTGTCGGTTCATTGCGCAGAGACGTCATGCTCCGGTGACGGCAAGAATGCGTTCCATCGTGGCCTCTCCGGGCTCGCGCGTGCCCTTGCACTTGGGGTAACCGGTGCAGCCGAGGAAGTAGCCTCGTTTTCCTTTGCGAACGAGCATGGCCGAGCCGCATTGATCGCAGGTTTCGGCGACCTCGATGGTTTTGAGGTCTGGTCCGGCGGGCGCTGCGGGCGCCGCCGCCGCGAGTTGTTCTTTCATGTCTTCCGGAGCCTGAGCCGTCCCCCTGCACTTGGGGTAGTTCATGCAGCCGAGGAAGGGCCCGCGCCTGCCTTGCTTCACGCCCATCTCGCCGCCGCACTTCGGGCACTTCACGTCGACCAAGATCGGTTTGACAGGCTGGCCGGATTCGTCCAGCGGCATTGTCGTGCGGCATTTCGGATAACCCGAACAGCCCAGAAACGGGCCCCGGGAGCCCTGACGCTGCACCATCGGCTTGCCGCACTTGGGGCATGCATGCTCGGTCTCGACGACCGAAGGGACGGGCTTGCCGGATTCGTCCAGGTTGTACGATTCCTTGCACTTGGGGTAGCCGGAGCATGAAAGGAACGAGCCTCGCTTGCTCTCGCGCATCACCAGCGGTTTGCCGCACTTGACGCACTTGTGCTCGGTCTCGACCGCCGCGGCCTTCACTTGGCCGTCCATCCGCTTGGTGGCCTTGCAATCTGGGTAACGCGAACAGCCGAGGAATTGGCCCGTCTTGCTGAACTTCACCACCATCGGGGCGCCGCAGTCCTGGCACGTCTCCGAAGACGCAACCTGAACGCGTTGCATCGTTTGCTCGGCGGCCTTGAGCGCGATTTGGAACGGGTGGTAGAACTCGTCCAGCACGCGCACCATGTCGATCTTGGCCGCGGCCACGTCGTCGAGCTCCTCTTCCATGTGCGATGTGAACTTGAGGTCGAGGATCTTGGGGAAGTGCTCGACCAGCAGATCCGTCACGACCATGCCCAAATCGGTAGCAAAGAACCTGCGTTCCTTCTGCTCGACGTAGAGCCGGTCTTGAACCGTCTGGATGATGGGCGCGTACGTGCTTGGTCTGCCTATGCCTTCTTTTTCCAGGGCCTTGATCAGAGTCGCCTCGGTGTACCTTGGCGGCGGCTGGGTAAAGTGCTGGGTGGATGCGAGTTCGTTCAAATCGAGCTGTTGCCCGACGGTGATCTTGGGAAGCAGGGCGTCCTCCTGCTTTCCGCCAGGAGGCAGTACTCTCCTGTAGCCGTCGAACCTGAGAATTTTGCCCTGGGTTTTGAATACGCCTTGGCGGTCGCCTGCAAAGACCTCGACGTCGGTGACGTCGAAGACCGCGGGGGTCATCTGGCTGGCGACAAACCGCCTGTAGATCAATTGATAGAGCTTGAACTGGTCGTTCGAAAGGCTGCCTTTGACCTGTTCAGGGGAGAACGCGAGCTCGGTCGGACGGATGGCCTCGTGAGCCTCCTGGGCGGACTTGCCTGCCGCGAATTGATTGGGTTTGGCAGGTACGTACTGGGGTCCAAAATCGTTCTGGATCTTGTCGCGCACCGCCGAGATCGCCTCCTCCGAGACGCGTAAGCTGTCGGTTCTCATGTAGGTGATCAAGCCCGTCGGCCCAGATCCATCGACGTCGATGCCTTCGTAGAGTTCCTGGGCCACCTTCATGGTCCGCTTGCCGGACATTCTAAGTCGAATGGCCGCCTGCTGCTGGAGCGTGCTGGTCTTGAAAGGAGCAGGGGCCTTATCGGTCTTTTCTTCTTCCTTGATCGAACCCACGCTGTAGGGCAGACGCTCGAGCGCGTCCCTTACGACGACAGCCTCCGCCTCGTTCTTTGCCGAGAATTTCTTGCCCTGCCATTCCGAGAGCTCGGCCTCGAAGCGCTCGGCCTCGTCCTTGCTGGCCTTGGGCGAAACCTTTGCCTTGATCTTCCAGTACTCTTCGCTCGTAAAGGCCTTTATTTCCTTCTCCCGCTCGACGATCAGCCGGACCGCGACCGATTGAACCCTGCCAGCGCTCAGATTTCGGGCAACTTTTTTCCAGAGCAGGGGGCTGAGCTCGTAGCCCACGAAGCGATCGAGAAACCGCCTCGCCTGCTGGGCGTTGACCTTGTCCATGTCGATGGGAGCGACGTGGTTGAACGCCTCCTTGATCGCTTTCTCGGTGATCTCGAAGAAGAGCACCCTGCCGACCTGATCGTCGGCTAACTCGAGAGCGTGCTGAAGGTGCCAGGCGATGGCCTCGCCTTCGCGGTCGGGGTCGGTCGCAAGGTAGACGATGTCGGCCTTGGCGGCGGCCTTTTTCAGGTCTCCAATGGTGTCTTTCTTGCCCGGCATGATTTCATAAGACGCTTTGTAGCCTTTGGTTACGTCCAGGCCAAGTTTGCGTTTGGGAAGGTCGCGCACGTGTCCCATACTGGCTTTGACGACATAGCCGGGTCCCAGAAACTTCGTGATCGACTTGGCCTTTTTGGGGCTTTCGACGATGACCAAGGCCTTTCCATGCTTGCCGTTTGGCGTAGCTTCGCTGGCAGCCGAGGCTTTTCGCGGGCTCCGTTTGGTCGCGGGTTTCGCGCTGGCTTCGGTGGGGGAGGCGGCAGCCCGCTTCCGAGGAGAAGCCGGCTTTTCAGTACTATTTTTTGCGGTCGATTTACGCGGCACTTAAAATCGCATCCTTTTTCGAAAAAGCAAAAAGTGGTCGCTCTTTCTTGCCACGGTCCTTACAGACTACAAACCGACTGGTTGGACAATAGCCCGCCAATCGTTAAGATTTGAGCGAGGTCTTCGAGGCGACTGTTCGAAATCAATCCTCAGTCTCCATTAGCTTAGGCCGTCCGGATATGTCAAGGGGTGGCAGGAGCCAAGGCGCCCCAGCCCTTAAGGGCTGATTTTCAAAAATAGAGGATCGTCCGCCGCCATGCCTTTTGAAGTTTTTAGACGTCATCAGAAAAAAATGCTCGCCGTCCTGGCGATTATGGCGATGTTCGGCTTCGTGCTTTCGGACTCGCTTTCGAACTTCATGGGCAACCGAGGCGGCGGCTACGACGGTCAAACCGTAATCGCCACGCTCCATGGCAAGCCCGTCCGCCTCAAAGATCTCGAGCCGTTGCGAATTCAAAAGGCCAACGCCAATCGGTTGATGTCGCCGATCGTCCGCGGCAATCCCTACTTCTTTGGGGACCTCTCCGAGCGATCGCTCATCGATGCTTGGATTCTCCAGAAAGAGGCCGAAGCGCTTGGGATTCCCGTCGACAAAGAGTACGCCGTCGAGTTCCTCAAAGCCCAGTTTCAAGGGAAATTCAACAAGGCGATTTTTGGTCAACTGCTCGCGATGGCGTTCTCCAACACCATGGTCAGCGGCGATCAAGTGCTTCAGGATCTGGCTCGAGAGCTGAGGCTCTCCCGCGTTTCCCTCTTACCCGGCGGCTACCCGCTGACTCCTCTGGACGTCTGGGAAAAATATCACGACACCGAGGACAAGGTCTCGGTGAAAGCCGTGGCCTACAAGGCGGTGGATTTCCTCGACAAGGCTCCTGAACCAGGCCCAGCCGACGTCAAGGCGCTCTACGAGAAGGGAAAGAACTTGCTGCCGGACCCCGCGCGTGAAACGCCCGGATTCAAGGTCCCTCGAGAGATCGAATTTGGATATTTTCAATTCGAGGGAGCGGAACTCGTCGAGCAGATTCGCCAAAAGCTCTCGGATCAAGAGATCAGGGATTATCTCTCGTCTCACGAGTCGGAGGTCGAGCCGGAACTTTTGAAGCCGCAGATCGGAGACCTTCCCTTCGACCTTTTCGCTGGCGATCCCAAAGCCAAGCTAACGCCTCGATCGTTCAAGGAAATACGGCTGATCCTCGAAGCGAAGATCGCCGAGGAACGGGTGCACGACGACGTCGAGCAGCGCTTCGACGCAATCCGCAAGGAGGTCTTCGATCCTTTTGCATCGAAGTATGGAGAAGCTCTGAACAAGATCGACGAGGCCAAGGACAGCGGCCAGAAGGTGGACGTGCGGATGCCCGAGCTTCCCGACATGACGCCATATGCTCAAAAGTACAAGCTTTCCTACCACAAGACGCCCAAGCTCTCCCGCGAGGCCGCCGAGAATTACGACGCGATTGCAGGCAGCGAAACTGGACTGTCCTGGCCCAGCAAAGGCAAGAAATTCGTCGACGAGTTCTTCGATTCGTCGATGGAAATCGGCGAGCCCATGGACTTCGTCGACTCCAAAGGCGTGCGAAAGCTGGCCTGGAAAATTAACGACGCCCCCTCGTACGTCCCCACGTTGGAGGCCGTCAAGGATAAAGTGGTCCTTGCTTGGAAAACCGGCGAGGCTCGCGAATTGGCTGAGAAGGCCGCGGTTGATTTCTCCAAGCAGGTCGAGGCGAAGAAGGGGAAGATCGAAGACGTCGTCAAAGACAAGCCCGTCATCACCACCACCCCTATCAGCAAGATGACGAGAGGCATCTTTATTCCAAACCAGTTCGAGCTTCCGTCGTCGGTCAACGAGATTCTCGAGATGCCGTATTCGGGTGAAGAGCTCCGAAATGCAGTGTTCAGTCTCGAGCCAGGCCAGGTTGCCGTCGCCCCCGACGAGCCAAAGAACGTTTATTACGTGATAACGCTCGCAGAGCATGATAGGCCAGGGTTCAATCGGTTGTTCTCGGCGATGGGTCCTCATTTCCAGATCAAATCCGAGGTGGCAGGCGAGTCGTTCACGGACCGACGCAAGGAATGGATGGAGACGCTCCGAAGCGCAGGCAGGTCTCAAGCCCGACTGGACCCCACCCGACGAGCAGAAGAAGGCGCTTGAAGAGCCGAAATCGCCCAAGAGGGGCGGATCAAATCCATTTCGCGATCCGCTCTTGGGGGTCTGAACGTTCAGACTCCAAGCGACATGAGGACGAATGCCAACCAGGCGATGGGATAGGTCCAGATCAGGACGACCGCCGTGGGATGCGTCCAGGCGGGCTTCGCTTCGGATCGTCTGCGGACCCTCCGCAAGAGCAGGGGGATTGCAGCCAGAATTGCTAGTTGAAAGATCGCGACCAGGGCGGCGTCGATGCGAAATCGGCGTGGGATCGAGAAGATCGCCAGGCCGATCCAGTAAGCCCCGATCATCAGCCAACAAAGCTCGGGACCTGTCCGTTTGGTAAGGCCTTTGCGATCGATCCCCACCAGCAGGGGCCCGCTCATTGCCAACCCCAGCCAGGCAAACTCGACAAGGGCCAAGAGCCCGTAAGGCATGGTCGGCAAACCAGAAAGCGACCACTGCGACCGAATGAGAGAGGCAGCCATTCCATAGCCGACTACCAGTCCCATCACATGCAGCAACTGAAATCGGCCGACCTGTGAACTCTCATCGCCAGTCCTCGGCGCCGAGGCAGGGGGTTCGCTTCGATCGTGGCTCGATTTTGCCGGCATAGGCTGCAATCAACGTGAGTCTCGAAGCTTCCGGGCAAGGTCTTTCCACAGCCTGTCTTCATCGATTTCCGTGACCCATTCGATCGTACCGTTCGAGTCTTCGAGATCGAAGCCCAAGTCTTCGGCGAGCTTTGGCCTCGGAACGGTTTTGGTCTTCGCCAACCCCAAGAGATACGCGACGGTCGACTCGTCCCAAATCGGCCAAACTCCCGCTTTGCCGGATACGGCCTCGACCATCTTGGGCTCTTGGTCCAGCCAAGAATCCAACTCCGCGATCAGAAAATCTGCTCCTGGGCCTGCGCCTGAGAAAGCCTTCCGTGCTTTTTCGCTCGACATCAACAGATGCGATTTCGACACGGATGCATCCGCGACGACCAGTGGAATCTTCGATTCGAGCACGATTCGCCAGGCCTTCGGGTCGTTCTTGACGTTCCAGGGGTCCTTGCCTCTCGGCCAAGAGTCGAACGCCATGGCCACGATGCGAGCGCGGTTGGCGAAACCAGGGTCGTGCTCGAGAGCCAGCGCCACGTCGGTGGCGGGACCGATCATGACGACCGTCAGTCGATTCTCGGGATCGCAGCCGCGTGATTCTTCGATCAGGAATCGAGCAGCCTGGCTGAGCGACTTTGACTTAAGCTCGGCGAGCGGATACGCCTCACCCGGAAGAACCTTTGGTCTGCGTCCAGAAGGCGCGAACGATAACGTTTTCCGAGCCAAGTTTGCAGTCGCTTCCGACGACGGAGCAGGAAATTTGGGAGCGTGCGTGGAGAGCACGCCGCGTAAATCGATTTTAGGAGAAAGCGCGAGATGCAAGAGAGCCCACTGGTCGTCAACCTCCACTCCACAGTCAGTGGACACCACCACCTTGAGCTTCGTTTCGTCTCCGAACGTGCGGTTTGAATTGGACAAGTAGGCTGTGGACACGACCATCGCGGCAAAGACGATCGTCAAAGTCCAGGTGCACCCAACGTTCTGTTGCTCATGAAGCCGCATCAATACGCCTCGCTTGGCAGCGCATCTCCGCCCGCCGGGTTGAGAATCACATTCACGCGACTCATAATAGTCTCAAAGGCTGATCGGGTGCGAGCGGCCTTCTCGGCCAAGACTCAAAAGAACAAGCAATGGATCAAGCGGGGCAGGGCTCTGAAATGTCGTACGAGAATCCATGAGCTACGAACTTGACGACACTCCAAGGCCCGAGAAGCGAAGGCCCCCGCCACCTCCTGAAGGGTACGAAGTTTCCGAACCAACAACATGGCGCCCCGCTGCAGACGCCCTGCCAGACCGCCAGACGCAAGCGCCGCGAAACGTCCGGCCCCAGACCACCCGGAGCCTCGAAAGATCTGGGCGGAGGCGCCAAAAAGCCATCACGTCCGCCACAAAAAGACAAGCTGAACGCCGTCGATTTCGAAGTCAAGAATCCGCGTTCGCTGCGCGATTCGAGCGGGTTCGACAAGCTCTTGTTCGGCAAGGTCAACGCCGGTCAGCTTTCTGTCTTTGCTCGGCAGCTCGCTGCCTACCAAGAGGCGGGCGTCGATCTTGCCAAATCGCTCAAGGGGCTTGCGAATCAATTCGGTGCAACCGTTCTAGGCGGGTCGATCCGTAAGGTCGAACAAGCAATCCGACAGGGAGATTCACTCGCCGACGCCTTCGAACGCCAGGATCGCGTGTTCGATCGGTTCTTTTTGAAAATGATGCGAGTGGCTGAAGCTCGAGGATCCCTCCCAGAAATCCTCCGCGAACTCTCCGTTTATTACGAAGCCAAGCAGAGGCTGCTCAGACAAGCCAAGTCGGCTCTCATCTACCCTGTTTGCGTGCTCGTCATCGCGGCGGGAGTTTCAGCTCTCATCGTCTTTGGCATCTTGCCCATCTTCATTCCGGTCATCGAGGATATTGGCAGAGGAAAGCCGCTTCCATTGCCAACGAGGCTGCTCATGAGCCTGGGTTATTTTGCGCGAGACATGGGTTGGTGGGTCGTTCCAACGGCAATTGTCGGATTGATTATCGGGTTGCCAATGCTCTATCGAAGCGAAAAAGGTCGGATGCTCATCGACGAGTTGGTCATGAGAGTTCCGATCTTGGCGTGCTCGCGAAGAAAATCGACGTATCCCGATTCACGCGTACCCTCGGGCTGCTGCACGGGGGTGGGCTTCCGTTCGACGCGGCGCTGGCGCTTTCGGCGGACGTCATGCACCTGGTCCCTTTGCGGTCCGCGGTTGCGAGCGCGAGGATGCAGGTGAAAGAAGGTTCGGAGCTTGCCGAGGCCCTTGCGGCAACCCGAAGGTTCGACCCGGACGTCGTCGCGATCGTCTCCGTGGGCGAAGAGACCGGAGACCTGCCGGAGAGCCTCCAGAGGCTGGCAAACGATTATCAAGAGCAGGTCGAACACATGGTCAAGAATCTTGGCACACTCATCCAACCCTTCGTGTACATCGTGCTCGGAGGAATGGTTCTTTTTGTCATTTTGGCGATTTTCCTACCATTGTTGACATTGATCTCCGACCTTTCTCGTTAATCTATTAGAGAACTTAATGAGCGGTGCATGATTGCGCGAAGGCATACCAAGTTCGGCTCATAACATGAGTTGGAGCTTCTCGGGTGCACTGGTCGCCCGCTTTTAAGGCGAGGGTCTCCCGCATTGCCTTGTTAAGATCGAGCGGTTGGGTCGACTGGAAGGTCTGCGAAGCAATAACTGGACTTTAGGGTGCGAGCTTGGGGACCATGCCCGTTTCATGGGCAACCCGAAGCGTTTGTGGAAGCATGTTCAGTATTGTCCGTGCTAATTATGATAGAAGTAGTTTCTTGGCAGTTATGCTCTCCTTGCAAAGCTCCTGCGTGCGTGATATTTCTGAATCGACAATGCGGCAACATCCATTGAGCACACCACGTTTGGGCGTCAA
Source organism: uncultured Planctomycetota bacterium (assembly GCA_963818975.1). GTDB lineage: Bacteria > Planctomycetota > Planctomycetia > Isosphaerales > Isosphaeraceae > CAWFUI01. The sequence goes on along the minus strand of CAWFUI010000017.1, from coordinate 579,155 downwards.
TTTGGACCATGTGGCCACCTTGCGTCAAGCGCGAGGCGGGCGTGAACCGGACCCCGTCCAAGCTGCCGTTCTTGCCGATCTAGGCGGTGCGGACGTGATCACGGTGCATTTGCGCGAGGACAGGCGTCACATCCAGGATCGGGATCTGAAGCTGCTGAGAGAACTCATTGGCGTGGCTTTGAACCTCGAACTGGCAACTTCCGAGGACGTGCTTGCGCTGGCGATCGAAGTAAAGCCCGATCAGTTGACGCTGGTTCCAGAGCGCAGGGCGGAGCTGACGACCGAGGGTGGGCTCGACGTCGTGGGCCAGAAGGCGAGAATCTCCGAAGTCCACAAGCTCGCGAGCGCCGCCGGGATGTGCGTCAGCTTATTCATCGATCCCGATCCAAGGCAAGTGGAAGCGGCCGTCTCTCTGGGCGTGCCGGCGGTCGAGCTTCACACTGGTCGATACGCCAACGCCAGAACGCCCTTGGAGATCGATCGGGAGCTCGAAGCTCTTGAAAGGGCCTCGAGAGAGATCGCCTCTGCGGGCCTCGAGCTGCACGCTGGGCACGGGCTTAACCTCAAAAACGTGGGCCCCGTCGCGGCAATCGAAAACATGGCCGAGCTCAACATCGGCCACGCCATCGTGGCGCGTGCGGTCTTTGTGGGCCTGGAGCGCTCGGTCCGCGAAATGAAAGACGCAATGGCCGAGGCCCGAGGCAATCGACGGATTGGAATCGTCGCATGATCGACCTTGGCGCGAGCTTTGCGCGGTATCGTTCTCACAATAATGCTTATGTCTGTTTGTTTTTCGTCGCTAACCTACTCTCCGGCGAGAATACATGAACACCAAGGGGTTTCGGTTTCGCGGATTGACTGTCGCGCTGGCGACGCCGTTTCACGCCGACGGCGTCGACGAACAGGCTTTCGAAGAGCCGTGGATTGGCAAATTGAGCAGGGTACGCCGACTTTGAGCCCAGTTGGCACGACGGGCGAGAGCCCGACTCTGAGCCACGACGAACACGAGCGCGTGATCGCCGTCGTGGTTGAACAGTCCGCCGGCCGTGCGAAAGTGATGGCAGGCGCCGGTTCGAACTCGACGGCGGAAGCGGTGCGTCTGACCAAGTTCGCCGCCAAGTCCGGCGCCGACGCCGCGCTCCAGGTCGCTCCGTATTACAACAGACCCACGCAAGAGGGGCTTTACGCGCATTTCGCCAAGATCGCCGATTCGGTGGATCTGCCGCTGGTCCTATACAACATTCCTGGACGGACGGGCCGCAACGTCGAGCCTGAGACAATCGAGAGGCTCTCGAAAGTCGCCAACATCGTGGCGGTCAAGGAGGCAAGCGGGTCGCTCGATCAAGTAAGCGAGATCACGGCGCGAACGAACCTTACGGTGCTTTCAGGCGACGATTCGCTAACATTGCCGATGCTTTCGGTCGGCGCCGAAGGAGTGGTCTCGGTGGTTGGAAACCTGGTTCCGCGGGACGTCAAAGCCATGATCGACGCTTTCGAGCGTGGGGATTGGACCGAGGCGAAGAAGCTGCATCATAAACTCTTCCCGCTCTGTCGAGATTTGCTTTCCTTGGCGCCGAACCCGATACCGCTCAAGGCCGCAATGGCCCTACTGGGCCGAGGCAACGGCCTACTCAGACTGCCGATGACTCCGCTCGACGAAAAGGGGATCGAGGCCCTCTCCAATAGGCTCTCAGCTTTCGGCATATTGGCACAAAAAGATGTCGTTAGGCGTTGAAATCGTCTGCCTCTGGCCATTCAACCTATCTTTTACGGGCATACTCTCTCTGGTTTGTATTTTGGTAAATGCACCAAAAACGTCACGGCGCTATTGAAAATAGATGAGCCGTATCCTACGATAGCAACAACTCATGGAAGTGTATCGGGGGTTGATGAGGTTCTGACAACTTGAAACGGAATCCATCCTCGAACGCGGTTCTTGAGTTTTTGGCGGAGCGCAACGCGAGATCACACCCGTCGCCGAGGCAAGCCGTTATCGAGCCCGCCCTCTGCGCTGGAGTTTGGCCTCGCGATCACTCGATCCAACTCGGGGGTCGTGCCCGTGCGTATGGGCGTCCGTTGGTGAGAGAATTTCCATAACTACGATTAGGTGCAACAACAATGGCCAAGAAAACCACCAAGAAGTCGGAAACGATGGCTGCGACCGTAACAGGATTCCCCCCCGTTTCAGAGTCCGTCGTACGAGAGCTTGCACAAGTGTTTAAGCTTCTATCTGACGAGACTCGTCTCCGCATTCTCCTTTATCTCGCCCAGAACAACGAACTTCACGTGACCGACCTCTGCGGCCGGCTTGGACAAAGCCAGCCCGCGGTGAGCCACCACCTGGCCCTGCTCCGCGTGTCCGGACTCATCGAGTCACGCCGAGAAGGCAAGCACAACTTCTACAGCGTCCGCTCCGATCATTTCGGCGAACTGCTCGTCGACCTGTTCTCCGCGTCCGGAAGCATCCCCAAGAAGATCCGCTTTCACGACTTCTTGCTCACCTACGAAGGTTGAACCGAGGCCGGCGCCCGCCGGCGTTATCGGCTCCAATCCGTTTCGTTCCAAGGCTCGGTTTCGCCCTAACGGCGAACCGGGCTTTTTTATTTTGCGGCCCACCCGCCCGTTGGTTCGCCTTGACCCTTCCCGCGCTCCGGCGCAGAATACGCCGCGAAACACGCTCCGGCGAGGCTCAGCCCGCCGACGCCGCGTGCGCGTCTCAAGGATGATCGCTTCCAAAGGAGTGGAAATCATGTCGACTCGCCCTCGTTTTGTCGGCGTGCTTGGCCTTAGCGCTTTATGTTTGGCCGGCGGAATTTTGGTTGCGCCGTCGTTGGGACAGCTCGCGCAGCAAAAAGACGGAAATGTGCGCCAGGCCGCCAATCCCTCGGCCAAGAAAGTCTTCCCGGGCTGTCCGTCGCCACAATCGACGTCAACGTCGTCATGAACAACTATAAGAAGGTCAAAGTCCTACTCGGCGAAATCAAAGAGTATGCCATCGCCAAGGACGCGGAGATGGGCCAGATTATCGCCAAAGGGCGGGCGACGACCGAGAAACGCGATAAATTCACTCCCGACAACGCCGATTATCGCCGGCTCGACGCCGAGGTCCGCCGACTGACGATCGAAGCTCAAGCCCTGGAAGAAGACACGCGAAAGGACTTCCAACGACGCAGCTTCGAGATGGAGATTCAAATCTACAGGGAAATCCAGATGATCGCCGAATGGGTGGCGCAGCGTCACGACCTGACGATGGTCGTCAAGGTCGTCAAAGGCCAAGTCAGCAGCAAGGACATCAACGCCGCTCGCCAACAGATTATCGGCAGCATCCTCTATAGCGATGCACGATACGACATCACCGACGAGGTGACTTCGGTCTTGAATCAGAGCTACGCCAAGAATGCGGCGGCTCAGCCCCCGAACGCCGCGGGCGGGCCACGCGGAGCAACAGCAGCAGCAGCCGGCCGCCAAGAAGGCTCGATGAGCTCGTCCCGGCCCCGCCGCCAAACGCGGCGCGGGTTGCTCGGCATTCAAGTCGACCCATCAAGGTCTCTTCGGTTACTTTCGGTATGTATCTATCATGCATGATGGAGCAGGCATGGTTATGAGGACGCGGCAAGAGTGCACGATCGCTCGCCAAACCGAGGTGAAGGGGATAGGCTTTCTGACCGGCGCAGACGTCCGGCTCGCCTTCCGACCCGCCAAAGCGGGCTCGGGCGTTCGATTCGTTCGCGTCGATTTGCCCGGTTCGCCTTCGGTTGAAGCCTCGATCGAGCACGTCGTCCCCAGGCAAAGACGAACCTCGATTCAAAACGGCGAAGCCTTGGTCGAGATGGTCGAGCACGTCGCCGCGGCTGCTTGGGCTCCAAATCGACAACTGCGAAATCCTGATCGATGCCTCCGAAACTCCAGGATGCGATGGCTCTTCGCAAATGTTCACGTCGGCGCTCATGGAAGCCGGCATCGTCGAGCAGAACAAGCCCAGGGAAGTGATATCGATTGAACAGCCGATCACGGTTCGAGATTCGTCGGTGCGGCTACCGCGCACCCAGGCGAAACCGACGGACTGGTCGTGGCCTACAACCTCGATTACGGCCCGAAATCGCCTATCGGCAAACAGAGTCTGTTTTTGAAGGTGACCCCGGATTCGTTCCGCAACGAACTCTCCTCGAGCAGGACCTTCTTGCTCGAGTCCGAGGCCAAGGCGCTTTCGAGCGCGGGGATCGGTTCGCGTACGACCTATCAAGACTTGCTCGTTTTTGGACCCAATGGCGTCATCGACAACGTTCTTCGGTATCCCGACGAGTGCGTTCGCCACAAGATTCTGGACGTCGTTGGCGACCTTTCTCTCTTGGGCAAAGACATTGTGGGGCACGTCGTCGCCTATCGCTCCGGCCATCATCTCAACGCGGAGCTGGTTCGAAAGATCCTCGAGGCCGATTCGAAAAAGATCATACCACTGCCCGACTGCAACCTGCCTCTGGACATCGGCTCGATCATGAAGACCTTGCCCCACAGGTATCCGTTTCTTCTGGTGGACAGGGTGCTCGAGCTCGTCCCCGACAGCCACGTGGCGCGATCAAGAACGTAAGTTGCAACGAACCGTTCTTCTCCGGCCACTGGCCCGACAAGCCGATTATGCCAGGAGTGTTAATCGTCGAGGCCTTGGCTCAGGCCGCGGGAGTAATGCTGGCAAAGCGGCCGGGCAACGCGGCTCCGTTCGGCCTACATCGTAGGAATTAATCATGTGAAGATCCGTCGTTCCGTTGTGCCGGGAGACCAGCTCGTGCTCGTGGTTCGGAGCGTTCGGACGAAGGACAGGATGGAGTACGTTCAGGGTCGGGCGATGGTCGACGACCAGATCGCGGCGGAGGCTGAGATTCGTTTCATGCTGATCGATTCCGATAAAGCGGCATAGCAAGACGGCGGGACTCCGTGCGTCCCGTCGACGGCGCCGTCGCCTCTTTTATTCCAAACCGGGGAGCGTATCACAATGGCCGTCCTGATCGCCGACACAGCGTGCGTCGATCCTCGAGCCGAGATCGCCGACGACGTCGAGATCGGGCCTTACTGCGTCATCGGGCCCGACGTCAAAATCGGCCAGGGCACCAGGCTCGTCGCGCACGTCGTGATCATGGGAGTCGCCTCGTTGGGGGAAGGCAACGTCGTATCGCCTTTCTGCTCGATCGGCGGGGATCCGCAGGACCATTCGTATAAAGGATCTCCGACGCGAGTCGAGATCGGCGACCATAACGTCTTCCGCGAAAGCGTGACCGTCAACCGCGGCACCGAGAAGGAAGACGGACTGACCAAGATCGGCAGCCACAACTACTTCATGACGGGCAGCCACGTCGCGCACGACTGCAAACTTGGCGATCATATCAACATCGCCAATGGCTCCATGCTCGGGGGGCATGTTCACGTCGATTCGCACGCGGGGATCTCCGGCGGAGTCGCGGTGCACCACTTCGTGACGGTCGGCGGCTATTGTTTCGTCGGCGGCCTTTCACGTATCTATCACGATGCTCCTCCTTATATGCTCATCGACGGCAATCCGGCGAGAATCCGTTGCATCAACGTCGTGGGCCTGAAGCGAAACGGACTGGGGGATTCGGTCGAGTCGCTTCACGAAGCTCACAGACTGCTCTACAGAGCCAAAATGAGCATCGAGCAGGCCGAGGAGATCCTCCGGTCTCACGATCATCTCTCGCCCGCGGTTATGAACCTGATCAACTTCTTGAACAGACAGCGCGAAGGCAGGCACGGCCGGGCGCGAAAAAGGACGAGGTGCATGAGCAAGCGGATCAAAATCGGCGTCGTGGGAGTTGGACATCTGGGGCAGCACCACGCCAGAATTCTTTCAGCCATGCCGGGCGTCGAGTTGGTGGGAGTTGCCGATTCGCGCGGCGACCAAGCCGCGGCCGTCGCCGGGCGTTGCAACACCCAGCCCTTTTCCGATTTTCGAAGACTTCTGGACGTGGTCGACGCCGTGTCCATCGCCGTGCCTACGGTGTTCCATAAGGAAGTCGCCATTCCGTTTCTCGAGCGCGGGATCGCCGCGCTGATCGAGAAGCCGCTGGCTCCAAACGTCGAAGACGGGGCCGTTCTGGTCGAGCTTGCCCGCCGCAAAGGGGCCGTGCTCCAAGTGGGGCACGTCGAAAGGTTCAACCCTGCCTGGCTCGAGTTCGAAAGCTTGAAGCTCAGACCCAAGTACATCTGCGCGGAACGGCAAGGAACCTACACGTTTCGGTCGACCGACATCGGCGTCGTCCACGACCTGATGATCCACGACATCGACCTTGTGCTCTCTCAAACTCAGGCCGATCCGATTCGAGTCGATGCGCTTGGCGTTCAGATCATAAGCGGCGCCGAGGACGCAGCCAGCGCGCGCATCACCTTTTCCGACGGTTTGGTCGCTTCCCTCACCGCGAGTCGAGTGGCCTACACTCCTACCCGAACCATGCGTGTTTGGGGCGGAAAAGGTTACGCATCGCTGGATTTCACCACTAAGAAAGGCGTGTTCATCCAACCCTCCCAGAATTTACTCGCAGGCCAAATCGCGTCGGACCTCGAAGGTCTGGACATGACGAAGATCGATCAAATACGCGAACGGCTGTTCGGCCGAATTTTCGACGTCTCCCCAATGGAAGGCGCCGACCACGAGCCCTTGGCCCTCGAGCTTGCGAACTTTGTACGCTCCGCGGCCGCATCGACTCGACCAAAGGTCAGCGGAGAAGACGGTCTGAGAGCCCTCGAACTCGCCGAACACGTGCTTGCCGCCGTGGCAACTCATGCATGGGAAGGGACGGAAGACGGACCCGTCGGGCCAAGACTTCAGCGCAACCCACAAACGAGGCCGATCGAAAACCTCGCCGGTCCCCACCTCTGGAAGATCGACTCGCCGATCCGCAAGAGCGCGCCTGCCGGCCAAGAATTCCCTCGATGAGGCTATGAGCCCGAGGCGCCCCCACTACCAACTTGGCGGATCGCCCGATTCTCTGCCCAGAGCATGGACAAGATAGCTCATTTGACCGATATGATTGTTCAAGTGAGCGGCGCACACAAGCAAAAGTCCAAATTGGGTGCTTACGGGCTTTTGATCGCTTTTCGGAGCGCAGAGCGTCTCTGAATCCAACGACTGGATCGTGCGTTCGACCAAGCCGACGGCCTCGTGAAACCTCCGCAGAGCTTCCGCCGGCTCGGGCGGATTGCCCTCGGTGAATTCTCGCTCGCGATCCCGCTTGTAATCCGTCCCCGCGATGCCTGCTCCGATATAGTGTTGGAGATTGCCCGTCAGGTGAAGCACCAGATGGCCGACGCTGTTGCCAAACGCAAACGGCTTTTTCCAAAACTCGTCCGCCGGAAGCAACCGCGCCGTCTTGTCCACCTTTGCCGCCATGTGCTTGAAATACGCGGTCAAGTCGGTCTTCACCGCTTCTTCGAGCTTCGTATCGTTGTTTACGCTCATGAATGAAATCCTCGAATGTGAATGCAATTACTCGTTCGCGAGTACTGGCAATTCGGCAACCCTGAGCGTCGTCGCTCCATAAGGCTTGAAGACAAGCGGAACCAAGGGAGAATCCGACTTAAGTGGGCTCGCTGGAGGAGGGGCCGCGGCGTTCTTCTTCAAACTCCACCAAGGGACGGCTCGACCCTGGACGACCATATACGTTCCCGCGCCTTCGGTCGAGAACGGAACTTCGCCCACGTTCCTTTCATGAAACGAAATCGACCGATCGGGGTGCTCGCGATCGACCTGGATCGCGTAATTCCAGGGCGTTGTGGGATAGACCTCCCAATCCGCGAACTGAGCATTGTCTCTTACCTTCTTCCAAAATGTTCCGACTTCGAGCGCGTAGACCAGAGGTCCGCGTTCGATTGAAACCGCGTGAGCATATCCTTCGAGAAGGGCGGGCTTCATAGACAACTTCAAGACGATTTGCGTAGTTCCCGACCATTTACCCTCGATCACTTTGAACGTCTCGCGATCCAGCCCTGAGATCGCCTTACCCGCAACTTCGAGCTCGGCGGCTTTGCACCAACCGGGGATCCGCAGGTGGAGCGGGAAGGAGGCCTCTCGATCGGTAGTCAGGCTCAGCACAATCCGATCTCGAAACGGATAGTCGGTTTCGACGTCGAGGGAGACCGAGGCGTCGCCAACTTTCGTCTCGACTCGACAAGGGGCGTAAGCGACCACGGCAAGCCCCCCTCCCTTGGGCTTCATCACGAGATTGGTCGTGAACTTGGGCCAGCCCTGGTGCATGTTCGCAGTGCAACAGCCGAAGTTCGGCTCCAGGCCGAACAGGTTTGAGTCGGGTCCGTTGCTGGCGAAAGGCCGTTCGTCGGAGAAGGTGCAAATGACCTGATTGGCCTGTTGGTCATACTGGTGGGCTGACATGTCCGGTTTGAAAGTCGCGGGCAGCGCGTTAAAGACAATCCGCTCCAGGCGGTCTCCAAGGACGGCCTGTCCAGTAATCGCCAGCGCGGTCTCGAGCGAATACGCCTCTTCGACAACCGTGCATAGCTCTGTACCTTGCGATGGACTTCGGCCGGCCATGTGCTCGTCGCAGGTGAAGACGCCGGTCGCCTGTCCGTGCAGTCGGTCGAGAACGCCTAGCATGTCGCCTGCCCCAAACCTATCCTGTTCCGCCCCACCAAAGAGCCAACGGATCGAAGGGAATTTCAGACCCATCGCAGTGTTCACCCCGTGCGACTCGAGTCCAAAATCCTTCTCGACCCTGGCCTTGAACGGATAATTCGCCAGATGAGCGCTCCAATCGAAACCTTGCCTCAACGCCTTGTTCGAAAGGTCCAAGAGCCATTCTTCGTGCGTTTCGTCGTAGAGCCAGGCAAGGCTTACGCAAAGATCGGCCGAGCGGAACCTCCCCCAACTGAAGAGTGGTTTCTTGGAGATCACCTCGTCGATCTTCTTGGCGCACTTGAGCATCGCCGGTACAACGCCGCGGATCTCCAGTCGCCTCTTGATATTGCGTAAGCGCCTTGAACAGCACGAACAGCGGCCAGGGGTCGAACGCGGGATGCTTGCCGTCGTTTACAGGGCCAAGCCAGCCGTCTTCGTGTTGATGGGTCAACACATAATCGATAAACGCCTTGACCTTCCCTTTGAGAATCGGATCGTCCGTAAGATATGCTAGTGGGGCCGCGCCATCGAGCCAATAAGGAGCACGTTCCCAGCCTTCGGACGTTCCTCCGGTCCAGGCGCTGTTCTTGATATCGGGCCAAAACTCGTCGAGCTTCCCGCTCAAACCGCTTAGCTGAATTTTGAGCTGGCGGTCGAGCCAACCCTTTGGCTTGATCTCGCCCAGAGGCAAGGGCGCGAATTCCCTTTCTCGTCGAGCCGCAGCGAAGTCTTGTCCGGAACCGGGCGACGCTGAAGCTTCGCTCGCCAGGATCGGAATGGCCAGCACGGCAAAGATCGACAAACGCTTGAACATCGACGACTCCCTCGCTTGCCCCCGACGGACGCGGCTCATGGAAACCTAGCGGCTGTTCATCATAGTCGACCTGGACGCGACTTCCAGACCCGCGAGATTCCGCTCATTCGGCGGCCGGCTCGACCTTGCCTGATCTTGAATCAAGTCTTGCAATTTCGATGGGCGATGGATTCGAAAAATGGTTGCCAGGACCGGCGTCGATCTGTTACGATTTTTCCCTTGCGCCATGGTGAAAATCGAGCCCTGGCGACACGTTGTTCCGCAAAGAGGTTGTGCGATGGCCAAAGCTGAAAAAGAAGCCCCCAAGACCGACGAAACCGAGGCCAAGAAGCCCGAGGCCAAGCCGCCGGAGCCGCCGCCGAAACCCGCCGATCCGCGTTTGAAGGTTCTCAAAAAGTTCCATGGCAAGTTCCTGCCGAAGGGACCGCTCCGCGAGCGCTATTCAGCTCTTATGACTCGCTGGAATTCGGGTGAAGAGCACGGCGGGGTGACGGTCGACGAGCTCAAAGGCCTGCTCGAAGACTGGAAGAAGACGAAGGCAAAACCGGTCAAGAGTTGAAGTGCGGGGCTCGAGGAGAATTGGCTCGAGCCCGTCAGGCGGCGGACCATGTTCATGATTGCTCTTTTCCAGCCCGCATTCGTTTGGAATCGGAAGGCACCGGATGATCGTCGGCGTACCGAGTGAAGTGAAACTGGACGAGTATCGCGTGGCGCTTCTGCCTGTCGGCGCCGAGGAGCTGACAACCGCGGGGCACACCGTGCTTGTCCAGGCTGGGGCGGGGCAAGGCAGCGGCATTGCCGACGCCCAATATGAAGCCGCCGGCGCCGCCGTCGTTGAAGACGCGGAAACCATCTGGGCCAAAGCCGAGCTCATCGTCAAGGTCAAGGAACCCCAGCAATCCGAGTGGCACGGGATGCGCCCGGGGCAAGTCTTATTCACTTACTTTCACTTCGCCGCCGATGAAGCTCTGACCTCCGCCGTCATGAAAAGCGGCGCCACGGCCATCGCCTATGAAACCATTCGAGACGCAAGGGGACATCTGCCGCTCCTGACTCCAATGAGTGAAGTGGCCGGCAGGATGAGCATTCAACAGGGCGCCAAATTTCTCGAACGCCCGGCGGAAGGCAGGGGGATCTTGCTAGCCGGAGTGCCGGGGGTTGCACCCGCGGAAGTGGCGATCCTGGGTGGAGGCGTGGTCGGATCGAACGCAGCCAAAGTGGCTGCGGGGTTGGGCGCCAGCGTCCGCATCCTCGACGTCAATCTCGACCGGCTCCGTTACCTCGACGACATCATGCCCGCGAACGTCATCACGCTCTATTCCGATCGGCACACCATTCTCGAATCGATCGAGCGCGCCGATCTTGTCATCGGGGCGATCTTGATCGCCGGCGCGAGCGCCGAGGCTGGTCCGACGCGACGACCTCGCTCGGATGAAACCCGGCGCCGTGATCGTCGACGTCTCGATCGACCAAGGCGGCTGCATCGAAACCAGCAAACCTACAACCCACAGGCACCCAACTTACCTGGTCGACGGCGTCGTCCACTATTGCGTTACCAACATGCCTGGCGCGGTCGGAAGAACCAGCACGTATGCGCTCTGCAACGTCACTTTGCCGTACATCATGCAGCTCGTTACCAAGGGGTGGCAGTCGCTGGCGCAAAGTTCTCCGGGCGTGGCCGAAGGGGTGAACGTCCACAACGGACGCATCACCAACCGCGCAGTCGCGGAGACTTTCAACATTCCCTACGTCCCTCTCCAAGCCGCACTTTAACCTTCTCTTGATCGGAGCGCGAACATGATCGACGAAAACAACTACGACGGCGACGACGAACTTGGCGAAGACCACGACCACGATCTCGCGCTCGAGCTTTCCACCCAGAGCCAAATCTTCCTGGAGATGCGGCAACAGAACATCGATCTGCTGGAGATCGCCGTGAAGGTCGCGGGCCTTGCGGGCGAGCACCCTCCGATCAAGTCGGGAGACGTACGCAGCTCGCTCAAGAGCATCTGGGACATCTACTCTGAACTGTACACCTGGGTCGACCCCGAGGAAGCTGAAGGGGACGACGACGACCTTATCGACGAGGACGACGACGAGTGAGCAACTCGCGGCGTCCACCCGATACCGTTCGCTGGGAGGGGGACGCGGCGACAGGCTACGTCGACCTGATCGATCAGACGCTCTTGCCTCTGGAATTCCAACGAATCGCCTGCCGGGACGTACCCACGGTCTGGGAGGCGATTCGCTCCTTGCGCGTCCGAGGAGCACCCGCAATCGGCGTCGCCGCCGCCTACGGAGCCCTCTTGGGCGCACAGCAAGCAGTGGTTCAATTCGAAGAACACGCGGCTCGCGTCGATTTCCTCAAGAAAAACACATCCTTCCTGCGGACGAGTCGACCGACCGCTGTTAACCTCTTCTGGGCTCTCGATCGGATCGACCGCAGGGCGGAGTCGATCGAAAAAGCTGCCGACACAGCCGCGTGGCTCGAAAGTCTGCTCGAGGAGGCCAGGGCGATCGATCGCGAAGATCGAGAGATGTGCAGGGCCATCGGCAGGTTTGGCGCCGAGCTTGTACACTCCGGAGAAGGCGTTCTCACGCACTGCAACGCCGGCGGACTGGCCACGGCCGACTACGGCACCGCACTAGCAGTGATCTTTTCCGCACATGAACAGGGTAAACACATCCATGTTTACGCAGACGAGACCAGGCCCTTGCTTCAAGGGGCCAGGCTCACCGCTTGGGAGCTCCAAAACCACGGCGTTCCCTCGACGCTTATCTGCGACAGCATGGCCGCGGTGGTCATGAAGCAGAAAAAGGTACAGCTCGTCGTCGTAGGGGCCGATAGGATCGCCTCCAACGGAGACACTGCCAACAAAATCGGCACCTACGGAGTGGCCCTCTTGGCCAAGGCTCACGCGATCCCGTTTTACGTGGCCGCTCCTTCGAGCACGTTCGATCGATCACTTCCTGATGGTTCGAAAATCCCCATCGAAGAACGCGACCCAAGAGAAGTCACCGAAGGGCTGGGCAGACGCACGGCGCCGGCCGGCGTGAACGTCTATAACCCCGCCTTCGACGTCACCCCCGCGGAGCTCATTACGGCCATCATCACCGAGAAGGGCGTGATAAACCCCGTCACTCGTGAGAACATCGAGAATATGCTCGATAAGCCAAGTACGGCCTTCTGAAAACGAACGATCCCAGAGGCGCATTCACACCTCTGGGATCGTATCAACTCCTCGAATCAATCCGCTTTGGTCGTCTTTGAGGTCGATTCGATCGTGAATTCGATTTCGCCCTCGAGCTCCATATTGGCTGCCGCGATGTTCAAGGTGATTGGCCCCTTGAGCTTGATCGTGCTCTGCGATTCGACGTCGGCGCCGGCAGCGCGATCGAACAGAACAAATCCCTCGGACGAAACGACTTTGAGATCGCTCTTGGTAATCTTCGCCTCTGCGTTCGCACTCTCGTCCGGCTCCAGAGAGGCCTCGAGAACCTTCACGTCGATCTTGTCGTACTCCTTGCCATCCTTCTGAATAGTCCCCTGATATTCATACTTCTTTTTGAACTTCATCGGCTGACCACCCCCGTTGGAGGTTTCGGTGCGCTCCCACGTGTCGCCCTTCCTGACAAGACCAGGCTCGAACCGTTTGATCTTCTCGTTGAACTCTCTCTTGATGGTCTCGGTGTTGGTGGCCGACTTGATGAGGTCGACGGCTCTGGGGGACAGTTGATCCGTGTCCTGGAGTACTTTCTCGGCGCCCTCGACCGTTTTGACCGTCCCGTCCTCGCCCACTTTGATTGTGAGCGTCATGCCGTTAAGACGAGTGAGCGCCTCTTCGAGAAATTTGATCAACGGATCGGCCTTGTTCTCTTCCGGCTTGGTCGAATCGTATTTTAGCGTCAAGCCGCCGGGGAAATCGCCGTTGGTCTTCGTTGAATCGGAATGGACGACGACCGGAATCAATCCTTCCGACGTTTTCTCGCCCTCCTTAACCGTCGTGACCTCCGAGCTTTCGATCTTGGTGTCGACAGTCTGACCAACAATCGACAACGTCTGGTCCATCTTCGTGGTGCTTATCGTTTTCGTCGCCCTTCCAGGGACGTACTTGTATTTGAGCTCGACCTGCGCCGAGGCCATGGACGGCAAAATAGCCGCGAAAACGGCCGCCGAGAGAAAATGCTTGTGTAACATCAGAAATCGCTCCAGGAACCGGGGGGAGAGGCGCCACTCGTTGTGAGAGGATTCGTCCAGCCGACGCAAATCTTAAGCTCGGCTGGTCCAAAATCTTGGCCTTAGTGGTGAGCCCCCATGATACGAGGGCGCCTTCTCCAGGAATAGCTTATCCTTTCGGTTTCAGTTCAAGACCCGTTCCTGGCACAAGCTCTTCAAAAGCTCGAAGTCATGCCTGATGTGTTCGGGCCGATTCTCCTCCCAGCATCGCCGAGCAACTGTATCGAAAGAATTCGATGGGATCGCACTTCTCGTGGATTTCGCTAGAATATGATGATGCTCAAGAAAAAGCGGAAAAGTGCTGCAACCACAGCGAGAGGCCGAGCTCAACCTCCGAAGATCACCCTCCGCGCGATTCGTCGTTAAGCTCGCCAGATCGCCGAGCATTTTCAGCCCGACAAGATCATCCTGTTCGGCTCATACGCCTATGGAGAACCTAACGAACACAGCGACGTCGACCTCCTTGTCGTGATGCCGGCGTCGGATATGGTCAATCAGGCGGTGAAGATCAGTCTTGCCCAGGATTCTCCTTTTCCGATGGACTTGATCGTAAGAACCCCAAAATACTTGCAGCAACGCATCGCCGAAGAGGATTGGTTCCTGCGAGAAATTGTTTCGAGGGGCAAGCTTCTCTATGAAAAAAATGACGAAGGAGTGGGTCCAGAAAGCCGAGGACGACTGGCTGGCCGCAAACTCCCTCGCATAGAACAAGACTCGAGCTCGTAATCCCTTTCATGATCAAGTGGGATTCCATTGCCAGCAGTCGGCTGAGAAATACCTTAAGGCTCTCATCCAAGAGCTTGGTCAGGTCGTCCCGCATACCCATGATCTGGGGACGTTATTGGGTTCGCTCCAGGTGCATCACCCACAACTCCTGATCTTACGAAAGCAGTTGAAAACGCTTACGCGGTATGCTGTCGAGTATCGCTTCCCAGGCGTCAAAGCCACGAAGCGCAAGGCGGAAGCAGCGCTTCGTCACGCGGAGAAGGTTCGATCCGCGGTTCGCGAGCGACTCGGTGTATCAGAGTGAGTCCGACGCTCTTCTCCTCTACCGATACTTCGCAGAATTCCTGCTCTCAGAAGTCCGTTGCTCAGCTATGCCCGTGCAGTTGAACATAGCCAAGCTCCGCGAGCTTCTTGATGATCTCATCAGCGCACTCTTGGACCGAGAGTTTGCTGGTGTCGAGCGTGATCTCGGGATTGAGCGGAGCTTCGTAGGGGTCGTCGACCCCGGTAAAGCCTTTGATCAGCCCAGCCCGAGCCTTGGCGTAGAGGCCTTTCACGTCGCGCTCTTCGCAAACCCCGATGGGAGTGTCGCAGAAAATCTCGACAAAGTTGCCCTTCGAAAGCTTCCGGGCGTTGTCTCGAGTCTCTCGATAAGGACTAATCACCGCGCAGAGCGTGGTGCCGCCCGCCTGTGCGACCAGCCCTGCCACGTATCCGACGCGATGGATGTTGGTATCCCGATCTTCCTTGCTAAAGCCCAATCCCTTGGAAAGGTGAGTGCGGATCTCGTCTCCGTCGAGCAGCGAGACGTTTCTGCCGAATTCAGCCAGACGCTCGACCAAGGCATGGGCGACGGTGCTCTTGCCCGATCCTGAGAGGCCCGTAAACCAGATGGTCAGGCCTTGCTTGAACTTCGGCGGGTTTGCCTCGCCCAAGATCTCGGCGACCGCAGGCCTGCTGAACCACTCAGGCAAGGGCACGCCCTTCGCAAGATAGTCGTCTCGCACCTGAGTTCCAGAAATGTCCGCCGTCTTCACGCCCTTGGGA
Source organism: uncultured Planctomycetota bacterium (assembly GCA_963818975.1). Lineage (GTDB taxonomy): Bacteria > Planctomycetota > Planctomycetia > Isosphaerales > Isosphaeraceae > CAWFUI01. Next base: position 563,693 of record CAWFUI010000017.1, on the reverse strand, counting down.
ACTTCGTCCACTGGAGCATATCGATCTTCGTCGGGAAGATAGACCATCTGCTTGAAGTCGACCATGCCCATGCCCAGCTCTTCGCGATGCTCGGCCATGGCCTCCTGAGCGGCGTAGGGTTCGTAGAAGGGTTTGCCAGAGCGATCCTTCCCAGGGCCTGCGTGATCGCGACCGACGATGAAATCGGTGCAGCCGTGGTTGCGGCGGATGATCGCGTGCAGCAAGACCTCCCTCGGCCCTGCCATTCGCATGGCCAGCGGCAGAAGGCTCAAGACCACGGTTCCAGGCTCGTAGTAGTTGTCGACAAGTGCGCGATAGCAACGAACCCGCGTGAAATGGTCGACGTCGCCAGGCTTGGTTACTCCAACGACCGGATGAATCAAAAGCCCGCCTTTGATTTGCTCGGCGGCGCGCTTGGTCAATTCTTCGTGAGCCCTGTGAAGAGGGTTCCTGGTTTGAAACGCGACGACCTTCGACCAGCCCAGCTTGGAGAAGTGGTCTCGAAGCTCCTTGGGCGTGCGCCTCAGCTCGACGAAATCGTGGTGGGGCGGAGTGCGCAGCACCTCGAGTTTGCCCGCGGCGTAATGACTGGGCTGGCGATTGAGCCAGGCGACCGCCGGGTGCGAATCGTCCTCGGACCCATAAGCAAGCTGCGATTCCTTCTTCTTGTCGATCGGGTAAATCTCTTCGATGTGTAGAAACGCCAGCAGGTTGCCGTATACATCTCGCAGGGCAAGCGTCTTGCCTTCGGCGACTCCATCGCCCGGCTTTACGGGCAAAACGACGGGAAGCGGCCAGAGGGTCCCGTTGACGAGTCGCTTTTCCGAGAGAACGCGATCGTAATCGGCCTTGCCCATGAAACCAGACAGCGGGGAGAACGCTCCAGTCGCCAAGAGCTCCAAATCGCAAAGGCAACGTTCGTCCAGGGTGAGGCTTTCGTAGTCCTTCGCCTTGCCCTTCATCTCGGCGGCTCGGGGAGCGTCGACAAGCAGATCGACCAGCTTGCCTCCAAAAGGGGAAATAAGCTTATCAGTAGATGTGTTCATAGCAGGTATTCGTGGCCCAAACTTGTCGAGAAAAGACGGCTCTCGCCGCCGAAACTTGTCATCGCCAGCCCTAACCCGCGCGGCGTCCTTCACACTGGGAGGGAGCTACGTAGGTTAAGTTCCTAGCGCCTTTTTACGCAAGAGCGCAAACCGGATTCGTCCCTCAAAAGAAACGCCTGTTGATCAAATCATCCACTCGGCGGGCATCGATAGATAAGCCAAGTCGGCCAGGGTCGTTGAATCCAGAACCGCCCTTTCGGCGGCCCTGACGCGTTCCCAGAGCAAACAAAGCGAGCTTGCCGATGCAGGTTCGCAAGACCGTCCTGGTTCTGTCTCCTCGGGACCCAGGACCGCTTCGAACACCTGAGCGATGTTGATGCGCTCGGCAGGTCTGGTAAGTCGGTATCCGCCTGAAGCTCCGCGAACGCTTGCAACCAATCCCGCATTCTTGAGTTGGATCAGGATCTGGACGAGGTAGTTTTCGGGAATCCCGTGACTATCGGCGATCGATCGAATCCGCAGCGGCGCGGCGGCGGAAGGACTTCGCGCCAGTTCGATCAGCGCCAGACAGGCATATTCGACCTTAGCTGTAACTTTCAACACTTCGTGAAATCCACACGATCGCCTGCGTGTTCTTGTTTCCTGAAAGCCAGTCGACTAGAGCTGGCTGCTGTCCAGAGAATGCAGGCCGCACTCGGTTTTGGCCTGGCCTGCCCACCTGCCGCTGCGTTCGTGTTCCCCATCCGCAACGGCTCGAGTGCAGGGCCAGCAGCCGATCGATGGATAACCCCGGTCGTGGAGCGGGTTGTAGGGAACGTCGTTCGTCACGATAAACGCCCAAACGTCCCGCCTCGACCAATTGAGCAGGGGGTTGACCTTCACCAGGCCAAATTTCGAATCCCATGCGACAATCTTGGCTTTGGCTCGATCCGTCGATTGATCCCCACGGATCGCCGAAATCCAAGCCTCATAACCGTCGATCGCCCTGCGAAGCGGAACGATCTTGCGAGCATGGCAGCAGGAGTCGGGCGAGTGGGAGTACACTGGGCCTTCATTGGCCTGCTCGAACTCCTGGACCGAAAGCTCGGGTCTAACCAGCTCAACCTCAATTCCATAACGTTCAGCAATACGATCTCTCAGTTCGAGCGTTTCGGAAAACTGATAACCCGTGTCGAGATTGAACACTCTGACGCCAGGTTCGATTTGCGAGAGCATGTGGAGTATGACGCAACCCTCAGGCCCAAAAGCGGTTGCCATCGTTAACTTGGGATGGAAGGTCTCGACCGACCACAGGAGGATTTCCAAGGGCGTTGCCTCAGCCAACTCCTGATTGGCCTCCGACCAATCACGCTCCCCCCAAATTCCTGCTGCGGAAGCATTTGCAACTTGAGCAGTCTGTACGTCCACCGAACTTCTCCAAGCCCTGATACTCGATGATCCAGGCGAATGGTAACTAAGTTTAGCAAGAAAGTCAACATCCCAGGATGCCCGAGCGACTGCCGCTAGAGTGAGGCGGGACTGCGGCAGGCTTCAGACGCCTCAAGCTGAACCGCTGCGAACGAAAACAAGTGCTCAGCTCTTAGAAACTGGCTTCTCGGCTTTCGCGTCCCCTGACTTTTTTTTCTCAGGGGCGTTGGGCTTGGCTTTTTCCTTTTCGTCGAGGAGAGGGGTCAAAAAGACCGTCACCCACGTTTCGCGAGGTGGGACTTTCTGGGCGTTGGCTGCGAACATGCGATCGGCGTCGTTGGCTGAGGAAGCGAAGGGAAGGTCGAGCATAGCGCTTGGAAAATTCGAGACGGTAATCACGTCGCCGTCGTCGGCCAAGTAGATCGGTTCCTTGGTACGAGGATCCTCGAAAAGCTCGCTGCCTGCGAACACCCAATCCTGAGTGAGCGTTTTCCCTGTTTTTTCGTCCTTTACCCAATCTCGAGCGTCCGCCTTCTGCGTCTTACCCTTCTCGGTCCATTCCATTTCGATGCGAATGGGCGTTCCGCTGGGGGGTTTGAATTCAGGTTTGTATTTGACTGTGCCTCCCGGCTTGGCGCCACAGAGCAAGAGGCCCGCATGGATGAGTTTAGGAACGGCCTCGGTGACGAGAATGGCCTCGTGTTCCTTGGTTCGATCCAGGCACATCAGGTGTTCGAGTGGTCCGTCCTGGACCGAGATTCTGGCGCAGGACGATGCGTTTCTTTATGGGATCAAACCAAAGCTTGTTGTCTTTTCCCAGAGGTTTCCAGGCAGGGTCTGGCGTGAACCCGGGATCGGGTTTGGGTTCCTGTGGGGCGTTCCCAGCCGCGAGAACCAGGGTAAAAAACAGGGTTGCAAACATGGCCTTGCTCCGTGGGATCCCTGGTGGTTCAGCTCTTTGCTGATCGAAGGATTCGAATTTGAATATTCAGTCTACGCCGCATTGGCGCAATGAAAGGCCGCCGGAGGAGCAAGCCCCTCCGGCGGCCGGTCGCGTCAGTCAGAGCAAGAACGCAATCACCAGGTTCCGGCGTCAGAACGGAACCGTGGGGATGCCGAGGCGTTCTTCCTCTTCCTCGAGAATGATGATCCTGGGTGTAACCATCATCATCAGGCTGGTCGTATCACGCCCAACGCCGATGTTACGGAACAAACGGTTGATCATCGGTATCTTGGATAGCACGGGCACGCCGTACTCGATCCGTTGCTCTCGCATGGTTTTCACGCCGCCGAGCAAGACCGTGCCGCCGTCTGGGACGGTGACGGTGGTGCTAATGGTCGTGATGCCGACGATAGGCAACTGGATGGTCGTGGTGATCGACGTCGCTCCGCCGCCAAGGCCGCCGCCGCCGACAGCCGCGGCGGTCGGGAAGGTTTGGAAGCCTTGGAAGCTGATAAAGAACGGAGAGAGCGTCATTCGGACGTACCTGCGATCCGCGGAGACGACCGGGGTTACGAACAGAGTCACGCCGTCGGGGATCGTGCCGATGACCGGCTGGAAGGCGACGGCGCCGAAACCGACGATCGGGATCTGGTTCTGAACGTAATACCGGGTCACGTTGTTACGAACGGTCGCGCCTGCACCGTTGAACGTCGTGACCTTGGGCGCCTGGACGATATTGTTGCGTTGATCGCCTTGAGCGGCGGTCACGAACAGATACGCCTCGAGGTCGCTGAGGAACGCGACTCCAAACGTTCCGCCAGCGCCAGGAGTGGCGTTGAACGGAGTGATGAGCTGGCGCTTTGTTGGATGAACGGCAGATCGGAGTTCGACGAGAAGTTTCCGATGCCACCAGCGTTGAGCCCCACGACCAGCGGCTGTTTATTGCCGAAGCTGTAGTCTCGGAACGGATTGTACGCGACAGCCGGAGTGACGGTTCCACTTCCCTGACCGGTCGTCGTGCTGCCGCCGCCCAAGCCGCCGCCGGCGCCGGCGCCGCCGACGCTGCCCGTACCGCCAAGACCGCCGGTTCCACCGGTTCCGCCGCTGGTAGTGCCGGCGCCTGTCGAGCCCGTCGAGCCGGCGCCCGTCGATCCCGTACCAGTGCCAGTGCCCGTGCCAGTGCCCGTACCAGTGCCGGTACCAGTGCCGGTACCCGTACCGGTCGTCGTGCCCGTGGTGGTCAAGAGCGAACTCAACAGACCCGGAATGGGCACAGCGAACGAACTCTTCCTGCCTGGTACGTTCGAGTGGATGTTCATATCAAAATCGACGCCGATCTGCTCGAAGAAGCTGTCTTCCACCGAGATGAACCGGACTTCGATCGAGATCTGAAGATCCTGGAGGCGTCGGAGCTGCCTCAAGAGGTCCTGGATGTCTTCGTGAACCTCCGCGGTGTGGCGGATGATCAGCGAAATGTTGAGGAAGAACGGCGTGATCGAGCCAGGCGGGATGTTGGCGGCGTTGGCGTCGGCGTCGCCGCCCAAGCCTCCACCCATTCCGTAGGCGGCGGTTGTTTCACGACCGTCTTCGTAAACTTTCCAGGTGCCAGGGGCGACCGACCTGCTGATCAAGCGAATGAGCGGAGACATGTCGACGTCGGGCTTGCCGCCCGCCCGACCTTCGCCTCGCTCGCCAGGATTGGCGGAAGGAGTCGAGGCCTGGTTGCCTTCGCCCATCAGGCGGGGAGGCATCCCAGGAGGTTCAGCCATCGCGCCAACGCCAGGAGCTGCGTTGGGGCCAGACGGGACCACCGCGCTCGGGTCGCCGCCGTCGTTGGGGTTGATCAATCCCTTCGTGTTCTGAGCCAGCGGCATCAACAAGTCGCCAACGTAGTACACGCGAGTGATCATGTCGTCCGCATTGATCTGCGGGCTCGTGATCAAGAGCACCTCCTCGGTGATCTTGTACGTCAACCCGAGAGGTTGCAGCAGCAGCTTCAGAGCGCTTTTGAGCTTGATGTCGTTGGCCGTCAGGCTCACGGGCGAAGTGGGCGCCAGGCCCTCGTCGCTAAGAGCCTTCGGGTCCAGAACGATGTTCAGGCCCGTGTAGTTCTGAAGGTAGGTCACTGCCTCGTTCAGCGGCTGCTTGTCGATGTTCAAGCTCACGCGGTCGGAAAGCTTGGCTTCGATTTGCAGCGTCTTGGGATCCTTCTGAATCTCGAGCCGCTTCATGCCCTCGCGTCGCATCCTGGTCATTTCCGCGAAGTTCTGGGGCATGGCGATCGAGTTGGTCTCGAGGATCGGATCGAAATTCATGGCTGCGTCGACGCCCTGGAACAAAGCGACGGCTCCGTTTTCCTTTGCGTCGCGATTCGCCAGGTCGGTCTTATAGCGCCGCGTGAACTTGGCCTTGTAGACCAGGGCGGGCGCCGTCGGATCGTTGGGATCGACAACCTCGGCCTGCTTGGCGAATGCCTCGGCCTCGGCGTACTTGTCCATCGCCAGCGCGTTGTTCGCCTTGTCGATCAGCTCATGATACTTCTGCTCTTTGATTTTGCTCGCCTCCATGATCCGCAGGCGCTTGGCCTCGATCTCGGTGCGATACTGCTTGTCTTCCATCTTGCGGTCGAAGGAGAGCTTCTCCTTCTTTGCCAGCTCGATGGCCACTTCCACTCGGCGGGCCATGGTGCGTTTGGCCAGTTCGTCGAGGTTGGACGATTTGACGGTCGTCATGGCGCCTTGGAGTACGGCGATGGCCTTGTCGGGATCGGTATCGAGGAGCCTTCGCGCCTCGGCGACCTTGGCGCCGACTTCGGCGTTCATCTGCTGGGCGGCGACGACCCGAGGATCTTCGCTTCCCATGCCGGCGTCGATGCCGACCTTTGCCCTGCCAGCCTCGTCCCTGGGCAGTTTGAGCAGGAGGTCCTGGACCTTCTGGCTCAGCGTGTCGTCGACAGCGAGGCTGGAGTTGACGATCTCGCTCAAGAGGGCTCGGGCGTGTCCGGAATCTCCTTTGCGAAGGGCGTCGATCGCGGCTTCGTAGAGCTTATAGCCGGCTGCTTGCTCGGAGACCGAGATCTGCGCGAGCATTTCCTCGGCCTGGCTTTCGAGGCCGAACTTGCCGCTCTTGACCTTCTCGGCGTACTGCTTGGCCGCCGGGAAGTTCCCCGCTTGGAGGAGTTGGCGCGCCTGGCTGAGCAACTGATCGCCCTCGCTGGCGGTTTTAGGTGCGTCTCCATCGGGCGCCGCTTCGGGAGGGGGAACGCTCTCCGGCGCCTCTGCGGGGGCTGCCTCCGGAGGAGCGACAGGGGCATCCAAAGCTCCGCCGTTCGAAGGCTCGGCAGGGGAAGCCTGGCCTGGCTGCGGAGCTTGCGTGTTCCTGGTCAAAGCGACGTTGACGTCGACGACCCCTGGAGCAACGGGTTCCGCGACGCTCGAGCCAACCTCGTTGGCGCTCAAGCGCTCAGCCTCGGCAAACTTCGCCGAAGCGGCCTGTTTGTCTCCCTTGACCAACAGTTCATTGCCTTCGATCTCCGCCTTGACGCTCGGCGCCATGGCTACGGACGACTTGGCTGGGCTCGTCCCAGATTCGGTCCGTTTGAGTGCGATCTCATTCAAGACCGACTCGGCGCGATCAGACGTGACCGTCGGGACGACGTTCAATCGAATGGCCTGTTTTGCCTTGGCTTCGGCGGCGTCAAGCTTTCCGGCCGCCATCAGCTCGCGAGATTCCTTGACCATCACGTCATAGACGCTCTGGGAGGGTTGACGCTTGGGATCGCCGTTGCGGATGGCGTCGCGTTGACGCAATGCGCGGGCCGCGGAGGCCACTTTGGCGGGGCTGTCTTCGATCAAACCGTAAGAGAGGCCCCAAGAGTTTACCTCGAGTGCCACCGCCTCGGCCTCTTCGAACTTGCCCTGATCAAGCTTTTCACGGGCTTCGTGAAGCTTGATCTTTGCCTGCCGTTTGTCGCCCTTGACGCTCACGCCGCTCTTGGCGACCTTGGGCCGAAGCTTCTCCAGCTCTTTCAACGCTTTGGCCGGAGTGTCGTCGAACAAGCCCCAATGCACGTTCATTGCTCGGGCCTGGTTGATCTTCCCTTCGGCGTCATCGTATTCGCCTTTTTTCATGGCTTCATACGATTCATGGAGCAACCAACGAGCCCTTTGCTTGGCGTCGGTGGTCGAGGTCCGCGCCGCGGGGTCGGTCTGCACCTTTTGGACGTCGGCCAGGATTTTGGCGGGGGAGTCTTGGCCTGGAGCGAACTTGACTCCAAGATCGCTGGCTTCCAGAGCCATCTGGCGAGCGTCCTCGTAACGGTGCTGGACCATGGCTACGCGGGCCTGGGCGATCAGCGCCTGGGCCTTCTTAGCTGGGTCCAAGGCCGCGTCGGGCGCCTTGGCGCCAGTCGAAGCCCGCGCCGAGGCGCCGGTTCGATCCGTCGCGACCGGAGCGTAACGGGAATCGGCCCTCGTTTCCGCCGACGCCGGAGCGACAGACGCATCGGTTGAGCCGTTGACCTTGGCCAGGTCTTTGACGTAGACGTCCAACACCGCCTGCTCGTCGGCGGAAAGTTCGTCTCGGTAATCGGCGGCAACCTTGAGGTATTGCGCTGCCTTGTCATATTTGGATTGGTTGAAGAGTGAGGCGCCGGCCTTGAGATAATCTCGGGCGGGTCTCTTTAATGCTGGGCGTGCAGCGGCGGCCGACGGGGCCGGATCCTCAAGGGGAGAGCCTTCCGTGGCCGGTCCCCATGCGCCCAGAGTCATGAGGATCATGAGCGTTCTAAAACTTCCCAACGCGACCTCCTTCCGCCGCCAAGAAGACGACCGCCGACATCCGTGGCGACGGTCTCTGACGTGCCCCAGGCGGCTAAATGAACTCTCCGCCGCTCTCAGTCGAAACCAGAAGATCGCCGCGAAGGCGATCGGCCCCGCCGAGAATCCAAGCGAAACTGAAGAACTCTGGACGTATCGACGCTGCGAAATGAAGAGAGAAGTGGAGAGAGCGTGGGGGTCTTACCCGATCTCGAAAAGCGGGTCAAGCACAATCAACGCAGAATTTCGAAATTTTTTCCGGTGGGTTCTTGGTCCGCATCCAAAAAAAGAGCCCGCCGCAAGATCCAAGACCTTGCAGCGGGCCAGTCTGAGCTGTTTCAAAAGTACTCTGAGGTCAGTTGGAAGCTCCAGAAAGTCCAGCGCCTCCCCCGCCGCCCCGGCCTCCCATCATCGCACCCATCCCACCCGCGGCCTTTCTCTTACGACGATGGGTGACCGCGTCCTTGAAATCCGCGGCTGCGGACTTTCTCGATGGGTCGACTGAGTCCACGGTCTGGTCGTGAATGGCCAAACGACCGTCGGCGAGAAGCAGAACCGCATAGGCAGGAACGTTGATCGGCGCCACGTCGCTGCGAAGCGCGGTTGCCGTGATGCTGCCGCCAATCTCGTCTAGCATCAACTGACCGCTGTTGAAGTCGATCGGTTTGGAGCTGATCTTGGGGTTGGCCCCTGGAGTTGGATTGACCTCAACCGCCGGCACTGGAACCCTCTGAAGCCAGCCCACAGCGTCTCCCAGCCGGATTTCGAATTCCTTGACGACCGACAATCCGTCCTCGGGGTTCCAACGGGTGAGCTGGAAGCGGAGAGGATCGCCGGTCGGGTCGCTGGTGGCTGGAGGCTTCTTGACAAGGTGGACCATCACCTCGGGCGGAACGAGGGTTGGCTGGCTGGCGTCGCTCCAGGGTCCCGTCAGAGTCTTCGACTTCGTATCGACGCCCGGCAGCACGTTGTCGAACTTGTAGTTCGGATTCCAAACCACCAATTGGACGCGGTAACGATAGACCTTGTCGGGCTCGATTGTGAAATCGAGAGAGCGGATCATGATCTCTTTTTGGTCGGACTTTTCGTACTCGCCGTCGCCGGTCCCGCCAGGCTTCGACGCTTGCCCTCCGCCAATTCCACCGATTCCGCCGGCACCGCCCCCGCCGCCAGGTTTGCCCAGGCCGCTCATCCGATTGCCGCCCATCATTTTATTCATCATGTCGCCGCTCTTGCTCATATTCGACATCTGCGAGCCCATCTTGTTTCCGTAGCCCGCCTGCTGCTGCAACATGTTGTCCATCATGGGGTTGGAGGCAACCCCCATACCGCCTCCTCCGCCGGCGGCGGCATTCTTTGCGACAGTTCGTTTGTCTTTGGGCACCAACCTGGCAATGTGAACTTGTCGCCAATGCCCAGTACGGAGCAGCGGCAACGGGTCGACCAGCGCGGAGAGACGGACGTTCTCCGGAGTCTTCTCCTCGTCGTAATCGGGCATGTTCTCGAGGACGGTGATGTTGGCTTCGGAATCAACCTTCGTCCACTCTCCCCAGGTGTTGTCCGTTCCCAATTCCTGGCGCTGAACGTTCAGCCTGATGTAATGCGGATGAAATCCAGGGATCTTGGTCGCTTTCGAGAAGTTGTCGATCATCTTCTGGTTGTCAACAACACCGGTGACGGCGATCCATCTTAGGCCTTTGACGGTCTGTTTATATTCGACCTCAACAGCTTCCGCCTTGCTCTCGTCCTCGACATCGCCGGCGAGTTCGGCCTTGAGGTTTTCCTCTTGCCTCTGGGCCTTGGCCTTGGCGGCGTCCCGCGCCGTCTTGCTCGAGCCTTTCTTGGGAGCTCCTCCCATTCCGCCCATCATTCCACGGCCCCCCATCGGGTTCGACCGCTTGCGGCGGGGCTTCGGCTTGGCAACAGCCAAGTCTTTCTCATCAAGCGGAATGCGCTCGCCGTTTTCATCAACTTTATACATCACGGCTCCGCCTTGGCTTGCCGAGGAATAGAGCTCGGTGACGGCGAGGATCAAAGGAGTGGCTCGCACGTTTCCTGCGCCAGGCGGCACAGTAACCCAGGGATTCGAAAGTGCGTACTCCGTGGTGTCGGTCGACTTCGAGTCGATGTCTTTGACCTGGCCTTCAAAGCCCGCAAGCTTGATCCCGTCGGTCTCGAGCTTGCCGCCGATGAACTTCGGATCTTGCTTTTCGTCGAGATTGGCCCTGGCTTTTTTTGCGTGGGTCTGCACCTCGTCGGGCGTGAGCTTGATCGCCTCTTGCGAGAAGCTCGAAACGACGAACATGACAAAGAGCCCGCCAGCCACCCCTACCACGGCTTTCTCGCCGTGCCGGATCCCCAGGGCTTTCAGTTTTTCGACGAATGCGTTGGTATTTGCCATGAATGAGATTCTCCGGTCAAACGATGACTTTGTTCAAGTGCAACAATCCAAGGACTTCGAGAAGCCTTTGTTGCAAGGCTCCCCGGCTGCTGGTGGTTGTTAACGTTTGGGCGGCCCCGAGTCGGGCTTGGCCTCATCTGGCTTTGGAGCCTCGGGCTTGGCCGAGGCTTCAGTCTTGGGTTCGGCCTTGGCGTCCGCTGGAGGCGTGTCTTTGGACGTATCGGCCTTCGGTTGATTAGACGCAGGATTGGCTTTCGGAGTTTCCGAAGTTGATTGTCCGTTGTCTGCCTTTTTGGAGGCGTCGGCGGGTTCGGTCTTGACCGCGTCTTTCGTAGCGGGCGCCGATCCCTTAGGGGCGGCGTCGGTCACAGCGGCCTTGGGATCGGTACCGGCCTGTTTGGCGGTACTCGCGTCGGTGGACGACGCCTTGGACTCAGGCTGTGCGGATTTGGCTGCGTTGTTCAGACCGCCTGGTTGGGCGCCTGGCACAGCGGGAGGCTGAGCGACGCCCGGCGCCGCGGGAGCCGATGGGGACGCCGCGGCGGTCGACTGCGGTTCGTCCTTGGGTCGATTGAACAGCCTTGCTTGACCGTAGATTTCCAGTTGCACAACGTTGAAGTAGGGATCGAAGACCAGAGTCGGCGCTGCCTCTTCAGCCTTCTTCAACCTCTCTTCGCGTTCTCTCTTGGGGTCTTGATTCTTCTTGGCTGCGATGCGGTTGGCGTTCTTCGTGGCGTTGCCAGAGCCCACCCCTCCAGGACCGACCGAGGAGGGTTGGGGGCCGCCGCTGCGCCCCGATCCAGGGCCCGTTACCTCATCGCCGCCGCCGCGCATGAAGCCCCCTTTGGCGCCTCGCATCGCCATCCCCGACATGCCGCCCACGCCCCCCATGCCGCCGCCGCCGCCCACGGGCCCTTGACCTTTCTCGGGTTTCTGAAGCGGAGGGTCGGGCACCAACTGCTCGAATTCTTTAACCTTGATCGCCATCGGCGATTCCTCGAGAAGGATCAGGAATTCATGAATTCGGTCCTGCTCGATCATGACCGAAATATAGACCGGAACGATCTCGAACTGCTTATACTTGGATTTGATGAATTTGACGGAGCCGTCGTCCGAAGGGCCTTCGGTCGAGGAGCCCATCCCGCCCATGCCCATCCCACCCCCCGCTCCGAGGCTGCTGCCTCGCATCTTGTTCATTTGGGTTGAGCCGGACTTGGCTGCGTCCATCATCGCGTTCGATTGGCTGCCGCCGCCGCCCGTGGAGGACGCGGCGGGAGGAGGCGCCCCAGGCGCCAGGATCGGTGGACGCTGATCGATCAATTCGCCGGTGATCGCCGATTTCTGATCTTGAGCGCCGACGTTGGCGACCACCAGATTGTTGAGTTGCTTGATCGGAGCGTCGTCCCACGTTTTGGCCTTTTCGTTCATCTTGGCCACCACCTCGAGCATCGCACGCTGCACCCAGAGTTTTTCCTGGGCGTTCCAGATGATGCTCAAGTCGGTCGGAAGTTTGTTCGGGTCGAACTCTGTGGGATGAAGCAGCTCCGCAAGCGGAGGCGCCGTGATCACGCCTTCCCCGCTTTCATAATCGAATGGCGTGATCACCTTGTAGACCGCTTGCACCTGATCATCATAGACAGTGACGTAATCATAGATGGCTTGTTGCACAGCGTTGGCGTCGACGCCCGCAGGCCACTTTCGGCCCCAGCCGGGGAACCGGTCGGTCACCTTATCGGGCCAAGCCAGAATTGGGGCCTGCCGATTGAACAGGAACCGCCAGGCGGCGTTCACGTCGCCGTCCAGGACCGTGTGGCGCTCCTTGACCATCGGCGCATACTGGGCGTTGGGCAGCTTGCCAGAGGCGTACTTCTGAACCTCTTTGTCGGCGCCTTCGATCGTGGTTTTCTTGGTGGCGGCTTCGGTGCGGATGGCTCCAGAGGCTGCCAGATAGCCGATCAGGGGCAACAGGCACGAAATCCCCACGGCGATCCAGAACCGGTATTTGATCGCCAGTTTGAGGTATTCTTTAACTTGATCCATGGATCGAGGCCTCGACGGTTGTGGGTTTGAGATCTCGCTTAGCGGCAGCCGGCTGAGACCGATACGGTCCCAGACGGCGTTGAGGTTATTTGATGGTCATCCCGAGGACTTGGTGTTGCCGAGCGATCCAGGCGGCGCGGCCTCTTGTTTTGGCGTTGCGCCGGAGGGCGGGGTTTCGCCTGGCGCCAGAGCACCTGGAGCAACCGCCGGAGTCGTCGACTCGCCCGCTTTCTTCCCAGCTTCCTCGAGCTCCTTCTGTTTCTTCTGGATGGCCGAAAGCGAAGCAGCTTGAACCTGAGCGGCGTTCGGCATCACCGCCGCGCCCTTGGATTTCTCGGCTGCAGCCATCTCGGTGTAAATCTCGTCGTCGGTCTTGGGTTTAGCCCCGGGCGCCGGCGGTTGATAGACGAACTCGATCACGAAATCGGTCCGCTGCCGCGTGACAATCTCGATCTTCGGCTTGGCTTCGGCCGCCGCCCCGCGGCCCGCCGTGCCTCCGCCCATTTTCATCATCATGTCGTTACTGCTCGAGCTGTTCCTCATATTGGCCATCGAAGGGCCCGTGCTCGTCTTCATCTGGGCCATGACGTCGCTGGCGCCGCCCTTGCCTCCTCCTACGCCTGTGGCGCCCGTCGCCCCGCTCCCCTCCTTGGCGGCGCCTCGGGCCAAGAGCAGTTCGGTGGCGCCCGAGCGACCCTTCTCGGCTTTCTCAGGCGTCCACTTGGCGTCGCTCACAAACGAACGCAAGGCAGGATGGTTGACCCCAAGACGCCGAAGATTGGCGCGGTTGAATCGCGGGTACACGACCTTGATCGTGTAGTAGTAGGGTCCGTAGTCGTTGGGGTCTGGGTTTTTCTTGGCAGGCTCCGGATTGTAGTGGTGCCCAAAAACCTGGACCACCCAGCCCTCTCCAGCAGGGGGCTTGTCGCGATCGTACGGGTGCATCAGGTTCTTGGTGAACTCGGGAAGGGTGTCGAACCACTCGGTCTTCACATCCTTTCGATACACTGGGCGGATCCGGTCGACGTGGACCCGCAGTTTATCGATTAGAAGCTGGTTGTCCGGATCATTCGCGTCCAGACCCATCTCGACCGCCGGATTCGGCAAAACGGCGTTGAGGTTTGCCAGGAAACGCGGCCACTCGGCCATGTTCGAGGTGTCCGGGACAACGCGCCTTGCCTTCGGTGAGCAGCGCCTTGAAGGCGCTCTCGGCGCTTGTAAACGCCGTGGCGTAGCCAGCGCCCATGTTGGAGGTTTCTTTGGCGCTTGCCACCGCGGGATCCCATTCGGGCTTGCTGACCCCGGCCCAAACCCGCCAATCGCCCAAGAACAAGAACATGCTGCCGAGTAGCAACAGCACCGACGCAGCCAAAGCCCAGGGCTTCTTGCGACGGATCATCCGCGTCTGTTCAATTTCCGGCGGCAGAAGGTTCGTTTTGAGCACCCCCTTGCCCAAACCCTGAAGGGCCAGGCCGTAGGCGATCGCGAACGACGCGAGGTTTTCCTCGAATTGGTTGTTTTTGATGACGTCCGGGCCGGTCAGCTTCTCGAAGACTTCCAGCTTCTCGACGTCTTGGTTCAGGTTTTGGAGCAGGAATTTCTGGAGCCCAGGCAGTTTGAAACCATTGCCAAGACCAAGGATCTTGGTGATCTTCGCGGTTCTGTTGATGCTGGTGTAAAAACCCATCGAGCGGCTGATTTCGCTCGCCAGGTCGTTGAACACGCCCCTCATGGCGGTGAACACCGACCTCGGGTCAGGCGCCTTCGTGGCGTTTCGCTTCAAGTGCTCCGCCTTGGCAAACGTCAGCTTCAGTTCCTTGGTGAGAGCCCGCGTGAAGTGGTTGCCGCCGATCGGCACGTTCCGCTGCCAGATCCGCGTACCGTCGGTGATGATCAAGTCTGTGTTGTCCGCGCCGATATCGAGAACCACCACCGATCCCTGGCTCTTTTCGCCGTTTTTGAGCCTGTCGAAGGTGATGGCGTTGAACAGGGCGATAGGGCTCATCTGAACAATGTCGACTTCGATGCCGGCGTTCTTGAACGGTTGGATGGCCCGATTGATCTGGTCCCGCTTCATCGCGAACATGCCGACTTCAGCCATCGTCAACTCGTCGTCGCCTTCGTCCGGGTTGCCGATTTGCTGGTAGTCCCAGATCACTTCCTCGAGGGCGAACGGAATTTGCTGCCTCGCCTCGAAGCGGACAATGTCTGGGATGCGCTTCTTCTCAACCGGCGGCAGCTTGATGAACTTGACCAAGCCAGCCTGACCGGGGACGCCAACGACGATCTTGCAACCCTTGATCTCGTTACGCTCCAGAAACGTATGCAGAGCCTGCTGCACCAGCTCTTCTGGATCTGCGTCCGGCTGGCTGAGGATTTTCGGGTACTCAATGTAGTCGAAGGCCTCGGCCAAGACCTGCGAAGGATCCTCCGCCGGCGTGAGCTTGAGCGCTTTGAGCGCGGCTTGACCAATATCCAGGGCCCAAACGGCTTGAATCTTCGCCATGTGCGATCTAGCTCCCTATAACCACGTAAATGGATCGGATCGCGGCTGTCAGCGGACACGTCATGAAAAGAGAGCAAACCAGTTCGAGAAGAACCCTCGAACCATGCATCGAGCCGGAGCGGATTCAAGCAACAAAAAGTTGCAAGACGCTAGCACAATTGACCGGATGGGGTCAACGATGCGGTGCGAAGCCACTCGTCGCTCGGTTCAGTCCAAGGGCAAATGAGTCGAGCCCAGGGCATTCGCACTCTCGCTCCAGATGGATACATCCACGAACTTGGACGCCGCGGGGTCGCCGAGAGTTCCCAAGATCCGCTGATCCCATTCCGGTTTCATGCAAAGAGCCTGCGACGTCCTCACGACCGTTTCCGACGGGCTCAACACTTCATCTTAACACACAAAGCACTCTCATAGTTGCTTGCTGTGGCGACCAACGGGCGCATCCCTACCATTTGCAGCAAGTTGCGAACCGATACGTAAGCCGATCGGTGCGAGTTGACACGCGCGAACGACGTACGCTGTCCCGGTAGATCTAGCGAACGCGTGGAGTCGAGGCGTCGCCTGGCCTGGCGGTATTGACCGGCCGCTCGACAGGCCTTGGTGTTCTCGCAATCGGTCCTCGTTGCGCTGGAGTCCTTCCTCTGGCCAGAGTATCACCGCTGCCGAGCTCGACTCGGAGGTCGTCGATCTCCGCCAGGCCATAGCCAGCCAAACCAATCATGATGCTAAAGGTTCCGTCGGCTGGGACTCGCCGAAAGAAGACGACCTCCTTCCAGCCCCTCGTTCCATCGACCAACCGAATTTGCAGGGGCTCTCCACCCAACGAGTCGCGAATGATCAGCCCTCCCGCTCCAGGTGCGTTGCTATTCTGCTTATGCACCCACACACGCACGCGCACCAATTGATTGGCCTTGACCTTCATTTCGGGAGTACGGATCGCGGCAGCCGGATGGTCAAGGAATGGTGAAAGTTGATCAATGATCGCCTGTCGACGCGCGGCGATGATCTGGGCTTTGGCCTGTTTCGTGAGTTTAGCGTCCGGATCGATGTTTTCGATCCCCTCTGGGTAGACCGGGGCTACATTGAGCCTGAGCAAGCGCTTCCCGGACGACTTAGGGCGTGAGCGCGCCACTGTGTCGACTCGAGCCTCAATCCCGTTGTAACCGTAGTTTTCGACCCGCCAGTCGGATTTCTCGAGCAGTTTGGGGTCTTCGAACGTGCCGTCGGGGAGGATGCTTTTGCCAAACGTCCAGTCGCGCATTTTGTCGACCCAAAGCCAATGTTGCGGCAGGGTGTTGAAGGCGACGATCGCCGGGCTCGAAACGGCGAAGGCCACTTGGTCAGGATCGGGAACGAGGTGCGCTTTTCCCCTTGCTGGGACAGGCAGGGGACCAACCACGGCGTCGACGACCCCTCTTAGTGCGCGATCGAAATGTTCGCGTTTAAGGACCCTTAGCGGTTGCTCCGCACGCCTTGCGGAACCCCACGCACGTATGTAATCAAAGGACTCGAGCTGGTCTTGCGCCTCGGCCAGAAGATCGCGAGCCTGGGTGATGAAATCGATCGCGTCGGCGTCGGCAAGGACCCGTTCCGGGCTGTCTTCCAAGGGCTCGAAAGGGGCGTCGAGGTCCTTCGCCGCGTAGGCCTTGCGTCGAGCGATGTCGGTTCGCCCCCGGGTCAAATAGCCCCTGGCCTCGGCGACGATCTCGATGGCGCCCTTGCGGCGGCTCACGCGCTTTTCGCCTTCTTGCTCGTCCTTGGGAGCTGGAAGCAGCGGCGGCAAGGCGTTTTCCCAAACGCCCCTCAATCGTTCGTCGCATTCGGCGACCCAATCGATCTGAAGCTTGGCTTGCTCGATCGCCATTTGCACAGCCAGCGTCCTGTTCCGCGCGATCTGGGCCTCGATCCGATCGACCAGCGGCAGGTCGGTCGTCACGACAATCATCGTGGCGACGCCAAAATCCGGTAAAGTTACCTCGAGACCGCCGGGCCCTCGAGCAGCGATCAGTTTCTTGACGCCGCCGGGCGTCACTTCGTACGCCTGGGCGCCCTCGAGCGCGGGCACGGTGAAGTGGATGTCTCCATAAGCCGATTGCGGCGGCTGCCACTGCGAGCTTGGCGCCAAATCCGTCACCAAGAGCAGGTAGGTGCGTTTGTCCGGGGAGAGGAACGATGCGGCCTTGATCGACGGTATATCGTCGACCTCCTTCGGCTTGCTGTTGCGAACGATATAATTCGTTCCACCTGCGGGGCGAGCCGTCATCGAGAGCGGGTCGGCAGGGCTAACCTTGAAGAGCGGCCCTGGCCGCTTGGCCTGCGACAAAAGCGTGCGGAAGAGGCTGATCTCGAGGTTCAGGAACGCCATCTCGGTCCGCAGCGAGACTTGGTCTGGGCCGGTCAGTCCGGCGTCCCCGCGAAAGCCGATCCCTCGGCATCCCGCCGCTAAGGCCAGGTAGGTCCAGATTCTTAACTGTTCCGGTTGCACTCGTGGAACGCCCCAATCGGGAGGAGCGGAGTCGCCCCAGATCGCCCGGGTGAATGCTGGGTTGGGCGTGGCGTCGATCAAAGCCCAGAACACCGCGTTCGGGTTCTCGAAACTCTGGTCCATTCGCTCTCGCAAATACAAGTAGGCTTCGGCCGGGTCTCGTTGTCTTCCCCAGCTCTTGAGATCGATGCCAAGTATGTCGAGGTTCCTGGGAGGCCTGGAGTACTCGTCGAGCATTCCTGAAATCATCCCGGTCGTCAGCCTCGACCCAGGAAGGCTGGATCTGCGCAGCTTTCCCACAACTTCGCGAACCATATCCCGTCGAGCGTCCCTATCCTCGATCTCCAGTTCCGAACCGAGCTCTTCGCCGAGGCGCCAGAACGCCACCGAGCTGCTCGCTGGATGTTTGAGCGCGGCTTCGATCGCTTCGTCAGGGTCACTCCCGGCATCGAGGCTGAGCTTCGGCATCAACAAAAGTCCATGCTTCACGGCCTCTTCAATTCGCTCGGGCGCATCGTCGCCGTCCACCGCCAATACATTGAACCCAGCTTGCACCAGAGGCGCAAGCCTGGCTCCCTTGGCGTCGATGATCGAGAAGACGTAGGGCTTGCCGTCAAGTCGAAAGACATTGTCGACCAGGCTTGCTCTGCTGGCGGTGGTCCTGGCGGGGAGAGCGGGTGCATCGGGATTCGCGCTCTCCGCTGCCGCCGTCGCCGCCAAGTTCTCGATAATCTCCGCGGGAACCGGGAACACCGTCAGGTCGTCCAGGCAGACGTCGGTTTCGCCCGCTCCGCAGTAGAGATTCACAACCACTTGGTCGATGTATGCGCCTTGCAGGCTTACGGGTCGCTTGGTGGCGATCCGAAGGGTCCTTGCCTGTCGAGAAACCGCCAACGGAATATTCTCGAGAATCAGCTTCTGCCAGCGGTCAGCCGTGTCGACCGCGGTGCCGGAGATGATCACGAAAGACGGCTGGCGCGTGTCTGGATCCAAGTCTCCAGGCAAAACCACTCGCGCCTGGACTCGAGCGCCAACTCTGTTCGATCGGGCATAAAGTCCGATCTCGAGGTTCGTCTCGATCGGAACTTTCGGCAGCTCGTGACTGTAATAAAGAGAACTACCCTGGCCCGCGATGAAACGAATCCTCTCCGACCCTTTGCCCTCGTGCGCAAACTGGTCTGTCCACTCATGACCCAAGATTTGGATCGAAGCGTCGGTGTCCTCGCGTCGCCAAGCCAGTCTGCCCGACTCGAATCGGTCCCGATACATACCAGGGGCTGCCGCAACTTTCGGTTTGGGCGCGCCCGTGCCAGCCGAATGAGCCGGCGAACTCGAGCCTATCGTCGATCCAGGCGCTGGGTTTGGATTCGGCGCGGAGGGAGCGCCGCGGCTGGGACCTTCGACCCGAGGACCAGCAGGCTGTTGCAAGCTCGAACCACTGGCCAAGCTCGATCCGAGAATCCAAAAACTCAACAAAAACGCGAGAGCGCTCTTGAATCTGGGCCCATCCATGAGCCTTCCCCCAACAGACATCGTCCGCCCCTCGATATGCCCCAAACCTGTTGGGGCAGCGTGTTCTAACGGACTTCCTACCTTCGCACTAGCTCAATTGAAGACTTCGACTGGAGAAAATAGGAGGTTTGGGACGATTAGGATAATCAGGAAAACTTTGTGTGCTACACTTCGATTAGCCAGCCGAGTGAAGGACGACACCACCATGAGCCTGACAGCCTGCGGGACGACAACGATGGAAGCAACGGAAGAAGTTGTGCCAATTGAACTTCTAGAACTGAAGCAGCGCGTTTGAGAGATGCCCCGCGAGGTTCGCTCGGTGCTCGAGCCAATTGTAGAAGAGGCTTGGGAAGAGGCTGTGTTTCGTGGTCGGGTGCTCAACGTAGCCCGCGACGCCCTCGAGCGGCTCAGACTCGACTTGGAGCTCACGAAGTTTGACCTCGACGCAACCAGGCGCGAGCGAGAGGCCTTGCTCAAGGAATTCGAACGAAAGCGGGATAGGGACCGTTTAAGTTGATATCTCGTGTCCCAATCTCGAGGGTCGACACAAATCGAGGATCAGTCTGTAGAGCATTCCATTCGCACTAGGTTCGCGGCCCGCACGTTGCTTCTTTGAAATTACCTACCGCGCGTACGTTGCGGGTCGCGGACCCCTTCTTCTCTACTTACCAACCACAGTGCCAAGATCTGGATCAGCGAGCTCAGTTGCCGACCGGCAAGGTGAGCACGGGACCAGCTTTCTTGGGTTCGGTGAGCTGGAGATTGAAGATCTCCTGGATGAGCATGAGAGTAGACATCGAGCGTTTGTCGTTGTCGGCGATATAGAACCAATACCCACGGTATTCGACGGCGATCGCCGCGGATTTTGGCCGCTTTTTCTGTGCACAGACGTGAAAGAGCCCTTCCGTCACAACGGGCCAATCGAAGACGCGGCCGTCCGGACCCACCGTCTGGGCTGCGAGCCCTCGTTGTGCATGGTCCTCGGGTACGTGAACTCCTTTGGAAACGAAGATTAGCATTTCGAGCAAAGTACGAGTACGAATCGAAAGCGAGTCTTTGGAATCCGCGAGGGGTTCCAGTTCTTCGACGGGGATTCGGTCGATCCTGTCGATGTTGTATTCGGACTGAATCTTCGAGAGCCGAAGCAGAGTGCGAAGGTTCCCGACCTCGGGCAAGGCAACGGCGGTCGACGAAAGTACAAGTTTGTAGCCGCGGTCGGAACGAGTGAGTACCAAATTCTTGGCGCCTGCCGGTCGAAATTGCAGTTTATTGTTGGCTGCGAGCACCATGTCGGCCCCGCTAATGCGGTCGGCCGAAATCGGAGTCGATACAACATCGGGAGTATCGAAGTCGGCCAGAGCCATCACTCTTTCGATAAGCAGTAGTTCAGCGATCGAAGCCATCTGATTGAATGGAGTCGGTTTGGGTACGGTCGCGGGCAGAATCTGCTCGGCGCCAGGCGCATTCTCCAACCCATTCGCATCCGCAACCACAAGCCTCAAGACGTCGGAAATGCTCCAGCCGGTCCTTGCCATCAAGCCCAGGGCGGTTACTCCGACGGGAGCAACCATCAGTCGGGCAAGCTCTCCTGGGTCCCTCGGGGTGTACGAAAGCGTGGGAGAATCGCGGAACTGGAGCCCAAAGTTCCCGAAGTAAGACTTGTTGGCGCTCGCCCGCTCGAGCCCGCCCGTAAAGTTGCCTTGGCCCGAGACTTCGAACTGACTCGTGATCGCAGCGACGTCCAATAGCGAGGGCAAATCACCGTAGCGTAAGCGGACAATATTCCGGAGCCATTGCTGCTCGTTAGTGTCGTTTACAGCTTGGTCGTAACGGAGCCTCGTCAGCTCCAGGCTTCTGGGTCCAACACAACCGGCGGACGCTGATAATACAACGATAATGACGAGGCTAAGTCGGTGCGCTCCCAGGCAGGCAGGGCGACTCTCGCGCGCAAACAATGTCTCTTTGAGCCGGGATCGACCGGCAACATGGCGCCTCCCTGAATCCTGTCGACCAGTCGATGCTCGGTCGACAGACCCGCGGGGCCTGGCGCAATACGAGCCTACGGGGAAAGTCGGCTCTGGCGGCCTGAGACTCCAGAAAAACCGGCGCAACCCGCAAAATCGTTAGATTCTGCTCAATTATTGGCAGGACGAATGGTCCGCCCTCTGCTCCAGCAACCGCCACAAGCTCTTACGATCGACGAGTCTTTTTGGTCTTCGTGGAACCCGTCGCCGACGGTTTGGGCTGGGCGAGCCAGGAAGTGATAACCTTACCCACCTCGGCAAGGCTCTCGCCGGAGCACTCTTCGGGCAGATCCCTCGTGGTGTGCCAGTAGGGGTAGTCGAAATCGATGATGTCGACCGTTGGGATCCCTGCCTCGTTGAACGAGAGGTGGTCGTCGAGCACTCTTGGGCCTTCTGCTTCGGAAAACACGGGAGACTTGAGCCCTTTCGCGACCCCCCAAAAGTCGCGAACCAAACGCGGTGCAAGCTCCAGACTGTTGGCCTCGGGAGGGATCATCAGATCTTTGTCGCCGACCATGTCGAGAATAAAGCCCGCGGCGTACTTCGCTGCTTTGGGGTCTCGATCGCGAGCTCGCTTGTACGATCTCGCAAAGGCTTTTGAGCCCAGGAAATACTCGTCGAATTTGTTGTAGACAAGCTCCTCGCCGTCCAAAAGCACCAGGTCGACGCCCCAAGGCGTCTTCAAGTCTTTCAGGTGATGGGCCAACTCCATAAGAAGGGCCACGCCCGAAGCTCCGTCGTTGGCGCCGATGAACTCGCCCCTGGGATCCTCGGCATCCTGGTCCGGGAAGGGCCTGGTGTCGTAGTGGGCCGCGAACACAACCCGCTCTTTTCGGTCAGGGTTCCAAGCGCCGATCAGGTTCACCATGTTCACGCGCTTTCCCGTACTGGGATCCACGCCTTGAAACGGCTGCTCGCGGACGTCGGCGCCGAACTTCTTGAAATGCTCGGAGACCATCGTCCGCTGCTTGGCGTTCGCTTTCGAGCCTGCAATCCGAGGGCCGATGGCGCAGACCTGCTTGAGATACCCATAAGCTCGCTTTCCATCGATGGGAGCAGGGTCGGGAGCCGACTTCGCGGCGATTTGATTCGCGCGAACGAACACCGCCAGCGCCACGGCGCCCGCGAATAACAAAACCCCCGCGATCAGGCTAAGAATCCAGAACGGCCGCGTCCTGGGAGTTGCTTGGGCAAGCGTTTGGGCGCCTGAGGTCATCTGCTGGTCCCCTTACTCCTTACGTGCGAGCCCTCCTTAGGGCGCCTTTTGAGGACGCATCATACCCTCATCGATCGACTTTTGACAGGCCTGGAAATTCGCGCAAGACCTGCTCGAGACGCTCCAAGGGCAGCCCAACCACGTTCGAAAAACTGCCTGCAACCACCTCGACAAACGGGTCGCCGTCCTGAACCCCATATCCCCCAGCCTTGCCCTGCCAGCGATTCGAATCTAGAAACGACTCGCGCTCGAAATCGGACAGCGGAACGAACCGGACGACGCTCCGTTCAACAGCGCCAACCCAAACGTCGTCACGGGCCCGGTACACGCAAAGCCCGGTCAAAACCTCGGTGTCCTTACCCTCCTGAAGCCGGATCATCCGCTCGGCGTCGTCGCGATCGACCGGCTTGTTCAAAATCTCGCCAGCCACGGCGCAGGCCGTGTCCGCGGCCAACACCAGACCTATCTTTCTTCGACGAGCAACGAACGAGGCCTTCCGCCATGCGAGCTCCGCGACATAGCTGAATACGTCGGCCCCAAGCGGCGGCTCCGGCTCGTCGATCCCCGACGCCTCCACTTCGATCGAATAGCCGGTCGCTATCAAAAGCTCCCTACGCCTCGGCGACGCGCTTGCTAAAATCAAATGCATCATAACATCAAATCGACATTTAAAAAACTTCTTAGATCGACGATCGGCTACGCGGCCGATCTCTTGGCGCTTGAGCAATTGGCTTGGCCTCGGATAGTCTGACGACCATCGTCCACCCGCGCCAACGGATAAGGCAAGATCATGCCAAGCACTCGTTCGAACACGGTCCTCGCCTTGAATAGCGGTTCCTCGAGCGTCAAGTTCGCCGTGTACAAGCTTGCCGATGGCCTGGCGGAAGATCGGCTCGCCAAGGGTTCGATCAAGCGAGTCGGTCTCGAGAACCCTGTTTTAGAGGTTCAGATCGGCTCGGCGACGCCATCGAAATCTCCAGTCGAGGCTGCCGATTCCGTCGATGCCGTTGAATCTCTCTTGAAATGGATCGACTCGACGTTCCACGAAGACCGGATCGAGATCGTGGGGCATCGCTTCGTTCACGGAGGCCCTACGCATCGAGGAACCGAGAGGATCAGCCCCGAGCTACTGGCCGACCTTCACAAGCTGATTCCACTGGACCCCACTCACCTCCCACGCGAGCTTGCAGGAGTCGAAGCCATAGCTACACGCAACCCGAATTGGCGCCAATTCGCCTGCTTCGATACGGGCTTTCACGCGCAACTGCCGGAGGTGGCGCGGACGTATCCACTCCCGGTCGAGGTGCGCCGCGAGGGCGTCTTCAAATACGGCTTTCATGGGCTCTCTTATCAGTACATCATGAGCGAAGTGGCCAAGGAGAATTCCCAAATCGCTGCAAAGGGGTCAATCGTCATCGCCCATTTGGGAAGCGGTTCGAGCATGGCGGGCGTGCAATCCGGCGTGGGCGTCGACACCACAATGGGCTTCACGCCCACAGGGGGGCTCATGATGGCCACTCGATCGGGCGACCTCGATCCCGGCATCTTCTTGTACCTGCTCGAACAGAAGCGTATGAGCCCGCCCGAACTGAACGATCTCTTCAACAAGCGCTCGGGTCTTCTGGGCGTCTCGGAGACCACCTCCGACATGGCCGAGCTGCTGGCGAAGGAATCTTCCGACCCGAAGGCGGCGCTCGCCGTCGAAATGTTTCTCTACATCTGCAGAAAGACGATTGGTTCGCTCGCAGCGGCGCTTGGAGGCCTGGATTTGCTCGTCTTTACCGGCGGCATCGGCGAGAACGCGCTTCGATCCGAGCGCGGATCTGCCTAGGGCTTGCGTTCCTGGGCGCCTCGATCGACCCTGACAAGAACGCGAGAGGAGAACGCACGATCTCTTCGGAAAACGCAAGGCTGCCTGTTCAATGCATCCAAACCAACGAAGAGCTCGAAATCGCCAGGAATGTTCACGCCAAAATTCAAAACTCAACCGTGTAGCCGCGGCGTTTGAATCGCTTACCGTGGGAGACGACTCGCCCTCATGAAAACTGAAAATCGAGCCAACCACGACGCGGGCAAGCCCGACTCGGTCGATTGCGTCGTTGTCGGAGGAGGCCCCGCGGGTTTGATGCTGGGCCTCTTGCTGGCTCTTAAGAATGTTCAGGTCCTCGTGTGTGAATCCCATCCCGATTTCGACCGCGAGTTCCGCGGCGATACGCTCCATCCCTCCACGATGGAAATTCTCAACCAGGTCGGCCTCGCCGACAAGTTGCTCGAGATCCCTCACGGAAAGGTTCAAGATCTGACGTTCCACGTCGAGTCCAAGAAGCTCCGGGTCGTGAACCTCGCGCTTTTGAAATCCAAGTACAACTATATCGCGATGATGCCTCAGGCCAAGTTTCTCGACTTCCTTGCCGGCCAAGCAAAAAAACTTCCTTCATTCCATTTGGCCATGGCCGCCGACGTCCGAAAGCTCTTGGAGCAAGATGGGCAAGTGGTGGGAGTTTCCTATCGTTTACACGACGGCGTCGAGCGCGAAGTGCACGCCAAGCTCGTCGTGGCCGCCGACGGCCGATTCTCGATCATCCGCAAACTCGCTGGCTTGACCCCGGAGGCTTCGTCGCCGCCGATGGACGTCATCTGGTTCAAACTGTCCAAGAAGCCAACCGATCCCGCCGAACCGGGCGCAGGCTACATTCACAAAGGCAGACTACTCATCTTGCTCGACCGCGAAGACTCGTGGCAGGTGGGAATGGTTTTCGCGAAAGGAACCTACCAAACGCTCAAGAGCGCCGGCATCGAGTCCTTCCGTAAGAAAGTCGTTGGCGCCGTCTCATGGCTTGCCGACCGTATTGACGAGCTAGCCGACTGGAAAGACTGTTCGGTGCTTTCGGTTGAATCGAGCCGATTGAAGCGCTGGCACAAGCCAGGGTTGCTTCTGATCGGCGACGCAGCGCACGTAATGTCTCCCGTCGGCGGAGTCGGCATCAATTACGCGATCCAAGACGCCGTGGTTGCCGCGAACATCCTGGCGGAGCCTCTCTCGCAAGGAGTTGTAACCGAAGTATTGCTCGCAAAGGTCCAGGCCGAGCGTGAAGGACCTGTCGCAACGATCCAGAAGGTTCAAAGCTACATACAGAAGAACATCGTCGCACAGGCTCTGCAATCCGACGGACGAACGTTCCGGTTTCCCTGGACGATCAGGCTCATGAACGCAATCCCTGGATTACGGTCGCTCCCGGCCTCGATGATCGGCTTCGGGCCCAAGCGAGTGCGCATCGAGAAGCCTGTCAGAATGCCAAGTCCACACCCATTGCCCTAGCAAGCCCGCGCATGCGTTTCGAGCAATCCACAACTGAGCCAGCAGCGGATCTCAGTCAGTTTGGATCAAGCTT
Organism: uncultured Planctomycetota bacterium; assembly: GCA_963818975.1. Lineage (GTDB taxonomy): Bacteria > Planctomycetota > Planctomycetia > Isosphaerales > Isosphaeraceae > CAWFUI01. The sequence continues at coordinate 537,904 of CAWFUI010000017.1, read as the reverse complement.
GCAAAAACGTGTGTCTAAGGTTGACATACGATACTATACTAATGACTTGACATTGTCGGCATTTGGCCAACGCGACGATGCGCCCAATCATCGAGTCGTCCGTGCCGGCAAGGGTTTCAGGCGCCCATCATTTGCACCCCCGAGGAACGAATGGAGATTATGTGATGGATGATCCTATCGTTGAAGAGGTTGGACGCGCTCGAGACGCTCATGCCGCGCGATTCAACTACGATTTGGACTTGATCTTCAAAGACATCAAAGGGCAAGAGAAGAATAACGGATATACATTTGCTTATGGAGCATCGCCCAAGGCTGTAACGAAAAAGGCGATGCCGACGCCCGTTGCCGCCAGGTCGGCTACTAACGATTCAAATTCGCTCGATCCGGGCTCGGCGACTGAGCGTTAACGGCAGGCGGTTAGGAGTGCTCCGCCGCGTCGTAACGATTTGATTGATTCCTTGCTCACGCCCGACTCTCTCGGAACGAAGGGCGATTAAGCCGAGAAGGCTCTTTCGAACGTTCGAGACCGCAGACCCGTCTCGGTTCGGCGTGGCCAACGAATTGACTTGAATTGGGGCTCGATACCGAGTATTCTAACATTTGTCCACTGAGACCGATTGGGCGCAAATCGCCGCTGTCTCGCTTGACAACAACAGAATTCGTCGGAAGACTTTGCGAAGGGCAGCCCGGCTCGTCCGGGAGGTTCGTCGAAGCGTAAGCCGGCGCGAATGGGAACACTATTCCTGCTCGCGCCGGCTTTTTTTGTTTCCCGAGTTCTACCCCTTGCACCAAAGTCTCCGAAGGATGAAGCCGCGTCGCATCCGGCAAAGATATGAGATCGCGATTTACCTAATACGCAATGAATAATCTTAAACGATCTTATAATAGAGGAGACCTACCATGTCAGAAAAGAATTCCGTTGTCGCAATCTTCGAAACTCATGTGCAGGCCGAGGACGCCGTTCGCAAGCTCGAAAAGGGCGGCTTCAATATGAAGCAGCTTTCGATCGTCGGCAAGGATTATCAGACCGAGGAGAAGGTCGTCGGTTATTACACCACCGGGCGCGCATGAAGTACTGGGGCAAACTAGGAGCAATTTGGGGCGGGTTCTGGGGAATCCTGTTCGGTTCCGCATTCTTCTGGTTGCCCGGAATCGGCTCGATTCTGGTTGCTGGACCCCTTGTGGTGTGGATCGTCGGCGCACTCGAAAGCGCGGTCGTGATGGGCGGGCTCTCCGCTTTGGGCGCTGCACTGTGCAGTATTGGCATCCCGGAGCACAGCGTCCTGCAATACGAGACTCAGGTCAAGAACGGGAAACTGCTCTTGGTTGCTCACGGCACTGCTCATGAAGTGGAGCGAGCGAAGGAGATCCTCTCCGGCGTCGAAGCGAATTCGACGACGGTGCACAGCGAAGAATTGGCCGCCGCAAGCGTCTGATTCGACGCAGTCGGCCAGAAGTTGGGTGCGGTCGAAACGTCCAGGCCGCACCCAAATCCGAATCGTCTTTTTCATGAGACGAAATCGAGGAGTTCGGAACGGAATCTGCTGTCTTTTGAATCGTGAACGAGTGGGTTGATTGGCGAAGGCTGGAGGCGGCAATTGAATTTGGAAAACGAGATTCTTGAAGATCGTTCCACCGGGACGATTCCTGGTTATGTAGGACGGGCGCCTCTGACGCGCGATATCGGGTTGTATCCCTTGCTGATCAAGCCGATTTTCCAGTACCGAGTCTGGGGCGGCCGTCGCCTGGCCAATCTACTTGATGCTCCGCTGCCCGGAGAGGGTCCAATCGGCGAAGCCTGGCTCTTGAGCGACCGCGACGACCATTGCAGCAAGGTTTCCTCTGGGCCGCTCGAAGGATCAACAATCAGGGAATTGCTCGAGCAGTTTCCCGAGAGGATGCTCGGAAAACTGGTCGGCCGTTTTCGACGTTTTCCCGTGTTGTTGAAGTTTCTCGATGCACGCGAGAAGCTCTCCGTTCAGGTGCATCCTGATGATGGGCGAAAGCACTTGATTCCATCAGGAGAAACCGGCAAGACCGAAGCATGGGTGGTCCTGGAATCCGGGCCAGCGAGTCGCATCTATGCGGGCTTGAAAACGGGCACGACCCGAGACGAACTGGAGCGAGCGCTGGCAAATCGATCGGCTCCCGACCTGCTCGCAAGCTTTACACCCAGCGTCGGCGAGGCGGTTTTCATCAAAGCCGGGACCGTTCATTCCTTAAGTGACGTTGTCGTTTTCGAAGTGCAAGAAAACAGCGACGTCACGTTCCGCTTGTACGATTGGGATCGTACCGATCCCAAGACGGGCAAACCTCGACCGCTTCAAGTCGACCAAGCGATGGTCTGCATCGATTTCAAGCAAGTGGCGATTGGCCCCGTGATGCCCGTAGTCGAGAAGGAAGCGCCTGTGCGTCGAGAGCGCCTCTTTAATTGCGAACATTTCTCGGTTTGGAGGCATACCGGAACTTCTCCTTTCAACGTGGGAGCTTCGAACGCGCCGAGGGTCTTGGTTTGCACCTCTGGAGAAGGCGCGTTGGAGCAGGGAGGCGCGAATTACGCAGTCAGCCAAGGCGCGGTCGTCCTCTTGCCCGCGGAAGTCGGCGCATGCGTCTTTCAACCACACAGCTCGGTCGGCCTGCTGGAAATCGCACTGCCGGACTAGATCCCTCACTGATTCTAACAGGGACAATCATCAAGGCGTCTTAAAGCATGAAAAAGCTCGTTGTCTTCGATTTGGACGGAACGCTTGCCCAGAGCAAGTCCGCGCTCGACGACGAAATGGGGACGCTTTTGAATAAACTCCTCGGCGTCGTCAAAGTCTCCGTCATCTCCGGCGGCGACTGGACGCAGTTTCAACAACAGGTGCTCTCGCACCTTGCCAAAGACGAACGACTGAAAAATCTTTCGTTGCTTCCGACCTGTGGAACGCAGTTTTACAAATACGAGAGCCAATGGAAAAAGCTCTACTCGGAAGATTTCACCTCCGACCAGAAATCGAAGATCACGAGTTCGATTAAGCAGGCTTACGCCGAGTCGAAGCTAACAGTCGAAAAGACATGGGGAGAGGTGATCGAGGACAGGGGAAGTCAAATCACGTTTTCCGCCCTGGGCCAGCATGCGCCGTTGGAGGAAAAAGTGAAATGGGATCCTGACTTCACGAAACGGAAGAAGATGAAAAGCCTTCTTGACGCGCTCATTCCCGAGTTTTCGGTTCGACTTGGTGGATCAACTTCGATCGACGTCACGATGCCGGGAATCGACAAAGCTTACGGGATCAGAAAGCTGCGAGACGTCCTCGGAATCGCGATCAAAGAGATGATTTTTGTCGGAGACGCCTTGTTCCCTGGCGGCAACGACTATCCAGCCGAGCAAGCCGGCGTGGAGTCAATTCGCGTCAAGGGTCCCGAAGAGACAAAACGTGTTGTCGAGGCAATCATTGCTTGCCTCGGCTAGGTCCCTCGAGCCTGATTTTTCCTGGAGGATCGATGTCTGGATTTCAGATGAAGCGGCTTTGCATGATCATGGAGCCCGAACCAGGCAATCCGCTCGAGGTCGAAGGGGTGCTGAACCCAGCGGGAGTTCGCGGCCCCGATGGACAGTATTACCTCTTTCCTCGGATGGTCGCAAAGGGAAACTACTCGCGCATCGGTATTGCAAAAGTGAAGTTTAACGAATCCGGCGACCCAGTGGGCGTCGAGCGCCTTGGAGTCGTCCTGGAGCCTCAAGCCGACTACGAGCTGCGCCCCAACGGCGGAGGAGGCTGCGAGGATCCGCGAATCTCCTACGTCGAACCCATTCGGCGTTACGTCATGACCTACACTGCGTTCTCGAAGGTGGGCCCAAGGATCGCAATTGCTGTCTCGGAGGATCTCTTCCACTGGCAGCGTCTGGGTCTGGCGACCTTTCGTTCGTTCCACGGCATCGAGTTCAACGGCGTCGACGATAAAGACGCCAGCGTGTTCCCAATAGCGATTCCCGATACGTCAGGCAAGTCGGCGATGGCCATTCTCCACAGACCTCTCTTTGTCGGGACTCGTCCGGAGGAGACTGTCCGGGTACCCGCGTCTCGCATGGTCGATCTCGATCGAGAGAGCATCTGGATTTCGTATTGTCCAATAGGCAACGACGGTTGCGAGCCCTACAACCTCTGCGGCTTTACACTGCATAGTCGATTGGCGAGTCCAGTTCAGCCTTGGGAGCGGCTGAAGATCGGTGGGGGCACTCCCCCAATACTCACCCGGCACGGATGGATGATTGTCTATCACGGCGTTTGCAATACCTCGGAGTCGACAAAAGACGCCCCCAAGTTGTGCTATTCCGCCGGGGTCTTGGTGCTCTCCGAGCAACATCCACAGATGATCCGTTATCGTTCGCCCGAGCCCATTCTAACGCCGAAAGGACCCCAGGAAACGATCGGGACCATCGCCAACGTTGTCTTTCCCACCGCGATCGACCGACGCGACGATCTCGGTCAACCACACAGGTTCGACGTATATTACGGAATGGCGGACGATCGGATCGGAGTGGCTCGCCTGGACGTGCCGGAACTTCTGCCAACCTCGGCATCGCCGACGAGCCGCGATGGAGCGAATTGCATCATTTCGACAAAGAGGCTCAAACTGAGGGTCTGCAAAGCGTACCCGTCACAACGACCAAAGGATCCTCACGCACATGACGCACTCCGCCGCCGTCGCCCCACCCATGCTCGACGAGCTTTGCGTCAACACTTTGCGCTTCCTCGCGGTCGACGCGGTGCAGAAGGCAAAGTCGGGGCACCCTGGGCTGCCTCTGGGCTCGGCGTCAATGGCGTACGTGCTCTGGGATCGGTGGCTGGCGTTCAACCCGCACGACCCGTTCTGGCCCGACAGGGACCGACTTGTCCTCCCGGCTGAATATTGGGGTCATCGGTCCGGCACTCGCTTGAGAGCTGATCCAGAACTTCTTGGCTGTTCGCTTCAGCGGGCAAGAACGCCACATTCGTCGCCCGGTCAGGGTCGCCGCGATTGAGAGCGGAAAGGGAATAAGGACTTCGAGGAAAAGCTTTCCGCTTGCACAAGTTAGCTGGATTTGCTTGACGCGAATCTGATCGAATCGACCGAACAAACAACCAGAAATACGGACAGTCGGGCGAGAAGCTCGCAGTGCAATTTGCTAGGCCTTTTTGGCTGCGGTTCTGGCTTTGCGCTTGCCTTCGGACGCCAAGACGTGCAACATGGATAATGTTCTTGGGCGTCGTCGTGGCAGTGCCTCGTCGGCTCTCCGGGATGATTTGAATGTGTCGGACGACTAGTCGAAGGGCAGCCCCGAATTTCGCGGGTGGCCCGTCGAACAGTAAGCCGGCGTGGTCAAGAACCTGAGGGTTTTCGACCACGTCGGCTTTTTTATTTGACGATGGGAACACTCAATCAAGTGGTTTCGTTCGGGAGCATCAGGAAGTCGATCAAGACCTGGACTAGGCGCTTGACGCTAGGCGCCACGAGTCCGTCGGCGAGTTTGCCAGCATCCAACCCCTGCGAATGGCGGGCCCCATGACTTTCGTGAGATAAGGAAAACCTCATGGAATTGGGCATGATCGGTATGGTCAGGATGGGAACCAACAAGGTGCGACGTCCTCGGCGCCCCCTAAGCCAGAGATTCGGATGATCGAGCCGATTCCGAGCGTGTTTCCGACTGCATTCATGGCAACCGAGGGGTCGGGGCCTCGCCAACGGCGGAGGCCACTCGTATTGAGGAACGTCACTCGTGACCGCCGAACCGACTAAGAAAACGAACTCAGCAAACCCGACCGTCTTGGCGATGGATCATCCCGTCACAACCTTGATGTTGGTCCTCGCCCTGCTCAGCCTCGGCTTCTTGGCGTTTGAACGGATGCGAGTGGACATTTTCCCATCGCTTAACACGCCAAAGATCTACGTCTTCTTCGATTTCATCGGCATGAGTCCGGACCAGATCGAGGGATTCATCGTCAACGAGCTCGAACTGTATTTTCAGTACGTCGACGGCATCGAGGACATCCAATCGCGAAACATCCAGCAGGTCGGCCTGGTTGAATTGTCTTTCTTCCACGGCACGGAAATGGGCCAGGCGATGGCGCAGGTCGTGGCCATGTCAGACAGGGCGATGGCTTGGATGCCCCCGGGGTCCTTGCCGCCGCTGATCATGCGGATGGACGCCGGAAGCGTCCCTATCGGCTACCTGGTGTTCACAAGCCAGGGCGACAAAACCTCGATTGGAGCGATGGGCGACCTGGCGCAGAACATCATACGACCGCTCGTGCAGAAGAACGTGCCCGGAACCGTCGCCATATCCCCATTCGGCCCGAACATGCGGTCGATCATCATCAACGTCGATCCTCGAAAACTCCTCGATTACAACTTGAACCCCCAACACGTGGTCGACGCCCTGAAGACGGGGAACGTCGTGATTCCCTCGGGGAACATTTACATCAAAGACTCGATGCCGATGGTCCACAACAACGGCACCGTTGTAGACATTCAGCGCCTGGGCGATATCCCAGTCAAACTGAGGAGCAACGTCTACATTCGCGACGTTGCAACCATTCGGGACGATACCGATATCACCTACGGCTATGCACTCGTCAACGGCAAGAAAGCGGTGCACCTGCCGATCATCAAGAAGGACACCGGGTCGACTCTGACGGTGGTGGCCGACGTTCACAAGTCGATGGACAAGTTTCGCAGCGCCGTTCCCAAGGACGTGAAGATCACGTTCGAATTCGATGAATCGCCCACTGTGGTGCATGCCGTCGAAAGCGTGGCCAGCGAGGGGGCGATTGGCGCAGGGCTCACCGGACTGATGATCCTCTTGTTCCTCCGCGACCTGCGGAGCGCGCTGGTCGTCGTCTGCAATATTCCACTCGCGCTCACCGGGTCTCTGTTCGGACTCTGGGTGACGGGCAACACCATCAACATCATGTCACTAGGTGGAATGGCGCTCGCCATCGGCATCCTGGTCGATGAAGCGACGGTGACCATCGAGAACACCCACGTCCAGTTGGAAACCGCCTCCAATCTCGCCACTGCGGTGCTTCGCGCCGGCTACGAGACCGCCGTCCCGCGGCTGTTGGCCTTGCTTTGCATACTCTCGGTGTTCATTCCGGCTTTCGTGATGCAAGACCCTTTGAGGTCGCTGTTCATGCCTTTGACGCTGGCGGTCGGCTTTGCCATGATCTCGTCGTACGTTCTCTCGAGCACGTTCGTGCCGATCATGAGCGTATACCTGCTCAAGCGTAAGGAGCATCGCGCGGACGAGGGCGAGAAAAAGCCCGGACTCTTCGACCGAATGCAGGGCGGTTATCACAAGGCCTTGAGCGGAATCGTGCGGCTCCGATGGCTCGTGGTCCCGCTCTATCTCGTCGTCTGCGGCCTGATCCTGGGAGTGCTGGGATTGGAGATCGGCACCGAGTTGTTCCCCAAAATCGATTCCGGAGAATTCGTGCTGCGGTTCAGGCCTCCGCCTGGCTCGAGCTACGAGCTGACGAGGGAGATGGGTATGAAGTGCCTCGAGGAGATCGAGCACGAGGCAGGGACCAAGAACATCGCGATCACGATGGGGTTCGTAGGTCAGGTTGCTCCCAACTTCGGCATCGACAATATGGTCTTGTTCATGCGCGGACCCGACGACGGTTGGCTGCGCATCGCGCTCAAGGAGGACAGCGGCATCAAACTCGACGAGTTTCGTGAGCGACTCCGAAAGGTCCTCCCCGAGCGGGTGATCCCGTGGCTCACCCAACGGTTGGTCGAAGGGGGAGGTGGAGGAGGCTTGTCCAAGTCGGACGCGCGCAAGCAGGCTAACCTGTCCGTCTTCGGATTCGAACCGGGCGACATCGTGAGCCAGGTCATGAGCTTTGGTTCATCGACGCCGATCGCGATTCGTCTCGTCGGCACCGACTACGACGAAGTGCGAAGTCACGCGGAAAAAATCGAAGCCGAGCTGAAGCGCAACCCGTTCCTCCGTGACGTCGGCTTCGAGCAGACGCTCGATTCGCCCACCGTCGAGGTCGACATCGACCGCGAGTTGGCGGGGTTGATCGGCGTCACCCCGGAGCACGTCAAGCATGCACTCGTCATGGCGACGTCCTCGACCCGGTTCACAAACCTCAACTACTGGATCAACGAGAAGAGCGGCTTTGATTATCTGGTTCAAATCCAGGTGCCGCCCCTTCGGCTTGACAAGCCGGAGGATCTCGAAGAGTTGCCGCTGGAGTCGGTAAACCCCGACGTTCCATTGATGATCCGCGACGTCCTGACCGACGGCCGAATTCACACGAGCGTGCGGCCCGGCGAGTACGACCGAGACATGTCGCAGCGCTATCTGACTGTTCTGGCCAACGTCGAGGGCGAGGACATAGGCAGAGCCGCGGCGCAAGTCCGCCAGGCGGTCAAGCGCGCCGGCAAGCCGCCTCGAGGCGTCTATGTGGAGGAGCTGGGCCAGCTTCCATCTTTGACCAAGATGCTCAGTGCACTGGCGATCGGACTTGGGGTCTCGGTGTTCGTCATCCTCGTCCTTCTGACGGCCTATTTCCAATCCCCGCGAATTGCCCTGGCCTCAATTGGCGCCGTGCCGGGAGTCCTCGTCGGGATCGTCATCATCCTTTACTTCAGCAACACAACTCTCAACATCGAGTCGTTCATGGGCTCGATCATGTGCCTGGGCGTGTCTGTGTCCAACTCGGTGATGATGGTCACATTCATGAACGAGCACTGGAAATCGGGCAAATCTTCGATCGAATCGGCCTTGCTCGGCGCAAGCGAGCGTCTGCGGCCGATTTTGATGACGGCCTGCGCCATGTCCATCGGGATGGTGCCGATGGCGCTGGCTCTCGAGCGCGGCAGTCAAATGGAGGCTCCGCTCGGCAGGGCCGTGATTGGGGGTTTGGTGATGTCCACATTCGCCACCTTGCTGGTCCTCCCTCCCATTTTCGCTCTGGTCATCGGCCGAAAGGAGTTCCGCTCGCCCTCGCTCAACCCAGGAAACCCCGAGAGCACCCATTACGACCCGCGCTTCGACGCTCCCGCTAACGGAAGCGACCACGACGAGACAGGCGACGACAGTGCGAGTGATGAAGCAGGCGCGCACCAATAACGAGGAGCCAACAGGTTAATCGAAGATTCGCGTCGGGCCAATCCTGCCCGTTTTGCCAGAAACTGGAGTTGTGTCTTGCAAATCGATACTCGACCTTGTGCAACCGTTCATTTTGATCACCGTATACGGCTGGGGTTTTGGCTTCTGGCCGTCCTCGCCGCGTCGGGCTGCGCAAAATCCGAGGAGACTGCACCAAGCGTCTCGGAGCCGCCGATTCTGTACGCAGTCCATCCCGAACCTCGGAAGATCGTCCGGGTCGTCGGACAACCGAGCTTCGTCCAGAGCTACGAGCGCACGTCGATCTACCCGAAGATGACCGGATACATCGAGAAGTGGAATGTGGATATCGGAGACAAAGTGCAGAAAGGCGACGTGCTTGCCGATCTCTTCGTGCCCGAAATGCTCGAGCATTGGGAGACGACGAAGGCGACCGTTCTGTACGATCAAGAGCGGGTCAGGTTGGCACGCAAGGATGTGTTGGTCGCTATAGCCGTGGTCAAGGCGGCCAAGGCTCGGCTCGAAGAAGCCAAGTCGATCCTCGGCAAATACGAAGCTGAGGTTGAGCGCTGGACCGTCCAGGTCAAACGGCTTGCCAACGAAGTCAAGCGGCAAGTCGTCGCCCCCCAAGTCTTGCTCGAGTCCGAGAACGAATTGAACGCGGACATCGCAGCGCGAGACGCCGCGAAGGCGTCAATCGCAAAGGCGGCGGCGGACCTCGAAGCCGACGAGGCCGCACTGGAGAGGGCCGAGGTCAACGTTGCCGTCGCGAGCGCCAACCTCCGCGTGGCCGACAGCGAGGCGAAGCGGCTCGAAGCCTGGGTTGGCTATTTGAAGCTTCTCGCTCCTTTCGACGGCGTCATCGTCGCGCGTAACGCCAACACCTGGGACTTCGTTCTGCCCAACACCGGCGACCCCACGGCCGAGGAACACGCACCCCACTTATCGCCCGGCGATAAGGCCGCCCCCATTTACGTGGTTGATCGCACCGACATCGTACGAGTCTACGTCGACATTCCCGAGCGCGACGCCAACTATGTTCAAATCGGGTCTGAAGCCCGAGTCAAGATTTGGGCATATCGCGACGAGTGGATTCCGGCGACGGTGACGCGTATTTCCTGGGCTCTCAACACCCAAAGCCGTACCATGCGGGCCGAGATCGACCTGCCCAATTCCGGCAGCAAGATCTTGCCGGGCATGTATGCCTACGGCAAGCTCGTCCTCGAGCGCACCGACGTCCGATCGATACCGAAATCCGCCTTGACCTATGCCGGCGGTAAGTCTTTCGTCTGGCGTTACGAAAACGGACGCGCGCTGCGAACCGAGGTCCAGACGGGCGTCGAAGACGGCGATTGGATCGAGATTACCCATCGTCATATCAAGACGAAATCCCTAGGAGGAGAACACTGGGGACCGTTCGACAGCTCGGAGCAAGTGCTCCTTGGCAGCAAACTTTCCACGCTCACAGAAGGCGTTCGTGTTCGGTTGGCCGACGAACCTCCGCCGATCGAGGTAGACTCCGAAGAGCCGGCGAGCGACGCGAAGGGAACAGGCTAATGTCCAACACGAACAATACCGACGAATCGGTTCGTAGAGGGAGTGGCGATGAGTAAGCTCGAACCAAAGCAAGACGGCATAGTCACTGGCTCGATCTTGATCGCGTCGGAGGGGCGCGACGCCGATACGTCCAAGTCCCTGGCCAGCGAGTCCGAGCCCACTCAGCCGGCGGTAGTAACAAGTGAGCAAAAGCGCTATCCTGAAGGCGAAACGAAATCAGATCGCACCGAAGTCTCCGGGACGCGCTCTCCCGAAAACGAGAAACCTCAAGGATCGCGCCGCCCGGTCGCATGCATCGGCTATCGAAGCTGGCTCGTGAGCATCCCGGTGTGTCATGGACTGTTGCGAGCATACTCGTTCTGTTGACGGCTATTTCCGTGACGGCCGCCGGTCTGGCGACCTGGGCCGCACGCAAGGAGGGAGAGGCGCGGAGGGCGGAACAAGCGGCCGTCGAGAAAGGCAAGAAGGCGCAGAACGAAGCCGATGAGTACAAAGGGAAGTTCGATCAGGCGGAGGCGGCTTGGAAAGTTGGAAAAACGGAACTGCGACTAGCAAAGTCGGTGGAGCAGGCGGATCTGCGTTCGAAGGAAGAGACGCAAGCGATCCTCGACTTCTTGAAGAAAACGCTCTTGTCAGCAGGCCGGCCGGGTGACGGGTCGATGGCTGAGGCCTTCTGGGCGAGAGGCCAGGGAAAGGATGTGACGCTGCTCAAATCCGTGGATGCTACTGAGTCGAAGGTCGCGGGGGCGTTCGCGGACCGACCGCTCGTCGAGGCTTCGGTCCGCGAGATGCTCGGCCTGGCCTACCTGAATTTGGGAGAAGCTCCGCACGCGGTCAAACAGTACGAAAGAGCGTTGGCCTTGCGCGGAGCGATCCAAGGAGCGTACCAACCCGATACAGCCGATTGTCGCAATCGATTGGCCGTCGCGTACAGGCTCGCAGGCCGCACCGCCGACGCGGGCCGCCTGTTTGACCGCAACACCGATTCCCCCGCACAAGCTACTGCTCTGGCCATCCGCGGTTCGATGCTCCTTGACCAGAAACAACCAGCAGAGGCGGAGTTGAGTCTGCGCGAGTGTCTGTTGATTCGACAGAAGATTCAACCCGGAGACTGGACCACCTTCGATACCAAATCGACGCTCGGAGAAGCGTTGTTCGATCAGAACAAATTCGCCGACGCCGAGCCCCTTCTCCTATCGGGTTACGAAGGCATGAAACAACGCGAGAGCACGATGTCGTCGCAGGAAAAGCCACGCATCACTCAGGCGCTCGAACGTCTGTTGAAATACTATGAGGCCAGGGGCAAGCCCGACGAGGCGAGGAAGTGGCGGAATCTGTTGGAGGCGGAGAAGGGGGCGAAGAGATCCTAAAGTCTCTGCCCCGCAATGCGGTCCCCGATCGTCTTTCTCATGGTCTCAACCATGTGTATTCGCTCGTGCGCTTAACCGCAATTGTCACAGTGCACTTTTCGTTGGTCGGCGCTCTCCAAGTCGATCCACCTCCCAGCAATACGGCTAAACAACGCATAAAAGCGATGCTGACGTGGCTTTTCTTCTTGCTTTTGCTCGCGGCGATGCACATCATAACCTGTGTTCACAGGAGTCGAAACGGCTTGGCCTGTCGGCCCCTGGACATGATTTGGGAATTGTCGGACGACTAATCGAATGGCAGCCCCGCTCATTGGGGGGAGGCCCGTCGAACAGTAAGCCGGCGTGGTCGAGGTCTTTCTGGATCTCGACCACGCCGGCTTTTTTTTTGCAAGCGTGTGACAGAGGAAATTGAATTGTTCTCCTGCGTCGCAAGGCAAAGCGAGGCGCCAAAGTGAGCGATCCCACAAAGTCGGGACCAGCCCAAGAGCAGTTGAATCACGGAGTAATCACGTCGGTGCGCGGAAGCGTGGTCGATGTGCATTTCGACAACCATTTGCCCCCCATCTACTCCTTGCTTCGAGCAGGGGACAAGAAGCAGATCGACGTCGAAGTACTGATGCAGCTCGATGTTCATCACGTCCGCGGCATCGCATTGAACCCGACCCAGGGCCTTGCTCGCGGGATGTTGGTTGAAGACACCGGCGGGCCGATCAAGGCGCCAGTCGGAAAAGCCATACTCTCGCGAATGTTCGACGTCTTCGGAAACGCCATCGACCGTCAGCCGGCTCCCGAGGGCGTGGAGTGGCGCAGCATCCATCGCGACCCGCCGCCGCTGTCCCGTCGTTCCACAAAGTCAGAGATCTTCGAGACGGGTATCAAGGTGATCGACGTTCTATCACCGCTCGAGCGCGGCGGCAAAGCCGGACTATTCGGCGGCGCGGGCGTCGGCAAGACGGTGCTGCTCACCGAAATGATTCACAATATGGTCGGACGCCAAAAAGGCGTCAGCATGTTTTGCGGCATTGGCGAACGCTGCCGAGAGGGAGAAGAGCTCTACCACGATATGAAGGAGGCGGGCGTTCTGCCCCACATGGTCCTGATGTTTGGCCAGATGAACGAGCCTCCAGGCGCTCGGTTCCGAGTCGGTTTGGCTGCGCTCACGATGGCCGAGTATTTCCGCGACGATGAGCATAAAGACGTGCTTCTGCTCATCGATAATATATTTCGCTTCATCCAGGCCGGCATGGAAGTTTCCGGCCTGATGGGACAGATGCCTTCGCGCCTGGGCTATCAACCGACGATGGGCACCGAATTGTCGGGGCTCGAGGAGCGCATCGCAAACACCGACACGGGCGCCATCACATCCATTCAAGCAGTCTACGTTCCTGCGGACGACCTGACCGACCCGGCGGCTGTGCACGCCTTCGGCCACCTTTCCGCGTCGATCGTTCTCTCACGCAAACGAGCCAGCGAAGGTTTGTACCCTGCCGTCGACATACTGCAATCGAGCTCCAAAATGGCGACTCCGAGCATTATCGGCGAGCAGCACTACCTCCTGGCGCAGGAAATTCGCAAGACGCTCGCGCAGTACGAAGAGCTCAAGGACATTATCGCCATGCTGGGAATGGAGCAACTCTCTCCAGACGACAGAAAGGTCGTCGGTCGCGCTCGAAGGCTCGAGCGCTTCCTGACCCAGCCGTTCTTCGCGACCGAAAAGTACAGCGGGATCAAGGGCAAGGACGTCAGTCTTAAGGACGCGGTCGACGGCTGCCAGCGCATCTTGAGCGATGAATTCAAAGACTATCCCGAGAGCGCCTTTTACATGATCGGGACGATCGATGAGGCAAAGGAAAAAGCGAAGTCCACAAAACCCGCGACTCCCGCAGACCCGAGCCCCAAACCCAACATGTCCGTGAGACCACAGGCGAACGGAAAGCCCAAAGCGAAGGCGGAGCAGGGAGTCCAAGTCCATTAACCTAAAGGTTCTTCTTCCCTTCCGAGTTTTCGTCGAGAGGAACGATGTGATTAGGATCGTCGCCCACACCCTTCATGGTTCCATCGGCCTACTTCCGCATCGGCGCGACTGCACGGCGGCCCTGGCGCCTGGGATTTTCACTTACGAATCCAAGGCGGAAGGAGAGGTCTATATCGCCGCCGACCAAGGCGTGCTTGTCAAGGCCGGTATGAACGTCATGGTCTCGGTCCGAAACGCGATAGGCGGAACCGACCTCGACAAGCTGCACGAGGCGGTGGAGCGCGAGTTTCTCAAGGTGGGCGACGAGGAAAAGGTCGTTCGCTCGGTGCTCGCGAAGATCGAGAGCGGTTTCATCCACCGATTCATGGAGTTCCAACATGAATGAGGAACGAAAAGAGAGCGGCGCTGACGAAAATACAAACTTCAGCAGGCTGGTTGGCGAACAGGCGGCGCAGGCTCAAAGCACGGCGATCCACCACAAAGAGCGTCTGGTTCGGATTGGGCATGTCAGGGCTGATCGGTTGGTCCGTTATGGTTCCCACACTCCTCGGCGCAGCATTGGGAGTATGGGCGGACAGGCGCTATCCCAGCAATTATTCGTGGACTCTCATGCTGCTTCTCGTTGGTCTTCTGGTCGGCTGTTTCAGCGCTTGGCAGTGGGTCAAATCGGAATCCGATGCGATGCAAAGGGACGCAAATGACTGACGGCGCCGCTCTCATCTTGGCTCTTCTTGCCGGCGTTTTACTCGGCGCTGTGTTCTTCGGCGGACTCTGGTGGACTGTCAAGAAAACCGTCTCGTCGGATACTCCCGCACGCTGGTTCCTCGGCAGCCTGCTGGTACGAACCAGTCTAATCCTCACTGGCTTCTATTTTATCGCCCACGGTCATTGGCAACGGCTATTGGCGTGCCTTATTGGATTTGTGATTGCGCGGGTCGTCCTCGTGAAGCGACTCGCAACCTCTCCCGCGAACGAGCAGGCTCGAGCGGAAAAGGAGGCTGGCAATGCGGCGGCTTAGTCCCGACGAGCTCGTACTCTGGAAACACGGATTCTTCGAACTCAACAGCACCATCGTCACGACGTGGGTCTTGATGCTCGTCATGGTCGTTGGGTCGAAGCTCGTAACGCGCAAGCTCTTGAAAGAGGGGCGCATCTCTCGCTGGCAAGGCTTTCTAGAAATCGTCGTCACTACAATCGAAAAACAGATCGAAGACGTTGGTCTTCATCATCCCGAGAAATATCTGGGTTTTGTAGGCACATTGTTCCTGTTCATAGCGACCTCCAACCTCTGCGCCATTTTTCCTGGGTACGAACCACCGACCGGATCACTCTCGACCACGTCCGCACTGGCTCTCTCGCTTTTTGTCGCGGTGCCGATCTTCGGCATAAAGGAGCAGGGTTTTGGCGGTTACCTCGGGTCTTATCTGAAGCCGACGTGGATCATTTTGCCGTTCAACATCATCAGCGAATTCTCGCGCACAATCGCATTGGCGATGCGCCTCTTCGGGAACATCATGAGCGGAACTATGATTGTCGGCATCTTGCTGACGATCACGCCCCTGATCTTCCCCATCTTCATGAACCTGCTAGGTCTGCTGACCGGCATGGTTCAAGCCTACATTTTCAGCATCCTTGCAACCGTCTATATCGCAGCCGCCACGCGCCGTCGCACGGAATGAATCAAGACCCCCGATCAACGAAAGGATAAATCATGAGCGGAATGACTGTTATCGCAATCGCTTCGATTATTACCGCCGGCGTCACCATTGCATTAGGGAGCATCGGTCCAGCGCTTGGCGAAGGGCGAGCCGTCTCGACGGCGCTGACCTCGCTGGCTCAGCAGCCTGACGCCGCGACAAATATCACAAGAACGCTTTTCGTAGGCCTGGCGATGATCGAATCGATTGCCATCTACTGTCTTGTGATCTCGATGATTTTGATCTTCGCCAACCCGTTCTGGAACCACATGATCGCCCAAGCCACAGGAAAGTGAGCCATGCTCATCAATTGGTTCACGGTTGCCGCTCAGGCGATCAACTTCCTCATCCTGGTGTGGTTGTTGAAGCGCTTTCTGTACAAGCCTATTCTCCACGCCATCGACGAGCGCGAGAAAGGAATCGCGGCCCAGCTCGCTGACGCCGAAAACAAGAAAGCCGAAGCGCTGAAAGACCGCGACGACTTCGCCCAAAGGAACAAGACGTTCGACCTAGAACGAGCGGCGCTCCTGAAAAAAGCGACTGACGACGCCAATTCCGAACGTCAGCGGCTGCTCGACGAAGCCCGTAAGGACGCCGACGCTTTACGTGCCAAACGCCAGGAGGGCTTGCGACTCGAACAAGCGAGCCTCAACCAAGCGATCACTCGCTGGACGCAAAAAGAAGTCTTCTCCATTGCGCGAAAGACCCTTTCGGACCTGGCAGGCGCAAGCCTGGAGGAACGCATGGGCAATGTCTTTGTCGAGCGCGTTCGAGGACTGACAGGTCCGGCGAAAGAGCAATTGGCTGCCGCATTCAAATCGTCGAACCAGACAGTCAGCGTGCATAGTACTTTCGATCTGCCCCCAGCACAGAGGAGCGCAATCGACTCCGCGATCAAGGAGAGTTTCGCCCCAGGTGCTCAGGTCCAGTTCGAGACCGCGCCGGAATTGATCAGCGGCGTTGAGCTTTCCACCAACGGTCACAAGATAGCCTGGAGCATCGCGGATTATCTCTCTTCCCTGGAGAAGAGCGCCGGCAAGCTTTTGGACCCAAAAACCAAGCCGGACGCCAGGCCGGACGCAAAGCCTGACCCAAAGGCAGAATCCAAGCCCGACGCAAAGGCAGATGCCAAGCCCGAGGCAAAGACTGTGCCCAAGCCCGGGCCGAAACGTGAACCACAAAACGGTCCTGCACCGGTCGCTGTGGCGCCAAAGGCGGATCATTGAACAATTCCACTGGCGTCCTCTATACCGCCTTCGACCAGGCGTTCGCGGGGATTAGACAAACGCTCGATGCATTTGGGCCCAAGATGGCGCCGCGCGAGGTGGGCGCTGTCACGAGCGTCTCCATCGGCATCGCCAAGGTCTCTGGGCTTCCTGGAGTGGGCTTCGATGAACTGGTGAAGTTTCCAGGCGATTTGTACGGCATTGCCTTCAACGTCGACTCCGAGGAGATCGGAGTCGTGCTTCTCGGCGAATGCCAGCATCTGCATGCGGGCGACGAGGTCGAGCGCACCGGTCGTGTGATGGACGTGCCGGTTGGCGATGGATTGCTCGGACGCGTTATCAATCCCTTGGGCGCTCCGCTTGACGACAAGGGCCCGATTGTCTCGAACAAGCGTTTGCCTATCGAGCGTCCTGCTCCGCCCATCATGGATCGAGCTCTCGTTTCAGTGCCCTTGCAGACTGGGATCATCGTGATCGACGCCCTCATTCCGATCGGCAGAGGCCAGCGCGAATTGATTTTGGGAGACAGGCAAACCGGCAAGTCCGCGATCGCCATCGATACCATTCTCAACCAGCGAGATCAGAATGTACTTTGCGTCTACTGCGCCATCGGCCAGCGTTCGTCCTCCGTCGCCAAGGTGATCGCGAGCCTCCGGGAACACGGCGCGATGGATTACACCGTGGTTGTCGTGACCGAAGGCAACGACCCGCCGGGCCTTGCCTACATTGCACCCTACGCCGCGACGAGCATCGCGGAACATTTCATGGAAGAGGGCAAAGACGTTCTGATCGTTTACGACGATCTGACCCACCATGCCCGCGCGTATCGCGAGATTTCATTGTTGTTGCGCCGACCGCCCGGGCGGGAAGCTTTTCCCGGCGACATCTTTTACATCCATTCCCGGTTGCTCGAGCGCGCCACCCACCTTCGCGAAGAACTGCACGGAGGCTCGCTGACGGCGCTGCCTGTCATCGAGACCGAGGCGCAGAACATCTCGGCGTACATTCCCACGAATCTTATCTCCATAACGGACGGTCAAATTTATCTCTCGCCTACGCTCTTCGAGCTAGGCGTGCTGCCCGCAGTCGACGTTGGCAGGTCGGTTTCACGCGTCGGCGGCAAGGCGCAATTGGCAGCCTACCGATCGGTGGCCGGCGATCTCAAACTCGCCTACGCACAATTTAGTGAATTGGAATCCTTCGCCAAGTTCGGCGCCCGCCTCGACGACCACACTCGCAAAATCATCGAACATGGCCAACGAATTCGGGCGTGCCTCAAACAGCCGGAGCTCGAACCGGCTTCGATATCGGAACAAATAGTCTTACTGGTGGCTCTGACCGCAGGCCTACTCGACGGCGTGCCAATCCCCAAGGTGCGAGACGCCGAGCGAGCGATCAGGAAGTGTGCCGCCGAAATTCCGCCGGAGATTCGTAAGCGCTTTTTGTCAAACGACAAGTTGAGCGAAGACGATCACAAGACAATTCTGCAAACCGTCAATGAAACCATTGCGCCATTCCTACCCAAGCCCATTGAGAAGCCCAAGGAGACGGCATGAGCGATACACTTGTCAGCCTGAGCCGAAAGCTTAGTGGAGCTGGAGATCTGAAATCGGTCGTCCGTTCGATGAAAGCACTGGCGGCGTCGAGCATTGGGCAATATGAACAATCCGTTCTGGCGCTGGCGGACTACGATCGCACCGTAGAATTGGGCTTGATCGTCTGCTTGAGGACAAGGGACGGCGACGTCTCAATTCCAGCCGAGTCGCCGGAACGTGCGCCGAATACGGTGAACGCCATCGTCTTCGGCTCAGATCAAGGACTCGTAGGCCAATTCAACACCGTCCTGGGAGAGTTCGTTGCCAAGACGCTCGATCCGATATCCTCGGAAAAGAGTGTGTGGGCCGTCGGTCAGCGCCTCGAATCGCGGCTGGAGGAGCTCGGTCTCAAGCCGGAGGGGCTCTTCAACGTCCCGACGTCCGTCGACGCGATCATCGCTCTCGTCGGACGGATTCTGGTCGAAATTCAATCGCGAATCGTCAGCGACGACTTCGTTCGACTCTACATATTTCACAACCGCCCGACCACTGGCGCCGCCTACGAACCGACCAGTCAACGCCTGCTGCCGCTCGATGCAAAATGGGAGCGCAACCTAAGCCAACGTCCCTGGCCCACCAAAATACTGCCCGAGTTGATCGGCGTACAACGTCAAACGCTACGGGCGATCGTCCGAGAGTATCTCTTCGTTTCGCTCTTCAAAGCGTGCGCCGAGTCCCTGGCCGCCGAAAACGCCAGCCGACTCGCTGCCATGCAACGCGCCGAGAAAAACATCGACGATCTGGTGGAAGACTTGAACGAGAGGTTCCGAAGACTGCGCCAATCGACGATCGATGAAGAATTGTTCGACGTGCTGTCCGGCTATGAATCGACGGCAAAAGTCGACTCTCGCTGATCGACTAACATCCTAATGATATTTTGTGTGAGATCGTCATATGCGTGAAAGACAACACCTTGTCGAGGGCTTAACGGCTTACTCCGCCTCCCGGACCAACGGGAGCCTGCATTTGGGTCATTCGCGCATTCTGACAATCAACGGCGGATCGTCGAGCCTCAAGTTCGCGCTCTTTGAGACCGACAATCCGTCGGTGCGGCGCCTCTCCGGTTCGGTGGATCGAATCGGGTTGGTGGATTCTCATTGGACAACAAGCCGGGCCGACGGTTTCAAGGAGGATCGCCAGGTCGACGCACCAGACCAGAAAGCCGCCGCCGACCTGTTGATCGATTGGCTCCAGCGCACCGTCGGGATCAGCGAAATCGCCGCGGTGGGGCATCGCGTCGTTCACGGTGGAAATCGGTACTCCGAGCCCGAACTGGTTACGACCGAGCTTATCGACGAACTTCGCAAGTTCCGTTTTTATGACCCGGATCATCTCCCCGGCGAGCTCGATCTGATCGAGGCGTTCCATAACCAATATCCCGACTTGCCCCAAGTCGCGTGCTTCGACACGGCTTTTCATCACGACATGCCGCGCGTCGCCCAGATCGTACCGATTCCGCGGCGATTCGAGGCCACGGGGGTTCGGCGGTACGGCTTCCACGGTCTGTCTTTTGCATACCTTATGGAGGAATTGGCCAAGATAGCCGGACCAGTTGAAGCACAAGGCCGCGTGATCCTGGCTCACCTTGGCTCTGGGGCAAGTTTGGCGGCGGTCCAGGGAGGACGTTCGATAGACACTTCCATGGGCTTCACTCCGGCCTCCGGACTGGTAATGGGAACGCGCACGGGCGACCTCGATCCCGGTCTTGTGCGGTTCTTGTCCTGCACTCAGGCGATGTCTGCCCAGCGTTTCGACGCCCTCGTGAATCACGAATCCGGTCTGCTGGGCGTCTCGGAGACCAGTTCCGATGTGCGCGACCTGCTGAAACGGCAATCCGCCGACGTCCGAGCCGCCGAGGCGATCGAACTGTTCTGTTATCAGGCGAAGAAGTGGATCGGCGCCTTCGCCGCGGTGCTCGGCGGATTGGACGTCCTGGTCTTCGCTGGGGGAATCGGCGAGAACTCGCCCGAGATCCGCCGTCGGATCTGCGCGGGACTGGAATTCCTCGGAATCACGTTGCACGAAGACCGAAACGCCTCCGACTCCCTCCTGATCTCGACAGAGCAAGGTCCCGTCAAAGTCCGAGTCATCCGCACCAACGAAGAACTCATGATCGCCAAAGCGGCAGCTCGCCTCACGGCACGGCCGTCATAATAGATCGTCATGTACGACTTCTGCTTACACACACACCTTATCAAGGAGAAAGCCAATGTCCACACTGGACGTCAAACGGAATGCAAGAACGCCGGGTAAACCCCGCACGAGCCCGTCCCCAGGGGAACAGAGTTCACAGTCTGCAGCCGCCGAGAGCCCGCTCGCACCCGAGGAGCTCCGCAAAATCAACGCTTACTGGCGCGCTGCCAACTACCTGTCCGTCGGGCAAATCTATCTCTTCGCCAACCCTCTCTTGCGAGAGCCTTTGAAGCTCTCGCACGTGAAGCCGCTGGTGGTTGGGCACTGGGGAACCACTCCTGGTCAAAATTTTATTTATGTGCATCTGAATCGTGTTATCAACAAGTACGACCTGGATATGTTCTACATCGCGGGTCCGGGTCACGGGGGCCCGGCAATTGTGGGCAACGTATACCTTGAAGGCACCTGGAGTGAGATTTATCCGAACGTCGGCCAGGACGAAGCAGGGCTGCAAAAACTGTTCAAGCAATTCTCGTTTCCCGGCGGGATTTCCAGCCACGTCGCTCCAACGACTCCAGGTTCGATTCACGAAGGCGGCGAACTGGGTTACTCGCTCTCCCACGCCTTCGGGGCTGCGTTCGACAATCCCGGTCTCATTGTTGCTTGCGTCATCGGCGACGGTGAAGCGGAAACGGGTCCCCTGGCCACCGCATGGCAGTCCAACAAGTTGCTCAATCCCATTACCGACGGAGCCGTGCTGCCGATCCTGCACTTAAACGGCTTCAAGATCAGCAACCCAACGATTCTCTCGCGCGTCGAGCACGACGAACTGGAACAGTTTCTTCGAGGCTGCGGCTGGACGCCTTACTTCGTCGAAGGCGACGATCCCCACGAGATGCATCAACGCATGGCCTCTATCTTGGAGCAAGCCGTCGAGGACGTCCGGAATATTCAGACCCACGCGCGGGACAATAACGACGCTTCGCGACCGCGCTGGCCAATGATTGTCCTCAGGTCTCCCAAGGGTTGGACCGGGCCGAAGGTCGTCGACGGTCTACAGATCGAAGGAACGTTCCGCGCCACCAGGTCCCCCTCCTTGTGGATGAAGAACATCCCGATCACGTCAAGCTGCTCGAGAGCTGGATGAAAAGCTACAAGGCCGAGGAACTTTTTGACGAGAACGGCCGTCTGATTTCGGAACTGGCCGAGTTGGCGCCGAAGGGGGACCGACGCATGGGCGCCAATCCACACGCCAACGGCGGCATGCTCCTTCGCGACCTGCGAATGCCTGATTTTCACCTGCACGCGGTAAACGTGCCTTCGCCGGGCGCAGTCAACGGCCAAGATACGCTCGTGCTGGGCAAGTTTCTTCGCGACGTGGCCAAGCTGAATCAGGATCAGCGTAACTTTCGCATCTTTGGACCCGACGAGACGCTCTCAAACCTCCTGGGCTCGGTCTTTGAAGTCACGAACCGTCAGTGGGACGCTCGCGAGGTGAAGAACGACGAATTCCTCGCGCCCGCTGGTCGCGTCCTGGACTCGATGCTCAGTGAACATCAATGCGAGGGTTGGTTGGAGGGCTATCTTCTGACCGGGCGGCATGGCCTGTTCAACAGCTACGAGGCGTTCATCCGCATAGTCGATTCGATGTTCAGTCAGCACGCCAAGTGGCTCAAGGTGACTCTGGAACTGCCCTGGCGCCGCAAGATCGCCTCGCTGAATTATCTACTCGCTTCACACGTCTGGCAGCAGGATCATAACGGCTTTACACACCAGGATCCCGGCTTCCTCGATCATGTCATCAACAAAAAGGCGGATATTGTCCGCGTTTACCTTCCGCCCGACGCCAATTGCCTGCTCTCCGTCTTCGATCACTGCCTGCGAAGTCGGCATTACGTCAACGTGGTGGTGGCCGGCAAACACGCTCTACCGCAGTGGCTGACGATGGACGAGGCGGTCGTGCACTGCACCGAGGGAATTGGCATCTGGCAATGGGCCAGTAACGACCAAGACTCAGAGCCCGACGTCGTGATGGCTTGCTGCGGAGATACGCCGACCTTGGAGATTTTGGCCGCGGTTTCCATCCTTCGCAAGAATCTGCCCGACCTGAAAATCCGCGTGATCAACGTCGTCGACCTCATGAAACTTCAGCCCAAGACCGAACACCCTCACGGTCTCAGCGAAAAAGACTTCGATTCGCTCTTCACGACCGACAAGCACATCATCTTTGGCTTCCATGGATATCCTTGGCTCGTCCACCGGCTGACTTACCGCCGCACCAACCGCAACATCCACGTCCGCGGCTACAAGGAAGAAGGCACCATTACGACCGCGTTCGACATGCGAGTGCAGAACGACCTGGACCGATTCCATCTCGTGGAAGACGTCGTCGATCGCGTGCCGAATCTAGGTTCCAAGGGAGCCTACCTGAAGCAACAGATGCGGGACAAACTCATCGAACACAAGCATTTTATCGACAAACACGGCGAAGATTTGCCCGAAATCCGCAACTGGAAGTGGAGCAATACGAAATGAATGAGCAATCACTTAGAGACATCGCCAGCGCCTTGGTCGCCAACGACAAGGGTCTGCTGGCCATGGATGAAAGCATTCCGACGTGCGACAAGCGATTTGCCAAGTTGGGCATTCCCCAGACCGTGGAGGCTCGGCGCGCCTATCGTGAGTTGATCGTAACCACGCACGGACTCGGCGAGAGCATCAGCGGGGCGATCCTCTACGACGAGACGATCCGCCAGCGGAAAAAAGACGGCACTCTCTTTATCAATGTCATCGTCGATGCGGGAATCATTCCCGGCATCAAGGTGGATATCGGAGCCAAGGCGATGGCAGCTCGCCCCGGTGAGAGAATGACCGAAGGCCTGGACGGATTGCGAGCCCGCCTCCAGGAGTATTTTCAAATGGGCGCCCGCTTTGCCAAGTGGCGCGCGGTCATCGCCTTGGGCGCCGGCATTCCCAGCCGAGGCTGCATCGAGGCCAACGCCCAAGCGCTGGCTCGCTATGCGGCCTTGTGCCAGGAAGCCGGGCTCGTCCCCGTCGTCGAACCAGAGGTGCTCATGGAGGGCGAGCATTCCATGGCGCGGTGCAACGAGATAACAGAGGAAGTCCTGCGAACGGTTTTCAACCACCTTCACACACAAGGAGTGCTGTTGGAGGGCATGATCCTCAAGCCCAATATGGTTCTTCCGGGTTCGAATTGTCCCGAGCAGGAAACGGTCGATCAGGTGGCCGACGCTACCGTCGGGTGCCTCTTGCGGTCCGTCCCCGCTGCCGTACCGGCGATTGCGTTCCTATCCGGCGGCCAATCCGCTGAACTCGCCTCGGCGCGCCTGAACGCCATGAATGTTCGATTCAAGTCGCGTCGGCCCTGGGCGCTGTCCTTTTCATTCGGCAGAGCGCTTCAACAGCCGGCGCTGAGAGATCTGGCGAGGCGACGAGTCTCATGTGACTGCGGCACAGAAAGCCCTGTTTCACCGGGCGAGATGCAATCAGGCGGCGCGCCGTGGTAAATACGACGCCGCGATGGAAATGCTTGGCTAGGGAAATCGCCGCGTTCGCTGACCATCCGTAAAGGGCTCCGTGACCACCGAATAGGGATAGAAGATGCCAAAGAAATTCGTCGCCGGCAACTGGAAGATGTATACCAACGCGGCGGCGGCCGGTCGGCTTGCCAAGGCGGTCGCGGAAGGCGTCGGTGCGCTGGACAGCGTCTCCGTCGGGCTCTGTCCACCGTTCCCATATCTGCGCTTGTCGGGCAGATTCTCAAGGGAAGCCGCGTCGCGCTCGGAGCGCAAAACCTCTATCCCGAGAAGGAAGGCGCGTTCACAGGGGAGGTCAGCTCGACAATGCTCCTCGATGTCAGCTGCAAGTACGTTATCCTTGGGCACAGCGAGCGCAGGCACATCCTCGGCGAATCCGATGCGTTCATCAACCAAAAGGTACGGTTTGCCCTGGCCGCGGGCCTCGATGTGATCTTCTGTTGCGGCGAGACTCTCGACCAACGAACAGCCAACCAGACCGAAGCTGTGCTCAACCGCCAGCTTGTCCAAGGATTGGCAGGCCTGCCGGCGGACGCTTTGACCCGCCTGACCGTCGCGTACGAACCGGTGTGGGCAATCGGTAATGGCGGACACCAAGCCACTCCCCAGCAGGCGGAGGACGCGCACGCCCTCATCCGACGATCCTTCTGCCGGATGTTCGACGAGACATCGGCTGAAACGCTTGTCATCCAGTATGGCGGCAGCGTCAAGCCGGATAACGCCGCGGAGCTGCTTTGGCGGAACGGCGTGGACGGCGCATTGATCGGCGGCGCAAGCCTGCACGCCGAGCAGTTTCTCGCCATCGTCCGGTCTGCGATCAGTAACCCTAACCCTGAAGTGAAATGAGCGAACCAGCACTTCCCAGTCATCACAACTACGGCCTCTTGCCCTGGGACGTCGAGAGATTCGTTCCCCTTGCCGAGATTGCCCTGGACTTACGCTGGTCCTGGAATCATTGCTCAGACAATGTGTGGCGGCAGTTGGATTCTGTTCTTTGGGAACGCACCCGAAACCCCTGGTTGGTTCTCCAGACGGTCTCGGCGAAAAGCTCCAACAGGTGTTAGCCGACGCAGACTTCCAGAAGCAGGTGGATTCCATGATCGAGTCCAGTCGTCAGGCGGCGAAGCGCCGACGTGGTTTCAGCAAGCGTATCCACAATCTCTGCTGACTTGGAGGTTGTCGACGCCTCTCGCGAAGAGCTGCAAGATTTGTTCGCCTCACGCGACGCGCACCAATGGCAAGATCATAAAACTAAACAGATTACTACATGATGCTACATGTGACTTCTGGCTCCTTGACCAACCGGTCAAAAATCGCGGAAAGTCTTGAAGCTTGCGAAATGAGGGCAATAATCCCGTTCACGGCGAGGAACGCACCATGAGTCTATCTCTCCCCGATGTGTATCTGGCCCGTCACGGCGAGACGGCGTGGTCGTTTTCGGGCAGGCACACGGGACGGACCGACATTCCCCTCACCGAACGGGGTGAGGACAATGCTCGGAGGCTGCGAGCAAGGCTAGAGGGAATTACGTTCACCGAGGTTCTGGTCAGTCCGCTTCAAAGGGCGCGGCGGACCTGCGAGCTGGCGGGGTTCGCGGCCGTCGCCAAAGTCGCCCCGGAGCTCGTCGAGTGGGACTATGGCGAATATGAAGGTCGGCTCACCTCCGAGATTCGCCGCGAGCGGCCGGGCTGGTATCTTTTCCGAGACGGGTGTCCGGGAGGCGAGTCGCTGGAAGAAGTCGGCGCCCGAGCCGACCGCTTAGTCGCTCGGCTCAGAGCAGACGCCGGTCGCATCCTCCTCTTCGGCCACGGCCATTTCTCGCGTATCATTGGTACACGCTGGATGGGCCTGGCCACCGAAAACGCGAGGCACCTCCTGCTGAGTACCGCATCGGTAAGCATTCTCGGCTATGAACATACGCTGGACGACCCGGCCATCGTCCTCTGGAATGACAACCACCACGTGAATGTTGGCGAAGGAGAAGTCCCAAAACGGTAAATTCGCTCTTCGCGAAAGACAATTTGCCAAGGAACATCACCATGACCCAAGCGGAAACCCCGTTTGCTCCCACTATTGTGGCCGTTTATCCGAACAACACCGAAGCTGAGCTCGCCGTCAAGCAACTTCACGAAGCGGGATTCGCACTTGAAGACCTTTCGATCGTCGGCCGCGATTTTCAAGAAACCGATAAACCGGTCGGGTTTATCAGTCTCGGCAAAGACGCTAAGGCTGGGGCAGAGGCCGGAGCGTGGTATGGAGGGCTTTTCGGCGTCTTTATCGGAGCGGGCTTTTTCGTCTTGCCACAGCTTGGCCTCCTCGTGGCCGCCGGACCGATCACAATGGCGTTGCTCGCTTCGATTGAAGGAGGGGCGGCAGGTGCGGCACTCGGCAGTCTTGCGGGAGCACTCGTCGGCTGGGGTTTTCCGAAAGACCGGGCTCTCGAGTATGAGTCTCATGTCAAGGGCGGCAAGTTTCTCGTGATCGTCAGGTCCAGTCCCGAGATCGTCGCCAGAGCCAGAATCCTCCTGGGATCGAACGGGTCGGAGCACATCAAGGGCTTCGAGCCGCGTTCAACCTGAAATCAAGGGCCCCAGCCTACTTGTCACGGCAGCATTGACTATGGTTCTTGGGGCGTCCGGCTCCAGCGCGTTCCTCTTCTCCGCGCCGAGATTAGTTCCTCGGATTGTTGAGTCGCATCCAAGGTCGAAGGACGCGGTGGACGGGAACGGCGGTGGGGTGGGCACGTGAAGTCGAGACAAGTTCGCGAGTCTGAAGGTGCGCCAAAGCGGTCTGGGCAGCGCTCCTCGATAGGCCGGTGGCGGTCGCTATCGACTGATGTGAGATCCGAACAGACCAGTTTGCATCCTTGGATGCGTGGCGATAAAGGTAGAGATAAACGATAAACGAGGACAAGCGTCGATCGTGCCCCACAAGGTCCGGCAAAAGGCAGTCAACCAAGTAGGCGTCGATGTTAATCTGCGTCATGATTCGCTATAGTAATAAACAGTATAGTGCTTGGCAACTCGACTTGTGAAAAATGTCGCCTCGCGACTTCTGACGCGAGTCGTCCTCCCGTATATTTCTGGCATTCCATTCCGCGGCAACGACTCGCCTGAACAAAAGAAAGGCCAGCCATGATCCGAAAGATGAAGTTCACCAGCATCCCCGTCCGAGACCAGGACCGAGCGCTAAACTTTTATGTACATAAACTTGGCTTTATACTTCATACGGATCAGCCGATGGGGCCCGGATTTCGCTGGATCGAGCTTCGGCCGCCCAAGGGCGAGACGGGCGTCGCTCTGTTCACGCCTCCGGGCATGGAGGATCGAATCGGAACCTTCACGGGAATCTCTTTCGAATGCGACGACGTACAAAAGACGTTCGAAGAATTGAGCGCCAAGGGAGTGGAGTTCGCCAAGCCCCCAAAGGCGGAATCTTGGGGCGTGGCGGCGATCATGAAAGATTCGGAAGGGAATCAAATCGTACTGTCGTCTTCGAATTGATTGGGGAGAGAAAACAACGCAAAAGAGGGGAGTAGACCGAATGGGTTCTCATTTCAAATGCCCCGGCCAGCACAGCGTGAACTCATCACCGAGTTGGTGAACTACGTTCAGACCGTGACCGGAGCGACGGCCGAGCCCGGTAACGACGACAAAGGATACATCCGAGAAGTTCAGCGCCGGTCAAGCCTAGGCCTAACTGAACAAACACCGGCTTGAGGCAGGCGGGTCCAACTGTCGGCTGAAAGCACGGCTCGTCTCTTCGAAACTTCGGACTATTCTATGTTCCGCCTCTCAGCTGCTTTTCGGTCCACGGATGGCAGCCAGGGCGCAAAGCCTCTCCAATTTGCCTATTGTACAATCTCAATAAACATTGCGAATTGTACACCAAAAACCGAAGCCGTAGTGTATAATTCCAGGTTGGGATGCTCTTTGGCAATCTGGTTCGTGGTTGGAAAGCGCAGATCGCTCCATGCGCGGAAGGAGCCTGATGGCCAAAGAAGCAGCCAGTAGGGCCGGCTCGGATGGAATTGGGTTTCCGCGGTCGCAGATTCGGGCTGCTCATAACTCAACTGACAAGTTCCCAAATAACAGTTCCAGACACCAAAATTGGGTTCGTTTGTTCCGGAAGAACTAGGAATCCAACCAGTCACGGTCGATCACGTCGATCGGAATGAAGCACCCGGGAAGATACTCCGTATTCAGTCCTTTTCGCCAGTTGCCGAGGTTTGAAATTGAGTTTGCGTCAAAGGCGGATCCCGCTCGGGGTCGGGCGCCCCGCCGTGTTATGCTGGTATTGGGTTCCCGCGTAGGGCGGACTTCAGCGAATCGAATCGTTTGTCTCCGCTCCCGATTGCCTTCCCCCTTACCCCCATTGACCGCCGTCAGGACGAAATTGGGTTCGTTTGTCCTGGAGGTAGAAATCCTTCGTTTCTACCTCCTAACTGTCAGTTCCCGGATAAGAAATTGGGTTCGTTCGTGCAGGAAGGCCAAGATTTCGCGGCGGATCGTTCATTTCGGCCAAGGATCGAACCGGAAAACTCAGCCTGAACCTCGCACTCAGCTCAAAACCCTCAAATTGAAAGTGGGTTCGTTCGTTCTGAAGGGTCGTGTGGTTTTCGCCTTCCGGCGTTCTGGACTCAGATCATCACGCCCGAGCTTATGCTCACTCGCAAGATGAATCCGCGCATGCTTCCAGGTTAAGTCGTCGTGCTCCATGACGCTCCAAGAACTAACTCAGCTAATTTCTGACAAACGTCGGAGAATTCGTCGTCCGCGTCTTCCGCTCGATGATGCGCGGGGTTAGACTTGGGGTTCGATGAAGTTCTGCCCGGCATTGCGCCAATCCGTCTAGGTTTCGAGCTTCCTTCGTTTTCGGAAAGATTGAAGTGAAACGCGCTGATACGCCCTGTTTCTTCCTTGTTCTCTTGTGCGTCTTATCGAGTACCTCGGGCCTGCGAGCGCAGGTTCCAACCAAGACTTCACCTCCGGACACGGAGCTTGAACGAGAGACAGTGGAAGAGGACAAAAAAGCCAAACAAGACGCGCTCTTCAAGAAGCTCGACGACGCCGAAGCGATCATCGATGAGAAGCTTCGAAAAGAGAAGGAGCGGCTCGCTCCTCCGTTCGAGCTCATGCGCTCGCAGGTGGCGCCGTTCGACGCATTGCCTTTCGTCAAACCGTATCATTGGTCGACCATGGGCCTGGAAATGCAGGCGAACTTGGGAGACTTTAGCGGCGAAATCGAGTCCTCCGGCGTAAAGCTGCCGGGCATGACGCGTCTGATGGTCTATGCCCGTAAGGCTGCGCTTTCCAAGGGCAAGCACACTCGGCTTTCGCTCGAGTTGTTTCTGCCAAACATCCCCAAGTTTCTGGGAATCGAGCTCTCTCGCGAGGATTTCCCAGGTCCCGTCTATGCCTCGCAAGCGGCTCTGCGGACCCTGCCGCAGCATCAGATGCTGGTACTTGTGTTGGCGAAGAATCCCAACGCCTATAGCGGCTGGAATCGGTTCCACGCGGTCATTCCACTTTCGAGCGACCGTGACGCCTCCGCCCTCGACAAAACGCGTTATTACCGCTTCGTCGTTCCGCTCGAACCGACCAAGCCTTATCTCTCGATCAACGCACTCACGTGGACGTCGATCAGCCATGCGGTGTGGGACGATCTTCCAGCGGAAACGCTCAACCTCGACCAGCAACAGGCTCTACTTGATTGGCTTCACTGGGGCGGTCAGCTCGTTGTCAACGGAGGGGCTGGCTCCTGGTACGCACCGATCAAGGAATCGGTCCTTGGACCCTACCTGCCCGCCGATCTCGGAGGCGAGAACGCGCTTTTGGATCGCGACGCGCTCGATCCCCTGGCCAAGCGCTATCGCCCTTTGGTGCCTGCTGAAGAAGTGCTGTTTCGTACGCCCGAGGACGACAAGCCCGCCCCACAGTTGAACGAGACGCAGATCCAGGGGTTCGATCCGATGGGCTCGGTGATGTCGGACTCGCGTTATAAGCCCGCCGAGCCGATTTTGCCGGATCTCAAAAGGCCCGTCTATTTCGCCGGACTCGTTCCTCGCAAAGGGGTGCAGACGCGGGTCCTTCGGGCAGGAGATTCTCAAGGTCCCATCGTCGCCGTCGAGCGCAGAATCGGCAGGGGAAGGATCATCATGCTCTCGATGAACCTGAACGATCCGGCGCTTGCAGCCTGGACCGGCCTCGACACGTTCGTCAGGAGGGTCGTCTTCAGACGTCAAGAGGAGGAACCAGCTCCGCAGGGAAACAACGATGCGATGAATCCGCTGTTCTCGCAGATCTCCAGAGTCCATTACCGACCTCTCGAGGCGCCCGACCTCACCTGGTTCCGCATCTTCACTCGGGATTTCGAAGCCCAGTCCGACGAATCGAACATTCCAGAATACATGGACAAGTCGAATCGAGCGAGCAATCTGCCAGTCCCGAATCCGACTCCCTCGGTCGCGTTCGTTGACGACTTTCATTATCTCCCTCAAAAGCCGGCGGCGGCTTGGCGGGACGATTCAGGCCTGCCCAAGATGGCTCGCGACATGCTCATCCAATCCTCCGGCATCAGCGTTCCGGGCTCGAGGTTCGTACTTACAGTTCTCCTTGCTTATATCATTACGCTCGTGCCTTTGAACTGGCTGATCTGTCGTTTCGTGTTTGGGAAGAAAGAATGGGCGTGGGCGGTGATGCCAATCTTGTCGCTCGGTTTCGCCGTTGGCGTCGAACGGGCCGCGGCTTTTGATCTTGGCTACGACCTCGCGTCGAGCGAGATCGACGTACTGGAGATTCAAGGCGATTACCCTCGAGGGCACGTCAGCCGGTTTGCCTCACTCTATTCTTCTGGAAGAAAGGCGTTCGCGATTTCCTTCCCCGACAACCCCACGGCACTGGCTTTGCCGATGGACAGCGGCGCCACGTCGAGGGCGGAGGAGTTCACCCAGTCGATCTTCGAATCGTATCCCGTCCCGACTCTGAAGAACTTTCCCGTCCAGCCGAGAAGTCTCTCGCTCTATCGGACGGAAGAATTTATGAACACAGGGGGCATACGCATCGAATGGGACGCTAGCGGCGCGGGGACCGTCTTCAACGATACGAACCTCGAGCTCTGGGACGCCCAATTGATCTCCAACCAAGGCAATGAATCGCTTTCGCTGGGGAGAATACCGCCGCGCGGTTCGATACCTCTTGCGGTAAAGAGCGAGAACGAAGCTGACAAGCCAAATGTTTCGGAGAAGGTCGTCGGCAAACTCGATCCCAAGCCTTTTCTCGAGAAGGCTGGCATTTTGAACTCAACAAGGCCTGAGGACCGCGACGAGGTGCGGTTGACGGCATGGACTCCCGGGGCCGCAGGCGGAATGGCCATCGAGCCGGCGGTCGAGCGGAGGCTTGGCATAACCATTGTCGTTGCCCACGTCTCTTACGGCACAAAAGAAGAACCGACCCCGAGCGACTCGAGCCGTCGGTTCGATGCGCTAGCCGCGTTGGAGCCGACCGCGGCAAAGAACGCGGAGGCCAAATGAACAATCTCACATTCCTTGCTTCGCTTTTTTGTCTCAGAACGCATCTTCCTCGGCAAACCACTGGTCCAATCGCTCAATGATCGAAGTCATTCACTTCACCAAGTGCTATGGAGATTTTGTCGCGGTCGACGATCTCAACCTTTCCATTGGCAAGGGAGAGGTCTTCGGCTTCATAGGCCCCAACGGCGCCGGCAAAAGCACGACCATACGCTTCCTTGCCACGCTGTTGCGTCCCACGAAAGGAGAAGGCCGAATTGCCGGCCACTCCGTCGTTGAAGACCCCATGGCCGTCCGCAGAGTCATCGGTTTCATGCCCGACGACTTTGGCGTCTACGACGGCATGAAGGTTTGGGAATTCTTGGATTTCTTCGCCGTCGCATACGAAATCCCCCGAACCCAGCGCAAGGAGATCATTGGCCAAGTCCTGGAATTGCTGGATCTTTCGCACAAAAGAGAAGACTACGTCAACGGCCTTTCCAAAGGCATGAAGCAGAGGCTCTGCCTGGCGAAGACGCTGGTGCACGACCCGCCGGTGCTCATTTTGGACGAGCCCGCGTCCGGCCTTGACCCTCGCGCCCGACTCGAAATGAAGGCCCTTCTCAATGAACTGAGGGGCATGAACAAGACGATTCTCGTCTCCAGCCACATCCTTTCGGAGCTCGCCGACTTCTGCACGTCGATCGGCGTGATCGAGCACGGCAAGCTGCTCGCCGCGGGCAGCATTCAAGACATCCAGCGTAGGCTCAGGGCGCATCGGGTGCTCAAGGTCCGCGTGCTCGACGACTCGGTCGAAAAGGCCGTCTCGATCATGAAAGACGAGCGCAACGTCCGAGGAACGCAATCCTACGATCATACGATTACCGCCGAATTCGAAGGCGAAGAGAACGATCTGGCCAGGCTTCTCTCCAGGCTCGTGTCCTCCGGCGTGCAGGTGCAGTCGTTCTCCGAGGAAGAACTTAGCCTTGAAGAAGTGTTTATGATGATAACCAAGGGAATCGTCAACTAAGAGGGGTTTCGCCTCTCCCGTTTGCCTATTGTTTGAGTTTCGAGCGGCAAGGGAGCAGGTGGAGCAGGGGAGGGTTTCGAAGTGCTCTTTCGCGAAAACCCCGTATTGGCGCGAGCTCTTGGTCAATCTCCGAACGCCCCGCGCGTTTGTACTTCAGTTTTTGTTCGTGGTGTTTCTGGGCTCCGTTGTGTTCTTCGCGTGGCCGGCGGGCGCCAGCGCGGGTCAATTGGTCAGCTCCGGAGCCTCTCAAAATCTGTTCCGACTTTTCTTCCTCGGCCAGTACTTTCTGCTCTCGGTCCTGGCGCCGACTTTCGCGGCTGGGAGCATCACCGGCGAGAAAGAACGGAAGACCTACGAGCTCTTGCTCGCAAGCCCCCTGAAGCCATCCATGATCCTCTTTGGCAAGCTCCTGAGCTCGATGACCTACATCGTCATCTTGCTCTTCTCGAGTCTGCCTCTCGTGATGCTCTGCTATCTGCTCGGTGGAATTGCCCTTTCGGAGATCGCCAGGGCGTATCTCGTACTTATCCTTGCAGCGGGCACCTTCGGGCTCGTCAGCGTGGCCTGCTCGAGCATCTTCAGCCGCACCAGTTCGGCGCTTTTGGTCAGCTACTTGGCGATCATGCCCTTGGCCATCATCGGCGCCGCGGTTGCCCGCAACGACCCCTCTGCGCAAGAGTCTGTATCCCGAGATTTCGTCTCGATCGCGATTTTGCCCCCCTGGTGCTTGGTGCTCTGGGCGCTCGTCATTCACCTTGTCATCCGACGGCTTTTGAGGCCACCCGACGTCGGCAGTGAAGGCAAGGACGTGGTCGACGAGGAAGAGGAAATGAAATACGCAATCGGCGTGGTGATCGACCGAGACCTCTTCCCAGACAAGCTTTTCGCCCCCGCAAAACGCACCGATCTCATGCCCGACGGCGCCAACCCGGTGCTTGACAAAGAGCTCAGGAGCGAAATCTTCAGCCAGGGCACGCTTATGCTCCGCGTCGTCATTCAGGTGAGCATGATCCTCTCGATCCCGCTGATGGCCGTGCTCTTGTTCTGGCAGCCCGACCAAGCGGCTTATTACATTTCTTATGTTCTTGTATTTAATATGCTTGTGGGTCCGGTCTTCTCCGCCGGCAGCGTCACCCAGGAGCGCGAGCGCAAGACGATGCCGCTCTTGCTGACGACGCTTTTGACTCCCGGGAAAATCCTCACGGCCAAGCTGGTGGCCGCGCTTCGGGTTTCCACCGTGTTGACGTTTCTTCTCACCGAGCAGGTCTTGCTGGCGTACATTTTTGTTCCCGATCTGCTCAAGCGGTTCTGGACGATGTTCGTCTATCTGGCGATCATCGCGGTCACGTGCCTGGCCACCACCTCGATCGGCCTGCTTTGCTCTTCACTTGCTCGCCGGACGAGCGTCGCACTCGTGCTCACATATATGATTCTTCTTCTACTATTCGCCGGCCCGGTGGCCGTTGGACAGTACTTCCGGACGTTCGCGACGAGCGAGACCGAGCGTCAGGTCGGCGCCTTCGCCGTGGCGAGCCCATTTTCGGCGGCTTTTAGCGTGCCCAAGGCGGAAGGCGCGTCCGAAGAATCGCCTGGCGCCCAAACGCAGACGCGCGAGTTCGGCGGGTATTCCGGCGCGACGCTCTTTGTCGCCGGTTTTAAGCCGCCGGTCTGGGCGGCTTTTCTGATCGTCTATCCGCCGTTTTGCTTCATACTCTACGGCGTGACTTACCTGGCGTTCCGCTGGCGTTGGTGGCAGGCAGGGCAGCAATGATGCTGGAGGAAATCGAACGCATCCACGCGGCTCGAGGCCTCGTTCATTCTTCGAGCGTCGGCCTCTTGGCCGATCGCTTCAGGTCCCGATCCTCGGGCAAAGTTCCGTCTCCGAGATACCACATTCCATCGGAACCTTTCACAAACCCCACGCTTTTTGCGAAGGACGCGATCGGGGAGGATGCGCTCCCCCTCACGTAGACGTCGACCCGAAAGCTCCCCTCGATCGTCGTCTTGCCCGCGCTTTTCTCGGACTTGAAGTCCTCAAGCTTGAAATCCAGCGGGGTCCACTTGGAAAGCTCCGAAGGGCGAAGCCTGGCCAACGTGTCGAGCCAATAGGACTTAAAGGCTTCCTCGTTCGAATACAGGCGAGACTTCTTGCCTCGATTACTCAAAATAAGCCACATCCGTTTATAATGTGGTAAATGGTGTGAAAGCGCGTCGAAATAATCCCTCACGGCCTGCTCAGGAACGGTCCTCACTGGGCGTTCGATGGTAATGGCGATGGGGTATGAGAGCACGACAAGTGCAGCCGCGCCAAGCGCGAAGATCAGGAGCGTTCGTCCAAGGTGGTCGATCGAAAACGTGAGATACAGCAAGACCAGCCAGACACCCCCGCCGATCGCCAAAATGCGAAGGGTTTTGCCCCACTCCGAGAACCGGCTCCAGACTTCTTCGACGTCGTCATCGAGCAGTTTCGACCCGTCTGGCTTGCGCTGACTTCCGACGCGCCCGGTCGTTTCGGTTCTGTGCACTCTCTCTGTCGGAGAGCGCCGAGTCGTTGGCTGAGGGACGGGCGGAGGAACCGGTTCGTCAGCCGCCTCGTCGCCGCCGACAACGTCGTAGCCATCCCCTGGCGAAGCGTTCCACGGCTGGGGATTGGGTCTCGGCTTCGTGGACTTCAAACCCTCCTCTTCGAACAATCGAGCAGGGTCCGCCAACGGCTCGTCGTCGGGAGGGTCTGTCCAAGATCTTTGACGTTCCGACATCCTTTGAACCCTATTCCCGAGGACGACTCTTCTCGACTCACCAACCGTTCCAGCCGCCGCTGACGACGACGGTCTCGCCGGTAACATACGAGGCCAGGTCCGAACACAAAAACAGCACAACGCGCGCCACTTCCTCCGCCGATCCAAACCTTTGCCAAGGAATTGCTTTCAGCATCTCGACTTTGGCAGGTTCGGGTATCGTTGCAGCCATCGAAGTTTCGATGACTCCTGGCGCCACGGCATTGACCCTGATCTTGCGGCGGGCCCATTCCTTCGATAGCACCTTCGTGAGAGCAATAACCCCTGCCTTCGCAGCCGAGTAATTCGCCTGGCCGAAGAACCCTCCCATGCCGGACACGCTGGCCATATTGACCACCGCTGCTCCGTCCGACAAGATCGGGAACGCCAGTCGACAGCAATGGAAGACGCCCGAAAGGTTCACTTCGAGAACACTGTCCCAATCGTCTTTGGACATTTTAGCCGTAGTACGGTCGCGAAGGATCCCCGCGTTGTTCACGAGGAAGTCAATCGAACCCCAATGCGACTGCACTGACTCGAACATCGATCCCAGTTCGTCACTACTCGCGACGTTGGCTGCGAGTAGCAGAGTGCCTCCAGGTCGAAGCGAATCGAGGTTATCGGTGATCTGTCGCGCCTCGGCTTCCGTTTCCTTTGAGCCCAGATGGTTCAACACCACCCGAGCTCCCGCGGCGTGCAACAGCGAAACCACGGCCGCGCCGATGCCTCTCGATCCGCCGGTCACGAGCGCCGTCTTTCCGCTCAAGTCGATCTCGATCGACATTCGAATTCCCTTGGCGCACCATGCGCTTGGTCGGAGGCTTGCACCCCCGACCAAGCGTCTGGAAAACAATTACACCCTTGACGATCAGCTCGGCTCGGTCTTGTAATCCGGCGTCACCTTCTGCACGTTCGCCTCGACGCTGTGTTCCGCCAAGCCGGTCACCCACTTGAGTGCGCCGATCAAGAGACCTTGGAATTTCGGGTTCTCCCAGACGTCTTCGCGGTGACCCATCGAAGAATAGAAAACCTTCCCCTGGCCGTGCATGCGAGCCCACGTCTCTGGGAAGTTTGGTCGATCGTAGTCATGACCCTGCATGCCTTTTGTGTTATGAGCGATAATCACATGTAAATCGTCGGCAAGGTTCTTTTGGGAATACCACTCGTCGTTGAGCTCGAACTTCTCGCCAAACGGCTTGACGCCGGGGAATTCCAGGTCCGCGACCTCGAGCTTGGCGACTTGCTGAGCACCATGGCCCCTGAACTCGCCGCCGATCATCTTGATATACGGATCGACCTCGTTGCCGCTCGAGTGAAACGTATCGGTAGCGCAGTGAGTCCCGATGAATCCTTTGCCTCCCTCGATCGCCTGGAGGAACGCCTTCTTGCCCTCTGGAGTCATCGGAGTCGTCTTATCCGTGCCGGCCGTCGTAAGATCGCCGGTTGTGTGAAAATGGAATGCGTCGAACTGACCGATCTGATCGGGATTGAACAGGCTCCCATCCTTCGAGACGACAATATCAAACCCGTTGTCTTTGCCGATCTGAAGCATGATCCGCTCGGCCAGACCAAGCTTCTCTCCCTGACGCGTGATAACCGAGTGCTGAAAGCCGGCGCTCTTGGTGAAGAACAGAATCTTCTTCGCGGCCTTGCCCGAGGCAAAAGCACCAGCTCCGCCAAGACTCGCGGCGCCAATAACGGCCGCCCCAGCCTTTAAAACGTCTCGCCGATTATAAAGCATCGAAAGCAGCTCCCACGTTCGGTTGGTTGACGGTTGCCAGTGAAAGGCGACGCACGACCGCGCCTCGACTCGAAACCGCTGGTCAAAAGCATGATAACCCGCAAACGAGCCCTAAGCACCAAGAAAATAGGCCAAGTCCTGAACCCGGAACGTCGATGACGTCCGACGGTCCTCAGGTCTTGCCGGGCGTCCGCAAAAGCGAAACGACGTTGCCGAGGAGAACCAAAGCCCCGCCCGCCGCAAAAACCATGCTCGGTCGCTCCGATTCATAAACCGCGCCAACCAGCGGAGAAACCACCCCTGGAAGCCACATCGCCCATAAAGTGGCGCATATCGGCTCGAGCGAATAGACGACCGAAGCTTCCGCTGGAGAGACCCCTGGCTGGTACATGTTCATAAGAGAAAATGCGAAGACTGAGCAAAAGACGCAGGTCAAAAGCGTCAGTCCGATGAACGGGCCGTTCCGCGCCAGGGCGACCCACGCCGATGCGCCCTCCAGCGGCGGCGCAAGCCAATTGGCCAGGGCAAAGCAAGGAATCGCCATCAGCGCCAGCATCAAAAACATTCCGGGAGTCAGCCGTTCCGAGGGGGTTTTGTCGGCGAAGACGTCGAGCAAGATGATCTGAAACGAGAACAGCAAAGCCGCTGCAAGCGTCAGCCAATCTCCGACGGCAAGCCGGCTCGACGCACTCGAGGAAAGTCGAAGTCCAAGACCACCGCCAAACTCGACGAGCCCTGTCAAAACCGTCGTCCCAAAGAGCGCCAGAGCCGCCCCAAGGAGCACCTGAGCTCGTGGGATCTTTCGCTCCAGAGCCACCATCAATAAGGGAGTAAAGACGACCGAGAGACTAGTCAAGAATCCGCTTCTCGAGGCGGGAATCTCGCTCAACCCCACGACCTGCAAGAGGAACCCCAGAGAACAAGGCGTCCCGACGATCATCCCCATCGCCCAATCCCGCCGAGTCATGACTCGGAAGCAGCGAGGAACGATGAGCCTGAGGGCCACGATCGCCAATGAGAATCGGCACACCATGAAGAACGAAGATCGCGCGGTCTGCCGGGCAATGACCTGGGTCGCCGATTCACCGACGGCGGGCCCAGGCAACGCTTGATTCATCACGCGGTTGACCAGCGCGATCGACGGAAACGAAAGCCCCCAGAGGACGTTCACCACCACTAGCATTACAATCGCACGAAAGCGCCCGACTCTCGGCATTGAATACCCCCAAGACGGAGAGCCTCGGCGATCGCAACTTCAGAATCAACCTTGGAGCCGGTCTCTCGCGAATACGACTTACTTCGCCGCCTTCCCCGACGCCTGGCTCTCCTCCAAAATCTCCGTCGCGCCGATCAATACGCGCTCGCTGCCGTCAAACGTTGGCCATTCGTAGGTATTTGTATTGTCTGGAACATATTTTCGTAATACTTCTGTGTGTGTATCGTCCGAGAGCCCGATGATCACCGGCGTACGGACCGTCTTGCCGCCCACGTCGAGAAACACCGCATAGTTTTGCTGGCCCAAGAATACGACGGCGTTCGACGGCAAGGTCCAAGCGTTTTCGCGCCTGATCGTGATCGTCACGGTCACATACCAGCCCGCCCTCAGGCGGTCGTCTGGATTAGGAATGTCGATCTCGGTCTGGAGCGTCCGAGTCACAGGATTGAGCGAGAAGCCGGAGCGAACGACCTTGCCCTCGCGCGTGATACCAGGAATGGCCTGAAATTGTAGGAGCGCTGTGTCGTTGGGATGGACGAAGTAACTGGCGCGTTCGGGAACGCCGACAAAGACACGGAGCGGGTTGGATTGTTCCAGCACAAACAGCGGTCTGCTCTGAGATCCGCCGCCCGGCTGAAGATAATCGCCAGGGCTCACGTTTCGGACGCTCACCACCCCCTCGTACGGCGCCTTGATCCGCCCGTAGTCGAGCAAGACCTTGGCGTTCTTCTCGTCGGCCTTGGCAACCTCGAGATCGGCGCGGGCTGCGTCAACGTCGACCCTGGCTCGGTCCCTGTCCGCCTTCGCCTGCACCAGGGCCGACCGATTCTCGGAGACCATCGCCGTCGCCTGGTCTCGCGCGGCGTCGGCTTCTTCGAATTGTCGATACGTCTCGTCGCGCACCTGTACGTCCAATACCTGCTGATTCACCAGCGACTGAAGCCGCTTGTACTCCGACTCCCAACGCGTATAGCTGGCCTGCGCCCTTTTGACCCCGGCCTCCGCTGACAGGACCCGAGCCCCCGCCGTGATCACTTTCGCCTCGGCCGACTCCAAAGCGCTTTGAGACACCTTGATCTGAACCTCGGCTCGCTTCGTCGTCGCCGACTTCTGGACCAGTTCTTGCACCAAATCCGGAGTCCACATGTCGAGCAAGACGTCTCCCTCCTTGACGTGATCTCCTATGTTGAAATAATACTTGTTGACATAGCCCGATATTCGCGAATAGACCGAAGTCGTCTCGTACGGTTCGAGAGTACCGGGCTGAACCACCTTGACGACGAGCGTCTTCTGTTCAGGTGTGACGATGCGCAGGCCCGCGGTCTTGCCCTTGGCGGATTTGACGTCGGCCTGTTGGCCGGCGTCTTTTTCCGACTTCTTGAGAAAGCCGCACCCGGAGAACGCCAGGACGGCGAGACCGGTTGATAGAACTGCCGCGCCAAGCCGGCGGAAAGCGAGCTTCTGAATCATCATCAAGCGTCTCACGGCGAACGTCCTCCAGACGGGTCTGCGGGTTGGGGCGCATCACGGCCCTGATTTTTTTGTTTCGATCCGACGAAGGCGTTTCCGTCGCGGTCGCCGTGAACAGGAGCCTGCGAATGATTGCCTACTCCGTCCAACGAATGCTCGGGCTGAGGATCGAAATGCGCACTCTCGGGATCGTCAGGGTCAAGCGATGGGCTCTCAATCGAAGACTTGCCGAGCACGAGCGTAAAGACCGCGGGTAAAATGAACAGAGTAGCCATTGTCCCGAAGCCCATGCCGCCGATCACGGCCCGACCCAAAGGCGCGTTCTGCTCGCTGCCTTCCTCGAGCGCCAGGGACATTGGGATCATGCCCGAGATCATGGCGCAGCCTGTCATGATGATCGGCCTCAACCTTCCCTTCGCCGCGGTCACCGCAGCCTGGTCCGATCGCATTTTCTCCTCGCGACGATGCCTGTCGGCAAACGTCACCAGCATGATCGCGTTGGAGACGGCCACGCCCACGGCCATGATCGCGCCCATGAACGATTCGATATTGAGCGTCGTCCGCGTGACGGCAAGCCCAACGACCACGCCGCTCAAAACCGCGGGGACCGCCGAGACGGCGCACACTGCAAGCCTCGGCGCCTGAAAATAGGCTGTCAGGGTGATCAGAATGACCACCACAGCCACGGCCAGACCGATCTCCAGACTCAAGAACATATCCTTCATCGGCTTCACTTGCCCGCGAAGTTCGACTTCAACCCCCTTGGGCGGCTTGCCCGCGGCGGCGATCGCCCTATCCAGCCTGTCGATCGTCCTGCCCAGATCCTCGCCCTCGATGTTTGCAGTCAAACTCAGGTATCTCCGCATATTATAACGATCGATCTCTCCGGGCATTTCGTTGCGCATCACGCCGGCGACGTCGCCCACCAACAGCGGCGGAGTAGGGTTGTTGGGAGAGTCTATCTCTTGCGTGGACTTTCTGACGCTGGGGGTGATGGGCACGAGTTCGACGTCGGTCGCCGCGGACATCTCGCGGGTGGGCACTTGGACTTGCACCTGATACGAGTTGCCGTTGGCGTCGTCGCGCCAGAAGTTTCGCGATGTGTATCTGCTGGAATAGGTCGCCGCGATCAGAGATTCGCCGACGTCCCGCGCCGTCACTCCAGAAAGCCCAGCGCGCTCACGGTCGACTGTCACCTGCACAGTGGGATAGTGAAGCGATTGTTGGATCTGCTTGTCGCGGAGCGAGGCAACCCTGGACAACTGTGTTCGGATCGCATCCATGTAATTGCTGGCGTCCGCCAAATTGCGACCGTTGACCACGATCTCGATCGGCGCCGGCGAGCCAAGACTCATCGTTCCCGAGATCATATCCCCAGGCTCAAATGCGAACATCAGATCGCCCGAGCGCTCTTCGATTTGCTCGGCGGTGAGTCCCAGAGCCCTTAGCTCGGTTTCGAACCAGGCGCCAACTTTCTCAGCCAAGGCTTTCCGCAGTCTCTCTTGAAGCTCGAAGACGTCGATCTTGGAGCCCTGCTTGAAGCTGACCCGGAGGACCCCGTCGTCTGGCCCCCTGGTCCAGATGTAAGCGGCGTTGATCGTGTATTGCGGAGTCGTGGCGCCGACGTAGCCCATCGTGATCGCCACGTTTTCGGGCCCAGCCTCCTCGGCAATGACCTCAAGCGCTTTGATAGCGACCTTGCGGGTCAGCTCATAGTCCGTCCCTTCGGGCGGACGCACGCGCAATTGCATTTGTCCGGCGTCAACCCTCGGAAAAAGCTCTCTACCCAGGTTCCCGCCGACCAGCACAACCACAGCGACCGCCGCGATCAAATAGCACAACACAACAAGACCACAGTGTCTGGTCGTCCATGAAACCAATCCGCCGAACCCGTTGTGGAACCTCTCGAACATCCCAGGCTTGCCGGCTGCCTTGCCTTTCGCATGCTCAGGGTTGTGTCCAGACAAAAGCCAAACCGACAGCACAGGCACAAGCGTGCTCGAAAGCAAATAAGACGTCACCATCGACGCCCCCACTGCAAGCGAAAGCGGTACGAAGAGCGCTCGAATCGCTCCTCTCATGATAAACGAAGGTATGAACACAGATAGAATGCAAATAAGGGCAAGCAGGCGTGGGACGGCGGTTTCCATATTGCCCTGTCGGACGGCGCGAAAGCGAGGTCGTATGCTCCATCTGCGTGTGGATGTTCTCGATCTCGACAGTCGCCTCGTCGACCAGAATGCCAATCGCAAGTGCAAGCCCGCCCAAAGTCATGATGTTGATTGTGTGCCCCGTCAGGTTCAACACGACGAGCGAACCTAAAAGCGCCAGGGGGATGTTCAGAACGACGACGATCACGCTTCGTATGTCCCGCAGGAAGAGCAGCACCATCAGGCCTGTGAGCCCGGCGCCCAGGGCGCCTTCCACTCCTACGCTTTCAATGGCGCGCCAGACGATTGGAGATTCGTCGAATTCGTATGTGACCTTCACGTCGTCAGGGAGCGCCGCCTGGAATCTTCCAACGTTGGCCTTTACTGCCGCGACCACCGAAAGCGTCGACGCGTCGGCCCGTTTCACGACCGGCAGAAAGACCGACTTTCGACCGTTTACCAGGGCGTATCCCGTGACGATGTCGGTCGAATCCAGGACCGTCCCGACGTCGCGTATATAGACGTTTTCGCCAAGTTTCAGCGGCACGTTTGCCAGTTCTTGCGGGTTGACGACCATCGTGTTCGAGGGCACGATCGTCAACTGATCCTTGATTCGGACGTTGCCCGATGGGCTTATGTAGTTGCCTTCGTCGAGTGCGGCCACCACGTCTTGCGGAGAGAGGTTGAACGACCGGAGTCGATTGGGGTCGAGGTTGATCACGATCGTTCGAACGTTTCCGCCGATCGGCGGCGGCGACGAGATGCCTGCCAATCCCGAGAACATCGACCTGATGCGGTAAAGCGCCAGATCCTGGAGCTCGCCAACCGACCGCGTCTCGCTCGAGAAGACCAGGTAGCCTACCGGCAAACTCCCAGCGTCGAGCCTTATGACGTACGGCGGCAGAGACCCATTGGGCATAACCGAAAGCGCGCGGTTGCAGTACGCGACGGTCTGAGCCGTCGCCTCGGCCATATTCGTGCCTTCTTGGAAGTAGATCTTCAGGACGACAAGATTCTGGATCGACTTCGATTCAACGTGTTCCACGCCGTTGATGTACTGAAAGAAGAGCTCGTAGACGTTGGTGATAAGTCCTTCCATCTGCTTGGGGTCCAACCCGCCGTAGCCGTGAATGACGTACAAAACGGGCTGATTTAGTGAAGGAAAGATGTCCTTCTGCATCTGAAAGACGCTGTAAATTCCTCCCAACGCCAGCGCAAAGACCAGCATGACGACGGTGATCGGCCTACGGAGAGCGAAGACGATCGGATTCATGGTTTACGCTGCTCGGAATGGTGAAGATCTGACATGAAGCAACGTCCTCGAGCGGCGGCGAGTTGCATCGGCAACTCCAATCTGGAAAAAAGCTCGAACCCATCCCGCCACGGCAGGGTCCGATTATAGTCAGGAAGGGAATCGGACGACAGGGAGTGAAAGGCAGCCTTCTTCTGGCATTTATCCCCGCGTGAGTTGATTGCGACTTGGGACGGATCTCCGTTATGTTTTCAAAGGCTGCCTCCAACCCCGATCGATCGTTTTTGATACTTTTCCGGCAGGCTTTCTTGGCAAACGATGAGTTTCAGAATGATTCAACTCGTTCCGGCTGATGACGACGACGCCGAATTCCTCGCGCTCGCTCAAAGCATCTTGAACGGCGCCGTTTCCGCTCCCGAAGTGCGTGAGCTATTCCCCATTCACATTGACAACTGGTTTGACCATAAGTGGCTCGGTTGGCAAAGTCGGTGGAAGCACAAGCGAGTCGAAGAACTCCGCATTCCTCTGTTCACGCCAAATCGCGTTTGTTCCGAGACGCAGTTTATACGGGATGCGAAAAGGTCGGCCTGGTCGCTCAACGGCGTTACGAAACCACTTCATGTGCAACAGGCTGGTCGTTCATGGTTCTCGAAGCCTATCGACCAGTACCCCAAACATGCGGCCTTCGCTTGGTACAGCGGAAATACCACGACGAACTCCGTCGGCAGCCTGATGTTTTACATGTCACACGCCGACGGCTATTCCTGGTACGCTTCGTTCAAGAAATCCGAGAAGTGGGTCGTAGGAGATGAGACTGGAATCACAAGACGCGAACTGTTGTCTTTCGATGAGCTCGGTAGGCAAACTCAATCGATGGAAGATCGTAGGTAACCAGG
The DNA here is from genome assembly GCA_963818975.1 of uncultured Planctomycetota bacterium. GTDB lineage: Bacteria > Planctomycetota > Planctomycetia > Isosphaerales > Isosphaeraceae > CAWFUI01. The sequence goes on along the minus strand of CAWFUI010000017.1, from coordinate 493,652 downwards.
GTCTGTTTGCAAGGCAACTCGAGTCCGATATGGAAAAGCCGAAGCCGATAGCCGAAAAGCAGGCCGAAGGCCTTTGGCGAGAGGGGAGTCGATGCGCCGTCGTTGAAGCGACTCCAATGCGCCCGGGACGCGGCCGCAAGGCCAGTCATCCACAGAGGCGTCGTCTGGAGACCCGACGAGCCATTCTCGAATTCGAGGAGAAAGTGGGCTCAGTCTTCGAGGGGCTCCGCTCCGGCACTCTTAGCCTGGAGGATGCACAGCAAGAGATTCGAGAGGCAGGATTCGAACCGTTCGTTCGAATCGCCCTTTCGCGCGACGAGCTCGAGGAAGGAATCGCGACCTTCCATGGCCTTGGCTATTATCTCTGGGACGTGACGGAGTCCGACGGAATACTCCGCATACGCTTTTCGACAAGGCGACAACTGACGTGAAGAGGCGAAACGGAACGTACCCTCGAGCTCCTCTAATGTTCTGAATCGATGATTGATTCATCGAGGACTCGAAAGACGACGAAGACTCGTATTTCTCGTCGTTGAGGGATTTTATGAGCCGGGCGTATCCAGAATCGCTTGCAGCCGCTCGGCAAGTTGAGGCGGTAGTTTAGCAAGCCAGCTCCGGTCGATAAGCCCTACGCCGATCATGTCTTCATTATGAACCTGATCCTTCCGTCGATTCGACAGCAACTTCATCTGCACCAGAGCTTCCAACGTGCACGCGGTAACCCGACGGATCGTCAACCGTCACGAGATCGGGTGAAGCCAAAGGATACTCCTCGATTACTTTCTCATTAGCGAAGCGCAAAAGGCCTGCCTCGCTCGATTTAGCGTCTGGACCGTCAAGGAACATGTGACATCGAGAACTTCCGCTCGAACAAAGCCCGCTCCTGCAAGAACCTCGGTAACCGATGAAAGGTCTCCGCGGCGGACCAAAAGATCGACGTCGCGGGTATTTCGTACTGCGCCTTCATCAACGGTCGCTACCCAAGAAGCGAGCGCATGCCCGCCAACGACGGCGTAAGGTATCCCGGCAGGATTGAGACTTTCCGTAGCTCTTAAAAGCCTCTCGCGCACAGTTGCCACGGCTCGCTCCATCCGATCGAGGATTTCCCAGCCCATCGTAACGGTTGTTTTCATCACGCTCACCGGACTTCCGAGAGAAATCGAAGGCTGAGCCTCCGATCTAACTGTAAGATTATCCTAACGCGGCGTTGCCGCCAAACGAAGCTTATGCATCTTAGCCCTGAGAGGCGACTTAGAAAAGCCCAGGGCAACGCCTTGGGATCGGTAACGGCGATCGCCAGTCGAATTCCCAAATTTTAACCTCAGACGCTTACTTTCGTCTCGATGGAGTTTGATATGACCGCAAAAGACATCCTCAAAGAACTGTCCGGCTTAGGCAGTCCCTCGATCAAGAAACTCCACCTGAACCACGGCGCGAAGGAGCCGCTCTTTGGAGTCAAGGTCGGCGACCTGAAGCCGATTCAAAAGCGGATCAAGAAGAACCACGAGCTGGCGCTGGACCTTTACGACTCGGGAGTGTCCGACGCCATGTATCTCGCGGGACTAATTGCCGAGCCGGAAAAGATGACCAAACCGCAACTTCACAAATGGGTGAAGGCCGCGAATTGGCACATGCTTTCGGAATATACAGTCCCGTGGGTGACTGCCGAATCCCGGTTCGCCAAAGAACTGGCCATCGAATGGATCAAGTCGCCCGAGGAAGGCGTGGCATCCTCGGGTTGGTCGACTTACTCGAGCTTCGTGGCGATCACCCAGGATCAAGACCTCGACCTTGCCGAGATCGAGCGATTGCTCGCACGTATTCCCAAAGAACTGCCCAAAGCGGCGAATCGGGTGCGTCACACAATGAACGGCTTCATCATCGCGGTAGGAACTCATGTGATCCCCTTGGTCGCCAAAGCCAAAGCCGCTGCCAAGGCCGTGGGAAAAGTCGAGGTCGAGATGGGAGGCACGGCATGTAAGGTTCCGGATGCGCTGAGGCAGCATCGAAAAGGTCGAGATCGCGGGCAAACTGGGGGCAAAGCGGAAGACTGCGATGTGCTGAATCATAAGCGGTTCGAGCCAAGCTTCTTGAGATAAGCTCTCAGCGGCTTCCAGTAATACGTATCCCACCCTTCGATTACGCCCATGTAGTCCTGCTTCGGGACGTTGGCGTGGACGAGGTCGATGCGTCCGCGTTTCGACTCCTGGATGAAACGAAGAATCAAAATGGAATCGTGATCGGTCTCGTAGAACTTTGTGCTGCGCCAGCGTTGAACGACCATTTGTCCAGGAATCGACAAGAGCATGACGCCCGTAAGCTGGCCATCGAACGCATTGAATTTGCTGCCGGACTTCGGGCTGATTCTCACGTCGGAGCCGGTGACCTGGGCATGACGTATCGGATCGACGTAGATTTCGTACAATTCTTGGGCCGAGGCGGAAAAGCGGACGGATTGCTCGATGGTCTTCAGCATGTGCTTTCTCTCTCTTTTCATGGCCGTTCTTCGTGGCATTTGATATGCTAATCGCTGTGGACGTAGGCCAATCGCAGTGTACTGTTGGGCTGGCTGTCGTCTCGAGCTCCATTCTGGGGTCGATTCAGGATCCACGGAGGCAAAAGAGTATGATGATCATGTCGTCGGTTTTCAGTGCAGTCTTGTCGGTGACCCTTCTCAATGGCGTCTCAGGAGATGAGAAGAGGGAAGAGAAACCCCGGTTCAAGGGGGTCGAGCTCTACAGTTGGAAGGACAAAGAGGGCGCCTGGGTTTTTGTGTTGCTCGACGGAACCAACGAAGAAAAATCGGGGATCGAGGTCAAGGACGCAAAAGAGAAGATCAAAGGCGCGGATGAACTGAAAAAAAAGCTCGGCCTCCTGGCGGTCGGAGAACACGTCGTCTGGACGCATCGAATAGACGGTTTCGAGTTCCCGCCGGAAGCCGTTCGAAAGGAAATTCAGAAAGCGGCGAAGGAAGCGCAGATCGACCTGCGAATCTAAGACCAGAAAGAGTGATAGGGGGACCACGTTCCAATGTCGGCCGCAATTGAATGTAGTTTCGTATGTTGCTGCTTAGCTCCTAAGCTCAATAGGCTTGTCTCGAACAATCCAATCGAACTGGAGTTACTGTCGCGATCGCGCACCCCCGAGACCGAAGGCGGGAAGCAGGCGTTAAGCCTACGCGAGCACAGAACGATCGATCGGCTGGTCGACCAATCTCGCAATTCTGCTCTGTAATGGTTGGCGGATAGAAGGTCGGCCGTCCCTACAAAACCCCTACATCTCCCACTCTGCTCAGAATACCCAAGGTATTGCATAGCCTTTTCGGCTCAATTAGATTTAATTGCGCTCTCGTTTTGGGGGGCGTCGTTTGATTTATAGACTTCGAAGAAGAAAGGGTTTATATGATTAGCAACCTCGGTTGGTTGGAGCGGATCGGGACGAGGCTGTCAAGTCGTGGTAGGAACCTGACGTCGAACGGAGCCAGACTGCGTAAGCGGACTTTCCGCAAGCCGAGACTGGAGTCGCTCGAAGGACGGCTCGCTCTGAGCGGCTATTCGATCACCTATACAGGCACCTTAGGCTCGTACGGCGCCTACCCGGCCGTCAACGGCATCAATAACAACGGCGCAATCGTCGGATATTCGTATACAACCACAAATTCCTTCCATGGATTCGAGTTCACGAAGGGCAAACTGATCGACCTCGGGGTTCTCAACGGCGAATCCACCGCGGCGTTCGGCGTCAACGACTCCGGGAAGGTCGTGGGCTTCTCGTACCCCCCCACCACGACGGGCCTGCGAGAGCTCTTCGTTTATCAGAAGGGCAAGATTTCGACGATCTCGGCCGTTCCCAACCTGACCGCAGGCAAACTCTCGATCAATAACAAGGGAGACATCACCGGGTTCCCTGCCGCAAACGGCGACAACCTGATCATCCGAAAAGGCAAGCTGATCGACATCGGCTCGCTGAACGGAAATGGGTCCGTCGGCCTCGACATGAACAATAACGACCAAGTCGTCGGATACTCCGTGCTCTCAGGCGCGGGTACGTCCAACGAGGTCTACCACGCAATTTCCTACTCCAAGGGCAAGCTGAGAGACCTCGGGACCCTCGGCGGCTCGTGGTCGGAGGCCGAAGGAGTGAACAACAAAGGCGCGATCGTCGGGTCGTCGTTGATCACGGGTAGCCAAGTTCAGCATCCATTCTTATTCACCAAAGGCAGGATGACCGACCTTGGTACACTTGGCGGTATGGACGGGATCGCCCATGCGATCAATGACAAGGGCGTGATCGTGGGAAGTTCGAATATTTCCACGGGCGAACTGCACGCGTTCATTTACCAAAAAGGCCGGATGACCGACCTCAATTCGCTCGTGCCCGCGAACTCGGGCTGGGTGCTGTACCGAGGCCTTGGCATCAACAATAAGGGGCAAATCGAAGTCGAGGCGTACCATACTGGAACGACGAATGGTCCGTTCTACACTTTGTTGTTGAAGCCAAAGAAGGGCTAGTGAAGATCGTCGACGCGCCCGCCCGCGGCTTAGCGCCGCGGAGGGACGTTGGCTCGAGCCGTAATTTCGCATTCCTACGGATCGGCGTCTCACGCTAGGCGAACGTCACATTCGAGATCGTGATCGGTCCGGAAGGCCTGTTGGCGACGCTTATCGAAAGTACGTTGTCGATCACTCGAACGCCGCCGTCGACCTTCACGCATTGCCATTGAAGGAGGGCGTGCCCAGCGCCTCCCGCGGCGAGTTGGCCGCCATTCAAAATACCGCTGTTCGCACTATCTTCCCGCACCGAAGGATCCTGCGGAAGTGGTTTACCAAGGTTCAGAGGGTGCGTCGACGATCGGTTGAAGTAGCTTGGAGGCGAAACGATGATCTGGTTGCCGCCTCTCGAAAGCTTGCCTGAAAGCGCACCGCTGTTGAACGTAACCCCTGAGATTGTGATCGGGCCAGAGACGTCGCCAGCGGGAAGGTCCGCGGAGGCGTCGACTGCCAAGGTATTCTCGACGACGTTCACCGAACCGTTGACGCTAACGTTCTTCCACTGAAGCCCCTCCGCACCGAATCCTCCGTCGCTAAACTGTGCGTGACTGATGATCCCACTGTTGTCGGCCGAATTCAGTAGACTCGGCTTTGGCGTTTTCGTGGCTTAGTCACGGAGCTTGGGACGGAGCTGACAGGCGACGTGGGTTGATCCGTCGAGGTGCTCATAACGGTAAGCGGCGGAACCTTGAACGGAAAGCGAATGTTGCTAAGGGTTATTGGGCCAGTCTGCGGACCCAGACCGCCGATGCTGATGATGTTGTGGACGATCACCAGTCCTCGATGATGCTCGATCCCGTTCCACTGGAGGAAGACGTCGGTCCCCTTCGCCGACGCAAGCTGCTGGTTCGTCAGAATGCGATTGTTCGGTGGGCCAAGTACCTTTGGTCCACTTAAGGTTTGTCCGCCCATGGTCGTTGACAAGCCGGCGCCCGCGGCAATCGGAGAAATCACCGCGTAAGGCAAAACAGCAAGGCGACTCGAGAGTTTCTGAGAGACGGGAGGACCATAAGAGACGTTGGACACCGCAAGGCCTTGGAGACCAGAACCCTCGGGATGCACTGAGAGCGAGTTGTGAACGATCGACACGTTGCCGTGGACGCGTACCTTCTGCCACTGGAGCCCCTGGTCGCCGAATCCACCCGCGCTCAATTGCGCCGATTGGATCAGTCCGCTGTTGCTGGCTGAATTGACAAGCGGGTAGTTGCCGCTAAATGGCAGCGTGACCGTTCCCGTTCCCGAGAAAGGAATCCGGAAATGAGGATTGAGCGGGCCTGTGGGTCTTGGCAATTGCTTGGCGACCGAATTGCCGTCTACTTTGACAACCGCTGGTTCAGCCGGAAGTGTATACCAGGGCTGACGGTTGGGTTTCGGTGGCGCGGGAGTGACGTTGGGGAATTGAATACCAGCGACCGTAATCAGCCCTTGACCTTTGTTCTCTGGCTGAACTGTTAGTGAGTTGTGTACCGCGTTCACGTTCCCATTGACGCGTACCTTATTCCATTGGAGACCAATATCGCCAAAGCCGCCGTCGTTGAACTGTGAGTTGACGATCCTGCCGCTATTTGTCGCCGAGTTCGTATAAGTCTGGCCGGGAGGAAGCATTGCCTCGGCAGCAGCGCTCGCGCTACCGTAGCTCGCGGCAGCAAGACTCGATTGTGGCGTCTCGCTCGCTGGCGAGGCTACCATATTTGACGATTGACCGAAAACCTGATCTTTGATAGTGATTGGCCCATAATTGTCCTGTTGCGGTTTGATGAAGAGGCTGTTGGACGAAGTTCCTGCCCGACCGCCGACTGAGACATCCAACCACTGCATCCCGATATCGCCGAACCCTCCGTCATTGAACTGCGAGTTACGGATTCTCCCGCTGTTGGTGGTGAAGTCGATAACCGTTTTGCCTTGCCCTGGTGTCAGTGCTGGCGAGTTCTGCACACTTGAGGTCGTGACCGAGGTCGTGGATGTGGGAACTGTGGTCGAGGCGCCTGGCTGAATGACGTTGACGTCAACGCCGACGTCCACCGGCCCGCGTACGTACGTATTGCGCCACTGGAGACCGACGCGCCCCTCTCTCGAGACGGGAACACCATTCGAGGACAGTTCAAGAGTACCAAAGCCGCCGTCGTTGAACTGCGATTTGGAGATCAACCCTCGATTAGAGAGAAACGGAAGGATGGGAGTTGTCGGCGGCAGGCCTGAGTCTTCGTTGTCAGAGCCGCTGACGGTAAGCCCGCCACCGAGACGCACGCGTCCAAATTGTAGTCCGACGGTATGAAACCCATCGCCATTGAACTGGCTCTTGGACACGAGTCCTGAATTGACGATCTGCGTTAACGTTGGCTGGCTGGGATTGGTCGAGGGGCTGGAAACCGCTATCTTCAAAGGTCCGCGCAGTCGTACTCCGTGAAATTGCGTGCCGACGGTCGACGTAAATCCGTAGGGCTGAAATTGACTGAGTATGATCTGCCCTGCGTTGCCAATGATTTCAGGCGCGGTCAGCAGGCAACGCGTCTCGAGTTGATCCACGACGAGCCGCAGCGGTCTCTTGGGAATGCCTCGACGCATGTTGAGCCTCTTGGAGTGGGAACCGGCCGATCTGACTTAAGTGTGGTACGGTCGCGACGTTGAGATGCGCGAAGACTTGAGGGCGCATCAAGATACTTCGGCTTATGGAGAGCACATCATGCTTGGAAAAGCGTAAGTATGAGCGATGGGAAGATAATTGGGCGGATCAAAGCGATTAGTGAGCCTGCAACTTCTGGACGATGCGTCAAACCGTGCTATAATCCGCAAACATCGAAATAACGAGCAGCGTCGGCGCCGTAGACGCCGACTTCGTTCGACCGTGGCCCCACCCAGAGACCCGCGGAGCACCTTCGAATGTCTCGAGTCGCATTCCCTACGTTGATTTGTCTTCTCCTGATTTGTCCCGATGTCTTGGCCCAGAAGACGGGGCCCGAATGGCGCATGGTGTACACTCCGTCCCACCGCGAAGCTACTCGAAGGAATGGAAGTACAGCTTCCCCAAGGACAAAGCCAAGGGATGGATCGTCGCTCTCCGCTACCCTCCCACTCTGGCCTGGAGCAGAGACGTCTCCGCCAAGGCAGAGCTGCTGACCGACTCGGGTTGGAAGCCGTTCAAAGAGGTTAAGGAGGGAAGCCTCGAGAAACGACGGATGCTCTTCATCGACTACGACGGGGACGATTTGAAAGTGCGAAGCGGCTTCACTGTCCGAACCACGTTTAGCGCCACGATCTATCACCAGCAGCTCAAGAAGGGCAAGTCCTCCAATCCACCGGCTCCCCTTTCAGCCGATGAGAAAGCAAGTTACCTCGCCGAGACGGAGACGTTCGATTTCAACAAACCGAACGTCAAGACCTGGATGAACGACCATAAGATGTGGATTGGCAAGAGTGAGAAACCCATCGACTTCGCTTTTCGTGTGTACAAGGAACTCCGTCGACCGAAGGTCTTGCCATACGACACAAAAGACGGCGGCGAATGGATCTGCAGCCAGATCTTGAAAGTCGGCTATGGCGAATGCTGCCGGCACGGCGTCGTCGGCACGTCGATCCTCAGGGCGAACAAGATCCCAGCGCGGACCGTCTGCGGGCTATGGGCAGTCGACAATAAGAGCAAGGGAGGCCACTGCTGGGGAGAATTCCATCTCGAGGGGGTCGGTTGCGTGCCGTACGACACGAGCTTCGAGCAGACTAATTTTAACACCGACTTCTACTTCGGCACGAAAAAAGGTGAAATCCTGGCAGGAATGGTTGATTTCGATTGGGTGATCAACGCAGGCCCACATGGCAAGCAGACCGTCTTCGCGGTCGACGCCTTCCCAGCCTTCTGGAGCAAAGGGGAAACCAACATGGGCCCCGCAAAACTTGACGCGACTGAAAGCGTGCGAATGCTCAAGAGAACTCGTTGAAGAACGTCGTCTTTAAGATAGAAAGATCATCACGCATGTTCGCTTTCCACCGCACTAGACGCACAGCCGTCGTTTTTTTGGCGGCCTGCCTGGCGGGTCAACAGATACTGGCATGCACAGGTATCACTTTAAGGGCGAAGGACGGCGCCGTTGTGTTCGGCCGAACGATGGAATGGGGCTCCTTCGATCTCCATTCTCGGTTGGTCGTCATCCCTCGAGGTTTCAAGTTCGCTTCAGTGACGCCCGACGGAAAACCAGGACTGTCCTGGACGACCAAGTACGGCATCGTTGGGATGGACGGAGTGCACAAGGACATTGTCATCGAAGGGATGAACGAGAAAGGCATGGCGGTCGGGCTCTTCTATCACCCAGGGACTGCTGAATATCAGAAGTATGTGCCAGCAGAGGCTGATAAATCTCTGGCGCCAACCGACCTCGGGACGTATTTACTTGCCACTTGCGATTCGATCGCGGAGGTACGAACCGCCGTTCAAAACGTCCGCGTCGTGCCGGTGGTCGAACCGGCGCTGGGCATCGTCGCTGGCGTTCACTTCATCGTCACCGAGCCGAGCGGTAAGTCAATCGTCATCGAATACTTGAAGGGAGATCTCAGGATTTTCGATGCTCCACTGGGCGCCGTCACCAACTCCCCTAGCTACGAGTGGCATGAAACCAATCTACGCAATTATGTCAATCTTTCTCCGGTATCCCTCCCAGACAAGAAAATTGCCGACATGAATTTCAAGCCTTTAGGCGGAGGCAGCGGAATGATCGGCCTCCCAGGCGACTTTACTCCTCCTTCCCGATTCATCAGGGCAGTGGCGTTTTCCCAAACGGCCAGACCGGTGAATACAGGCGAGGAAGCAATGTACGAGGTGTTTCGAATCCTCGACAACTTCAACGTCCCGCTCGGCGCCTCCGAGGGTTCGGGCGATGACAAAACCAAAGGAATGCGCAGCTCAACGCAATGGACGACGTGCAGCGACACGAAAAATCGAGTCCTCTATTACCACACGCAACACAATCGTCGCGTCCGTAAGATCAACCTCGCGGAGATCGACTTCGCCAAATCGAAGGAAATCGTCAGGATCTCTCAGGACAAGCGACAGACGCAGGACGTCGAGGACGTTACCCCCGCGGCCAAGTGATCATCGTCCAACAGCCGTGCTCGAACTCGCGTCCGAGGTCAGTGTTCGAATTGTTGCGAATCGCCCAGCGCCGCGGCGATGCGTGCGCGGGCCTCGAGAGAAAGCCGAGGGAGCGACTGTTCCTTCGCGGAGCCTCCGCCTTCCAGAACGAAGCGGAGCCGGTCGACTTGTCGCGAGTGCGAACGGCAATGACGACAGAGCAGCAGATGCGTCCACCTACCCAGTCGTTCCGTCGGGGAGAGGCGGCGTTCCAGCAGGTCGATGGTCCGACGGACCTCTTGGCGGCACGAGAACACGTCAGACCTCCTCTCTGATGAACCATTTGCGCTCCAGACACCGACGAAGCCGTTCGCGAGCTCGAAAAAGCAAAGTCCAGAGATTCGTGCTACTGATATCAAGCATACGACACGTTTCTGCAGCGTCAAGATCTTCGATAACTCGCAAAGCGAATGCTTCGCGCATATGTACAGGCAACATGCGCATGCAGCCGTTAAACACTGCCCAGAATTCCTTGCTCTCGACAAGCTCTTCCGGGTTGGGCGTCCAACCGCTGGGCGGTTTGCGCCATTTGCCAATACGATTGAAATTCTCTTCAACCACGAGGTCGGAATCGGCGAGATACCGGCTCTGAAGACGCTCTCGACGACGCTCGTCGACCACCTTGTTGCGGAGGATGGCGACGAGCCAAGTCCGCTCGGAGGCCGCCCCGGAGTATCGACCTCGACCCTCGATTGCCGCCAACAGAGTTTCCTGTACAAGATCCTCCGCCCGATGCTGATCGCTCACCAGAACCAGTGCGTAACGAAACAACGCATCGCCGTGAAGCGTCAGCCACTGCTCGGGAAGCGAATGAACGCCGGCCTCTTCGTTGGATCGAGAAGTCGGAAGAGGATCCCGACGGTGCGTGCCGCTGGGATCCTTTCCGCGCCTCGCCTCGCTGAAGTATGGCAAAGGCTCGGACGCTTGTTCGTCGATATCCTGGCTCTGCTTAACCATGAGCACCATCATTGTCGTGCTGCGCCGCGACCACTGCAACTCCCTGAGGATCCGCCCCGGCGGGGATGCTGGTTGGAAGCAACAGCGGTGAGCCTGCGCCTTCCGTAAGCGTGCCGTCCGCTGCGATCGAAAGCACATGCAGAGCGTTGCCTTGCGGGAACGAACCGTCGGACGTGGTCTGATGGTCGATCACATAAAGCGCCTTGCCGTTGGGATCGAGCGCGAATTCAAAATCCGTGGTTTGCCGAGGGTCCGAGGCATTGCCAGATGAATTCTGGGGCCCGCCCAGCACGAACTCTTGAATCTGTACAGGATGCAAAGGATCGGCCAAGGAGTAGACGCCAACACTATTCGTGCCGGTGTCGGCCGTGTAGAGGTACTTTCCATCGGCGCTCACGGTCGTCCAACATTGACCCTTGCCCTGGGCGGCGAGCGTGTCGACGAGGGTCAAATTACCGGAGTTGTCGAACGTGAAGACCCCGACTTGATTGGCTCCAACGATCCCTGCGTAGATGATGTTCGCGGTCGGGTGCTGAACCAGGCCGAGGAGCAGCGGCGGAGTCGACGGGACGCCCAGGCCCCCGCTGGTTACGGGGACGAGCTTGCCATCGGCCGCGATCTTAAACGGGACCACCTCGTTCCGCCCGCCACGTTGTTCAGGGGCGGAGGGGTGAACGTGTCCAGGAACGCCAGTTTCGAATTGTTCGAGATCAACAATTGAGATGGCGAAAGGCCTTGGGTCAGGGTGATCGTATCCGCGGAAATCTGTTGGAGCCAGCCGTTGCGCCCAATGTTAAAGACAGTGATCGAAGGCGCGATCGAGCCGGTTTGACCCTGGACTTCATCACCTCGATTGAGCACATAAAGCCGGCCGTTGGCGATCGACAGACTCACCGGCTCTGTGCCTCCTGAACCGACCGCCGCGCGACCGACCAACCAAAGCGCACCGTTGCTCTTTACATCGAAAACCGCGACGGAGTTGCTGCCTTGGTTGACTGCGAAGACGAAACGACCGTCGGGGCTGGCGATCACTTCTTTGTCCGAATCGTCAGGTCCAAGCAGACCGGCTGTGTTGGCAACGCCGGTCCCGCCGGTCTTGAACGAGCCGATTTCCGTCAGTTGACCGTTCGTATGACGCTCATAGGCCACGACGGCGTTCTGACCCGGGTTTGAATTGTCCGTTTGGGTGTAAACAAAGCTTGCCGACTGATGAGACATCAGTTGTCGAGTCTCCAACATCTCGAGACCTCTGCAAACGGACGAACGCTTTGCGCGAAGACGCTGGATCATAGAAGCACCTCTCGTTGAATTCAAGAAGCAATCGCCCGCCATAAATGGCACGACCAAGCCTGGATGCTTTCGCTCTGGCGTATGGCGAGGTTGCGGGTATTAGTCGGCGGTCGGTCGGAAACCTTGCAACCGATCGACTATTTTTCGAGCAATCGGCTGTTATCGGTCGTCAGGCCTTGGGTTAGGTTGAATCGTCGAGACCTAGCGGTTGCCCATTCCGCCGTGAGGATCAGGGGCGCCGTGGGGCGGTGCGCCTTGCGATGTGAGCAGCTGCGCCGGCCTGCCAAGGGCCCTGTAGAGCTCGAACTGGGCAGAGTTGTACTCGTTGACGGCCTGGGAATACTGCTCGTACGCGGTCTGGAGAGCGATGATCGCCGCAACGACCTCTTGCGGTCTAACGACAAGCCTCAACAGCTCTCCAGCGGGTCTAGTCGTTTGGCTCAGGCCAACGAAGTTCTTGTCGGCGGACTGAATCGCCTGATCGACGCCCTCTTGCGTCTCTCGAACGCGAATTCGCGAAGTTTGCAGCCGGGCCACGGCTTGCGCGATCTCGGATCGGACGCGAAACATCGTGCGAGTGAGCTCGAGTTCGGCAACGCCAAGCTCTGCCTTCCGTTGCCTGATCCTGCCGACGTTGCCAACCCCTGCGTTCTGAAGCTGCCAGACCGCCGAGAGCTCGATGTCGAACCTCGAGTTGTTCGCACTCAGATATTGATTGGGTCCTCCCGCGAAGTTCCCTGCCGCAATCTGACCGTTGGCCGTGGCTGGGCTCAGGATATAAAGCTGTGGTAAGAAAGGCCTCGATCTCTCCTGCTTGAGGATCTTCTCCGCAGCAGCGGCAAGGTCGCGTCTCGAGGCGATCTCGGGCCTGTTTGCCAATGCTATGTACATCAGTTCGTCGGCAGGGGGCGAATCGGGCAAGAGCGTCAGCACCAGAAACGGAGGCTCGATCGGCTCCATCAAGGTCCCTGGATCCAGGAGCAAAATCTCAGCCAAACGAGCGCTTGCGACTCGCCAATCTCGGATCGCGGCCTGCCGGGTTTGGCGAAGGCTCTGGAGCTCCGCCTGGGCTCGATTGATCTCGAGCGGGGCGATCAAGCTGGGCGCCAGGGCCTTCGCAAACTGCACCAGCCGCTCTGCCCGGGTTATCGACGCATGCGCTCCAAAGAGCCTGCCTCGCGAATCCTGAAGCTGAAAAAACGCCTGGGTCACCGACAGCAGAGCGTCGTTGCGGGCAGCCTGGACGTCGGCCTGGCGAGCCGCGACGATCCGCCTCGAAGCCAGCGGCTGGAAGATCGCATCGGTGACCCCAACATTTAAACTGGGGCCTGCGCCTGTGAAGAAGCTCTGCCTATCCTTTGAAAAGTTCGCTCCAGTGAAGAGGTTCTGCTGATATCCGTCGTGGCGGAAGTAGTCGACTCCGAAGTTGAGGTTGGGGATCCACAGCACCTTGGCTTGGAGCATGCTGCCACCGACGCTTGGACCTGAGCCGTTGCGATGGCGATGTCCAGCGGCTGAGTGCCCGCAAGCTGCATCGCAGTCGCCAGGTTGATCGGCAGGCCTTTGGGAATTTGCAGGCCTTCGGAATCGGATCCGAACTTCGTTTCAAGCCTCTTGATCTCTGAGTCCAGAGCAAGAGCCCCGCTGCTGGCCGTTGGCCGGTCCTCGGGCCCCATCGGCGAAGGCAGACCGAGGTCGGGCGGTTGTGAAGCCCTTGGTCCAGAAGGAAGAGTCTGGGAAAGGGCGCTTTCGCACGAGCTCATCAGAGCCAGCGCGCAGGCAATCGCCAATAGCCACTGAGGGCGCAGAGCCATTCTCTTCTCCCCGCGTGATGGACACTACTCTATCGAGTCCACCGCGTTCCGTACGGGTTCCGAGCGCCGCGATGCTCGCGAGATCTCGGGAGAGTACGATCATTATCGAAAGCCAATGCCCAGCGTCGTCAGACAAAACCGAAAAGTCCGCACTTTTCGAACGTCCGAATTCTTCGTTATTTTGCACTCGTCGTCTCAAAGCTTTATCAGGGATAGGCTTACGCCGATACCACGGCTCTCCTTCTCGTCCGACGCTCTGGAAAGCCGACGATTGAGCCGATATCCTCGTTCGTCCAGAAATATGGCGGCGATACGCATAACTTTATGATCAACCGCGGTCCAGCCGCGACAGGACTTCCATGCCCACGAAGGTATATTCCGTGACCCGAATGGGTGGTTTGCTGGCTCTTGGCTTCGCTACCGATTTTCTCGACACCCTCGGCGTCGGTTCGTTCGCGACGACGACAACCGCGCTACGGCTGGGCAAGCTGGTCGACGACGAACAGATACCCGGAACGCTCAACGTCGGCCACGCCATCCCGACCTGGCTCGAAGCAGCGCTCTTCCTCAAGGCGGTGCCGGTCGATCTCCTCACCTTGGTTCCCATGGTGTTGGTCGGCGGCCTGGGGGCGTGGTTTGGCGCTGGGATCGTCATGCGCTGGCCTCGGCGCTTTTTTCAAAGAGCCATGGCGATAGCGCTTTTGATCACCGCGGCCTTCATCGCGCTAAGGCAAAGCAACCTCTTCCCAACCGGAGGAGATGCCATTGGCCTACGTGGCTGGCAGCTTGCAGTAGCAATCTTTGCCAGCCTGGTGATCGGCTCGCTGACGAGCCTGGGCATCGGCAACTACGCGCCCACCATGGCTGTGACCTACATGCTGGGGATGAACCCAAAGTCGGTCTTTCCCATCATGGCGGCCTCCGCCTCGATCATTCTTCCAGCCGCCGCGATCCGGTTCTTCCGCTCGGGACGTTACGACCGCAAAACGGCTTTAGGACTTGCCATTGGCGGGATCCCCGGAGTCCTCGTGGCCGTCTACGTCGTCGAATCGCTCAACGTAAAAATGCTCTTATGGGTCGTCGTCGCGGTTCTGGTTTATACATCGATCACGCTCTTCATCGCGTCGAACAAATCCGCCGAGAAGAAGCTCGACGTCTCGAACGACGAGGTCTGACGCCCGGGTTCGACCGCTCAATCCGAGACGACAGGGCTCGCTGGGCTTCCCTTCGCGAAACCCGAATCCTTAGGCGCCCGGTAAGCGATATCGAGCTGGGGCGTTAGGGTTCTGCCCGACTTCGAAGCCAGAGCCCCAAGGGCGAAATCGAGCACGCCCGACGTCAAGAGCGTCCGCTCGACAGGGTAGGGGGGCTTGCCCGTCTCGAACAGCACCTCGATCCGATTCGTCAACGACGAAAAGTAATT
Organism: uncultured Planctomycetota bacterium; assembly: GCA_963818975.1. Taxonomy (GTDB): domain Bacteria; phylum Planctomycetota; class Planctomycetia; order Isosphaerales; family Isosphaeraceae; genus CAWFUI01. Next base: position 478,499 of record CAWFUI010000017.1, on the reverse strand, counting down.
CGCCCCGGGCGGATTCGGCAAGTAAAACTGACAGGAGATCGGTTTGCTCGAGCCTTTTACGTACGCAGCGAAATTGAAATCGGCGATATGCCCGTTCAAGAGCAGAATGGCCCCCCTGAGCCCGTCGGCATACTCCACGACGATCGCGAACGGTTCCGCGACGTTATAACGAATGTCTCCAGGACTAAGCGTCTCGGATCGGCCCAGGGCGTGCTCCAAGAGATCCCAAGACCAAAGCCCAGAGTCGCCCGCTTTCCAGACCTCATTACCCTTTAGGCATGTCAGTGCTTTTACGCCTGTTTCTCCGCCTGCCCTGCGCTCGACCATGCACTGGAGCGTCTCCAAGGCGTGGAATCCGTAGATCTCTTCGGGTCCATAGGCCGCGACGAGCGCCTCTTTGAATTCGCTTCCCAGCTCAGGCTCGAGCTCGGGGTTCCGCCACGTGACCGGCAGCGAAGACCCTGCCATGAAGCCGAAGCCAAGCTCTTTGGCCTGCTCGACCATCGTCTTGGCCTGGTTGAAATCGTAACTCAAGTGCTTGTCGTTGAAGACAGGGACCGATCGATTCGATTTCCGGAACACTTCGACAATCTGCTCGTAAAGCTCGAACCTGGGATAGAGCTTTTGGCCTTTGGCGTTGTTGGGATACTCGCCGTGCTCGCCGATCAGGAGCACCGCGTCGACGCCAAGCTCCGTTCCGCCAGCTCTCAAGGCCTCGGCTGGGCTCTTGCAAAGCCTAAAGCCGAACCGTTCGGCAAGCCTGGGGATCTTGTCGTCGGCGGGATGCTGATCTGAAACGAGCGAAACCACCTCGAAACCCGGCTGATGGTGCTTCCCTTTCCACTGATAGCCCCAGAGAAACCTGCCGACGATGTGATCGGCATGGCTATTGGGGAAATACGTCGTCACGACCGCGGCGACCTTCTTCCGAGGCCCAAAGGAAGCTGGCGATGGCGGAGAAACCCTCGGCCGATCTTGCGCAAGTGCCCATCGGTGAGAGGGATCCGCGAGCCAGAGCCCAGCGGAGCATCCGATCGTCGCCAAGGCTTTGCGGCGAGTTAACTCGACCCCAGTGTCGATTCTCATGGTCCATTCCCTCCGACTCGATACGAGCGAACCCAATCCCAAAACGTGGGTTTAGCGAAGATAACCAAACGCGCTTGAACTTTCAGGTTGCCACTTACCGAGCCGTGTTCCGATACGCTTGAGAAGCTGCCTCGCTAAAATCCCCGGAGGCGGAAACCCAATCTCAATCTGCGGGGTCTGGGGAGGGAAGAGCATTTAACCACAGATATCGGAGATCCGCCGAAGGCGGGACGAAGATCCGCCTGTGGAGGAACACTGATAACACGGATAAGAGATGATCAATGAATTGGGATCGATTCCAAACTACGAGCGTGGATTCTCTTGCCACTCTGACCAAACGAACCCAATCTCAATCTGCGGGCTCTGCGATGGCTAGCTGATTCCGGCTGACTTTTCCGACCTCCGTTCCCATCCGTGTGATCCGTGCGATCCGTGGTTAAGAATCTTCTCCCCTGACCAAACGAACCCAATCTCAATCTGCGGGCTCTGCGATGGCTTGCTGATTCAGGCTGGCTTTTCCGATCTCCCATTCCCATCCGTGTTACCCGTGGTTAAGAATCTTCTCCCCTGACCAAACGTCGAAGATCTGCCGAAGGAGGGAACCCAATTTCCATCTGGGGAAGTCTGGGGAAGTAAGAGCTTTTGACCACTGATAACACTGATAAGAGATCTCCAATCTATCAAGATCGATTCCAAACTACGAGCGTGGGTTCTGTGACCGCCCTGACCAGACGAACCCAATTTCAATCTGCGGGGCTCTGGGAAGAGAAGCGGACTTAACCACGGATAACACTGATAACACGGATGAGAGATGTCCAATGAATTAGGCTCGATTCCAAACTACGAGCGTTGCTTCAGTTGCCACCCAGCATCCGCCAAAGGCGGAAAGCCAATCCCCGGCCTACGGGTTCTGGGGAGCCTTGCTGGCTCCGGCTGACTTTTCCGATCTCCGATTCCCATCCGTGCTCCGCGGTTGAGAATCCTCTCAGCTGACCAAACGAACCCAATTTCAAGCTGCGGGCTTTGCGTTGCCTTGCTGATTCCGGCTGACTTTTCCGGTTCGAACTTTCCACTTCGCGGCCCGCCAGAGGCGGATCTTCGAGCTTTGCGTCCCCGCGGTGAATCCTTCACCGCTCCCTGACCATACGAACCCAATTTCAAGCTGCGGGCTTTACGTTGGCTAAGTGATTCGGGCTGACTTTTCCGATCTCCGTTCCCATTCGTGTGATCCGTTGCTCCTCCAGAGGCGGATCTTCGAGATCCGTGGTTAAGAATCTTCTCCGCTGACCAAACGAACCCAATTCTGTCGAGCTGGACAGTTGACAGGGGACAGTGGTCAGTAGCAAAGGTGCTCCCTGACCAAACGAACCCAATTTCAATCTGGGGGTTCTGCGTCAATCAAGGAGGCCCGGCTGTCTTTTCCGGCCTCCCCTCACTTCCCTGTGATTGAAGACCTTCCTTGGTTGAGCCCCCTCGCTCCCCGACCAAACGTCGACGATCCGCCGAAGGAGGAAACCCAATTTCAATGTGGGGGTTCTGACCAAGTTGGGTTGGGCCGGCAGTCTTTTCTGGCTCCCTGCCCTTACCGTCGTTCCTTTCCTGGCGCCCGTGAACCGACCCTGTCCCCCTTCCTCTCGGTGGCTCCTTCCGCCTCTCCACGCGAGAGCGCATTTCCAGCCCGAGCGGCATGCCGGTCCGAGGCAGCCGACTTCTGCACGAACATCCGGATTGAGAAAGAGCCCACCGATTATGGTTTCATAGTGTTAGTTGCTTTTCAGAGCCAAAACCGGCAAGAAATCTTGAAATTCCACAATGGGTAGTCTGGGCACACTTTGCGGGCTGCGAATCGGCGAGGGGTGAAAGTCTTAGGGGTGAAAGTCTTAGAGTGTCTACGAATGGGCTTACCGTGAGGAACCTGCTCGACGAAAACCTAGGCAGCCGACGCCTTGCCAGCCGGAAATCAGAGTGCCTGGGATTTCGCTCGCTGTTCCGGCAGCTATCAAAACGCCGATCGTCGAGACTTGGTAGGTCTCTCGCTTCATCGCGTGTGTCTCTGCTCCAGGCGCCGTCAAAAGGTCGAGTCTGACGCATCCAAGGATGTTTTTGCCATCGGATCTTCTGGCGTTCTGCGATCGGGCCCCTCGTCGGGACGGCATAGGCAACGATACCCAATCCACGTTCCAGAATACGTCGCGGATAAGACGTTGAAAAATCGCTCGGCGAGTTTCGTGGCCGTCGGCGATCGGGCCGCCCTCTTTCGCGGATCAGAGAGAGGCTAGCCGGGGGTGCAGGGGGCGGAAATGCAGCGCCCCTGCTCGTCGACGCTGCGTCGGCGAAATCGGCCTCCCAGACGGCATCGTCAGGCAACCAGGGAATGGATTCCCAGGCGGTCTGAGATCGGTGCCCGTCGATTGGCGTTTCCTTTCGACCGATGGAAGAGTCTCAGATGCAGGGTGTCTGCGATTGGACCGCGGAAGAGGTTCAAATGCAGGGTGTCTGAGGCTCGGGTCATGCTCTCCAATCGGGAACGCATAGCCCTCCTCCCGGCGGAAGGAATCACCGCTCTTGATTTGAAGGGCAATGCAGATGCCCGTTACCTCACGCCCATTCACCAAATCAACATACGCGTCTTTGCCGAAGTCATTCCCTAGCTCCACCTCTTGAAATACGTAATTGAAACTTTCAAACAGCGTCCGAGCCGCATTCACGCCCGCTTTGGCAGTTGAACGATGAGGCGGGATTTTGGGTGACATCGGCAGACCTTTCTCTCAGAGCACGTCTATCCTATACGCGTGTACCGAAAAGCCGAATTGACTGCACCCTCGATCTTTTCCTCCCGTGGATGCAGCATTATCTCATGCCTCTCAGTTGAGCCTATCGAATGCGGCTATGACGATGTGCCGGCAGGAACGGTGAGGCCGTGGCTTTCCAGGAGCTTAACGTAGTCATTGACTCGGTTAATCACCGGCTGGTGCCGATCTAGAAGCTCGTACAGGCGCAGTAACGCCAAGGCCCGAGAGACGTTCGTTGTTTCGGCGACGACGCCCGCCACAAAGTTTGTGAGTTCTAAAACCGACAAATCACCGCCTAAACCGAGCAGCTCGCGGAGCACGTCCCCAAATGCTTCATCCACTCGGGCAACGATGTGAAGCCGGGGTAGGTCGTTGGCCCGAATCTTCGAGGCAGCGTCGCCCAGCTTTACAGACCACGAATTCGCGGTCACTTCAAACCCTTCGACGACATCATTTCCCGATTTGATTTGGACGTCAGCTGCGTCCCCACCGCTTTTGTCTGAGGCGGTGAGGTTTTTCGTAGTAACGGTTTGGCCCTTTGCAGCCTGCCTGACCTTGGCGTGCAGCACGGCCGCTACGATGAATTGCTGGTATGCCCCTCCCGAGGGGACCGCCAGCAGCTCCACGAAGAGATTCATTACGGCAGCGAAACTCAGTTTGTTGGGATTAAGCTCAGGGAATGGCAACACCGGCCGGGCCGTGGAAACAATCTCAGAGCACGCGAACTGGAACACGGCTTCGAGCTGCTCAAGGGTTCGCTCTGGCTTGGAGGCCCATCTCAGAAAGTTATCGGAAGCGGGGAAATGGCCGTTGTCGAGCGTCCCGCTCCCTTTCCCGATGTTCTGATACGCATCCACAGGGCTCGTGATGTGAGCCGCCCTCAGAAGGCCATGAAGCTTCCCGTCTACCCCGGATCGCCCTCGGCCCCCGACCTGTTGGCGGGTGAGGTCGGCATCGCTGCCTAGAGCGAGCCGATATGCAAGCTGGATGAAGAGAAGAGTCCGGTAGGCCTTCGAGGGCGTGCGATCGCGTTGTAGGATCGCTTCAATGTTCACCTGCTGGTCAAGGGGAACCAGCCGCTCGACCGCCTCGCGTTCTGGACCCCGATCTCTCGACGGATGGTTAATTCTTTCGCGGAATGAGGTTTCAAGCAGCGTCCATGCCTGGTTGGCTGGCGTCGTAACCGGCGTTGCTCCTGCAGCCTTCTTGGCCATCTCAACTCCAAGGTTTTCTTGGTACCCGTTTGGTCTTCGGGGCGTTCACGTCGGGGTCTTCGTTTGGAATTCCCGCATCCGCGTCCACTCGATCAGGTGGTTCAGATTTTCAAGCGTGAACACTTTACCACGCGTCGCCAGCAGCAGCTTTTTCATATCCTCCCGCCGCACCTTGAAGCCCCGCCCAGCGATGCAGGCGATGACCTCGAAACGAGGCGGCTCTCCTGGCTTAACATCCTTCAAGCTCAACGCCCCCAGGTGCTGCACGCGGGTTATTTTGTCGCGGGCCGTGCCATCGTCTTCGGTGACTTTCGCCTCGATGATGATCTGCGGGTTGAACTCATCGGGGACGATGAAATCAGGGGCCTGGTCAAAGCCGCTTACCCGCTCTGCACGCTTCGTCTTCCGATAGCTGATGCCGTACCGGGTCAGAACGCCCTCGATGGCCGTTTCCACGATATCGCCAACCAGCTCGCTGACCGAATCCCGGTGCCCGGCGAACGGCCGGCCCAGGAAACGCTCATACAGCACCATCGCATAGGGCACGCCAAGATCAGCCATCGGCTGGATGCTCGCCAGTCCGTTCCTAGTGTCGGCTTTGTCCATCCGGTGCAGTACATCCGGCGGCACTTCCGGCACCCCTTCCGCTAGCAACTCGCAAGCGGTGTTGACCAGGGCACGCAGCCGCTGGTCGGTGAGCCGCCCCAGCGCCCCCAACGACGTCAACGGAGCCATGCGAATCCTTCGGTCCAGCGAGCGGACCGCCGTCTGCGTCACTTCGACCTTGGAACGCTGCCCGGTGACGTACGCCAATTCGGGCGGGGTGAAGCCGAGGATCGCACGGAGGACGACGAACGTTACCGGCACGCGGCAAATCGCGTCGAGAACGATGGCCGGGGTAACGTTGCGGAAATCACCCGTGACCCGCTTCAGTTCCTCATATCCCCGCTCGAACACCGGGTATTCGACGAAGCCCGGGCCCTTGGGCAGCGTCATGAACGCCGATTGCAGGCAGGTAAACACTTCATCGATATAAGTGTCAACATCTGCCTGCAACTCCTCGAACGGCACTTCAAACGGAAACGGCATCGCGGTCATCCTGAGGGAAAAGCGGCATCTCGCGGGCAATAACCGCGACAGCCGCTGCTGCAACCACTCGATCAATTAAGGTCTGAGGGTCGCCCAGAGAGGCAATTATGCGGGCGAGGCGTTCCAACCGGGCACTAGTGGACAGCTTGGTATCCCAGCTCTTACGCAGTTGCCCAATCGCATAGCGGACGAGATGCCCGAACACCATGCAGCGAATATCTCCCGCCGTCGGCTTCATCCCGGCCGACCGCAGCATTGACAGTTCACCCTCCATCACTAACTCCAGCCCATCCAGCGAAATGAACTCCTGACCTCGCCGCATGCGGCCCTGCGTCCGGCAAACAAAAATCGTATCGACAATCGATGAGCCAGTACCGTGAATATGGATGGAACCGCCCATTTCAGCGGGACAAGGAAGCGTCGCTAGGCAGGTCAAGCCCGCGTCGAGAATTGCCACGCCGACCGCGTGGTAAGGCTCGATCCGGTTATGGTGGAAGGTAAACGCGAGCGGAGCCCCTGGTTTCAGAGCGTGCGACATCGACCGCCAGACAGCAGCCAGCCCATCGGTAAAATGCTCGATGCCGCGTGCCTGCGTGGCGTTGCCGGTCAGCTCCTCCGGCGACCGTGACGACGGCAGGCGGAAGCCCTCGGTTTCTGTACCCACAAGCCGCCGCAGCCAGACGTAGCAGAAATCCATCAGCTCGCCGTATTGGACGTTCCCGAAATACGGTGGGTCGGTAAGGACCGCATCAAGGCTCGAAGGCGGCAGACTCACCGTCGTCGAACTCGCACAACGCAGCGTGACCGCCCGCGTCATCGCCCCGTTTTTCCGCTCACCGATCCATTCTCCGTGAATCGGCACTGTCACTTTACGGCGGCCGACTTGCTTCACCTCAAAGGGTGCGTCGCAGTAGCTCTTGGCCCGCGTGTATTTCTCGATGATGTTGGTCCATCCGCCCGAGCCGACGTTGGCCCCGTTGCCGTTGACGAAGCCAATGAGATTCGATTCGCATTCCACCAGCCCGACCGGGAACCCATGCACCGAGAAAATATCGAGTGATTTAAGTGCCATTGTGTCATAACGGCACAGCATATTTTGATAACGCAGCAAATCGGAAAAATTCGTCGCTAGGGCATGCCGCACACGTTCATTGGCCGTCGCTGCGATCTGGCGGCAGCTAAGCTCCAGGCCTAATAGCTGCCGCTCATTGAACAGCTCGCGGTAAAAGCGGTATCCCCAGCGGTGCAGCCGGTCCGTTTCGTCGCCCGGCAGGATTTCCTGGTCGGGCACGAACTCCGGCGTCATAGCGCGCCAGCGTCGGCTCACAGCTTCCATCTGCTTCAAATCCTTTTCATCCGGCTTCTTGAAAAAACGGCCTTTATGCCGCCCGTGATGCTTGGGATTAAAATATTCCATTGCGAACAGGCGGTGACGCGGTGGCCCTTGGTCGGGCCGGGTATAGGCGTTATCCGCCCCGCAATGCGGGCATTCACAACGGCCCCGCTTCGCCGGTCCCTCGACTACCAGGTCGGCGGCACAGCCGCAGCATCGGCCCGGATTCCGCACGTCGGCCACCTCGTTCAATTCGCCGCACGCTGAGCAGACCAGAACATTGGAGGCATGCCGCGTGTCGTCGGCCAAGAGGTAGCCGGGAAACAGGTCGATTTGTTGGCCACACTTGTGACAATCGGCGACCTTCACCCATAAGAAGTATTTCACGGGAACGCCAGTTTCGCCGTAACGCGGGCAGTCCGTGCGGTACGCCGCCCCGATTTCTTGCTGAAGGTAGGCCAACAGCCGCTTCGATGCCTCCCGATAAGCTTCAAGATCGAGATGACCGATCTCCTCGCGGACGATCCACGCGGCCATCGGGTTGATATCAAACCCCATCACGTCGCAGCCGACGCGGTTAGCTTCGATCAGCGGCGTTCCGCCCCCCATGAACGGATCGGCCACGACCCGGCCAGCAAAATCGTTAGCGTTAAAGTAGGATTTCGCCAGCGGCCGGTCGCCGAACTCCGCCAGGATCAGCCCCCTGAAAAGCGTGCCCGGCCGCCGGGCGAACCATTTATGCACGGCGATGATCGGCCGGTAATTCTGCTGGATCTGCTTCTCTTTCAGGGCCAGCGAAGCGATCAGGCGAACGTCAAAGTCATTTTCAATATTCATTATTTATTCATTGGGTTAGCACAACACGCTCCCTACCGCCGATGGCACTACGATAGTATACAAAGGCCCACAGCACAAGGGGATGACATCCCACCTCGGTGTTCATTCATGTGCCTACCCCTGATCGCCTGCGAGCTCGTTAAGACCGTGATGTAAATCGCCACCATCGACTGGACGGTCAAGGGACCCGTCCGACTCAAACTCCGCATAATGCTCAAGCGGATTCTCGGCAAGTACGTCGACCCGCCCGACGAGCAGCCCACGGACACCAGCCCTAAAGCTAGCCGAGTTTCTGTATGGCGATGGCGACATGAGCCGGCGATTTTTTTGGCCAATCAGGCACGCTTCCCCCCCTTTTAGAACCCCAACCTAGTGCACTCGGATCACCTGGACCACAAAGAGCACCCTGGATAACAAGGAGCACTTAGATCGCCGTAAGTCCTTTACAAGTAACGAAACCATCGCGGTGTATCGCCGATTCCTATCTTGAATATGTAGATCACCGCCCTTCCCATACCCGAAATGACGAAGATTGTGGAAAACGCATTTTGAATTTGCGTTACATAAGATATTGATTGCAAAAGCTTTATGGCGTAATATGCTCTTGTCTCGCGTCGCAAGCCCAATGCGGATCGGGACGCCAACACCCGACCATCGTCGCACAAACAGATGCCTAATGCCAATGGGATTGTCTGCGAAATGACGACGATGTGAACGGGTGTACCCTAGCTATAAGTCTTTTGCTTCGGAGAACGCATCGTGCCGAGTACAACCGCTATCGACAAAAACCAACTCGAGCTTCGTGACAAGCTCTGGCCCAATTCCGCATTGTGGATCTGGGATCGTAACGACAAAGCTACCGTTAAAGGCTTCACCACCCTCTCCCGCTTGCTACCGCTCATCATGATTCTGGTCGATGAGTTGAAAGAACCCGGGGAAGGCGATGCACGGATGGCCTACCTTGAGTTATGGTGCCGTGCAAGGGATGCTCAAATCATATCTATCAAGGATGAAGAAGATATTGCCTACGCGTCGAACTGCACCAGGCCCAAACGGGCTGCACGGACCTGGAAAGACCACATGCGGGTACTGAGCCGCCTAGGTTTCATCCTCATCGCTGGTGATGGTAATCGGGAGATAGGCCATATTCTCCTGCTCAATCCCCTAGCCGTGGCATCACGTCTTCATCATCAGGGCAAGACACAGTCTCGCTGGTGGTCCGCGTTTACCCGCAGAGCCAGCGAAATCGGAGCAAAAATTCCCGAGCCGACCTCCCTCCCTCACCCTCCCATGGAGTCGATGTGTGCCGTTTCAAGCTGACACCTACCGGGTCCTGATCGCCTCGCCATCCGACATGCCGCAAGAGCGTCAGGCCGCGACGGAAGCGATCAACGAATGGAACGCCCAGCACGCCGCTGCTGAAGCGGTCGTTCTACTGCCCGTAAAATGGGAAACTCACGCGATGCCGCAAGCCGGCGTCAGACCGCAAGAAGCAATCAATGCCCAGCTCGTCCGCACTTCTGATGTGCTGATCGGCATGTTTTGGACCAAGATTGGCACAGCTACCGGGGTCGCTGATTCAGGAACTGTCGAGGAGATCGACCAGTTTGTCGGGGCGGGCAAGCCCGCCATGCTCTACCTTTCAGATCGCCCGATCGAGCCGAGCAAGATCGACCTGCCACAGCTTAGAAAGCTCAGGGATTTCAAGGCCGCCACCTACAAAACGGCACTGGTCGGCAGCTTTAGCCAAATCGATCAGTTGCGAAACGCAATTCTCCGTGACCTTATGAGCCGGATCAGGAAACTCAGGTCACGACGGCCACACAGTTCAACCGCGAAGCTTGATGAGGCGGAAAGGATCATGAAGTTAATCCCTGCCCCGCTCCGGCGAAACTTGACACCTGAGGCTTTCAAGGCATACCGTCACGAGTTTCTCGGGATCAAGCCGCGTACCAAAGCCCAGACGACAGACCCGGTGCCTCCGGGCGAACTTGGACCCAACGGTCATCGCGTCGGCTACAACGAGAAAGGGGATAAGGTCGAGTGGATTCCCAGCGACGACGATCCCGGCCAAGAATGGCCGATGATCCTTCGCCGCAACGACAATGCCATCCTCCAGGCTTACAACGAGTTTTGGGACAAGGTCTGGTGGAACCGTCACCAGAATTGGCTCCACGAAATCCAGACTGGTGAAAAGCCATTGACTGAGGCACAAAAGCCGATCCTAGAACAAGCCAAGACAGCCGCTCGACGTATCGAACGGAAACACGGAAAGAAGAACTTGGGTTGGAATGATTTCGAGTGGGGCCTACTAAGTGGCCGGATGTCCGCACTTTCATGGGTCTTGGGTGGAGACTGGGAAGAGTCGCTCGACAACTGATTCCCGTTCAACGAGGACCAATTCTAGACAGACTAACTCCTTGACGCATCGTGCAGCAAAACACCCGCGCGAGAAAGCGAATCCCCGCGCGGGCTCATGCTACACAGAGGGCCGAGTTAGGAAGCGGCTTCCTACAAATAGGCATAGGGCCGCTGGCGAGCTCAGACACCGCGACCTGGTCCGATGAGCCCGCTAAGATCATTCTACTCGAACGGGCGATTCGGGTTTGCGGATTCTCGAATCAGACCTTGCGTTGCGCCCGCGTTCGGCGGATGAGACCGAGAGCTCCAGCGCCGCCCATACCAAGCAAGGCGATCGAAGTCGGTTCCGGAAACGCCTGTGTCGTGACAAGGACTGAGAAAGAGCCGATTCCGCCGCCGACCGCCGGAGGGGTCACCGAGCTGTCCGAGAGGACAAACGATGCGCCACCCAACAGGAGATTCGATCGCAGACAGTCTAAGATTTTGTGGCAGACAGTCTGAGAGCACGGTGGTTCTCTTTGTAGGGGCGAGTCCCCGTCCACGCCCTCCCCGTTTCTCGGCGGCCCCATTCACGGAACGGAGGGCGTCGCGGGGCTCGCGCCTACCATGATCGGATCGGAGGGCGTGCATGGTCCCGGCGCGCCGGGTCTACCAGGATCGGACCGGAGAGCGTGCCAGGGGACGAGCCCCTACCAGGATCGGACCGGAGGGCGGGTCAGTCCCGGCCGCCCATTAGCAGACTCACATCAGGGCGGGCATTGCATAAATGTACTTCATATGAAACGATAAGGACCAATCGCAGACACCCTTCATTCGAGCCTTTTCCGTCGGTCGAGTTGAATCGGCAAGCGCCGGATCACGGCGAGTATGGTCCTCGGTAGGCGCGAGTTGCCGCGAATGCCCGTTCAAGAAAGCCCCAGGACGTGGGGTGTCTGGTTTCAGGATCCTCTGGTTTCAGGGTCCCGAGAGGCAGAGGCCATGATCTCACCCGACCCGTCGGCAACGCCAGGCGGAAACGACAAGAACTTCGACAATGACGAACGGCCTAGCCCGTGAAGGTTTGCCCGACGCCTACCCGCCGCCTCGGTCCCCCGGCGAGAATTTCACGGAACCTGGACTGATCAGCGTCTCAGTTTCTTTGATCAGGGAGGATATCTTCAGCACTGTAAGAGTGAACTCGGTAAGCGCGTCGATCCCGTCAGGGAGAACCCAGGCGTAGCAGTCGCCGCTCTTCCCGACATAGCAGGCGTCCTTTGGAACGTCGTGCTTGGAACCTACGTGGAACCAGCCGGGGCGGATCTCGGCCAGGTCTTGCTGGATCATCTCGATCTTCCGGCATACATTCGCCGCCAGCGGAGAGCGATCGACCGATGCGCCGGGGATGGCGCAGACGCTGGCGTCATTCGTGGTGAGCACATGTGCGTCCAATTCGCTGGCGCTGTGGCTGGCGCGGCTCTGATACTCGTAGAACAACTCCGACTCGTTCCGGAGATCTGCGTTGGATGCGAACTGGTCCTTCAACTCGTGGGCCAACTCGTCGATGAATCTGGGCGACGGCATGTCGGGTGCGCCGTGGGCGCGCCGATAGGCGATCCGAAGCAGGCGCAGTTCGGTCGCGTCGATCACCGGCGACATGCCCCACTGGGCTACGGCGGTTCTCGAGCCGAGAAGTTGAGGGAACCATGTGACGGGCGGCCCGATGTCCAGCGCCGCTCCACCCGAGACCGAATCGGTGACCTGGGTTGTCCCTTCCCTCAGATTGACGTGCCACGGCAGGGAACCGGGATGCGTCGCGAACTGGGCGAGGTTGTCCAGAATCTGCTGGTACTGCAACTCCGGCAGGGTGCTGCCCTGGTTGACGGTCCGCTGGCGGAGCCGACCGGAGGTGCAGCCGGTCGAGGAGGCCAAGCCGAGAATGAACAGAATTCGAACAATCCGCATTGGCGTCCCTGCCTCTTCATGAGCGGACGGTTCATGTGAGTGATATCGGCGAAGTCTTGGTCGGTCGTGAGGATTGCGGTGATTTTGACGAAGCTTGATCGCGGAGAGCCCAATCGCAGACACTCTGAGAGTTCCGGCTCCCCGGCTGGGGCGCTGGTTGATAGCCAGGGTGGCGAAGCCCCTGGAATGAAGCCTCGGCTCGGCTGGAGACTCGCCCTCCCGTAGAAGAGACCCCTCCGCACAGGCTGGGGCGGGATCGTGATTCGCCCTTGCAGGTCCAGGGGCGGCGAACCGCCCCTGGCTATTGACCTTGGCCCTTCCAGGGCCAGGGATCCAGATGCAGAAAGTCAAAGAGTTCAGTCCCGGGGAAAGGCAAAAGGTCGAAGGCAAAAGTGAGGTGTTCGGCTGGCGCCTCACGCGTGTTCCTCGCGAGGATCCAATCGCAGACGATCCAATCGCAGCCAGTCTGGATCCGATCGCAGGCTATTGACCTTGGCCCTTCCAGGGCCAGGGATCCAGATGCAGACAGTCAAAGAGTTCAGTCCCGGGGAAAGGCAAAAGGTCGAAGGCAAAAGTGAGGTGTTCGGCTGGCGCCTCACGCGTGTTCCTCGCGAGGATCCAATCGCAGACGATCCAATCGCAGACAGTCTGGATCCGATCGCAGACAATCTGAGCGTTCGGGAACACGCATTCCAGACACCCCAGAAATGATGGCATTTGCTGAAGCTTCTCGGTGCCCAATCTCAGAAACTCGGAAAGCGACCCTTTCGCGGAGCGAAAGGCAACACTAAAGAAGGCAAGGGGGGCGGTCGCAACATCTCGGCAGGGCTGTGCCACGCGAGGGCAGGAAGCGGACCGTCATACGTGGACTGATTGCACTCTGCAGGGCTCGCTCCTACCGAACGGGTCGAATCGGGGAGCAGTTGGCGCGAACGACCGCTTGACAACCCCCAAGGCAAAATTGCATCCTTTAAGGAGGGCTGATGGTTAGCCCTGGGGGAATGGGGCGAGACGCGTTGTTTGCACAACATGTTCGTCCGTTGATCCTCCACACTCAACCTTGGATGAGTCTGCGTCATGGATCGTCGCATCTTAGTTGTGGATGACAATCCCGGCATCAGTGCTCAAATCTGCAAGTACCTCCAGAGGCCCGGGCTCGAGCTCGAATCGGTTCGAGATGGAACCACCGCTCTCGAGCAGATTGTCGACGGTCAGTATTCACTCGTTCTTACCGAGCTGAAGCTGCCTGGCATCGACGGTCTGGATCTGATCCGCGAGATCCACCAGCGCAGCGTGCCCGTGAGCGTCGTCGTGATGACAGGCCACGCGACGATCGAGTCGGCCGTCGAAGCCATCAAGCTGGGCGCTTGCGACTACCTTTACAAGCCAATCGACCTCAAACGCCTGGGCCACGTGGTCGAACAAGCGCTCAGCCACCGGAGACTCCAGGATGAAGTCGAGAGCCTGCGCAGAAGTTTGGAAGGCACAGACACCTTCCACAACCTGGTCGGCTCGAGCCCCAGAATGCGAGACCTGTTCGCCAGGCTTTCACGGGTCGCGTCCACGTCTTGCACTGTGCTGATCACCGGCGAAACGGGGACTGGCAAGGAACTTGTTGCCGAGGCGATCCATGCCTGCGACCCAACGCGTTCGGGCCCTTTGATCGCAGTCAACTGCGCAGCACTCCCTGAGACTCTACTTGAAAGCGAACTGTTCGGGCACGAGCGCAGGAGCCTTCACGGGCGCTGACTCGATGCGCAGAGGCAGGTTCGAACTTGCCAACGAGGGAACCCTCCTGCTCGACGAGATTGGAGACCTGCCGCTGGGCATGCAGGCCAAGCTTTTGCGCGTCTTGCAAGATGGAACCTTCGAGCGCGTTGGGGGAACCGAGACCATCCGCACTTCGGCTCGCGTGCTTGCCGCGACCAACCTCGACCTTGCCAAAGCCGTCGCCAACGGCAGGTTCAGGCCCGACGTTTACTACCGGCTGAACGTGGTCACGATCGAACTTCCGCCGCTTCGCGAACGCATCGAGGACATCCCGATCCTGGTGGAGCACTTCCTCGCCAGGCTCGTCCAACGCGGGTTCCCATCGAAAACGCTGTCCAAGAGCGCTCTGGCAAGGTTGATCTCGCACGATTGGCCTGGGAACGTCCGCGAGCTCGAACACCTGATCGAGCTTGTGGTGCTCACCTCCGACGGATCCATTATCGAGCGAGACGATCTGCCGCTGGATAGGAACATCTCGGGTGAAGAGCCTTTTTTGCTCGATTTCGACCTCGACCTGCCGCTGCCGAAGATCACCGCGGAGCTCTTGGAACGCATCGAGGCTGCGTATTTGAAGAAGGTTCTGGAGAAGTACAACGGCAGAATCGATCGCTGTGCCAAGCACTCAGGCCTATCGAGGAGGAGCATCAGCGAAAAGTTGAGGCGCTACCAGATCGACAAAGCTGGATTCAAACCGCACCTTCGCAAGGATGTTGGCGCGGTGGATCAACAAGAGGCCGTAGGATGAAGCTGCGGCTATTGTGGCGCGTCCCCTGACGCCCAGTGTGGTTTATGCCAACCGCGTGATCAACAGTTGAAGTTCGTGGCGCGCTGCGGTTCCGCGTAAGGGCGAGCCCCGCGACGCCCCTCCGGTCCGGTCGGCGTAGGGGCAGACCCCTGTGTCTGCCCTCCGGTCCGGTCGGCGTAGGGGCAGACCCCTGTGTCTGCCCTCCGGTCCGTTGTTTGTAAGCCAGACCGAACACGGAGCAGAGGGCGACGACAGGGCATCGCCCCTACTGGGAACGGGAGCCGAACGGAAAAAATAACGGAGCAGAGGGCGACGACAGGGCATCGCCCCTACTGGGAACGGGAGCCGAACGGAAAAAATAACGGAGCAGAGGGCGACGACAGGGCATCGCCCCTACTGGGAACGGGAGCCGAGCGGAAGAAGAACTGAGAGCGGCGCGGGGGTGTCGCACCAACAACAAAAGACCAAAGGGCATCGCAGGGGCTCGCCCCTACAGGGGAAAGAAAATGCGGAGGGCGACGCAGTCGTTCATGTCGCTGCGTGCGTAGGCGCGGCTGCGAGTGCCGCGCTCGAATACGCGAAGGTGAACTCGTCGCCGTCAAAATCGACCAACACCTTCGTCCCTTGCGCTGCCCGGCCGTCGAGGAGGGCCGTGGCGATGGAGTTGGCCAATCGCTGTTGGACCACGCGTTTCAGCGGCCTGGCGCCGTAGGCTGGGTCGAAGCCTTCTTCGGCGAGCTGGTGTTTGGCCGATTCGGTCAGCTCGATCGTCAAGCCTGCCTCTGCCAACTGAGAGCAGAGCCGCCTGAGCTGAATCTCCACCACCTTCTTCAGTTCCTCCATCCCCAGAGGATGGAACAGGATTGTGTCGTCGATCCTGTTCAAGAACTCGGGCAGGAATTCCTTCTTCAACAGGTCCATCACGCGCTTACGCATCCGATCCTCGTCGCCGCTCTCAGCCAACTCGGCGATCACCTGGCTGCCGAGATTCGAGGTCATGATCACCACGGTATTGCGGAAGTCGACCGTTCTGCCTTGACCGTCGGTCAAACGACCGTCGTCGAGCACCTGAAGAAGGACGTTGAACACGTCCCGATGCGCCTTCTCGATCTCGTCCAACAGCACGACGCAGTAGGGCCTCCTGCGGACGGCTTCGGTGAGCCTTCCTCCTTCTTCGTAACCGACATAGCCTGGAGGGGCGCCGATCAGCCTGGCGACGTTGTGCCGTTCTCCGTATTCGCTCATGTCGATGCGGACCATCGCGGCTTCGCTGTCGAAAAGGAACTCGGCAAGGGCCTTGGCGAGCTCGGTTTTTCCCACCCCTGTGGGCCCGAGGAAGAGGAACGAGCCAATCGGTCGGTTCGGATCCTGGAGCCCGGCCCTGCCGCGCCTGACCGCGTCGGAGACCGCCTTAACCGCGGCCTCTTGATTGACGAGCCGCAGATGGATCTGATCCTCGAGCTTCAAGAGCTTGTCTCGCTCGGTCGTCAACATCTTGGCGACTGGGATCCCCGTCCACTGGCAGACGACCTCGGCGATCTCCTCCGAATCGACTTCTTGCTTCAAAAGCCGCCGCTGAGAAGCCTTTGGCGCCTCTCCCGCTGCTTCGAGCTGGGCGATCTGCTGCTCGAGCTTCTTGCGCTCGGAATCGAGGTTCGCCAGGGCCTGGAACCGCGCTTCGTCGGGTCTTTCGCCGCGCTGCTGCATCTGACGGATCTCAGTCCAGGCCTGCTCGTAATCGACCTGAACCGAAGCCAACTTCTCGCGGAGCTTGTGAACGTCCCCCATACCCGACTTCTCGAATTCCCACTCCCTGCGCAAGTCTTGGAGCTCTTTCTCGAGGGTTGAGATTTCCCCCTCGACCTCGTACAAGTCGCTCTTGGCGTGCTCCTCTTGTTCGGTCTCGAGCATTCGCTTGGCGAGCTGGAGTTGTAATAGCCTGCGCTGAACGACGTCGATCTCGGTGGGGACCGATTGAAGCTCCATTGCCAATCGGCTGGCGGCTTCGTCGACAAGGTCGATCGCCTTGTCGGGCAAGAACCGGTCGGTGATGTATCTGGCCGCGAGCTTGGCAGCCGAGACCAGTGCGGAATCGCGAATCTTGACCTTGTGATGAACCTCGTAACGCTCCTTGAGCCCTCTCAAGATCGCGATGGTGTCTTCGATTGTGGGCTCGCCGACGAAAACAGGCTGAAATCGCCGTTCGAGTGCTGGGTCTTTCTCGATGTTTTCGCGAAATTCGTCGAGCGTGGTCGCGCCAATGCAACGGAGCTCGCCGCGTGCGAGCGCTGGCTTGAGCAGGTTGGCAGCGTCCATCGCGCCGTCGGCTTTGCCTGCTCCGACCACCAAATGCAGCTCGTCGATGAAGAGGATGATCCGGCCGCTCGACTCGGTCACCTCTTTAAGCACGGCCTTGAGGCGTTCTTCGAAATCGCCCCTGAATTTGCGCCTGCCACCACGAGCGCGCCCATGTCGAGGGCGATGACGCGTCGATCGCGCAGGCTCTCGGGGACGTCTCCCGTGACGATCCGTTGAGCGAGACCTTCGACGATGGCCGTCTTGCCGACGCCAGGCTCGCCAATGAGCACAGGATTGTTCTTGGTCCGCCTCGAGAGCACCTGGACGACCCTGCGGATTTCAGCGTCCCTGCCGATAACAGGGTCCATCTTGCCCTTGCGAGCCAGTTCGACCAGGTCTCGGCCGTAACGCTCGAGCGACTGATACTTCTCGTCGGGGTTTTGGTCGGTCACCTGCTGGTTTCCTCGCACGCGCTTCAAGGCGGCGAGCAGGTCTTTCTCGGTAACGCCAAGCGCCTGCAATAGAGCCTGAGCCTTGCTGGGCGTCTTGACGAGGCCGAGTAAAAGATGCTCGACCGAGATAAACTGGTCGCGCATCTTCTCGGCTTCGGACGCAGCCGCCTCGAGCACGCGGCTGAACTCCGGGCTCATGGTCATGTCGGCGCCGGAGACCTTGGGGAGCGATCCGAGCCCCTCCTCGGCGGCCTTGAGGATCTGAGCGGGCTTGACGCCAAGCTGCTCCAAGATCGCCCTGGGGATCGTCTGCTCGGAATCCAAGAGCGCCGCCAGAAGGTGCATCGGCTCGAGCCTTTGATGCCCTCTGGCCTGGGCCAAGGCCTGAACCTTCTGGATGGCTTCCTGGCTTTTGATCGTTAACTTGTCTGGGGAGAACGCCATGCGTTTTAGCCTTCCAATTCAGAAGGATCGGGGGCCGGGCGTCCTTAAGAAACTCTCAAAAGAACGGCGCCTCGGGCCAACGATCGAAATCTCGCGCCTTCTTGAATCTGTCGAACCAGAAGCGAACGTCGCCGGAGGCAGTCTCTCCGCGTTCGATATACGCTTCCCACCAAAAGTCTCCTGGGCGAATCAAATTGCCAAAATCGCCCCTGGACTTTGGCTTTTGAATGACGAGCGACGACAGGTCGGGCAGGTCGTGCTCGAGGCAGGCCAGTTGGATCGGTTTGAGCAGTCGCGTGGCGATGGTTCTGGGAGACTCTTTGATCCCCAGGTCCTTTACGCGTTTGCAAAGCTCTTCGTAAGAGATCCAGGCGTCGGTCTTGCCTTCGCGAACGGCGTGGGCAAGCTCGCGAGCGACCTGAAGGAGCACTGGGTAAATCAATCTTGCGTTATCAATCGACATGGAGCGGTCTCCGGCGGGGAGGCAAGCCGGACCAGGCTCGCTTACACGTGGCGAGCCGTGGCGACCGACCGCGACTTTGAGTCATTATTAACCTGCCTAAAATGCTTTCGCCAGCGTGCAGTTCACAAGTTGGCGAAAGCCTAAGGGCTTGGACCGACCCCAGCGGAGCGATTACTTCTTCTCCTCGTACTCGACGTCGATCACGTCTTCGGGCTTTCCGCCAGGCCCGCCGTTGGCCTCGGCGCCGGGCGCTGCTCCGGCCGGTCCGCCGCCCGGAGGAGCAGCGGCCGCATACAAATGCTCGGCCATCGCCTGGCTGGCCCGTTGCAGCTCGTCCAAGGCGGTATTGATCGCCGCGGCGTCCTCGCCTTTGAGCGTCTCGTTCACCTTGGCAATCGCGGCTTCGATCGCCGATTTGTCCGAGCTCGAAAGCTTGTCTTTGTTTTCGTCCATCAGCTTTTGAAGCTGATAAACCCGCTGCTCGGCCGCGTTCCGCGCCTCGGCAAGCTCGCGACGCTTCTTGTCGTCGGCGGCATGAGAATCGGCGTCGCGCTTCATCCGCTCGATCTCGTCCTTGTTCAGACCGCCAGAGGATTCGATGCGGATCGAGTGCTCCTTGCCCGTCCCTTTATCGCGGGCAGAGACGTTCAAAATGCCGTTGGCGTCGATGTTGAACGTCACCTCGATTTGGGGTACGCCCGATCGAGCGGGCGGAATGCCCTCGAGATTGAACTCCGAGAGCAGCCGGTTGTCGCCAGCCATCGGCCGTTCGCCCTGAAAAACCTTGATTGTCACGGCGGTCTGGTTGTCTTCGGCCGTCGTGAAGGTCTCCTTTTTCTCGGTTGGGATCGTCGTGTTCCGCTCGACCAGCTTGGTGAAGATGCCCCCCTTGGTCTCCAGGCCCAGCGAAAGCGGAGTCACGTCTAGAAGCAGCAAGTCCTTGACCTCGCCGGTCAAGACCGCGCCCTGGATCGCCGCGCCCACCGCAACCACTTCGTCTGGGTTCACGCCCTTGTGAGGCTCTTTGCCGAAGATTTCCTTGACGATTTGCTGGACCCTCGGCATGCGCGTCGAACCGCCGACCAACACCACCTCGTCGATGTCCTTGGGCTTCAGCTTGGCGTCCTCGAGAGCCTTCACAACAGGACCCCGGCAACGCTCGAAGAGGTTGTCGGTCAACCGCTCGAACTGGCTGCGGCTAATGGTCATCGTCAGGTGCTTGGGACCGCTGGCGTCGGCGGTGATGAACGGCAGGTTGATATCGGCCTGGGCCTGGAACGAGAGGTCCTTCTTGGCCTTTTCCGCGGCTTCCTTCAATCGCTGAAGGGCCATTTGGTCTTTGATCAGGTCGATGCCTTGCTCTTTCTTGAACTCGCCGGCGATGTGGTGGATCAGAGCCTCGTCCCAGTCGTCACCGCCAAGGTGCGTATCGCCGTTGGTGGAGAGCACCTCGAAGACGCCGTCGGCGACGTCCAGGATCGAGATGTCGAACGTGCCGCCGCCCAGATCGAAGACCGCGATCTTCTCGTTTTTCTTCTTATCAAGGCCATAGGCCAGAGCCGCGGCAGTGGGCTCGTTGATGATCCGCGCCACTTCAAGACCCGCAATTTGGCCGGCGTCCTTGGTCGCTTGACGCTGGCTGTCGTTGAAATAAGCGGGGACCGTGATCACAGCCTTGCGAATCTTATGACCAAGATAGCTTTCCGCTGCCTCTCTCAACTTGCGCAGAATCAGTGCGGAGATTTCAGGAGGCGTGTATTCCTTGCCCGACGCCTTCACTTTCACGAAGTCGCTGGCGCCGCCGACCACGGCATATGGCACCATCTTCTCCTCGCCCAACACTTCGTTGTGCCTGCGTCCCATGAACCTTTTGATCGAGTAGACCGTCCCGGTCGGATTGGTCACTGCCTGCCGCTTGGCAGGGTCCCCCACCAAGGTCTCTCCCTTGGGTGTGAACGCGACCACCGAAGGCGTAAGCCTGCTGCCCTCCTGGTTCGCGATGACCGTGACGTCGGCGCCCTCCATCACCGCGACAACGCTGTTCGTCGTGCCCAGGTCGATTCCAATGATCTTTTCACCTTCCGCCATTTCCGTTCCCTTTCACATTAGACGAGGCAACATGTGCGCGAGGCGGCGAACCGAACGACGTCGCGGATTCGAGCGAGCCGGCGACCCTGGACGAAATGATCTTGGTCTCGCCAGAGAAAGTCATTGCACTCGACAACTGAGGCTCTATTCTAAGCAACCCCGATGCCAGCTTTCACGCGATCAATTCCTCGTTCCCTTAGTCTCAGCAGGCTAAGCACTTACGATGCACGATATGTATGTTCGGATCGAACCTCGCCCCATTGACTGCCATATTGGCAACAAACGGCCCATGCTCGCAAAATGATCGCCTGCCTAATTGGCGGGCTGACGTAGGGATGGTTTGATGCGTGTTCCTCAATTGGTGGATCGCGGCGGTAACTGCTTGACTTTACAGGGCGTCCCATGTATCCACTGATAGGCGATGACGTTACGATTCCCCGGGACGGGGCTCGGCGTCCGCTGGGAAACGAGCTTCGAAGAGTTTCGCGATGCCCCGCAAGCCACCGCCCGCCCCCGCCCGTTCCGCACCTCGCCAGAAAAGTGCTCCTCAGCCGGCGCGTCCGAACCACCGAGCGCCGTCCGGCACGGGTGCCAAGACGCCTACCGTCGCAGGGCTTAGGCAAGAGATCGATCGGCTCGATCGCGATCTGGTTGGCGGCCTCAATCAACTTGTCCAACATCTGAACCGCCGGGCCGAGGTTGTGACGCGGATCGGAGAGCTCAAGCAAGCCCAGGGCATCGAAGTTTGGTCGCCAGCTCGCGAAGACGAAGTGATCACCAAAGTTTTGGGTGCGAACCACGGTCCGCTGCCGATCGACACCCTCCGACTCATCTTTCGCGAACTGATGAGCGGATCGCGCTCTTTGCAACAACCCCTACGCGTCTCGAGCCTGGGCCCTCGATACAGTTACAGCCACTTAGCCGCGCTGGCGAAGTTTGGGCACGCCGTCGAACACGTACCAGCAGGATCGATCGCGGCCGTTTTCGAGGAAGTGAATCGAAGACGCGTCCATCTCGGATTGGTGCCGCTGGAAAACTCGACAGACGGCCGAATTGCCGAGACTCTCGACATGTTTTCACGTCTGCCCGAGATCAAGATCCGCGCCGAAGTCCGCCTTCGGGTGCATCATTGCCTTTTGGGCAAGGGCGAGCAGGCGATGGTACGAAGGGTTTATTCGAAGGACAATGCCATCTCGCAGTGCCGCGATTGGCTGGGCAAGAATATGCCTGGCGCCGTGATTGTTCCCGTGGTGTCGACGGCCGCGGCCGCCGAACTGGCCCAGCGCGAGGAATCCGCCGCGGCGATCGCCAGCAGAGCGGCGGCCGAAGGCTATCAGCTCAAAATCTTGGCTGCAAACATCGAAGACCGAGCGAACAACACCACTCGCTTTGCCGTGATCTCCGAACGCAGCGAGGAACGCACAGGTCGCGATAAAACCACTTTGATGATGCGCCTGCCCAACAAACCTGGCTCGCTCGTGCAGGCGTTTCGAGCCTTTGAAAAGTTCGACGTCAACATGACGTGGGTCGAATCGTTCCCCCTCGCCGATTCAAAAGAGGATTCACAGTCCTACGCCTTCTTCGTCGATGTGATCGGCCATAGTCAGGACGATCAGATTCAGAAAGCGCTCGCAGAGGCACGGAAAAAGTGCGAACGGCTGGACGTCTTGGGCTCTTATCCCATGAGCGATTCGATCGACAACTGACAGCCTACCTCAGTTCGACGCCAGCCAGGCCTCGACCGACCTTCGGAACTCCGACTGTAGTTCGAGCGACAAAGGGCCAGGCGCACCGCCGCCGATCGGCGTTTGATCGATCGAGACCACAGGCATCACTTCAATCGTCGTTCCCGTCAGCATCACTTCGTCCATCCGCACGAGATCCTCGAGCCGAATTGCCGCGGTTTCGAAACGGATCGAGAGGCTCTTGGCGATGTCGATCAAATGTCTTCGCGAGGTGCCTGGTAGAATCGCCTCGGTTTCGGCCGTCCCGCGGAGCTTGCCGTCCTTGACCCAAACCAACGAGCTATGGGTCGCCTCGGTGATGAAGCCTTGATCGTCGACCAGGATCGCTTCGGATCCGCCCTTTCTGTGCACAGCTTGCAGGGCCATGACGTTGGCGAGAAGGTTGGTCGATTTGACGTCGCATCTACCCCAGCGCAGGTCCGGTTGGCTGAAGGCCGATACGCCCTTTTGACGCAGAGCTTGCGTGGGTGCGTCGTCATAGGGCCTGACGACGATCAACTCGGTCGGTTCGACGGGCGGGTCCGGATACACGTGCTTCCTGGGCGAAACGCCCCGAGTGACGTGCATATAGACCGTGCCTTCGAGGATCTCGCTTCTCCGCAGCGTCTCCAAAGCGCGGTCGAGAAGTCTGTCCAGATCGTATCCTTCGATTTCGATCTCGCGGAGACTCCTGGCCAGCCGATCCATATGCGATCGCTCGAGCCAACACCTGCCTTTGTAGACCCGCATGACCTCATAAACCGCGTCTCCGAATAAGAAGCCACGGTCCCAGATCGATATCTTGGCTTCAACAGGGGGCGTCGTCACGCCGTTCAAACAGGCTAGTTCGCGCATTTTGGGGAATACTCTTTTTGTTCGCCTGTCCAATTCAATCCAACCGAGCCACGCCTTCCCCAGGTTTGGGGAACCGCACGAAAACTTCGGGATCGTGCCCGGGAATGATCAGGCTTGGACTCGCGGCCAGTTTTTTCATGCGATCCTGGGCGGCGAGGTTCGCCTTGGCGTCGAACGTCGTCGCGATGGCGACGTGCTTGTCGAGGTTCTCGTAGAGATACACGTTGTCCGAGGCGATGATCATGCAGCCGGCCTTGGTGTTCACCCCCACATATTGAGAAGCGTAGGTGTGTCGACCGCCGGTGTAGACTTTGACGCCAGGTACGATCTGCTTGTCGTCGCCTTCGACCATACGAACGCGGCCCTGGTCGTTCAGTTTCAAAAGAGCCGTGATGAATTCATCTTCCTTGGCTTCGGGTTTGCCCCGGTTTTCCTTGGCCTCGCGAGTGTAATAGTCGAACTCGTCTTTCTGGATCCAAACAACCGCCTTGGGAAACAGGTCGACCCCGTCGGCGTGGTCCGAGTGCATGTGCGTAACGACGACGTCGGTGACGTCTTCGGGCTTGATCCCCAGCTTCTCGAGCGCTTTGTCCGGCCTGGTAAATTCGGAGATTCCCTCGTACTCCTTCAGCACCTTGGGTCGATACAAGCCCGCGTCGACCAATACGATTCGACCATCCGGCCCCTTTAGTACCCAGAGGGTCATCGCAAGATCGACCTTGCGGCCCGGCTCCGCGTTTTGGACCAAGAAGGCGACTGGAACATCAGGCAGCTTCGCGTATCTAACGGCGTACGCCTCGTAGACGGGCGATTCCTCTATAGCCGACAGATCGCCAAAAGCACCGACGACTCCGGCCGCCACAAGGAGAGCAAATGCTATTCTGCCTAGCATGAATGGATCTCCGAGAGAATGCGAGTAGCTGCCTGATCAAATCGATTGAAGGTCGGACTGGGGATCGATTTCTGGAGCGTCCGAACGCCCCAATCGCGATGGCAATCGGAACGCATTATGAGCCCGTGCCACTCTCGAAGAAAGGCTTTGCCGAAAGTCTGTTAAGGCCCAGAGAACTCGAATCTCGATGACGACCCGAACCGATTCCACTCGGGCTCGACGCCGGCCTCTTGACGTCTTTGGATCGGTTTCCCAAGATACGTATGATGTTTTCTCGAATACGGCGAGTCGCCTCCCTGGTCTTGCATAGACCGTTGGCACGTACTGCGTGTCTGGTTGCGCTCTTGTCGGTAGTCTGCGCGGTAGGCATTGGCCTCCAATCTCGAAGGGCCTCGCTTGTCGAACAAGGGCCTGTCTACGATCCGCCCGTTCCCGCGGACGCGGTTTCACCGCACGATCAAGCTCTGGCGGATGTCGCTCGATCGGCCGCCGACGTCTTGGCGAGAACGCCTCGAGAACACGCGACCGACGGCAGCTTCTTGGCGCTGGCTCGGGCCCAGGTGAACCTTGGAGATCGCAAAGCGGCCAGGGCCACGCTCGACCAAGTGCAGCGACGCCTCTTCGAGCGTAATGAACAATCGCCTTATCCATGGCAAAGGCTGGGGCGAGCCCAGGTTCGAGCGGCCGATTGGCAAGGCGCTCGGCTGACACTGGGTGAAGCGTCGAATCGCACGACCAAGGGAAGCGCCGACATCACGGGAACGTCGTTTGTTCTGCTGAGTCGGATCACCGCCGACCTGCGTCGGTCGGGCGCCCGGCCCAGCGTCAGGGCGAACCTGGCGTGGGCTCGGCAAATGGTCAAAGGCGAGCAGGATGGATCGGGCAAGCAGCTCGACCTTTGCCGCCTGGCAACGCTCGAGGCTGCCGCGGGCGACTTCGACGCCGCACTCGAGCGTTTGAACGCCATCGTCGCTCGCGACCCCGACTCCGAAGACTTCGCGCTCGTCGCCCTCGCGGAGATCGCCGACGATTTGCAGGGCTACGACCTCGATCATGCGCGATATACCCTGGACCGCGTTTACCTGGCGATCTCCCGATTCGGGCAATTGGAACAACGTAAGGTGGTAGTGGCTCGGCTCGCTTTGGCGTGGGCCCATGTCCGAAACCCTGGCGCTGCTCTGCACATCCTTGAAAGCCTGGTCAACCCCTACTCCGCTTCGGACGCTTCGCCTTCGACCGCCGCGTACCGATTGATCTGGCAAGTCTCCGACGCCTTCCTTCGCAACGGCGATCTCGTTTCCGCCGCCAAGTCGATCTCCCTTTTAGGAGGCGCGGCGTCATTCCGAGATTCGTGGATCGACGATCCCTTATTTGAGCACATCGCCGCAGTCCTCGAGGCCGTCGGCGACGTCGATTCACTCCTGGAGCTGATCCCCCGCATGAAGTTGGACCGTCGCGCAACCCTTCGGCGCATGGCCGCTTCCGCTCTGATGCGCAACGGACGGACGCGCGAAGCCGAGGCGATGATCGAACTCGCCCGAGCCGACCTCAAAGAGGTCCTCGGTCACCCAGGACACCCCTTCAGGAGAAGAATCTATTTCATGCGACTGCCCGGCAGCCCTCCAACTCCGATCGACGAGGTTCCACTGCAATTCGACGCTGAGGCTGAGGTGGCGATCCTGTTGGGACTGGAAGGCCGGTTCGATCTCGCGGAAGCGGAAATTGCCAAGCTCCCAGCCGAATCGGCCGAGCTGGCTTGCGAAGAATTCTGCTACTCCGCAGCCTCGATCCACGACCCAGCCAAAACGCTCGCATGGATCGAAAAGCTCAAAACCCAACGCTGGATTGCTGTCGCGATGCATGGGTTCGCCAGAGCCATCTCTCTCCGCCACGGCTGGAACGAGAGACACCAAAGCCCAGCGAAAGAACGACTTGCCGACGCCAAGAATGAGTCCGGCAAACCTAAAGAATAGAGATCGGAAGTTGGGATCTCCTCTGCTATTCAAGGGGCAATGCGTGCGGACAGCTTGGCTTGCATCCGGATGCACAGAAGCCCACCACGGCAGTTCGCTTGGACTGTTCGCAACATGTCGTTCGTTGCTACGATTGAAGGTGAGAAACCCATCGGAGCCTTCGGCGTGAGCACCTCTACCCCCGCTGCTTCAAAACGAGCGACCATCGCCGATCTCGAGCGCATCGACGGCAAGGCGGAACTGATCGACGGGAGGATCGTTCGCTTCATGCCCACTGGATATTTGCCCAATTATGTGGCTTCGCAAATCAACTACAGTCTCAAGGACCACCGACTCAAGACGGGCCAAGGTTATGGGCTCGCTGACAACATCGGATTTCGAGTGCCTCCTTTGTCCTCCGGCAGGGAGTCGTTTTCACCCAACGCTTCCTACTTTCTTGGGGATTTACCCAAGAACCTGATGAAGTTCATCGACGGCGCACCCACCTTCGCCGCCGAAGTGCGGAGCGAAGGCGACTATGGCCCCGCAGCCGAGCTCGAACTGTCTGCCAAGCGGAGCGACTACTTCGAGGCAGGAACTTTGGTCGTCTGGGACGTCAACCCCATCGCCAAATGCGTACACGTCTACCGACCCGATTCGCCCACGGCTCCGCTTACCCACAACCTCGGCCAAGAAGCCGACGCCGAGCCCGCCGTTCCCGGCTGGCGGGTCAAGGTCGATTGGTTATTCGAGTGAGCAAGTTTAAAATTTGAGCGTTGACTATGAGCATAAGAACACCCGCTGCTTCAAAACGAGCGACCATCGCCGATCTCGAACGCATCGACGGCAAGGCGGAACTGATCGACGGGAGGATCGTACAGTTTATGCCTACGGGATACCAACCAGGCAGGGTTTCGCTCCGCGTCGGTCGATGCCTGGATGAGTTTTGCGAACGGACCGGCTCAGGTACAGCACTTGGCGACAACGTTGGCTTTCGAGTGGCTCCGCTGACATCAGGAAGAGAGTCGTTTTCGCCCGACGCGTCTTATTACTCGGGCGCCTTGCCCAAGAACCTGATGAAGTTCATCGACGGCGCTCCAACCTTCGCCGTCGAAGTCCGTAGCGAAGGCGATTACGGCCCTGCCGCCGAGCTCGAAATGTTCGCCAAGCGGACCGACTACTTCGAGGCAGGAACTTTGGTCGTCTGGGACGTCGACCCGATCGCCAAATGCGTACACACTTACCGACCTGATTCGCCCACGGTTGCTCTTACCTACAACCTCGGCCAAGAGGCGGACGCCGAGCCCGCCGTACCCGGCTGGCGGGTAAAGGTCGATTGGCTGTTTGAGTAAAGATAGCAGCTTGGACCGGTTGTTCGTATAACGATTTGTTTCCCGTATCAGTTCACTTCACGTCGGCACACTCGGCCTCTTCCACCTCGTTGTGCGCCGTCAGGCGTTCGACGAAGAGCTGCTCGAGACGTTGAAAAGACTGTTCAAGGCGGTGTTTCGCACGAATGGTCTTCTCGTATCTTCTCTCCTTTCGCACCTCCGCCTCTTTCTCGTCCAAAGGCTGCTTCCCGGCTTCGGTTGGATCATCTTCGTACTCAAACTTTGACTGAAACGCGTCGAGTTCTCTGATCCGCTCCTTCGCCAGTTCGATCCGGAAATCAAGCAACTCGAGCCTTGCAGTGCGCTCTGCGATCTGCCGACGCCTCTCCGACTGATCCCCTTTGGCCTCACGTATTGGTTTGACCCGCTCCTGCGCAATCGCCCTGGAGGCGCCCTCAGTCCAGGTGGCAAACGCCGCCAGGCCAACCCCAAGCAGACATACAAGAAAGAAACCCGCAAATCCTCGCAGCCTCATGATCACACCTCGATGAATTTGGCTTTGCGTTGCAAAGTAAGCGATCGGAGTTTAGCCAACGTGTCATGTCGACGCAAGTGAAATGCGCATCTCACAAGGCGGCGACTTTCTCCCCTCCCTGGAAGATATTGCTCCGCCCTGTGAATACTAGGGTGTGAGGAGGAACAAAGCACAACGTCCCTGAAACCCGTCATTCGCTGATCTTAAAGCTCCACGACCTCGACGACTCGTCGGCCTGGCGGGAGTTTGTCTCCGCTCCTGGGTGTCTTTAGAAATTATAGGTGTCTTAAGAATTTAATTGGACCCCGATCTGCGCCGTTTCGCAATGACAACGCCCACAGCAAGGATGCCTATCCCCAGAAGTAACGACGCTGCTCCAAGGTATGAGCTCCAGCTGGCAGGTTGTCGAGACTCGATCACTTTCGTGCCAACTTTCGTCCCGTTGCTCGGAATCAGTACGTCGCTTTGGGCCCTGTGTTGGGGAAGGAGCGTGTTGTTCCCAGTGACTGTATCAATTACTGAAAAGCCCTCGGCACTCTTTGGCCAGAACGATGAATCCGCGTAGTCTTGATCGAACCATACGTCCGTGACGGTCTCCTTGCTTGTTGAGGTCAGCACAGACTTTTGCGTCTTCGAATCGAACATGTACTCAAGGAAAGTCGAATTCTTGACAAGGTGATATGCGCCGACCTGGTCGAGTGAATCGGCTTTCCAGGTCCACAGCGGCTGTTCGGAGAGACGCGACTGCTCGTCTCGAAACGAGTCAACTCGGAGCGGGAGACCTGTAACCTTATCAATTGTGTAGACAAGATCCTGCTGGACCATGACCCATTTGACTTTCTGGAAGAGCAGAACCATGCAATCGCGCCCGAGGGCTCTTGTCTCGCCTAGCGAGGTCGCGCTCGCAACCGCTTCGTACAAGGGTGTTTTACCGACGAAGTAATAAACCAATGGCCGCGGACGCTGAGTCGAGCCAATCCGGTCCTCATTCAGGAAAGTCCGGGTTATCTCGATTCGGTTTAACGGGACCTTGGCGTCGACCCGAAGGTCATGTACCACCTTCGCACACTTGGCGCCGTCGCAGTAGCCTTCCAGATGGCTTTCCTTCCCACTTCTAAAGACAATTCTCTCATCTGACGCACGTTGGCCCGTAGACGTTTCAACGTAACTCCGTTCGGAAACAAAACCCTCCTGGTCTGAAAGCGCCGAATTCCGTTCCGGCGCACCGTGTGTCTTGAGCCGAACCTTTACACTTTTCCACCCCTTTATCTCGGGGATCATCCTGCCGACAAGCTCGTCCATCTTATTGTCCATAACCCAGTCTCCGTATAATTACCAAGCACTAAACCGACGGGGAACCTTGCTTGCGCTCCTCGTAACAACAAAGCTGCCCAATTTAAAAAGCAAGAGTTTGGACGAAATCCGTACGTAAGTGCTCGAGGAATTGGCTGCCCTGCCCTTAATCAGGGGCCGCCTGGGCCCCCTCCGCCAAGGATGCCTCCGCAATTTGTACCTGCCGACACGTTGATGCACCAGCTTGTGCTGCCGTTGCAACCCGAGCCGTTCTTGGGATTCCCGTTGGCGCAATTGAACTCCTGGCTACCGCATGCGACATTTAGCTGGCAACAGGT
This sequence comes from uncultured Planctomycetota bacterium, assembly GCA_963818975.1. Classification (GTDB taxonomy): domain Bacteria; phylum Planctomycetota; class Planctomycetia; order Isosphaerales; family Isosphaeraceae; genus CAWFUI01. Next base: position 448,666 of record CAWFUI010000017.1, on the reverse strand, counting down.
GCTCGCACCAGTTGCTGCGCACGTATTAACAGACCAGCCTGCTGGAGTCGGATTGTTACAATAGTAAGTGTTGCCGGTGTCACCACACTCAGGGCAACCGACGGCCAACGAAGCACGCGCAATTCGACGCGGTGTACGTGTCGGCGTTTGATCTGGACGCGAGTTCGAAGGAGACCGACGAAATGATCGCTCCCAAGCCCAAAACGAGGAAAAAACCAAGGCTCTGCACGCGGTACTTTTTCATCTACAAAACCCCTTGCAATACGAGGAGAAGAACAGAAAACGGACGTTTTGCAATTAAGAAACGCAATCAAGGCACTGTAGCGATTTCCCTGCCTGCCCTGGTTGAGAGCGCTCTCCATAACTCAAGACTGATTGTGGAGGAGAACCAGTGGACCGACCCATCTCCCATGACTGCGTTGACTCCTCCCGGGTGGTAGCTGCGAGCGGCGAAAACCCCCGTACCGAGATCGACGTTTACACCGCAATCAGGAACGGGGCTGTTGGGTCCGACAGAAGAAAAAAACCATGTGTTAAACGCGCCGTATGTCATCCATGTCCCTCCCGCGGTCAAGCCTGGCGAGATTGGCGATTCCAAAGACGCGCAAGTGGAGACGTAATTCGACATCGTGTGCGGCGAGAGGACCGGCAACTCCGCCCAATCGCGGAACGAAGAGTAGCCGCCCCGCCAAGAACCAATCGGCTTCTCCGAGAAAACGAGCGTGTTTGAGAGTCCGTCGATGAAGCTTGCGGCTCTCGTCGCTCCTCTGAAGCTGTAATTGAAGGCGCCGGTTCCGTTCCGATCGCAGTTCTCGCACAACCCCGCGTTCGCTCGGAAGCTGTTGCAACCGAACAACATTGTTTCCGGGCTGGGATCTGATGGACAAAGAAACGCGGCGACCACGCTTAACGCCGCCGTTGTGTTGGCTTCGGCTATATTGAATGGGAAGGTAGTCTGTCCTTGAAGGTTATAGTACATATCTAGATTGATGGCGTTATATAATGTCGAGTTGTCGAGGAAGGGCAGCAAAAGGGCATGTGGCGAAAAGTTGGTTAGGTAAGCAGGGGATAGTGGGTTCGAAGGTTCAGAAGGCTCAGCCTTTTGCTCTTCAGACGCGGGGAACTTTCCCCGTGCGGACTCGTAATTCGACCATGCGAGACCAAGCTCGCGTAGTCGCGATTGGCACTGAGCCCGCCGCGCGGCCTCCCTAGCCACCTGCACGGCCGGCAGCAGGAGACCAGCAATGACGCCTATAATCCCTACAACAACAAGAGTCTCGATGAGAGTGAGACCCTGACTGGTCCCACGTGAATAGCCGCCCGAGGATCGGATGGTCATCGCTCCTCCTCTTTAGCCTGTACTCTGACAATAATTTCAACCGACCCCGGAACGCCTTGTTCGCTCACCAGTAGATGATAGACGCCGTCCGCGATCCGGTCAGAATCGCCTAGAACCTGAAACTGGGGGAGGCTATGCGAATCTCCCGCCACCCTCTCGACTTTCAGGCCGCTGGCAGCCTCTTCCCTAAATTGAAATACGAGTGCGTTGGTCGGCTTAGGCGTCTTCAGCCAAAACTTTCCGAGAGGACCATTTGGACCCTTCGGCCGAGCCGACAGCGTTAAGCCTCGAAGGCATTGGTTGGATGCGCCTACGGTCCTCACCCAATATAGGGCTCTCTTTCACCACGATGTGTGACCAAGGATCTAGAACTCTCAACGTGCCTGAAAAGGGGCCGGACGGGGGCTCCAAGAGGTCTACTGGGAAAGCATACGTGCGCTGATAAGCTTTCGGCCTCTGTGCGAGCGCCGAGTCGAAAAGTTCTGGAGGGCCAACCCGGACGAACGGCAAGTCGCTCTCTACGATGGGTTTCAGCCCTCGTACACTTTTCTCGATTGCAATAACTGAAGCGTACGCCTTTCTTTGCTTATATACTCGCCGAGGTAATTGAAGTCTCCGCTGGCGTCGGCTTGTCGCCTCGATTTTCCAGTTGAAACGACCCGTATGCGTTAAAACGAAGGGGCGATTTCCTCTCTTCGGGACCCTCCCAGCGAACAGTTTGGTGCAAAGCCACTAAATTGCCACTGCGGACTTCGCCTCGTCGAGAAGCAAACCAGCTCGCTATCGAGAGCGAAATAATAGCCAAGCCCAATGCAACGGCAGCGAGGACTACGACTGACGTCCTGAGTGGAGAACCCGTGCGAACCGCATCAACGTTAAGCGGTTCAATTGATCCAAGCTCCCCCGTCGTCAGGATTAGAGCTTCAGCATCGAGTTGAGTTGAGTTGAGTTGAGTTGAGTTGAGTTGAGTTGCTTCACCTTGATACCCCTCCAGCTCGATCGGGATTAATTCCGGGGCTAGATCAAGCCCTGCGGTTCAGGCCTCTGGCTGCCTTAATAAATCCATACTTCATAATGGGACATGCTACACGCGAGGCATTCGACGTCAAGGAAAAAATAAAAAAAATTCCCCCGCGAGGGAACTGTTGACATTCAAACGCTACTGCTCCCTAGAAATACCATCACGTTCTCCGGTGAGCCCTGAGATCCCGTAGGATTGGTCGAAATCTGCCGGCTCGGTTCACTCTCACCAGCGGAACGGCCGCCGCGCAGCGGGAAAAGTATGTCCCGCAGGCCGCAAGGGTTGGCCGCAGATCAAGTCGGGCCGCATTTCCTCACACTCCCTGTAAGAAATCCCCCCTTCCTGTGAATACTAGGGTGTGAGGAGGAACGATGCACAACGCGCCTGAAACCCGCCATTCGCTGATCTTGAAGCTCCGCGACCTGGACGATTCGTCGGCCTGGCGGGAGTTTGTCGAGCTCTACGAACCGCTGATCCGCGGAACCGCTCGCAAACGCGGGCTCCAAGAGGCCGACGCCAACGACTTCTGCCAAGACGTCCTACGGGCCGTCGCTCAGTCAGTCCAGCGCTGGGATCCAGAATTAGGCAGCTTCAGGGGCTGGCTTAACGGATTGGCCAGGAACTTGCTCATCAACATGCTCTCGCGCAAGCAGCACCTTCCGCGAGGCAGCGGCGCCACCAGCGTCCACCAGATTCTCGAAGCCAAGCCCGCCGTCGACCCTGCCGCGGCGGCGGTCTTCGAAATCGAGTATCGCAGGCGGCTCTTCCAATGGTCCGCGGAATCGATCAAAAGCGAGTTCTCCAACAAGACCTGGCAGGCTTTCTGGAAGACCGCGGTCGAAGACCTACCGCCCAGCCAGGTCGCGGACGAGCTCGGAAGCTCCGTTGGCGCTGTCTACGTTGCTCGCTGCCGAGTGTTGGCAAGGCTCAAGAAGAAGCTCGAGGATATTGGAGACCACGCGGACGTCATCAAATCCGAGGTTGAACATGATTTACTCTTTTGATCAATGCAACCCCGAATTGCCCAGGCTCTTGGCTCTGGAATCGCTTCCTGAAGAAGAGCTCTACGCCATCGAACAGCACGTCGACGGCTGCGCCAAGTGCCGGGACCTGCTCGACAGCAGTTGGGACGGCGACCGCCGCCTCGAAGAGGCCCGCAAGTACCTCTCGTCCGACGAAACCTGGTTCGATTGGCGTTCGAATCCCGCCGAAAAGCTCGATTTCCTGGCCCCTACCGATTGGCCCGATTCGCTCGGCAGGCTTGGTGCTTACGAGGTGAAGGGCATGCTTGGCGCCGGTGGGATGGGCGTCGTCTTGAAGGCGCTCGATCCAGCGCTCAATCGGTTCGTTGCGATCAAGGTGCTCTCGTCTTCCCTAGCAGGCAGCGGGGCTGCCCGTCGTAGATTTCTCCGCGAGGCGAGGGCTGCGGCCGCGGTGGTCCACGAGCACGTTGTAGGGGTCTTCGCCGTCGTCGAATCGAACCAACTCCCGTTCATCGTCATGGAGTACGTGCCTGGCGGTTCGCTTCAGGAGCGGATCGACAAGCAGGGTCCGCTCTCACTGCCAGAGATTCTCAGAATCGGCATGCAGACCGCTTCCGGATTGGCTGCCGCACACGCCCAGGGGTTGGTCCATCGCGACGTCAAGCCCGCGAACATCCTGCTCGAGAACAGCGTCGAGCGCGTCAGACTCACCGACTTCGGCCTTGCAAGGGCCGCTGCCGACGCTGGCATGACGCACAGCGGCTTCGTGGCTGGCACCCCACACTACATGGCCCCGGAACAGGCCAGGGGGGAGAGTGCGGACCATCGCTCCGACGTCTTCAGCCTGGGCTCGACCCTCTACGCCATGGCAGCCGGTCATCCTCCGTTCAGAGCGGACTCTGCGTTGGCAGTGCTCAGGAGAGTTTGCGACGAAGAGCCGACTTCGCTGCGAGCGATCAACTCAGACGTTCCCGATTGGCTCGACGCCTTGGTCGGAAGGTTGATGGCCAAGGAGCCGGAAGATCGGATCCAAACCGCCCAAGAGGCCGCGGATCTGTTGGGCGGATGTTTGGCGCACGTCCAGCAGCCGCTGGTCGCTCCGATACCCGACTCACTGGCCAGAGAATGCCGGGCCAAACCCACCGGCCGGCCTCTGAAGCGTTTGGCCAAAGCACTGATCTGCGCGACGGTGGTTGTGGCCGCTTGTACAATGTTATTCGTATCAACGGCTCACATGAATGGCATCAAACCTAAGCAGGATGCATCCGCCGCCGCTCCCGCCGCGCGTCAATCCTCGTCCACTGCTGAAAAGCCGGTCGACATCGATCGCCTGGCGAAAACCCTACGTCAACACGCCGAGGAGATCAGAGCCAGTCTCTCAAGGCCTTCATCGAGCGCGCAGGATTCGATCTCGATGCAGACCCAGGCTCTCTTGATTCAAGCCCAGGAGCTCGAGCGCGAGATGTCGCCCTTGGCCCCGCCGACTCAGACCGTTCCCGACCGCGCCCGTAGGCGCTAACCCATTCCCTGATTGAGGATTTCGTCATGATGAAGTTTGGAGCAACGTTATTTTCCGTCGCGGTGCTCGCAGGCGGCGCGATCGTGGCTTCCGCGTGGGCTCAGTCGCCAGCTCCGAGGCTCAGCGAGGCGACTTCGCCGTTTCGGGCGGAAGCTACGGTCTATCAAGGTCAAGATCCACTAACGAACGTCCAGTATCTGAGTAGGGCCGGACAAGTGGCCTACTCGCCATACGGCGGATCATGGAACGTCGGAGATCCCGCCATCCATGCTGAAGAAGTACGGCTCTCGCAAGAATCGAGCAAGCTCGTTCACGAATTCCAATCGGCCGACAGCGACTCGAAGCGCGACGATCTCAAACCCAAGCTCAAGGAAGCCCTCGGTAAGCAATTCGACCTTCGCCAGAAGAAGCACGGCAAGGAAATCGAGGCTCTCGAAGCAGAGGTCAAGAAGCTCAAACAACTCGTCGCAAAGCGTCAGGAGAACCGAGACGAAATCATCACCAGGCGTTACGAACAGGTCGTTAGAGAAAGCGAAGGGCTTGGCTGGTAATCCGAGCCATAGTTTCCGCGCCGCCGGCAAGGGCGGCCCCGTCAAACAGGGGCCGCCTTTCCTCGAATCAGCGCCGCGCACCCTTCGGAAATAGCGGAACGTCGACCTTTCGCCCCCTTTTGGTATCATGCTTTGATCAGGTTGGATCGAAGCTTTTCTTGGGAGTAGGGGTCGAATGCAAGTCGAGAACAAGTCGAGAGACGTCGGTATTCTAACGCTTTTTCATGCCATCATATTTTTAGGGCTTGCGGCCTCTGCATCTGGGCAGCCTCTCCCCGACCGGCTCGACGCCCTGACAAAGACCAAAGGCTTCGAAACGGGGCACTGGGGGCTCCTGGTCGTCGACGCCAAAACCGGAGAAACGCTCCACGAGCGAAACGCCGACCAGCTCTTCTGCCCAGCCTCTTGCACCAAGCTCTATACCACGGCCGCGGCGCTTGCGGACCTTGGCGCCGAGTTCCGTTTCGTCACGCCGATCGTGCGCGAAGGCGAGGTCGATTCCAAAGGCGCGCTCGCGGGAAACCTCGTTTTGATCGCGCAGGGAGACCCGAACCTTGGAGGCAGGCTCGGCTCCGACGGCGCCCTAATGTTTGCCGACCATGACCACACGTACGCCTCGGGTGGATACGAGGCGGGCCTGGTCTCGGCGGACCCGCTCGCTGGACTCGACGATCTGGCTCGGAAGGTGCATGACGCGGGAATTCGATCGATCGTCGGCGACGTGATCGTCGACGACCGCCTCTTCGATCATGCATCGAGCACGGGCAGCGGACCAACCCACGTCTCGCCGATACTGGTCAACGATAATGTCGTCGACGTCCTGGTCGAGCCTGGCCCAACGGAAGGTTCTCCAGCCGTCGTCAAAACCGTCCCTGAAACCAGTTACTGCGAAATCGACGCCCAGGTCGTGACGACCGCCAAGGGAGGCCGTCCGTCGATCTTCGTTTCATCTCTTGGCAGGGGCAGATTCTCGGTCAGAGGCAAGATCCCGATCGGCAGGGCCCCTGTGGTCAAGATCCATGAGATCGAGGATCCAGCATCCTTCGCTCGGGCGCTCTTGATCGAACGGCTCCGCAAACGAGGCATCACCGTCCACGCCTCGCCGCTTGCCGAAAACCCGCTGCATCTCCTGGGAAGCCGAAGCGAGACGGCCAAGCTGCCCAAGGTGGCCGAGTACACCTCGCCGCCGCTCAAGGAGGAGATTCGCATCATCCTCAAGGTCAGCCACAATCTCCACGCGAGCACGCTGCCCTTGATCGTCGCCTCCACGCACGGAGAACGGACCTTGAGCCAGGCTTTGCTCCGAGAGGGGATAAACCTGAGCAAGCTGGGGGTCAACGTGAACGCCATCTCTTTTGGGGGCGGAGCAGGTGGAGCACGGGCAGACCTTGTCACGCCCAGAGCCACGGTCGGGCTGCTCAAAGCAATGTCCAAGCGAGACGACTTTTCCGCCTATGAGGATGCGCTTCCCGTCCTGGGGAGGGACGGTACGCTCGTCGACATGGCGCCCAAAGACAGTCCCGCTCGCGGACACGTCCGAGCCAAAACCGGCACATATTTCCTCGAAAGCGGATTGAACGGCAAACCCGTTCTCACCAGCAAGGCGCTCGCTGGCTACATGGAAACCGCCTCGGGACGCATGCTGATCTTTGCATTTTTTGTGAATCAGGCGCCTCTCGAAATTGGGCCTGGAGGCGTGACGGAGGCGACAAACAGGGCTGGCCGACTTTTGGCAAGGCTTTGCGAAGAGTGTTATCTCGACCAAACCGCCGTCAAGACGCCCGAGGCGGGCGGACAGTAGGAGAAGCCTCTCGAGGGGGCTCGGCGAGTCTTGGGACAATTACGAGTCCGAAGCCAGTGGGAGAGCGACGGCGGCTCCGCTGGAAGCCGATTGATAGATCGCCCTGATGATCTCGACCGACTTTCGACCCTCTTTGCCGTCGACGAGCGGTTCCCTCCCCGAGTCGATCGCGGACAAGAAGTCGGCCAACTGATCGCGATGGCCTTCGTGGCTGATGCCCCTGGGATCGCTGGCGCCCGCGCGAAATCCAGCCTCCGCGGAAGACCCTGCGATCATCCGCTCGTCTTCCGCCAGTGCCTCTCGAAAACTCCAAAGCGTGATATCGTCTTGCTCCACACGTGCAGATCCGGCGTCTCCATGAATCTCTGTTCGCTTGAGGAGTCCAGGGTAGGCGCTCGTCGCGGCCTCGATTACTCCCAAAGCGCCGTTCTTGAACCGGACCGCGGCGACGGCCGTATCCTCGACCTCGATGCGCTCGTGCGCCAGAGTCGCGGTTAGAGCCTGCACCTGGACCACGTCGCCCATGAGCCACTGGAGCAAATCGACGTTGTGGATCGCCTGGTTCATGAGCGCACCGCCGCCGTCGAGCTTCCACGTGCCTCGCCAACCGCCGGAATCGTAATAGTATTGCGTTCGCCACCATTTCACATAAGTGTCTCCCAGAGTCAACCTGCCGAACCTTCCGAGGTCGATCGCTTTTTTCAAGGCTCTGTTGGCGGGGGCGAACCGTGATGGGAATATCGTGCAGAGCCGGACACCGGCTTCATCGCAGGCTCTGATGATCTGGTCGCAGCGGTCGAGCGTGATTTCCAGCGGCTTTTCGACCACGACGTGCTTGCGAGCCTTCGCCGCGGCGGCAGCCGGCTCCATGTGAGCACCGCTGGGCGTGCAGATGCAAACGACGTCGAGCCCTGGATGTTCGAGCATCGCGTCCAGGACGTCGTAGGTCTTGCAACCCGAACCCGCGATCGCGGCGATCTTGTCGGCGTTGGCTGGGTTCCTCGAATACACAGCCGAGACGCTCGAGCCTTCGATTTCCTTGATCGCTCGGGCGTGGTATTCGGCGATCATCCCGCAGCCGACGATCCCAAAGCTATGCTCATGCACTTGAGTGTCCAAATCGCTTTTTGGTGAATGGCGGTCGTCCTACTCTTGGATCAATCGCCCAAGGCCAGCCTGGCGATCTTCCGCTTGCCAGCGCAGTACGATCAAGCCGTCTTCCACGACGACGGCGCCCTTGGGGTCGTCCATCACTTTTTTCTCGTCGCCAATGTTGAACCCGCCGCCGGCGATCAATCTCCGTGCGTTCGATGTACTGCTCTCGAAGCCCAACGCCACGATCAACTGGGCCGCGGGCGCCGAACCGTCGGATCCAATAAGGCTTCGAGATATCTGGATTATTGGAATTTCAGTCGGATCCTCCCCCTGGCGTTCCTCAAAAAGGCGTCCAAAGCGGCGGTCGCTGCGTTCTCGCCTGAGTACTGACGGACGATCTCAAAGGCCAGTTTCAGTTTTGCGTCTCGAGGATTTCTGTCCTCCGACAAAAGATCATTGATCTCGCTTATCGGAAGGTCGGTCAAGAGAGTGAGGTACTGGCGGATCGGTTCATCGGGGATGCTCATGAGCTTGCCAAACTGGTCCGAGGGAGGCTCGGCCACGCCGATGTCGTTGCCAAGGCTTTTGCCCATGCGACGGACCCCGTCGGTGCCAACCAGGATCGGCATCGTCACCGCGGTCTGAGGGGTAATCCCTTTGGGCCTTTGTAGGTCGCGCGACCAGCATCAAGCTGAAGAGCTGCTCCGTGCCTCCCAGCTCGACGTCGGCGCGAATTTCGACCGAATCCCAACCCTGCATCAGTGGATAGAGACATTCGTGCAAAAAGACCGGCTTCTCGGCTGCAATCCGCTTCGCAAAGTCTTCCCTGGCAGAGATTTGCGAAAGGGTCATCTGCCTGGTCAGGTTGAGTACGTCGAGAAAAGACCAGGTCGAGAACCATTCTCCGTTCTTATGGACCTCCGCCTTATCGAGATCGATGATCCTTCCTACCTGGGTGAGGTAGTCTCGAGCATTGGACTCGACCTCGACTTCGCTCAGTTTCGACCGCGTTTCGTCGCGTCCCGATGGATCTCCAACAAGTGCCGTGTAGTTGCCTATGATGACCACGGCCTTGTGGCCCAACTCTTGAAATTGCCTTAACTTGCGCAGAGGGACGGTATGCCCGAGGTGGACCTTTACCCCGGTCGGGTCGATACCATACTTGACACGCAACGGAACTCCGGTCTGATGCGATTTCTCGAGCTTTTTGAGAAGTTCTTCGTCGGGGACCACCGCCTCGACGCCTCGCTTTAGAATCTCGAGCTGTTCGGAAGGCGATCGACCCACTCTTTCCTGCTCCTTGGCTGCTTTGACGATCAAGCGCGATTCGGAAAGAGAGATCCAAACCGTTGGAAAGGGATTCTAGCGCCAACCTCTTGCCGCTGGCAAGCGATGAAGATGAGGGGAATCGCGCGAACCTTACGCCAGAACGCTAGGTAGGACCATCGCGGGTTGGCGTCCAATCGCTTATGATCAAGCCCTCTCGCCAACCTGGGTCGAACGAAAACGGGCTTCCAGAGTTAGTTCATGAGCTCCTCTAACGATTCCATTGCGGCGGTCCGTCATCATGATAAGTCGCCCTGGAGCGGGCTCGAAGTTGCTTGCGTTGTGTTTATTTATGTTTGCGTGCAGTTCTTCGTACTCTTGGGTTATAAGAGCCGATACCCCAATCTCGACTTGAAAAACCTTCCTCCAACGACTGCGGTCGAGCTTCAAACCTTTGTGAACCTTGGGTTTGTGGCTCTGGCCTTGCCGGTTCTGGCATTTCGAAAAGGCCGCGACGCTTTTTTTTCCAGAGGCAATCCCGCAAGGTTTTGGCGAATGATTCGCGTGGGCGCGCTTCCCGGACTTATTGCCTTCCCACTCGTCATTCCGATCAATTATCTCACGAGCAAGGCGCTTGGAAACGAAGAGCATTCGGTCGTGCAGATGCTCAAGGAAGATGGATCTTGGCATTTCATCGCATGGCTTTCTTCTCGGGGGTGGCCGCGGCGCCGTTGGCCGAGGAGCTTCTCTTTCGGGTGGTCTTATTGGGTTGGCTCGATAAAGCCTTCAATCGGCGTTCTTGGGGTTGGGAGTCCGATTCCCACAAACGCGATGAGCCGTACTCGGACGTGGAAACGCCCTCTGATCAAGAGGCGGTGAAGCCTGCCGTCCTGATCCCAAGCCCGGCCGCCCCGATCCCAAACAAGTCGTCTGAATGGGTTCGCTGGGCGATGCCCAACGTGACCGCTTCTTTGCTCTTCGCGAGTCTGCATATGTGGCCAACGCAAATACCGTTGTTCTTCCTTTCCCTCGGATTCGGGTGGTTGTTCCTCAGGACGAGAAGCTGGACGGCTTGCACCGTGATGCACTCCGTATTCAATGGCATTAATACATGTTTGCTTTGCGTGTATATCGGGTTGGGATTGGGTCCCTCGGAAAAGCCCTCGGGCGGCAAGGACCCAGTGAAGGTTGGCGCTCCTGTCAAGGTTGAACACATTGGAGAAGATTGAGTCGGATAGGCCAGCGGCAAATCGAATCGGCTTTTGGATTTTTTCAGTTAGTACTTGGCAAGACCTCTCGAGGATCGTAGACTCAACTCCAGTGCCTGGTCGTATCTCTGCGTTCTTCGTCCCGGTAAAGATGAAGTACCTCGGGTTTTGGGCGGTTGGCTGGCGGGAGTTTCTTCAAAGTCCCTCGGCCGCTCTTCCGATAACCTAGAAGCCCGACTTTCCTCAAAATGCGAGGTTTGAGGGAAGTAGCGAGGATAAGGCGAGCCTAAGTAATCGGATCAGGAGTTCCCGCGGTGGTGGATCATCGCGGCTCCTTGGTTCCCAGCCATAATAGGATGATGGCCCGGGGCTCTGGAGTTTACGAGGAACTTGGGTTCCGATGTGACGGATGACCAGAGCCAACCGAACGCCATGGGTCGTGGCGTTCAAACGGCTCTTGGGGGGTTTGTTCTCGATGAGCATGGTGAATTCGAAGAAAGCCGCTGTCGCACAGGCCGGCTATGATTGGGCAGGGGCGGTCGCCAGGATCCGCCGAGGCGGCGTTTCCTCCCGAGCAGGTCGTCGCTCGGTTTTGTTGGGGATGTTGACCTCCACCTACGCCAACACCACGCGACGCGATGCCAACGGCGATCCCCGCTCTGGCTCGGATCGTTGATCCATTAGGCTTTCGTCGGCGACTCTCCAAGTCGAAGCAAAAATCAACGGCCGTCCGATCGATCTAAAGTCGATCGACGGCTTTTTTTGTTTAACAGGCTCCTAGCGACGCCAAAACTCGGAGCCCACGGCAAGCTTGGGCAGGCGTATCATGATCGAACCTAAAGCCGCCGAAAACGCCACGCCCGACGAAGACCTGCACCCGATCGACCTGCACTGCCGACGAGAGCCTGTGCCGAAGAACGAAGCACTCCTCATCGTCCTAACCGACGTCCAGGCTCGCGGCGAAGCTTCCGCCGAGAAGCTTATCTCGCTGCTTGCCAAAACGTTCAAACACGTCCAGGCCCGCGTCATCCCTCTCTTCGACGAAGCACTTGGACCGACCATCGAGCGGATCATCGAGGATAACCCAGCGCCCTGCGTTGCCATCGCGTCGAACGTAACAGATCTCAAATCCGAGCATGTGGCAGAATTGATCAAGAGGCTCGATCAGCGCGACCACGTCTGGGCACGAAGGTCCGCATCGCCGGCTGGAAGGCTCTTGCGTTGGTTCGGCTCTCGCTGGTTCCGCTGGCTCTTCGCCGTACCGCTCTTGGACGTCGATTCGCCGATCTCAGTGCATCGAGGCGAAGCGATCTCGAAGATTCCGCTCGAGGCGTCGACAACGCTCTTCAAGCTCGAAATCGCGGCGAAAGCCAGCTTTCTAACGCAGCTTATCGATGAGGTCGAAGTACCGCCAATCGAGGGCCTGCGAGATCCCCGTAGCTGGCAGCCGGACGCGCTTCGCTTGATCAATCACCCGCGATTCAAGAAGCGACCACGCCCACCAGATGCCACATCAGCTCCAGCGGAAGAGCTTCAGAGCCAGCCAGAAGCATACCACTGCCCAGATGGACATGATCCCCACGGCGGGCGCCACCTGCACCAAGTCGGCGCCCTCGAGCAAGACCCGCCTGAGAGCAGAGACGAGCTGCGTGAGCGGCAGAGCCTGGATCAGGGGCTGCATGACGCTGGGAAACCTCTCGGCCGAGAAGAACACTCCGGATAAAAGCCACATCGGCACCATCACCAAGTTCATCAGTCCGCTCACGGTCTCGGTCGAGCCGGCCCGGCTTGCCACCAAAAGTCCAATGCCCGCGAAAGCCAACGCACCAGCCAATTCTACAATTATAATAGTGATCAAACTTCCTTTAATTGGCATATTGAAGGCAAAGCGTCCCAACGCCAAAAGCACTCCGACGTCGGGAAGCAAGAACGTCAACCTCGCCGCCAAGATCGCCAACAGGAAGTTGCTTCTGGGCATGGGCGTGGCGCGGAACCGCTTTAGGAGTTTGGCGATCCGGAAATTGACGATCAAAAATCCGACCCCCCAAAGCCCTCCGCCCATGGTGTTCAGTCCGATGAGGCCTGGGATCAGGAAGTCGATGTACCTCGAACCTGGATCGGTAATGAGTTCGTTTTTGGTCTGAAACACGTCGCCTCGGCCTCGGGCGCGTTGGAGGACGTCGTCGAAAACCGACCGGGCGGCGGCGGCCTCGGGCCTGGTCTGGTCGAGATGGTAGACCACCACGTCGGGTCCTTTACCCTCGACAACCAGCGGCGTTTTGCCCGTCTTCAGCCGCTTCTCCACCGCCTCTTCGAAGGAATACAGCTTGTAAGCAACCTTCGGGAGATTCAGTTCCTTGGCCCTGGGAGCAAACTCCGCCAGCACCTTCTCGATCGAGGGGGAGGCGTCGTTTCGAACCAGGTCGACCAGGATTTCCTCCTGAGGCTTGCTCTTGAACGCAAGCCCCAAGACCACCGCCAAGATCGTCGGGAAGCCGTAGACCCAGAAGATCCGCGCGGGCTGTCTGTAGAACTCGCGCAGCCTCGAAAGGTAAAGCCCGCGGAACGAAGGCCAATGAAACCATGTGTTCATATCAAGCTTTTCTCAACGGCTTTCAATGCGAGGTTTTTCGCTGTTTTCGTTTCGATCCGCGTTTGCCGGCGGCGGCTTCGGTGGGCGCCTCGTCCTCGTCGTCGCGAGGCTTCTGCCTGTAAGCGATACGAACACGTCTTCCAGGCTGACGTGGCGGGTGGTCAGACGCTCGAGTGGGAGATTGTATTCAGCCAACAGGTCGAGCAGCGCTGGCACGGCCTTGTGAGGCTCTCCCACGGTCAGCGAAAACCCTCCAAATTCCTGGCGAGTCGCCTTGACGCTGGGCAAGTCCGCGAACCGCTCCGAAGCCGTCGCCTGCCCGCCCGCATCGCCGTTTCCCACAGCGAATTCGATGACGTGTTCGCCCCCCATGCGGGCGATCAGTTCGCTCGGCGAGCCCAGGGCGATCACTTTGCCATGGTCCACGATCGCCACGCGGTCGCAAAGACGCTCAGCCTCGTCCATGTAATGCGTCGTCAATACGCTCGTCCTGCGCTTTCGCGCAGTTCTGTGATCAAATCTTGAAGCTGCCTCCGCGACTGAGGATCAAGCCCGGTGGTGGGCTCGTCGAAGAAGAGCAGGTCCGGGTCGCCGACGAGCGAGATCGCCACGGCCAGCCTCCTCTGTTGTCCGCCCGAGAGCGTTTCCACGAAGGCGTTGGCCTTGCTCTCGAGCGAGACTTTCCCCAGCACCTCGTCGGACTCGAGGCCCGTGCGATAAAAGCTTCGAAACAGCTCGACGGTCTCGCGGACCGTGGCCTTGTCTGGAAAACGCGTTTCCTGGAGTGTGACGCCGATCCGCTCTCGGATCTCGATTTCGTGGCTCTTCCAGTCCATCCCCAAGACCGTCACTTCGCCGGATGTGGGAGTGTTGAGACCCTCGATGATCTCGACGGTCGTCGTCTTGCCTGCGCCGTTGGGTCCCAGGAGCCCGAAGCACTCCCCTTCGAAGACCTCGAGATCAAGCCCCCGAACTGCCTCGACGGGACCGTCTCGACCGGGATACTGCTTGAACAGGCTCTGGACCTTGATGGCTGTTGAAGGCATGGATTCTGTTCCATAACGAGGGCTGGCGATCGGCTGCATTTGGCTGGCCGCGACATCGGAACCCAGCATAGCAGACTTGCCACCCAACGAAAGGTTCGACTGAAGTGCCTTCACGCGTGCATCCGATTTAGCCCAAGGGCGACTGTCGCCTGCGCGCCAACGTAGGCGACCTTGCCGATTAGGTAGACTGCACGCCCCAACAAGCGTCGAAGCCAGCCGGAACAAAGTAGAGGAGGGATTCGTGGACCGAAATGGAAGCTCGCGGGACCTGCTTCCCAGTCGTTTGCGCATTCTCGAGGAATCCCGAGAGCTATGGTTGGGAGGCAAACGCGTCTTCCTACTGACGGGCGAGTCGGGCGCCGGAAAAACCCTGCTCGCCCAGAAGATCAGTCAAACCGTCGATCGGGAGGTCCGCTGGATCTGGGTCGAATTGACCTCGAGAACCTCTGCAACGGGGTTCTATCTCCAGTTGTCGCATCAACTTGGGCTGGAACCTGCGAACGAGCCGGTCAGACTTCGCCTGGCCGTACTCGACTGGCTCAATGCCAAGATTACGGAAGGGTCGAGGTGGTCATTCGTGATTGAAGGCGTGCATATGATGCGCCCGACGGTTGCCGAGGAACTCCTTATTCTGGCCGACCGACTCGAGCGAGGAGAAGGACCCTCGGGGATGGTTTTGACGGGCCAGACTCCCGCGCTCGGTAAACTGCGGGCGGAGGCGTTTTCGCCACTCGAGAGAAGACTCGACGCTCAACTTCGCCTGACCCGCATCAACGCCGACGAAGCCCAGTTTCTGCTGGAACGGGTCTATCCAACAGCAGATTGGGCCCCATCGGTGGTCGACCGGCTCCACTGCGACGCCCACGGCAACCCTAGAGAGCTGATTCGAGCCGCCTGGAAGTTGGGTCGACCTCGAGCCCCGGAACGCATTCTGCATGAACCAGGCCTTCCAACAGCTTTGCCCGAGCATGGACCGCTGCTTGGACCCTCCAGAAAGCCACTGGTCGAAGGCGACGGCGTTATCGAGGTGGGCTGGGACGGCGTTGAAGATGATCTCGCCGAGTCGCCCCAGTCCAGCAGACTTCCTGTTCAAACCAGGGAGATCTCCGAGCTCGACGAGAGGGTCGACGACCACTACGCTGCCCTTCAAGCTTGGGACGAGTGGACCAAGCATGGCTTTCGGAAGCCCGTAAGGCCCGACGAAACGAGCCTGGACGCCGAATCGCAGGAGTCGCGCTCCTGGAACGAAGCGCTCGAGCTGGAGCCAACCACCGACCCAGGCGCGGCGCCCGTGCGCGTCCGGCTCGATGCAGAGGAACCAAACGCTCCCTACAGCAAGCTGTTCGGCAAAGCACATGATTCCACGCGCCCCTCTTCCTGAATGCCGGAGTCGGTTCGAGAGACTTTCAGCCGCCTGCTCGATCCGCTTCGAGCCTTGCGGGACCGCTCCGTCGGTCGCTTGCCCATCCGTTGCGAGGCAACCGTTACAACCGGACCCGCATCGCCTTCGAACCACTTTTGTTCTCAGGTTCAGGGCTCCTGGATTCCGAACTCCCAAATGAAGTGGCCCGCGTGCGTTCGCAAGGATCTCGGGGGTCGCCGCCGTTTCGATGTAGCAGGTGCCGTCGTGAGTCGTGCCGTGCGGGTGCTTCCGTGGCTGTTCTTTCCCGAGAACGGCCGAAACGGCGATCGACCTCGGCCCGCGGTGCTCCCAAGAACCTCGGACCAGGGACTGACCTAGAGGCGGCACCTGCTCTTCTCTTTTCTTCAGCGCTCATCTCGCTCATTAGCCCCTTCTAAGCCCGCCTCAGCACGCCGGTCCCCTCCTGGACGCCTCCCTATCCGTTTGCTTCCTGATTCGTTTCGTAAGCTCCCCGTCACGTTGATTACGCTCGAAATGCGCTAGCGCGCTCCCGGCCCTGGTGGGTTACAAAAGGTTCATCAGCAAGGACGTACGAGTCAGAACGCGGAACGCCCGGCGGCCTCATGGTCGCCGTTGGACGTGGCGTCGAGACGACCCGCTTCCCCGAGAGAGCCTCCAGGATGTCCGCATCACAATCCGTGGAACGAAAGGTCGCGGCCTTGGGCCCTGCCGAGCAGGCTCGCGGGGCCGAGAAGCCGCAGTCAGGAAGACTCCTGGTTTCTTTGGCGACTTACAACGAAAAGGACAACCTCAGACCCCTGGTCCAGACCATACGCGAATTCGCGCCTTCCGCCGACGTGTTGGTCATCGACGACAACTCTCCAGACGGAACCGGGAAAATCGCCGACGAGCTCAAGGCCGAACTCCCCAACATCCACGTCATCCACAGGTCCGGGAAGCTAGGGCTCGGGACGGCCGTGCTGACGGGTATGAAATACGCCATCGATCACGGATTCGACTACTTTCTGAACATGGACGCCGACTTCAGCCACCCACCTCGCTTCATCCCCGCGATCCTCGCCGGCATGGACCAAAACGACGTCATGATTGGCTCCCGCTATATCCCGGGAGGCGGCGTCGAAGGGGAGTTCAATTTTAAACGTAAATTTATGAGCACAGGTATTAACGTTTATTCGAAGGTCCTGCTAGGGCTCAAGACCAAGGACAACAGCGGGTCTTACCGTTGCTACCGCGTTTCGAAATTGGCGCTGATCGATTTCGACCATGTGAAATCCCGCGGATATTCGTTTATGGAAGAGATCCTCTTCTGGTGCAGGGTGGTCGGCTGCAAGATGGGCGAGACCCCGATCCTCTTCGAAAACCGACGTTCGGGAATCTCGAAAATCAACAAGACCGAGGCGATCAAGGCGCTTCAGATCATCTTTCTACTCGGGGTCGACCGGGCGTCGGGAGAGCCCGGCCGAAGGCGCAGGCGCCGTCATGATGCCCGCACAACGGTCGCCCGAGGCGATTGCCTAAGTCTCTCGGTTCGCTCGAATCAGTCGTCAGGAGCGGGTTGTACCGGTTTTGAGTCTAATGCGCATCCCATTCGCGGAGCGTCACATACAGCTCTTGGCATGTCTCGGCGATCTTCTCGCCAAGACCTTGGTGCTTGGTCTCGAGATGGCTCGAATACATCCCAAGCACCTTGCACAGGAAGGCGCGATGGCCGGGATCGGCCTCGTTGGCCAACTGGTCGATTGAATCCTGAATTTGGTCGGCCAAATACAGCAGGAACTGGGCCTGGCCCTTCACCTCGGCCAAGGCATGAATCAGTTCCTTTGAGGGCTTGCGCTCAGCGTCTATTTTGGTAGAGCCGTTGGTCGAGGCCGGCGGCACGCCAACGGGTTCGACGGTCTGCCCGCCTGGACGGCTTGAAGTTGTCCTGGTACTCATTCCAGGCCTCCTTCCGCGTCGCCGTCGGCGGCGCCCACCGCACCTTCGAGAGTGCAGCACATCTCGTCGACAAGCCGCATATTCTCGGCTTCGTTCGTGAGGTTGGTCGCATGCATCTCAATGAGCTGACGCAAGAAAATGCGAGTTCCTGCGTCTTGTTCGGAATCGTATCTGGCCAGATCCGCAACCGCGGCTCTCACCAGATAATCCATGAATTGAAGCTTGCCTCTTATTGAGGTGCAGAGCTTCTCGAGCCGGGCTCGGTCGTCGACGTTGCGATTAGCGATCAGTTGCGACATCCGTGAAACTCCTCATCCCTGAGAGGCGGAAAGCATCCCTGAAACCCCTTCGTTTTCGATGGAATCCGAATCGCAAAAAGCCCTCACTGTGCGATTCAACCCCGAAGACTAGCGATCCCAGGCCGAAAACGCAAGCGATCCAGCTTCTTGATTGCTCCCTCAGTGGCTACCCCGAGCAGGCGTTTCGTCGTCGCCTACGTCTCGTCGACGACCCCGAAAGCGCCGCTCGAAGCACTCTCTACCCACTGAATCTTCGTCGAAGCCGCTCGCACGGCGACAAAGACCAATGGCGAAAAAGCATCCGGGTTATCAAAGAGCATGTTCTTCGGACCCCATTGGATTCGCGAGGCCCCTACGTTTGAATGCTCGGCGCGGACGTCGAGCCAGCCGCTCCTTCGCGTCATCGACTGAGGTTGTGGTCACGCATGGCGAAGCGAATCATCTTACGATCCGCTTCCTTGCCATGCGGCTTCTTCACTTTCCCTGTCGTTTCGCTTGCTTCTCCTTGAGAACTTTCTCCTTCCAGAGCCTCCTCCGCAGGCTCCGTGGTTTGTCGAGCGAGAATCCATTCTTATCAACCCCGACCGAAGACGCCTCTTCCGATTCCGAAATCTCTATAGAGCAAAGTGTTGCGCCGTTTCTACCAATCGAACTCAGCTTCTGGGCTGCCATGACGACGGTCGCCGCTTGGGCAGGTGCGAGCGAAGTCGTGGTCGCCGCTTGGACGCCTGGCCGCGATTCTGAAGCGGCCACAGGCGAAGCATTTGCGTCATTTCTACCAATCGAACCCACTTCCGCGGTGTGCGCTTCGACCGTTGCCTTCGGTTCGGGGGTCGTTGGTTCGAAGCCCTCGGCATCGAACTGGCTTTCCTCAACCTCGCCGGTTAGCTCGCGATACTCGTCCTGGCTCAGAACGACGTCCTTCTGATGGTTGGGTCCCATCACCGTGTCGAGGACCTTTTCCATCTGTTTAACGTCCGACTTCGCCCGCTTGGCCTGGCGGTGATCGAGATCGGCGAGCGTTTGACGGAGCTCTCGTTTGAGCGCTGATCGATAACGAAGCACGAGGTTCTGAACATGGGTTGGGGCCACGGAATGCGCGACCATCTCGCTGAACATACCTTGCACGACCAGATCGTTTTCGAACCGACCGTCCTCAAACTTCCTGATTCTCTCGAGCCAATTCTCCTTGATTTGAGCGCCTGCGACGGCGGTTCGATTTTCGAGGACTCTGAGGTCTCGATCCGCTGCCTGGCGGACAGCGAGGGAGGTCTGCTCGCGCTCGAAGCGGTCGACTCTTCCGAGCTTCCACTTGAGCGAAGCGACCTCCTCCGCAAGCGAGGTTTCGATCGGACCCTCGGGGGTGAGATCATCGAGATAGGCTTCTCTGTGCCTCTCCCATTCTTCGAACGATTCGATTTCGGGGATCACAGGGCATTCGGAGCGGATGCCGTGCTTGGTGGCGTTTCGAGACGCCTTGGCCTTGCCCGCCTGCGAGCGAGGCCCAGCGGTATGTTGGCCATTGCGCGGGGCCGCAACGCCATGGGAGGTGACGATCATCGTGGTTCATTCCTCAACGTTGAGAAACCAGGTTCTTACAGCAGATGGATGCCGACTCTCGACTACGAGAATCTGGGAAGAGTTTGCGGGTTAGGAAATCCAGGTAAGATTTCAACCGCATCGGGACATCTGAAAACCGAAAGGCGGTACAGATCGTACCGGAACACGCTTAGTATTGCAATATAGGAAACTAGATCCCACCAAGACCGCTTTACCCGACCAGACAACGCGTAAAATCAGGCTTGATTGAAAGTAGCCACCTCACTGCGAAGAAAAATGGGCTCACCGCAGGAGTCTCATTTCGAGGCACACCGCGAAGCGAATGCGAAGAGGATTCACCGCGAAGTCGAAGATCCGCCGGCGGCGGCGACGCCAAGAGCGCGAAGGGAAGAAAAGAACGTGGGCTGAAAAAAACGAAGGGGACGAGGATTAACGCTCGCCAATCGCAGACAGTCTAACGTCGAGGCTGCCCAGGAGTTCTGGCCCCAGATCGCTCAATTATTGGTTATCATCGAATCCATCACCTGCGGAGAGTGGTTGATCCGAGTTGAGAGCCGCGAGGCAATCGACTGGCGAGGCGACTGATTAAAGACCGGCGAACCCAGCCAATCGTAGCCGTCTCGCTAAACTCGAGAATCGTGAATAGCACGCCTTTGAGTTGCGCTTAGTCATTAGACATCAACAAAACGCTTAGAGATTTGAAATGACGTCCTCTCGTCTTGGAATATCCTTGCCCCCCTATATCGGTCCTCGTTTCGACGAGGTATGGGATCTGGCCGAACGAGGATTAGGCCGCGACAGCCAAGCCTTTCGACTCTTCAGTATGGGTTGGCATGGCGTGGGGTATCGTGCGGTCACGCTTGGGCATTACGCTCACCGGCATTCGCGACTACCAAAGTATGGATCGTCAGGCCATGAAGGAAATTATCTCGAGGACCAGGCGTTGGTTGATTATCTGTTTAACGCCTGCTCAGCCGTCGACTGCCTGGTCTTTGCTGCGTTTGGGGTCGCGTCAGGATTGGCCCCAGACGCTTTTCCATCAAACGCACGGAAGCTGGTCCAAGTTAGGCTTCAGATGCTCGCGGAAGAGTTCGAGAATACCTGGTCTGGGGAAGAACTGACTGCTCTGTTCAAAGATCTCCGTGATCACAGTGGAATCCGGTTTTTGTACAAGGTACGGGATGTCGTTACGCATCGTGGCGCCCTACCGCGGACCCTGACCAATTACTGGGGCGAAGAATCCCGCACGCAAGTCACGATCCCGTCCAAGATCAAGGAGATTCCCGACCTTTGGACGTCGGACTTTCCAATCGATTCAACGGCAGTTGCCGATTGGCAGAAAGCTATCGAGCTAACGTTGGCTCGCGCCGTCGCGGGCTTCCAAACTTTCGCGCCCCTTCGGAATCGTGCAAAAAAGTCCTTGCACGTCATCTCACCTAGAACAACGTCATAAGTTCTGCGTGAATTCAGAAATCCTGTTCGAAGAATCCCCATGACGAAATTTCGACTCAATCGATCGGCGGGTGGCGCAACTGATGCGGTTCTTTCTCGGTGTTGTGATCCTTGGTCTGATCGTGACCGCGGGAACCAAGCTTTCTCGACGAGATTCGCAAGAGATCAGGAAGGGTACGTTACTTGGCACTCGCGTCGTGCTTCCGTTCGACTCCGTGCTACGTCCCGGCGATCCACCCCTCGACGACAGCCGACTCAGTGAGAACAGTCGCGCCTCTGCGAGCAAAACGTTCCATGTCTACCGCGTCGAGAGGGTCAACGGTGGTTGGGTATGGCTGCAGGCCGAGAACGCGAGCGATGCAGGCTGGGTTTCGACCGCGGAGGTCGTTCGTTTTGACGAGGCTCTCGATTATTATACCGACCAGATTCACATGCACGCAGGGAACGCCGCCATCATCATCTGCCGCGGAGTCCTCCTGAGGGAACAGAAGGAATACGACCTGGCCCTGGCTGATTTTAACGAGGCCATCCGCCTGTCCCCGCACGAAGTGCTTGGCTGGCTGAATCGCGGCATCCTATGGAACGTCAAAAGCGAGTTCGACAAAGCGGTTGCGGACTTCAACGAATCCGTTCGCCTCGATCCGAAATCCGCCGCAGCCTATCACTACCGTGGCGTCGCTCTTGCCGCGAAGAAGCAATTCGAGAAGGCAATCGCGGATTTGGACACGGCCGTTCGGCTCGATTCAAACGCATCCTGGGCCTACTCTGCCCGGGGCAGCGTCTGGAGTCAAAAGAAAGAGCACGCCAAGGCGATCGCGGATTACACCGAGGCGATTCGAATCGAGCCCAAGGAACCACGGACCTTCATCGGCCGCGGCTATGTTTGGGGCGAAATGAACGAGCCCGACAAGGCGATCGCGGATTATAGCCAGGCGATTCTGCTCGATCCCAACGACGCCTTGGCCTATACCAATCGCGGCGCGGAGCGGAGCCGCAAGAAGGAATACGACGAGGCCATTGCGGATTTCACCGAGGCGATCCGTCTCGAGCCGAAGGGCGTCACGAATTTCGTGAACCGCGGGACGGCTTTTTGTGAGATCAAGAAGTACGATCAAGCAATCCGAGATTTCAGTAAAGCCATTGAAGTCGAACCGAATGACTCCACGCTCTTTATCTACCGTGGACATGCGTTGGGCTTAATGCAGGAAGACGACAACGCGATAGAGGATTTTACCCAGGCCATTCGACTCGATCCCAATTCCGCCTTTGCTTATTACAACCGAGGTATTGTCCACGCTCGCAAGAACGACTCCGACAAAGCGATCGAGGATTTCACCGAGGCCATTCAAATCAATCCCAAATTCGCCCCGGGCTACATCAGCCGCGGAGCTGTCTGGGACAAGAAGAACCTCAGGCGCAAAGCGATTTTGGATTATTCCGAGGCTCTTCGTATCGACCCACGGAGCGCAAGCGCTTATCGTTGCCGAGGGTTCGCCTGGAGCACCGAGAAGGAGTTTGACAAAGCGATTGCGGATTACTCAGAGGCCATAAGGATCGAGCCAAAGGACGCCTGGGCGTATTACAGCCGAGGCACAGCATGGAACGACAAGAAAGAATACGACAAGGCGATCGAGGATTTTGATGCTGCGATTCGAGCGGATCCGATGTTCTTGGCTGCTGACTTCAGCAAGGCCGCCACGCAATTGATCCTGCGGAAGCCAGGCTCTATCGAGGGAATGAGAAAGGTACTGCAAACCGACGGAGGGAGGACCGAGCTCTCGGGCTATGCTGTGATCATCGGATGCCTTGCTGCGCGGATAGCAGGAGACGACCCTCGAGCGAAAGAGTTTCTGGGACCGCTTTCGGAAAACCTCGAAACGAACAAGTGGCCTTACCTAACGATTCGCTATCTCCGCGGCGAGTTCGACGAGGCCAACTTGCTCGCGCTCGCGACTGACGCCGACAAGAAGACAATTGCACATGGCTTTCTCGGGCTCGACTGTCTCGCGAACGGAAAAGCCGACGTCGCGGCGGAGCACTTTCGCTGGGTGCGCGATCACGGCAATCGGAATCTCATGGAATACACGATTGCATTGGCAGAGCTCGATCGGCTCGGGGAGAAATCAATCGAGCGAAAACCTTGATCATAACCTCATTTTGCCACGGAGGGATTGAAAACCAGCCACCTCGCGAACATCCCCCATAACCAGTCCCGACGCCGTCCGACACAACTTGTCTGGTTTACTGGCTCGCGATCTTCAAGAGCCTGCGTGTGTTGAAATTGATAGAATGCATCGGTTAACCCCAAACTTTCCGGTTTCATTCGAGCATCGGAAGAGCCTCTATGACAACCCCAACGCTCGGCAGACCTCAGTTCCCCCTGCGTTTGCACGAACTCCCAATGGTTCCAAAGAAGGAGGGTCGTGTGTCCGCCATCAGCTTTGACATGGACATCGAGCTGCTCAAAATCCATTACGGAGATCCCTACAACAAAGCGCATGGAGAAATTCGAAAGGTTCTCCAAAAGCAAGGATTTGACGGGCAACAGGGGAGCGTGTACTTCGGCGGCGAGAACATCAACGCCGTCACATGCGTATTGGCCGCGATTGAGCTTTCTCGGAACCTCCCCTGGTTCGCGGCCTCGGTGCGTGATATCCGCATGCTTTGGATCGAAGAATTCAACGATCTCATGCCTGCGGTCCAACATACGGAGCGGGGGGCCTGATCGAGCGCCGAGAGATCGGCGCCTCATCGAGGGAGTTGGGAGACCGACTCCAACGAATTCCCCCGGAGACTTTTCGAAAGGGAGTCGAGTGGTTTTCACCCTCAAGCTCTTCGCCGCGGTCGGCTTGAGCTTACTCGGACTGTTTCTGATCTTCTTCGGCTTCGGCTGGGCGACGTTGGTCGGCCCTCAACTCGAGGGATGGGCATGGTGGTCTGAGGTCCTAAGAAATTATCTCCATGACCAGGGCCTTATGGGAGCGACAATTTTGGGACTGATTCTGGTGGTCGCCGGGGTCTCCCTCTGCATCAATTTGGCGAGAGTTCCCAAACGCGATTGAGTCGATTCTGGCTCGGATCTTTGGATGTCCAGGATTAGCCGTTTAGACGATGAGGTGCTTCTGGTTGCTAGATGGTTTCTTCCAACCCGTCCGCTAAGCTCGGTCCTCGCGAGGCGGAAACCACGTGATGAGTATTGAAGAGTTCAAGGTGATCCGCTTCACGGAAGAGCGTGTGCCAAATCCGTATCCCGGCGGTATGCTGTCCTGGCAGATTTACCATCGAGTCCGCAACTCGGTTGTCCGCACTTGCCGAAAGCGCGGCCCGACAGGACCGTTGGGCGAAATCGCGAGCATCGAAGGCTCGGACGACTCGTTTCGCCAGGCGTTCTCTTCCTGTCAGCATGGCGACGACGACCCGAGTCACTACATTATCGACGACCAGTACAACCATGAACGATATCTCTACTCCGAGTTGTAAGGCGACGATCCATTTAACGTTGCCTGGTTAACAGTTATCGTAGAGACGCAGAGTATGCACCCTGGCTGGGGGCTTGGCGTCAACAACATCCACAAGGCTTACGTCCTGATCTTCGGCGAGCGGTTGTTGGTCAGGGGGCGTGACTTTGGTTCGAGGCCTAACGTCGCTAGAGTCGTTGATGTCGTGAGTCGCCTGCTGCGCGAGTCGGGCGACGATTAGCATGGCGGTATAACGAAACCGTGTTCGGAGGATGCACTTTCGCCCACGCATACATTCAAGAACTGCTAGAATGCCTCAGCCGCGCTGGCGTCGGTTGGGAGTTGCTTAGCGAACGAACTCGTGCCGAGGCTGAGAACGCCTGGCGCAAGGTTTATGGCCATGCGTTCCTGGGAAGGCCTCGGCTACGCCACGGCGCTCGGGCCGATTACGAATACCGGATACAGGAATGCAGCCATTACCTAATCGTCCCATTCTCAACCCGGGTTCCAGGGCTGCCTGTTTGTGTGCATCGCCCAAAGACCTGGGCATACGAATGCCTCGGTCCGCTCGTCCCACTAGGGGCGTTCTGCGCCCTCGAGTTCTTCATTGCTCCGCCAAACCTGACGTGGTCGATGATTCATACGAACGAGGACCATGCGATCGGAGGGCCGTATTTTATTCGAACGGACTGGATTCCTGGAGAAAGCGGCTGAATCGCGGCGGAATGCTTGGCATCAATGGCGTCGGAATCAAGTGCGAGTTCAAAGGATTTCCCCATGGATCGATCTGTTCTGTTTTCTGAAGTGCGGGAAACGGTCGACAGGCTTTCTGACGAAGCCCAACAAGCTCTTGTGGAGTTCGTGCGCAGTCGCACCGCGGAACTCGGACGCAAGCGCGTGCTCACCTTGGCGAATGGGGCGCGGCGTGAGCTCGAAAAAGGCTGGTGCAAGTCGGCAAGTCTTAGCGAATTGATCGACGAGGTCCTGTCCTGAGATGGATGTTGGACGCATGACCAAGTCTATTGATTGCACTCTTGGCGAGTCGATCGGCCGAAATTCGTCGCTTCCGGAGAAAACACCATTGGACTCCCAACTTCTCGGTCTCTGGTTGGTCAAAAGCATTGAAATGGAACCCGAGAAGGCCGTGGCCCTGATCGGCGGGCTGCCGGACGAGCTGGTCGAGTTCACCGACCAAGGCGAGTATGTGATCTGGGGAGAACCGACCGATCCCCACAAGAGGGTCAGCCGATGTCGCTGCCATCCTACGAACCCGCCGGGCCTCGACGTCTGGATCCCCGGTCTGGAGCCGCTGACGGCACAATGCATCTACAAGGTGGATGGCAACGAGTTAGTCATCTGCATTGCTGGGAATGCGGGAAAGCGACCGAGCGAAATCCGCCGCGACGACCAAAAACCGTGGTGCTTGGTTCAACTGGAGCGCTGGACCGGACCTCGGCCTAAGAAAGTCCGACGAAAGAGGAAACCACTGCTCGAGCCAGGTAAGTTCATTCCCGAAGGATTCCTTGATCTTTGAGCAGGCGATCACCTGGGGCTTACCAAAACCAATAGCCACAGAAAGGAGTCATAAAGCGCAATTGCTCCCGGTCGTCTTTGTTCGCAGTAATGGCACAAAGCCGACTCTCACTCGCCCGCTTGGTTCAAAACTTCGAGCCAGACGTCTGGCGAGAGCCTCATGCCAACCTTGCGGAGAGCGTCCAGCCGGTCGCGAATCGAGGGTATGATTCCAAGTCGTTTGGCCTCAAGAAGCACACCAAGGGTTCCTGTCTTGGGGATGCCGAGTCGATCGGCTTCCACACGCGCGGCCAGGTCATCGAGGACGACCGTCGATTCCGAATCGCCGAGAGCCAGAGAAAGTACGGCAATCTCGCCGGCATCGAGGCGTGTTTGGTCGATCCTGAGGTCGTGCGCGGAGTTTCGACAACTTGAAGCCAGCCATCCTGGGCAGCCTCTCGCACTATCCCGACCGAAACGTCAAACTTCTCGCCCCTTAATACCTCGTCAAAAACGCTGGAAGGAACCATAACGCGTGCGGAGCCGCCGATTTCGCGAAGCAGTTCGAGCGACCCCATCTTAGCTCGGTGGATGAGAGGCGAGGCGTTGACTACCCGTATCAAGCGACTGCTCCATTTCAGCTCTTAACTCTGCGACACTTGTCTGGATCGCACTTACGTTTGCTCGGCCCAAGGCGTCGATGAACTCAACGCGAGTGAGCCCTGCGATCTCGGCGCCCCGACCTTGTGAGATTTCCCCCCGATCGTACCAGAAGATCGCAGCGGCAAGTCTGAGCTCACGGGCAAAGTGCTCCGAGGATTCCCCGTATGGGAGCGTCGCGTCGTCCGGGACTTCGATTGTGATGGTTCTCATGACTCTTTCCCCCCCAAAACCGATGATAGAACCTTCTCGCACTTAATGACGAGCCCAACGACGCCCCTTCGAGGAAAGCCTGTCTGCCTCGACTGTGTCTCGTGTCCAAGTTCACGGGAAACCGGCGCATGTCCTTGGATCGACGCTCCTACTTTCTCTAGGTAAACTCATCCCGTCGATTTGATGAGCGCGCCAAAACTGTCGACCGGCGGCCAGCCTCGAAAAAGGAATTCGACCCCCTGAGTGAATCCCGGTTCTCTCCACCACCCTTGGAACGCCCATTATGTCTCTCTCTTTGCCCTACGAAGTCTCGTATCAGATCACTCGACCGCTCTTGCGGGCGGCTTTCTGGCAGGTGTTTCCACCAAAGCGGCTCGCGTATTTTTTACTTTTCACGATCGTGGTCGGGTTTCTGGCGACTGGAGGCAAACTCGACGAATCCCGCATGCCCGTGCTCTTTATGCTGCTCGGCCCGCTGGTTCTTTTTGACGTTCTGTTCGTCTTGATTTTGCTCAGACGCTATCAAGCCTATATGAAATTGGCGGACTTCGTTTTTGCTTCACCGATGCGATTGCGCGTCGACGCGAACTCGATCTCGTTCTTGGGCGAAGACTATTCGTCGACTGTGGGCTGGCGACTGATCAAGACCGTCTGGCGACGACATCCCAAGGTCTGGCTGTTCTCGACGATGCTGAATCCCGCCAACAGGATCATCGTGCCAGCGGAAGCTTTGCCCTCCGAGCTTCAGCGCTATATCGAGCAGATGGTCGAGACGCATGGAGGGGAGGTTCGGTAGGAACAGGTTTACGCAGTTCGGCGAACGGCGAGCTTTGCTAACAGGACGAAGCGGATCCAAGAAAATAAGTTGCACCCCGAACAAACTCAGACGCCGCATTTGGCGGATCAGTCTTCCGGCAATTCGTAGCGGATTATTGTACGGCGTCCGTCGAAGACCAAAAGCTCGCGAGCTTCAAGCCCAAAGACGGGCTCGAAGAATGGCTCGTCTTCACTCCGTTCACCTAGCGAGAAGCGAAGCTTCTCTTTCCCAGAGACGTCGAGGAGAACTGCAGTCTTACCCTCGGCGATCGCCACTCGCTTACCGTCGTATGCGATTAGGGTGACGAGCGAGTGTAGAGCATTGGGAATCGGGATCGTACCGGTGCCCGCTCCAGTTGCGCTGTACAGGTTCACTGACCCTCGGGCAACGACCGCGAGCGATCCATCCGGGGCAACGGACGCATGACCGGTCGCTCCAAGCCAATCCTCGTTGGGACAACGATTGATGGACTTGAGAACCGTGCCGGCGCGATCGACCAAGAATATCCTATTGTAAGCAACCACCCAACGATTCCCGGTCCGAGGCTGAAAGTACCAGTCCTGGCTGATCTGGTCGAGCTCAAGCTTCTCGGCGCCCATTCGTTTTCCCTCGGCAGAAAAATGAAGGTACTGGCCGTCCCGGTCGCTTTCAACGCCTCCCAGGCGGAGGTAGACCTGCGCGTCGTCCGACACGGTGATTTGAGGAAGGATGAGGCTGCCGTGGAAGTCGTCCGGGCTCGGGACGCATACGTGCAGCCAGCGGCCCTGGGGATCAAAGACGTGAACAGCCCCCGTCCTTTCGTCGACCGCGTAGATCTTACCAGTCCGGTCAAATGCAATCGCCCCGATTTGGCCAAGCCGTTGCGGGTTCGGAGCATCGCCAATGACACGATCGACGACGCCTGAGTCGTCGAGTCTCAGTAGCGCATATCCATCACTCGTCCACAGTCGTCCATCAGGCGCGGCTTTTACATCATCGCCAGTGAAGCGACCGTCGGGGTGCTTCGGTTGAAACTGTGCTCGAACCGTTCCGTCGGCTCTCATGCGCACGATCGGAGGCGAGCCGTTGAAGTCGGTGATGATGTAGCCGCCGTCGACGTCGGCTTCGATACCAGTCGGATACTTGGGTTCACGCCCCCAGGCCTTCTTGAGGTCGATCGTACCAAGATGCCTCCCCATTCGATCGAATCGATAAAGGATTTTGCTGTCATTCTCCAAGGCCGCGACTTCGCCCTTCGTTGTGATCGTCAGCGCTATGGGGCTCGATGGCAGCAGATCTCGTGGTTTCGAGTTGTAGTCTGCTCGGTGAGACCACATCCCTTTGCCAAGTGCGTCATATGCGGTTATTCCATCGTCGCTGACCCATGCGCCGATGACGAATCCGCCGTCGGGGAAACCCGCGACATAGCCAACCTCTTCGCGGTGAACCCCGTCAATTGGCGTCGTCGTTTTCTTCCCGAAATCCGCCCACCAAGCTTGGGCCGAGTGCGTTCCATTGAGATACCTTGCTTTGATCACGACAAAACGATCGCCGCCGACGCAAGCGAACTTGAACTCGACGTTCTCGTCGTCTTTCTTTGACGAATCGAGCGGCAGAGACGCAAGCGCAGTCCCAGAATCGTCTACCAACTCAAGGCTTTGTTCATCATCCTTCCCTTCGAGCAAGGCAAACCTTCCTCGGCCGTCGAAAGCAAAGTCGCTCACCCTCTGGATCCGAGATGGAGCGACTCCGTCCTGACTACGCAGATTCATTCGACCGAGGAGCTTGAGCGGTCGATCAGGTATCGCGGGGGGCGCCTGCGCCGGCTCGACTAACGGTTGAGGAACAACATCTCTGTGAAGCTCGATCACATCCCATTTCCCCGCAACGCCAAGGGTGGCTGAGAACTCGATCTTCTGCTTCGTCGACCCATCGAGCAGCGCGAATCGTCCTTCGCCCTTCGTACCTTCGACGATCGCGCAGCGTCCCGGAAGGTCGAGCGTCCAGACCGGGCTGCCATCGACGTCGATCAGTGTGAACCGCGACCCAAGCCGCTCGCGTCTCTGGGAGTCATTGCAGCGCCAGTACACGAGAGTCAACGGCGTCTTTGCGACCAATCCGACTTGACCGATATCCTTCCATGGAATCGAGGAATGCATCGGCTTGGAGTCCGGCATCAGTTCAAATGGATGGAAAGTCGCCAAAAGCGTCCCAGTCGAGATCCTATAGACAGACCAGGATTCGCCGTTTAGGTTCGGGTCCGCATTCTCAATTCGAATAATCAACCGATCGTTGGCGGGATCCATGAGCATCCCCACCCCAATCGGGTTCGGCGGCGTATGCAAGAAATGGCTTCCTTCGCGCTTCGTCACTTGGTCCATGCGGACCCTTCCGTCACTTTCGATGATCGCGACGCGGAAGTCCCCATAGTCTCGAAACGCATCAAAGCCCTTTGAGTAGGCGTATCCTCCGACAACGCCCTCGTCGGTTACACAGGCATCCCAGAGCGTGAACGGTTTACTCGCCGACCAGACTTCGCGACCATCTCGTTTGAGTCGGTAGGTTGCGCTGCCCGCACCATTCATGTCGCTGGGATCCACGACTAACTTGAACTGGCCCGAGGGAGAGGTGTAGGTCTTCGGGTCCAGCACCTCCGGCGGCGCCTGCCTTGCAAACGTCGATCCTTGGTGGACGAGAAGCCCCGCCAACGCCATGACTGAACATGTTAGTTTTCTTTGTGAGATCCGCCACATCGAAACCTCCTTGGCGGCAGAGCTTATCCAAAACCGGCCTCGCTCCAAGCGAGTTTAATTGTAATCGCTTTGGATCGTTGTCGACCACAAATAATGAACAGGCGCATGTCGTTTGTCGACCGTCGCTCAATTCCGCACGGAAATCACAAGACGAGCTTCAATAGTCACGATAGGCGACGTAGTCTCTTTTGTTATTTCTTGGAGCTGAATCGAACAAAGACCGGCGCATCGCCGAACTCGAGCTCGAGCTTGCCACCGCGGATCGTTGGATAAACCAGCGGGGCTTTGCCTTCGCTCAGTGGCGTTTGCTCGGCGCCTTGAAATTCCCTGCCACCGAGCGCGAGTTCCAGCTTGCCAGACGCCTCTGCCGACCATACCGCCCACGCGCACTTTGTCGGGTCTGAGCCGTGAATATATTCGTAGACGAAAACGCCGGCAGGTTCGGCCTGAAGCACCTTGCGGAATCGATAGTCGCCTAGCGTCTTCTGGAGATGAGCGACCGCATGGAACGCCGGCTTCGGTTGGCCTTTGCGCGTGAGTCCCGACGACCCATGGACATGAGGCTCGTCTTTGTCGTCGAAGAAAAAGAGAAAAGCTCGCGTCACGTCGAGCTTGGAGAAAAGCAGGAACGATCGTACAAGATAGAGAGCTTGCTCACGCTCGGTTGAGCCAACCCATTTGGCAAAATCTCCGGTCGCGGGCGGCTTCTTGGTCGAGGCGTCCCAACCGAACTCGGTGATGCGAACTTCTTTGCCGGGGGCGTTTTTGTCGCGCCAGGCGATCAGCTTCTCAACGCGATGAAGGTAGTCGATTGTCGTGTCCTCTGGGTACGAACGTTTCCAGGTGGGATAGCCCTCGACTTCGGCGTAGGTGTGGATATTCAGGAAATCGTAGAGGCTATTCAAACCCTCGAGGCGCCTGACGCTTTTGGAGTATTTCTCGCTCTTGCCGAGCGTCAGAGCACATGTGCCGATTTTGAGCTTGAGGTCGCCCTTGCGGAGGCCTTTAGCCATGCTCTCAAAGACGGTTCGGTACTCGCTATCCGAATAATGGCCAGGTTCGTTGCCGATCTCGACAGAGGTGACGAGCCTCGAGGCAGACGATGGTCCGAATGCCTCGGCGAACGCCTTGCCGTAGGCTTCTGCATTCTTGGGCATATCTTTCCAGGATTTCGCTGGAACATTGGCGAGCATCAGGCAAACCTCGGTCTCGAATCCCGAAGACTTCCATTCACCATACACCTTTGCCCAATCGACTCCGTTCCTGGCCAAGGGGAACGGCGTATTGAAGCTGGTGCTGTCGCCAAGATCCCAATCGACTGGGTGATAATCGCGGACGGAGTGGACGGCTGGAGCATAGAGGGCGGGCTTGAATTGAATCGTGTGTCCGTTCAAACCCATGAACTCGCGGAACAGAGGCTTCTCGACAGACTGCGCTTCGCTGAGTCTAGTCACACTACAGAATACCAAAACAACTAAGTAGACCGATTTAGCACTGTTTGATATGTGATTGGTCATTGGCTTCTCCTTAGACATTCAGGTCAGCATGCGGCAGTGTTACAGGGGTTCTTCGATCCGAACTCACGGCACGTCTCCTGACCAGATCTCCTTGATCGTTTTCTCCTGGCCGTATCCTTCTGAGACGGCGTCGCTCCTCTTATTCGCGTAATACCAACGTTTGCCGTCGAGCGGCGATCTGAGCGTACGGCTGCCAGGCATTTGGAAGAATCCGTTGGGATCGGTCTCTCGGACCCATTTCCAGGCGTAGCGGAGCCAATTGTTGCGATACTCCTCGGACTGGTGTGCAAACCAGGTGATTTCGTCATAGCCCCACACCCATATGCCGCCTGCGCCTGCTTTACCTGGCGTCCTGCTGGCGCCCCAATTGTCGAGCTCCACGAGATAGGGAAGATGGTCGCAACTCCATCCACTATAGGTTCGTCCGCCCTTGCTTCGACCATAAATGCTGTCCGTGAAACCGACCTCCAAGACAGCCTCTTGCGGCTTGTCTGCAACTTCCTTGATCCTCGAGGGAAAGGAATGGAAGTCCATCAGCAGCACTCCGTCGCGGACCAGTCCGCCGCTAGGGACATGGGAATCGCAGACCAGCATCTTTCGCCTGGCCTTCTTCTTGGCATAATCGCGGATGAGCGCGAGCAGCCCTGAATAGTGATCAAGTCTTTTGTCGTTATGGTTCATCAGCTCGGTCTGGCCGAAGTGGACGGCTTCGATCCCAATATCGATAAAACTGGCCGCGAGGAAGTAGAACCAGAGTTTGGTCTCGGGCCTGCTGACGTCTGGAACCGAGTTTCCTCGCCTCCAATGGTCTTTGAACCGGCCATTCTGATAGAGCATGTCTTCGTAACGGAAGTTTCGCTTCTCGGGCGATTGCCCTAAGGCTTTGAACGCCCAGTCTGGAACCTCGATTTGCTCGACCTGGGTCGTCGCGATCTCGAAGATGCACGCCTGAAGGATCATCTCAGGATCGGCTTGGTGAACCAGAGGGATTTGCTTCCTCGCACGCTCGAGATTGGAGAGCAGTTTTGCCTCGCCTGCCCAAAGGCAGAGGGCTCTGCCGATGAACTTTGCGCCGACGTCCTTCAGCATCCGGATGTTGTCGGTCAAGTCTCCGCGACCGTTGAGCAGGCCTTCCATCGAGATGGCGCGCGAAAGGTAGCTTTCGAGAACTTCGCGCGACATCGAGCCTTCGAAGTGGTAATCGCGGGGTTTGGAGGACGTCGGTGCATCGTGACGAGCCGAGGCATTGCGATTGACTGCAGCCACTCCTGTTGCGGTCAGCGCAAGTCGGCCGAAATTTCGACGCGTGATCCGGCGCAAGGTCATGTTCGGATCCGTTTCTCAGACGAGTTTCCTCGGGTTCGACATCCGGTTCATCGTAATCCACTCTTTAACACGCGCCGAGAATCAGGAGCCGGCACAAGCGCCGAAATCACTCAATCTGGGATTGACTCGGAGGACCCGTCACCTAAACTCAGACCACGAGTGGATACCTTAGTGCGCGATCCGTCCACAGTTCAAACATATGAATCTTGTGGAATGGCGTCTCAAAGACTCTCGAAACACGTACTATATGCATAACGCGTCTATAACATTGACTTTGGCAATGCTTTGCTTGACGGCCGCCACTGTGCGGGCCCCACGTGAGAAGCCGAGAGGTTTCCCGTTTGAGGTCTCCAAGATAACATGTATCGAAGTACACAATCGTTACACTGGCAGCTTCTCAATTCCGCGATTCAAAATCCAGGCAGAGAGCGCACGAAGGCTCTTTATCCAGGCGGTGAGTCCAGCGATGCCTGACGATGATTCACGAGTACTCGTCGATTATTTCGCCCCGAATGAAGACGGCGACAGCATTCACGCCGTAATCCACTACCGGGACGGTAGACAGGTCGTGTTAAGGTTCATCGAGGGCGACAAAGGGCCTTTGCGATTCACGATCAACGGAAAAGGCTTCACGAGAGGAACCGCTGGGGAAAGCGCCGCGGAAGACCACGAGCGCGTCTATGGCGCCCGATGCGAATGGATTTTCGAAACGCTAGCCTTGACTCAGCTACTCAGAAACATCGCCAGGCAACAAGGCGAACTTATCGATTGACAAGGTTCTGAACCGACCAGGCACTCCAAGATCAAGTTCCAGAATTGCCGGGTTGTCTGAGCGCATCCCGCCGGAATGCCGATGAAGAGGGTTGGACGGATTATGCGAGTTGTGCTCTTTGGACCAACCAAAGGCAGCGGCGGCAGCGCCTCGAGGGCCGTTCGCCGGCGAGATCCTTTCGACACAGGATCTGATTGGAAAAGGAGTTCCGTCGATGCTTCGACCGCGTTTGATTCCCGTTCTCGCCGCCTGTCTGGGCGGACTGGCGCAGGCAGCCGGCGCAGCCCAGCCTGCCAAGGCGTCGGACGTCGAGACGCTGCTCAGCTATAAGCCCACCCAGCGTTGGGTCGACTACGATTCGATCTCCGACCCTGCCGCGATTAAAACCTGCACGATCGACGACGTTCTGAACGCCAAGGGCAAGAAGATCGGGTTCGTGCTCCGAGACGGCCAGGGCAGGCCTCTGCGCAAGGTGGTCGACGTTGCCGGCAACGACAATCGGATGGACCAATGGAGCTACTTCGTGGACGGCTTCGAGGTCTACCGAGAGAACGATTTCGACGGCAATCGGAGCGTCGACGAATGCCGCTGGATGAACTCGGGCGGGACGCGGATCGCCACGGTCCTTAAGGGAAAGATCAACGGTTGGAAGCAGATCTCGGCCGAAGAGGCCAGCAAGGTGCTCACCCAGGCCATCGTCGACCGCGACCTTGCCCTGCTCGAGACAGTCGTCGCGACGCCCGAAGAGCTTCTGAGCCTGGGCTTGAGTAAAGCAGAGGTTGAAAAGGCAGGGGTCGCGGCCGACCTTCCCAAGCATCAAGCCAAGCTCGACGCCCTTTGGAGCTCGCTCAAGGGTTGGGATGAGAAGACCGTTTGGCTCAGGTTCGACGGCGCCATGCCCCACCTGATCCCCGCCGAACCCGAAGGCGGGCTCAAGGCAGACGTCGTGCTCTACGAAAACGGAGTGATCTTCGCGGGCTTGCCGAACGGCCAGGGCGATCCGACCGCGACGTCGTTCCTGCAGACGACCGACCTCGTAAAGATCGGCGCCAACTGGAAATTCCTGGGCCTGCCGAAGGCCAGCGACCCCAAAAAACCGATGCTCGTCTCCACTCAAGACGCCGGCATCAGGTCGGCCCTGCGCACATGGTGAAGCGTCAGGCTCTCCTCGCCAGGGAAGCCCGAAGGAAGAGGAAGCCAAGCTGGCTTTGGCAAACTTCGACGCCAAGAACGGACACCTGCTCGCAGACGGTTCCAAGAAGGAGCAGGCAACGTATCACGTCGATCGGATTCGATTGTTGAGAGGTCTGATCAAGGCGACGGACAAGCCCGAAGAGGCTTTGCTCGCCAACAAGCAGATCGCCGACGGCCTGGCAGCCGCCTACCAGACGGGCCAATACCCCAACGGTCTAGAGTACTTGGACACTCTGATCAAGGATGGAGGCAAGATTGGCTCTTACGCGGCGTATCGTAAGATCTTGGCGGAGTACGCCTCGGCCTCCGACGACCCTGGGGTCAACCCCGTGGCCGTTCAGAAGAAGCATCTGGCGAACCTCGACGCCTTCCTGAAGGACTACTCCTCCAGCGACGAGGCCGCGGACGTCTTGCTTCAGCTCGCCAGTATCCACGAATATAACGCAGACGACGACGAGGTGCGCAAGTATTATTCAGACCTCTGGAAGAAGTTCCCAGAGACCGGACCAGGAAAGAAGGCCGCGGGGGCTCTGAAGAGGTTCGATCTGGTTGGCAAATCGATCGAGCTCAAGGGGACGAACTTGAAGGGAGAGACGGTTTCGCTTTCGAAGTACGCGGGCAAGACGGTTTTGGTCGTCTTCTGGGCAAGTTGGGCGGAGCCCGTGAAACGGGACCTTCCGGAGCTCGTTAAGACCTACCAAAAGTATCATCCCACTGGGCTCGAGATCATTGGCGTGAATCTCGACGCCGAGAAGGAATCGCTCACGCAGTTCTTGGCTGAGAATCGCGTGCCCTGGACGCAGATTTTCGAGCCGGGAGGCATGGAAGGCCGGCTTGCGAACGAGTATGGCATCATCTCGTTGCCCACGATGTTCCTGATCGATGAGAAGGGCAAAGTGGTGAACAGGAACATCCGGATGGCCGCGGAACTCGAACGCCAGCTCTCGAAGATGCTGGGTTCGAATGCGCCTGGAGTGGCCGTCGGCGACAAGCGTTGAAAAGAGCTCTCAAAACATCAAGAGGCAGGCGGGCCCTTCGATTCTCGGAGGGCTCGCTTTTTTCCTATGGGTTTTCCACGACCGCCCAGCTCAGTAGACGATCCAGCCAGACCCTCTCGTCACGCTCGAGCGTTTTCAAACACTCTGGGGGCTTCCGCGCCTCAGCAAAGATCGTCAGCACTGGCTCGCCTGTTTTGAATCGTTCGAGCGGGGCCGGGATATCGGCAAACGGAAGCCACCCGCGCCATGCATTGGAGAGATCAAGTTCGTCGAGCCAGTTCACGGGAACCTCGCAATCGCAGGGCGCGTGGACGATCAACTTGCCTACGCAACGGTCGCTCGCGTCGCCATACCATCAAAACCTTCTGGATTCGCGAGCAGGGAGCGTCTTGCTGCACGCTCGTAAAGTTCGACCGACGCCGTGTAGCGAGGGTTCACCTCGACAGGCCAAGGAACCTGAGCATCGATGATGAAATCGATTCCGAAAAGCCAACAGAGCCCAAGCTCTTGGACCAGAGCTTCACCGAACCTCTGCAAAGCTTCGACCATCTTCGAAGGCACAGGCCAAGGCGCAACTCCGCCACGATATCGAAACGGATTGGACCTATCGCCGACGATCTGCTTGCAAACGCCGATAAGCTTCGAGCTTGGGCCTCGAGCCCAATAGAGAGCCGAGAATGAGTCTCCGATCATGTGTTTCTGATAATAGTAACGGTTGTTTTTGACCGGAGGAGAATCTTGGTCGACCACGGTGATGCCCGCGCCAGCCGCTGAAGCCAAGGGCTTTCGGAGCCAATAATCGCCCAATGCCGGCGGGCTCTCGAAGGAATGGACTTCAGGGTAGGGCAGTCCACGGCGACCGAGGACGTCTTTGAGCACGAAGGGATCGCGCACGATCCTCAATTCCGAACCATTGCAGCCGAGCAAGGGACTTCGCCGAGAAATCCGGTCGACAAGGTCGGGATGGTTCTCGAGAGCGCCTGTAAAGAACCAAGGGCAAGAAGGCGCACGGTCGGAAATCGCTTCGAGCCCGTGAGGATAGTCGCTTCGCGAGATGCGATCGACCAAACTACAGGCAGCGAGGTCGCGATCGGCGAAGAGATCGGCGGCGCGAGGAACCCAACCCGCGCGAAGAGCGGAATGGGCCGCGGCTCGAGCGCTGGCGCCGAGGATGAGAACCTCCATGGTGGAAGTACCTTATCGGCTTGGGCTGCTCGACAGGCTTGGAAACGAAAATCGGACGAGTCCCGGAGAACCCGTCCGATATTGAGAAAGCTTTAATCGACGCATGAAGCGTGATCAGTCGATCTCTTTGATCGAAGTCGCCTTCAGCTCTTTCTTGCCGTCTTTCTCGGTGACGACGCCGACGATCTCAACCTTCTTGCCGCCCTGGCAGAAAAGGTCGGCGTGCTTATCGTTCTTGGTCAGGTAGTAATGGACTTTCTTGCCGCTTTCCTCAACCGTCAGGACGTTCTTGCACTTTGTGACGCCAGCTTCCTTGAGGGTGCACTTGGCGCAATCGGTCTCGCCTTTAAGCGTTTTTTCAGCATCGTCGGCGGCCTTCACGACCAACATGCTCGCCGAGAACAGAAACGCCACGGCCAAAAATCCGAAAAGCTTACGCATTCGATTTTCCTCCCTATACGATCAAACCAACCAGACCCACAGGGCCTCGCGAACAGTTCCGCAGGTCCACAATGGAAGAGTTTCTATGTCAAGGATGATAACCTTGCCTGGATTTATTGGAACACCGGCCCGGCTGTTAAACAACTATTTTTTTCTTGCAAGGCCGGATTCGACCGCCAGTCCAAGGAAAATGGTCCGTCAATTCATGGCGAGCCGGAAATTCGCCTGATATGATACCGATCCTCTGATTGGACCAACCCAGCCAAGCGAACGTCGTGCGGCGATCGGCTGCGGCGTCCCATCGCGGAGAGCTGGCGCAAACGTCCAGAGCGTTCTACAAGGGGATACATGATCATGGCTGGCGAGCATGTGATGCACATTGGCGAGGCATTGGTAGGCGAAGGCAACGAGATCGCGCATATCGACTTGATGATCGGAGACAAGACGGGTCCAGTGGGCCTGGCTTTCGCGAACGCTCTGGCGAATCAATCGGCTGGGCACACCAACCTTCTGGCGGTGTTGACCCCGAATCTCGTAGTAAAGCCGGCGACCGTGCTGATCACCAAAGTGACGATCAAGGGCATGAAGCAGGCTGTGCAGATGTTCGGGCCGGCGCAATACGCCGTGGCCAAGGCGGTGGCCGACTGCGTGGCCTCTGGGGTGATCCCAGCCGCCAAGGCCGACGATTTGGTGATCGTTTGCGGCGTTTTCATCCATCCAGCGGCCGAAGACGACGCCAAAATCCGTAAGTTCAATTACGAAGCGACCAAGCTTTCGATCGAGCGGGCAATGAAAGACTTGCCCACTCCTGCCGAAGTGGTGGCTGGGAAAGATTCCGCCAAGCACCCGTTCGCTGGGGCCTGACGCGGTTTTGGCATCGAGACAACCAGGAACAGAACCTCCCCGATGAGCGCCGCCGACAAGCCCACAGTGCTATTGCAGCTAGACGCCGACCCCCAGCCAAGCTCTTTCGACGCCATGGTGGCGATCGACGCCGGCGTCGATCGGCTCTTGGCTTACGGCGGAGTCGAGCGCGGACAGGTCCAGTCGCTGGTGCACGGGGTTCTGTTCACGCGCGGGCCCTCGGAGCTCCATCGCACGGCGATTTTTGTCGGCGGATCGAGCGTCGCCAAGGCGGAGGAGTTGTTTGCCGAGGTGCGGATGACGTTCTTCGATCCGTTCCGCGTCTCGGTGCTCTTGGACCCCAACGGAGCGAACACAACCGCTTGCGCAGCAGCGCTTTCGGCGATCGAAGGGGTTGGCGGCAGCTTGTCGGATACAAGAGCCGTGGTCCTGGGAGGAACCGGTCCGGTCGGCCAGCGCGTCGCTCGACTGCTGGCGTTCCAGGGCGCGAAGGTTTGGATCGGATCGCGCGAGCACTCCCGGGCGGGCGCCACCGCGAAGTCGCTCTCGAGCATCATGGGCGTGGAAATCGGCGCCATCGCGACCGACGACGCCGACCTATTGTCCGAATCGCTGGGCAAGATCGCCCCCCAGGTTATTGTGTCCGCGGGCGCGCCGGGAGCCGTGCTGCTGCCGCTGGACGTTCGCAAGGGGCTTAGGGACCTTCGCGCCGTGATCGATTTGAACGCAGTGCCTCCGCTGGGCGTTGAAGGGATCAAAGCGTCGGACAAAGCCGCCAACAGAGACGGGTCTCTGGCCTGGGGCGCACTGGGCGTCGGCGGGCTCAAAATGAAGATTCACAAGAAAGCGGTTCAGCAATTATTCCTGGCCAACGACCAGGTCTTCGACGCCGAAGAGGTTTTCGAAGTCGGAAAAAAAATCGGCAAGTGATAACGCCACGCATATAAAGCGTCCTCGCATATCTTTGCCCGCGTGCTCAATTGCCGGGGTGCACGCGCCTTGACGGCGCGACGTTTGCTGGTTGTTTCCTCCGACTTGAAGCGCACGGCGCGAATGGACGTTCGGAGCGTCCTCGCGCCTTGAATTCGGCACGGAATCCACGAGAGGAGGCGTATCATGTTTTTGCATCGTAAGCGGCCGCTGTTCCCAGTCAAAGTGGGCGAAGCCAATCCAAAGTTCGCCCAGAAGCTGCTCGAACAGTTTGGCGGGAGATCGGGCGAGTTTACGGCGATGACCGAATACTTCGTTCAAAGCTTCGCTTGTGACAACGTAGGGATTCGAGACCTACTGCTCGACGTCGCCACCGAGGAAATCGGCCATCTCGAGATGGTCGGGCTTATGATCGAGCAGCTTCTTCGGGGTTCGGAGCGAGAAAAGGCCTACGAAGACAGTCTCTTCTCGATGATGGGCAAGGGCCCCGCGCTCGTTGATTCGCTGGGCAACGCCTGGACCAGCAACTGGATCCGCGCCTCGGGCGACCTTGTCGCCGATCTCAAACACAACATCTCCGCCGAAGCCGGCGCAAAGTGGCCTATGACCGCCTGATCCATATGACCGACGACCCTGGCTGCAAGGAAACCCTTGCCTATTTAACCACTCGCGAGGTCTCGCACCAAAAAATGTTCATGCTCGCACTCGAAAGCCTGGGTGGAGACGCGATGGAAGGCTCGGTGCAACCGGTTGCCGAGGAATTGAGCGTCTACTACAACCTCTCCCGCGACGGCCAGGGGGATGCGGGAGTCGGGCTCGACGAGCGCGGAGCATGGAACGAAGACGGCGAGTGGACCTACGTTGAGAAACCCGAAGATCAGCTCAAGGCCAAAGTTCAGGGGCCCGGCAAACCCGTGCGCCAGAAAGCCTGAGAGCTCGCCTTTGGAACTCGGATTGCGAAGCACAGTCTCCCTCACGAAGGATCGACCCGACGGCGAGGTCGATCTTCGCCTTCTTGACGACCCGGGATTGTTGCTGTATCCTTCAATCCGTTGGATTTTGGTTTGCATCTTATCCAGAGTGGCTGAGGGAAAGGCCCTACGACGCCACAGCAACCGGTTCACCTCTGGTGAGCGCTGGTGCTAACTCCTGCCCAGCCGCGGGTCTAGACCCGAGCGGCCGATGGGACAGATAAGATGGACAGCGGTTGATGGCTCGAGAAGTTGATTCCCACCATCCCGCCCTCCTTCTCATCGCCCCTCATTGGCGCTCCCCGCAATACTGGCGAACCATTCTGGATAAGGCGCGGAACCGACCCGTGCAAGCGTTTCCTTGCGTCGGGAGTTCCTGGATCTCGATGGTCTCGTCCGTCCGTTGGGTTCGAGAATGATCGGACCCACTCGAGTGAGAGCGATTGAAGTGAACAGCACGTACGTATTGGGGCTCAAGTGCCGCCTCTGCGGCAAGCGATATCCGCAAGAGGCGCTCAACTTCTGTACCGACGATTTTGGGCCTTTGGAGGTCGAATACGACTACGAGGCCGTGGGTCGCAGTATGACCCGAGTTGCCATCGAACGCAGGCCCAAGACGCTTTGGCGTTATCGCGAATTGATGCCGATCGACGGCGACCCAACCGTCGGACTCCATGTCGGCGGCACTCCCCTGATCAAGGCCAATCGGCTTGCGAAGGCCCTGGGCGTGCGCGAGCTTTACATCAAGAACGACGCTGTGAACCATCCATCGCTCTCCTTCAAGGATCGCGTAGTGGCAGTGGCGCTTTCGAAGGCGGTGGAGTTTGGTTATAAAACCGTGGGCTGCGCGTTGACGGGAAACCTCGCGGGCAGCGTGGCTGCCAACGCCGCAGCCGCGGGTCTGGACGCCTACGTGCTGATCCCAGACGGGCTCGAACAGGGCAAAGTGTTGGGCGCTTCAATCTACGGCGCGAAGGTCGTCGCCATCCACGGAAATTACGATCATGTGAACAGGCTTTGCTCTCA
The DNA here is from genome assembly GCA_963818975.1 of uncultured Planctomycetota bacterium. Lineage (GTDB taxonomy): Bacteria > Planctomycetota > Planctomycetia > Isosphaerales > Isosphaeraceae > CAWFUI01. The sequence continues at coordinate 406,998 of CAWFUI010000017.1, read as the reverse complement.
AATCGCGTTCCGCTACGGCTGGGGATTCGTGAACGTGAACCTGAGGCCGTATTACGCGGAGGGCTCGAAATCGATGGGCTTCGAGATCGCCGAAGACTTGGGCTGGCGCGTCCCAGACCACGTGGTGGCGCCGATGGCCGGCGGAAGTCTGATTGGCAAGATCCACAAGTCGTTTGTCGAGTTCGCCAAGCTGGGGTTTGTCGACGGGCCCATCCGCACCAAGATGTTCGGCGCCCAAGCCACGGGCTGCAATCCGATCTCGAACACCGTCAAAACCGGGTCCGAGAAGGTCAGGCCGGTGAAGAACCCACAGACGATCGCCAAGAGCCTGGCGATTGGAGACCCAGCCGACGGCTACTTCGCTTCGAAGCTCATTCGCGAAACAGGCGGATGGAGCGAAGACGTCGACGACGACGCGATTGTCGAGGGCGTGAAGCTTTTGGCCGAGTGCGAAGGCGTGTTCACCGAAACCGCTGGCGGAGTGACCGTCGCGGTCGCCAGGAAACTGATCGAACAAGGCAAGATCGACCGCAACGGTTCGACCGTGTTGTGCATCACTGGCAACGGACTCAAAACCCAAGAAGCGCTCCAAGAACGGATCGCCAAGCCTGTAGTGATCGAGCCCAACATCGAGGCGTTCGCAAAGCTTGTCTCCCGAGGCTTCGCCGCGAATGTCGGCGGCTCGGTCGAGGGCGTCGCGGTTGGTTCGGGCGCGCAACTTGTCGCGAATCCCGTTTGACATATACAAGAAGGAAGATAGTGAGGATTCTTTCGATGGCTACTGTTCATATACCCACTCCATTGCGCGTACATACCGGCGGCAAGGACAGCACTACCGCCTCGGGCTCGACCGTCCAGGAAGTCTTGGCCGACCTCGTGAAACTTTATCCTGAGATTGGCCCCAAGATCTTCGACGGCGAAGAACTGCGCAGGTTCGTCAATGTCTACGTAAACAACGAAGACATTCGCTACCTTGACGACCTGAGCACGAAGATCGAAGAGAAAGACGAGCTCAGCATCATCCCCGCCGTAGCGGGCGGGTGATCGCGTCCAGAAAGTTCGTTCAGTTCGAATCACCTCTCCCAGTCGTCGGATACGAAAGGCCCCTCGGGGATCGGGATCGCACATGGCATTCAGTGAAAACGGCGAGACGATCGAACGGTACAGCAGGCAGTCGCGGTTTCCCGCGATCGGCGATGCAGGCCAGCGCAAACTGGCCGCCAGCCGCGTGACCATTTGCGGCTGTGGCGCATTGGGCACCGTCCTGGCGAATCATCTGGTTCGTGCAGGGGTGGGTTTTGTCAGGATCGTCGACCGCGATTTTATCGAGACGCACAACCTCCAGCGGCAGATCCTCTTCGACGAAAACGACGTCGCCGACAATTTGCCCAAGGCGGAGGCCGCGGCACGAAAACTGAGGGTGATCAATAGCACCGTCAAAATCGAAGCGATCGTCGCCGACGTCGATCACACGAACATTCTGGACCTGGTCGGCGACGTCGACTTGATCCTCGACGGCACCGACAACTTCGAGACGCGCTATCTTATCAACGACGCCGCCGTGAAGCTGGGCAAGCCCTGGATCTTCGGCGGAGTGCTGGGCAGTGAAGGCCAGACAATGACAATCAGGCCCGGCATTACACCCTGTATTCGTTGCGTGATCGAGAGCGCTCCGCCGCCGGGCATGGCGCCAACCTGCGAGACAGCCGGAGTGCTTGGGCCCGCGGTTTCCGTCGTCGCTTCGTTCGAGGCCGTCGAGGCGCTCAAACTGCTCACAGGCGCGTTCGACGTCATGAATAAAGATCTGATCATGATCGACGTCTGGAACTGGTCGTTCCGTTCGCTCAAGATCGCCGGTTTGTTGGGCAAGGTCGACTGCCCCTGCTGCAAGCGTAAGGAATTCGAATGGCTCGACGGAGCGATGGGATCGCACACGACCACGCTCTGCGGACGGAACGCCGTGCAGATCGCCGTGCGCAAGGCGGATCCGCTAAACTTTAGCGAGCTCGCGGCCCAGCTTGCCGCCGCGGGAGACGTCCGCCATAACGCTTATATGCTCCGGTTCCAGGTCGAGGGACACGAATTCACTGTCTTCCCCGACGGCAGGGCGATCATCAAAGGCACCAACGACGTCGCCAAGGCCAGGACGCTCTATTCGCGATATTTAGGAAACTAAATACCACCCGTGACAGACTCGGCAACCGATCGGACGGCGTTCCATGATCTATCTCGACAACGCGGCAACGAGCTTCCCCAAGCCCGAACAAGTGTACCTGGCGCTCGACAAGTTTGCTCGCACGACAATGGCGAACCCAGGCAGGGCAGGGCACAGGATGGCCCTCGAATCCGAGAAGACGCTCGACTTCGGTAGACACGCGCTCAACCAGTTCTTCGGCGGAGAATCGCCCGATCGTTGGATCTTCACGCTCAACTGCACCGACGCATTGAACCTGGCGATCAAGGGCGTGCTCGAAGCAGGCGATCACGTCGTCACGTCAGATCTCGAACACAATTCGATCAGCAGGCCGCTCGAGGCGATGTCGAAGTCGGGATTCATCTCACTGTCGAGGGTCGCTTCGAACGAAGGATATTTGGACCCGCAAGATGTTCGTGCCGCGCTTCGGCCAAATACGCGATTGGTCGCATTGACGCACGCATCGAACGTCTTGGGCACGCTTCAACCGGTCGAACAGATTGCCCCGATTGTTCGCGAATCTGGTGCTTTGTTCTTGGTCGACGCAGCCCAGACCGCAGGGGTCGTGACGATCGACCTGAAGTCAACTCCGATCGACCTCTTGGCCTTTCCAGGACACAAGGCGCTCTATGGACCGACAGGCACCGGGGCACTTTATGTCGGCCCTCGAGCAGAACCCAGGCCCTGGCGGGAGGGCGGCACGGGCGGAGACTCTTCGAGCCCAACGCAACCCGCCGCTTTGCCTTACCGACTCGAGGGCGGAACGCCGAACGTGCTGGGGGTCGCGGGCCTGACCGCTGGGATCGAGTGGATCAAGAGCCAAGGTGGCCCTGAAAAACTTCGGAGACACGAGGTCGAACTGCTCGGCCGGATCGTCGAATGGGTGAGCGAGCACGAGCAAGACGGTTGGCGGGTTGCAGGCAAGTGGGATCCGGATCGGCATGTCGGAGCGCTTTCACTGATTGTTCCCGACTCGCTCACTCCTCAGGACCTTGGGGCGATTTTGGACGCGAGCTTCGAAGTGGCCGTCAGGCCAGGGCTGCACTGTGCTCCCTATATCCACAAGCGGCTCGGCACATTCCCTGACGGCACTCTCAGAGCCAGCCCCGGCGCGACAACGACCATAGAGGACGTCGATCGGTTCTTGTTCGCGCTTGCGGAAATTACTGCGGGAGTGTCGTGAGGTCGGCGAGAGACGTGCCAGCGAGAGAGCGGGGCCACGCGCGAAGGGTGGCCGGGGCAGAGTCTTCGTGCCCCGGAACGCGCAATCGTGTACCTTACACACAAATCTTACCGCCTGGGAGAGAGAGGCGACCCACCGGGATGCAGGGTTGACTGTTCACTCTATGCGACGAAGAAAACCCCAACCTCGTCTCGCTTGAAGGGCGTCCGCGGCCAACCGCCTCAGTCTCTGCTCAGCGGAGCCTTCACCGGGTTCCGGGCCCGGGAGTCCTCAGCGGGGATCTCAGGAGTGTTTGCGATCGAAAAGCCATTGAGGAACGAATTGCGACAGTTTTACGCGTCCCCATTCCGATTCCGCGTAGGGGCGAGTCCCTCGACACGCCCTCCGGTCCGAGGTTGCGAGGCCGAACGGAAGCAGAGAAGCGGGCGTCACAAGGGTGTCGCCCCTACGCAGAACGGAGGCACCTGATTATACGTCAGGTTCGATCGGAAGCTGCTTGGAGTGCGTTCGATCGAATATACTCGAGCGGAGATCGTCCGTCGTCGAGCAGACGGATCACATCCTTCAGGCAAGCGATGCTCATCGAGCCCTCGAGACCGTGGTCTTCCTTTGGCGGACGGGGCGATCGCTCGGTCCCCGGAGCAAACGGGCCATAGAGTTCGTACCGTACGATTTCGCCGGTGAAGTAAGCGTGAAGGATGAACCCTCGATCGATGATCGAGATAAACCCTTTGTCTCCCTCGTAGCCATGAGTCGCATTGATCGGGTCCGGCAGCGCGGTGATCTCATCGACCCAGCGAAACAACTCCTTGAGTTGGAGCCTGCTCGGTCGTGGCGAACCTCGGTGGGACGATAGTGTGGAAAGCATGGTTCGGAGCCTGACGGAGTCGACCGAACACCTATTTTGCCATTCTAATCACGACTTGACCAACTGCGAGTGCAGAATAAAGAGACGGCTTCAAAACAGGTCATCCGCGCACCCTGAGCCGCTTTAGCGCGAAAGCCACGTTCTGTCGGACCCATTCCAGTTCATGATCTCGCAACCCTTTGAGCAAATGAATCGCCCGACGCGAGCCGAGGATGCCGAGGGCGTTGGCAATATCGTCCAGGATGAGCCCGCTTTCCGACTCGAGCAACTCGAGCAGTTTTGTCTCGGCCTGAGGGTCGCTGATGTTCCCAAGCGCCCTGACGATGTGGCGTTTATTGTCGTAAGTCTCTTCACTTCCGAGTCTGCTCAGCAGTTTGGGGAGCAGAGTCGCGTCGCGGTCGCGCAAAGCGGAGATGATCTTCCAACCTACGCGTCTCGTCGCCCTTATGAATGTCCTTCGCCATGGACCGCCTTTCAATCTTCAAGTCCCCCAGCATGCCGCCACATTTCGATTTCTATCGCAAGGAGCTCGTTGACGATCTCTTCCGGTCCGAGTCCGCGCTGTTCCAACTGCTTGGTCTCCCAGAACGACGACGGCTCAAGCCCTCTTCGCTCCAACGCGGGAAGACGATGCTCAGGCGACCAGTCCAGACCGGCAAGCGAACAACCCCTTTGCAGGCCACTGAGCCAATGCTCAGCCATCTTCGGCTCGACCGGATTGAAATACATCTGCTTTCGCTCGTGCGCCGATTCGAGGATGGCAATAAGTCGAAGGATCGCCGTCATTCTACTCTTAGACATGAAGACTGCTCCTAGGACTCTCCTTGGTCTTCTGGATCGATGATACCAACGATCAGGGCTAAGCGCTTGATCCACCCACCATCAGGCGACAGGGCTTTTTCACACCTCATGAACAACAAAACTCTCTGCCTCAACCTCCAGAAAAGCATCGTCTTCATCGTCCCAGTTCGTGAATACGAATCGCCGCAAAGGTGGTTCACAGGTCATCTCGCTCAACGAATAGAGAATCATCCCCTCAGGCTTGTTCGCCCGGAGCGCCCGCACGCCGCTGAAGGTCACGACGAAGATCTTTGTGCTGTAGCCGCGGACGCGGACGACAACCGTATTGGCTTGTTCCTCGACGGACAGTACCGCGCCGTCGTGAAAATCTGCGTTGCCGACGTAGCCAACGAACGACGACTCCACGATCGTTGCTCCATGCGTTCGGCTCGGTGTGAATATCTCACGCTCACTCAAGCGACTGACTCATGCCAGCCGCTTTATGATTGCAAACCACGCCTTCGGACCGCCCTCCGAGAAGCTCGTCTCCGTGAACTCGGGATGGATCTCGAGCCGACAAGGTTGGACCGACTCGACCTGCCAGCCGTCGCCGAAGGCTTCGTCGATCTCCCTCCGCGACACTCGCCTTGGGCCTTGCTTTCCGGGCTCATCGTCGCTGAAGCACAAGAGGAACAGTCTGCCTCCAGGCTCGAGGACGTGAGCAAGACCGTCGACATAACGCTTGCGGTCGTCGTCGCTAAAGACGTGGAACAGGCCGCTGTCGATGACGCTCAGAAATCGTCGTTCCCATTCGCCCAGGGTGAGAGCGTCTTTGACCAGGAACTCCACCTCCAGGCCCCGTTCGGCAGCCTTGGTTCGGGCCCTCCGAATCGCTTCTTCCACGAAGTCTACGCCGACGACCTGGCAGCCGCGAGCAGCGAAGAATAAGGCGTTTTCGCCGGTGCCGCAGCCAGCGTCGAGGATCCGATTGGCAACCTTGTCCGCTACGGCGACAAATGCCGACTGAGGCTTGGGGATATCCCAGGGCGCTTTGCCCGAGTAGCTGTCCTCGAAGTGATCACGATTGTGCGGCATGCTCATGCGCGGATCCTCAGGGTCTGGAGATCGATCTCGAACTCGGTGCAAACGCTCGGGTTCTCGATTTGCGAAAACCGTCGTGCAGGTAGAAAGGTCATAACATCCATTGGGATCACATGAGACCCCTAAACTAGGGTATCGCATTTTCACCAAACCACCCAAATTACCAATCTGAAGGTTTGAACTGGAACAAGCCCAACACTCTATGAAGCTCGATCGCCCGGTTCTCGGCTTAACTGTGCGACGCGCTTCTACCGGCACATTCGGCGCTTAGAAACCCCTAATGCGGGTTTGACGGGTCTGGCGTTCTGGGCTAGCATGCCCGCCGAGCGTGGAAGGCGTGGAAAAAGCCTCTCAGCCGCTCGCCCCGATTCCTTCGTTCGACAGAGAGCCCAGGGAGGGCAGACGGCGTTGTCGAGCGCTCCTGTTCACTGGTATCGAGAGCTCTGGGAACGCCACTGGTGGTGGCGCTCGCGAGAGGCATTGCTACGCAACGAAATCGCCTCGATCGCCAAGGAATCGCGCATCGATCGAATCCTCGACGTTGGCTGCGGCGACGGCCTCTTCTTCGACTTCCTTTCCACTGTTGGAGAGGTTCAAGGGCTCGAACCCGATCCGTTTCGCGTGCAATCCGAGAAGTGGGCAGCCAAGATTCGCATAGCCAAAATCGATTCGAACTTGAACATCGAAAAGTCCTTTGATTTTGCGGTCATGCTTGACGTCCTCGAGCACATCGACGACGTACAAGACGCTCTCGCCGCGGTAAGCGACGCCCTCACGCCTGCCGGAAGGCTGCTCATCACGGTCCCAGCTCTGCCGATGCTTTGGAGCAGGCACGACGAGTCTGAAGGGCATTTCCGCAGGTACACTCCGAGTTCACTTCGCGAATCGCTTAGGGAAGCCGGTTTCCAGGTCGAGAGTCTGCGCTATTTCTTCGGCTGGACGGTTGGACCCATGCTCATTCGCCGCAAAGTCGTTCCTCCAGGCGCCAGTAAAGAAATGGTTGCTCGCTATCGCCCGCAGATACCCCCGGAGCCGATCAGCACGCTTTTGGAATGGATGAGCCGAGCGGAGCATTTCATCGGCAGGCGGTTTTTTCCATTGCCGATTGGGAGCTCGCTCCTGGCCTTGGCAAGGTCTGCCGAGCATTCTTCGATCTCAAATACGGGCTCGCTTGACGGAGCACGCCCTTCAAGAGCGAGCTTTCAAGCCTCATCAGGTCGCGCTAACTCATTCCAAAAGGAGCGGGCAGCGTGATCGAAGACAGAGACGCTGCATCCGATCCCGACGCGGAGTTCGACTCGGACGAGGTCGAGCTCTCGATCGTCATCCCCGTTCGTGACGAACAGGGGTCGCTGCCGACTTTGATCTCTCGACTGCAGGAAACGATCGAGGATTTGGGCGCGACGGTCGAGATCATCTTCGTCGACGACGGTTCGTGCGACGCAACTCTTGCGGTCTTGACCAAGGCCCGCAAGTCGGACCCTCGAATCCGCGTGGTTTCGCTTTCTCGCAACTTCGGCCATCAAATCGCCATCTCGGCGGGTCTGGCACATGCTTCCGGTGAAGCTGTGGTGGTTATGGACGGAGATCTTCAAGACCCGCCCGAGGCGATTGGGACGCTCTGGGCTCGCCTGCGCGAAGGCTTCGACGTGGTTTACGCGATCCGCAGATGGAGGCCCGAGCCGATTTGGCTGCGATGGGCTTACTCTTGCTTTTACAGACTCCTGCGCAACGCGTCGAGTATCGACGTTCCCGTCGACGCGGGCGACTTCGCGATCCTCTCGCGGAGGGTCGTCAACGTCCTCTGCGCCATGCCCGAACAGCGAAGATTCTTAAGGGGCATGGGCGCCTGGGCAGGGTTCCGTCAAACGGGCCTGCCAATCGATCGAGGGGTAAGGTTCCGCGGTCGTTCGAAGTTTACACTCGGAAGGCTCCTGTCCCTGGCGTTCGATGGGTTCTTTGGTTTGAGTGAAAGCCCTCTCAGATTCTTTGGAATCGTTGGCGCGGTGTCGGCTGTCTGTTCTCTGATATTCTTGCTGTATGCATGTGTAGGGTCCGCGGCATTGGGCAAGAGCTTCGCGGGTTGGGCTTGGGTCGGCGGTCTGATCGGCTTGTTCGGGGGCAGTGGGTTGTTGGCCGCGGCCGTCCTGGGCGAGTATATGTGTCGAATCCTTCGAGAACTGAACGGCAGGCCGCTATATGTGGTGGCCAAGCGACTGGGGTTCGAGGAACGCTGGGGCGACGCATTCATCGCGTCGAGCAGCCTGGAACGCAATCGACGCAATCAAAGAGGCTTTTGGGACGCACCCGGCGATGATTCTCTGCGCGACCCTCAATCCCTGCATTGACAAGACGCTCACCACGCCGCTCTGGCGGCCTGGGGATTCCGTTCGAGGACGAACCGTTCGAGAAACCGCCGGCGGCAAGGGCAACAACGTCGCCCGGGCGCTTTCTCGCTTGGGCAGAGACGCCAAACCGATCTCGTTCTTTGGCGGGCGGACAGGCGCCCAGGCGGTAGAGCTGTTAGCCAAACAAGACGGACTCGAGGCAATTCGCGTCGACGCCATCGCGCAGACGCGGGTGATCCTAACTGTGCGTTCCGAGTCAGGCGTTCCTGATACCGCTTTCTTTGATCCAGACCCCGCCGTCACCGAGGTCGAAGCCAAGAACTTTATCAAGACTGCCTCGGCAATTCTCAACGAGGGCAACGTCGAAGCGGTTTCGCTTTCTGGCTCGAGCCCTTCGCCCGCCACTCATGGAGTCTATGCCGAACTCGTCGTTCTGGCTCGCACCCACCAGATACCTGTGTTTGTCGACACATATGGACCGTCGCTTGCTCATATCAGCATATCTTGGCCAAACGTCTTGCAGATGAATAGGAAAGAAGCCTCGGGACGATTGGGGAAGTCCAAGGCAAGCGAGGGAGAGCTTGTCGCTTATCTATCGACCCTATCGAAGCAAGGGGTTCGGTTGGCCCTGGTGACCGACGGTCCCAATCCGTTCTTCTGTTCGATCGAGGGCGTTCTTCATCGCGTCCATCCGCCGGCGATCGAACCTGTGAATCCGATCGGGTCGGGCGATTGCCTGTTGGCTGGTCTCATCGACGGCTGGCTCGGCGGTATGGAACTTGTCGAGGTCGTTCGCAGAGGAACGGCAGCGGCGGTCGCTAATGCTCTGGTGTGGGATGCAGGCGCGATTGACCGAACACTCGTCGACCAAATCGCCGTGGGAGTTCAGGTCGAAAGAATCGAGGGACAAGCTATCGCCTCTCTCCCTTCCCTGTAGAGGCGCGTCCCCTTGACACGCCCTCTGGTCCGATTGAGGGGTAGGCATCGCAAACCTGCCAACAGGGCAGGTCGGGGGACCTGCGATTACAAGCACCAAGAGGGCAGGTCGGGGGACCTGCGATTACAAGCACCAAGAGGGCAGGGACCGGAACCCGAGTTCCGACCACGAGAGCCCGATCAGGCCTCTCGAATCTCCAAATCGTGCTCGGCGATAAACGCCTCTGCTTGGGCTCGATTGAACACGCCCGCGGTCGTTCCGACGGCGCGTACGCAAGATGCGCCCAGAGCGCTGGCAAGTTTCAAGCAGCCGATCTCGTCGGAACCTTCGAGCAGGCCCGCGATATAGCCTGCGTCAAAAGCGTCGCCGCCGCCTGTGCCGTCGACGAAGGAGACTGGGTACGCTCCCACTCGAAGCGTCTTCGAGCCCCATGCGGCAATCGCCCCTTTCTCTCCACATGTGATCACGACATGATCCGCCCCAAGCTTTCGAAAGGCCAAGGCATAATCTCGAGGTTCGCCCTCGCCGAGGATGAGCCTGGACTCGTCGGCGTTCGGCAAGAAAACGTCGACGTGCGGCAGCACGGGCTCGAGCATGGGCAGATAATCGCCGGGTCCGGGCGTCGCCACGTCGAGCAGCACTCGACAGCCGCGGGTCCGAAGCAGCTTGAAAAAATCTCCCAGCGCGCGAGGATCGATTCCCGGGAGGATCAAATATCCACCGAGGTAGAACACCGCCGGCGTGGGTTCGATCGCGGACAGAAAATCGGCCACTCGAAGCGATCCGTTTGCGCCGAACGAGTGAACGAACCTCCTGTCCTGGCCTTTGACGTTGACGATCAAGGTCTGGCTCGTGGGCTGTTTTGGATCGACCGCCAGGCACGAGGCGTTCACGCCCCCAGTTTCGAGCGTTTGGATCACGAATCGACCGAACACATCGTTGCCGACTTTCCCGCAAACGATCGACTCGACGCCGAATCGCGCCAAAGCCATCGAGGCGTTGCACGCGCACCCGCCAATGTTGAGCACAAGCTCGTCGGCGGTCACCAATTCGCCGGCGGCAGGCGCATGGTCGATCGGCGAGCTCAAATGGTCGGCCACAACGACGCCGGCGCATACAACCTGTGGCAAGTTGTTCATATCAATAGAACTAAGGTACGGTGCATGGACCCAGATCGGAGGGGGCGGATTCGCCGACGCCCTCGGATTGGTTGTCTTCCGACCGAACTCCGCCGGCACGTTTGCCGAGGATCTCCTCGATTTCCCGATCGCTTAGCTCTTCGCGCTCGACGAGCGTTTCGGTCATGCGCTCCAGATCATCGCGGTGCTCCTCGAGCAGCCGATAGGCTCGCTCGTCGGCCTCACGGAGTATTCGCGCCACTTCTTCGTCGATGAGCTGGGCAGTGTGTTCGGAATGGTCGCGAGCTTCGCCCATGTCCCTGCCCAGAAACGGGTGGTCGTCGTTGGTACGGAACGAAACCGGACCCACGCGCTCGCTCATGCCCCATTGGGTAACCATTCGCCTGGCGAGCCTGGAGGCGTGCTCCAGGTCTCCCGCGGCGCCCGCGTTCAAGTCATTGAACACCAACCGCTCCGCCGCACGCCCTCCCATCGCCACGGAAAGTCGAGCCATGAGCTGGGTTTCCGTGATGCTCAGGCGGTCCTCCTCCGGCAGAAACTGAGTCACGCCCAATGATCGACCCCTGGGAATGATCGTCACCTTGTGCACAGGATCGGTATTCGGCGTGAACCAACCAACCAGCGTATGGCCCACCTCGTGATACGCCGTGGCTCGCTTTTCCTTGTCGCTGATCAGTTCCTCGCGCTTCGCGCCCATGATCACTTTGTCGCGCGCGGCCTCGAAGTCTTGTCGATCGACCACCTCTTTATCCTCTCGAGTGGCCAATAGAGCCGCCTCGTTGACCAGGTTCGCTAGATCGGCGCCGCTCATTCCCACTGTGCCTCGGGAGATTGCGTCCAGATCGACGTCGTCGGCGAGCGGGATGTTCCGCGAGTGAACTTTCAAGATCTCCAGCCTGCCCCTGCGCGTCGGCAGGTCGACCGTGACGTGACGGTCGAACCGGCCGGGCCTGAGCAACGCAGGGTCTAACACGTCGGGCCTGTTCGTCGCGGCCAGAACGATAACGCTCTCCGTCGGTGAAAACCCGTCCATCTCGGTCAAGATCTGGTTCAAAGTCTGCTCGCGTTCGTCGTGCCCTCCGCCCAGTCCCGCGCCCGGATCCTGCCCACCGCGTCGATCTCGTCGACGAACAGGATGCAAGGGCTGCTCTCCTTTGCCGTTTTGAACATATCTCGAACCCTGCTGGCGCCCACGCCGACGAACATCTGGATGAATTCGGAGCCCGAGATCGAAAAGAACGGCACCCCCGCCTCGCCAGCCACTGCCCTTGCGAGCAGAGTTTTGCCAGTGCCCGGCGGACCGTTCAAGAGCACGCCCTTGGGGATCCGCCCGCCCAGCCGCTGGAACTTCTCGGGGTTCTTCAGAAACTCGACGATCTCCTGGAGCTCGGCCTTGGCGTTCTCCAGGCCCGCGACCTCCTCAAACGTGGTCCTTTGCTTCGACTTGTCGTGCCGCTTCGCGGGGCTCTTCACGAAGTTGCCCAGTATGCCGCCGTCGAATTGGTCCCGCGCCCTGCGCATCATGAACAGCACGAACGCGATGATGATGAAGCCAGTGAGTACAGGCATCAGCCAATAAAGAATTCCTCCGGGCCCTTGCGGCGGATTCGTGACGATGTCGACTTTCGGCTTCTCTTTTTCTCCGGGGAACGAGCGGAGCTTCTTCAAAACGTCGGTCAGCAGATCTTCGCTGGGGATGTAGGTCTCGAACCGTTCAACTGTCTGAGGCTTCTGGTTCTCGGGCGAGTAAGCTTTCTTAAGCCTGAGCACACCTCGAGCCTCGCCCCCCTGCGTGGTGAGCTCTTTGACGTTGTTCTGCTCAACCTGATCGAGGAACCAGGAGTACTGGACCGACACTTCATTTCGGGCCAGCGTCACGTAGAGAACGAGCACGACCACCAGGCCGATCAGAAGCCAGAGCACAACGACGGGCGGAGATCCGCCAGCGACGGGGTTGGGGCGACGACCTGGCGGAGGAATGGGCCTACGGTTCGGTTCCTGCGGCGGACGGCTCTCCATGAAACCTCGCTCGAACTCAGTGAGTCAAAGGGCGCTTGGCATGCGCGCGAACGGATTCTTACGCTAAACCCTCTGCCAGCACGTCGACGCTTGGCAGACCAGACTTCTTGCTGCCGACCGAAGCCGTACTTTCCATAGTATTATAGTAGCGTGAACGTCCGGCAAGTTCAGGAGCGGACTGTTTCGGTTTGTCGAGACGTTGAATGATCGGATTCCAACCGCCTAATGGCCTGCCGCGTGCATCGATTCCAGCCACTTTTCGCAGTCGATCGCAGCCGCACAGCCGGAACCTGCCGCCGTAATCGCTTGCCGATAATGCGTATCGACCACGTCCCCACACCCAAAAACCCCCTCCACGTTCGTTGCGGTGGCGTAATTGGGCAGATCCGAGAGCCGGAGCCCGCCCGACTCTGTACCGTCCCACGCAAGTGCATTCCTGGTAAGAAGATAGCCTGCCGGAGTGGTCGCCAGAGAGCCCTTGAAAACGGCGGTATTGGGTGTGTGCCCAATCGCCAAGAAAAGCCCGTCGATTGCCAGGTCGGAGATCGATCCGTCGACCGTCGATTCAAGCTTCACTCCCTTCACGACCCTGTGCGGCTGGGTTTCTCCGTAGACCTCGCAGACCTTCGCATTCCAGGCGTATTCAAGTTTTTTGTTCGCGAATGCACGATCTTGCATGATCTTCGAAGCTCTTAGCTTGTCTCGCCTGTGAATGAGCGTCACCTTACTGGCAAACCGGGTCAGGAACGTGGCCTCCTCGATCGCTGAATCTCCGCCGCCGACCACCGCGATTGGCCTGTTCTTGTAAAAGGCCCCATCGCATGTGGCGCATGTGCTGACCCCCGAGCCCCGAAACGGCAGTTCGCTGGGCACGTCGTCGAGCCAACGCGCCGAGGCTCCGGTGGCCACGATCAGCGCGTCCGCTGTGTAATCCTGTTTGTCGCCTGAGGGGTCGCCGCTGGGGTCGAGCGTGACCTGAAGGCGAAACGGCCGCTTTGAAAGATCGACGTCGATGGCGGTCTCATAGCGACAGTCCGCTCCAAACCTCTGGGCCTGCTTCCGCATCAGATCCATCAATGCCGGGCCTTGGATTCCTTCTGGGAACCCTGGGAAGTTGTCGACTTCGGTCGTTAACGTAAGCTGACCGCCTGGCTCCCTTCCTTCGAGCACCAACGGAGAAAGGTTCGCTCGGGAAGTGTAAAGCGCGGCGGTAAGCCCAGCCGAACCAGACCCCAAAATGATCACTGAGTAATGCGACATTGCCTGACCTCGCCTTTTACGTCTACGTGAATCCAACCCTGCTTTGGAAACTCATCATAGACGCCAGGGCAAGCGGCGCTCCACCAAATGGTCGGATCAATCCAACGTCGCTGAGGCAAACCCCTCCCTACTTGTCTCGCATCAAATGACAGGCGATAACAAGAACGCCTCCACAACAGCCGTAAGACCTCTATAAAAAGGAACGAGAGATGTCCGCCCAACACACTCTTGTCTGGACCGACGTGCCCGTGCTCGATCTCGACCGCGCCATGAACTTTTACTCCGCAGTGCTTGGCCAACCCGTCGCCAAGCAGACCCACGGCAATTACTCATTTGGCTTGCTCCCGCACGCTCAAGACCAAGTCTCCGGCTGCCTCGCCGTGATGGAAGACAACAAGCCCTGCGAGTTCGGCCCTTTGGTCTATTTCAACGTCGGCCAGCGCATGGATGAGGCAATCGCCGAGGTCGCCAAGCACGGCGGCAAAATCGTCAAGGAGAAGCACCAAATCGGACCGTACGGATTTCGGGCGGTCGTCATCGACAGCGAGGGAAACAAGATCGCGCTCCACAGCGAAGCGAAGTGAATTGGATCACTTGCGTCCAAACTTCAAGGACTTGCCGGCCATGCTCGAGATCCGCTGCGTCGCTCGAACGCCCTCACACTCGCGATAACAGCGCTCCTTGCTCTTCATCTCACGTCAGCCTGCGCGAGGACTGGCGAAAAAAAGACCTGGGATTTCGAAAACGACGACCCAGGCAAGATCGCCAAAGGCTTCTCCTCGGAGGTTGGCGAGTGGACCGTCGTGAAGGAAGACGGCAACAACAGGCTCTATCAGAAGGCGCAAAACGACGACCCTGTGTTCAACGTCGCCCTCGTCAAGGATACCCATTACAAAGACTTGGAACTCTCGGTCAAGCTGCGCGTCGGAGGGTAAGAACGACCAAGGCGGAGGAGTCGTCTGGTGCGCCAAAGACAAGAACAACTATTACATTTGCAGGTTTAACCCGCTCGAGGACAACTTCCGAGTTTACAAGGTCGAGAACGGCAAGCGAACGCTCTTCAAAGACGCCAAGACCCCTGGCGACGCCAAATGGCACGTCGTCAAAATCACGATGAAAGGCTCCAAGATTGTCTGCTTTTTCGACGGCGAGCCGAAGCTCGAGGTCGAGGACTCGACGTACAAGGACGAGGGGATGATCGGAGTCTGGAGCAAGTCGGACGCCCAAACCTACTTTGACGACCTGACCGTGGCCGACTGATTCCTAGCGGATCAGAGTCTCGAACCAACAAACTCGTAGCCCTGAACGGGGCGGTTGACAAGAGCTTTGGGCAACGCCCAAGGAATTCTTATGAGTACTTCGCGACGCTTTTTATTCCATTGCGCGTTTCTCTTTCTCACCCAACTCTCCTGCGCTCCAAGAGATTCCGCCAAGGAGCCTGAGAAGCGCGTGGTCGTTTATTCGGCGCTTGACCGAAACTTCTCGGAGGTTGTCTTCAACACCTACGAGAAACGGACAGGCGTGCGCATCGACCCAAAGTACGACGTCGAGAGCGCCAAGACGGTAGGGCTTGCTCGAGCGATCATGCTCGAGGCAGAGCGACCAAGGTGCGACCTCTTCTGGAACAACGAGATCCTGAACACCCTCAGACTCCAGAAGAAAGGCCTGCTCCAACCGATGACGATTGCCAATGCGAAAGACTTCCCCGAAGAGTTTCGCTCGAAGGACAATCTTTGGTTCGGCTTTGGCGCGAGGGCAAGAATCTTGCTCGTCAACACCAAGGTCGTTCCCAAGGAATCCTTCCCCAAGGGCATTGCCGACCTGATCGACCCCAAGTGGAAGGGGAAGATCGCGATCGCCAAGCCGTTGTTTGGAACGACCGCAACCCACGCAGTTTGCCTGTTTGCGACCTGGGGAGACGAGAAGGCCAAGGCCTACTACGATGCGCTCAAGGCCAATGGCGTGCAGGTGGTCTCAGGGAACCGCCAAGTGGCACAGGCAGTGGGTTCGGGGGCGGTCGCCTTTGGCATCACCGACACCGACGACGCGATGGAAGAGATCGCCGACGGCAGTCCCGTCGTCATTGTCTATCCCGACCGTGGTCCCAAAGATCTGGGCACGTTGTTCATCCCAAACACCATCGCGATGGTCAAAGGGCGCCTCACGCGGAGCAGGCCAGGTCGTTTGCCGAGTTTGTGCTCAGTCCCGAGGCAGAGGGAATGTTGGCTCGAGGCCCGAGCGCGCAGATTCCACTCAACCCCAAGGTCAAACTGGCAAGCAAGGTCGAAACCCCCGCGACGGTCCACGCGATGAATGTCGACTTCGAAAAGGCTGTCGACCTATGGGACACAGTCGCAGCTTTCCTGGCCGACCGGTATGGATCGGCGGAGTGAGCTACTGGTCCAGAGATTCTTCCGCGTCTCGCAGCCCAAGCCTTGCCGTTAGCTCCCTCTGAGAAAACGGAAGTTGCGGCGTTGTTCTATTCCGCCGTCCAATCTGGCGTTATTCACGCCTCGACAAAAACCTGACCAATGCATCGCGCCTGGCAGCTCAAGATAAACTTATTCCTCCGATCCCGAGAGCTCAGGGCGTCTTCGACGTCCATGACCACGCGCCCGCCCAAGAGCTTGACCTTGCACTCGCCGCAGATCCCAGCGCGGCAGTCGAAAGGAATGTTGACCCGAAGATCTTCCGAGGCTTCGAGAACCGTCTGTCGCGTATCCATCGGCTTCGATTTGCCAGCCCTGGCGAACGTGATCGAGGCGCCGTTAACGGAGACTTCCGATTCAATGGGTTCCTGCTGCAATCCCTCGGCCAACTCGGAATCCGCCGCTTCACCTCGCGCAGCTCGAGTGAACGATTCAAGGTGGATCTGATCTTTGGGCACGCCAAGACCCTCGAGGATCGTAACGGTCGCGTCCATCATTTCCAAGGGCCCGCAAATGTGCACTCTCCGCTCGGCGATGTTGTCGACGACCCTAAGGAGCAGACCCGAGGAGATCCGCCCCATCTCGCCTGGCCATCCCGAACCCTCCTCCCGGCTAAGCGTAATGGTAACCCTGAGGTTCGGGTGTCGCCGCTGGAGGTCGTCGAGCTCGTCGCGAAAGATGACGTCGCTCTGCTTCTTGACGGCGAAAACAAGGTCGATCCTTTGAGGCCAGCCGATGTCGGTGAGGTAACGGATCTTGGACATCAACGGAGTGACGCCGACGCCTCCGGCGATTAATACGATCCCATCAGACTCGGACCCAGTGAAGGTGAATCGGCCGGCAGGGGCTTTGACGTCGATCAGGCTCCCCTCGGCGACGGTGTCGTGGAGGTGGCGCGACGATACGCCCATCGGTTCCCGTTTGACCGTAATCTCGCAATAAGCAACTCGACTCGGCGAAGAGGCGATGGTGTAGGATCGGTTCACGCGCTTGCCGTCGACTTGCATCGAGAGGTTCAAATACTGCCCAGGCAAGAAATCGAAGGGCAGGCGATGCGAGTCGATCGCGACCAGGCGGAACGTCCGGACGTCGGGCGTCTCTTGGAAGATCCGGGCCACTCGCAACTGTCCAGACCATGCCTTTTGAACGGTGGCGGGCGGCGCCTGCGGCGCGATCGTCGTCGCGGCGGCCAAGCGGAGCTGGTGATCTTCCGAGCGAGTTCGCCAGTAGTTGAATGCGAGTCGATAGAAGAGTAGAAGACCAACCACGATTCCGAACGCCACCGGCCGCGAGACGTCCGCCTTGACGAGCATGTAAAAGTGAACGACGCCGGCGACCGCGACGACATAAGTCAGCCGATGGAGTTGCTTCCATCGGGTGCCGCCGAGTCGCCGGATCATCTGGTCCGTCGAGGTGACTGCCAAAGGGATCATCAGACCGAGTCCGAGCATACCGACCATTAGGTAAGTGCGTTTGAATATCTCGGATACCGTACTGCCGACGCTTGCGCCGCGGTCGAAGCCGAAAAAGATCAAGAAATGGGCAAACGCATAAAAGAACGCGCAAAGTCCCAGCATCCGACGGAACTGCCCCATCCAATTCTGGCGCGAGATGCGGCTCAAGGGCGTGACGAGGAGAGTCAGGCACAGGAAGATGAGCGTGAGAATCCCGGTCGTACGAATCGCGAAATTGACTGGGTTGGCCCCGAGTTGGCCGTGAGAGGCGTCCCAGGCCAGGAGGACCGCAGGCACAGCGCAGTTCAGCAGCACCGTGGTTTTCGCGAACCGGCTTACCTTCATCGGCGGGAACATCCTCAGAAGTTGGCCCGCAGGTCCATGCCCGTGTAGAGATGGGCCACCTGGGACCCGTAGCCGTTGAACATGAGAGTCCGTCTTCGCCCCGATTCACCGATCCGTTGCTCAGTGGCCTGGCTCCATCGTGGGTGGTCGACCGAAGGGTTGACATTCGAGAAGAAGCCATACTCCGCCGGCGCGCTTATATTCCAAGTCGTCGGGGGCCGCTTGGAGACGAGGCTCATCTTCACGATCGACTTTATGCCCTTGAACCCATATTTCCAGGGGACGACGAGTCGAAGCGGTGCTCCGTTCTGCGCAGGCAATTCTCTGCCGTAGAGGCCGACGGCCAGGAGTGTTAGCGGATGCATCGCCTCGTCAATCCTCAGTCCTTCCACGTACGGCCAGTGAAGCACTTCTTCCCGCTGTCCGGGCATCCGGGATGGGTCGAGGAGAGTCTCGAACGCCACATATCGCGCGTCTCCCATTGGCTCGACCTTCTCGAGCAGCTTGGCCAGGGGGAATCCCGACCAAGGGATGACCATCGACCACCCCTCGACGCAGCGCATGCGGTACACACGCTCTTCCAACGGGAACGCTTTCAGCAATAGGTCGATGTCGAACACCTTGGGCTTCTTGACCAACCCTTCGACAGCGACTTGCCATGGCTTTGCCACGAACCCCGCGGCTGCGGCGGCAACGCCCTCTTTGTCTGTCGTGAATTCGTAGAAATTGTTGTAGTTGCTAATACTGGTGAGCGAAGTCATGGGCTCGTCAACCGAGAACCCTGTGTCGAGACCGGCTTGGCCCTTGGGCGTGGTCTTAAGCCCCTCGAGTCTGGGAGTATCGACTTTGGCGGCGCCCGGACGATTGAGCCTCCGATACACGAGGCCGGTGGTCAAAAGGCTCGCAGCCGCGATTCCCATGTTCATGAAATGGCGGCGGTTCAGATAGACCGCCTCTGGGGTGATCTCGCTCGAAGGTACTCGATCCCCCGCTTTCATGAAAATGTCCTTTCCAAGCAAGACCTGATCCGACAGGCATCAAGGTTTTCAGGATTTTGGACGGTCGGGCGCGTGCCGGCACCGGGACAGATGCGCCGGCATGCTCCAATCCGATAGTCGGAACACCCAATCGATCAAGGGGGATAATCTGGAATCAACCTCCGGAGCAAAAACCGGGAGGCGTCCTCGAATCTCGTAGTATCTTCATAAGCTCTTGCGACGAGCATCGCGCCCTCCAAAGATGAAACCAGCAGCCTCGCTTCCTCTCTCGCGCTGCCAGAACACTGAATGGCGCCGGTTGACAACCCTGCGGTCAAGACTTGAGTCAGCCACGACTCGTGATCGTCGAACGAACTTCGCAACTCCTCGACAATCGGCGAATCGAGCGTCGTGAATTCTGCGGCGAGCATCCCGCACATGCACATTCGATTTCCGATCTCGAGCGTGCTCTTGTAGACAGCAACGTATCGAAACAGTTTCTTGCGCGGGTCTTTCTCCTCGAAATCGATCTCCGCAAGCACAGCCTTGACCTGTTCGCGTTGCCGAGCGATCAACGCTCGACAGAGCTCGCTCTTGGTCGGGAAGTAATAATGGATGCTCGCGGTCTTGATACCCACTTGTTCGGCGACGTCGCGAAAGCTGAACGCGTTGAATCCGCGCGTCTGCACGAACTCCTGGGCGACGTCGAGCACGAAATCACGGGTCTCAGTGGATGCCATGAACCCAATCTACCTACTGATAGATAGGCAGTCAATAATGACCCACCAATGGGCTTGCGGATAAGCCTTTCCTGCAAGTCAAATTCTCGTCTAGCGCGTCGATTCACCACGACCGAACCCTTTGGCTATAAACAGCTAACGCCGGGATATCGGTCCTGTTTTTCTCCCTGGAGCCACGCTTTGCGGTGGCAGAGGTCTGTTCCGGAAACGGCGTCCGTGCCGCAAAGGAAGGCGCGACGCACGCACCTGCCGATGCACTGGTAAACACCGATCTGCGTTTCGTCGACGATTTGTTTGCGGGCGTACGAAGGCACGGTGGAATCTCCACAAGGCGGAGAGGGAACAAAGAGGCTCGTATGGCTGCCTCATCAGGCGTCATCTGAACAGATCATTCAGAAGACGAATGAACAGTCAAGGGGCGACAAAAAAAACACCCAAAAGTGGGGTGTCTGGAAAGATCTCTCTATCATTTCTGGGGTGTCTGGAATTAGGGCCCCTTAGGATGTCTGGTTTCCTCCCGCCATCTCCACGAAGCGGCAGTTAGTAAGACTATTCGCGTTTGCAAGATCAATTATTTCTTTAGTGCAGAAGCTTACTCGGGGAAAAAATCTGCGGTCACGGAAGAGTGCACAGCCGTTCCAGGAGCCCTCAATCATTGCGAATTTGTGGATCAACGGGGGCTGAATCTTGATCTCCGCGCAACGACCACAGACGCTACTAACCTTTGCTCCGCTCTTGGCGAAATCAACCATGCACTCACCCGTAATCTCTATTCGATAGTAAACAGGCGCATTTTTCATGTTGCAATGGGCTTTCGCTGACTTTCGCTACACCTACCCGGTGCTCCTGAAAACAGAAAATGTTAGCAGCCTTTAGAACTGAAACAAACCGTTCTGAAAGAATGAGCAGCGGATACTGACCCGACCCCAATACATCAGGGAATTCTGAGCCGCCTTCAACTGTCACGTCGAAGGCACCAGAAGGGTAATTTGCAGCACTGCCGCACTCCTCGCAGTACCATTGCACGACAGGCGATCTAGGGTGAATGCTCACAGCGAAAGTCCACCTTTTTTCGCACGGGCTACCGTCAGTGAATTCGTAGAATTCCATTGCATCTCCTATTGAAAGCGAGGATCGACTCTAAGCCCTTCCATGAAACCCAGCGTTTCTTCACGGGAAGCATCAGGGAAGCTTCGGATAAATGCACGCCACTGAGCCTCGAATTCCGCCGACCATTGCTGGTGATTTCCAGGCGGCGAGCCAGAGACCTGGGCGCAGATCGTAGACACCCCAAGTTTCCAGCTTAGTCGGAGTAGGCGTATCGTCCGAGGATTTCTCGGGCCATTGTCTCGTAAGCATCGAATTGAGGCCTTCGGGCGAGCAATAAACGCCCGGTTCGAGCCAGTTACCTGCCCAAGGCGGCTTTTCAGAGTGCCTCAGGCGCAGCACCGAACGAGCGCTCGACTTCGAACGCTCGCTTCAGGCCAAGTTCGGGATGATACGCCGCTCGAAATGCTACAAGAACACAGCAGCGGCGCGGGTTCGACCGTGATACCAACGTCGGTTTGTCTTTTTCGCCTCGGCGCAGATCGGCAGATCGTAGACACCCCAAGTTTCCATCTTAGTCGGAGTAGGCGTATCGTCCGAGGATTTCTCGGGTCATTGTCTCGGAATCGTCGAATTGAGGCCTTTGGGCGAGCGTAAAACGCCCGCTTCGAGCCAATTATCTTCCCAAGGCGGCTTTGCTGAGTACCTCAGGCTCAGCACCGAACGAGCGCTCTTCTTCGAACGCTCGCTTCAGACCGGGATCGGGATGATCCGCCACTACAGAAGCTACAGGAAGACAGCAGCGGCGCGGGCTCGGCCGTGATACCAACTTCGGTTTGACTTCTTCGCCTCGGCGTCGAGCGAATCGAGCCGGCCCACCGCTCCCTTGAACCACCGACCGAAGTTCGCGATCAGGTCGACCCATGACTCAGAGTTCAGGTTCAATCGTTCGAGAATCGGTTTGAGGTTGCGCGGGATCGAGCCCGTCTTGCCCTCGCGGATTTCCCTGCCCGTCCAATCCAGAAGCGATAGGTATTTCTGAATCGTCAACGGCAAGAAGCCGCGATCTGACGCCCTCGGCCCGAGCTCAATGGCAGGAGCGGAAGCGGCGAGATCGTAGACACCCCAAGTTTCCATCTTAGTCGGAGTAGGCGTATCGTCCGAGGATTTCTCGGGCCATTGTCTCGTAATCATCGAATTGAGGCCTTCGGGCGAGCGTAAAAAGCCCGCTTCGAGCCAATTATCTGCCTAAGGCGGCTTTTCAGAGTGCCTCAGGCGCAGCACCGAACGAACGCTCGACTTCGAACGCTCGCTTCAGACCGAGTTCGGGATGAACTGCCGCTGCAGAAGCTACAAGAAGACAGCAGCGGCGCGGGTTCGGCCGTGATACCAACGTCGGTTTGTCTTCTTCGCCTCGGCGTCGAGCGATTCGACTTTCCCCACCGCTCCCTTGAACCATCGGCCAAAGTTCGCAATCAGGTCGACCAACGCCTCTGGATCTACATTCAATCTTTCGAGAATCGGTTTGAGGTTGCGCGGGATCGAGCCCGTCTTGCCCTCGCGGATTTCCCTGCCCGTCCAATCCAGAAGCGATAGGTATTTCTGAATCGTCAACGGCAAGAAGCCGCGATCTGACGCCCTCGGCCCGAGCTCAATGGCAGGAGCGGAAGCGGCGGCCTCGGAGCCTTTCGGCTGGGGAGTTGGCGCCTTTCCTATGGCCTTCGTCATAAGGGGCGATTTGCCCGGTCGCTCGTCCAACTGGAACTCGCAGAGCCACGCATCAGCCGGTCGATCGAGAACTGAGAGAATGCGCTGGCCTTTTGTGATCGAAGCTGGCTTGCGTCGCTTCGCTTGCCGCATCTCTCGGCGCTTTGCCCGCCTCGATCTCGCCTCAAGTCCCTTGATGCGAGTAAATGCCGAAGTGAACGCCGATTGCTCTGGAGTGGCCGCGACGCCGGCGCGAATGGGATTCAGATCGACATACATACTGCATGCCAGCATCGCACTCTCATCGAGGAGCGCCTGCGACCGAAATCGACCCTGCCAAAATCGACCCGAGACCCGATCCTCTTTATTCGCAAGAATCGCCAGCGGTTCGCAAAGCAGCGCCATGAACATCGACAAACTCGAGAGCCGTTTGCGACAGTCGGCCAGCTCTTTGGGCGAGTTTAAGAGCTCATCGATATGCGCCCGGTTCGGCTCGGGCATCGTTCGCCTGTGCTTGCGATAAATGGCACGGACGCTGGCCCAGCGGTAGGCGACCTCTTCGTCGGACCAGGCCGCCGCAATGTCGGGCCGAATCCTGAGTACGACGTGGAAATGGTTACTCATCACACTAAATGTACAAATCTCTACTGCGAAAAGACTTGCGAGCGATTCGAGCCGGCCCTGGAGCCACACTTTGCGATGGCTGAAGTCTCGTCCGGAAACGGCATCCGTACCGCAAAGAAAGGCGCGTCGCACGCACCTGCCGATGCACTGGTAAACGCCAATCTGCGTTTCGTCGACGATGTGTTTGCGGGCGTACGAGGGCACGAGTGGAGTCTCCACGTGGCGGCGAGGGACCAAAGAGGCTCGTATGACTGCCTTATCAGGCGTTCAGTGAACAGATCTTACCCATTAGGTATGGTCAGTCAAGCGGCGACGAAAAAAAACACCCCGAAAGTGGGGTGTCTGGAAAGATCCCCCTCGATCGGCTTGCCCGATTGATCATGTTCGATGGGATGAAGGCGGAGCCAGCGGATTGCAACCTCGTCGTCGGACCAGGTTGTCGCGATGTCGGGCCGGATTCGCAAAACAACATGATAGTGATTGCTCATAACCGAATACCCGCAGACTTCGACGGCGAAGACGGAGGCGAGGAATTCGAGTCGATCGCGGATCCATGGTTTGCGGTGTTCGAAGTCCTTGCCCGAGTACTCGTCGAACCCGCAGAGGAAGGCCCTGCGGACGCAGCGCGAGATGCAATGGTAGACGCCGATCTGCTCGGGGTTGACGATTTCTCGGCGGGCGTACACGGGCATGCGGGAACTCCTGACGTCCAAACGCGAGCACGCGGATTACGGATACGTTGCCATTCAGCTTCAAGAACAAAGTCGCAAACGGCGGAGGAGGGGTCAAGAATCTGTCGGGAAAATGCAACAAAAGATGGGTGTCCTAGTCTGCCACAAAGAATGGGTGTCCTAGTCTGCCCCCACGTCCGTCACGAAGGAGTCACCCCAGAGTTAGGGTGTCTGGGAAGAACCCCCGGAATGAATCAATGAGGCGTTCGCAGGAACCCAGAGTCATCCCAGAGTCAGATCATTCATCAGTCAGATCCCGAGTCACATCCCACACATCCCAACTTGCGAGCGATTCCAACCTTCCTTCGAGCCATGCTTTGCGGTGGCTGAAATCGCGTCCGGAAACGGCGTCCATCCCGCAAAGAAAGGCGCGCCGCACGCACCTGCCGATGCACTGGTAAACGGCAATCTGGGATTCGTCGACGATCTGTTTGCGAGCGTACGAAGGCAAGGTGGCGTCTCCACAAGTCGCGGAGGATGAAACGTCGCGGGTTCAAATGCGTGGTCAAACGTGCAGTGCACAGATCATACAGAATACGAATGCTCAGTCAAGCACGACGAAAAAAACACCCCAAAAGTGGCGTGTCTGGGAAGTTCTCTGGGAAGTTCGTGCGACGAAAAAAACACCCCAAACGTGGGGTGTCTGGGAAGTTCGCCCCTATGGCAACTGGGGAGAACTCACCCATGCATAAGCTTTATTAGGGATACAATCCCATGGGAGAAGTAGTATTCTAAAAATAATGTCCAGGCATATATTTGGTAGGTGCATTTCAATTGTTCCAATTCCTCCCTCGCTCAAAACGATCAATCCCCCTCCTATCCCGAACCGATCCACGATGAGGGCAATCGCACTGCCAAGTTTGGTCTTTGCGACAGAAGAGAAATACTCCTCCTGCAACGACATAGAGGCCACGGAATTAAAAGTCAAATCGGTTGCATCTATTCTCTGAACATTCATCAGTATTTTTCTACACTCCATCATTGCTTCGTTCCACAATCCTGTTGCGTCGGTACTAACTTGGTCATCACGCAAGTGGAACTCGACACCAGCAGGCCAGGAATAGCCCTCTGGCGTCTCAGTCTTCTCATCGCTTTCGAATCCACCTAATCCGAACCCTATTCCCAAGTCTGCCATAGATTTGGACAGAGCCGGAATGAGGGCGTCTGATTCCGAACTAAGACAGTGAATCCGACAAAGGATGTAAAGCGACATGGAAGAACCTATCGAAGCGGCACTTTGGGACCAAAGGTCTTGGTATTGGGGTCGTAAGGGTGCTCGTGAGGTATGGTATCACCTCTCCGCCCTGCGAGGTCGACACGTTTTATTGGCACGCCGTTCGCATCAAACTCTGTACCCGAATAAATCCGTCCAGAATTGCCAGCATCTCTTTGGAGCCTAGTGTGGGGTCCAATTGCCTCAGGGTCAGGGACGGGGTCATTATACGCATCTCGGGGAACGTTCGTTCGGAAAGCCTTCTCACCGTCTGCGTATCGCCCGCTGTAGCTCTTAGAAGGGTTGTTTGGTGCGGCACCCGACGGCGGCGTTTCCGGCCCATTGTTGTTGTGGACGAGTACGCTGCTTCGGCCCACAGTATAGCAATGAAGGTTTTCGACCTCTAGATTGTATACAACCCCCTCGAAGGGGCGATACTCAATTCGTTCAACGGGGGAAATCCGTCCGTCACGAAGGAGTAATTCGTCGCCAACGCGGAGGTTGCAAGAATCCACCCACCGCCCGGGCGTTGTAGCATTTGGGGGCACCTCCGCCAGGTGCTCCATGCACGGCCGGCACGCCAAGGCTTCACCCTGGACAACCCAATACGGATGTCGGTACGTTGATTCAATCGTCTCACCCGCGACTGTTGTAAAGACAGAAGTGCCTTTTTCGATCCGTAGGTTGTAGGGCCTGCTCACGTGGCACAAACGCCAACCGCTAGCGACCAGGTCATACGCCCACACATTGTCACCCGCGCAAATCGCTTCGATTGGCCGAAGTCCTTCACTAGTGGCCACAGGAGTCCCGGCGGGGAAACAGCTTTTAGGCAACACACGGCCTGAGTTCCTCGAAGCAAGGCACTCGGCCTCTTGCTCTAATTCCGCCGCAGCTCCCCCACCTTTCATCCCGAAGTAGCCGTGCACGGCTATTTCCCCCAGGTCCGCCACTCCCTGCGCATCTTCCGGGTCCAGTACGGTCTCTGCGGCACCGTCAATCCCTTGGTTCAACGCCGACCGCTTAACTTCGCCAGTCCAGAACTCCCGTGCCGCCACCTGCAGATTGTCGACAGCGAGCGCCCCGAGGGTCGCGCCTACAACCGGGTTTCCCGCAATCGTAGCTCCCACAGCGCCTGAACCCTCAGCGATGGCCCCTCCAACACGCAGCGTGCCGTCTATATAGGCCGCGTTCTCATCAAGATACTCGGTTAGGGCGTCCCAGTTTTCTTCGACGGAAGCAGTGTAATCATCGTTGAACAACACGAAGTTCCGACCACTCGTCGATGGAGGCGGATCCGTCTCGGGGGCTGTTTGAGTAGAACCTCCCCTGAGCATCCGCTCTTCCTCAGCCTGCCTGGCCCCCTCCATTAGCCAAAGGCGTTCGATGTCCTCTTTTGACATTCCGGCGAAGGGGTCGTCTCCATCTTCGCGAAGCCCCATTGAATCAGTTGCCCCGGCCGGCGAGCCGCCCAAGGCTTGGTAGAGATTATCCGTTCCTCCCCCAAACCCCAGCGGATCCCTCTCCGCCCAGCGGCCCTCGACTGGGATGTAATCCCGATTCCTGAAGTCGTACCAGCTTGTCGTCGTGTCGAAGCGGCCGCCTTGGTAGAGGTAGCGCCAGCCGTACTGGCTCTGGTTGCCTGAGACCGTTCCCCATGTTGAAGTGAGAACAGTGATATTTCCGTACGGGTCGTAAATATACCGTTCGACGACAGCCCCCGACGTGTTCACGATCGACGTCATGTCGTAATTCGCGTCGTAACTTGCATAGAGACGCTGGGTCTCGACGCCGCTCGCGTACGTGTCGCGGAGGACCATCTGGTCGATGTAGCCCGCGCCCCAGACGAACTGATACGTCACGTTTGACGTGCCAGTTCCGTTCTGACGCTCCTCGATCACCTGCCACGAAGGTGAATAGTAGAGGTTGTTCGTCGTCGAACCATAAGTTTCGGTAATCCTTCGACCCAGCGCGTCGTAGGTGTAGCTCGCGACGATGGTTGAACCGTTTTTCACGGTGACTAGCTCGTCCCAAGCGTTATAAACGTATGTGAGACCGTTGTCGCCCGTCGTGTCGCCATTGTTGTTGTACGTCGGCGCGGTTCCACCCGAGACTGTCTTGGTCTCGTTCTGTGCCGTAAATGTGCGCGTCGTCGTGTTGCTGTTGTTGGTTTGGCTGCTCCAGTTGCCCAGCGCGTCCAGGCTCCAAGACTGCGTCTGCGATGGACTCGAAACGGAGTCGAGCGACGTTCCGTTGTGGCCCGAAGCCGAGAGCGTTCCACGAGCAAAGCCGGTCTGTCGCCCAAGCGCGTCATACGCCGTGTTGTTGTCGCCCGACTGCGTGCTGTTCGCGTGAAAGAGCACGCTTTCGCTTGTGTTTACCAGGTTGTTTTGAAACAGAACGTCGCCAACGCGGTCGTAACCGTACTGGAACCGATCGGTCGAGGTCTGCGTTGTGGGATCCCACCAATTCTGGTCGATCACGCGTCCGAAGCGATCCAGGCCAACATATTGGTCGCCGCCGTCATTGATGAATTTGGTATCGCCCGTCTGCTTAATGTAGCTAAGGTTGACCCCCGTCTGCGGATGGTCCCACTCGACGATCGTATCAAGGCCAAGGTACAGATAGCCTTCGAGGACAGTGCCCGACGAATCGTCTTTGATAGCGCTCAAGCGACTGATCGATTTGTCCAATCCGCTATTGTACACATAATCGATCTTGCGTCCGTTGGGGTAGATCATCTGCGTCAGCCGAGAGTTGTTCTGCCCGCCCGACATCTCTGTGTAAACGTACTGGACCTCGGGCGTCGTGCCGATGACCACCGCGCCGCTGACTGATTGATATTCGCCCGTAAGCTGGCCGAGGCCGTTGTAGACGTCTTCGGTTTGATTCACGACGGTTCCTCCCGTCGCCGCGCGTATAGCTCGTAAAGAGGTAAGGATCGCCTTGGGCGTCGTATGCAGTTGTAAGCCGTCGGACCGTCCCGTCGACTCCGCTGCCCAGAGTCGTGATCGCGTCGGCGGTCTCGCGGCCAAGGACGTCGTACGAGTACGTGTGGACCGTCCCGTTGGGATCGGTATAAG
The DNA here is from genome assembly GCA_963818975.1 of uncultured Planctomycetota bacterium. Lineage (GTDB taxonomy): Bacteria > Planctomycetota > Planctomycetia > Isosphaerales > Isosphaeraceae > CAWFUI01. The sequence continues at coordinate 378,822 of CAWFUI010000017.1, read as the reverse complement.
TCAGGACGTCGCCGTTGGCATTGTATGTGTACGCTTCTTGATTCGATGCCGACGTACTCGGATTGCCGGTCGTTGGATCGGGATATTCAACCTTGGCCAAGAGATCGTTTGAATCGATCGTGCTGCCGCCGGCGGTGGTTACGCCGTAGACGTAGGCAGTGGTTTGGTTTGGCGTTCCCGTAGGCTCGACCGCCGTTACGGAAAGAACATCGTCGTCGCCGTCGTACGTGTAGTCGGTTGTCTGGTTTGCCGAGGTCGTCGGGTTGCCGCTGTTGATCGAAGCGTTGTAGGCGTCGATCGTCTGGGTCACGCGTCCCAGCATGTCATAATTTGTTTGCGTGACGATCCCACGCGGATCGGTTTCCGATTGAACCCAACCTGCCCCGTTGTACGATTCGGTCGTGACGAGCGTGGTGTCCGAGCTCGCGGGAGGACTTCCTGGCCTGCTATAAGCCGATCCGCCGTTGGCTCCGACGTCAACTGAGGCGTTCGGCTATGGGACATCCTGCGATCGACCACTACCTCTCCAGCGACCTCGTCGAGATCGACGGCGCCGACGCGCACTACAGCGAGAAGCTTGTCAGGCTGCCAAGCCTGCTTGCGTATCAGCGACGGTCGGCTGGACCAACGGTCCCAGCAACGAAGTCCGAGTTCGGCTTTTCGGAGAATGCTCACATCTACGCATGTTTGCAGCGTCCGCTGAAGATCCATCCCGACTTCGACGCGTTGCTCGCCGGGATTCTCGGCGAAGACGAACGCGGCTTGGTGGTCTTGCTCAAGAATCGCACAGGGGCTTCTGGGGATCTGCTGTCCCAACGATTTCGGGCATCCATGCCCGACGTCTGCGAAAGCATCGTGCTCTTTCCCTGGCTCGACCACGACCGATACCTCCGACTGCTTTCCCTGGCCGAAGTGGTTTTAGATCCGCTGCATTACGGAGTCGGAAGCTCCGCGTACGACATCTTTTCGTTGAACCTGCCGCTCGTCACACTTCCAGGCCGCTACAACGCGAGCCGATACGCCCAGGCGTGTTATCGGCGGATGGGACTCTCGGATCTGGTCGCGAGCGACGCTATCGATTACGTAGCAAAGGCGACCCGCTTCGGGAAGGATGCTGAATATCGCGCATCGATGCGGGACCAAATCACTCAGCGGTCTGAGGCGCTATTCGAAGACCCGAGCGTGGTGAAGGCCTTCGAGGAACATCTCGCGGCGGCGGTTGCGGGCAGACAATAGCTCAACAGAGCAGTTACCGCGAAATTCCGAAGATACCTACCTCTGACCTACAACTCGACGCATCTTGCTTATTGTGATATTCGGAACAATCCGTGTTTTTCGTCCCCCAAACGCAAATTTGTGTACTATACTTTCAGTTGGTAGGCGCTCTTTGACAATCCGGCATCGGGAAAAGAGAAAGACGGCCGTGCGCCTCTGGCGGACTGCCTCGGGGGACGGCTCCCGCCCTAGGCGCGGAAGGAGCCTTGGCGATGACCGTCTACGAGCACAGATTGCCTAGATCCCTTAAGTTTGAGTTTCCGCCTAAGCGCCCGCAGCTCGAAATTGGGTTCGAACGTGCAGGGAGCGGAAAAAGACGTCGGACGTTAGCCACGGACGGACGCGGAACGACACGGAAGCGGAGAAGAGCTCCGGAAAGGTCGGCCCGAGTTGGTCAAGTTAGCCAGAGCCCGCAGCTCGAAATTGGGTTCGAACGTGCAGGGAGCGGAAAAAGACGTCGGACGTCAGCCACGGAAGGACGCGGAACGACACGGAAGCGGTCAAGAGATCCGGAAAGGTCGGCCCGAGTTGGTCAAGTCAGTCAGAGCCCGCAAATTGAAATTGGGTTCGAACGTGCAGGAAGCGGAAAAAGCCGACCGAATTGAACCACGGATGGACACGGAAACACACGGAAGGGGAGAAGAGATTCGGAAGGGTCAGCCCGAGTTGGTCAAGTTAGCCAGAGCCCGCAAATTGAAATTGGGTTCGAACGTGCAGGAAGCGGAAAAAGCCGACCGAATCGAACCACGGATGGACACGGAAACACACGGAAAGGGAGAAGAGATTCGGAAGGTCGGCCCGAGTTGGTCAAGTCAGTCAGAGCCCGCAAATTGAAATTGGGTTCGAACGTGCAGGAAGCGGAAAAAGCCGACCGAATCGAACCACGGATGGACACGGAAACAAACGGAAGGGGAGAAGAGATTCGGAAGGTCAGCCCGAGTTGGTCAAGTTAGCCAGAGCCCGCAGCTTGAAATTGGGTTCGAACGTTGCGCCGTCATAGGTCTTTTTTTCTCTGCAAGCGCCTGAAATGCTGGAAAGATCCCGATCTCGACGGTCTTGCCGACGGAACTCGGCACGTAGGCGTGGAACCGGGCGCCGGTGAACGTTCGCTCGAATCCAAGTGCGATGAGGGCGGGGTCTTCGGGCAGTTTGGGGAACGCCTTTCCCTCGACCTCGGCGGGATTGATCAGAGCGATGAACCGATAGAGCTGACCGCAAACGCCCTGAAGGCGAACCAGCGCCAATGCGTCGGATTTGGCGGGCAGCTTCGATCGAACAAGCTGATAGGTCTTCGATTGTTTCAGAGTCTGATTCCTGCCCAGGAATTGCTCGACCCGTTTGCGGGCGGTGGGCAGGTCGGCGGACCCGGATGTGACGACACTCCCCGTCGCGGCGCCGAAGAGGATTTCTCGCTTGGGGCCAACATATTGAGCAACCGCGATCTGAGCGCGCCGAGCAAGGCCGCCGAGGTCGAAGGTCATCGAAGCATGTTCGAACGACACGCCTTTGAGCGTCTCGGGCTTCATGCCGACTTTCGAGGAAGCGATCTTGGCCGCGTTCGCGTGGGGAGTCTTCTCGAGCCCCGCCAGAGCGGTCTTGTAGGCTTTCACTGCGTTTTCTGGGTTCTCGTACGTCGCAACAGTGAAATAATTGGGTTTAGCTTCGCCTGCGTCGTACCCTAGGGCGGACTGTCCCAGCTTCGCGGACGCGACCAGAGCTCGCACTGATTCGAGGTCGGGATCTTTCTCGTCGACAAGACCAAACATCGATCCGAGCGTGTAGTCTTTGAATGATCGTGCCAGTCCAGGGCCAAGCCATAGGTAATAGCTCATGTCGGAGGGCAGGCTCGAGAGAGTTTCGTCGAAGGCGATTTGCGCTGGCGGCGGTCCAGGTTCGCCGAGTCGAGAGACGACGCCTACGACGCCCAGGCCCTTCGAGTCGAGATCAATGCTCAAGACCACGCGGTTGACATCCTCGAGAGCGTGAACGAGCGAGGTTTGAAGCCCTCGGATCGAAGCAAGATAGCCAGGCGGCACGGCCCCGCCAGCCAGCGATTCGACGAGCGGACCGCCTCGATCGAGGAATTGACCGAGCAAATCGGCGTTCCGTTTGACGATCGGGGCGACGTTCACGTAGAGGCCGACGTCGTCGGCTGTGAATCGGGAGCGCTCTTCCGGGCCTAGGGTCTTCTCGAGCGTCTCGTCGCTTTTCGCCATGCGTTTCGCGAAAGCAAGGTTGTTGCTGACGCCTACGTAGCCTTCTCGCTTCAAGACGTGTATCGGCGATCCGCCTGGATCGGACAGAGAAACGAGCCCTTCCGAATCTGGCTTCGAGTCGGTTGGTTTGCCTGTTACGGATTGGAGCAGGGCGTTGTAGTCGTTGCTTTTGAACAGGACTCCATAATGGACGATGGATCCCTGGCCTGCTTCCTCGTCTTTTTCGAGTTTGATCAAGACGACCACTGGAGCATCGGGATCAAGGATGGTTCTACCGCGCTCATTGAGGATTGGCGAAGTCAGGTTTTCAAGGCTTGCCTTGGCCAGAGATCCCAGATGCTTGCTAAAGGCGTCTAGGAACACCGACAGATCGGTCCGAACGGCTTCAATGCCGCGGAGACGCACCGCCAGGTCAACGTCGGAGGGCGCCGAGGCCAACCAAGCGGCGTCCGGCTTAGCGTCGTCTGGGATGGGCAGCGCCGCGAGACCTGCTATGAGTGCGAGCGATTTCGTCCACATTGCCTCGAACTCCTCGCGGCCTGAATCCGGATTGGTGGGTAGGAATGAACGACCCGAGGGTTCCAAGCCTACTCAAATGGAGCGGGAGGGAGCAACGTCGATGGGACCGAGGAGACAACGAAATGGATGTTGTTGGAGCTCAATCGAAGACGACCGGCGTATCCAAACCTCGTCGGGTTCGTGTAAAATGATTCTTGTGGGAAGTGAAGGGGGGAACACCGCCCCTTGCAACTCCTAAAGACAACATCCCAGCCCATTTAGCGTTCTCAGCGTCCACCGTGAGCGAACATACCAAGAAGCTTTACATCGAGACCGTCGGCTGTCAGATGAACGTGCTCGATTCGGAGCTCGTCGTCGCGCAGCTTCGAGCCGATGGGTACGTCCTAACCGACGACATTGGCCAAGCGGACACGATTCTGTACAACACCTGCTCGGTTCGTCAGCACGCCGAGGACAAGGTTTATAGCGCTCTGGGCAGGATCAAGCGGCTCAAGGAGCGCAGGCCCGAGGTGCTGATCGGCGTGCTGGGCTGCATGGCCCAGAAGGATCAGAAGCAAATCCTCAAGCGGGCGCCTCACGTTGATTTAGTGGCGGGGCCTGGTCAGCTCGAGAGCGTATCGAGCCTTCTGAAGATGGCACGCGAGGAAGGCAAGCCTCAGCTTGCGGTCAGCTTGCCCAGAAACGCAGGTTCACGCGAGACCATAACCGCGAGTTTTGCCGAGTACGACCCGCTCCGCGACCCAGAGATGCGGCCAAGCCCGTTTCAGGCGTTTTTGCGGATCATGATGGGTTGCGACAAGTTCTGCACCTACTGCGTCGTGCCGTCGGTGCGGGGGCCCGAACAGAGCAGGCCTCCATCGGCAATCCTCGGCGAGGCCAGGTCGCTGGTGCAGCAGGGCGTCGTCGAAATCACGCTCCTGGGTCAAACTGTCAACAGCTATTCTTACCAAGAGCCCGACGGCCGGATCGCTCGGCTGTCCGACCTGCTCGATGAGCTGCACGAGATCGAAGGCCTCGAGCGTATCCGCTTTATCACCAACTTTCCTCTGGACATGACCGACGACCTCTTGGACGCGGTGAAGTCCCTTCCCAAGATCGCCCGCTATTTGCACGTCCCAGCGCAGAGCGGTTGCAACGTCATGCTCAAGCGAATGAAGCGAATGTATACGATCGAGCAATATGACGACATGCTCTCGCGGATCCGCGAGGCCGACCCTGCGATATCGGTCTCGAGCGATTTCATTGTCGGTTTCTGCGGGGAGACCGAAGACTCGCACAAGAAGAGCCTCGAACTCGTCGAGCGAGCGAATTTCAAGAATAGCTTTATCTTCAAGTATAGTGCGAGACAGGGCACGAAAGCGGACTTGCTGTACAACGACGATGTGCCCGAGGAGGCCAAAAAGGCCCGGAACAGCGAGCTTTTGGCGCTTTCCAACGAAATAAGTCTCGCGCAAAACAGGATGTTCTTGGGCAAGACCCTTAAAGTCTTGGTCGAAGGCAAAAGCAAATCGGCGCCAAAGCTGCTGGAATCGACCGGATCGACCCAGCTTGTCGGCAGAAGCTGGTGCGACCGGCTGGTGGTCTTTGAAGGCAACGAACGATTGATCGGGCGGTTTGTCAAAGTGAAGGCGATGGAGGCCCAGGGAGTGACCTTGTTCGGCGAGATCGAGACCCAAGAGTTGGCGGCTTTGCACGGATGAGCATGAACGGAAAAAGAGATCGGGCAATCGACGTCCTGTTCGACTGGGCGAGCGAGCGCGGGCGGGTCGCCGAGCTCGAGGCTTTGGGAATCGAGGCGCTCTCGAGCTTTGGCCTCCATACCCTCAGGCCCGCAGCCGACCGCGTTGAAATCCAGAAATGGGAGGCCCGTCACGGATTCCGTTTGCCAGCCGGGCTTCGCGCCTGGCTCGAGCGTTCCAACGGGTTCTACTCGCAGGGCCCTTTGATTCACCCGATCTCGGCGATCGGTCCGATGATCCCCTTCGGAAGATTTAGCGAACTGGTGCTCCAGCCTGAGAGCTGGTTCGAACTGGGCAACCCGCGCACCGAGCCGATCTGCATCGATCTGGCGTATCGCTGGCCTGGCGGCGACCACCCCTTGTTCACGTCTGGCGACAAAGCTCGTGAAAGCGCGCCTAAGCTGGTGGCGCCTAGCTTTGAGGAATGGTTTCTGTCGGTCTTGAGATCCGGAGGGGGAGAGTACTGGTTCGACCCGGGCTTCCGCACTCTGGGCGACCCCTGGCTGGAACACCGCAGGAGGGCGCCGGCTCCTCGTCTTCCAGTTCGGCTGGCTGACGCCGCCGCAAAGGTACGACCGATCCTGCACACGAAATACGACGAGCGAGGGCTTGCCGCCGACCTTGGCGTCTCTCGAGGGGATCTCGAGGCGATCGTCAGGCACCTCCAACACCTGGAGCCCTTGGTCAACGTGACGGACGCAGAAGGCCTGCTCGGCTCGAAACATGATCGCTAGCCTGAATTCCCAGAGCGCGTTTGCCGCTGAGCTTCGATCCCAACATGAGGACACAGCCCATGTCCGGTGACGCTACGGCTTGGGAGGGCGAGCGGGCCTTGTCGAGCTTTTGCGTCAGGACGGTCCCGCACGACTGTGGTTGGCGGACTTGGGGGCCGCGGACCCGCGCGGGCTCTGGCCGATGTCAGACGGATCGCCGACCACGCCTCGGGCGGAGCGGGAATCGAAGTGCTTCTCGAGCAGCTCCAATCCTTTCTCCCGCGTTGCTCCGACGCGGGTATGGCGCTCAACAACCTTGAACGATTCGTCCGCTCGAGTTCGACCCCCGAGGCGATTGTCTCGAGCTTATCCGCCAATCCGAAAACCACCGATGCTCTACTTCAAATTCTGAGTACAAGTCAAGCGTTCAGCGAACAGATGATCCAGACCCCGGGCCTCTTGGCTTGGCTGCGCGGCGGAGCGCCCAAGCGAGACCGCGAGGCCATGATCAGAGATCTCCAAGACGAGCTTGCCCGCACCAGCGACGAAGACGACCAGAAGCGGGTGATCCGCCGGTTTCGCCAGCGCGAGACCTTGCGAATTGGCTACAACGACATCGTTCGAGACCAGCCCATCGAGTTGATAACCCTGGACATTTCGAACCTGGCCGATGCTTGCGTGGAGGCCGCGCTGGCGACTGCTTTGGCCGGCGCGGTTGAGAGATTCGGACATCCGCTCGGCCCCGCCGGTGAACAGGCCAATATCGCGGTAATGGCCTTTGGAAAGTTGGGCGGTGAAGAGCTGAACTACTCTTCTGATATTGATCTCATGTTTTTGTATGATTTCGACGGAAGAACCAGCGGCGTCCGTTCGATATCCAACGCCGAGTTCTTCGCGCGGGCGGCGACGGTGGTGGTCAGACTGCTCTCGGACCACTCCCCCATGGGCCCTGCGTATCGGGTCGACATGAGGCTTAGGCCGGAGGGGGAGCAGGGGCCTCTGGCTCGCTCGCTTGCCGCCACATTGGGCTATTACGACACATCGGGTCGGACGTGGGAGCGGCAAGCTCTGATCAAATGCAGGCCCATTGCCGGCCACGCTCGACTGGGAAACGACTTCCTGGAGGCGATTCGCCCCTTTGTCTTTCGTAGGTATTTGAGCGCTTCGGAAATCGGCGAAATCAAGGCGATGAAGCGCCGCATCGAACAGCGCACTCTCCGCGAAGGCGCCGACGAGTTGGACGTCAAGACGGGCAGGGGGGGAATTCGAGACGTCGAGTTCGTCGTTCAGTTCCTCCAACTCTTGCACGGAGGACAATATCCAGGGGTGCGCCATCCCAACACCCTGGCCGCGATCGACAGACTGGAATCGGTGGGGTGTCTAACGGCCCGCGAGCGAGGAGTGATGGAAGACACCTATCGGTTTCTGAGAAGGATCGAACACAGGCTCCAGATCCTGTTCGATTTGCAAACTCACGAGATGCCCAGGGCGGTTGCGGATCGTCGGGCTCTGGCAGTGCGGATGGGATACGCTCCAGCAAGCCCCTGGGAAGACCAGATGGGCCCAGCCGAACGGTTTCTGGCCGATTACCGCAACAAAACAGAAGAAAATCGCCACATCCTTAATCACTTACTACACGATGCGTTCCGGGACGATTCGGGCCTGGCGGTCGACCCGGTGGTCGACCTTGTCCTGGACCCTTCGCCTTCTCCGCGCCAGGCCGCCGCGGCGCTTGCGAGATACGCCTTTCGAGACCCGGAGGCGGCGGGCGTGAGCCTTCTGGCGCTCGCCCGAGAGGAAATCCCATTTCTTTCGCAGGCGCGTTGCCGGCACTTCCTGGCGGCCATCTCGCCGAGACTGCTCGAGGCTCTTGGCAAGACTCCAGACCCCGACATGGCGCTGGTCAATCTGGAAAAGGTCTCCGCTTCCCTTGGCGCCAAGGCCGTGCTTTGGGAGCTCTTCAGTCTCAATCCTCCAACCCTTCACCTCTATGTCGCACTTTGTGCGACGAGCCAGTTTCTCTCGGAGATTTTGATCAACAACCCCGGCATGGTCGACGATTTGATGGACTCGTTGGTGCTCGATCGGCCGCAGTCCGCGGGTTCGATCAGGTCGGAGCTCGAAGAGCTTTGCAAGGGCGCCGAGGATCTGGGGATGATTCTACTTAGCTTCCGAAATAAAGAGTGGGTGCGCATTGGCACACGGGACATTCTGGCTCGAGAGCCGATCCGCGAGGTGCTTCGGGAACTGTCCGACGTCGCCGGCGCCATCCTCGCCGAGGCTGCGCGTGGGCAATGGAATTTGAGAGTGGAAAAGTACGGCGCCCCGAGGCGGCCAGGGAAGGGAGCGATCGCGAGGTGGGCCGTCGTCGCACTCGGAAAGCTTGGAGGCCGCGAGCTGACCTATCAGAGCGATCTCGACCTTGTCTTCATCGCCGAGACCGATGGAGAGACTTCTCGCGGATGCCCCAACGAGCGATTCTTCACCGATCTCGCCCAGAGAGTGCTCTCGCAGCTCGACGGCAGAGGATCCACCCCAAGGATCTACAAGGTGGACGCGCGGTTGCGACCGCACGGCTCCTCGGGCCCTCTGGTCGTCTCTCTCGAAGCCTTTCGAGACTACTACCAGGCCACCGCCAGGGCGTGGGAACGCATGGCGCTGGCTCGTGCGAGGGTTGTGCACGCGACGGGAGGATTTGGAGCCGTCGTCGGTTCCACGATCAAAGATCTGCTTATGCAGCCGTCCGACCCCGTAGACCTCGCAAGGCAAGCAAAGGCGATGCGTGAACGACTGGCTTCCTCGAGGGCGCCAAGTCATCTCAAAAGAGGGGTCGGCGGGCTCGTCGATTTGGAGTTCATTGTCCAATACTTGCAGCTTGTGCACGCCAAGGATCATCCGGAGATCCTCGAGCAAAACATGTGGAAGGCGATTGGCTCGCTGAAATCCGCCGGAGTGATCTCTCGAGAGGAAAGCGTTCAACTCAAAGGCGCATACACTCGCTTGCGCACCATCGAGAGCCGCCTGAGGATCGTCCGCGACCAGACGGGCGTGGAGTTGACGGACGGACGAAGGGATCTGGAGCGCCTGGCGCCCCGGCTTCATCCCGAGTGCTCCGCTCTCGACGAGCAGCTGGATGCGTTCCACTCGAACACCGCCAAGCACACGGGAAACGCCCGAGAGCTGTTTTGTCGTTTCATAGAAACCGCCGCTAAACCGGACGAACCGACGGTTTTCAGTCAAGACGAGGGCCGCGACGAATGAGGGTGGGAATCAACGCGAGGCTCCTTCACGATCCTTCGATCCGAGGCTGGAACCGCTATACGATCAACCTTTCCGTAGAGCTCGCCGACCTTGGAGTGGATCTCTTTTTGCTTTCCGACAAGCCCCTGCACGAAACGCATCTGCGTCGACTTGCACACAACAATATTCGTACATGCATTTCGACGAGCATGAAATACCTGCGCTGGGAGCAAGTATGGCTGCGCGCACGAATGCAAAAGGTCGAAGCTCGACGTCCTGCACTGTCCACTGAACTTTGGCCTGCCGTTTGTCAGTTCTTGTCCTCGCGTCTTGACGCTGCACGACGCAATCGACTACGTGTTCCGCGCCAAGAAGCAGTCGCTCGGCAGCGCATTGTCTTATACCTCGATGATTTCTCGGTTTCATCACTATGTCGCAAGGACGAGAGCCCACAAGGTGATAACCGTCAGCGAACACGCTCGCGAAGATTTAGCGAGCCGCCTGAAAATACCCGCGGAAAAGATTGTGGTCACTCCCAAAGGCGCGGACCCCGTCTTTCACGCCCCAGTCGTTGAAGCTGCTCGACTCAAAGCGCGCAAGCATCATCAATTGAACAACCCTTATTTTTTTTACGTGGGCGGGTGGGAAGAGCGTAAGAACATCCCTTTCTTGATTCATGCGTTTGCAAGGACGAATCTCGAGGGCGTCGAGCTCGTCTTGGCTGGAGGCCGCGACGAGCAGCGGCAGGCCCTTCTGGCTTTGGCGAAGGACTTGGGCGTCGCCGAGCGATTGCGGCTGTTGGGCTGGGTTGACGATGAAGCGCTTCCGGGGCTCTACGCCGAGGCGATTGCATTCATATACCCCAGCCGTTACGAAGGGTTCGGTCTCCAACTTTGCGAGGCCATGGCCGTGGGCTGTCCGACGCTGGCCGCGGACGCCACGTGCCTGCCCGAAGTTTTGGGAGATGGAGGGGCTCTGTTCTCACTCGAGTCGACCGACGAACTCGCCCAACTCATGCGGAAGACGGCGCTCGAGCCTGCCTATCGAGAGGCGCTGCGCGTTCGTGGAACCTCGAGATCGAAGGACTTCTCATGGCGGATAACCGCCCAGAAGACGATCGACGTGTATGAATCTTTACTGGCTAAGCGAGGTCCATAGTCGATACATGGTTAGCGCCACGCGATAAGCACGACTAAATCGATTCCCTCGGCCAATGACTGTTTTCGACTTTGCTTCAAGACTCGTTCGACATCGTCCCTATTGGCCTGACCTTCCAACGCTTGGACTTCGGGCCGCGGAGCCTCGTCAGCCCACGTCTCTCCGGCCCCGAGCTGGGAGCAACCTTCGGCCGAACCAGCTCTCCACCAACTTCGGGTGGAAGTTCCGTTTGGACCTCAATCGACATCCATCGACGCCCCAAATTCGAGGGCTCGTACGATGTCGTCGCCTCCCTATCCACCATGACGCCCGCCACCATCGTCGCGACCGTCATCGACGACAATAAGACAAGCTGGCCCATGCCAGCGGTCTGGTTGGGATTGCCCATTCTCAGTCCAAGGGCGCCGAGGATGAGCACCATTACGCCGACTGCGGCGCCTCGGCTGGGAACGTGGCCCAAGACCAAGAAGCCAAGTATGGGCAAGCCTGCTACAAAGAGAATTGTCGGTCCAAAACGAAGAATCCCGCTTGTGGCGGCCGCCACAGCCAAAAGACTGAGGCACAATAACATCCAATCAACTCGTCTCTCGGACAAGCGATCAACGTTCATGACGCACCCTCTCGATGTAAGTCCAACCCCGTCGCGCACGCGAACCAACATACCTGAAGCTTTGGGCCCAAGGTCAACCCAAACCTAGGTCAGGTTCACGACCTCTGCAAACACGCGCGTCGCATTTCTCCTCGTCGTGATGGCGCGGAGCAACACGCTTTGCAGGAAAGCATCAAGAGACTGATCGGCTTTCGTGCACGCCGCTCTGCAACGGGGTCATCCGAAAGAGCGCGTTTTCGAGCTGTTCGCCCGCGTTCTAGTAGTGAAGTGAAGGGGGGAGAGAGGCTTGCTGGGGAACAATATCAGCCAAGGAGGCTTTTGAGACCAGTCGATTTGGCTTCCAACTCCAAGAAAAGCCGAAGGCTGGCGGCGTTGTTGTTTCGTCCGCCAGCCGTTTCAGCATTCAAACATGTGTCAAGACTTGTGTCCGAGAATGACCTGTCGACGAACGCCGCGGAGAGCCTCTTCGATTCCGGTCAATCCTCCGACGCTCATCAGCTTGAAGATGAGACGATCGAGTTCGCTTTCGAGCTCGGCCATGACGCGGCCGCGTTCACGCACGCCGACTGGCGCCGCGGTCGGAGCAGAGAACGTCATCGCACTTTCAGCAACGCCGTTCGACGAGGCTCGCGAAACCTTGGCCTTCTTGGCCGAGACCGACGCGCTCTTCGGTCGTCTTCCTCGCTTCTTGGTCAGACCCAGCTTCGACCTTGTGATCTTGACCAACGAGGTGCTGATCGTGCCTTCCATACCCTCGGCGCTCCATGCCTCGTTGACGGCCTCCGAGTTCGCGTCAGGATTGTCTAGAAGGTATTCTTTGACGAAAGCCGTCTTACCTTGGCTTGATCGTGTTTTCACGGCGGGCATTGATGCGTCTCCTGGTTGTTCGATCGACTTCGCACGAGTCTACGGAAATCAATCAATAATCGTTGGATGGTTCTGAATCAAGGGAACGGAAGGCTCAATCTTGGTGCGAGATTGTCATAATCCCTTTAATCGACATTATGACTCGCCGCGTCGCCCCTGCAAAGAGAGTACACTGACTCGAGCCGACAAAGAACCCAGTGGCGACGGATTCCACGAGGGAGAACGCTGTACTGGCTCTTACTGTTCATGAGAAAGGCCTCTCTTCCAACTCTCGAACAGCGGTTGTCCTGGAACCTCGAGAACGCTTGCCACGGCGCCAAGGCCGTATCGATTTGTTCATGACGACGGAACATGGTATAGTTCGTTGTCCGTCGAAGATCCGTCGAATGTGCGTTGTCCCACCTACTGCGAGCCCGACCAAGGATGGATCCGATTTCGCCTTTGAACAACGCTCTTGAATCGCCGCTCCAGAGAGGGCGTGATTGGCGATGGATCGAAGCCGCCGCTTGGTCGTTCGTTTGTTTGGGCGTGCTGCTAAGGATCTACCGTTTTGAACTCGATTTTCCCTTCTGGGGCGACGAGGCCTTTCTCGCGGTCAATCTCTTCACCCGAAGTTACCGCGAACTTCTGAAGCCGTTGTCGTATGGGCAAATCTGCCCTGTGCTCTTCCTCTGGGTGGAGCGTTGGGTGGTCCAGCACGTAGGGTCCAGCGAAGCAGCGCTGCGTAGTTTCCCCTTTCTCTGCGGAGTAGGGGGGCTCTTCCTCTTCAAAAGGCTGGCGGGTTTAGTGGCAAAAGGTTGGGGACAGGCGTTCGCTGTCGCATTCTTGGCGGTGAGTTTTCATCCGATCAGGCATGGCGCCGAGGTGAAACCTTATGCTTCGGACCTCTTTGTCTCGATCCTTACGACGTGGCTGGCGGCGGAGTGGCTGATGGACAGGAGCAAGGTTCGTTACCTCGCGGCCTTGGCCTTGATTGTACCGCTGGCGCTTGCGATCTCCCACCCGGCGGTGTTCGTCGCGGGTGCGGCCGCCCTTGCGCTTGCCAAGCCCGTATGGGACTCGAAATCGCACCCCGCGTTCCTGACCTACGCGCTTTTTCTCGTGCTCTTGACGGCGGCGTTCTTAACTCTGTTCGTCTTCGTTCTCAACCCTCAAAACCAGGTGCATCTTGCTGGCCTGCGGAGATACTGGACCGAGTCGTTTCCGCCTCTGAAATCGCCGGTCCAATTGATCAAATGGCTTGTATCAATGCATACAGGTTCAATGATGGCCTATCCAGGAGGAGCCAAGGACGGAGCAAGCTCGACGACTCTGGCGCTCTTGATTTTGGGCGCGACCGTTCTGGTTCGAAGGGGTAGGGGAGATATGGTTGCTCTCTGCCTCTGGCCGTTTGGTTTGGCTTTGGCGGCCGCAGCGCTCAAACGATATCCTTACGGAGGAGAAACGCGTCAAATGCAGTTCGTAGCGCCGGCAATCTGTCTTCTGGCCGGAGCAGGCGCTGCGTCGGCGCTGGCCGCGGTCCCTAGAACGATCGGGTTCTTCAAGTCCACCGCCTTTCCCTTGCGCTCGAGCGTACTTGCGTTCGTCGCCTTGGCGCTCGTCGTGATTGGCGTGGTTCCTCTAGCTCTGGACAGCATGCATCCCTATCGGCGGTTGTTCGACCGGCAAGTGCGCGATTTTGCCAAGACGTTTTGGCCCGAAGTGGAGAAGGGCGCCGAGGTGTTGTGCCTGGAAGCCGACGGCGGCGTCGTCAATCGTCGTGGACACCCTTTGAAGCGGGCGCTGTTCGTCTCCAACGCTTTTGTACAATCCCCCGCGCAAAGAGCGGCCGGGGGCCCAGTTTCAAACGAGTGTCGCTGGATCACCCGCTTCGTTGCGTCGTGCACGAGGAAACAGGAGCCGACTTGATCCTAATGAACGCCTGGCTTTCAAAGATGTCTGAAACCTACGTACTTATCGAAAAAAAGCGTATCGATATGCCCATGTCTAATATCGACGAAAAACCGAGGATTGAGCACTGCTTCGTTTATGAATTCGCGCCCAAGGCCGCTGCTTCTCGAGAAGAGGCCCGCCTCGGACGAGGTGCGACGCTTCGTTGAGGCGCGTTCGATGCTGTCGGAACTCAGTTCGGCGTTTTGAGCGGAGCAGAGGCCAACACAACCCATCCGGCGATGAAGGCGAGCCCGCCGAACGGCGTGATCTTGCCGAGATCACGGATTTCGGTCGTCGCAAGGGCGTAAAGCGAGCCGGAGAAAAGCAGAACTCCCACGAGAAAGAGCAGCGCCGCGACGCCGAGCGCCCTGCTCTTTCGTTTTGAACGTGAGCACATCGCGCCAATCAGTACGATCGCAAGACCGTGATACATTTGGTATCGCGCGGCGGTCTCGAAAACTTCCATCGACCGAACGTTCAACTTCTCTCAGCAAGTGGGCTCCAAATCCGCCCGCGACCACTGCCAAGCCCGCGACGACCGCTCCCAATCGGATCCATCCAGCGCCTGTAATTCGATCCGACGGTGATCCTTCAGACTCCATGGTTGCTCCTTCCCCGATCGATCTCAAAGCAATACGGCTGGGGAAGCCGGCCGGCTTTTGATTCCCAGGACGACGGCCCTGGCCTCTGCGGCCAGAAAGAGAGAACCCGTCACGCAGATCAGGCTTGCAGGCTCAGCGGCTTCGGCAGCCAATGCGAGAGCCTTTGCGGGGTCAGGGGCGATCGAAGCTTGCTTTCCCGAAAGCCGCAGCACGCAAGCAGCCACTTCCTCGGGTGGCACGGAGCGCGGGTTCTCAACGTAACGCGCTGCGATCACGCGACTGAACAAAGGCAGAAGCGCCTCGAGCTGGCCTGCCATGTCCTTCTCGCGAGTTGTTCCGAACACGAGAATTCGCGGCGATTCGGGAAAGCAGACGCGGAGCGTCTCAGCCAAAGCCTGGGCTGAGGCGACGTTGTGCGCCCCGTCGACGACGAGCGTTGGCCTCCGCCCTAGGATCTCGATCCGCGCCGGCCAGGCCAAATCCGAAAAACCACTCACCACCGCTGATCTCGACGTTTCCAATCCTTGCTCGGCCAAAGCGTCCAGCGCTGCAAGAGCTATTGCCGCGTTCCATGCCTGGTGCGGGCCCAACAACGGCAGCTCGAATTCGCCCCAATTGGTCTTCCAAGTCCGCACCCGCACCGAACCCGCTGAAGGCTTGGACAGAGGCTGTGCCGGCGGTTGATATTCGAACGAGAAGTCGGAGTCAATCCAACGCGCTCGAGCTTTGCGCAATTGGATCGCCCGATCGATCGCTTCGCGTGCATCCGCTCCGCGAACCCCACAGACCACGCGGCCGCCGCGCTTGACGATGCCCGCCTTCTCCGATGCAATCGACTCCAGAGTATTTCCAAGCTGCCTTGTATGATCATACGAAATATTCGTAATCACCGACAGCATCGGCCTGACCGAGTTGGTCGAATCGAGCCTTCCACCGAGGCCGACTTCGAGCACCACGGCGTCGACTTTTCTCCTGGCGAAATGAAGCAGGCCCATCGCGGTGGTAATTTCGAAGAATGTGGGACCGCTGGTTCCACGAACCGCGGCCCTTGCGTCGAGGGCGTGGACCACGGGCCTAACGATCTCGATCAGCTCGCATAGGCCTACGGAATCGATCGCCTGGCCGTTGATTCGAACCCGTTCCTCGACGTTGTGAAGGTGCGGCGAAGAAAACAATCCGACGGACCTGCCCGAATGCGCCAGCGCGGCTGCAATCATCGCCGACGTCGAGCCCTTGCCCTTGGTCCCCGCGACGTGAACGATCCGCAGAGACGATTGCGGATCGTCCAAACGCGAAAGAAGCGTGCGCATCCGTCTAAGCCGGAGTTCCGAAACGCGCGGCATGCCAACGCGTTCGTAGTCCAGCCTGCCAAACAGGAACTCGAAATTTTCTTGTTCGCGTTTACTCATGCCACGAGACGGCGAAAATCCTTGGCGCCTCGCGATCGAGGCCGTCCGAACTGGTTTCGTAAGTCCTTCAAGCCGGTTGAGCCGAGGACAGAAAACCGTCCTCGTTCAACACCCGGGCGACGTGTTCGAGTATCTCGCCAAGTGAGAGCGTCTTTACAAGGTATTCGACGGCGCCGTTCTCGAAGGAACCCAACCGATAGTCGGCGTCGGCCTGGTTGGAGAGCATGATTACTTTGAGTCTGCCCGCACTCGGTTCGTTCCGAAGTTGCTCGAGCACCTCGAATCCGTTCAAGACGGGCATCCAGAGATCCAGGATCAGCAGGTCAGGGTCGTGAGCAAGCACCAGTTCCACAGCCTCCCGGCCGTTGCAAGCTTCCCACACGAGGTAACCGGAGGACTGCAGCAGAGGTCTGTAAACCGACCGAAGATCTTCGCAGTCATCGGCGAGAACAAGCTTTTTCGACACTTGCAGTTCCCTTAGAGGTCGGCGGTTCCTTGCCTAAGAACCTTTGGGAAGTGCTCCGCCCCAAAGGCCCCGTTATCATACGAAGAGCAGCCGTTCGCCGCCACACTTTTGGGGGCGCGGTACAAATAAGCTCTTCAATTGACAAGGATCGCAAAAGTAAGCGATCACGCTCGTGCGAACTGCTGCCCAGGCAGCCGCTTGACGAGCCTTGACATTTCGAGCTTGAAGAGCGTGGCCGTGACCTGGGAAGCTGACAGCCGGGTTCGAGAAATCAACTCGTCGGCGGTGACTGCGCCATGATCCAAACTGCCCAGAACCAAACGTTCCACTTCGTTCAGCGTCAACTCGATCGGATGGTGCACTGCGGGTTCGTCGGGCCCCAACCGAACCACGTTGGAGAGTGGTCCAAGCTCGTCCATGATGTCGTCGACCGTTTCGACGAGTCGAGCTCCGTCTCGGATGAGCGCATGACATCCCCTACTCGAAAGGCTCTCGATGGGCCCTGGCACGGCGAAGACCGAGCGACCTTGTTCGTTGGCGTGTTTCGCGGTGGATAGCGACCCGCTCCGAGGCGCGGCCTCAATAACAACCACTCCAAGAGAGAGTCCGGAGATAATCCGATTCCTCTGGGGGAACAGTCCCGCTCGAGGGTCTTGTCGGACCGACATCTCGCTAAGCAAGGCCCCTTTATCCGTGATTTCGTCGGCCAGTTCCGCGTGTTCGGGCGGATAGACCTGCGATAATCCGTTGGCCAAGACCGCGATCGTGCGACCCCCCGCTTTGAGCGCGCCTCGATGCGCGGCGGCGTCGATCCCCCTGGCCAGACCAGAGACGACCGTGACGCCCACCCTCGCCAGCGACGCACCCAAGCGTTCGGCAACGCGAACTCCGTAAGGCGTGGAACGTCGAGAGCCCACAAGGGCCACTGCGATGCCGTCGGCAGGCGTCAATGCTCCTCGCGCATAAAGTATCTTGGGTGGATCGTGGATCTCTTCGAGAAGCCTTGGATATTCGTCACCGCCCGCGAACAACAGTCGAACTCCCTTGGCTCGACAGATCTCAAGCTCGATCTCGACGTCGACTTCCGCGCGAGCCTTGCCGATTCGCTCGGCGAGTCCAGGCCCGACGCCCTCAACGGTCTTCAAAGACTCTCGCGTTGCGTCGAGTGCAGCGGAAGCCGAGCCAAAATGTTCCAACACCGCCTTCATCGTCCTGGGCCCCACGCCTGGAACGAGCGAAAGCATGAGCAGATCTTTGAGCGATGCATCGAGCTCGGACGGATGATTGGTCACGATCGTTCTCGAGGCGTCGGCCCGCGGCACGGGTTCAATCGGTCCCGCGCGTCTGGGCCACCGGCGCAAGCAGGTTCTCCACCGGTGCGTAGTCGTCGCGCAAGATGATTCCGTGCGAACGGACCTCGAGCTCCTTCATCTCCTTTTCGCCGTAAGGCTCGGCCGTGGTCTTCTCCCTGTTGAGCTCGCCGTCGCTGTCGCTGTAAGTGAAAAGCTCGGGGTCTGTCGGCAGCTTGCCCAAAGCCTTGAGGTCGAGAGCCCGCTTGGAAGCCACCACGACAAACGTCTCGCGCAGACCCGAGCCATGCTCGGCGTTGGTTCCGAAGACGTAGATGTAAGGAAAGGTCAACCGGGCCGTCTTGGTCCAACTCGCCAAGAAGCCGCCGACGTTGCGAGCCTCCTGGACCGCCTCTTCCTCGGTCCTGGCCGACGAACGCATCCGCCTATGCTTCCGTTCCACTTCCTTGGCCGCAGCCTCCTCGGCCTTCTTCTCGTTGAACTTTTGCTTGGCCTTCAAATCGGACGTGTAAATGTCGATGATGTTGATCATATACAAACCGTCGTCGGCCAGCATGTTCGAGATCTTGTCGTTGAACTCCTTGGTCGTCAAATGCCATGGAACGGAAAAGTCGTTGAAAGCGTCTCCATAGATGATGTCGAACTTTTTGACATGCTGGTTTCGTTCGACGAATTGTCTTGCATCGCCCCAAGTGGTTTTGATCGGAGTCTCGTTGGCCTTCGGGAGCCCCAAGGAAAGCTCGTTGGCCCTGGTGACGGCGCGGTCGATCTCGGCCACTTCGGCGGAGGCGTTGGGATATTCGTTGAGGATAAACCTTGGGAAGGTGTACGATCCGCCTCCCAAGAACAGCGTCTTTAGCGGCAGTTCGCGAGCTTCCTGGCCTTTCAAATCCGCCGCCCGGGCCGCGAGCGAGCGATGCGTCACGAGGGCATAAATATGTTCATAATCATAATCCAGCCGCTCCGGGTGGTTCATGATGCAGTAGCCGTGGATCAAGCTGTCGAGCACCAGGGTGCGCTTTTGGAGGCTGGTGGGGTCGGTTTCGTTTGTGACCTTGATATAATAATATTTGCTCTCCGTCGCGTAGGCGACTTCGTCCTCTCCCTTGGCGTCAAGCTTGCCGTGGTTTTCCCGGATTGGCCAATAATCCCACAGCCGCACGCGTTCGAACTTTTCCCAGCGTGGAATCACCAGCACGCACAAGGCCAAAGGCAGCCCAGCCCAAGCCGCATGAAAGACGTTTCCAAGCCACGCGGCCGCCAACGCCAGAATGGCGGCGATGACCAACAAAAGCGCCTTGGTGCCCACCAGTTCGATCAAGAAGAAGCCGGTGAGGAAAGTCCCCAGGATGCTGCCGACCATGCCCCAGGCGTAGACCTGGCCGATTGCGGTGCCCGTGCGTTTTGATCGCGACACTCGATCCACCGCCAGCTTGGCCACGACCGGACTGACCGTGCCCATCGCGATGGCTGGAATCAGGAATACGGTGGTCGTGACGAAGAAGACGCGGAAAGGCCATGAATAGCCGGACATTCCGAGCGCCATGCCAAGCACCGAGCCGCTAAACCAGTCCCATTGCATCGATTTGGTAAACCAATTGGGCGTAGCAGGCAATGCCTCCAGCAAGAGGACGTACATTGTGAATGCCGAAGCCGCCAGAAACAGCCAGCTTGCATGTTTTTCCTGACGAACGTGGTCGGCGATCTTACCGCCAATGAGGTTTCCCAGACTCAGACCTCCGAGCAAGACCCCGATGACGCTGGTCCAGCCGTAGATGCTCGAGCCCAGGTGCCTTGTGACGAGTCGGCCTGCGACCATCTCGAGCGCCATGAACCCCAAGCTCGCGATGAACGATAGTGCGGCCAAGTCGCCCAGCTTGACCTTGCTGGGCTCCGAGTCGACGTAGGAGTGCACTTTCGCTGCTTCAGAAGCGTCCGAGCCTTCCGGCAGACGTCCAGACTTCAGGAGTTTAAACGCGCCAAGGAGTCCAACCACGCCAATAATCGCCTGTCCAACGGCCGTGATGGCGCTGAACCGCAATGGATAAATCGACTTGCCAGCCACTGACTCGATACGCACTCCATTGATTGGCAAGTAAAAGTGAAAGAGAGAAAGCAGGCTCCAGTGAGCAGTGTGATCGCCCCCGTCAAAGCCAAGGCCTTGGCCAAAGCGCCCTCGAGAAGACCCGCGGCCAAGAGCGCCAGGCCAACCGCGACGAACATGACGATAATCGAGTGAGGCGCCAGGTAGATCAACACGAAGCCAGCAAAGAACGTCCCAACGATCGACCCGACGGCGCCGAAGAAGTAAACGTCGCCCAAGGCGCTGCCCGAATTGCGCGCTTGCTCGACGGCCATCTTTGCCGTTACTGGACTGATCATTCCGAGAAACGTCGTGGGCAGTAGGAAATCGCAGACCACGACTACGAGGGTCCTCAGGTCCCAAGGCAAGTAATCAAGACCTGGCAAAAGCGAGACGAACGAGTTGAGCCAGAGACAGGTCAGTGTCAGAGCCGAACCGAGGGCGTAGAGAGGTCCAAGCGCCTTGGTTGGTCCGATACGATCCGCAAGCCGGCCGCCGAGAACGTTCCCAAGACAGATGCCCGAGAGCATCACGCCGATGACGCACGTCCAGACGATGAGCGAGCCTCCGACGAGCCAGGCGACGAGCCGGCTAGCCACGAGCTCCAAGACCATAATGCAAAGGCTGCTGAAGAAAACGAGTGCATAAGGGAGGAAGCGTTGCGCAAGGGCTGGCATTCGGAGCGAACTCCCGGAGTATTCGAGGACGCACGATCAGGGGCTTGTGCGGCGCAAACCGCAAAACGGCTACATTATCCGACGAGAAACGACGCCACAACGGCCTCCCGTCCGCGACTCCGGACGATTCGTTAGACCGCCGGCGCCTGCAGGAGCCCACGGACGAATCGAAGCCGAACTCAACGGCCTGAGGCGCCTTTATGTCAGCGCCGTCTCGCATATCGCGGCTGGTCATCGCGGTTTGATCGGCTTCCAATCGATCACTTGGTAATCCCCGGAGTGCTCCCGAATGACAAACGCCTTGTCGACCGGGGGCTGGTTGAAGACCTGCCTGGTTTTGCTGGCTGGCCATTCGACTTCGATCGATTCGATCGACTCAGCCTTGCCCAGGCCGATGGTCATCGCCATTCCATTTCCGCCCCAGCTCGAACCGCTCGACACCGTGCGCCTGCGGATCGCGACAGCGCCCTTTTCATCGCGAAGTCGCACCCAGACAGTGGCGCCGATGGCCGACCGGTTGGAAGTCACGCCGACGAGCCGGACATGGATCCAATGGTTCTCCAACGAACCCGGGTTCTGGAAGAGTAGGGGGTTCGAACGATCCCCAGGCCCAGCCCCGCCTGCTCGAACAAAGAGATCAAGGTCGCCGTCGTGGTCCCAATCCCCGAACGATACGCCGTGCCCTTTCTGAAGATGGCCGGTTCGCGAAGAATCCGTTACATCGACGAACGACTTGCCGCCTTGATTCTTGAAGAGCAGGTTTGGGATCAGAAAAGCGTACGAAGGTTTGCCCGTGCCCTCGTAAAAATCCAGGAACCCGTCGTTGTCGATATCGCCGTAGTTGCTGCCCATCGCCAAGATTAGTCGATCGAGGCCCACTTCCTCGGCTACATCTCGAAATCCGGCTGGTCCCTCGTTCCGGAACAAGCTGGGCGGCTGCCCGCCTTTATGTTCTCCAACCATGTCGGCAATCGTTTGCTGTAGATTCGCGTCGTAGGAGTTGACAAAGAGGTCGAGTTTGCCGTCGTTGTCATAATCCCAGAACCAGGCGGCGAACGCGGCTTTTTGCTGGTCCATGTAGTAGGTCGGGGCCAAGTCGGTGAACGTGCCGTTGCGGTTGTTGTGGTAAAGCCGGCTGGCCGAACCCATGTTCGAGACCCAAAGGTCTGGAAAACCGTCGTCGTCGTAATCGCCCCAGACCGCCGCTTTGGCGAAACGACCGTTGGAGACGCCCGCGAGACGGGCAACATCCGTGAACGTGCCGTCTCCGTTGTTGCGAAAGAGACGGCAGTCGTTGACCAATTGGCCTCCATGGATCTCGAGGCTAAGATTAGCGGTGTTCTCGCCCGCGACATACAAATCGACGTCGCCGTCGTTGTCGTAATCCGCCCAGTCGGTCGAGGCCGTGGCAATCGGTTGACCAAGGCCCGCGTGCAAGGTTATATCCTCGAATTTGCCTGCACCGACGTTTCGCATCAACGACATCCGCTGTGGTGAATCCCATCCTCCACGAAGCAACACCAAATCCAGCAACCCGTCGTTGTCGAAATCGGCCTGTCTTAGGTTCTGCACGCCAGTTTGAAGGGCGAGTCCCGAGGCTTCGGAGCGATCCTCGAATGTGCCGTCGCCCTTGTTGATGTAAAGGCAAGATCCTTCTCCGGGCCAGTCGGACGTCATGGCGAGATCGAGCAAGCCGTCATTGTCGAAATCGTCGAAAACGCTTCCGCCCGCGCATCGTGGACCAGCCGAATCAAGCCCGACCCGCACTGTTATGTTTTCGAAAGGCTCGAGCCTGAGTTCGGATCTGAACCGATCCAAGGGTATGACGTATTGCTCGGGAACGGCTCCGGGATAATCACCAATCGTCATCGCCGCGATGTTCAGCAACCACCTCACCCCCAAGTCGGTGGGCCTGGCCTCGAGGTAACGATTGAAATGCTCAATCGCCTTCAACGAGCCTTGTTTGTTGCGATGCACGGCGCGGGCGGAGAGGGGAAAGATACAACTCGAATCGTTCTGGCAAGCGATGCAATTCTCAACTTCGCCGCGGCGAAGCGCAGCCACCCCCAGACAAGCTTCCATATCGGCCCATCCGTCAGACTCCTTGGGCTGCGTCGCTTGTATCTTACGGAACAAATCCTCGGCCTCTCGAAAATCTCCTATATACATGTGCACAAGAGCTTTGGAGTGCATCAATCGACGAAGTTCGGCTAACTGGCTCACGTCGAGAGGCCTCTGCTTTTCGAGCTTGGAGATCTCGAGCGAAATCCGCGCCAGAGCTTGGGTCGCCCGCTCGAGCCGCGATTTTTGGCCTGCCGCAAGCGTACTTGGCAACGTTTCATCCGCCAAAGCGGCCAACGCATCGAAGCCGCTGCCGCTGATGGGGCTCTCCGAGTAAAGCGGCGTAATCTCGAAGGAGCTTTCGGCTTGCGAGCCAATCTTTGCCACAGCCGGCGCGTCGAAAGCCGACGCCTGAAACACACGGCTCGACTGAAGAATTGACGCCGCCAACCCGCCTGCCGTGGCTATCGAAGCCGCCCCCACGACCAGGCGCAAACCCGTGCTCTTGTCATTAACATTTGCTATTGTGTAACATAACTTATAAGTTAACCATTGACGACCAACCTCTTTCGGACTTCGGAAACCGAAGAAGCCCCAACTGTCTACGAAACAATTAGGCGTCAAGCCGGGGCGCCATGTCAACGAATTCTTTCGTTGATCTTGAGCGGAGTGCTCGAGCCCGGTTTTTTCGCGGACGCGCGACTTTAGGGCGGAAGCCAAAAGCGGCCCGGCATCATTGCCCCAACTGCCTTAATCTCTGAGACTTACGACTGAAGCTCCCTTACGGCTTCAGCAAATTCTGGCTGTGGAGCCATTTGACGCATAGCTGAGTCCAGCTCGAGGGGAGCTTGTCGTTTTGCCTGACTCCGAAGTCGTGGTCTCCGGTAGCAAACACGTGGAGCTCGGCGGGGATCCCCGCGCGTTTGAGCGCCAAATACATAAAGACGCTGTTCTCGGGGCTCGAGCCAGCGTGCAACTCGCTGTCGTCCGATGCGTGGGCCAGCAGGATGGGCGGGGTGTCGCGCGGGATGTGTAGGTCGCTTCGGATCTCGTCTTTGTCCTTCGGTTTCAGATACCCTGGGTAGCAGAGAACCGCGAAATCGGGCCGACAGCTGATTTTGTCCACGTCGTCGATCGGTTCGTACTTCCGCTTCTCGAACCCAAGCGCGGTCGCCATCGCCAAGTGCCCTCCGGCCGAGAAACCGACCATGCCGATCTTATTTGGATCAATGTCCCACTCCTTGGCTCGGCTTCGGACCAGGCTGACTGCCCTCTGAGCGTCGAGTTGGGGACCTAGCGGCGGTTCGCGCTCAGGCTCGCCAGAGCGTCTGGGACAGCGGTATTTCAATATGATTCCCGTCATCCCTTGTGAGTTTAGCCAAGCGGCGACCTCTTCCCCCTCGAGCTCCCAGTACAAATCCCAATACCCGCCGCCAGGGCAGATGATCATGGCTGTGCCTGTGTTCTTGTCCTTCGGAACCCTGTAGACCGTGAGCGTGGGTTTAGACACGTTGGTGACAAGTTTGGTAGGCCCTACAATTGGCGATTGATGGATCCTGCTGGTCTCCTGACGCTTGATTCCAACATCCCCAGGAGTCTTCCCAGGCCATAGGTCCAAGACCAAAGGCTCGTCGGCCGATGCGACCAGAGACGCGAATAAGCCAAGCAGCAAACATATAGCGACAGGTATTCGATGCATCGAACGATCCTTCCTGAGGCAAACATGAGACGGCAAGCGGATTCTGGCCAGGATCGCGGCCCGTATCAAACCTTTTCCAGGACACTCCTTCGCCTGCCTTGGCAGTTTTTTCACCACAAGGCCTATCGATGGGAATCGAAGAGGTCGACGCAGGCAGAAGCCGGCGAGGCTTTGCGCTTCTTGGAAGGGAGAGGCGCGCACTTTGCTTACTGGCTTCGTCGCTGTAGGATTTCGTCATAAGCGGCGAGTGAACGAATTCGAGTCCAGTGCCTCGACAACGAAGGACGATCCGATGAACGCGACGCGAAGGGCCTTTCTGGGTTACGCTGCACAGGCTGGTTTTTTCTCGTCGTGCATGGCCCGCGCGGCTGTGGCGCGGGCGGAGGATAGCCCTCGGACAAGCGCGTTGATCACCAAGGGCGTCGAGTTCTTGAGGGCTCGTCAGTCAATAGATGGGAGTTGGTCGCCCGACCGCAAGGAGCCGGGTCTCTCGGCGTTGGTGGTGACAGCCCTCTTGCGCAGCAAGCGCGTGACACCCGATGAACCTGTCGTTTTGAAGACCTTGGCGTACCTCGAGAGGTTCGTCGACCCCAAAGGAGGCTTCACAGGCCCTCACGCGAACTACACGACCTCGATCGCGATGATGGCCTTCAAAGAGGCCAACAAGGCGGGCAGGTACGATGCTATCGTCAAGGGAGGGCAGGATTTCCTCAAGAAGATGCAGTGGGACGAAAGTGAAAAGAAAGATCGCGACAGCGATTTCTACGGCGGTGCAGGTTACGGTGGGAACAACAGTCGACCAGACCTGTCGAACACAGCGTTCATGATCGAGGCGCTTTGCGAAAGCGGTCTACCTGCCGACGACCCTGCGCTCCAGCGCGCCATGATTTTTGTATCACGATGCCAGAATTTGAAATCTGAGTTCAACGACCAGCCCTGGGCGGATAAGTTCAACGACGGAGGATTCATCTACACTGCAGCAAACGGCGGACAAAGCTTCGCCGGCAAGGAGGCCAACGGCGGTTTAAGATCTTACGCCGCCATGACCTACGCTGGATTGAAGAGCATGATCTACGCGGGCCTCTCGGCCGACGACCCGCGAGTCAAGGCCGCGCACGAGTTCATCACCAAGCACTACAGCGTCGACGAGAACCCGGGGCTTGGCGAACGAGGGCTCTATTACTATTACCAGACCTTCGCCAAGACGCTCGCTTTGCTAAGCAAGGACAAGATCAAAGACGCATCGGGCGTCGAACACGACTGGCGGGCCGAGCTTGCCGCGGCGCTTGCAAAGCGCCAAAATTCCGACGGAAGCTGGGTCAACAAGGCAGACGGTTTCATGGAGGGAGACCCGAACCTCGTGACCGCCTACGCCCTTCTGGCCTTGGTCTACTCCACCGCAAAGGGTTGATCTGTCGGACCTTAAGGATCGAACCAATATGCCGTTCCCCGCGTAGTAGCTCCGCACAGCGGGGCCGACCATGCGAAGCGCTCTGGGCGTGAAACAACCCGATGTATTTTTTTTCCGACTTGCTGTCGCCTTTACGGTCCGATTGCGCTTTCAGGATTCATCCTGAATCTCTCGTCAATTCGTATTGAATCGCCCAACCGCTGCGATCGGTGTTAATTTCAAGGTTCTTACCGTCACTTGTCCGAGAGCGGCCGTAATTGTTAGCGGAACAACAAGTCGCCTTTGAGCGAGCAAAGGCTCATTTCAGCTCCGTGGTCCATGCCGGTTGATGCGTGTGTGGGTGCGCCGCGTACGCGATGATCTTCGCGTCCTTATAGAGGTGTATCTATGCAGAGCGGGCTCGATAAAGCGCTCACGAATCAAGATTCCGCCGAACCGCGTTCAGACGCGCCGAGGATGGGAATTGCGAAGCAAGAGAACGATGAAATGGCGTTTAAGCAAGAAGTTGAAGACGATGAAGTCGAACGAACGGTCATCTCGGCGCCGCCGCTGACAGCTCGTTTCCAGGCCGCGGTCGGCGGAATTGGTCCGATCGACCCAAACTCGACGAGGGTCTTCCGCGAGCCCGATTGGCTGAGGCTGATCGAAGTGCTTTCTGATTGGGAAGACTAGACCGAGCAAGGCAAAAAACAAATCGTTCTCTCAGGTCGAATTGACGGTCCCAACCCCCGACTCCATCGTATCCTTTGCGGTTTGAGCCTAATTGATTCCCTGCTCGAGCCGGAGTTCGTGCTTGGAGAGAATCTCGAAGCCAGTCTCGGTGATCAGGTAATTCCGTTCAAACCTCATGCCGACGACGCCAGGTTCGTACTGACCTGGTTCGAGCGTCACCACGTCGTCGGCCTGCAAGGTCTCTTCACTCTCGGGAACGATGAATGGGGCTTCGGGATGGGCCAGGCCAAGGCCATGGCCTGCGTGCGACGGGAACCAGACCTCCTTCTTCTCTCTCGAGAATACGCTGCGCACCGCTTGGTCGACTTCGCGGGCCCTGGTCCCTGACCTCAGAAGCTTCTCTCCCTCGGACATCGCTTCGCGACAGAGCTCAAAACGTTTGCGTTCGCTATCAGTCGGTCGCCCGCCGACGACGAAGGTGTTGGCGAAATCTCCCCGATAACCGTGGACGACGACCGAGAAATCGAGTAGGAAACGGTCTCCTGGTTCCACGACTCTTGCACTCGGAGGCCCGCCCACGAGATCCGTCCTGGGGCCCGAGACGAAATCGCCGTAGACGATCGCTTGTCGACCCAGATGCTCACAGGCAGCGTCGCGAACGAGGTTGTAGGCTTCCAGCTCGCTCATACCAGGGACAATACGCTCCAGGGCGACGGCGTGGCCTGCCTCGCCGGCGGCGATTGAGCCTCGCATCAACAAAATCTCGTCGGGATCCTTTTTCCGCCTTGCTGTCGCAAGCATCGGTTCAAGGTCGACGATGCTCAATCCAGGTGACCGCTCGCGAAGTCTTTCAAGCAGCCTCGTTGAGGTGAAATGCGGTTCGAGCCCGATGGTTCGTCGTCTGCCCAAATCGCCCCGCTCGCCAAGAAAGTCGATGAGAGCCGTCTCCCAGGTCTGTCTACGCTCTCCAGCAGAGGTCTTGCCGTTGTACCAGACTGGCGCGATCACATCTTCGACGAAGGCGTTGTCCAAGAACGGTCGAGCGATGTTGTCCGAAAAGAGCACCGAGTTCTCAGGCTCGATAAGCAAGAGAGCTCCAGACCCACCTGCGTTGAAGACAAATGGCGAAAGATGGAAGTTTGCCAGTCGGACCAATTCGGAGGGGCTGGCGATGATCGCAAGATCACACATTTCGTGTTTGAACAAATGCTTTTGCAGGCGCGCCGACGCGTCTGGCAACCAGATCTCGACAGCATTGTCACAAGGCGTTACTCCAAAGGCACAATCCAGGCGTTGCGATACTCGACAAGGCATCCGTGGTCTTGGAGCATGATCGGACCGTTCTCTCCAGCGGGCTTGCCGAGACCTCCCGGAGTCGGATCGATTTCTTTGTCGTCGATCGTAGTAATTCCGTTCCAGACGACGGTAAGCCTGGCCTTCTTGACGATCTTCTCGCCTTCCTTTATCGCCTTGTGGAAGGTGACGTCGTAGGTTTGCCATTGCAGAGGCGGCTTGGCTGCGTTGACCGACGGAATGATCTGTTTGTAGATCGCCCCGCAGTCGTCGTCGCCAAGCTTGAGCCCGTAAGAATCGAGAACCTGAAGCTCGTATTCGCCTGCCAAGTAAACTCCGCTGTTTCCCCTGGCCTGGCCCTTGGCGTCGGGCATGAATGGACAGTTGAATTCAATATGAAGCTTAAAATCGCCGAATGCGTCTTTGGTCATTACGTCGCCCGTCCCTGGCTTATCGACGAGCACTCCATCGGCGAGAACCCACTCGACGGGGGATTTGCCGTCGCGCTTCACCCAGGCATCGAGGTTCTTGCCGTCGAGCAAGACGACGGCCTTCTCGGGAGGCTTTGCGCCGAGAGTGGAATCGTTGGGTTTGGGCGGATCTTCGTAGAGCGCTTTCGCTTGGCAATACCCGGCCAAAAGTGCTGCGCCGAGGAGAACAACGATAGGTCGACTCATGATTCTTGTCTCGCTTCTAGAAAGGCAACCCGCGAGCTTCCGCGGCCAAAGAGCTTATCGACAGTGTATAGCCCGGACCCGCGGGATCAACCCCGGCCCGGCCTGGCGGCTCGAGCGTCTTGTTCGACCGAGGGGGCCAACTGGTCGTCCTGATTGAAGTACTTTCTCATGCGAATTCCCAGGATGACCATGACGCTGACGGCGACCGTCCCGCTAATAAGAAAATAGACCAATACTTGATACCTCAGTGCCGTGCCCACGTTCGAACCTGCGAGAATTTGTCCCGTGGCCATGCCTGGCACCGAGACGATCCCGGCGATCATCATGCCGTTGATCATTGGCGTAAGCCCTGCCTTGACGGCGGCGCGGAGAGCCGGAAGAGCGGCTTGTCTGGCCGAAGCGCCAAGGGCGAGGCGAAGCTCGATCCGGTCGCGATCGCCTGCGATCTCGCTTCCCAAACGTTCGACCGCCAGCGAAACTCCGTGAACGCTGTTTCCCAGAACCATGCCCAGAAGAGGCACGAGCACGCGAGTTGAATACCAGGGCTCGACGTGCAGAGCCAGCCTTAGCGCAAAGCCCATCGTGAAGCAGACGCCGATCAAGATCGCGACGAACGCCTCCAGCCGCAGCCCCCAAAGCTCCGACCGATCGGTGGATCCCCGAGCCGCCACGGTGGAGGCCGAGAACAGAAGCATGGCTAGCGCCGCGGAGATCGAAGTCAGTGGGCTTGAACGAGCAAAGATCCACTCCAATACATATCCCAATAAAGCGATTTGCACGACGAGACGAAGGAGAGCGACCGCCAGGGGACGCGTCTGCCCCAGGCCTCTGGCCGCCAAGACCGCCATGCAAAAGAGCACCGGTCCGCCCGCCAAGGCGAGCCCAAGCCAAGAAGGACTTGGCGGATGCGAACCCATTCCGACAGGGGCGCTCAAGACAAAACCTCTTGGGCGGGACGCTCCCAAGCGCCCAAGTCCGATTCCTGCAACTTCGCAGCCGTCTCGAGCGCAGGCCCGGAGCCCACAACACGCCCCGAGTCGAGAACGAATGCGTGTTCTCCGAAAATGTGAGCATTTTCACGTAAGTGGGTGACGACAATCGTGCGAAGCCCATGTTCCTGGGTGCGGCGCAAGAGGAGTTCGGCGAGCTCTCGGGTTGAGACTGGGTCTAGAGCCGAGGAGGGTTCATCGAGCGCCAAGATCTCTGGATCGAGCAAGAGAGCCGCCGCGACGGCCAGGCGTTGCTGTTCCCCGCCGGACAGCGTCGCGGCTTCCCGCGAAGGGGGCAGACCGGCCAGACCCACTTCGGAGAGAGCCTTATCGACCTCCGCCTCGGAAAGCCGCAGGCCCGCAAGCCGGGCAGGGTACTCGAGGTTGTCCCTCAGGCTGCCCGGCAGAGGACGCGATCGTTGGAACACCAGGCCGATTTTGCGTCTGACAAGCCGTACAGACAGGCTCGACAGAGGCTTTTCCCCCAGCCGGACGGCGCCCTCGGCGGGATCTTCGAGTCGATTCAAGAGCCGGAGCAATGTGCTCTTTCCAGAGCCCGACCGACCCAGGATCACATACCGCCGATCAGGAAGGAACTCGAGATTCACCTGGTTCAAAATCCATCGAGCGCCTCTGCGGACGCCGACGTTCGACAATCTCAAGGAACTGCCGACTCGCCAGACGTCGGTTTCGTCTTCTCCTCGACGTCCGCGAGCAAAGTGGGCCAACGAGCGTCGAACGGTCATGCGGCACAGTTCCAGATTCGATCACTACATATGTCGGTCCATTTGGAAAGAACCGAGAGCTCCCTTCGGAACCCGATATCAAGACTACACGCATAAAGTCTCGAACGCGAGCGATCTCAAGGCCTCTTGACCGATCCGTTGATCGTCGTGAACTGAGTGTCGTTGATCTGATACCAGCCCAAGCGGTCGTTCCAGACGTCTTCGGTAAAGACTTCGAGGGTTCCGTCGACTGGGTTGCGGGCGAGGTTGATGCTGCCGTTGTTGTCGAACGATCCCGCGGTTTGGTCCGTGGCCACTCCCGGCGCGGCCAATCCGATGACCATGCCGTCGGAGGTCACTTGGTACAGCACCGAGTTAACCGCGCCGCCGGCGATCACACCACCCTGACCGCCTGGGATCGCCACGATGGCGGTCGAGGTCTCCGGAAGCTTCATGACCCAATCCAATGCCCCGGCTTGTGTGTATTTGGCAATCTCGTTGCCTCCCATCCAGAAGATTCCGGGGGTCGTATGAAACTCCGCGCCGTCGCCAAGGGCGTAGATCGACCCGTCGTCGCCGATGGTCACCATCTGGGGCGTGAACCCCAGGGACGAAGCGTCCGGTTGAACGACGATTTTGAGGTTGTTCCAGTTATAAGTCGGGTTCCCCTGGACGTCGAGCGGGCCCATCGGCAGTTCGTATATCGCGCCGGTGGAGATGGATGCGAACCAGAGGTTGCCCTGGCCGTCGACCGACATCGTATGCGTGCTAACGACGCTCGCCGTCAAATTGGCTCCCGAGTAGAAATGAACCTGGCTCGCTAGCGGCGTCCCAGTTCCAACCGAGTCGTCCCAGCTCCAAAAATCTCCGCCGCTCGAGCTCGAGTATCCTGGCGGCAAGAAGCTCGTCCCACCAACCAGGGCAGCCAACTGTGATGCGGACCCGTTGATCCGATACACGACCAGGCCGCTTGCTTGTGGTATGAACATAAAAGAGTTCGTGCCAAGACTGATGATGCGCATCGTTCCACTGTCGGCGGAATTCACGTAGGACGTCTGACCGTTCGACGAATCTCCTGCAAAGGTCGACTGTCCCGTCGAGGGCGTTCCGAGCTGATAGACATGGAACGTTGCCGTATAGAGCATGCTTGGATTCGAAGGATCAAGAGTTCCTGAATCCGAATTCTCGTTCCCATACTGGGTCCAGACGGGTTGGCCCGAAGGAGAGAACTTCGCCAGTTCGGCGCCTTTTCCGGGCATGACCTGGGTTGTGATCAGGTTCCCAAGTGAATCGACGGCGATGCCCTGGAGCTTGAAGAAATCGGAAGGGCCAACGTCCCCAGAGACGGCGGGTTGACCCAGGACGGCGAGAGGCGTTTTGTTGCCGTGAGCGGCGTCGTACGTCGAGATCGTCGCCTTCCCTGAATCCGCAACAGAGAGCAAACCCGTGGGCCCGAAGGCCAAACTTACGATGTTGGTGAACGTCGAAAGGAATGTTCCTTCGGAGGCACCAGTCGGCGAAAACACCCCAACGTCGACGTGGTTGTAGCCCACCCAAACTTGACCGGAGGAATCCACCGCTATTGCGGTGGGCAGGCTGACCGTGAACGACGCGACCTGCTTGCCCGTGGACAAGTTGTATTCAAGCACGCGATTTCCAAGCGCGTCGGTCACCCATAGCGAGCTTCCGGAAATCGCCATTGCCTGGATCGGCCGGTTCTTGATGGCTATGTCCTGGCGCTGGTTCCAGCCGGATAAGAGCTGGGGAGCGAACCGTGGAGCTGGATGTTGCCGGAGACGAAACCCGAGCCCGAATAGGGCAGGGCCGTGCCGGTCGCGGAGGACAAACGACGAATGAAGACGCTTCCATTGGAACCCTGAACGCCTTCAAAGACATAGGAGCCGTTTGCGACGATCGAGTAGGGCCAACCACCCGGATCGTTATAGCTCCAGATCGTGTTCCCATTCGCATCCCATTTCTTGACGTCGGCGCCCGATTCATCGTATCCGTTGGCAGTGTAGATGTTTCCTTGTGGATCGACGGAAACTCCGTCCATGTAGATCGGCACGTGGCCTGACGAATCGGCGGGAGTCCCGCTGTTCCCAATCGAACCGACGTTCGCGTAGGCTGCTTGATTGATCACAACCTCAAGGT
The DNA here is from genome assembly GCA_963818975.1 of uncultured Planctomycetota bacterium. Taxonomy (GTDB): domain Bacteria; phylum Planctomycetota; class Planctomycetia; order Isosphaerales; family Isosphaeraceae; genus CAWFUI01. The sequence continues at coordinate 346,325 of CAWFUI010000017.1, read as the reverse complement.
TGTACGAGCCGGCGGGCGACTTGCCTGCCGAACTGGTCGTATCCATCCCAATAGGCGGTTTGAACCCCCTCGGGCTGCGTCTCCATGCTCCAGAGTTGTTTGACGAGGGCGCCCTGTGCGTTGTAAACGCCGGCTGAGGTGTTCGATTGCTGCGCGAGTGTGTAAGTGAAGCGGCCGCCGCCCAAGTCGGAAACCGCCGAGGAACTCGATAGCCCCGCCTCGGTCCAACTTCCGCCAATGAGGGTGAAGGCTGCGGGGATCGTTCCGTCGTTGAAGGCGTTTGAGTACAGCGGAGCGGGAGTTGTAGCCGAGCCAACGGTCACGCTTGCAACATTGCTGAACCCCGTTTGGCCCTGAAGGGTGGTCGCGGCGATCCGGTAATAATACGTGGCGCCTCCAGTCAGGCCCGTCTCGACCAGAGTCGACGCACCCGCAGCCTCGTTGGCAGTTTCAACCCAACCGGTCGATCCGTCTGGGCTTTGCTGGATGATGAAACCAGTGGCGTTCGAAGGCGCAGTCCATACCAGGGTGGTCTGTCCGAGCTGACCACCGACCGCACTTAGCTCGAGAGGAACGCCCAGAGACCCGTTCGGATCGCTGCTATACACCGATGCGTCGGCAAACGAGGCAATGGGTTGAGGCGCGGCGATCGAATCCCCGTTCGTATGCCAGCCGCTCTGAGCGATGAGCGCGGGCGAGCCGGACGCATACGCGTTCCAGCCCAATTGTTCAAAAGGCCAATCCGCGGGCTCGGGTTGACCATCGGCCCACACCTTGCCGTAGAGCGTTCCGTTCTCGATCTTGAGCGCCATCCAATACCACGAACCCGCCGTCCAGTTGAACGCGAAGCTGTTGCCGTTGTAAAGCGAAGGCCCGACGAATTGGACGTAACCCGGGGTCGAAAGCAACAGTCCGTACCCAGAGGGAGCGCTGGCAGAGGAACGAAGTCCTACTCCAGCCGACTGCACCGGTCCGCTCGTCCAAGAATCCAAACGCACCTTGGCGACCACTTCTTGATCGCCCAACGACGAAAGCGCTGGAAGTGCCAGCGAAGATTCCCCAGAACTTACAGCCTGATAACCGACGACGCCGTTGTCCGTTGTCCAACCGCCCGACGACGGGCTCGAGGAATAAGCAGCCCAATTCGTGGAAATTTGAGAGCTCGAAAGCGAATCGTAAAAGACCGGCGTCGCAGCCGTGGACGAAGGGGAAGTCACGGCAGCCGAGGTCCCGACGACGAACTGTCCGCCGTTGGCCGACGTTTCAATTAGTCTGTACATATAAGTTGTTGCCGCTGGCAGCATTGAATCCGTATACGAGCCTGCTCCGGAATCGACGTTGCCAATGATGCTCCAAGTCGCTCCGGAATCGCTCGAACGCTCGATCAGAAGATCGACTCCGCTGGTTCCTCCCGTCCAACCGAGGACGATCTGGCCGGGCAATCCTGGAATCGCCTGAGGATTCGAGGGAGTCGAAACGGAGGACCATGACCACGAAGTGGCATTGGACGCTTGGTAGTCGGTGAACGAGGCCACCGAAGTCGCTCCGTTTGCCGGGACGCTCGATCCCACGAGCGCAGGCCAACCCGAAGTCAGATCGATCGTCTCGTTCGAGGTCAGCGTCCAGCCGCTCGGCTCCGGCTGACCGTCGGCCCAGGCCTGAGCGTAGAGGGCGCCGTTCATGTTCACCAGCTTCAGCCAGTACCACGCGCCAACCTGCACCGAGAACGGCGTACCTGCCGAGCTATGGCCGATCGGGTCGAGAATCTGCAAGTAACCCTTGGTCGACAGGATCAAACGGTACCCAAGACTGTTGACCAAATTGGCGTCGAGAGCCACCCCAGCAATCGCAGCCGTGCTTGCAACGTCGATCCGCACTTTGGCTTCCACGACGTAATTTCCAAGCGGAGATACGCTCGAGTCCAGAACCTCGTCGTTGACGCCCGTGCCGGTCGTCTCCTTCAACACGCCGGCGGACGCCGACCACGCTCCAAGACTATAAAGCCAAGTGGGTTTGAGCACGTTGTAGAGGAAAGCGTCCGAGGAGAGGGTCGTGACCGCCGCTGAAGAGGTTCTGGCCGAAACCGTCGAGCTGACAAGCGAGGAACCATAAGGCATCTTTGCATAAACACGATAATAGTACGTTGTGTTGATGTTGAGCAGTGTATCTTCATACGACGTCCCTTGAACGACGCCTCCCACGACGTAGAACGGTCCGGTGGAGCTTGTTGCTCGCTCGATTTCGTAGCTGGAGGCGCCGGGCGTCGCCGTCCAGGAGACGTCGACCCCTCCCGGTTGGTTGGCCGTAGCCGTCGCGACGATCGCCGAACTGAGCGTGCTTCCTGGCGATCCGGCCATATAAGCATTCGGCGGGGATACGGCCGAGGTCGTCGTCGCGACGGCGTCGTCGAACGAACTGGGCAGAACCGGTTTCTGTCTGGTCGTGGTGAACCCCGCGACAAGTCCAGGAGCTCCACTGGAATGGTCGTTCCAGCCCTTCTGGGTGAACTGCCAGCTCGTCGGCTCGCTCGCGCCGTCCTTCCAGATCTTTCCGTAGAGAACTCCGGAGACGTACTCGAGCTGGAACCAATACCATGTACCCGAGCTCCAATTGAACGTAAACTGCGAGCCTACTTTGGAGACTCCGTCCTCGAACGCGACTTTGTTCGGACCGGAGAACACCAGATAATAGCCGTTTGATGACGAGCTCGACATATCTACGCCAACGCCGATGTTATACGCAGACGTGGACGTCGGCGTTTGGTCCACCCGGACCTTCGCGGTGATTTCTGCGTTTGCCGGGAACGCCTGCCCCGACATCACCGCCGAGGTGATCCTTGGGTTTGAGGTTTGCGTTTGCTCGAGATTGCCTTCCGCTGCGTTCCAACTCCCGCCGTTAGGAAACGTCCAGTCTCGCGAGAGCCCGCCCGCGTCGAAGCCGTCGGAACCCAGCAGGTTGCCAGTTAAGCGAGAGGAAGACGTCGAGGCGGAGGCCGAGTTGCTCACTCCGTAAACGACGTTCTGATACACCGTGACGATTCGATACGTATAAGTGGTCGACGGGGCGAGTCCGGAGTCCTGGAGCACAAGAGCGCTCGATCCGACCGGTACGTCCGAAACGGGAGTCCAGGGGCCGCTCGCGCTCGTCGAGCGCTCGACCACGTATTCACTGGCAAGGGCCGACTTGGTCCAAGACAGGTTGATGGTCTGGGCAGATCCTTGCTTGGCGGTCAGTTGGTCGACGACCGGGTTCGAGGTTGCGACGATCGACGCTTCGTCGAAGGAAGCGGTCGAGGCGCCGGTCGAGCCCGTCGTCCCACCCCAGAGAGCTGGGCTGCCGGACTGGTCGCCCCAATTGCTCTGCGTGATCTGCCAGGTCGAGGGAGCCGGCGAGCCGTCGCTCCAGGCCTTCGCGTACAGAACGTTCGAGACCGAGGAAAGCTCGAGCCAATACCAAGAACCCGGCTTCCATGAGAACGGCGCCGTTACGCCGTTGGGACTTTTGGCGTAATCCGAAAGCATGATCCCGCCGGAGACCAAAGTTAGAGCGTAACCCCTGTTGAACGCGTTCGTCTGTGCGTCAAGACCAACGCCGACCAAGGTGTTGGTTAAAGCCCCAGTCAATGAATCGACACGTACTTTTACTTTGATGTCGTAATTCTGGAGGTCTGTCAACGATGAAGCCACGGCCTGATACGCCGACCTTGGGACTGTGGAAGTTTGGGTCAAGACGCCGTTGACAGGGGTCCAGGTTCCGTTCTCGACGTTCCATCCGCTCGCGAGCGTGGAGTTGTCGAACGAGTCCGAGAACGTTGGACTGGGCGCCGACGTGGAATTGGTCGACGCCGTAGCCGTCGCGCTCAATGTTTGCGAGCCGTCGGGCAACGAGGCGATCACTTCATAAGAATAGCTGGTGCTTGGGAGAAGCCCTGTGTTTTCGATGGACGTCGTCGTGGAAGTTGTTTCATTGATGGGAATCCATGGCCCGCTCGAATTGTTGGCTCGCTCGACGACGTAGCCGGCGGCCTGAGCGACGGGAGTCCAGGATACGGTCAGCGACTGTGGATCCGCCGCATGCACGGCTAGCACCGAGCCCGAGCTCCCCATCACGCTCGACGATTGACCGCTCGAGGAGACGGCAGCGGCGGGAGTGACGCTGAGATCGTCGAACGACGAAGTCGAGGAGCTGGCGCCCGTCGCTCCACCGCCAACGAGAGCAGGAGAACCCGAGGCGTGGTCGCTCCATCCCGATTGAGTGAATTGCCAGCCCGAAGGCTCGGGCGAACCGTCGGCCCAAACGTTTCCGTACAGATTTCCACCAGAGGCCTCGAGCTGGAACCAATACCATTGTCCTTGATTCCAGGAATACTGATACGTACTGCCAATGACGCTGCCGTTGTCGATGAACTCGACGTTCTGGCCGTCGTGGAAGACCAATCCGTAACCCAAGCCGGCGGAGTTGACGTTGACCGCCACACCAGCCATCGCTGAAGGACCGCCGGTCCATGCGTCGACTCGCACCTTCGCCGTGATCTCGACGTTGGCTGGATAGGTTTGATCCGTGAGCGCTGCCACCGAGCTCGCCGAGCCCGAGGCGCTGAATCTGCCTGAGCGTACCGTCCTCCTGAACCATCGCCAAAGAACCGATCAGCGTCGTGGTCGTCGAACTTCCGGCGGAATTGCTCGCTGAACTCGACGCTGTCGTCGAGCTCGAACCTGCCGACGAAGGCACATTGGAAGTCGACGAGGAGCTCGAGAGCGTCGACGAAACGATGGAAGTGCTGGTTGACGTCGAGTTCGTTGTCGAAGCAACACCCGCCGAGATTCCCTGTACATTCGAGGCAAGCGGGCTTCCAGCCGACGCCGTCGCCACGAATGGACTTGAAGCGCCGCCGCCGCCAGTTTGATTCAAAGCTCCGCTTCCAGGTCCACCATTGCCGCCTGAGAATTGAGCGACCGTGGGTTGAGATTTTGAGGTCGTGGGCGATGCCGAGCCGCCGTTCGGGCCAGACCCTGGCATGGCGCCCGATTGCACATTGCGAGGCGTCCCCGCCGTCGAAGTTGAGAAAGCGCTGCCATTGGATTCCTCCTCGGATTGGCCGATTTCGCTCGAGAGCGAAACCCGATCCTTCGGGGCGGACTCCTGGAGTTTCTCGTTCGCATTCGGCTGATGCGAGACCGTTGCGGAGGCCGCCGCGGGCGACGTTCCTAGAACCAAGCTCGCGAAGCTCGCGTCTCTCGAGCTCCAGGCGAGGGGCAAATCCGTCGTTCCCGGGTCTCCGCGGAAGAGATGCTCGGACTCGACGAACACCCCTGGTTCGGAAGGCGGCGCGACGACCAACGAGGGCGAAGTCAACGACGTCGCCGCAAGTGAATTGGGGAGCTCGCGAGTCTCCAGACCGTCGAGAACCAGCGAGAATGCGGGGAACGAACGCGACGGCCTCCGGCAACGGCGCCGTTGCGAACGGAACTCGTTATTATTCAATATAAACTCCAGCAGATGTCAAAGCGAAGCTGCGGTGAGAAGCGCGTTGCCGGCGGTGAAGCTGTGTTTCTATGCAGTCGAAAAATGAGCGTACAATCAGACAGTTAATCGCAATTTTGTCCATGCATTGATTGTTGGTGAGTTGGGGCGCAACGGATGCGAGGCACGAATTTCCCTGTGGATGAAGCTTCCCTTTGGCTTGTTGGTTAATATCGATTGGTCGATCGTCGCGGCCGGAGGGTTCGCGGCTTGTTAAGCTCCGATGAAGCCAATGGGAGTTCGACCGTGACCGAAGGCGACGAGGATCGTGACGCAATACAAACCAGTTCGGGCCCAGCGTCGGGTGATATGAACGAGGCGAGAGTGGGCCAGACGATTGAGGACGTCGCGGTAGGAAAGCCTCGAGTCGAGGTCCAACCCGCTCCGCTCGAGAGATCGCTGGATGCCGGGCCGATCGAGGATCAAATCGAGAGAAGCTCCGCCGACTCTCCAAATCCGTCTGCACTCAATTTGCAAGCGGGACTCGAAGGGGCGGCGGTACTTGACGCCTTCGCGTCTTTGGGGAGTTCCCTTGTCGACCGATTCGAAAAATTGCAGTCTTTTCTCGAGCGCGAGAGCAGGGCCGAGGCGGCGCGCGAGCGCGTCGTCGACCGACTTCACGCGGAACTCGAGGAGTACAAGCAAGACCTGCTGCTCAAGATCCTTAGACCTATCTTTATAGATCTTATACAACTGCATGACGATTTAGGCAAGATGGCGGAAGCAGGGGAGCGAGAGGATTCGGCGGCGAGTTCCGTGCGGCTGCCCGAGACTTTGAGAAATTTTCAGCAGGGCGTCGAGGACATTCTCTATCGCCAAGGCGTTGAGCCGTACCAGGTCGAGGGGGACGTGTTCGACGCGAGGCGTCAGCGCACCGTCTCGTCGTCGCCGACAACCGACCCGGCTCAATCACGTACGATCTACCAACGCCTTCGTAAAGGCTTCCAAGCCGACGACAAGGTGATCCGCCCAGAGCTTGTTTCGGTCTACATACACAAGCAGTAGGTCATAGGGGCCAGTGGAAGGAATGACGCCGCCAGAATTCGCCGTATGCGGAAGCCATATTTCGAATTCCGGGGTATTGGTGAAGCCGTCGTCAGCCTGGCGGAGCTGCCCGAAGCCCGGCTTGGTTGCGGGGCAATTCGAGCTCATGGATCGGACGGACTTCAGTGGCGCCGAGGCGTACCGCCGGGATCTTCGAAGCGAGCTGGATCGCCTCGTCGAGACTGTCGGCTTCGAGAACGATAAAGCCGCCGATTTGCTCTTTCGTCTCGGCGAAAGGGCCGTCGGTGACCGATACCTTGCCCGACTGAATGCGAAGGGTTGCCGCGGTCGCCACCGATTGTAATGCTCCCGAGTAGAGATAATGACCTGCGTTTCGGAGCTCGTCGTCGTAAGCGAGCGATTCGGCCGCCAGAGCGTCGAATTCCGGCTTGGAAAGATTATCGAGCGTACTCTGCTCGTAACAGATCATGCACAAGTATCTCATCGTTCCTCCAGCGAGTTAAATTGCGAAACAACATTAGTCGTTCGACATCGCGCACGATCGACAATGTTCCGAGTTTGGGAAAACTCGAACTTAGACGGCCGACGATCGAATCTTCCTGACAACGTTCGAGGTTTGAAATGAACCACGTTGGCTCCCACCGCCACCCAGAATCAGATTGTCTGCATTTCAAGCTATGCGTTTTAAGCTCTCTGTTCTCGAGTTCATGTGCTTCGGAGCCTGGGTCTCGGTCGCGTTCACCTAGAAAATAGATTCTTCCACCATAAGGAAATCGCGGTCATTCGGCTGTAAGATGGGTCTGAAAGAATGCGCCAAGGACCGCACTGCGGCGCGATTTCGGAGTTCCATGCGTCTAATATTGGGTCCGCCGCGACGAAAACTCCTCCGGTCCAGGGCGCGGCCGCGCCCGCTTTGAGGACCGTCGTAACGACATTTCGGAGAAGCCTGCCGTGAAACGCGTCTATGGCATCGACCTTGGCACCACGTATTCCGCAATCGCATACGTCGACGAACATGGAAAGCCGGTGGTCACTCCCAATCAGGAGAGCGAACGCATCACTCCGTCGGTGGTCCTCTTCGACGGCCCCAACGTCATCGTCGGCAATACCGCCAAGGAATCCGCGAAGATCGAGCCCGACCGCGTCGTCTCCCGGGTCAAACAGCATATGGGAGACCCAAACTTCGTCTTCAACTACGAGGGTGAAACGTATAGCCCAGAGGATGTTTCTTCTTTCATCCTCCGCAAGGTTGCAGGCGACGCCGAGATCGCACTCGGAGAGAAGGTCGAGGACGTCGTCATCACCTGCCCAGCATACTTTGGCACAGCCGAGCGCGAGGCCACTGCCAACGCGGGCAGGCTTGCAGGCCTGAACGTTCGAGCGATTTTGAACGAACCTACCGCGGCCGCGGTCGCCTACGGACTGGAGCAGGGCGAAGACCAGGTTGTGCTGGTCTACGACTTGGGCGGCGGCACGTTCGACGTCACGATGATCGAAATCAAGGATAGGCTCATAAGGGTGATCTGCACGGGGGGCGACCATCGCTTGGGAGGAGCGCTCTGGGACGAGGCAGTGGTCATGGAACTGGCTCAACAGTTCCAGACGCAGACAGGGGAGGGCTCAGACCCGCTCGACGACGCCGAAGTTTTGAACGACCTCTTCCTCCAGGCTGAGCGTGGCAAGAAGACGCTGACTCAGCGCGACAAAGCGCCCTTCAGGGTCACTCACGCGGGCAAGCAAGCGCGGGTCGAACTCGATCGGGTGAAGTTCGAGGAAATCACTCGGCACCTGATCGACAGGACGATCGAGTTGACCAAGGAGATGCTCGAAGACGCGCGAGCCAAGGGTTACGAGAAGTTCGACAAAATCATCCTGGTCGGCGGCGCCACGCGAATGCCGCAGGTGAGAGACCGGCTTGTTGAGGCACTAGGAATGGAGCCCGAGAGCTACGACCCAGACGAAGCAGTGGCCAAAGGCGCGGCGCTGTATGGTCTGAAGCAATCGCTCCAAGACGAGGTCCGCGAGGTGATGTCTGGGGGCGATTCCGAGGCATCTTCTATCGACCTTGCCGAGGTTTCCGAGAAGGAGATGACCGAAGCTTTGGACCGTATCGAGCGGGACCTCGGCTTCACGCTCACGGGTCCCGTGCGCGAGCTCGTCCAGACCAACATCATCAACGTGTTGTCAAAGAGCCTGGGCGTCATCGCCAAGAACGACGAAGGCAGGGAGGTGGTCGTCTACCTTCTCGACAGGAACTCGGAAGTGCCGATCGAGCATACCAGCGACTTCGGTACTGATGCGGCAAACCAGGAAGGGGTCGACGTCAAGGTGATGGCTGGCGAGGGAGAAAGCCTCGAACCGGGAGACTGCCAGGACGTCGGCACGGCCACTCTGAACTTGCCCCCAGGCTTGCCAGCGCGGAGTCCGATCCGTGTAACCTTCGCGATCAGCAACGACGGCAGACTCCAGGTGACAGCGGCCGACCTGACTGGTGGAGGATCGATCGCCGTCGACTTCGAGACCGAGGCGGTGATGAACGCATCCGAAGTGGCCGAGCGTTCAACGGCCCTGCGGCTTGTGAACGTCTCCTGATATGCTTGTCCTATTGAATCTTGCAATCGACTCGGAGGGGGCGTTCGACCGATGAGGCAAGCGGTCGGCATCGACCTGGGAACGACGAACTCGGTGGTCGCCTGCCGAGACGGGTACGGCAGGCCCGCTGTCTTGCCAAACCGGGAAGGGCGCAACGTCACGCCCTCGGTGATCTATTTTGGCGGAGGGGATCCAGTCGTTGGCGACGAAGCCAAGGATCTGGCCAGGCTTGGCGCCGACCAGGTGGCAAGCTTCTTCAAACCGCACATGGGCAACCCGCACTTCAGGCTCCAATTCGGCGGCAAGGACTACTCCGCCACGGACCTCTCCGCCCTCGTGCTCACTCGTTTGAAAGACGACGCCGAGCTCAAACTCGGTCAGGAGGTGAGCGAGGCGGTGATCACCGTACCCGCTTACTTCGCCGATCCTCAGCGGTTGGCGACGATGGAGGCGGGCAGGCTCGCGGGCTTGAAGGTGCTGCGGATCATCAACGAGCCCACTGCCGCGGCTCTGGCTTATGGGCTCCAAAAGTCGAGCAACGACGAGACCGTGCTGATCTACGACCTCGGCGGCGGAACATTCGACGTGACGGTCGCGGCAATCGACCCCGACACAATCTTTGTCAAGTCGACCGCCGGCGACCACGACCTGGGCGGAAAGAATTGGGACGACCGCATCGCCACGTTCCTTGCCGAGAAGTTCCAAGCAGACTCTGGGGTCGACCTGCTTGACGATCCGACGGCGCTCAACGAGCTTCTGGTCAGGGCTGAGCAAGCCAAGTGGACGCTCTCGGACCGGTCGACGCCCGCGTAGCGCTTCAATTTGGATCGCACAGGAAGTCTTATGAACTCTCACGCACCGAGTTCGAGTCGCTCACGTTTCCGCTGATGGATCGGACCCGCAGGCTTACAGAGGAAGCGCTCGAGGAAGCGAGCCTCTCCTGGCGCGACATCACTGGAGTCCTTTTGGTTGGCGGGTCGACGCGGATGCCGATGGTCCGCAGCTACGTGACTCAGATGTCCGGCAAACCGCCGCGCGGAGGAGTAAACGTCGACGAGGCAGTGGCCCTGGGCGCCGCGATCCAGGCGATGATGGAGATCGGCGAGAAGCCAGGCGAAGCGGGACCCAGATTCACCTTGGGCGGCGCCAAGCGGATCAGCGACGTCATGTCTCACAGTCTTGGCGTCGTCGCCGTGAATTCTGATTCCACAGCCTATGTTAATGACATTGTCATCCGTAAGAACCTTCCCGTCCCCGCTGGCAATACCAAACCTTATATGATTGCAACGGCGGGAGGCAACGATCGACTCGAAGTCTACCTGACGCAGGGGGAAAGTCCGAGGCCAGGGGATTGTTCGATTTTGGGAAAGTTCGTTTTTTCGGGGATCGAACCGACGGCTTCGGAGGTTGCGGTCGACATCGAAATGTCCTACGACCACAACGGCGTAGTGCAGGTGAAGGCTCGGCAGCGAGACACGAAGGAAGAGCTCGAGATGTCGGTGGAGTCGGTTCCCGACGACCTTTCGTGGCTCGAACGCGCGCCGGAGGTCCGCACGGAGTACGCATCGGGCGAGAAGCTGAGGATCTATCTCTTGATCGACGTATCTTCGAGCATGGCAGGGGAGCCTTTGGCGGAGGCTCAAGCCGCGGCTCGCGCGTTCTTGGAACGTTGCGATTTCATCTCGACCGAGGTTGGGCTGATATCGTTCTCGGACCAGGTCACTCTTCAGGCCGAGGCGACGAACAATGTGCGCAAGCTTCAGGCAGGGATCGCCAGGCTCGAGGCCGACGGGACGACGAACCTGTCCGAGGCGATCGAGATGGCCCGAGCGCGGCTTGCTGCGAAGGATCGGAGCAGGTACGTCGTGATTTTGACCGACGGTTATCCAGACTCGGCGAGGGCCGCGGCGGAGGAGGCCGCGGGTTTGCGATCGGACGGGGTCGAGGTGGTGGCGATTGGAACCGGGGACGCGGACGTGCCATTCTTGAAGCGGTTGGCGAGTACGGAAGAGGGCTCGATTTTCGCGCATCAGGGCGAGTTGGTGTCGACGTTCGGGCGGATCGCGAGGGTGATCGCCGAGGGAGGCCGCGGACTGCGGAAGACCTCGTGACTGCGCTGGCCGAACCCTCGAAATCCGAGAAGACGCTGTTCGAGCCGATCAGGGCCAACGCGAAGAGGGCAGCCGCCCTTTCGCTCGCCGGCGCCGCGGGCGCCTTGTTCGGTTTGTACTTGTATGTTGAGCTTGTTCATTCCTCGAGCATCTGGGTTCGCGATGCACTTGCGGGCGCGTGGCTTGGCGGGTCGATCGGTTTCTGGCTCAACGGCGCGGAACCGTTTGCCGACCGCGCCTGGCTCAAATTTTACAGGATGAGCACGCTTGGGGCTCTCGCGGGCGCCCTTGGCGGATCGCTTGGACTCTTGCTCGGAGAGCTGGTCCTTGGTGGATTTCAAGGAGGTTTGGCGGGCAGGGCCGTCTCTTGGTGCGTGTTGGGCCTGGGCATTGGTTTAAGTCAGGGCTTGGCGCATCGGTCGATGCAACGGCTGGTCTTTGGAATTGTTGGAGGAGCGATTGGCGGTTTCGTGGGCGGGTTTTTGTTCGAACTCCTGCGCGAGACTTTGGGGTCGAAGATCGGTTATGCGCCAGCTCAGGGCTTGGGCGTCGTGTTTCTTGGTGCGGGGGTGGGCATGGGCCTTGCACTAGTGGAGCAGGCTCTGCGGAGGGCTTGGCTCGTGGCGCTTTCGGGAAGACAGGAAGGCCGAGTCTTCTTGTTGACCAGAGCAGTATCAACAATCGGCCTCGACGAACGGGCCGACGTCGGCCTTTTTGCCGATTCGCTCATCGCACGCAAGCACGCCGAAATCGTCTCGGGCACTTCGGGTTATCGCATCAGGAACCATGCGGACAAGCTTGCGACCCGGCTCAATGGCAAGCCTTTTGAAGGCGAGCGGGCGCTCGAGGACGGCGATCGCATCGAGATTGGCAGAACGCCCCTGATCTTCAGACGCCGCTAACGGCGGGCTCACGCGGCGTCTGCGCCTCCTCGGGTTTTGGCTGTTCGACCTGGCCGATGCGCGTGGGTCTGCCCTGCCATTCGTCGAACCGATCTCTTAATTCCTTATACCTATTCCAATCAGTACGAGCGAGCTGGGAGAGGAGAAGAGGAATTGCGACGATGATTCCGGCAGCGGCAAAGCCATTCCATCTCAGCAGGCTCACGAGTTCCCTCGCTGAAGCCAAAGCCATCACTCCGAAAGCGATCCTCGGTACGCCCTCCGTCAGGAATGCGCCAGTGACCCCAGTTCTCTGAACATCGACCGTCCGTTCCGGCAATAAAGCCTGTTTCAATGCCTTCAGAGCGCATCCGAAAAACGCCGAAAGGAGGAACAAACTGCAAACCAGCAGTCCAAAAGGATGCACAGCGCCGCAGCACTGCGCCGACTATACCCACTGCCAAGGAAACCCCAACAAACACGCGTACCCTGCTCCAGCCGGCTCTGATCTTCGACTGAATGTACTCCCAGTCCTCGAGCGGAGTGGTCAAGAGGAGGGTCCACGTCTGTTTATCTCGCTCGGTGCAAATGCCAAGGGCTCCCGAGAGAGCGCTTGAAGCAAGCACGACTCCGCAAATAGCGGCAAGGGTGCGGAGAATGACATTGATCAGCTGCCGCGATGCGAATACGCCTGCCGAACTAAAACCCGCGCTCGAGAATTCCAACCAGGCCGATTTGAGCGTCGCGGCAAAGTACCAGGCGCCTCCGACGGTCCCTGCGACAATTCCCAGCAGTAGTAGAAACGAAATCCCTAACACCAGCAGCGTGGAGAGTTGGAAAATGATCAGAAGCGCAACCGAGAGCATCGTATTGGGGATGGCAGCCGCTGCACGAAGGAGGTTGATTCCGCGTTTGAACTCGTAGTCGCGCCAGTAAATCGGATCGTCGCTGCAAGGCGTCCTGGGTACGGCGAATGCAAGGCCCTGCTGGACTGGGGCTTTGACTTCCGCGACTGGAACAAGACGCTTGGCGGCGAGGCCGATCCCGAAGACGATCACGAGCACTTGAAGGCCAATCATTTGAACCATCCGCTCGCCGAAGAGGCTCCAGGGCCCTAGCTCGAGCAACAGGAGAGGAGACAGCGGGCTCGATCGCGATAGGAACATGAATAGGCCCACTGTCAAATCGGAGAGGGCGCCGGGTGTATATCTCGCCGCCAGGAATTGGAGAAGACCTGCCCAGAGCGGCGCGGCGAGCCAAGTTCCAATGAATAGGGTTCCAGCGCTGGTCGCGGCAGGTACTTTCTCGGCTCGAGCCGAGCCTGCGATCGCCAATGAGGCCGCGGCGACCGCGGTCGTCAGCGATGCGACAATCAGGATCAACCAGAACGTTCCGGTAAACCCTGTCAGCCGCGCAATCAGCACGAACGCAGGAAGAACGGCAAGCCAACAGAGCAAACCTCGAAAGCAGGCGCCTGCGAGTTTCGCCGCGACGATCTCCAGCGGCGTCATGTTCGTAAGCAGGAGGGCGTCGAGCGTTCCACGTTCGCGTTCCAGGGCGATCGCCTTCCCCGCTTGGGTCGCCGCGACGCCAAGGTTCAATACCGACGCGAGGAAGAGGATGAAAACCGCGGTCGTTCGCGCCAGCCAAACTTGCACATAGACCGGATCGAATTGATTCCAAGGCGAAACGCGAGGCTGAAGCCATGCGAGCAGGAAGAAACCGGTCGCGATCAAGCCCGCCAAAACGGCCGAATTCGTGCGACTCTCGAAAAACCGTCGATTTTTACAGACCTGCGCGAGAGCAAGCTGGAAGACAGGGCGAAGATCCATGATCAGCTTGTGCGTAGGCGTCTACAAAGACCACCCACTCCGAAATTGGGGCTTGATAATCGCATCGGCCTCGGGGCAGTTGATCGCTTTCATGTTCACGGGATCCCAATCGATCGGCTTGCCCGTGCGCATCGCCAAAACTCCCAGCAAGACCAGCTCGGACAACGGACCCGAATAGGAGAAGTCCGAGCACGCCTTTCGGAAAGGGTCCCGACAGGCTTCGAGAAAGTCGCGATGATGTCCTGGAGATCGACGCAGAGTAATCGGCGGGTCAATTAGTTCCTTGAACTTGGCCCGAGGCAGGAGGACGTGCTCTCCGCCGTAATCGCTGGGAATGTAAAGCTTTCCCTTCTCTCCAATCAAGAGCGCGCCCCCCTTGCTGAATTCTTCGCCATCGAAGAGCTCGGCGGCTGGCCTTCTGCCGCCGTCGTACCAAGAAAGTTTCACTGGCGGCAGGTTTCCGCGACTGGGGAATTCAAAGCGAACGGTCTCCGAAGCGGGCCCGCTTTCGGGCTTTCTCGGTTCCCCCTCGGCCTCGATGCGAATCGGAGCTCCCAACTCCAATGCCCAGAAGACAGGGTCCAGGATGTGGCAGGCCATGTCGCCCAGTGCCCCCGTCCCAAAGTCCCACCAGCCGCGCCAAGCGAAAGGATGGTAAATTCGCTCTTCGCGCGTCCGCTCTCGCTTATTTTTATCAACAAACTTTGTGTACCTGTTGGCAACGAAAGGTCGTTCAGCGCAGGCCCGAGCCAAAGGTCCCACGCAAGCCAATCGGGCGCGACGTCTTTCTCGGCGGGCCTGTCGATTCCCTGGGGCCAAATCGGCCTGTTGGTCCAGGCGTGAGCTTCGCGCACGCCTCCGATGGCGCCCGATCGGACCAACTCGACGATGCGTCTGGTGTTCACGCCGGAGTGGCCTTGATTGCCCATTTGCGTGGCCACGCCCATCTTCGAGGCGAGCTCGGTGAGATAACGCGTCTCGTGCAGCGAATGCGCCAGCGGTTTCTCGCAATAGACGTGTTTACCGAGCTTCATCGCCGCGGAAGCCGCGACCGCGTGTGTATGGTCGGGCGTGCTGACGACCACGGCGTCGATATCCTTCGACGCCCTGTCCAGCATCTCTCGAAAGTCTCTAAAACGTCGAGCCGAGGTGAACTTGGCGCCGGCCTTGTCGAGGGCGCGTTCGTCGACGTCGCAGAGGGCGACGATCTTCCCACCAGCCTTGGGCGCCTCGTCGAGATGCGCCTCGCCACGACCGCCGACGCCGATTATGGCCACGCGAACGTCTTCATTCGCCTGGCTGCCTAGCAAACCACGACCGCCCAGCAGCCAGAGGCCCGCCCCATAAACGGCCGATTGCTTAAGAAAGTGCCGACGCAAGCGTTTGTGGATCAAGGTTCAGCCCTCGATGAGCTTGAACGATGGGGGAGAGACCCGCCCGCGCCTCGAAAACCCGGGCTGGTGGACGTTTTGAGCATCGCACAACAGATCGGCCGCTGCAATTGAGTGGACTTCCCATAACAATCGAGGCAACCACATTTTTCAAGGATTGGCGGATTGCCGATCCCTCGCGAAGCCAGAGAAGCCCCTCTATGATAGCTCTTGAAAGCGTGCACGAGGACGCTCTCCGACAATTTTCAGACGACTTGTGAGCAGACCATGCCGAACGTCGAAACCATTCGGAAAACAAGTCTTCAGCTCGAAGTCGCCAAAGGCCGACGCGTGGGGTCTGTTTATCGAGTCGAGCGATTTCCAGCCGTGCTCGGCAACGACCCGTCGGCGTCGATCGACCTGGCCGAACAGGAAGGCGAAGGGCCCAGACGCATGGCGTCCAGGCAGGCCGAGGTTTTGCTCGAAGCCGGGGCGCCGTCGATCCGAGACCTCGAAAGCCCAGGCGGAACCTTCGTCCAGAAGAAACGACTTCTCCCCGGTCAGATTTATAAGCTCTCGAACGGCGATCTCATTCAACTCGGGTCGGTCCAGTTGACCGCAGTCATCAGCGCAACCTCGACGAAGCCTCCCCCGGCGGTCGAAACGGGAAGGGCGGGAGCACAAACTGCGACGGCGACTTTCGAGTTCAAGCTCGCGAACGGTCCCTCGTGCCGGACCTGGGATGATTTTCTCACTATCGCTGCCCAGCGGTGGAACGCGCTTCGAGAAGAGCTTGCAACCGGCAGGCTCGACCGCTTCGTTCAGAGTGTGAAGCGTCCTGATCTCACAGCGCCTGCCGCATCCGAAGGCTCGCTCGACGACCGCCTGGACGCCTGGCTGGGCAAACTGCCGACATCCAAGCCTTCCTTGCCCGAGCTCGACGTCGCGCCCTCGGCGATCAAGTTCAGGGGCGGGTCGGGCGGAGTCACGCGAAAATCCTTCGACGTGATCAATACGGGCTATCGCTTGCTCCGCTCGACAATCGAGGTCGACCCCAAGTCTGCACCTTGGCTCAAGCTCGACGAGGCGTTTCGCAAACCATTCACGACCGTCGAATCGACGAAAGTGTCCATCGAAGTCTCGCTCGCCGAAAACCAACGGTTGCCGCTGCGAGGCCATCTCGACGTCGTGAGCAACGGCGGCAAGAAGCGGATCGAGGTGGTGGTCGAAAAGGCGGAAAAACTTGGGCTCGAGCCAGTACCGAGCGCGAGTGACGAGCCTCTCGAGGCAGGCTGGCTGGAGAATTTCGCAGGCCTGCCTGTGACGACCAGGATCGCCTGGCTTGCCGGAGGTTTGGGAGTCTTACGTTTTGTTCTCGCGGCAGGTTCGATGCTCGGCCAAGGACTTACTTGCCCTGTGATCGTGTTCGCGATCGTGGGTGGTCTTTTGGGGGTGCTGCATACGATTGCACGAAAATCTCCCTTGGACGCCCTCTATGGCGGATTCGCTGGGGCGTGCTTGGGCGTGATGCTTGCGGCGGTCACCTCCGCCGCGGCGCAAACGGTCGAGCCGCTCTTGGGATCTTTCGGCGAACTCACAGCCGTTGCCGTACTACTCTGGGCTCTTCTTGGCGGCCTTCTCGCGTGGGCCTCTGTGCAAATCTTGCCGACGACTGCGAAGCAACCCGTGGAGGCTGCGTTATGAATAGGATGAAGCTCGCTTCTCTTGCTTGCTCGCTTCTTGTTCTCTTCTTAGGTCGAGTTGGCACTGCGCAGGACGGCAACGTCTCCGAGACCAAGTCTGCTGGCGCACCCACGGTTTCGGTGACGAGGGCTGACGAGTCGAAGTTTCCGGACGTGTCCGTCGAGTTCTTGATCACAAATCCTGATGGCTCTCCGCTTTTGGACGCCAAGGAGGCCGACGTCAAGGTGTATGAATCAGAGAAAGAGATGAAGATCCTCGAGTTTTCGAGCCCGTTGGCGATCACCTCGAGACCGACCACGATCGTCCTGGTGGTTGATCGGAGCGGAAGCATGAGGCAGGAGGGCAGGATCGTCGGACTCAAGCAGGCCGTTGCTCGCTTTCTTGAGGGTTTGCCAAAGGGCTCGAAGATCGCCGTTATTGCCTTTGGCGACCGCGTCGAATTGATCTGTCCTTTCACGCTCGAGCTCGATCGCGCTCAGGCCGCGGTCGACGAGCTGATCCCGATGGGTTCAACCCGCTACTACGACGCCGTACTCTCTGCGCTCGAGATGCTCCAGGGAGAACAGGGCAGGCGTGCGATCTTGGCTTTGACAGACGGGCTCGATACGTCGAGCAGGAACGACATCGAAGACGTGGTGACTCAGGCCAAGAGCCTTCGCCTCTCTGTCAACACTCTGGGCCTGGGCAGCGACGATGAAATCGCAGGTCAGGCCTTGGAGGTCCTCGCCAAGGGAACAGGCGGCCGCTACTACCCTGCCCGCGATGTCGAGCAACTGAAGGCCATTTACGAAGAGATCGCCCGGAGCATCAAGAACAGTTACTCGCTTACCTATCGAACCGACAATCGCCTGCCCGACGGTACATTGCGGCCAATATCGATCGCATACAGATTGGCGAAGGAAGCAGGCAAGACGGCGGTGTTCATTCGAGGCATGGTGGTCCCCGCCGGCGGCTGGCCGAGGCTGTTTGTCTTCCTGCTGGCGCTATTGGCTTGCTTGGGTCTACTACCTGCGATTCTCAAAACGAGGAAGAAAGTTGCGGCACGAGGATTGAGGATGATGGGGTCGTAGATTGATTTCCCGACTGCCCGTAGCTCTCATTGGGCTCGCTGATCTCAATCCTGGGCCTCGAATGACATGCTCGTGCTCATTACCACGTTCAGTACTCTCGTGGCCAGAATGGAAGCGTATTTCTATCTTCAGTTTTTATTGTTAGCAAATAAAGCGTGATATCTGTTGTATTTCATATCTTCAATCAGCCTATAATCCGAGGAGTAGCAACCGGAGAGATTGCCCCACTTATGCGTCTGATTGATCAATATCTTGCCTTCCTTAACGGACAAAGTTCCTTTGATGTTTAGGCCTGCCAAATGACGCGGCGAAGTTCAACTCGTCGAACGCCGGAGCGCTCTCGCTGCGTCAGGCTCCAGTAAGAGAATGATGCTTACCTATGGTGAGGTTGTGGGTGCTGACGAAGTCGAACGGGGCTATATATGTAGCCTACACCGTTTGCTTGACAGTTGTCAACAAGAAGATAGAATGCAATCTGCGAGAATGACGCAAACAGCAAGCACATGAGGCCTAGGCATCCCAACAAGTCGATCGAGCGGGCCGTTCGCTTTGCAGAGTCGCTGGGATGGCGGGTGGAGATATCGAACGGTCACGCGTGGGGCCATCTGCTCTGCCCACAAGAGTCGCGCGACGGATGCTTGGTTGCTGTTTGGTCGACTCCACGATCACCCGAGAACCATGCTCGGAGGATCAGTCGTGAAGTTAATCGATGTCCTCACTCACACGAAGAAGCCGACACAGGGGATGAAGATGGCGGCTAAGCGAAAACAAGCCTCTGAACACGAGTTCGTACTGGTCTTATCCGACATCTCCGAGCTTACGCCAAAGGTGCTAGACGCTCTATTCGAGGCGGGTAGCGACGACGCCACTCCCAGCGTGCGTGCAGGGCGCGTCTACCTCTCGTTTTGCCGAGAGGCTCCAACAATGAGGGAAGCGGTGGTATCCGCGATACGTGACGTCCTGAAGGCAAACACCGGAGCGAGCGTTCAACGCGTCGACTTGTGCGATTTGGTCTCCCAGGCGGAGATGGCTCGCCGGTGCGGCCGATCTCGGCAACAGGTCGGTCAGTGGGTCTCGGGCAAAAGGGGCCCAGGGACTTTTCCTCCTCCAGCCAGCGGTCTTGGCGGTACTCAGCCGCTCTGGAACTGGTGCGAGGTTTCGGAGTGGCTCTACCAGAACGAAATTGTCGGGGAAGAATCGCTCGAAGAGGCCCGTGCGATCGGCACGATCAACTCCGTTCTCAGCTATCTCGAGCATCGTCAGTCCGATCCAGCCTTCGTCGACGAGGTCGCGCGGGTTGTGAGCGTACACTCTTGACCGTCTTCCTTTAGCGGTCTTCTTACATCTCTGGTGACTCGTACCTTCCACTCAAACGCTGCACGCCCAAATCGGGGAAGCCGGTCCGCAAAGCTCTTTGCTATAATCTTCGCGAAGGATCGTGCAACCTGCAAAGCACCCGCGAGGCGTCCGTGACCACCGAGCACCCCACAACATTCACTTCGGCCCAACAGCGGCTGATCGACGCCTGGCAGAAGCACGTCGATTTCGAGTTCAAGCTTCGCGACGCCGCAGCCACCGTCGGGACGATGACCGATGCGAACGAAGTGAACCACATCCCGGTGATGACGGGCGGCAGGGGTAGGGCGGAGATGCTCGACTTCTACGCGAACCACTTCATCAGCAAGATGCCCGCCGATACGTCGATCGATCTCGTTTGCAGGACCGTAGGCCAAGACCGCATCGTCGACGAGATGATCTTTCGCTTCACTCACGATATCGTCATGGACTGGATGCTCCCAGGGCTCGGGCCTACTGGCAATCGCGTGGAGATCCCGATGCTGGTGGTCGTCCAGCTTTCGGGCGAACAGATAGTCAAGGAACGGATTTACTGGGACCAGGCGTCTGTGCTGGTTCAGCTCGGCCTTTTGGACCCCAAGGGCCTGCCTGTCGCGGGGGTGGAGACCGCCAGGAAGGTTCTCGACCCCTTAATGCCTTCAAACGGATTGATCAAAGGCGTGTCATAACGAATTCCCACTCGAACCAACGAGACCAGAGCAATGACGGAGCCGATTCCGCCACGTTCGCGGCGGATGCTGAAATCGAAACTGCATCGAGCACGGGTGACCGACGCCGACGTCAACTACGAAGGCAGCGTCACCATCGATCAAGATCTGCTCGAAGCAGCCGACATTTACGAATTTGAGCAGGTTCACCTCTGGAACGTCACCAGGGGCACGCGTTTGGTCACCTACGCGATGATCGCCGACCGTGGCACGGGCTCCATCTGCGTCAACGGCGCTGCCGCGCATCTGGCTGGGCCCGGGGACGTTGTCATCATTTCGACGTTTTGCGAGGTGCCGGAACCTCTTGCCAAGACTCACAAACCCAACATCATCTTGCTCGACGAACATAATAGGATCAAGGAACGCAACGCCGCTGAGATCGCTGGGCCCAAACGGCGTGGAACCGCGGGCAAAGAAAACGGGCCTGGTTGAGCTCCCTGAAACTCCCCATCCCAGCCCGTGGACAAGCCTTCCGCGTTCCGCTAACGTTCGATATGGGGCGTGAGGCGTCTGGATTCGGGCAATTCCCTTCGCGAGGAGAGGGTCATGAAACGCAGGACGTTCCTTCAAGCAGGCGCTGCGGCTGCGGGTCTGGCGTTTGCTGGGAAAAACGCAATTGGCAATCTATGGGACCTCGAACCCAAACGCGTCGGCCTGATCGGCTGCGGCTGGTATGGCAAGTGCGATCTGATCCGCCTGATCCAAGTCGCCCCCGTCGAGGTCGTCTCGCTGTGCGACGTCGATAAGAACATGCTCTCCGAGGCTTCGAATCTTATCGGCAACCGCCAACCGTCGAAGAAGACGCCTCGGACCTATTCCGACTATCGCGAGATGCTCAAGGAGAAGGATCTCGACCTTGTGCTGATCGCGACTCCCGACCATTGGCACGCCCTGCCGATGATCGCCGCTGTCGAGGCGGGCGCCGACGTCTACGTGCAAAAGCCGATCAGCGTCGACATCGCCGAGGGCCAGGCCATGCTGGCCGCGGCTCGTAAACATAGCAAAGTGGTTCAAGTCGGCACGCAAAGGCGCAGCACCCCGCATCTTGCCGAGGCGCGGGAACAGATCATCAAGGAAGGCAAGCTCGGCAAGATCGGACTCGTCGAGATCTACTGCTATTACCATATGCGGAATAATTCGAATCCACCGGACGAAGCTCCGCCTGCGAACCTGGACTGGGAGATGTGGACGGGGCCTGCGCCCTACGGCCTTACAATCCGATCGTCCATCCACGCGGTTGGCGGGCGTTTATGGAATATGGAAACGGAATCGTGGGCGATATGTGCGTGCACATGCTTGACATGGTGCGCTGGATGCTGGATCTGGGCTGGCCAAAGAGGGTCGGCTCGACCGGAGGGATCCTGGTTGCCAAAGGTTCGAAGTCGAACATCTCGGACACGCAGACCGCGACGTTCGAATTCGACGGCCTCGACGTGGTCTGGCAGCATCGAACTTGGGGCGAATCCGCCGATCCGAAGTATCCCTGGGGCGCGACGTTCTACGGCGATAAAGGCACCTTGAAGGCCAGCGTCATGGGTTACGACTTCACGCCCCAGGGACCAGGCAAACCGGTCCACCGCGACGTGAAGTACGAGTTCGAGGAGTACCCAGAGGACAAGACCGAGAAGGACCTCGAACGGCACGTGGCGCCTGCGATCCGTCAACACATGAAGGATTTCCTCCACGCAATGGAGACCAGGGGCAAGCCGGTGGCCGATATCGAGGAGGGTCACATTTCAACTGCGTCTTGCATCCTGGCGAACATGGCGATGCAGCTCGGCAGAACGCTGGCCTGGGACGCGAAGCTAGGCAAGATCGAAGGGGATGACGACGCAAATCGGCTGTTGGCGAGGCCGTATCGAAACCCCTGGGTGCATCCCGGGAGGGGTTCGGAATCTCGCTAGAACAGCTTCGGAAGGCAGCGAATCGTCGTTTAGCGACCGCACTGGCTGACCGAGTAAAGCTGCTATACTAGAATAGCAATGGCAATCCCCAGTGCCCCGGGCGGAACGAGAATGCCGAACGGCCATGACGACGTCGATGCCGACACAACCTTAACGCCTAGTCGCGTAAGGACTGTAGGTGTGGTTCAGCGTCGGGTATTCGTCTCGAAACCACTTGGGTTCATCGAACGCCTGGATTCGATCGCGGTTGAAGAGCCTCTGGAAATCAAGGTCCAGGGCCCTGGGCAAGAGCCTGTCAATATCGCCGTGACGATGCGGACCCCTGGGCATGACCTCGAGCTTGCCGTCGGCTTCCTCTGGACGGAGGGCTTGATCCACTCTCTCGAAGATCTGGCCGAGATCGCTCCCACGAACTCCCGAGATCAGGCGCAGGGTCTGCAATACGATCACGCTTTCACTCGCGAAGCCCTTCGACGCGACGGCGCTTCAGCGAAATTTCTTCGCTACATCGAGCTGCGGCATCTGCGGCAAAGCCGCGATCGAACAGATCTTGGTGCGTTGCCCGCCAGTCCAGCCCGGTCCGGTGGTCTCTCGAGACCTCACCCTCGGCCTTCCGACAAAGCTTCGCGAAGCCCAGGTTGCGTTTAGCAGTACAGGCGGGCTTCATGGTACGGGGCTTTTCGACGCGGACGGGAATCTGATGTACATCCGAGAAGACGTAGGCAGGCACAACGCCGTCGACAAAATCGCCGGCAGGTCGCTCCTGGACGGCAAAGCTCCGCTCAAGGACGTCATCCTCATGGTCTCCGGAAGGCTCAGCTTCGAGATCGTCCAAAAAGCCGCGGTCGCGGGAATCGGACTGGTTTGCGCGGTCTCCGCACCCTCGAGCCTGGCGGTCGCCACGGCGCAGCGGCTGGGCCTGACCCTCGTCGGCTTTCTTCGCGGAGACCATTTCAACATTTATTCGCATCCTGGTCGCATCGATTCTGTTGCGTCCGGTCTAGAACAGGAGATTTTGACGTGAAACCAATGTTAACGCGGCTCGAGCACCCGCTCGTCCGAGAGAACGGTTCGCTCCGACGAGCAAGTTGGGAAGAGGCATTGGATCGCGCCGCCGCGGGCTTTCGCTCGTCCGTCGCGAAGCAAGGTCCAAGCGCTTTCGGACTGTTCAGTTGTTCGAAGGCGACGAACGAGGTGAATTACCTGGCGCAGAAGTTCGCGCGTCAAGTGATTGGAAGCAACAACATCGATAGCTGCAACCGCACCTGACACGCTCCCAGCGTCGCCGGTCTGGCGAAGGTGTTTGGGGCTGGCGGCGGTACAAGCTCGTACCGCGAGGTGGAAGATACGGACCTTATTATCCTTTGGGGGTCGAACGCACGAGAGACGCATCCGATCTTTTTTCATCACGTTTTGAAGGCCTTGCGAAAAGGGGCTCGGCTGTTTGTGGTCGACCCCCGGAAGACGTCCTCGCGCAGTGGGCGGAGGGCTGGCTTTCTCTTCAGGTAGGCAGTGACATCGCATTGGCTAGCGCGGTTGCGAAGGTCATTATCGACGAAGGGCTCGAAGACAAAGCGTTTATCGACCGCGCGACGGATTGCTTTGAAGACTATCGAGATTCGCTCGAGAGTTACACATTGGCATACGCAGAAGCGACGACAGGCGTCCCGGCAGCGCTCGATTCGAGAGCTTGCGATGTCGTACGCTCGGGCGAACAAAGCCATGATTTGCTGGACCCTGGGAATTACTGAACACCACAACGCGGTCGACAACGTGCTTTCGCTGATCAATCTTTCGTTGTTGACGGGCCACGTCGGAAAATACGGCTCGGGGCTCAATCCTTTGAGAGGCCAAAACAACGTTCAGGGAGGTGGAGACATGGGCGCACTCCCCGATCGTCTGCCCGGGTTTCAGCACGTCGAGGACGACGCGATCAGAGCGAAGTACGACAAAGCCTGGGATGCGACCATTCCCCCAAAACGAGGATGGCATTTGACCGAAATGTTCCACGCGATGGAGAAGGGCGAGCTGACGTCGCTTTTTGTCATTGGCGAAAACCCCGCCCAGTCGGAGGCCGACGCCTCGAGATCAAATCGCTTGCTCGCTGGGCTCGAGAATCTGGTTGTGCAGGACATTTTCCTCACACGAACAGCCGAGATGGCTCATGTGGTTCTTCCCGCCTCAGCCTCCTGGTGTGAGTCGGACGGAACCGTGACCAACAGCGAGCGCAGAGTTCAGCGCTGCCGCAAGGCGCTTGAACCGCCGGGCGAAGCCAAGGACGACGTCGAGATTCTGGCCGAACTGGCGAAAAGGCTTGGCAGAGAATGGGGCACGCCAACCGCCCAAGCAGCATGGGACGAACTCAGAAGCCTCAGTCCCATGCACGCTGGCATGAGCTATGCACGCCTCGAGGCCTTGGGAGGTATCCAATGGCCCTGTCCCAGCGAAGACCATCCAGGCGAGCCGTTCCTCCACGCCAGGCTCTGGGAAGAGCCTATTCGCGGATCTAAGGCAACGTTTAGCGTCGTCCGTCACGACCCGCCGATCGAGGGCCTTGACGATGACTTTCCGCTTCGTCTTACAACCGGTAGGAGGCTCGACTCGTACAACACCGGCGTTCAGACCTCAGGGTATCGATCGCCGCTGCGCAGGAGGGAAACGATCGACCTCTCGCCAGAGGACGCAACCGAGCTCGGGGTGGTCGACGGTGAAATCGTGCGGGTGAGCTCGCGGAGAGGGTCGCTCACCGTCCCCTCGAGGATCGACCCATCGCTTTCTCGAGGTCTCGCTTTCATGACCTTGCACTTCCCCGACGAGGTCGAGACAAACGTGCTGACGATCGATGCAACCGACCCAATCTCCGGAACGGCGGAGTTCAAGGCGGCGGCGATCAGAGTCGAAAAGATCGTACAAAAGCCAAACACGACGGCGCCGAAGAACGGCGTCTCGTTCAAGTCGATGGAAACTTCGCGATAGCGAGGCGGAAGTTCATGGACCTGCACTTTCTCGACGCCGACCCAAGCCCTTTCGCCAAGGCGGCGGTCGATGTATTCCTGGAGAAGGCTTCTCCGGGAGAGGAAAAGACAACACTTGGCCGACGCGATCTGCTGCTGCCAGCACTACTGGCCGTCCAGGATCGCATAGGCTGGGTTGACGAAGGCGCACTCAATCACATCTGCAAGCGATTACACGTTCCTCCCGCCGAGGCCTACGGAGTCGCCAGTTTCTACGCCCTGATCGACCTGAAGGCAACGCCTCGGCTCATGGTTCACGTCTGCGACGACGTTGCCTGCCTGGCAAGAGGAGCAGGGGCCCTGTGCGAGCGGCTCGAAAGCCTGCCCACGAACGAAGCCTCGGCCTGGAAGAGAAGCCCATGCTTGGGGCTTTGCGATCGGGCGCCCGCAGCCCTTGTGCTTCAAGCCGGCGAATCTCCGATTCAAATGGCTCTTGCGCCAGCCTCCTTTCAAGCCATCCTTGAAGTGCTGAACGGCTCCATTCCCCCAGAAGACGCCTCGATAATGCTTCCACAGGCCGGCGATCCTGGGCTAAGGTTGCTTCGGCGAGTCGGCAAGGTTGACCCTGCGAGCATTGATCAATACGAATCCAGCGGCGGGTTCCAGGCCCTCGAGAAGGCGCTCGAAATCGGTCCAGAGGAAGTGATCCGCGAGATCGGGGCCTCAAAACTCTTGGGTAGGGGAGGCGCTGCGTTTCCAACCGCCAGAAAGTGGGAAGCGGTGCGGCAAGCGCCCGTTCGGCCGCACTATCTCGTCTGCAACGCCGATGAATCGGAGCCTGGAACGTTCAAGGATCGCGTGCTCATGGAGCAAGACCCTTTCCTGGTGGTCGAGGCGATGACGATCGCCGCCTTCACGATCGGTTGCGAGCACGCCTTTATCTACATCAGGGGCGAATATCCATTGGCGTTTCGGAGGATCTCCGAGGCGATCCGCCAGGCTCGAGCTCGAAGTTACCTGGGTCCTCGCGTCATGGGCTCGAGCATCTCGATCGAAATCGAAGTCAGGAGGGGCGGGGGAGCTTACATCTGCGGCGAGGAAACAGCGCTCTTGAGCTCGATCGAAGGCTTCAGGGGCGAGCCGAGGAACAAGCCTCCCTATCCTGTGCATGAGGGGCTTTTCGGAAAGCCAACGGTCATTAACAACGTCGAGACGCTGGCCAACGTGCCACGGATACTGCTCGAGGGAGGCTCGTCGTTCGCCGCATTGGGTACGCCAAACTCGACAGGGACCAGGCTCTTCTGCGTCTCGGGCAACGTCGAGCGACCTGGAATTTACGAAATAACGATGGGCGCGACTTTGGGCGATTTGATCGCCAAGGCAGGTGGAGTCTCGAGCGGACGTGAGATCAAGGCCATCCTTTTGGGCGGGGCAGCGGGAACCTTCGTCACGGCGAAAGAGCTCGACGTGCCGTTGTCTTTCGAGGGCGTAAAGGATAGGAACGCAACGCTTGGTTCCGGAGTGGTTCTGGTCTTCGACGCCGAGCAGGATATGTCCAAGATCGTGCTCAGGATCGCCGAGTTCTTCCGCGACGAATCGTGCGGTCAATGCGTTCCGTGCCGAGTCGGCGTCGTGCGTCAGGAAGAGCTCTTGCACAGGCTCCTCTCAGGCCGGCCTCTAGGTTCTTACGAGCAGGAGCGATCGCTCTTTGGCGAAATTCGAGACGCCATGAAAGACGCTTCGATCTGCGGCCTGGGTCAAACCGCCGCATCGGCGATCGACTCGGCGCTCGAGCTTGCCATATTGCCGATACATCATCTCGGCAAGGGTCACCCGTGAGTTTCTAAACGATGACGCGAATGCTCGAGATCACGATCGACGGACAGGGTACGCAGGTCGCCGAGGGAAGCACGATTCTCGAAGCGTGCCGATCGTTGGGCGTCGACACGCCGACGTTGTGTTACCTGGAAACCCTGACCCCAGTCAACGTCTGTCGGGTCTGCGTCGTCGAGCTCGCTGGCTCGCCAACCCTCGTTCCGGCCTGCTCGCGAAAAGTCGAGCAGGGGATGGAGGTCTTGACCGATTCGCCGAGGGTCAGGCTCAGCCGGAAGATGGTTCTCGAATTTCTGGGTTCGTCGGTCGATCTCTCGTATTCCGACCAGGCCCAAGCTTACATGAAACGTTATTCCGCAAACCCCGATCGGTTTGGCAGGACCGCGGAGCCTGACGCCGATAGAGACCAACGCAGACCGGGTGCGCCGCGCCTCGGTTTCTGATGACGGCGCCGCGACGGTGAGCCAGCCCGTGAAGATCGACAACGACCTTTACGTCCGTGATTACTCGCGCTGCATTCTCTGCTACAAGTGCGTGGAGGCCTGCGGGGAAGACGCACAGAATACCTTCGCGATCGCGGTTGCAGGCAGGGGCTTCGACGCCCGCATCTCGACCGAACTGAATCTTCCTCTCACCGATTCCGCTTGCGTCTTCTGCGGCAACTGCATCGGCGTTTGTCCCACGGGCGCGCTCATGTTCAAAAGCGAGTACGAAATGCGCACCCTAGGCTCGTGGAACGAGGCCTCCCAGACCCAAGTCGACACGATTTGCCCTTACTGCGGGGTGGGCTGTTGTCTTACGCTGCATGTGCAGGACAATCGGATCGTGAAAGCGACTTCGCCCTTGGACCATTCCGTGACGAGCGGATCGCTGTGCATCAAAGGCCGCTTCGGATGGCAATTCGTCCAGAACAGGGCCGGCGATGAACATGAAACACCCGAAGAGGACGCGTCTTGAACTTAGATACACTATCATATCGTAAAACGATCGGCTTGTTTGCAACGGGCGTCACGGTGGTTGCCGCGGAGTCCGAAGGGGCCGTCCACGGCATGACGGCCAACGCCGTGGCTTCGCTCTCGCTCGATCCCATACTGCTCTTGGTTTGCGTCGCGAAGAAAGCCCGGATGGCAAGAACCCTGGAAGGGTCGGCTCGCTTCACAATCAACATTCTGGCCGAGAATCAAGAAACCGCCTCGCGACATTACGCTGGCCAGCCTACACAAGATCCGGAGCTCGTTCCTCGCTTTGTGGATTGGGAAGGCGCGCCTCGGCTGGAGGGGTCGCTCGCCTCGCTTTGTTGCGAGAAGCACGATTGGATCGATGGCGGAGACCACTGGATCGTTGTCGGGAGGGTGGTCGCGGTTCATCGCGAAGAGTCAAACGATGAGCCTCTCTTGTACTTTCAAGGCGGGTACGGAAAGTTTGTCAAGAAGCCCGCAGACCCTCCTCGACCTTGAGCTGACAAGCCGGTTGAAACGTCTTCCGTTTGACCTCGGTCAAGTCAGTCGTGGAAGTCCATCGGGTTTGGTAGACTAAGGTCGTTTTAGGTTTTCTTTGGCGTGGCTATTCGCTGAGTTGATTCCCCTTTGTGTCAAGTGATGAGTTAGACCGTTGCCGATTATCGAGGGTGCTGTATGGGGAGCGGAGGAAAATCCTTGGTGGCGGGCGTCGACGTGGGCGGCACCAAGATTTTGGTGGCGGTGGTCGACTCCGAGAATAAGATCATCGGCAGAGCGAAGTTTCCCACCCCAGCCAAGGAGGGGGCGAAAGCCATCCTTGACACGATTACCGAAGGCGTCCGCGAAGCTTGCGCGGCGGCTGGCGCCTTGGTCGCGGACCTGGCTGCGATTGGAGTGGGATCTCCAGGCCCGCTCGATTCCGAGAAGGGGATCGTGCTGTTCTCAGCCAACCTGAACGTCCGGGACTTTCCGCTAGGGCCCGATCTCTCGGCAGCCTTGGGAAAACCAACGCTGGTGGCCAACGACGTCCGCGTGGGCGGCTACGGAGAATTCAAGCTAGGGGCGGGAAGAGGATTTCAGGATATGCTTGCGCTCTTCATTGGCACGGGTATCGGCGGCTGCCTGGTCCAGCAGGGGCGAGTCGTCGACGGTCTGACGGGCAACGCGGGCGAGGTTGGGCACATGATCTTGAAGGCGGGGGGGCCGCTGTGCGGCTGCGGCGCCCGCGGCTGCCTCGAATCGCTCTCGAGCCGGACGGCCATCACCCGCCGCATCGCCAAACAAATCCGCAACGGCAGGCCCACGGTTCTGGCGGACAAGGTGTCTTCGAAGAGCTCCAGGCTCAAGAGCAAAGAGCTTGCTGCGGCGGTCGAGGCCTCCGACCCAATCGCTCTCAAGGAAGTACATAGGGCCGCCCACTATTTGGGCCTGGGCGTCGGCAGCCTGATCAACCTGATCGGTCCGCAAATAGTCATCATCGGCGGCGGCGTGACCGAGGCCCTGGGAGACCCCTGGATCAAACTGGTCCGCACCAGCGCTCGCAGCCAGGCCATAACCGATCGCGAATCCAAAGTTAAAATCGAGCCCGCCGCGCTGGGCGACGACGCAGGCGTACTAGGCGCATCGCTGATGGCGCGCGAGAAATTGCTTCGATAAAACTCGACTTATATCTAAGCACCCAGATCGTGAGTTCCAAGCAGGCGCCGGGCCGGCTGCAGTCTTGCCCAGCGCCGTTCGACCGCTAGAGTCGGAATTGCCCGTGGAATCACTCCGCGGGAGCGAGGCGTCTTGCAAAACGATTCTTGTACTTGCTCGAGGAGCATCGATTCCATGGCAGAGATCCGCAAGGGCCTGGTCACATTCAGAGGCAACCCCATCGACCTCGTCGGTCCGCAACTCAAACCGGGCGATGCGGCGCCGGACTTCACTGGAGTGGGCGCTGGTCTCTCCATCATCACACTCGCCGACAGCAAGGGGAAAACCAGGTTCTTCAATGTCGTGCCCTCGCTCGACACCCCGGTCTGCAACATCCAGACCAAGAAATTCGCCGAGTCGCTCGCGTCGATGAAGGACAAGATCGCCGCTTATACTGTAAGCCTCGACCTGCCGTTCGCCCAAGCTCGTTTCTGCACCGACGCCAAGATCGACAGCCTCCAAAATCTTTCCGACGTGCACGACCACAGCTTCGGGTCGAACTACGGCGTGCTCATCCAGGGCCTGCCGATTCCGCTTTTGGCACGGGCCGTCTTCGTGGTGGACGCGCATGACAAAATCACTTATGCCGAAATCGTCCCTGAGATCGCCCAAGAACCCAAGTACGACGAAGCTCTGGCAGCCTTGGCCAAGGCGGCAGGTTAACCGGCACCAGGCTTTAGTGACGGTTTACGAGGCAATATCACCTTGAATCGTGTTCCGCTGGGGCTGCTGCTCCAGCGGATCCTTCCTCCGAGTTTGCGGACGACGACCGCTGCCCTCGGGAGCCCCAAGCCTAAGCCTCTGCCCGCTGATCGACCGCAATAAAAAGGATCGAACAACCGTTTCGCCGAATGTTTGTCGATTCCAGCACCACGGTCGCGGAAAGTAATCGTCAGTCGACGGGCATCGAGTTTGAAAGCAACGCTCACCTCGCCGCCTTCATTCGAGGCTTCGATCGCATTGCGAACGAACGCCTCGGCAACATGCTTTAGCGCGGCAATATCGGCGATGAAGGCTCCAGAAGAGTGTTCGCCCTCCAGGGAAAGCGTGATCTTTCTACGCTCTGCGTAAGTCCTTTGCTGTTTGAGAGTTTGCTCTAAAACCGTTTTAGGGGAGCATTGCTCCAAAACGAGCTCCGGCGGCCTGGCGATGAACATCAGGTCTCGGATCATCCAGTGCGCCCGTTGAGCCTGCTCGAAGATCGCCTGAAGGCTTCGAGCCCGTTCTCCATTGGGATTTCGCTCCTTGGCCAGCAGCAGTTGAGCGCGCCCCTGAACCACAGCCAATGGGTTGTTGATTTCGTGCCCAGCGCCTGCGGCAAACTCGGCCAGGGCGTTCAGCTTACGCTTCTCGAGCTCGCGTTTTACGTTTTCAGACCATTCATCCAACGTCGTCTGAAGAGCACTTGCTCTCTTTTCGAGCGTTCGTTTCTTCCGTAGAGATTCTTTTCGCTCGAGCTCGAGATCCGCGCATCTACGAGCAAACGCCTCGGCGAGCGGGCTCGATTCCGCTAAGGCAAAAGGCTCCGAGCAGATTCGCTCGACCATGTCCTCGAGCTCGACGATCCTGGGATCGGCGTCGGACGTCTGCTGCTTCCGTCCGCCGAGTCCCCAGCGCGTCCGATCCGCCAAGCTTCGAGCCTTGGCCACCCACTCCAAGAGCTTCGAGCCTTCGGGCCGAGCGCGTCGACCGCCTCGATCCAGGTAAGCACACCAATCGATCAACTCTTCGGTTCGCTCCGAATCGTCGGACCATCGGAACGCAAGGTCGCCTGGAGATTCCCCCAGTCGCTCTTTCACTGACCGATTTGCACTCCGACTTGCTGGTTTTGCCACGAGCCGCACCAACAGCGACGCGTCGGAGATCGCGATGAGCCAGTAGTCCAGACGATGCAAGAACGCCAGACGTTCGACAAGTTCCAGATCGGCGAAGTTGGCAGTCTCCGCAAGCCTTCTGGCAGCAATTGCGGCGGCAACGGAGTTTCTCCAGAGCCGATCTAAAGCTCCTAATTGCTCAGCGTTCTCGAGCTTCCACCACCTGGCTTGTGAAAGGAGCTCGATCGGTTCTCGACGAGAACGCGCAGACAGCGCAAGTTGTTCCCAAGCCCACGCAGGATCCCAGCGGAGGCTCTCGGAAACCAAGTTCGGGTTCGATGCGGAAGAAGTAAGCAACACAAGCGAGGAAAGTGGCCTCAAGGGCCAAGACGGGTGCGTTACCAACTCGGGCCCACCCCCATGATCGGAGGGCGTCTTTGGCATCGATCGACACTCCCCGCCGGCGGCTCGGATCGGATCGCCGCCCGAAGCAATCGGCCGCGATAATCAACTGGCCTGCGACTCGATGTCTAATAACTTGCAAATTCGAGCGGTCATCTGGTCGATGTCCAGGGGTTTCGGCATGAAATCGTCGGCGCCCGCGGTCTTCAACTCGGCGACTTTATCTTCCTCAACCATACCAGAAATGCAGATAATTTTAATATCAGCAATCGTCGGATCGCTGCGTATGAGTTCGCACACAGCCTTGCCGTTGATGTCGGGCAGCATGACGTCCAAGACCATGAGGTCGGGATGATATTCCTTGGCCAGGAGCCCGGCGGCGAAGCCGTTGTCGACCGAGCGGGTTTCGAATCGGGAGTCGACGCCGAAGACGTCTGTTAAGAGTTCGACCACCCCTGGATCGTCGTCGACAATCAAAATCCGCCGCCTGCCGCTTTCCAGCGCGTCGGTCGGGATGCTGTTCTCTTTCATGAACCGATAGAGCGATTCCCTGGGAATCCTCCTAAACCGCGACCCAGGAACCCGAAAACCCTTGAGTTGGCCGTTGTCGAAACAGCGAATGATGGTTTGTTGGCTGACTTTGCAAATCTTGGCTGCCTCTCCCGTTGTATACACGGTCTTCATAATCGACTGCATCCCTCGGATTCTGCGAGCCCCGCGGCTCGTTCGCTCCTCGAACAGGCGTGTGGACGACCGCTTTGGCAACCAGTCCCCATGATCCACAACACCCCTCCTTGTGATTTCAGACAACACGCAACCGAACGCACCTCCTTGCCAATTGAACTTCCGCAAAATCAACCGCAACGAGACAAATCCAGCATTCCTAGTCGTGAAAATCCGCAAAGTCAACGGAATCTAACAATTTTACCGATATTACCACCACGGGCATTATAGTTGACCAAAAACCCCTGTCAACCCACATGAGACTTCGCCAGAATCGCCGTAAGATCATGGCGGATAACTAAATCGAACGAGAACGGCAAACTGCCCGGGGTTTTGTTTACCCGCCCCCCCCAATCCACGCGAACGCTCCACATCATCAAACTCAACGCTCGCCGCTTGGTCCATCGTCGCATGCGAGCACTTCAAGTTCGGTTTCAACTTTGCTTTTAGCCCGCTCAGGCACGGCTGAATTCTGCCCACTCAATCGCTCTGGAATCTGTGGTGAAGTTCGCGTCTCGACGTCCACGCAAGGAACCTCGCTGCGCTTCAGATGCACGAGGAGCGTCGCCAGGTCGGCGGGATTGATCCCGCTGATTCGCCCAGCTTGCCCAATCGACCTGGGCCGGACTTTCGCGAGTTTTTCACGTGCCTCGGTCCGCAACTGGCCGACGGACCCGTAGTCAAGCGTACTGGGGATCGACTTCTGCTCCAGTCTTTGGAACCGCTCGACCTCCCGAGCCTGACGCTCGACATAACCGCCGTACTTCGCTTCAACGTCCGCCTGCTCGATGATCGTTGGCAAATCCGCGAAGTCTGCCAGCGGAGGATGCATCGCCGCCAGGTCGGCGAACGACGTCTCGGGACGCGTAAGTTTCCTCCACAACGATTCTCCTTCGAATCGCACTGACTCGAGAATCTGCTTCAAGCGATCGATGTTCGAGACCTTCCGCTGAAACCGTTCCCAGCGCTGGTCGGTCGCCAGGCCAATCCGCCGACCAAGCTCCGTCAGACGCCGATCCGCGTTGTCATGCCTCAGTAGCAAACGATACTCAGCCCTGCTCGTAAACATCCGATAGGGCTCGTCCACCCCTCGCGTCACGAGATCGTCGATGAGGACTCCGATGTAGGCTTGGGAACGATCGAGTATGTACGGTCCGTCTCCTCGAACCGACGCCGCCGCGTTGATCCCTGCAAGCAAGCCCTGAGCCCCTGCCTCCTCGTAACCGGTCGTGCCGTTGATCTGCCCAGCGAAGTACAAGCCTTTCACTCGCTTGGTCTCGAGCGTAGGGTCAAGCTGAGTCGGCGGAGCGTAATCGTACTCAACCGCATACCCAAACCTCATGATCTCCGCATACTCCAGACCGGGAATGAGAGCGACCACCCGTTCCTGCACGTCGCGAGGCAAGCTTGTTGATATGCCGTTGCAATAATATTCGAGAGTGTTCCGCCCCTCTGGCTCGAGAAAGATCTGATGCTTATCCCTCGACGCGAAGCGAACGACCTTGTCCTCGATCGAAGGGCAGTATCTGGGCCCCACGCTCTGGATTTGGCCCGAACACATTGGCGCTCTGTGAAGGTTCTCTCGGATGATCTCATGGACCTGTGGGTTTGTATAGGTGATGTGGCAGTCGAGCTGCTCTTGCTCGACTTTGTCCGTCAGGAACGAGAACGGGACGGGCGCTTGGTCGCCAGGTTGACGCTCGAGGCTGGAAAAGTCGATCGTCCGACCGTTGAGTCTGGGCGGAGTTCCCGTCTTGAACCGTTGGAGCTCGAAGCCAAGCTCGCGAAGGCTACCCGAAAGTCCCTGCGCTGCGGAATCCCCAGCTCTCCCCCCAGCGGTTTTCACCTCTCCTGTGTGCATCAGCGCCTGAAGGAAGGTGCCGGTGGTTACGACGACGGCCTTGGCGCCATAAGTCGACCCGCCCTTGCAGACGACGCCGGCGGCCCGGCCTTCATGAACCGAGATCGCTTCGACCATCTCTTGGCGAAGTGTGAGGTTAGGCTGTCGCTCGACAGTGAGTTTGGCCAGGAATTGATAGGCCTTCTTATCGCACTGAGCCCTCGGGCTGTGCATTGCAGGGCCTTTGCCGCGGTTCAAGAGTCGGAACTGGATGGCGGTGGCGTCGGTTAGCTCGCCCATCGCCCCACCGAGTGCGTCGATCTCGCGAACGATCTGCCCCTTGGCCACCCCGCCGATCGCAGGGTTGCACGACATCTGGCCCACCGAATCGCAGTTGATCGTGAGAAGGGCTGTGCGCAACCCCATCCGGGCGGAAGCGAGCGCTGCCTCAATGCCAGCATGCCCCGCACCCACAACGACGACTTCGAATTCATACGGATTTGCTGGGAACTTTCGATCTGCCATGGGAGCGAAACCAATTCTTGGGTCGAATCGAGATGGACCACGATGATAGCCGCTGTGGGCGGCTTGACGAAAGAGTGCATCCATTCAGACGCCCAGGTTCTAGGCAGGGTTCAGCACCAAGCTTGGGCTTGACCCATTCTCCACTGCTCTCGAGTTCGGCGCAAGCCATCGCAGGAGGTGACGCAGCATACGCTAACCGCGTTGAATGGCGTAGAAGCCTTACTTTGGGGCGCAAGCTCGATCAGCGAGCGAACAAAGCGATCCACTTTTTGAACGAGCGAGAGTCAACTTTCTTGCCTACGCCATAGCCCTGGCTACGCGGAGCGAGCTGGTGCTGATCTCGACCGAATCCTCGGGATCGGCGGTTTCGGGAACAAAAACCACCACGGGCATGTCGACGGTCGTCTCGTCGATGGAGGCCGGATTGCTGGCCTCACTCTGCTGCTCGAAGGCGGCGGTTAACTTGAGGCCCCGGGCGCTCCAAGACCGCTTCCTTTCGTCGTAAAGCTCCGACTTGGACTCGCTCTTCTGAGCCTCGATCATCGAGTTTCGCCTTGGTCAATCGATGAAGGGTTGGAACATGGACTACACCAACCGTAGGACATGATTAAGCCGACGTTTGTTGCATTTTCGCCACCGGGGGCATGGAAACGACTCGCATCAAAGCAGTCCCAGCCAAAGGAGCCCGCGCACTTACCTTGTGGCCCTGCTTTGCCTTCCCACGACCCTCGCAATACACTTAAGTGGGCGGGCGCTACGCGGCTTTTGCTTAAGCGCCGGGTCGATAAGTCTCGTCGCGAAGCCGCGGACTGTTGGATTTGGCTCGTGCTTTTTCGAGGGATGTCGTCATGCCGCAATTTGATTGGAAGCGTTGGCCCGAGGCCGAGGAGTTGGTGGCAAGTTTCGTTACCGAGGCCATCGAGGGAAACGCTTTCGCGCGTGATCTGTCTGGCCGGATGCAGACCGTCTCCAGCACTCGCTTTATCGACTGGGTGGACCATTTCACAGCTTCAGCCGACGACGCCCTGGTCGCACGAATGGAGTCTGTGGGATTTCAGCGTGAAATCGGCGAAGAGATCGGTCCGATGATCGTTTTCGAGCATACAGGCGGAATGTTCCCGCGAATTGTGCTCGACGAGCATCAGGCGCCTCGGGCTCGCATTTCGGCCGTGGCATTGAAGGTCGAGTCGATCGCCGACTTCTCGAGGGCGCACGACCTCGGCCTGGAGATCAAAGGATATCCGTTGGGCCCTTATCGCTCGGCGGAAGCCGGTTCTGGAGACGTCAAGCTCGAAGTCGTGGAACGACGAGGCTATCGAGGGTTCGATCCCTGGCCTGGACCGCTGGCGCGAAAGGGCTTGCTTGCGCCTCACGCAGCCCGGGAGACTTTGGCGGCCGCAGAGATCTGGAAAGGCAGGAAGCGCGCGTTCGACGACGACGAACAAGGCTTCGAGGCTGCGGAGTCGGCTCTGGAGCGCGTCATCGAGCGCGCAGGCGGCGTCGACTTGGCATGCCATTTGGTCTTCGAGGCCGAGCGCGAATACTGGACCAGCCGAAATCGAGCAGCGAGGGTTCAAAAGACGAGGCAAGATCGGCTGGGTCTGGGATGGGCCAATCACGACCATCACACGTTCAGAAGCTCGCGCAAGTTCTTTCCAAGACTCATTGGGATTTTCGAGAAACTGGGGTTCGAGCTGCGCGAGCGTTTCCATGCCGGGTCGCACGCAGGTTGGGCGCGCAGATCCTCGAGAATCGGGCAACCGGAATCGTCATATTCGCAGATCTGGACCTCGCACCGGACGAGGCGCATCACAATTTTACCAAGACTTCCCTGCCGGACTTGCCCAGGCCCAACACCGTCGGGCTTTGGGTGGGTTTACATGGGGAATCGATCTTGCAGGCTGGAATGCATCATCTGGAGGCTCAATTCGATTTTGAAGCCCTAAGAGGCGACTTGAAAAGCGAGGCCCAGATCGAAACGATGCCGCCGTTTTCAGACTTTCCGTTCCTACGTCAGGCCTTTACAGCCGGGGAGAAGTGGGAAGTCAGGCCCGAGCGTGCTCGGCGATGCCTCGATGCCGGTTGGATCTCGCCTGAGGAATACGAGCGTTTCATCAAAGACGGGGCAATCGGCAGCCATTTGGAAAACCTCCAGAGGCGCGAAGGATACAAGGGCTTCAACCAAGACTCCGTCAGCGCAATCTTGCAAGCCACCGACGCCCGGCTCGCGCACGCACATTGACTGGCGCGTTAATCCAAGAACCCCGATTGCCGAAGTACGGCAACCGGGGTCTGGAATGTTTTCGATCGGCCTCGAGGTCCGTCTCTCAGAACGGGGAACCGCCGCCGCCTGGAGAGCCTTGACCAGGCCCGGAGGTGCCTGGAGGGGCGGTTGGAGTGCCGCCGCCCGGGTAGGTGGGAGTGCTCCCACCGCCGCCAGAACCTGGGTAGCCAGGGGTGTTCCCACCACCGCCCCCAGGAGATGTGGGCGTGCTGCCGCCTCCGCCGCCAGGATAGGTTGGTGTGCTGCCGCCGCCTCCCGAGCCTGGATAACCAGGGGTGTTCCCACCGCCGCCGCCCGGGTAGGTCGGTGTGCTGCCGCCACCGCCCGAGCCTGGGTAACCAGGGGTGTTTCCGCCACCGCCGCCTGGATAAGTGGGAGTGCTGCCACCGCCGCCAGAGCCTGGATAACCAGGGGTGTTCCCACCACCGCCACCTGGAGAGGTTGGCGAGCTGCCGCCTCCACCCGCGCCTGGATAACCGGGAGAGCTGCCGCCACCGCCGCCTGGATAGCCGGGCGAACTGCCGCCGCCTCCCCCTGGATAACTCGGAGATCCGCCTCCGCCTGCGCCCTGGGTAACCGGGCGAACTACCGCCGCCGCCTGGGTAACTCGTGGACCCGCCTCCAGCGCCTGGGTAGCCAGTCGAACCGCCACCGCCATAACTCGACGAGCCGGAGCCGCTTGACCCTCCACCCATTCCTGACGACCCACCACCATAACTCCCTGCTCCGCTGTGACCTTCGGATCCACTACCCGACGAGCCCCCTCCGAAGCTGCCCCCGCCAGAGGAACCACCTCCAGAAGAACCGCCGCCTCCCATCGAACCTCCGCCTGAAGAACCGCCGCCGCCGCCGTAACCTCCGCCCATTCCGCCGTAACCGACCCCGCCCCCACCGTATCCGCCCGCGCCGCTTCCGTAGTTGCTCGCAAAGCCGCTCGAATAATTGCTCGAGCCGGAGGAACGTCGCTTCTTCTTTTTCGTCGAAGATTGATCGGCTAGCGATCCATTTTGGTCTGACGCGTCGCCGGGCTGAGGCTGAGGCGAAGCCAAGGAGTCAGGCTGGGGTGTCGCCGGTTGATCCAGCACAACGTTATCAGATCCAGACGAGGGCGGTTCAACCTGAGACTCTGGTGCGGCGGGCGGAGCTGGCGCAAGTTCGCGGGTGGGGCGGGAGCCGCTACAATATCGCCTTCACCGGGAGTAATGTTTCCCGCGGCGGCGTTCGGATCGTTTTCCGGATTAGGTGCGTCGCCGCCTCCACATCCCGAAATGCCGACGCTCAAGCCGGCAGCCAAAGGCATCGCCAACCAAACGTTTCGAGCTTTCATAGCACTTGGTGCTCCGGAACAAACGCCGAAGGCGTCAGAGCCATGGGTTTGTTCAAGGGATATCGATTAGGCAGGGACAGTATTCTTAACTATAGTCTGCATGCTCCTCCTTTGAAAGACTCAACCCCTCCAATCATCCACTTTCTTAAAGTGGTGTTCGAATTGCTACACACTGATCCCAAGAGCGAGCAACTTCGATCAATAAAGATCAGAAGGCGGAAGATCGAGGACGAGTCCAATCGCGCGCCCAACTTCTCGTCACTCGAGTCGTTCCGAGAGATGAAATAAAGAACCTGCTTTTTGACACTTTGGCCTTGGATTTGCAACACTAGGCGTGATTCTTCGTCTTCCGGCCTTTTTGACAGGTTCAAACGGCTCGGTTAGCCAGGACGGCTTTAGAAATGTACTCAAAGCGTTTGAGGGATGAAACGGCGCCTCGCCACGAGCGCATCGAGTCGTTGCTCGATCTCAGTCGAGACGACTTTTCGTTGGCGGATTACAAACGACTCTTGAGCCGCCATCTCGGCTGGATCGAGCCATGGGAACGGCGCGTCGAAGCTTTCGAGCATTGTTCGGGGCTCTGCGTCTACGAAGGCCGGACAAAAGCCCCGTGGCTTCTCGAAGACCTGAGAGCCGTCGGGCTCTCGGAAGAGGCTATCGAGCATCTTCCTCGCAACCAAAGCTCTGTGCAGCTCGAGAGCCTTCCCCAAGTCCTGGGCTCGATGTACGTGGTGGAAGGCTCGACCCTCGGCGGCGGCTTCCTCGCCAAACAGTTCGAGACTCGGTTCGGCTTGTCCGCCGAACGTGGGCTTCGCTACTTCTCGAATTACGGCACTCAACGTGGAGCACGATGGGCCTCGTTCCGCGAGGTTCTCGAGACCAGTCTGACGGACGAAACTTTGGATGCGGCTGTGGCTTCCGCCAACGAAACGTTCATGTCGCTCGAGGTTTGGCTGACCGAAGGGCAGGTGTGAATTGTCTGCGGGTCAGGAAGAAAAGACGTTCGAGCTCGATGCAAGCCTGTG
This sequence comes from uncultured Planctomycetota bacterium, assembly GCA_963818975.1. Lineage (GTDB taxonomy): Bacteria > Planctomycetota > Planctomycetia > Isosphaerales > Isosphaeraceae > CAWFUI01. Next base: position 306,889 of record CAWFUI010000017.1, on the reverse strand, counting down.
CGATCAAGAGCCAATCGATTCGCCAGGGAGCATTCAACCTCACGGCATTCTTCTCGTATTGGACGATCGATTGATCGTGCGTCAGGCCAGCGCGAACGCCGTCTTTTGGTTCCAGCGGCCAATCGAAGAGATTCTCGAACGACCTCTCGCCGAAACCCTGGGCGAAGATCGAGTCCGCTGGCTCGAGCCAGTGCTTTCGAACCCGGATCTCTCGAGATTCCCAGAGATCGCCGGGCAGGTCGAGGTCTCGAACAAAGACTGCGACGCCATTTTCTTGGCGATTGCGCATCGCTGGCAGGGGCGCGCTGATCCTCGAGCTCGAACTCATTTCAGGCGACGAAATCGAAGTGAACCAGGGACTGTACCGACTGACGCACGAATTCCTAACGAACCTCGAAGATACGAAAAGTCTCGAAGAACTGGCGAGGCTGGCGGCTGCGGCTGCGCCAAACTGACAGGGTTCAATCGGGTGCTCGTCTATCAGTTCGACCCCGACTGGAACGGTACGGTTGTAGCCGAGAACGCCGACGGAACGCTTCCCAGCCTCCTGGGCAGACGATTCCCAGCCTCCGACATCCCCAGGCAAGCGCGAACTCTACGTGCAGAATAGGATTCGCCAGATTCCCGACGCGCTTTGCCAATGCGTTCCGATCGTTCCCTCGGTCCACCCTGAGACCGGTCGTCCCTTGGACCAGACGTATTGTACATTGCGGAGCGTATCGCCTCATCATATCCAATATATGAAAGACATGGGCACAGCTTCCTCAATGTCGGTTTCGATCCTCCGAGACGGCAGACTATGGGGGCTCATTCTATTCCACCATCGAACCGCCAGAACGCCGCCGTACCAGGTGCGTTTGGCCTGCGATTTTCTTGGCAAGATCTTCTCGGCGCAGATTTCCGCGAGGGAACGATCGCTCGAGCTCGCCGATCGCGTCAGGCGAGAGGCTTGCAAAGGAGTCCTGCTTTCGCTGTTGGCGAACGAGAACGATTTCGTCGTCGGGCTCGTGAAGCACGGCTCGCTTCTGCTTCAGTTCGCCGACGCGCAAGGCGCCGCCGTCGTAGCAGGCGGTCGTTGCTCTTTCGTTGGGGTTTGCCCGCCGGAAGACCACGTCCGCAGGCTCGTAACCTGGCTTCAGTCCGAGGGCCACGAGCTTTTCCATACCAACGCAATCGGCGAGCTCCTGCCCAAGTTCGTGGAGGACGCTGGCGGGTGCAGCGGCGTGCTCTCGATATCGATCTCGAAGCTCTACCCTGACTACGTGGTCTGGTTCAAACCCGAGGTCGTCTCCACAGTCGAGTGGGCGGGAGACCCCGCGAAACGGCTGAACGTCGCGGCCAACCCGAAAGACGGCGAAAAAGGCCCGGCCCGATCTTTTGAGATCTGGAAGCAGACGATACGAAGCAAATCCTCCCCCTGGAGCAAGACGGTCGTCGAGGCCGCCGCGGAGCTCAGAAATGCCTTGGTCGGCCTCGTCCTCAAGAACGCCGAGGAACTTGCCAGGCTCAATAGCGAGCTCAAACGATCCAACGAAGAACTCGAGGCGTTTTCCTATTCAATCTCCCACGACCTACGCTCGCCGTTTCGACACATCCTCGGCTATGCTCAGCTCCTGCGCGAAGGCGCCGGTGCGAAACTCGACGGAGATCTTACCCGATATCTTGATTCAGTAATAGAGTCTGCCCAACAGGCCGGCGTGCTGGTCGACAGCCTGCTTTCCTACTCGAAGATGGGCAGAAGCGCGATCATGCCAAGCCGCGTCGACATGAACATCCTGGTCGCCGAAGTGGTCCGCGAATTCTCAACCACATACGGCGATCGGAAAATTCGCTGGAGAACCAAAACGCTGCCCAGCGTCGAGTGCGATCTGCTCATGATCAAGAGCGTGCTCACAAACCTCTTTTCGAACAGCGTCAAATTCACTCGAGATCGCGTGGACGCGGAGATCGAAGTTGGTTGCCGAACCGAGCCCGAGGAATATATCTTTTACGTGCGAGACAATGGCGCTGGGTTCGATATGCGCGATTATCAAAAGCTCTTCGGCGTCTTCCAGAGATTGCATAGGGCCGAGGAGTTCGAAGGCACCGGCATTGGACTTGCCAGCGTCAGGAGAATGATCGCCAGGCACGGCGGTTCCACTTGGGCAAAGGGAGAGATCGGCAAGGGAGCCACTTTCTACTTCTCATTGCCAAAACAGCTCAAGCACCGCGAGGGAATGTGATGATCAAGCCCATCCTGCTTGTGGAAGACAACCCCAAGGATCTCGAATTGACTTTATTGGCGTTGGCCAAGAGCCAGCTCGCCAACGAGGTGGTAACCGTTCGCGACGGAGTCGAGGTGCTCGACTACCTCTTCTGTCGAGGAGAATACGCGGGCAGGCCAAGCGGCAACCCCGCCGTCGTCTTGCTCGATCTAAAGCTTCCCAAGGTCGACGGCCTGGAAGTGCTCGAGCAGATCAAACGAGACTCAGGCTCAAAAGCGTCCCAGTGGTTGTGCTCACATCCTCACGCGAAGAACTCGACCTCGTCCAAAGCTACAAACTCGGAGTCAACGCCTATGTTGTCAAGCCAGTGGGATTCGTCGAATTCATCCAAGCCATAAAAGATCTTGGCATATTCTGGGCTCTTCTAAACGAGCCGCCGCCAGGCAGCCTGCGACTCAGACGCCCTTGAAAATACCCGGGCTGGGCTCTTGACTGCTTAATAAGAAAATGTCAAGATAATTAAGGCTTTTTCCTTGTCAAAGACGCCATGGACGCCGGTGCTCGTCGACTCACGACCGAACGACGATTGCATGTGTTGGAAATAAGCCATTCGTCCATGTTGGACGAGACCCGTGGTCCGAACCCAGTCCAAGCCTTGCCGGGGCATCGATCGCGAGCCCCGACTGGGTGCCCCAAACGCATTGGAGAAACGAGTCCGTGAACTTCCAAGACGTTACTTTGAGGAGTGATTTGGTTCCCATGTTCTCTCGAGCGAGTGAATTTGGCGGCGAATTAGGGCAGAAGCTCGCCGTCTCGTCAAGATCCGTGAGAATCTTGCATCTCGAGGACAGCCTGCTCGATTCCGAGCTCGTCAAATGGCGAATTGCGCATGCGGGCTTCGAGTTCACGTTCGAGCGGGTGGAGGACCGAGAGACGTTTCGATCGCGGCTCGACCAGGCGCGGTTCGACCTGATCTTGGCGGATTACTCACTTCCCGACTTCGACGGCGTCAGCGCCTTGGAACTGGTCCGGAAGCGCTGGCCGAACTTGCCGTTCATTTTCGTTTCAGGGACTCTCGGCGAAGAGCTCGCCATCGAGACGCTTCGCCGAGGACGCCACCGATTTCGTCGTCAAGCAGCGACTGGAACGCCTGGTTCCGTCGATCGAGGCGCCTTGGCGGAATCGCTCGAGCGCGACGAACGGCTTCGTGCTGAAACCGCCCTCAAACAGAGTAACGAGCAACTCGCTCTGGCGCTCGAGACGGCGGGGATGTGGACCTGGCGGATCGAACTGCCCAGGCCGATGGAAGCTCCAGCGAACAAGAACCAGCGTTCCAGAGAGCCAAGGGATCTCCGCGGATTGGCCGAATTCCTCTGGCGCATTCACCCTGACGACCGCGACGCCGTCCATTCCGCCATCGAAGAGACGGCGGCCTCCGGCGGCGTTTTCTCCGCGGAATATCGGCTCTGGGAGCCGGGCGGCTTTGCCGAGCGTTGGGTCCTCTCCAAAGGCAAGGCTGAGTGCGATCACGATGGCAGACCGCAGGCATGTCCGGACTCTCGCTCGACATCACCGACCGAAAAGCCTCCGAGGAGGTGCTCCGAGAATCGGATCGCCGCAAGGACGAATTCCTGGCGATGCTGGCGCACGAGCTCAGAAACCCGCTCTCAGCCATCTCCAGTGCGGCGGAACTTTCCCAATCCCCAGGCCTTCCCGAACAAAAGGTCGAGTGGGCCCACGGAGTGATTCTTGGGCAGTCCAAACACCTGGCTCGGCTCATCGACGACCTTCTCGACGTCTCTCGAATCAGCAGAGGCAAAATTCGCTTACGTAAAGAACCCCTCGACCCTGCCTCCGTCCTCCGCCGCGCCGTCGAAGTGGTGACTCCGTTCGTCCAAGAACGCGGCCATCTTCTCGACTTCGTGTTCGAGCCCGATCTGCCGACGATCGAGGCCGACGCGACGCGGGTCGAGCAGATCGTCGTGAATCTCCTAACCAACGCCGCGAAATACACCGAACGCGGCGGCAGCATTGCGTTGCACGCCTCCGGCGAGGACGGCTGGCTCGTCGTCAGCGTTAAGGACAATGGCATCGGCATTCCCAAGGACATGCTGGCGACGATCTTCGAACCGTTCGAACAAGTCGGCCGCTCGCTCGACCGCTCCGAAGGAGGCCTCGGCATCGGTCTCACCCTCGTTAAGGAACTGGTCGAGATCCACGGCGGCAAGGTCAAGGCCCGCAGCTTGGGCCTGGGCAAAGGAAGCGAATTCATTGTCCGGCTGCCAGCCCGGTTCGCCGAACCGATGGCGCCCACCTCCCAGGCCCCTTCGCCGCTCGCTTGCCTCAAACCCTTCAAAATCCTGGTCGTCGACGACAACGTCGACAACGCCAACGCCTTCTCGAGCTTGCTCGAGCTTCTGGGACACAATGTGAGGGTCAGTCACGACGGCCGGTCGGGTCTCGAGCTTCGCTCAAACAAAAACCCGACGTACTCCTTCTCGACATCGGTCTGCCCATTCTAGACGGCTACGAAGTGGCCAAGGCCATCCGTCAGGCGCCTTTGCCTGTTCAGCCAATCATCATCGCCGTCACCGGTTACGGCGAGGACGGAGCCAAAGAGAGGTCCCGAGAGGCGGGCATGGATCATCACTTGATCAAACCCGTAGAAATCGCCGCGCTCTCTTCTCTGCTCGCGGAAATCCAGGCAAAGGCTGCCAACTAAACAATTGCCACCGAAAAACCTGCGCCGACGCCCCATTCGCCAGAGGCGACTTGCTCTTTGGCGGGTTTCTTCTACAATAGTCGTACGTATGCTGTCGAGGGCTGTTCCTTTCCCCAGCCCTCGACGCCGGGCTCAGGCTTGAGTTCGCCTTCTCCATCGCCCCAATTCGGAGTGCTCGCCATGCGAAGCCGAAGTTCCATCGCGCTCGGCAGGCTTGGTTTGCTCACAGCCTTGGCCTTCGCTTGCCTCTCAGCCTCGGTTCGGGTGGAAGCAGGGGTGACCAAAGAAGAGGTCGAGAACGCCATCAAAGAGGGCGTCAAATTCCTGATCCACGAGCAACAGGCCACGGGCGCCTGGAGCGAAGACTTCAACAACGAAGCGCCCACCGGCGTCACCAGCCTCGTCACTTTGGCGCTCCTCACCGCCGGAGAATCGCCCAAGAGCCCGCACATCTCCAGGGCCCTCGACTTCCTCCGCCGGTTCGAGGCCGTGCAGCTCGACAGCGTCTACGCAGTGTCTCTGCAAACGATGGTCTTCGCCGCAGCAGAACCGGAGCGCGATCGGGCCCGCATCGCACGCAACGCTGCCTGGCTCGAGGCTGCCCAGTTTCGCGCGGGCGAACAACGGTTCAGTTTTCCTGGGTCTTGGACCTATCACGGCGAAAAGCGGATGCGGGGGGACAACTCGAACTCGCAATACGCCCTCCTGGGCCTGAACGCAGCCGCCGAGGCGGGCATCCCCGTCAAGCCCGAGGTTTGGGACCTCTCGCTGCGCTACTGGGAGCAAAACCAGCTCCGAGACGGCAGTTGGTCCTACACCCCCGACCAGCAAAGCCCCTCCGCCAGCATGACCTGCGCGGGCGTCTCGAGCCTCGTCATCTCCGGCATGAAGCTCTTCGCGGGGCTTGAAGTGATCAACGGAGAAAACATTCGCGATTGCGGCCGAGGCGGCGCCAACCCAAACCTCCAGCAGGGCATCGATTGGCTTGGAGTCCACTTCAAAGTCGATCAGAACTTCCCTCTCGGTTTGACATGGAAGTACTATTACCTCTACGGTCTCGAACGCGTCGGACGCTTGACAGGCCAGCGCTTCTTGGGCGGCCACGATTGGTATCGCGAAGGCGCCGAAGAACTGGTCCACGAACAAGACCGCCTGAGGGGCTTCTGGAGCGGGCAGGGGCATGAAGCACGCCGCGACGTCGCCACGGCGTTCGCACTCCTCTTCCTCGCCAAAGGCAGAGCTCCGGTCCTCATCAACAAGGTCCGCCACGAACCCGGCGTCGATTGGAACAACGACCATGACGACGTGCGAAACCTGGTCAACGTCGTTTCCAAGGACTGGAAACACCTCATGACCTGGCAAGTCGTCGATCCCAATTTCTCGTCGGTTGAAGATATGCTCCAGGCCCCCATCCTCTTCATGAACGGACACGAAGCACCGACTTTCAGCAACAAGGCCAAGGAGGCCCTGAGGACGTACGTCGAGCAGGGGGGGTTCATCTTCGCCGAGGCGTGCTGTTCGAGAGAGGGATTCGACCGAGGCTTCAGAAACCTGATCAAAGCGATCTTCCCCGAAGACGAATACAAGCTCAAGCCGCTGCCTCCCGAGCACCCGATCTGGAAGGCCCGGTTCCACCTCCTGCCCGAAATCCACGAACTTTACGGCATCGAATTCGGCTGCCGGACGGTGGTCGTCTACTCGCCCAAAGACCTCTCCTGCTTCTGGAACCAGAGCGAAGTCCAGGGCTTAAATCCAGCAGTCGAGAAATCGCTTCGGGTCGGCCAGAACGTCGTCGACTACGCCACCGGCAGGGAGATGCCCGCCGACAAGCTCGCCGTCCGATCGGTCAAAGACTTCAAGCTCGATAAGACAGCCCCTCGAGGCGCCCTTCATATCGGCAAGCTGCGGCACGCGGGCGACTGGAACGTCGCACCGTTGGCAATCCCCAACCTCACTAGCGTGCTCCGCGACGAACTGAAGGTCGACGTCGTGGTGAACCATCGCGAGATCCTGCCGCAGGACCCCAACCTCATTTACTACCCCTTGCTCTACCTCCACGGCCGCGCAGCGTTCGGGTTCAACGACGACGACCTGTCCGCTCTTCGAAAACACCTCGAGCCAGGCGGCGGCACGATCTTCGCCGACGCGGCTTGCGGCGCAGTGGCGTTCGACTCGGCGTTCCGCAAGTTCGCCGGCGAGATGTATCCCGACAATCCGCTCACGGCCATTCCGATCGACGACGAACTTTATACCGACAAGGTCGGCTACGACTTAAGCGACGTCCAGTACACCAAGGCTGCGGGCGGAGTGGTCGGCAAACCCAGGCTCGAGGGCGTTAAGCTCAACGGCCGCTGGGCGATCATCTACTCGAAGTACGACCTCGGCTGCGCCTCGAACGCCACCAAGGGCTCGATTGCAAAGGATACTCGTACGAATCGGCCTTACGCATCGCAGCCAATATCGTGCTGTATTCGACGCTGCCCTGAGCCTGAGAGTCGGAAAGCCTCGCCGATCTGAACGGGCGATGCCTTTTCCCCATGGCGGACTCTCCACCTCGCCCTCCGTAGGACAAGGCGCCTGCGAAGTTGTGCCGAATACACCCATCTAAGGTGGGGCGTCGGGAAAGATCCTTGTGTGCTCGCGAGCCAGCGCGAGGAGACCGTCGAAGCCGCGGCGCATGTCGGTCGGCTAAATGCAGCGATAGACGCCGACTTCGGTGGGTACGTTCAGCATCTCGTCGGCTCCAGCATCGCGATCACGCCGCGGAGCGTCTCGCGATCGAAGCCGGCGGGAATCTTAATCCAGGCGCCAGCGTATTGACCGTAATTCCGCGCTTGTTTGCCTCGGAATGATCCCTCTGGAAAGATCCTTGTTCGCTTGTCAATTCCCAGGCGTTGGATCAGAAAAGTTCTTCCTCTCGACAGGACCAACCTGGAAATTCGAAAACGTACATGCTCCTGGACCAGAACGGTCGCCGGCTGAGAGAAGCAGCTCCCACGTCCCTGGCCACGAACGCTCGCCGCTTGCGAACACTTTGCCATTGATTCGGAATTCGGCCAGGTCGCGGAAGAATCGGATCTCGACCTCCAACGGTTCGCCCGTCTTGTAGGCCCGAGGCTTTCCTTGGGGATCAGCAAGCCATCGACCGTAAATGAATAGCTCTCGGTTATTCCCCTCGTCGCCAAGGTATAAGTGGTCGATCCCGTTGACCAGGATTCGCGGGCGCGTCCCTTCGCCGATATTCAAAGTGAACTTGAGCACAAGATCCTTCGGCAAATGCCGCTTGAAGCGCAATTCCGAATCGCCTGATCCGCGAATCACTCCGAGGCTCCCAGTCCACTCTCCACGAACCGGAGTCCATTGCGAAAAGTCGTTCAACTCGGTGGCGAGTTGCTTCCAGTCCGGGTAATGCCGGTCGTCCAGGAACACGACGGTAACCTCGGCCAGCGCAGAGCCGTTGCCCCGCTCGAATTCAAAATACCAATACCCGTCCTCGTGGATCTCGACTCGCGCGTGTTCGTTTTCCGTGGACCATTCGCCAGCGATCCCCGAGAGGAAGCAAATGCCTTGATCGCGGTGGACCAAGCGAAGGGGAACGCCAAGATCCTTGAAGCGAACCGTCGTAGTCTTGAGCTTGCGTCCGGTTCGAATCGTCATGGCTTTGCTCTCGAGCCAAGGCACTCCCGAATGGCCTCCCAGCCACCAATAGCCATCGGAGTCGAGCCATAGCCTGACGATCTCTCCTCCGCCGCGAAGGCCGCCATTGACCGAACTCAGAACCGGAAATCCGTCGTTTTCGTGGATCAGTTTGCGTGGCGGATCATAAGTGCTCCACGAATGTTCTTGAACGATCGGACTCTCGCGGGTGAGAATCGGCGCGGCTGATCCCAACATGCTGTTTAGGCCCGAATGTCCGTTGAGTTGCCAACGGCCGTCGTCGTCGCGGAACACTCCGAGGTTTTCCGCTCTACCGAAAAATCCACCGCCGATCTCGGTGAGAATGCAGAACCCCGATTGTCCTTGCAGAAGCGGAATCGGCTCCATCCCGAGCTTCCAAGTCGCGGGTGCGCCGATTTCCCAATGCAAAGGGCTTTCCTGCCTGGCTAATCGGAAAAAGGTGGTCCCCACCACCGCCAAAATGAGATATGACAAGACCACAAGGCCCCAACCCGGGTCCCGCCTGATGCCCCTAATGGGAAACCCGGTTGTCTTGCTGATCGTTTGATCAGAGCTCTCTCGGCTCATGCATTTCCGCTCCGACGGAGCTGATCCCTACACAGGTTCCCGGCGTAATAAATTGTGCCTTCGTCCGATATGGCGGTCGAGGACTCGCTTAACGAGCGAATTCGTGGAATACCGCAACGGTTGACCCTGATATTGTAGAAAGATAGGTTAGATTGATATAGCAGTAAGGTTTGGCGCCGGAGCAATTTATGGTAACCCCGTTCGTTCGCGTGGATGTTTCGAATTCATCTCGCGATTTCGAACCTACGATTCTGGAACCAGGTCTTCCGTTGCTCGACGAGCGGAATTCCCGCTATACCATCCTGAGGCGCTGGCTCGGGGCTTTCGTTGCCGAACCCGAGCGGAAAGACAACGAGATCGGGTTCTACCTCACCACTCCCTCGGGCGCCCGAATCGAACGGGCGGAGTGCCTCCCCGTGAGCGAGGACGATCTGAAAACTGGCCTAAAACAGGAATTCGAAAAGCTCTTCTCAGCCGTCGCGAAGGCGGAAACGCGCACCTCGGACGAACAGAAGATTTTGGCGGTGGTTCGCCAAGAACTTGGGGCTTTGCAGAGCGAGGCCAGGAAACACGAGCGAAGCTTTTACCTCTTCAAGTATCGAGACGCCAACCGACAGTTGCGTTTGGTCTGGTGCCCTGGTTTCCACCGCAAGGACGCCGACCCGTCCCCTCCCGTGGTCTGCACCAATGGAGCTTGCTTGGCGCTGTTCGTGCGTCGCGGAGGCAGCCGACAATGCCCAGTATGCCAGGTCCGAGCGGCGTCCGCGGATGAACGAAAGCCCTCCGATAGCCGGCGCGGCGGTCTGCTCATCGCAACAGCGCTCTTGCTCATCGTCGCTTTGGGCGGCTGGTACCGGTTTTTCGGGCCTGGGGTTCGCCCAAGCCCGGATGCGACCGACACACTCCGGCCTGCCAAACTCGATACAAATCTGGTCGTGAGCCCTGGAACCTGGTCGGGCCCAGTGGGCGGTCGGATCGAATTCACCGTGAAAACAAGCTCCGCAGCCGACGAAGTGGTCCTCATTCAGTCCGACAATCCTCGTGTTCTGACGGTCGACGAAGAGGCCATGGTCGGAACTGCGTTGTCCCCAGGAACGGCGACGCTCACGTTCAAGCGTGGCTCTCATTCTCGACAGGTCGTCTGTATCGTTTCGACTCCCACGAAACCCGAAAAGCTCCTTCTCGAACCCGACAAACTGATGCTTGGTCGGGGAACGACGGCTCGAATACATGCAATTGGTCTTTACGCCGACGAGCGCAGAGTCGACTTGAGCGAAGTCGTCGAGTGGAGCGTCTCTCCCAGGTCCATCGTCTCCCTCTATAAGGGTCTGTTGGAAGGCATGTCGCCTGGAGGGGCAAAGGTTCAAGCCCGCTATCGAGCCTCGCCAAAAGAGCTGTTCGTCGAGGCCTCGGCCAACGTCTCGGTCGTCGACTTGGATTTCAAAACGCTGAAATTGGAGCTGGAGCGGTCGAAGATCGCCGTGGGAGAGTCGACGGCCTACTCGGCGAAAGCGGCAACGAAAACAGGTGAATGGCTGTCCGCGGCTGAGTCGTCTTTTCTCGATCTCAAACTCGAACCGAACGAGGCGATTGTCGTCCATGGCACTCGCATCCAGGCCCTCAAGCCAGGCCAAGTCCAGATTACGGGACGGTTTCTCGGACTCGCCGACACCGTCAAGCTCGAGGTCGTTGCGCCGACCTTAGCAGCTTCCGTAAAACTGGCGGTGAAACCGGATGGTTTGGGCCTGACCGTTGGCGAGATTGCCAGCCTTTCGATTCAGGCGTCTGCCTCCGATCTGCCATTGAGAGTGGTCAGTTCGCGACCAGACGTCGTGCAAGTCAACGACTTCGGGCGGCTGGTCGGACGATCGGCTGGGCAATGTCAGGTCGATATCATCCAAGGTCAAGAGATTGTCAGCGTACCCGTGACGGTCACGCCGGAGCTTTATAACAAACTGGCGTTCGTACCTGCCCGGATCTCGGTTCCGATCGGCGATTCAACCCATTTCCGCATTGTCGGCAAGACAGCCAGCCGCGAAATGGTCGAGATTGCTCCCGAAGTATTGGACTGGATCGGTCTGCCACAGCCGGACGTCGCGGTCCTCGACCGAGCGCAACTTCAGGCTTATGGGCTCAAGCCAACCGGCGCCGACCTGGAGACGCTCTCCGTCCGGTTCGCTGGGCAAGAAGCGAAGGCCTCCCTCGAGGTACTGGCAACGCCGTTGCGCCTGGAATTATCGGCCGAAGGTTCTCAAGAACTGCCAGTCGGACAGAAAATTCCGCTCAAAGTACTGGCCTATTACGGGGGTTCGCATCAAGAGGAGCTCCCAGCGGAACGCATCACGTTCGAAGCCAGACCGGTCGAAGGCTTGGTTCTCTTGAACGGCGAAGTTCACGCCGTGGGGCCAAGCGCCGGCGTGATGGAAATCAAAGCCCACTTCGGAGGCGCTGTTTCAAACCAACTTTCGATCCACTCGGAGGCGGCAGTCCCGCTGAAGCTCGAACTCGAAGCGGTACCAAGCTCCTTGCCAGTCGGAGTAGAGGGGAAGTCGATCCTCTCTGCAACCGGACCCAAAGGACCCGTCTCGCTAAGCCAGATCGGCTCGACATACTCGACCTCCGACGCTGCCATTCTCGCAGTGGATTCAACCACTGGAGCTTTTCAGGGGCTCCAAGCCGGAAAGGCCGTGCTGACGGCGACTCATCCTACGGCGGCTGAATCCGCACACGTCAACGTCGTCGTCGTTCCCAAGACGGAAACCAAAACCTCTTCCCCCAAAGCCCTGCATTTGGCGGTCGACCAGCCTCAGCCGATTCAGATCGCGCTGGGCGCGGCTTTCACTACGTTCAGGGTCGAAGCCGAAGAGGCTGATGGATCGAAACAAGACGTGACGGCGGAAGCCGTTCTCACCATCGACGGTGATGCAGCGAAGTCGTCGGTCGCCGTAAGACAGGGCCAGGTTCTCGCCGAACGTCCAGGATCGGGGAGCATTCGCGCCGAGTACGCCGGCGTCAAATCGGCCGAATCGCTGGCCTTTGAAGTGACCTCCGAGCCGATACTCGACAAAATCCAACTCTCTCCCTCCGATCTTACTTTGGCCGTCGGCGAATCGCCGAAGCTGACGGCGACAGGCTTCGAGGTCGAGCGGAATGCTGGGATCCTCAATGGCGTAAAAGGTCTCCAGTGGAACGTTGAATCACACGAAACCTCCGAGGTTCTCAGCGGCGTAGGACCACTCTCCGACCGACGCGCCTTGCGAGCAGGCGAGGTGGTCGTGACAGCGCAACTGGGTAAGTTGGTCAGCAATCCCACGACGATTCACGTCGTTGAAAAACCGGACCAGATCGCGGAACCGCTGACAGTATCCCCCGCGGTGCTACGGCTGAGCGTAGGAGAGTCTCAGCCGGTGGGTCGAGGCGGCGTGTCGGTCAATCGAGCAAGCCAAGACGTCACCGACCAGGCTCGAGTCAGTTCGGCCGCCGACGACATCCTCAGGTTCGACGACACACTGCGGGCGCTGCGTGGGCGTCGCGCCTGGTCGAACTCGTGCAACGTTTGCTTACGGCGGTCAACTGGCGACGATGGACGTCGAAGTTGCTGCCGACCAAGGTCCTCCAGTCGACGCGAGCCTCGAGCTCGAGCCAGCCGGCGGTACTCTGTACGTTGGCGAACGTCGTTCCTTGCAAGGATTTGAGGTGGGCAAGGCTGCCGGGGCGGAACAAAAAAAGGATCGAACCGCGTCGCTGACGGTTTCCAGTTCGGCGCCTGAGATCGTCGCCGTCGAGGGCGCTGCGGTTGTTGGGGTCAAACCCGGCGAAGCAACCGTCAAGGCCCGCATCCCCGGAGTTCCTCCAATCGAAGTGCTATATAGCGTCGTCGATAAGGAGTTTACGAGTTTGGTCGTCGAGCCGACGCGCTCGACTTGCAAGCAGGACAACGAAGTAAGTTTGCCGTCTATGCCATGGGGCCGAAGGGCCGCACGCCTTTGGCCAATCATCCGGACTTGAAAGTCACAGCCGCTGGGCCTGACCTTCATTGCATCGAATACCTCGCCTCTGACGGAGCGGTGCGCGGCGTCTCGCCCGGAGAATCGGAGCTCGTCTTTCACTGGAAGAACCTTCCCGAGTTTAGGCTTCCGATTAGCGTGAGTCGGAATGCCGTCGATGCGATCCGAGTCGTACCCGTAGAGGCCGCGGTGGCCAAAGGCTCGAGGGCCGACTTTCAGGTCTTCGGCAAACGAAACGGTGAGTGGGCGCCGTTGTCGACCGCCGGAGGTGTGAAGCTAAGCGTCGCCGATCCCTCCATCGCGGACATCGTCGGCGGTCTGCAAGTGGAAGGCGTGCGCAGTGGGGCAACCAGCGTCGTCGCCACGTACGAAGGCCTTCGCGCCGCCGCGGCGCTTCAGGTCCTATCCCCGCGAATCCTCCGCCGCTTCGGCGCACGACGTCGTACGCGATGCTCGACGCACTTCAGGAGTGGTCGGTGTTGGGTCAAGAATTGTGGGCTCACATGTCCTCGGCACAAATCTTGTCGGTTCGCACGTCATGGGTCCCGGCGTTGACGCCGTGTATGGGGCGGGTCGTTTCACCGGCGGAGTCGTCCACGGCGATGTACATCATAATGGCTACGTTTCCGACATTTCTCGAGCGCCGGCCGGCGTCGTCGGCTACACCCACCGAGCGAGCGGGCTTCGGTTCCTCCCCGACGTGGCAAGGGTCGATCACGGCGGGATAGGACGCGACGTACATGTGCTCAAAGACTATTCGGATGGATCGGTTGAGGACGTCACGCATCGAGTGGATTTGACGAAGAAGGATCCTCTGGGAGTCGTCGATATCGATCATGCGGGGGTTGGGACCGTGATACACCCTCGTCAGGTCGGGCAAGCCGAGATCGACGCCCACTTGGGAGAACTCCACACGAACAGACCTCTGCTCGTCGATTCCGTGGCGGCGGATGCGAAGCAAGCTCGTCTTGGCGTTCTGCCAGACCCGATCTCCCTCGTTGTCGGCGAACCAAGAACGTTCGATTCAGTAAAGGTCGTTCCCTCGGGCGGAGCGCAACCGGTCGAGGTTCCGTTCAAGCTTTCGTCGAGCGATGGTTCGGTTCTGGAAATTGACGCTCCAAGCAACATGCTCAAGGGGCTCCGACCGGGTCGCGCGAAGGTTGTGGTTTCGGCGGCCGATCCCAGTGGAAAGTACGATGGTCTAACAACGACGATCGACGTCGAAGTGCTTGGATCGAGGGCGGGATCGGAAGCGCGCTAACGCAAGGCGAGTCGTCCGATGGTCGGCTGCTGCTTAGTGGCCCGAGCGAAACCAGCGTCGGTTCGGAAATCGCCTTCTCCGCCGAGCTCATCAACGGTTCGGGCTCCTCCCAGTCGGTCACGGGTGAGACTCGACTCACGCTCTCAGCCGGTGAGGACGACCTTGCGGAATTGCGGCCGGATTGCCGGCTCCTTGCGAAAAAGCCTGGAGTCGTCCACGTAACCGCCAGCCATAAGGCTTTGGCGACGGAACCCAAAGAAGTTCGCATTGCTCCAGCGGCCGCTGATTTTCAAAGGCTTGTCTTGGCCCTCGACTCCTCTCCACTGGCTCCTGGCCAGTCGCGCCGCTTTGCGATCTGGGGATATCCGCAAGACGGCGCCGCAAGGCAGGATCTGACGGCTTCCGTATCCAACGATCCTGCGAAAGCCGCAAGTGTGCGATTGAAAATCACAACACTCGAGCCCAGCTCGGGAACAGCAGCAGCGGAACTTCGGCAAGGCGCGCTTATAGCGCTTGTTGAGGGGCGCATTAGCGTTCAGGCGATCGTTGGCGAAGGTCTGACAAGCGACCCCGTGGAGCTTCAGATCGCCAACGTCGCCGATACCCAGCCGGTCGCGATTCGCATCGTCCCTCCCCAATTGACCGTCACCGAAACCGAGCGAGCTCCCATCACTCTGAGCGTCCAAGTGCGTTCGCGAGGTTCGTCGGAGTTCCACGAGGTCGCCGACGCCAAGCTCGAGAGCCTTGATCAAACAGTGTTGTCGCCCCTCGCCGACAATCCTCGTCAATTCAAAGCCTTGCGGGCTGGGACGGCCAGCGTCAGGGCGTCGGTCGGCAATCTCACCGCCTTTGCGGAAGTTCATGTCGCCGCCGACCGGTTTGCCAGCATCGTTCCCACCTTGGGGGACGTCCGGCAGCAACAGTTCAATTTCGATATGGTGGTCACGTGCGGCCGTTCCGGCAAAGACGCTCCGGAGTATCGGGTTTTGGCCGAGCTCGACGCCCAAGACAAGACGCCCTGGACGCCTGCGGAGCTCGTAGGCGAAAAATCGACCGTGAAGCTGACGAGCCCGTACTTGCCGCTTTTGGAAAAGCAGCGGTTGTATCGCGTTTACATCCAGGCCCGCGATCGGAACCAACCCGACAAAGTCGAGGTCTATCCGTACTGGGTCAAGTTCGATCTGAGCAAGGCGTGTTAGGCGATGGCATTTCCAGAAGATCGCGATCGTCGGATCCAGCGTCAAACGCACGAAACGTTGCTGTTCGCTGACGATTTGATCGACTGGTTGGGACGCAACAACCCGCTTCGCACCGCGGCTGGGCAAGCTCCGATCGCCCCTGACGAGGAATTCCAGCTGCTTTCGCTGCGTCGTAAGGCGGCCAGCCTTTTCCGTTCGTCGCGCGTCCCGGTTGCCGCGGCGGTTTATGGACCTTCGCAGGTCGGCAAGAGCCTCTTCGTAGGCCAGGTGATCGCGCCCAAGATCCCAACATCAGCCCGCTGGGTCCTGACGAAGGTCGAGGCCCGCCCGTCTATTACTCTTCACTTTCGTTCGAGCTCGACTTAAACCCTCGGTGCGGGTCCCAGGAAGCCACCGCCATCGTCACTCGGTTCACCACCAAGGATCGATTCGACTCTGAAGCTCATCCGGACTACCCAGTGCTTGTGCGCAGTCTCTCGCGGTCGGAATGGCTGCGCGTGCTGGCTCGCGGCTTCCGGTCGGAATGCCAAATCGACAAGAACCAAACCTTCCGCGAGGCCGAGCTCGAAGCCGTCTTCGAGGACATGGGCGGCCGCCATCCCGCCGAAGCAGTCGACCGACTTTGGCCATGGATCTTCTTGATACGTATGCCTACCTGAAGCGCCTGGACGGGCTCCGCTACTCAGCCGACGAATCGTTCGTGAGCGGCCTCTTGAGCCGATACCCACTTTCAGTGGAAGGATATGAAGAGCTTGCCGCCGTCCTTTGCTGGGGAAACTGGCCCGAGCTGACCGACCTTTTCCGGCGCATCCGCCGGTTCCTCGAGAAGATCGCCAAGAACGGCCGCGACGGAATCCTGGTCCATTGGGCGGCTGTACGATTTCTTCTCGACAGCCAACAACGGCTCGAACACTCGAGCCCGCAATCGAAACACTTTCCTTCGGTGAAGTGGAGCGATCTCGTCAGCAGGGAAATCGACGGCTGGTACGTCCTCGAATACTCGCCTGGAAAGGGCCCGCCCGCCGATCCGCTGGCGACGATCCAATCGGCAATGCTCGAAATGGTCGTTCCCGTCCTGCCGCATAGACTGAGCGCGATCTGGCGCGAGGTCCTCGAGCAGATCGACTTCCTCGACATCCCAGGGATGATCGCCAGCGGGCAAGGCGACGAGGGCGCCGTCAATCGCTCCGCGGCGTCGCTCGAGAGCCAAGCGAGCATCGTCAAGAGGGGAAAGGTGTTCTATCTTTTCGAGCGTTACATCGACGAGCTCCAAGCGCAGACGCTGCTCTTGCTGCTCCGTGGAGGGTCGCTCAACGTGCGTGGCTATCTGAAGGAGTATGTTGAGCGTTGGGGCCGGTCGCGCTATGGCAAAGAGGTCTGGCCGCGCGGCGTCATGGATCGAGTTCCCGCGCTTTTTGTTGGGATGACCGGAATCGACGAAGAGTTCCTCAACGAGCCTCCAACTCCCGCGCTTTACAATGCGCCCTCAAGCAGATCGTTAACGATACGTTCAAGGAAGTGATGACCGACTTCGGAGCCGCCGGTCAGCCGTTTACAAACATTTATCCGATCCGCTACCCAGGAACCTGGGACTGGGACGCCTCGAGAAGGCAGACCGCGCTTGCTGGCAAGGCCGTCGCCGCCGATCATTGGACAGCGGCGGGGAAGGCCTTCACAGCCTCGAGCTGGGTCCAAAAATTCGTCGCCGACGCTCCTCGAAAATGGGAGCTGGCGATGCACGACGCCGACGGAGGAACGTCGCTTTTACGCGCTTGGTTTTCGGCACGCCACGTCGTCGGTACAAAAGCAAGTCGAGCTCGAGCGCAGCCAGAGAGAAACATCCTCCGCCTTGCGGCGTTTGGCCCAGAGCTGGTCGGTCGATCCCGACGCCAACGCCGATCGTGCGAGGAGGACGGCCGCGGCCGCGGAAGTGCTCGACTGGATCCTCGCCGACGACGATCTCGTCCACAGTCGCTTTCGCGCGCTCGAATCCGCCCTTTGCTTTCGCGGCGGCGACGTCATTCCCATCGCCGACTTTGCCGAGGTCAACGCCTCTCGGCAATTGCAGTCCCTCGAAAAGCGGTTTCCAGAAACACTTCGCTCGTTTCTGAGAGAGTGGGCCTCGGTGAAGGCCTCGTATCGCTGGAAACAAGCGAGCGGCGACCGCCGGCTTGGCCCCCGCTTGCTCTCGTCCGCTTGCTTCGATTCACTCGCCCGCTACCTGGCGGACTATTTGACGTCGGAAGGCGTGTTCGACCGCCTCTGCAGTTTGCTCCTCGAGATCATTCGGCTCTCGGTGGCAAACAAAGCCGATCGCCGCCAAGCCCGCCGACGATTCGTTCTTTTGGTCTTGAACGATTACGTCATGGGCCCAGGCGAGCGGCTCATGCCCATCGGTGCGGAGGTGGATAGTCCCCGACCAGCCGGCGCCGTGGACTTGGCCTTTGGTCTCATCACGCCTCTCGTCCGTCGATGGCAGCGGCGGTTGCCAGTCGTCCTGGCGTCGGGAGCGGGCAATCCCGTGAACATTCCCCAAGGGAATAACGAACTGATCGATATTTCGAATCGGTTTACAGCTAAACATCCTTAAAGTCGATGGGCTGAGGCGGTTCCTAACGGATCAAACAAGCGATGCACGTTGTTTTTGCCAATACCGGAGTGCAAATCGTCTGCCAGCGGCTTGGATCGCGGCTAAGGGTTTCCTCGCAAGCGTCCGAACCTTCGGGATGGCAGCGCTGCGAGTGCCTGCAAACCGATGGTTCATTCAAGCCTTATCACTTCTTGCAATGGCAAATCCGTAACGGAGAGCAGTTGTTTTTCGCCGTGGATACAACGTGTGGAAACCCCGAGAAGGGATTCTTCTGCAGCCCCGACGCCCTGGCTGGGGACGTCGTGTTCCAAATCAGTCGAGTCGTCGATTCCGCTCGCCAGCCGATCGCCGGTTTTCCCCGTGTCGACGTCGTCATCCGTCCCGCAATGGCCTCGGGCGGCGACGTCATTCCAGTCCATCTCGTGATCGATTTTGGAAACAGTCGCAGCGGCGCGCTGTTGATCGAATCTGGCGCTGAACCGGGCGTCTTGCCGCTCATGGAGCCCTTCGAGCTCGTCAACCGCTACCTTCTCGACGCGTGGGACCACGACGGGCAATTCCGCAAACGTCCCGATACGCGCTGGTTCAATTCGCGCACCCAATGGTGCCAATCGCCTTACCTGCCTCCTCCGACGCTCGAAATCAAGGTTTTCGAGAAGGACTCCTCCCCTCCCACCGGTTTCTTCAAACGTCTCGCGTCGGCTGCTGGGGCGCCCGTCGCTCATACGATGCGAGTGATTCCTCGACTGTTCCAGGACTTATCAGCCGTTCGCATGGGGCTCGAAGTCGACGACATCACCCAAGCCATGCAAATTGGGGCGGACGTACGCACTGGGGTAAGCTCGCCGAAGCGCTATCTTTGGGCAGCCGACGGACATTGGCTCAGAGGCGCTGTTTGGCATATGGCCGACCCTTGGCGAAGATTGGGTTCAGCCAATCGCGCCGCCCTCCTCCAGGGCCCCTTTTTCCGCTTCCTGGCCGAAGACGATCCGGACGAACTGACGCTCCCCGACCCGGCCAGCGACGAGGTCGGAGCCGACCAAGCAGCGCTCGAGAATCCGATCAAGCCCCGCCACGCTCCTCGATCGCTCATGACCGCCGCGCTTTACGAGATGATCGCCCAAGCTTACAGTCATCTGAATTCAGTGGGTTATCGCCAGCTTCTCGGCAATCCCGGACGGGCGCGAGAGCTCCGTGGAGTGGCCCTAACCTTCCCCAGCGGAATGATTCCGCAGGAGCGGGAGCGGTTCAGGATTCAGGCGCAAAAGGCGGTGGACGTCTTCTTCGCGACGCTGGGACGCTGCGCAACGAGCCAAGCCCACCGTGGCCATGACCATCGACGAGGCCAGTGCTGTGCATCTGGCATATATTTGGAGCGAGCTCCAGACGCTCGATCGCAACGCTAAACTTTGGTTTTCCCTGGTCGGTCGAGAGGGCTCCGTCGCCGAACAGCCCGTTGTCGGAGCGCATCATCAGGCCGGAATCCGCGCGAGCTCCAGCCCCACAGACCTGGATCCGAAGACCGCTCCCGAAGTGTGCATCGGATGCATCGACATTGGCGGCGGTACGTCCGATCTTATGATTGCTCGTTATCGCTTCGAATCCGGCTTTGTCGACCGAATCGAAGGCGAAATGCTCCATCGCGATGGGATATCGTTGGCCGGCGACGAGCTTGTCAAACGCCTGCTCGAACGAACCATCGTACCCCACCTTGCCAATCGCATCGGCCTGGGAAAGGACGAAGTCCAGCGGCTCTTTGGCCAGGAAATCCCAGCCAACCATCGTTTCCGCTCCCAGCGGATCCAGTGGATGAACCGGCTATTGGTCCCGCTGGCTCAGGCTTACCTTCAGGCCGCGGTCGAAGGCGACGCCGATCTATCGATTTCACACACGGACCCCGCCGTCGTTTCCGACGACGTCCTCGTTTCGCTCGAGCGGGTCGTCGACGAGGAGTTCGGCCGCGGCTCCTTCAACCTCCGTCAGGATCTGGCTCTCCGCTACGACCCCGACGCCTTCGAAGAAATCGTCTTTCAGGTCTTCAACGAGCTCTGTCTGGATTATTGCAACCGACTCGTCAAGTACGACGTCGACGTCGTACTGCTTGCAGGGCAGCCCACAAAGCTCCGTCAGATCCAGGATCTGGTGCGGCAACACCTGCCGCTTCAAACTTCGCGCGTCATTCCCCTTCACAATCATTACGCAGGCAACTGGTATCCCTACCAAGATCCTCAAGGCCGCGATCCAGGGTACATTGTCGATCCCAAGTCCGCCGTCGTCGTTGGCGCCGCGGTCGAACTGCTGATGTCCCGCGGCCGTCTTGGCAATATCCAATTTCAAATGAAGGATCTCGTCGACCAGGACCGACACGACGAGAACGACTACTTTTGGGGAATTCTCACCGAGGGCGCCAGGCGCATCCCCAACTCCAGGCTCCTCTTTCGGCCGCCCCAGGTCGGCGAACAACCACCAATGGTTGAGCGCAAGACCTTTGAAGTCGTTGCCGAACGGCTCTTGATCGGCCGCCGGCTCAGCCCAAGCGAGAACGCCGAAGCAACCGCCGTTTGGGCCCTCGAGGTCGATCCAGGAAACCGGGACGGCAAGATCGATTTGAAGGCGACTCTCGAACGAAGAAGACGCGTCCCAGGCCCTCGCGGCAAACCAGAAACGCTCGAGCTCGTGGACGTCAAGGGGACGGTCGCCGGCGAGCCTGCCGACATGCTCGAAGGGCCCGGCCGCAATGTACGCTTCTTTTGGAGAACCCTCGCCGATGACGCCTACTTCCTCGACACCGGGGCACTCGACAGCATCGAAATGTAACCGATTCGACCATATGGCAGGCACGGGAAATCGTCTCGTTATGTAACGACCTTTCGGGGGCATTTCACAAGTGAACGCTATATCTTCGACGCCATGCTCCAACATTGGCTTCCGCGATGAGTGACCACAACCCCCTGCCCAATCCGATGGATTCTCTGACGCCGGACGCAGGCTCGAGCGAAGCTCAGGCTCAGCCCGTCGACCCGTCGGCGACAGGTGAAGCCGCAAGCGACGTGAATTGCAAATTGACGGAAATCCTGCGCGGATCGAGGCGATCGAGCGGTCGCTTTTCGACCGGGCCTCCGTTCAGGGAACGTCTGCCGCAACGACCTGCAACTTCGACCAGTCAACCAATGGCATTTGCCAGTGGTTTGAAGTGCAGCAACGCTCCTTGGAAGAGCGGATCGCAGAGCAAGTGGCCGCCGCAATCGCTTCACTCGAGGCGGGCGTACGTCTGCCGTCCGATTTCGACCATACGTCTGCTCCCACTCATCCCAATCGCTCACTATCGTCGCCCGCCGTCGAAGGCGAAAGCACGTGGCCGGCCGTCATATTTTCAACGGAATTGCTGGAAGACCCTCAAGCGACGCCTCACCTGCAGAGCCTCTGCGGCCGGATCTTGGCCAGAGAGCCGGAGCCCTCGGTACTCGCTGGACAACTTTTGGTTTTCCAAAACTCAAACGCGGATCGTCGTCCTCAATTGCTCAAGGAGATCGGCGAAGCGTTTTACCGCAGTTTTCCGAAATCCACCGATGCCGAGATCCCCTTGGAAGAGATCATCTCCCGCTGGCTCGAACGCATGTGCAAGCAGGCTGGGTTCCAGAATTCCATTGAGCTGGTTCGCCCTGGGCAGCGTTTCGATTCGACGCGCCATCTCGCCGAAGGCCAAGGAGGGGTGGAAATTACTCATGTTCATGGCTGGGTTGTGCTTCGCAATCGAGACAAAGTGTATACGAAGGCCAGCGTCACTGCCCGATAGGTTCGGGAGGATCCGCATTGAACAACGCATTCGAGAAGGTGTTAATGGTCCTCGAGTGTCACTATCCCGACTGCGGACACGCCAATCCCTATGAAGAACACGACCGTGGCACGGAAATCTACTGCGATCGCTGCGGACGGGCGATGCAAGTTCCCGAAGCGACGGCTTCGCAAGAGATCGGGGCCCATGAGCCCTCTGCACCTTCCTCGGATGATCGGCTGCTTTGGCGCTTCTCCTCGCCACAAGCGTCTCGTACACCGTTGCCGCGCGAAATTGCCCAGCAGCCGACGGCGCTGGCAGGATCTACGCGGCGCTCACCACCAGCGTCGTGGCTCTCGAGCTCGAGATGGGCCTGCCTCGCCTGCTCTGGGAATACCAGACTGGCGGAGTGATTCCCGGATCCCCTGTATTGCACTCCGATGGTTCGCTTCGGGTTCACTCGAACGACGGGAAACTTCATGCGATCAGCCGCGACGGTCGGGCGGTTTGGCCTCCTGTCGCAATCGGCAGACCCTTGAGCAATGCCTCTCCCGTACTCGACGATCAGGGAGGGACGTGGGTCTGCCTCCATTCCGGTGGGCTTGCGAAAGTGAGCGCTGAAGGCGCCGCGAAGCGAACGCCCTACTTCGCGAGTCCTTCGCGCTTCGATTGCACAGGCGTCCTCTGGGACCAGACGCTGGTCGTTGGCTCTGAGGATCATTTTCTTCACGCCGTGGATCTTCGAGGCGGTCGCGGCGATGAGAGATGGAATCTGGACGATCACAAGGGCGATACAGGTTGGTACGTCAATTCAGCCCCTGCCGTCGCCTCGGGGCCTGTGTTCGTGGTCGCTGCCAGCCTCGGCAGGCTGTGCGGCTTCGATATAGATGGCAATAGGATCTGGGAAGTCCCACTGCCAGGTCAAGTTCTCGGAGCAACTGTCGTCGACGGCGAGGATCGCGCCTTCTTCGGCGTCAGTCAGGGTGAATCCGGAAAGAAACCGCGGGGCAGTCTCGTCTGCCTTGACATCCGTCGACGCGAAATCGTCTGGCAAGTCGAGGCGCCAGGGGGCGTCGAGTCGACTCCAGTCGTCGGAAACGACGGCGTCGTCTATTTCGGAGACAACGCAGGCTGGATCCACGCCGTCAGTTCGGAAGGACATTCCCTCTGGGCGTGTTCGACGCGTCATCCCGTCCGGTCTTGTGGTACGCTCGCAGCACCAAACCTTCTGGTCTTCGGCGACGACGAGGGGACGTTGTTAGCCCTCCGTTGTAGCTCGACCGCACTCGCGGCGGGTTGGCCAAAATTCATGGGAAGCCTGCAACAAACCGGACGATATCCTCCAGGGCTCTGAAAACGCTTGGTTTAAAGGATCATGAAAAGCGAGAGCACAGACAAGTCGAGAGACCTTTCCAGTGAATGACCGTGCCTGCCTAAGCGTTGGCATCGACCTGGGGACGACCTTTTCGTCCATGGCCTATGTCGATCGCCAGCTCAGTCCCAAAATGGTGTTGAACGATTCCGGACAGTCGATCGTCCCGAGCGTCGTCTTCTTCGACGAAGACGAGATCGTCGTCGGCGACATGGCCCTGGAACACTCCAAGATCGACGCCGAACGCGTCGTTCAATTCATCAAGATTCACATGGGGGAACGTTGGCGTCGCGAATTCAACGGACACGTCTATACGCCTGAAACGATCTCCGCCATCATCCTTCGACACCTTGTCATCATGGCTGAGCCCCAGCTCGGTCCCATCTCGAGCGCGGTCGTTACCGTCCCAGCCTTCTTCAACGAAAAGCGCAGGATCGCCACCCAACAAGCCGGCGAGATCGCTGGGCTCGAGGTACTGGGAACGCTCAACGAGCCCATGGCCGCCACGCTAGCCTACGGCCTACATCACCAAGACGAAGAGCAAACGGTGCTGGTCTACGATCTGGGAGGTGGGACGTTCGACGTCACCGTGGTGCGAATCAACCCCATGGAAATCCGTGAGCTGGCGACCGACGGCAACCGTCAGTTGGGCGGCAAGGATTGGGATCAGGCGCTCATCGACATTGTCTCCGAGGAGTTCATGGCTCGCCACGGGCTTGACCCTCGCGCCGATCCTCAAGGCGCCCAGGATCTGCAACTGGCCTGCGAAAAAGCCAAGCGCATCCTGTCCAAGAAAAACCGTGCATCGGTCCGCATCAACGTGCGAGATCATGATCATGTTACAGAGATCACGCGGGAAATCTTCGAGGATCGGACGCGCTCTTTGCTGGACGCCACGCGGCTGACGACCGAGCTCGTGCTCGCTCAGGCAGGTCTCACTTGGGACGACGTCTCGCGCGTCGTCCCCGTCGGCGGATCGACCCTCATGCCTGCCGTGCGAATGCTCCTCTCCCAACTCAAGGGTTCTCCGCCGGAAACGAGCGTCAACCCAGTCATGGCGGTGGCGTTGGGCGCTGCGATCTACGCACACATTTTGGAGTCGGGCGGCGCATTCAAGACCGTGACACTCCGCTCAGGCAATGCAGAGACGCACTCCCCGGAGATCCAAACTGCCGAATCGCAGCGCCCCAAGGTGTATTTCGTCACCGCCCACGGCGTCGGAATTCGAGCCAGGGACGGCGCCGACGGCCATTGGAAGAACTTCGTGCTCATCCCCAAGAACAGTCGCGTGCCGGCTAGATCTTCTCCTCGTCGCTTCCAGCTCGATGCGCCTTCCCACGACAACTCGTTTGTGAAGGTCGAGATCACTCAGGGAGACGCCGAAGACTTGGCAGCCGCGGAGATCTTGGGAGAGGCGCGGATCACTGGCTTCCCTCCCAGGCCTCCGGAACCTGCCTCGAGCGCGGATCGGCTCACCTCTCCAATGCTCACCGAATTCGTCGACGTCACGCTCGAGTTCGACGAACAGGGACGCCTGCACATGAGTGCCGATTACTTAGACTCATCTCGTAATGCGAGACAGACTGCTCAGATGACCCTGCAAGTCGCCGGCGGGCTCCGGCCCGAGCAAGTTCAGGAAGAGCAACGTCGGCTCGAGCTCGTCGACTTTCCCAGACTTCAGAAATCCGAATACTGATCGGAGGGTTAGTTGGTGATATTCAACTGTATTATTTGACTCCTCGCCTAAAATTGATCACATCCTAGGAGCTACTGGCGCCGCAAGAAGATTGCTCTGAACTCCGACGCACTTTTCTCGGAACACATCCCAAAGCGAGGTTGGCGAAGTGCGAAAGGACTTGAAATCTTGGCTGACGAATGGAGGAATGCCAGCCGATTTTTACGAGCTTCTGGGAATGCCCAGGTTCTTCCGCGATCGAAAGGCGTTGATCGAGGCGGGACGATCTTGTTATGCGGACCTACAAAGGTATCAGAACGCCGATGAAGCCGTGCGAAGCCGGGCGCGCACTCTGCAACTTCAACTCGCCGCCGCTGTGCGGGTTTTTTCCTCGGACGAAGCCTGGCGAACTACGACGAACAATTGAAGGGTTCGCTGGAAGTCGAAATGCAGCCGCCCGGGGATGCTGATCATCCCGTGGGAGTCGTCCTCGGCGCCCCGTCGATCCTCGATTCTCCCGACGCATTTGCTTCCGCTCTGCTCGCCATCAGGGCCTCGGAGCCGCCATCGCCGATGTCGCTCCCAACCGACTCCGTCGATGTCACTCAGAAGAGCCCGGCAGGCGATGATGGAAAACTCCATCGACACCAATCCACACGATCGATGATGACGTTACTGCCGCCGTATGACCCGCGCGGCATCCGCTTGATGCTATTCGTAGCCGCGACAACCGCCACCGCGTTCTTCATCGTTGGCGTTATGATCATCCTTTTTGCGCAACGTTCTCACGCGGCGGGGAATCTGAGTCAACGACATACCATTGGAGGAAGAGCCATGACAGTAACAAAGAGTCAACCCGAACCGGCTGAGCCTTCTCGCCGCCATCGCGATGATCAGGCGCTCGAAACGCTACCCAAGGGGTCACACGACTCGCCGATTGACTATCGATACCTAGTCGCTGGGGTCGTTCTCGGGACTCTGATCGCCATCATTGGGGTGGGAACTCTATTCCTCTAATCATCCCAAGCGTATGGCCGAATGAGCGAGATGGCGGCTTCCTGGGAGTTCCAACCACTTCTCTTACTTGAGGTGGTCATCGACCGAGAACACCATAAAGCACTGAATTGCCTAGAGCACCTGGTTGGAGGTAGCTTTCAAAGCTCCGGTAGGTCGCTCTACTCTCCGGCGAGCGTCAAACTCAACGCATCTTCCGCATTGTGATATCGTGAAAAAACTGCCGTTTGCTCTACCCAAACTCAATCCTATGGTGTATACTTCTAGATTGGTGCTCTTTGACAATTCGGCATGCGGCAGGAAAGCGCGTTTCGTTCCAGGCGCGGAGGGAACCTGTAGCAAATCGAGCCAGCCGAGAGGCTCTGCTCGGGTGAAATTGGGTTTCCGCCTCTGGCGGATTCTGGGCAACGAAAAAGTTTCAGCCTACAGCCAAAGAGCCACGGAGATCAGAGTTTGAACTGCCGAAAAGTCAGCCGGATTTATCAAACTTGAGCAGACAACGCAGATTGAAATTGGGTTCGTTTGGTCTGGCGGCTCAAAGTCCCCTCTGGGTTATGCCCGGAGTCCAGGTCCCAACGTGAGAATTGGGTTCGTTCGTTCCAGCAGACCAATTTTCTTCACACAGGGCGAAGATTTCGGCTCTCCCGGGACGGCATAGATCTTCCCGACGGGAATGGGGCAACACGAAAAGGTCAGCGAGCTTTGGTCATTCTCACCAAAGTCGCAGACCCGCAAGCGGCTGGCCCGCAGATTGAAATTGGGTTCGTTCGTTCTGGAGCATAGGGATCCCTGGCGACATATCATTTCGATCGCGCGGGTGGGGACAAGTAAGCGTAGGGGTCAACCGGATTCAGTGAGTTTGATCAGAGCCCACGGATTGAAAATGGCTTTCCGCCCGAGGCGGATTCTGGGAGTCGGATTATCACCTAACCGCTAATCCGGCAAAGGCGGACTCACTCCTTATTCCTCATTTCAGACCTCGCCTCGTTCAAGACCTTCAACTCTCCGGATATAGCCTTTCGAATCGAATTTCTTCGAGGTGCTGGCGTAGCTCATGAAGCGCACGGTGCCGAAGATGGGCCTTTCGGGCCAAGGGCGGTCGTGCTTGCCGCCGATGGCCCAGGCCACTCCTGTGTATCCGTTGGGGTCGCGGCCGTCCATCTCGTAGCGATCGTTCAACTCCACGGCTATGCCAAACGCGGTCTCGGCGTCGGGGCTCCATTCCAAGATCTTCTTGGCCCAGTACATTCGCAGATAGTTATGCATTCGGCCGGTGAGGACCATCTCCTTTTGGCTCGCATTCCAGAGCGGGTCGGCGGTCTCGCCGGCTTCGAGAGCCTGCCAAGGATAAAGGTGGGGCCGAGGATCGTCGGCGTGCTTGGCCAGGGTTTGCCTTGCCCAGTCGGGACAGCCCGAGAGCTCGTCGTACCTGGGGTTGTGGGTTATGAAGTTGATCGCTAGCTCGCGACGGACGATCAACTCCTCCAGGTAGACGTCGATCGATTCTTGTCTGGCGCCTGAGGCTTGCACAGCGAGGGCAATGCTCAGTGGAGAAATGTTGCCAAAGTGCAGGTGGGCCGAGAGCTCGCTGGTCATGTAGGGCGTGGGTTCGTTGCGTTCGGTGTCGTAATGGTTCAACCGATCTTTAATGAACAGATCGAGCCGGCGTTGTGCCTCGTCCGAGCCGCCTTTGTAGCCACGAACCTCGCCAACCCCGCCAACCCGCAGTTTTTCCAATACCGACTCAACTTGGACCTCGACGGCGTTCGGCAGGTGTGGGACGTTTTTCCAAATGGTTCTCGCCGATGGGTTCGGAATAGGTTTGAGATAGTTGCCAAGCTCGCGGTGAATCTTTGGCCTGAGGGTTCGGGCAGCGAATTCCTCCTTGGGGAAGAGCGAACTGGGCACAACGACGTCGGCGTCGACGCAGCGGAACGGGACGTCGACCTTCTCGGCGACCTTTTTCCTCCAAATTTGGCCGATACGGATGGGATTCTCGTCACAGATCAACACCGAAGGACGTAGGATTTGACAGGCTGCGGCCGCCACTTCGTTGGGAGACCCGAGGCAAACCCGAAAAGGAACCTGCTTTTCCGCCAGGTCGCGCTCGGCGTCGACCAACCCTTCGAGCAAGAAACGATAGTGTCGGCGACTCGGCCCCAGGGTAATTCGCGGTTAGACCAAACACCGCGATCACCGGCTTTTCGAGGGCGTTTCCAATGGCAATCGCCAGGTTCAACGCAGCGTTGTCGCGGCCTCGTTGCGACCGCTGCATCCAGTAAACAACGCAATCACCTTCGGGACTGGGAAACCCGTCCCGCAAGACGCGCACGCGCGGATGCGGCTGCCACAATCGGCCGAGAGGATCGGACATTTCAAGCCTCGCTGCTAAAGGTGATGCGCCAAACCAAGAGAAATCTTCATCGAGAATTCACAAATTGCTCAAACTTCGTTAATATAGAAGCTCCCCCCGATCTTTCAGCACATGGGACGCCTCTTCAGAAGCGGAAGCTTATCCTCGTAAGCCTCTCTTGGCTTGGTACTTGCGGTTGTTGAGGTCCATTCGGCATTCGCGGTTCTGCGGCGGTCTTTTTTATCGGCCGGCGCATCGACGCCTCCTTCGACGAAAGGATCAGTGAAAATGCTACGAATCCTTGATAGATCGAGAGGACGCGGATTCACGCTCATCGAGCTCTTGGTGGTGATCGCCATCATTGGAGTACTGGTGGCGCTTTTGCTGCCGGCGGTGCAACAGGCCCGCGAGGCGGCTCGACGCACCCAGTGTTCGAACAACCTCAAGCAATTGGCCTTGGCAGCCAACAACTACCTCTCCACGAACAATTCCTTTCCAGGCGGCGGATACGCGGTCTCCGACAATCCTTACGACACAAACGTCAGTCCGAACTTCAGTGTATTCATCAGGCTTTTGCCGTACTTGGACCAGCGGAATATTTACGACAGCGTCAATTTTTCGCTTGGCTACCGGCATCCAGACAACGCGACGGTGGCAACCCTCACGGTCGATTCGTTCCTTTGCCCCAGCGACGGACGCATCTACACAGCTGGGCAGATTCAACAGTACGGCGCGCCTAACGACCCGCTCGCTCTCAATGTCGTCTCGCTCCAGCAAAAGTACACGAGCTACGCGGGAGTGGCAGGGACCTGGGTGTTGACGATCGATCCGACCGCGGCGCCCGTCACCTACGCATCTCGTCTCAGATCGCAGAACGGCATGGTCTTCCAACAAGGCAACGTCTTGCCCCAGCAGATCATCGACGGGCTGAGCAACACCATGATCTTCTCCGAGCACGCTCAGAGCGTCTTGTGGACCACCAACGTCATGGCCTCTCTGACGTTCCCGCCAAATGCCTTTCACTACTGGCAGTCGGGTCACATCCAGGACGCTCTCGTGGACACGTTCTATCCACCAAATATGTACAAGTCGAGCAAAGGCATCGGCCTTCCTGGAAACGTGATCGCGTCGAACGCGGCAAGCATGCATCCAGGCGGAGTGAACACATCGTTCGCCGATGGTTCGGTCCACTTCATCAAGGATTCGATCTCCTGCTGGAACTATACGAACGGCATTCCCATCGGCGCCGTGCAAGATCCCAACACGGGCGCCTGGAGCCTGGCTGCTCAAACCCAGACGGGCGTCTACCAGAAGCTCTCGACGCGAGCGGGAAGAGAAGTCATATCGGGCGACGCCTACTGATTTCTTGGACAAGGCTCTCGCTCTTCAAAGAACCTATGGAACCTCCAGGCGATTGGCCTGGGGGTTTCCTTGCGTTTTGGCTAGGATTCTTCTGAGACAGGTGGGATTACACCAATATGCGGAAGGATCCGCTCAACGATGCAAACCCCCCGTTTGATCTGCCCCTTCTGTCGCATGGGATCGATCTCGGTCCAATCCACAGCTTGGATCTGCGATGCCTGTAAACGCAAAGGCAGAGCCTGGCGAGGCATTCCCGACCTGCGAACGCAAGACGACGACTACCTGCCCAACGCTCTCGATTGGCGCATCGTGGATCAGCTCGAATCCGTCTACAATCAGTCCACTCTTGAAGCTCTGCTCGAGCACTACTTCGACCTCGCCCCTGAGCCGATCGACTCCGTCTCTCGAAGCCTCCAACTCGCACACATGCAGACCGTCGCGGATAGAACGCCTCAATGCCTGAAGGCGATCGAGCCTTTTCCAAAACCCGGTGCGGTTCTGGACCTTGGCTGCGGATCGGGCTCATCGTTCGAAACGGTCTCTCAGCATCCAGGTGTTAAGTCGGTATGGGGGGTCGATATCGCCATGCGCTGGCTTGTGATCGCCCGCAAGCGACTGGAGAATCTTGGGCTTGCCCAGGAAGTCCAGCTCGTCTGTGGCTGTGCAGAGGCTCTGCCGCTGCCTGATCGCTCGTTTATCGCTGTCCTCGCGGGGGATGTTATCGAACACGTCGGCGACCAGGCCAAAACGCTTGTTGAAGTGCATCGGCTGCTCGTTCCAGGGGGAGGATTGTTCCTCGCATCGCCAAATCGTTATAGTTTTGCGCCTGAACCTCACGTTCATGTATGGGGCGTTGGGTTTCTCCCCAGGAGCTGGATGTCCGCCTATGTCAAAAGGGTTCGCGGAATGGGTTATCGTTCGATCAAGAACCTAGGGCTTGGAGAGTGGAGGCGGTTGCTCAGGCAGTCGCCTTTTGAAGGGGGAACGATCACGGCGCCGTCGCTGACTGAAGGCGAGATCGGACGATTTGGGCTTTGGAAGCGGATGACGGCGCGTATGTACCAAATGTGCGCAACTACGAGCCCGCTGGACTGGGTCGTATTGAGAGTGGCTCCGTTCTTTCATGTCGTCGCCCGTCGCTCGAGCGAGGCGCGGGCAACACCCAGCCAGCCCATTCGCCGAGAGACCATGAGAGCGCTAGTAAGACAGCCAACGGTTGTTCGAAGAAGCATCTCGACGCGTTAGGCGCCATCGCTCGGAGGTTGCTCAGAACTCTCCTTGATTGAACAAAGGCGATCGCTGGCAAAGCGAACAATCCCAGGAGCCAGGAATCGCCTCGAGTCCGCCGTAGTCGGCCAAAATCCACTCCGAACCGGAAACGATCAGCCAAAGCCTCGAAGACCCCATAGGACCGAACGTGGGAGGCGCCCGCGGACTCGATCCTTGCACAAGTTTGTGAATCAATATCTCGCATACTTGAACGGCCGTCGAAATCGGTCTCGAAAAGCCTTCCAGAATCGGCGCATCGTTCGGCGTCCTGCCGGCGCACCGCGAAATTGCACCCCGAGATTTGGAACGGGGCCGCCAGCCTCTTCCTCACGTAGTCTCCATATTCAAATGCGAACACTCCTCGATCGATCGCTCTCGATTGCTCTTCCGATTGCCGAACCCAGCCGCCCGCCGCGACCAGGGAGGGGGACGCCTCGAAAGCCGAGATCCAGGCGTCCAGCCAGCCTGGCTCGAGCGTGCAACAGTCTTCGGTAAACGCGACGACTGGCGCTGATGTATAGGCCAGACCGAGCCAACGCAGCAAAGGAGCTTCGGCACCCTCGGGCGCATCAATCCAGACCACCTTGCGTCCAGCTTCGCCGCCGCCGTCAAATCCACTCCCTGCGACCACAACCTCGACGTCGTCGCGGTTAGCAAGCCCAAGTGAATCGATCGTGCGGCCGGCGGCGATGGAAGACCATGTCGCCGCGACAATCACGCTAAGCCTTGGCTTTTCTTCTCGTAAACCGTTCACTCGACTCGTTCCAAACTATCGCCAGGCCCGAACAAGTAGCCAATCATCTCGCCCACCGCGCCCGCGGTCAGAAAGATCCCCACGATTGGCGCCGCGGCAATGAACTCGCGCCCAAATCGCCGCTTGCGCAATACGTCCTTGACGATCCTTGACATGAGGATCGGCGGCAGGGCCAGCGAGCCAGCGCCATAAACCACTCTACGCGCAAGCGATTGTTCAACTCTTCGCATCCCCGCGAAAGACCTCGAGAAGTGAAACCTCTGCGTCAAGAAATGCCAGAAGCGGAACGGTTTGATGTGGAGGACCACGGCGGAGTTCGTCGACGCGAGCCTTGCGCCATCCTCCTCGAGCCTTTGATTGATCCAAGATTCCCACTTGCCGCTCTCGAGAACGTCCAGGTGCTCGAAAAGAGCCTCGCGTCGATAGGCGATGTTGTTGCCTGGCAGGTCGCCCCAGGCGCCTTCGGGCACTGGATACATATAACGCGTATATTCACAGTAGTATGCTGCTGCATTTACGATTCCTCTCTTGCCGTTCTCGACCACTCCCCCCACGGCCGCGGCTTCCCCTTCGCTCACAGCCCTAACCATGGCTTTTGTCCAGCCATATTCGACCGTCACGTGATCTTCCAGAAACGCCACGATCGAACCCGTCGCGTGAAGCGCCCCTGCGTGTCTGAGCCTTGGAATCGACAATGGTTCGTCGACGGCGACGATCTTGACGGGTTGATCGCGCTCTTCGAGAAACCCCCTAACGCTCGAGCCTTTGCGTTCGACGACCACAACCTCCATGCTCGACCGCTCGGGTTCGAGATCCAAAGCGCCAAGTGCCTGCTCGAGCAGCCTCGGTCCGTTGACCGATGCAATCACAACCGAGATGGCAGGCAGATCTTTGGATGCGCCCCGCGACTCTCTCGCAGTGATATCAAGCTCGATCTCCGTCCGAAATGGGGTGTGCATGGGAAGTCCTTTTCCTCTCTCGTCGACCGGCGTTTGCATTCTGGCGGCAGATCCTAACGGAACTCGCCGAATTGGGCAAAGGGAGTTGCCGAAGCCCAACCGCGGTCGATCCGTGGCCTCGATTATTTCGAGCTTTCCTCGACAACCTCGATCGTCCGGTCGGTTTTGACGTTCGTCAGAACCTGCTTGGCGCCGCTCGGCCAAAAGATCGACACTTTCGGCAGCTCGGAGGTTTCGCCGACGCCGACCAGAAGCCTGGGGTCGTTCGAAGACGACATGCTGGCCCCACCTTTGCGTTGCCGAACGATCATACGTTTGCCCGTATCGATCACCACCCGAACGCCAACGCCGTCGCGGTTTGATTTCGCACCCTTGAAGATCAACCGAATCCAGTTGTTCTTGGTGGGCGTCTCGTTGATCAGAATGGCCGGTCTGCCGTCGCGCTGATTGACAACGACGTCCATATCTCCATCGTTGTCCAGATCGCCAAACGCAGCGCCTCTGCCAACGTGCTTCGATTCGAAATACGGACCGACGCCGCTCGTCGCAAGCTTGAACCTCTTGCCCTCGAGGTTGCGGAAGAGCAGGGGGGGCTCTTCGTAATCGACTTCCCTGCCAAGCGTCCTCAGATTGTCGTCGACGTGGCCGTTGGTCACAAAGACGTCGGGCCAACCGTCGTTGTCGAAGTCGGAGAGTGTACACCCCCAGCCCACGAAGGGAACGCTGTCCGAGGCCAGGCCCATCTCGCCCGTCGTCTCAATGAACCCTCCACCTCCCAGGTTCTTGAAGAGAGAGTTCGGTTCGTTGGCGAAATTGGTCACGAACAAGTCCGGCAGACCGTCGCCGTCGACGTCCTCCGCGTCGACGCCCATTCCCGACCTTGGCTGGCCGTTCTCGTCGAGTGCGGCGCCCGCGACAATCGACGCCGCCCGAAATCCGCCTTTGCCGTCGTTGAAGAACAGAAAATTGGGATTCATATCGTTGGCTACGTAAATATCAATCAAACCGTCGCCGTCCAGGTCGGAGGTCACGACGCCAAATCCATGCCCATACTCGCCGTTATACTTGTCGATTCCCAATGCCTCCGTCACGTCGGTAAACGTCCTATTGCCGTTGTTCCGAAAAAGCACATGCCTCACCCGAACAATCGCTCCAGGGCCGCAGTAAATCCGAATGTTCCGCTGGTGGTCGCCACAGAATTTGTCGTCCTCGGGATAAGTCCACTTGCCGTAATTCGCCAGATAGACGTCCAGGTCGCCGTCGTTGTCGTAATCAAGGAACGCTCCGCCGGAGGACCAGAAAAACGATTGCACGCCCGCTTGTTTGCTAATATCTTTGAACGTGCCGTCGCCTTGATTTTCGTACAAGACATACTCGCCGTAGTTCGAAAGCAGCACGTCCTGATCGCCGTCGTTGTCGAAATCGCCGCAGGTTATCCCATTGCAGAACCCCTCGAAGCCCAATCCAGCGGCTGCGGTGGCGTCGCGAAACTTCCCCCCGCCCAGGTTCTTGTAAAGCTTGTTCGTCCCATGCGATTTCTTGGCGGCGCCCAGAGGAATCTCGGTGCAGGTGGCAAAGTACAGATCCATCAATCCGTCGTTGTCGAAATCGAAAATGGCCACGCCGGAACCATTTGCCGAGGGGTAGTATTTGTCTTTGGTCATTCCGGAATAATGGATGAAATCGACCCCGGACCCTTCTGCAATTTCGCGAAACCGGAATGGACTGGGGTCCTTTGTCGAGGGCACATAGCGCGGGCCCGAAGCGTTGCCGGGTCGATCGCCGACCACGGCCGATCCGCTTGCCGGGGCTTCGCTCGTCCGACTCTCCAACCCTGAAGTGTTGGGCGGCTCCAACGCCGACCCGCCCGGCCGGGGCTTCTCGACCTCGTTCCTCCCGCAGCCGGCGATTGCCAGCATGGCGCAAGCACCAAAGCCGAGATTTTGAAAGGAGCGATGGCCACTAGGCGTGCCGACATAAACGTATTTTCTCCCGTATCAGAGCGTTTTGACTCGGTTGAGGAAGACGGAGTATGACCTTGATCGACCCGCGAGCAGAGCGCAACAGGATTGTACCCAAGGCCGGGCTCTGGAACGAACCGAGCAAGCCAGGGAGTCTGGATTAGCGGAGGATCTGCCCGCCTCGAATCTCGATCAATCCCCGCTCCTCGGTTCTCAGTCGAAGAGAACCGTCGACGCCGATCCCGCATGCCCGACCCCGGACGATTACCCCAGCTTGATCGATCGCGACGTCGGTCCCTTCCAGCAGGTCGAGCGCGGACCAGCGCGTTGTCAAATACGAGTCGCCAGAGGCAAGCATCTCCAGACATACCAACAATCGTTCGAGCGTTCTTAAGACGATAGGCGCGTTGTGTTCTGGGCCTATAGTTTCCCCTGCGAGAATGGAAAGCGACGTGGCCATGCTCTGAATTTCTTCAGGAGCTTTTTCGAAGTTCGTGCGGACGTTCAGGCCGATGCCGACCAAGAGTCTGGACCCGTTGGAGGTCTGGACAAGCTCGCAGAGGATCCCCGCGAGCTTCTTGCCCTGGCATTCGATGTCGTTTGGCCAGCGGATGCCGAGCGTCTGTGAAGGAGCGAACTCAGGCAGTGCATCGACCAGAGCGACGCCGGCGGCAAGAGAGGCCCTGTACTGATCTTGGAGCCGCAGGCCTAGAGCCCCTGGATCGACCGCCGCGGTGAACGTCAGACTCCCCTCGTCGGACCACCACGAATGCGACCCTCGGCCCCGACCCGCGGTTTGCCTCTTAGCGCGAACGACGAGCGGCACAGGGATCAAACCTTCGATAACGAGCTTACGTGCGACGTCGCTCGTCGAGGTCGTCTCGTCGAGGTCGATGCGCGTCCAATATGAGTTCGTCTGGGCCGCTTCGTTCAATAGGATGCTCGCACTCTTTTGCTTTTGCTTCTCGTATTGAGACCGCCTCAAGCATTCGAATCCACCACATCTTCCTGATCCGGACCCGAAGAACACAAGCCAGGAACGAGAGGGACTGGTCCAGAAGTCGGGGTTATGCCAGAATTAGCATAGACGTGAGCGATCACGCGTCCAAACCAAAACCACTTTTCTGGATGGGGTCGAGTCGAGACGACTTACGTGAATTCCCTCGAGGCGTTCGCGTCGCGATGGGTTTCGCCCTCTGGGAATCTCAATTGGGTGGGAAGAACCGAAACAGCAAGGTACTCAAAGGATTCGGCGGCGCTGGAGTCCTGGAGGTCGTGGAAGCCTATCGCGGTGATGCGTTCCGGGCTGTCTACACCGTGAAACTTGCCGGGGCAGTCTATGTGCTGCACGCGTTTCAAAAGAAATCGAATAAAGGCTCTTCGACTCCCACGACGGAGATCGATCTCATTCGCAAACGTCTGAAGGCGGCAGAGGAACACCATGAAAACAGTAAAAAACAAGCGGCGGAAAGAAAAAGCAACGGTCGACATTCATGAATCGTCCGGCAACGTCTTTGCCGACCTCGACCTTGCCAATCCAGAGGAATTGCTCGCTAAAGCGCAGCTCGTTTATCGAATCGCCGAGATCATCACCGAGCGAAAACTTACGCAGGTCGAGGCGTCCAGGTTGCTGGGAGTCGATCAGCCAAAGGTCTCAGCGCTCTTGCAGGGCAAGCTCGACGGTTTCTCAATGGACCGACTGTTTCGGTTCCTGAACGCTCTGGGAAGAGACGTCGAGATTGTCATCCGGCCGACGCCAACCGGCCAAGCCGCCGACACGCGAGTCGTCTCGGGTAGACGAAGGGCGATTGCTAAAGCTTAGAATCGGCTCGCAAGTATGATACGATCATATGTAAGTAAATTAATTAAATTACTCTTGCCGATCCCGCGATGATCGAGCTAAAGAGACCAAAATCACCGTCGCTAAGAAATTAGCAACCATGGCCAAGGCAGTCTTTCGACCACCTCGCAGATTATTACTCCTCTAATTCTAGACTACTTGTCTAATACGACCGTCTAACACTTCTCTCGCTTATCCGAGATCGCAATAGGAGTCGTTCTCCTCATACCAACCCGAAGTGTAAGCAAGGTCTCCCAGGTGTGGCCGCGCAAATCGCCAGAACCGTCGTAGTGCTTTGGGTTAGCGTAAGACCTGCCGCGTTGCACCGGTGGTGTTCAGCGAGGAGTCACTCTAATTCCCCAAGAAATCATCAAATGCACAATGCATGCATCATATCTCAAGCTGGGCAACCAGGGGGAAATGTGATGATTTTGATCAACGCGCCGATTTTGTTTTGCTTTCGCTGAAACATATCCGCAGACTTTTGTTTCGCTAGGCAGTGAGACCACGAAAATTCGTCGGGGAGCAGGGCGCCGGATCCTCATGCGTTCGTTTCGGTTCTCGCTTTTGCCCGAGGTCAGACCCATCGCGGATTGTCAATTGGATAGGTCTGTCGATTCGTGAAGTTCGCACCAAGAAAGGACATTCCCCCCATGTCTCTGTTTTCTCGTGTGAGAGGTTCCAATTCCAGGAGAAGATGCGATGTTCAGCGGCATCAGTCGACCTGCGAGGCTCTCGAAGATCGTAAGCTTCTTGCGATCACGTTCTCGCCTGGGATTAGCATTTCAGGGCCAGGGCTTACACCCTTGAGCGTTGCAGACGACCCTCAAGGCGATTCATACATTGTTGGCACTTACAACGGAACAACGAATTTCGACCCGAACCCGACCGATACGCCTCAGACTCTCACCACTTTCACCGGGACGACGAGCGGTTTCGTGGCGAAGTACTCCCCAGAGGGCGCGCTCGTTTGGGTGCATGGTTTTGAGGCGACGAACGCGTTGAGCGGTTTGTATCAAGATTCGCTCGACGTCGACGCAGCCGGAAACGTATACGTCGCAGGAGCGTTTTACGGAGCGGTGAACTTCGATCCGAGCGCCTCGGGATTCACTTATTCAACCGGCGCCGCCTCGCCAACCGCCGCCTTCATCCTCGAACTTTCATCGACCGGTGCATTCAACGCCTCGCTCTTCCACGTCTTCACGACCACGACAAACTTTTCCGAGTTTTCGAGCGTCTCGATCGATCCCTCCGGCCAATTCGTTTACGTCGCGGGTGATTACAGCGGGACCGGAACATACTCTGGTCAGAGCAGCACGATCACCACGGCTTCGACAAGCGACAGTTTCCTGCTCAAACTGAATGCGAATTTGTCATACGTTTGGGGCGCGACTGCGGGATCGACCGACGCGTCGAGTCCCTCCGTCGGCGCTGACGCCAACGGAAACGTGTATCTGACATCCCACGAATACACAACGAGCAACCTCATCTTGCTCCAAAAATTCTCTTCCGGGGGCTCCCTGCTGGCAAAGGATGAGTTTGGCTTGGCGGCGGAGGCGTCCTTGGGCGATATTGCAGTCGACTCCGCCGGCGACGTCTATATGACCGGCAGCTTCTACGGGGTCTTATCGATCAGCTTCGGACAGACCATCAATCTTACAAACGAGGGTGGTTCCAATCCGATGACGAGCAATTCCGACGGCTTCGTGGCCAAGTTCAATTCCTCGCTCAGCATCGTCTGGGCAAACGAGTTCGGGTCAACAGATTCCGACCAGGGCTCTGCAATTGCTCTCGACTCTGCGAACAACGTGTATGTCGGCGGCTTTGTTTTCGGTAATGCACACTACGGCCAGACAACCGGGGCAGGCGTTCTAATTCCCAGCCCAGACCCGCTGGGGATCGAGGACGCCTTGGTGATCAAGCTCGATTCCAACGGAAACTACCTCGACTCCGCGGTGTCCGAGTCTCCCACAGGCTCTCCTGAAATCGACTCGCTTGCGGTTTCTCGGTACGGAGAAGTGACCGCCTTGGGCGATTCCGATTCCGCTCTCACCTTCGGCGGCAAGAGCTATCCTTCGGGAAGTGGAAGCAACTCGGTGCTGTTCGTTGGTCAATCTCTTTACGCCCCTAGCCTGGTCAGCGATTCCCAAGTCGTTCTCGTCGTTGGAAAGCCTCACCACTTCAAGAAGTTCAAGGCCGATCGCCTCTTCTTCAGCGCCTTCCTCACTCCGCAGTCCGCTCAAGTGAAGAGGAACTTCCACGTCACTCAGATGCGTGGTTCCAAGATGGTCAAGGTCCAGGTGACGAAAGCGATCTACAACAGCTCGAGCGACAGCGTCGATCTGGTGCTTGGATCGTACAAGCGGAACAAACCGCTCACCCTGACGGCGTCGGGACTGATGGGCGTAAACGGCCTGTCGGTTCCGACTTATACGACCCTGCTTTGAACTGGCGATCGGATGGCGCCGGTCTTCGCGGATACCGTCAAGCCTCGCTCGAGCGGCTGCGATTTCTCGAGCGAGCTTTGAACACTACCGGTTCGGAGCGTCGCGATGATGAGACCTTACCCTGGCTCGAAGCGCCGGCTCAAATTCGCTAGACCCGCGAACTCCGCAACCGCATGGGGCTTCGCCCTGACTTCCAGGCAGGCTTGCGAGGAACTCGTTCACGTCGGCAATCGCTTGATCCACAGCCTGTTGCTGCCTGGTCCCGAGCGCCGATTCTTTGACTTTCGAAAACTGGCCAACAAGGTGTTGAACCGCCTCGGCGACCGAACCAGCCTCCGTCCAGATCTCTGGAAAATCTCGGTGATGGACGTGCTTCGTGTGGAATGAGCACGACGTGCAATCTCCATCCTGAACGATCAGAGCTTGTGTCAGTGTCAACATCGCTGGGTACTCCGAAGGTTGTTACTCGATCTCGGAAAAGTCTTGATGTTTGCAGCCGCCTCTAGGCGGCTCAGTGAGTAAAGGATGG
The DNA here is from genome assembly GCA_963818975.1 of uncultured Planctomycetota bacterium. Lineage (GTDB taxonomy): Bacteria > Planctomycetota > Planctomycetia > Isosphaerales > Isosphaeraceae > CAWFUI01. The sequence continues at coordinate 267,351 of CAWFUI010000017.1, read as the reverse complement.
GGGGGAAGGAGTGGACGCTTTCAATTTCCATAAGTGTGGTCAACGTCTTGCATCACACCGAACTCTCTGATCCCAAAGCCGCGAGAAGCCTTCTTTGGTTTCGGCGAGAACGGTTTTGATTCGAGATCGACGCGCGGTTCCACAAGCTCTTCGCGGAGGATGCCAATTTCCGGCGGGGCTTCGATTCCCAGCCGGACCATCCCGCCGCGTACTTCGAGAATCGTCACGCGGATGTCATTGTCGATAAGAATCGATTCATTGATCTTTCTACTCAGGACCAACATTGTTGAGGACTCCATGTCAACTCGGTGGGGACGCCTGCACTGACCTCGCGTTAGCAAGGAGTGCACAGCGTTTGGTAGATTTTTGGGACGATGGTGGTCGGGTCTGCGTCAATTCGAGCGATGCCGAGAGCGCGAGCCTGACCTGAATCACGGAACGGTCGAGCACATGCTCGCCGGGTTTGTCTCGGGTTGCTCGTTCGAGTGCGTAATCGCATGACGCCAGCTCCACAGGCACTTCGACGGACTCCCGTCGAGTTTGCGATGCGAGCGGCTGTCATTACCGCGGAATTTTAAGGTGGGTGGTCGTCACCCTGGCGTCCACTGCTCATGGACGATGGCGAGGCGCAAAAAATTAGCCCCTAGGTGCAACTTGCACGCTTGGGGCCGCCTTAGCCAACATCGATTGCCCTTCGTGAGCATCGACACAAGGATCTTACAAAGTATGGATCGGCGGCGTCAAGGCGATTCATCCGCTAAAAGTTTCTCGTTGAGACCACGGTGGAACGGCATTCCTTTCGCTGGATGACTCGCAGGAGGATGCTCTAACAGAGTTGAGTTTTCATATTTATTGGGCTTTATCCAAAGCGTTGGCTGCACCTACTTTTCGATTACCCTCCCAAGGATTAGGATGACGTGCTCCGGCCTTCGCTTTCCATTGCGTCCGAGCGCACGTGCTGGACTAGAATTCTCGGAGCGGCGGGCCGGTTTTTCGCGAATGAGGTTGGCTTGCACATGACACAGATTGAAGCAGCGAGGGCAGGTGAAATCACCCACGAGATGGAGTTCGTGGCTCGCCGGGAAAGGCTTGACCCGGAGGTCGTGCGGACCGAGGTCGCCCGCGGCAGAATGGTGATCCCTGCCAACAAGGTGCATCTCCGCCTCGGCTTGCAACCGATGGGCATCGGTTCAAAAGCCAAGTGCAAGATCAACGCGAACATCGGCAATTCCGCGGTCACCTCCGACGTCGATAATGAGCTCGCGAAGCTGAAGCTCGCCGTCGACCTGGGCTCCGACACCGTGATGGACCTTTCGACCGGCGGCAACATCAACGCCATTCGCGAGGCCATCATCGCCGCCAGTCCGGTTCCCGTCGGTACTGTGCCGATTTATCAAGCGGTGCAAAAGGTCAAGCAGGTGCAAGACCTACGCGAACAAGACTTCCTGGATATCGTCGAGCACCAGGCTCGTCAGGGCGTCGACTATATGACGCTCCATGCCGGGGTGATGCGGGCCCACGTTCCATTAACAGCGCATCGGGTCACGGGAATCGTCTCTCGCGGCGGCTCTCTCATGGCCATTTGGATGCAGGCGCACAACCGTGAAAACCCGCTTTACACGCGTTTCGACGACCTTTGCGAAATCATGCGTCAATACGACGTCACCTGGAGCCTGGGCGACGGCCTGAGGCCAGGTTCGATCGCCGACGCATCGGACTCCGCCCAGTTTGCCGAACTTGCCACGCTTGGCGAACTGACCAAACGGGCCCGTGCCAGGGGCTGCCAGGTGATGGTCGAAGGGCCTGGTCACATTCCCATGGATCAGATCGCCATGAACATGGAGCGTCAAGCCGTGGAATGCGACGAGGCGCCGTTCTACGTGCTCGGCCCTTTGGTCACCGACATTGCCCCAGGCTACGACCATATTACATCGGCGATCGGCGCCGCTCTCGCAGGCTGGCATGGAGCCAGCATGCTCTGTTACGTCACGCCGAAAGAGCACCTTGGTCTGCCGGAGGTCGAGGATGTCCGCCAGGGCGTTATTGCCTACAAAATCGCCGCTCACGCCGCCGATTTGGCCAGACATCGACCAGGGGCTTCGGATCGCGACGATGCGCTATCGCGAGCCCGCTACGCCTTCAACTGGGAAGAACAGTTCAACCTCTCGCTCGACCCAGAGACCGCCCGCAGGATGCACGACGAGACCTTGCCCCAAGATGCGTTCAAGACTGCCGAGTTTTGCAGCATGTGCGGGCCCAAGTTCTGTTCAATGCGCATTACCGAAGACCTCCGCAAGATGGCTGCTTCGACAGCAGGGATCGTTCATATCGATACGCCCAATTCTGAATTCGCTTCGAGTTCACACTAGTATTTCGCCAGGGGGTCGTTCGGCGGCGTCGGTATTGGGGCTGCACCTCCGGCGGTCTGGAAGGGCGTCGGAACCGCTCTCGGGTCTTGACTTTGGTGCGACTCGGTAGGATCATCAAATTGGTTCGTGAAATGCTGGGCCGGCGCTTGCGGATCTTTCTCTCTCCGAGTGACTGAATACGCTCGCGGTTGGACCACGGCGCAATCGTAACTGGGGCGTGTTTTTCGCGCTCTCGACGCGTTTACGCACGACGATGCGGGCGCCTGGCAAAGGCGTCTGCTCGCTTGCCTAAGCCGGCTGATTCAGCCCGCAAGGCAGCCGAGGACCCTCCAAAGAGCCTGATCGACAGTGCGGATCATCCCGATTTTGGGTCGTGCCTTATCCAAATCAACGAGGAGAAGTTATTACGATGAAAGCTATCTTTCGATCCTTGTCCATCGGCTCGCTCTTGACCCTCGGTTTTATCGTTGGTTGTTCCCCCGAGAGCAACGATGCCAACGCGGGCGGCACCGATCCGAACAAGGTTGTGGTGCCTCCGGGCACGCCGACCGGCAAAGCCAGCCAAGGCGACATGGAAGCCTACATGAAGAAGAACATGGCCAACAGCGGCGTCGGCGCCGGCAGCGACTACGCCAAGAGCAAAGGCCAGACCGCGCCCGAGGATAAGAAAGAAGAGCCGAAGTAAGCAGTCGACTCAGAACCCCTTGACGAATCAGGGCAATGCAAAAAACAGGGAGAGTCCGCGGCCGCGGCCTCTCCCTTTTCCTTAAATTCACGAGCAATCAATCCGCAAGCCAGGCCTTGTTCGCGGCAACTCCGCCTCGAGTAATCGAAACCATGCAACATCTAATAAGAGCATATGTCCAGTATTTTAAGTGAACTGCCGGCGGGCTCGAAAGCCGGCCCAAGCCGTGGGCGCAAGGGTCTGGGATATAGACTCCTCTTGGGTGCATTCTATTGGAGTGCGTTGGCGGCGTTTTTCGCGTTCAACGGCTACTGGGCCTGGCGTCGTTGGACGCACGACGTCTCCAAGTCGGTCCCGCTCGCCTCGGTCGAAAAACAGTATCGAATCGAAATCGAGGCCAACGACCGGTTGCGAAGACAAGGTCGTTCAAAGCAAATCCACGATTCGATGGCGAAATCGAAGGCGATCCAGACGCTTAAACCACTCGTCGCCGCTTCGCCAAACGACGGCGCCGCTGCTCGCTCCTAGCCAGACTCTACGCATCATATGATTATCCACTATTATGTGCATCTGAGCTCCACAAAATTCCAGCTTGGTGGCCCGGCAAGAAGGACGATCAATTGCGGGAGGGCGTGTCGTTTATCGCGGCCGGCCGGCGAAGGAGGCCGAGGCCGCCTGGCGAGGGTGCATCAAGATCGATCTCTTACACCCCAGCGACCCCAGCGCCATAAGCCTCGCCCACCAGAAGTTGATCGAGCTTTATGTCACGGAAGACCGGCTTGACGACGCCCGAGACGTCATCTGGGATGCTCTGGAGCAGGCTCCCAAGGACGACCACCCCGTCATCTTGGGCATGCTCGCCAGGTTGGAGCTGGAACGCGTCTCGCCAGCGACCCGTATGGTGGAACTGCTCGGCTACGTCAAGGCCGACCCCAAGAATCTGGAGGCGAGGCGAGCGCTGGCCAAGGCGGCCGAAACCGTCGGACAAGAGAGCCTTGCCGACGAACAGATCCAACTCTGCTTCAAACAAGCCCCCAACGACCTAGGCGTTTGGAGAGATTACCTCCAGATTCTCCAGACCCGAGGAGATCGTGAAGTGCTTTGGGCGGCAGTTCAAAAGTTGCCCAAAGGCCACGAGGGCGATGCATTTATCATGTACGCCAAAGGCGTCGCTCTCGAGAAACATGGCAGCCTCCAAGAGGCGGAACTGGCTTACGCGGCAGCGGCGAAGCTGCGTATGAGGGAGCCGGAGTTTGTTTACCGCCTGGCAATGGTCGAGCAACGTCTTGGCAAGATCCAACAAGCGGAGCAGCACCGGTCTCAGTCCAACCAGATGCGTCAGGCTTATGGCAGGTTGGCCGACGCCTATCAACAGTTCGCCAAGGCGAGCGTGGCCCAGCCGCCTGATCCAGAGGCGATCTATAAGACAGTAGACGAGATTGCCGAGATCTTCCACCTTATGCGAATGGATCGCACAGCGGATGCTTGGCTGAAGCTGCGTCCCCGCCGGAAGCTCGTCGAGTAAGGTCGGTTTGATATACACCTGCTCATAAAACGAGAGGACGCTCAAACACAAAGCCTGCGGGAGCAATCCCCGGCCTCGATTCGAGCGTCCCCCCGCTCAATGTCCTGAGCGTAGCCTCTCGATTACTTGGCGATCGCGTCCTTGAGCGGCTTAAGTGCCTTGATGCCAACCTTTCGGCTTGCGGGCTTGGCCTTGAAGACGGTCGGCTCCTTGGTGAATGGGTTGATGCCGGTTCGCTCGGGAGTCGCTGGAGTGACCTTGATGGTCATCTTCACCAGACCGGGAATGATAAAGACCCCAGGTCCTTTCTTACTCAAGTGCTTGCCAATCGATTCTGAAAGGGCGTCGAACACCATCGACACGTCTTTCTTCGCCAATCCCGTTTTCGTCGAGATCTCCGCAAAGATCTCGGCTTTGGTCGCGGGCTTGACGCTCGCCGGCTTCTTCGCGGAATCCGACTTGCCCTTGGGCTTCGGTGCGGGTTTCTTGGCCATGGACGAAGTACCTCCTGTTATGTCGTGCTCGTCTCGCACGCGTAAAGCCAGCAGTCCACGCTCCTCCTCATTGAAGTCTTCCTTGCGTGGGCGCCGACGAACGAGATCGACATGGACGCCAGAACTATACAGAAAAACGAGTGGTTTTGTCCTCTAAACCGTGGTTTTTTTCGGCTTTTTTCCAGGAAAAGTCGATTATTACCCGAAAAAACGGCCGAAAATGCCCAGTTTCCACCCGTTTTCGCCTCAATCGACCGCAGCCGAGCCTCCTCCTCGACGTGGATCAGGCATACCACGTCGCTTGCCAGAATCCTCTACGACAATCGTATGAGCATCTCCTTGGACGGCTTCGCTGTGGACCCGATGGCCCAGTTTCTCGAGTTCCTCGAGCAGCTTTGGCTCCGCCGCCAGTCCCTCAACCAACAGCCGATCCGGGAACCATTGGTGGTGCGTTCGCATCGCCGCGACTGCCTGCTCAGGGGTTCTTCCAAACTCGGTCAGGTTCAAGACCACCCACAACACCGTATTGGGGATCGTTCTCCCGCCGGGAGACCCCGTCACGATTCGAACCCGTCCTCCTTTCAACACGATTGTGGGAGCCTGGGAGCTCAGCATCCGCTTGCGAGGCGAAATGAGGTTGGGCTTAGTTCCAATCCTGCCGGAAACCTCGGTTCGTCCCGGAACCACGTTGAAATCCCCCATTTCATTGTTCAGCAGGAACCCCGCTCCAGGAACCGCATAGCGAGCCCCGAACGAGTCCTCCAAGGTATATGTCAACGCCACGGCGCCGCCCTCCGCATCCATGGTCGATAGGTGTGTTGTATGCTCACCTTCCGATCCTAGGATAGGAAAGGGAGCAAGGATCTCGCTTTTCGTCGCCTTGTCGTCGCGGATCGAACCGCCAAGCTCGACGGCGAAAGGCTTCGAAATCAGTCTCTGTACGGCAATCGGAACGAAGTCCGGATCCGCCAGTTCGGTGGCTCGTACGAAATACGCTCGACGCATGACCTCGGCGACGCGATGAACCGTCCTGGAAGACCTTGGACCGTCGACCTTCAGGTCGTAGCGTTCGAGCATGTTCAGCATCAGGGCCATGGTGATTCCGCCCGAGGAAGGCGGGCCCATGCCGTAGACGTCGAATCCGCGATACCCGACGCAGATCGGCTTCCGTTCAATAGCGTGATACGACGCCAAATCCTCCAACGTGATCAACCCGTTGGATTTGCCCATGCATGCCACGATCCGCTGGGCAGTCACACCTTTATAGAACTCCTGCCAGCCTTCTCTGCCGATGCGTTCGAGCGTACCCGCGAGCTCAGGCAAGACCAACGTATCGCCATTCCGCCAACGCGAGCCGTCGCCCTTGCCATAGGCTGCGATCGTCTCTGGGAAATCGGCAAGGAAGATCGATTGCTCGCGCTCTCTTGCCTTTTCGTCGGGGAAAAGCTCCGAGTTGAGCGACCTTGCCAACCGTTCGTCGACGGCAAAGCCCTCACGGGCAAGCCTTGCCGCAGGCTCGACGAGCCTCGACCAGGGGAGTTTCCCGTAACGCTCGTGAGCAAGCCCAAGCCCGGCCACCGTCCCTGGAACCCCGGCGGCCCTGGGCCCTTCCCTGTGCTTGGGCAAAGGCTTTCCGTCAGGACCAAGGTACATGGCGGCTCGGTCGAGGCAGCGGGCGCCGTCTCTCGGAAATCGATCGTCGTCACGCGACCAGGGCCCGGCAGATACGCGACGATAAACCCTCCGCCGCCAATGTTCCCAGCTTCCGGATGAGTCACGGCCAACGCAAAGGCGGTTGCGACCGCAGCGTCGACGGCGTTCCCGCCCGACCGGAGCGCGTTGCGACCGATCTCGCAGGCCCTGCGCTCCCGAGCAACCACTGCCCACTTTTGAAAGTCTTCGCCACGCGCCGCCGTCGCCGCTACAAAGCTGGATAGCAACGCGGCAACCCAACCAATCATTCGTCTACGCAAGCGATGCCGCCTCCAGGGCCGCCTCTTTCGCCGGCGCCATGGAGGCGGAACGGCCCATCAGCAAGAGGTAGCCCACGGGAATAAGAAGCCGTGTTATTAGCATGTTTGTGATCAATCCGCCAATGACCGCGATCGCCAGCGGTTGCTGCATCTGCGCGCCTGGGCCAAGGCCAAGGGCCAACGGCGCCAGGCCAAAGATCGTGCAAAGGCTGGTCATCAGGATCGGCCGGAATCGGGTTCGACCCGCCTGAACCAAGGCCTGCTTCAGCGGCATGCCTTGCTCCTGGAGCTGACCAATGTACTCGATCAAGATGATCCCGTTTTTCACGTCCAGACCGATCAACAAAATCGCACCCATGAACGACGAGACGTTCAGCGGAGTGTGGGTGACCCAAAGCGCGAAAAGAGCGCTCACCAAGGACAACGGCTGGGTCAAGAAGATCAAGAGCGGAAGCTTCAAACTCCTGAACTGGAAGCCCAGGAGCAAAAAGACCAACGCGGCCGACACGACCAGCACGATCGCTAAGCTAAAGAACGCCTCGGCCTTCGATTTGTAGTTGCCGGCGATCTCCCAACGATAACCCTTTGGGAAGGGCAGCTTCGTAAGCCGCTCCTCAATTTCCTTGTTGACCACTCCCAAGTCGCCGCCTTCGAGCTCCCCGGTCACGTTGATGAACGGTTGTTGATTCTCTCGCGTCAGCTCGTTCGCAGACCTGACCACCTCGATCCTTGCGAGCTGGGAAAGCGGTACAAACGGTACGCCGCCGTGCCCGTGACCGGGAATGGCCGAGGGCGGGATCGAGATTGGAAGTTGACCCAACTTTTCGCGGTCGTAACGCAGCTTGTCTGGGTAGCGAACGCGGATGTTCGTCATCCTGTCCTGTTCGGGAAGCGTACTGACAACCTGACCGTAGAGTGCGGCGTTCACCTGGCTCTCGATGTCCAACACGGTGAGACCGACTCGACTGGTCTGCACGCTGTCTGGGTGGATGAGGATGTCTGGATTGCCCAACTGCACGTGGGTGTCGACCTCGGTCAGACCGTCGATCTTGGCGAGCTCTGTACCGTAGATCGACACAAGCTCGTGCGGAGGCGCTTCTTCTCCTTTCTCCGATTTGTACCCTTCCATCACCTTCCCAACCAGCTCCGCGAGCTCCCGAATCTTCGTGTGATCTGGGCCAAAAACCTTGACCTCGATCTTCGATTCGACGCCCGCAAGGTCGTTTAACTGGTCCTCGATCAAAGGCACAAGCTCGTGCTTGATCTCGGGGATCTCCTTGTTCAATTCGTCTCGTATTGAGCTGAAAATCTCTTTCAGCGGCCTACGCTTGCCGGGCGGTTTGAGGCTGACCAGAATGTCGCCCGTATACGCCTCGGTCGCGAAGAAGCCCAGTTCGGCGCCCGTCCTGCGGATGTAGCCCGAGACGTCGTCGGTCTTGTTCAAAATCGCTTCGATCCGCCGCAACACCTTATCCGTCTGAGCCAACGAGGTGCCCACGGGCATCTCGTAGTCGAGCACGAACGCGCCTTCGTCCATGCTCGGCATGAAGCCCGTCTCGAGATTGTTGTAGATGAAATAACCGGGAACCACCACGAAAAGTGCTGCCCCCAAAACGAGCCAGGGCACACGCAAGGCGCCTCGGAGAATTCCCTCGTAGCTCGACGCCAAGAGGTTATAAATCGGACCGCTTGCCGGCATCGGCTTCTTGGACAAGAACCGCGAGCCAACACCGGAATGATGGTCAAGCTGACGACCATCGAAACCAAAAGAGCCACTGATAGCGCCACTGAGAGCGACTGGAAGAACTGGCCGATCACGCCCCTCACAAACGCCAGCGGAACAAACACCAAGATCGTCGTCAGCGTCGATCCCACCACCGCGCCTGTGATCTCCTTACTGGCCTGCTCAATCGCGATGTCGCCCGTCTCGCCCTCGGAAAGCCTCCTGGCAATGTTCTCGATCACGACGACCGTGTCGTCGATGATCAAACCAATGGCCACTGCAAGCCCGCCCAGGGACATCAGGTTGAGCGTGTCTCCGATCAGGTACAAGAATACAAAGCTCACGACCAGGCTGATCGGAATCGAGATCGACGCGATCAGGGTGGCCCTCAGGCTCTTCAAGAACAGTAGCAATACGATCACGCAGAAAATGCCGCCGACGACAATGGCGTTGCGCACATTGGCGATAGCGGTTTTGACCAGTTCGCCCTGATCGTACACAGGGACGATCTTGATCCCCGCCGGCGCCGACTTCTCCGCCTCGGCAAGCACGGACTTCAAATCGCGCGAGACCGCGAGCGCATTTCCACCCAAGCGGCGAAAGACCGTCAGAGCCACTGCGTCTTTATCATTCGAACGGATCGCCAGGGTCCTGTCCTCGTGAGTGACAATCACCCTGCCGATGTCCTTGACGCGTATCACCTGGCCGTTCTTTTCCAGTACGACTCTGTCCTCGAGCTCCATCGGATCGGCGGCCAGGGTGTCGATCAAAACCTGATACTGAAGGCTCTCCTTGTCCAACCTTCCCGCAGCCTTTAGTCGGTGCTGCTTGCCCAAACGGTCGGCAACGTCGGAAATCGACAGCCCAGCGGAAGCGAGGGCGCTCGCATCGACCTCGACGACAACCTCGCGAATGTCTCCGCCTTGCACCGTGACGTAAGAAACGTCCTTGATTCGGCTGATCCGTGGCTTGAGGTCAAAATACGCGTAGTCGTAGAGGGCGGATTGGTCTTTGCCGCCAGTGACGACAAATGAGATGATCGGGAAGACCGACGGCGTCTGACGCTCGGTCAAGGTCGCAGTGCCCGCAGGCAGTTGCGAACCCACCTCCGCCATGCGCGCCCGGACGTCGTTCAGGGCCTGGATCATGTCGGTGTCTGGGGCGAAATCGATGTTGATCTCCGAAGCCCCTCGCAAAGACTTCGACTGCACCCGTTCGACGCCCAGAACCACGCTGACTGCCTCTTCGATCGGCCGAGTGACGCCAACCTCGACGTCCTTGACCGCCATACCCGCTGTCTGCGCAATGACCACGATGCGCGGGAACGCCACCTCGGGATAGATGCCGCTGGGCATCGCGAACATCGACACGACGCCTAGCGCGCTGTGAGCAACAGCGTCACCAGGACGATCAAGCCGAAGAACGGCCGGGCCCTGGCGACAAGATTCGAAGCCCTGACCCTTCGAGACTCGGTTTCAAAAGAATCGGCATGCGCGGTCATGATAGGCCTCCGAGCTCGACGGCGAGCGAACGGGCCTTGTTGTCCGTTCGAGCCTCTTCGTCCTTCGGTTTCGGGGCAGGGGCCTCTCCCTTCTCCTTGGGCTTCTCGTCCTTGCCGGCCTCGGCCTTCTCTTCCTTTTCGTGTTCCTCCCCTTTCGCATCAGACTCTTTCTTGCCTCCCTTCTCGTCGTGGTCCTCTTCCTTCTCGATCTCGACCTCTGTGCCCTCGGGAAGGTTGTATCCGCCTTCGGTGATCACAAGCTCGCCCGGCTTGAGCTCGACTCCGCTCACGGCCGTCCAGCCGTCGTGCGTCGAGCCAAGCTGTGGGTGCAACAGAACCGACTTGCCTTCGCGAATGATCGAAAGTACGGGTCCTTCGCCTTGATCGGAGATCGCGACGGAGGGGACGAGCAACTGGTTTGGCTTCTCCTCGACGATCACCTCCACCGTAACCATCTCTCCCAGGCTCAGCACCTGGTTGGGATTGCTGATGAGCACGTGGATCGGCAAGTTGCCGGTCTGCGCGTCGGCGATCCTGCCTACGAACTCGACTTCACCCTCGAGCTCTTCGGACGGCGAATGTCCTGTCTCTTTCTCCAGAGTGGGCATGGCGCTGCTGCTCGGCTTGACCACGGCTTTCTGTCCAGCTTTGACTTGTGCCGCCGATCGGGCGGGAAGCCAGACCAAAGCGAGCACTTGGCTGGTGTCGACCACCTGGGCAACCTCAGCCCCAGCGGCGATCGTCTGACCTGGGTGGCAGAGCAGGTCCTCGACCACTCCTTCGATGGGCGAGCGGACGTTCAAGTACTCAAGCTTGGCCTCGGAGAGCGCCAGCACGGCCTCGGCTGTGGAGATCTTGGCCTGAGCCTCGGCGATCGCCTCTTTTCGAGGCCCAATCATCATTGCAGCAAGCTGAGCCTCGGCGGTCTGGAGCGCCAGCTTCGCTTGTTCGACCGCCTGATCGGCCTCCCAAAGCTGTTGTTCAGCAATTTCCCCAGTTCGAAGCCGGTGCAGCCGATCGGCGATCCTCTGGGCCTTCTCGACGCCGATCTTGGCCTGAGAAACCGCAATCTCGTTGGCTTTGCGTTCCTCGGGCCTCGGCAGTGACGTCAGCAACTCGAGCGAAGCCCTCAGACCGTCGCGAAGAGCCGTCTTTTCGGCGACGTCGGCCTTCGCGAGGGCGTCGTCGAAAGCAATGATCGACTGCCCCGCCTTGACCACCTGGCCAGGTTTGACCAGGAGCTTATGCACCTGTCCCTCGACAGCCGGAGTGAGCGTCGCCAGACGATCCGGAATCGCTTCGCACTTTCCCAGGCCCTCGACCGTTTCAAAGACCGTCGCCACTTTCGCTGGCTCTGCCTTCGCAGTGACGTGCCCGACAACATGCTCCTCGTCCTCTTCCGCTTCGCCTTCCTTGGCCTTCAAAAACCCGCAGCCCGTGATCGAAAATCCGAGCAAGACGATCCAAAGACAAGTGAGCCAACGAGACATAAGGTTGCCCCAGATGGGAGGGAATTCTGTAGGGAATGAAGGCTTAGTCTAACTTGAAATCAGCGAGCATCGCGACCTCTCTAGCCCAGTATGAACCAGATCTCATTTGAACTCTAAATCGAAGCTCTGGCGATCCTGTGCGTCGGCACATCCATGAGGTTCTTGCCAGGGTTTCTCAGCGCTGGAGGCAGTGGTCCCAGTATGGGCAAGCCCCGCGACGCCCCACCCCAGCTTTGACAACGCCGGCTTTTCGCTCTCAATTTAGGGGCAAGCCCCTGCGGAGCCCCTCCCCATCGATTAATGGGCCCTCCGCATGATCGTGCCCAGAGGGCGACGACAGGGCATCGCCCCTACATGCAGAAATGCCGGATTCGTATCCACTTTGCGCGACGCAAGTCGTTGCCTCTGATACCACTTGCGGCGCTGGAACAAACGAACCCAATCGCTCGGGAGTGGTCAGTGGCTGGTGGTCGGCGGCCCGCGCCTGAACGGATTCTGGAACAAACGAACCCAATTTTTCCTCCATTGGCTCAACCTTCGTCACCACCGCCTCCTCGGTCAGGTTGAACCAGTCGTACTCAGGATGTTCCTTGTCGAGATTCTCCTTGCCGTCGAAGAATCCGTTCGTCCGGTACTCAGGCCCAGCCAGCTTCGGTTCGAGCCTTTCGTCGATCTCCTCGGAACCATCGACGTCGCCCGTTGCCAACTCCTGAAGCTCCCCCATCGCCTCGGCAACCAGCTTGGCTCGGTTCTCTTCCATCGCCTGCTTTCTCTTGCGCTCCTTGTGGATCTGCCGCACTGCCTCCTGCTCAATCTCTTCGAGTGAGTCGTCCTTCAAGAGAAACGCGATGTCGATCTCGTCGAGATCCTCGAACTTTTGCACCGTCGTCGCCAAGGTCGGCGTTCGAGGCAGTTTGAGCGAGTCCTTCCAACGCTGGTACTCGAGCCGCTCTGCCCGCTCGACTTTCTTTTCGCGTTCAATCCGCCTTCTCTCGAGCGCATTGAACGCCTTATAGAAACTGCCTTCGAGCTTCTGATGATAGAGCTGGAGTGTCTCGATCGAGCCGAAGTCGAAATCGATCTTGAGCCAGGCCTCGCGGATCGATTCGCGGCAGTTGGCGCCTCCGTCCAAGGCCACTTCGCGGAGTTTCTGGAAGCCCTGGGCGATCCAAGAACGCAAGGCGATGTCGCCAGGCGTTTCCCAGTCGTCGTAGATCATCTTGAACCCCTTGGTCTCGATCTGCACGTCCTGGGCGATCGAGATGATCAGCTCAGCCCGCGACTGGAGCCACAAACACATCGCAGCCTTCTCGGCGAGCTTGAATTCGATATCGCCGACGGGTTTGGCGTCGTCGATAAAGGTTTTCAAATGGGCCTTCCAATCCTCGGGATTTTCGAGGGTTCGCAGCACCGGCTGGCCTGAGCGTAGGCCGTGTTTCAATGCGTTTTGTGACGACCGGGCTTTACCCTCTGGGGTCGTCGGGCCTTTGGATTTCTTGGCGTTTTGGGCGTTGGCTTTCAACTGGGCTTCAGATGGCACGGTGTTGTCGCTTTCTTTTAATGGGATTCACAGGAGCGATCCAAGAGTTTGAGAAAGAGGGCTCACGCAGAGCCACAGAGACGCGGAGACGGAAAAAAGGCGTTTCTCACAGGAGGCCACGAAGGTAAGACAAGCAAGATAATACACATAAATATATTGTTTGCACAAACCTAATTATTCGCTGGTCGGGACGCTTGGTTCTTTTCTACCCTTCGTTTCCCGCCATAAGCGGATTTTCAACCTTCGTTTCCTCCTGTGCGCTCATCCGTGTCTGCCATTCGCAGAGTTTGCTCTGCAAAATGCTGGACGGCGCTTTGGGTAGATCTGGCAAAGTGCGAGGTTAAAATTGGGCGAGATGGGCGGAGTTTTCCGCCAGCAATTCCGAAAACCCCCCTCGAAATTGTGGTGCGCCTCTTGGCCCCTTTTGGGGGTGGTTTGGGCGGTTGCCGGCTGCCAGAGTCGGCAGTTCTTCGGGCCGTTCCGCAAGAATTCGAGGCTTGGAAACAAGGCGTCTGGTCCCATTGGAGGTTTTGCTTCATGGAGAGGAAAACGTATGCTCTCTACCTACTCTCATATTGGAACCGACTTGCGCGAAGGGCTTTTGTCAGACTTGGCCCGTATGAGAAAGCTGCGCAAAGTTTGCGGGCAAGTTTTGGTGAGCGTCTGAACATAGATGGGTGGCTCACGCAGAGCCGCAGAGACGCGGAGAGGACGGAGTTCCAGACCATCCACGACCCGGCCTAGGACGCGAAGCGAAAGAGAAGCGACCGATTGTCGCCGCGAACTCGAAGACCCGCCTTAAAGGGACGCGAAGCTAGAACAGAAAAGGGGCTGGCTCGCCAAGGACCGGACTTCGGCATAAACCGAGGTCTTCAGATCAGGGGTTGTACCCGTTGGGCCACATCTCCAGGGCAGATGCGTAGATCCTCCAGAAGGCCCAAAGGCTTCCCACGGCTGCTGCAACTGTGGAGATGATCAGCCAAACCGTATAGACCCTCCGGCTGTGGCGACGGCCGAAGTCGAAAAATGAGATCGCTGCGCAAGGAACCGCTCCGACTCCGATCGCCGCGGTCATCAGAAGCAAGAAGAAATGCAAGCTCATCCATGTCGACCAGACTGAGTGAATCTTGAGCCCGAAGGGCCAACGATTTGCCCAGCCTGGGTTGAACGCAAAACCGAACCCGAAGCAAAGTTCTCCCATGACAGCCACGAATGACCAGCAAGCGACCACTATCCACATCTTTGGGGCCATTGGGGATGACGTCCGGGATTCGATGGAAGGTTTGCGGGGACTCCAAGCTTTTTACGTTAGCCAGCGGCCGCCCACTCCTCCAGTGCCCGAGCCCTTGAATGGGCTGTTCGCAGACACGCCTGGATTTGAGGCTCGTCGCTCGGTCGAAATCAGACGCCAAGCCAGAGATCAAGGCGAGTATGATCTTCGGAAGACGCGGAATGTTGTAGTATCGCGATTGAGAAGGCCCGGGGAAGCGGGGTCTTAATTTCCGGCTTTCCCATTCGTGCGGGGGCATTTTCTGGAGGGAACGCATGTCCATCCCAGCAGAACCGACTGCGAGCAATTATTCTCAAGGGTTAAAGCCCCGCAAACGCCGATGGATCAGCGGCGTCGGGATCTTGATGCTCGCCGTGTTAGTCGCGGCGATATTCTCTGGGTACATGGTCAATCGAGTCCGTGGGCAAAGGCGATTGCTGAAGCTGGTGGAAGAGGCAAAGGGAAGCGTCGTTTTTGACTTCCAAGTTAATCCGGACGGATCACCCAGCCAGAAACTCGAACCATCCACGCCGGGATGGGTCAGGTTGGTACTTGGCGACGAGCCCTTTCGGTCAATCGTTGCTGTTCGTTTGGCAGCGGGCAACCCCGATCCACTCCTTCGACCCAATGTCAATCGAGCCCTAGCCGCACTCCAAGGCCAGCCCAGCTTGCGGTGGCTCAATGTCTCCTATCCCGGGCTTGACGACGACGGATTCAGGCTCCTGGCAAAGCTCGCGCAATTGAAAGATCTAGACGTCAGTCATACGACCGTGTCGGACGAAACGTGCCGGCTGCTAGCGAGCCTGAATCAGTTAAGGACGCTCAATATGATGAATACGGGCATCTCCGATGAAGGCGGGGCACTGCTCGGGTCGCTTACGAATCTCGAAGGTATCGGTCTCGACATGACACGAATCGGACCCAGAACGCTCGAGGCGATCGCCAACATTAAAGGTCTGAATTCCGTGGACGTTGGTTCTGATTTGATTTACGACGATGGAATCAGCCTCTTGAGCAAACTGCCTCGACTCAGACAGCTTGAGATCAGCTCGAAGCACATCCACGGAGATGGGCTCACGAACCTAATGACTCTCGAGTCGTTGTCTCTCAAATCGGAATCGCTCGACGACGCCTCCCTCGCGATCGTGGCAAGATTACCCGGACTGAGGCGGCTCTCGCTCTGGGACGGGAAATTGACGAGCGCAGGGCTGAGGCAACTGGAGAAGCTCGCCAATCTGCAGGCTCTTTGGGTCTACATTGACACGTTTGGCGACGAGGAACTCGAGTCGCTCTCTCGTCTGCCAAAACTTGAATTCTTAGCGTTTTACGGATCGGAGATCACTGACAAAGGCTTGAAAACCGTTGCCAGCATGAAGCCGCTAAAAACGGTCTGTCTGAATCTCGAGCATGTCAGCCAAGCGGCGCGCCGAAAGTTAGCACTCGAGAGACCGGATCTCGAGGTTCGCTGATTGGCGGCAGAGGTGGCAGCAGGGCCGATCGCAGAATGTCTAAGATTGCGCGGAAGGGACGACGTTGGCCGAAAACGTCTCGGTTGACTAAACTCATGCTCAATTTTTGCAAGTGTTGAATTCGATCGCGACGTCTTCTGACTTGCCCGCGCACGCTTCGGAGATGTGGAGGAGCACCGTTGATGGACCATCGTATAATCGCAGACACCTTGCATTTGAGCCTCTTCCGCCCGCTAGAAAGAAAAAGCCAAGCGACGGATCAAGGCGATTTTGATCCTCGGAAGGCAAAAGATGCGGTAGGATCGCGATTGACAAGTACCGGGACGCGGGTTCCGGGATTCCGTTCCGAACTCCACACTCGATTGAATATCCCACCCTCCCGCTTCGTCTAACCACTGTAAGAGTCCGTTCCTCATCGGTTGAACTGTCAGCTCCATGCCCATAAAGACCTTGGTCTCGCTGATCTGTCTCGGTTTGGCGTGTTACGCCAATGCCGCTGAAGAGCCCACGTTCTACGGCAGAAACGTCGAAGAGTGGACCAAGATCGTCCGGCAGAAGGGCCATCCGGATCGTAGGGAGGCGTTTCAGATCTTGGCCGAGTTCGGACCAGCGGCGAAGTCCGCCGTCCCCGACCTGCTCAGAATCCTCAACGACAAGACTGACTCGGATTTCGAGCGAGGCGCGATCGAGGCGTTGTCGTGGATCGACCCCGAGGCGCCGGGGATTGTTCCGCCGCTGATTCGTGTCTTCATGAAGGAAGGCAGAATTCTCGGCGAGACCGGGACCATCCTGATCAATGCGTCGCACCCCGTTTACACACTGGAACGCATTGGAGGTCCTGCCGTCCCCGCTCTCGTTGAGCTCTTGGGCGGAAAGGACAAAAAGATGCGTCCGATCGCCGCCCATCTGCTTTACGACATAGGACCAGCCGCTGCGCCTGCCGTCCCCGCTCTGTTACGTGTGCTGCGGTTGGATGACGACGGAGAGTTTGGCGACGAACCGTCGATTCTTCGAGGCTGGGCGATCGGCGCTTTACGACGAATTGGTCCGTCTGCGGGTGAGGCCATACCTTACTTGAGGAAGCTGCTGAATCAGTACAAAGACGGTGAGACCGGTGACGACCTAGGAAACCTGGTCTCGGCTCTAGCCAAGATCGGCTACTCTCCCGTCCCCGATCTGCTCGAGATCCTTCGCAACGGCAAAGCTGAATCCGGCTATGAATTGGCTCTCCTCGGCCCACAGGCCAAAATAGCGGTTCCAGAGCTCCGGGAGCTGCTCCACGATAAGAGACCCAGAATCCGCCACGTGTCTGCCGTTGTTCTGGCGATGATCGATCCCACGGCGATCGATGCACTGCCTTTCATCCTCGAGTCACTCGAAGACGAGGAGTACGTTAACTATCTTCAGGATAGAGCCCTGGCCAGTCTAGGCGTCGGCGCTCGGTCGTCGATACCTCAATTAAATTCGCTGACTTTGAAGGGAGACGGCGACTGGGACTATGTTCGCGTCCTCCCGCTGCTCGATCCCGGAGGCGCAGAGTGTCTGCCAACATTGATCCGGGCACTGGAGCGAGATGACAGCTACGTGAATGACAACGCCGCGGAGGCTGTGAGCCTTTTGGGGCCAAGGGCAAAATCGGCCGTCCCAGCGCTCTCGGCAATCCTTTCTCGGAGGTATGGCGATCCGTTTTCTAACTATAACCCTCGCGTCTCGGCCGCTCGCGCGCTTTCCCGCATCGGCCCAGATGCGCGAGAAGCAATCCCAGCGCTCATCAAAGCCACGACGCCGATGAAGCTCGAATCTGACAGGGACAGTGCGCCCAGGGACGAACTGGACGTCGACGCCGCGATGAGCGCTGCGGAAGCGCTTGGCGCCATGACGTCAGACGAGGATGTTGTCGTCCCGGCGCTCATTCGCGTTCTCGAGTCGGACGGGGGAAGAAATAACCATCGCACTAGGGAGGCCGCCGCTCGTTCGCTTGGTCGTTTTGGCCCCGCAGCGCGAAAGGCTGTCCCCGCGCTCAAGAAAACGGTTGCACAAAACGACGAATGGTTGGCGTATGCATCAATAAGTGCTTTGATGCACATCGATCAAACCATACAAGACTTTGGAAGATCACTAGCGACGCGAGCCGACGATCCCGCGAGGCATTGGAAGCATGAGTACAAGATGCACATCCCGCCGCTGATTGCGGCCACGGGCGCCCCATCTTTCGAGGCGAAGCGATTCGCATCAAGAGACCTGACGGAAATTGACAACGTGGTCAGTTGGGTCGAATTTTCAAACGATACCCAATTCGCCGAAGATTGGTTTCGCGCTCTCTCGAGGTTCGGTCCGGCAGCACGGTTCGCGGTCCCGCGGCTTCGCGAACTGACCACGCATCGCAATCCCTGGATCCGCCTCTGGGCGAAAGAGGCCATCGAGGAGATCATGCCGGGGCCGGCAGCGCCGAGAAAATCGATGCCGGGGTAGCCATACAGAAGAGAGCATTCGTGGAGAGGACGAACGATGAGCCGATTGACAGGAACCGCGACAAAAGTTTTGTTCGCGGATGATCGCCAGAGGTCCGAAAAACGCTTTAGAGTCTCACCGTCGTGTGGACTTCTCTTCTGTCTGCTCTTCGCGGCAATCGTTTCATGCGGCAAGCCTGCGCCAAAGCCTACGAGCATAGAAGCCGAAAAAGCCAACAAGCCTTATCCGCAGCCGACTGTGTTTCGTCTCGGCAGCGATCGGTTCTGGTTTGATGCCACGGCGACTGCGCTGGTTTTCACTTCCGACGGCAAGACGATCGTCACCGCACACGCCGACGGGACGATTCGCATCTGGGACCCATCGACAGGGCTTGCTACCACGTTCATCAAGGAGGACGGACACGAACCCTTTGCGCACCTGAGCGCCTCGACCTCACCCGGCAGCGACGTGCTGGCTGCATCATGCGACGGACTCACGAAGGTTTGGTCTATGACGACCCGCGAATGTCTTCTGACACTCGAGCATCAGGCAGAGTTTTCCTCCGCCTCGGTACAACCCGACGGCAAGGCCATTGCCTCCGTCGATGATCAACATCACGCCGCAATCTGGGACCTCAGAACCAAACAGAAGATCCTCCAGCTCGGCGAGGAGGCCGACACATTCCGCTGCGCTCAGTATTCTCCGGACGGAAACTACCTCGCAACGAGCGCCGAGGATGGCGCCGAAGGGTCGTCGTTGGGCATCTGGGATTCAAAGACTGGGAAGCGATTGCGGTCATTTGGTCCGGAGGCCACGTTTACTCTTCTTGTCTATTCGCCTGACTCAAGGTTCCTCGCTACCCTCGCTGGAGGGGCCTTGGTTCCCATTTGGGATGCAAACAGCGGCAAGTCTGTCGTCGAGCTGCTGACCAATGATTTTCAAATCAATTTAAGGTCCTTCGGCCCGGAAGCCGTGGCCTTCTCTACAGACGGTACTCGCCTGGCAACCGGCCCGGGCGGCGCAACTGCGAGAATCTGGGAGTGGGAGAAGAAGAAACAGATAGGTGACCTGTTAAGTTCGCATGGAGTTAAGGCCGTTGCCTTTTCGTCCGACGGCAAAAAGGTCGTCACAGCCGGCGTCGATCATTACTTGCACTTCTTCGACGCGCTCTCCGGAAAAGAGGTCTCAACCGAAGAGGGGCACCGCAACGCGATCCGCGACCTTTCGTTCTCTCACGACGGGAGATTTCTCGCGTCGGCTTCGAGCTCCGGCGAGACGATTGTTTGGGACTTAAACGCTAGAAAGCAGTCGATTCGCATGGAAGCTGTGGAAGGTGCACCGCCCTGGTACTACCCAGTATCGGTTCGCTTCTCGGCTGACGATCGCTCCCTGGTCTTAGCCGGAGGCGAATTTCCTGATTGGCTTATTGCCGAGGTTCGCGACGTCGCGACCGGGCGGACCTTGTCGAAGATAAACGACGATGATGACAGGCCGAGCCGTTTCGGGTCGCTCACCTCCTCAGTAATCGATTTCGCAGGTCGTAGGTTCGTCAGAAGCACGGACGAGGAATTGAGTTTGTACGACGTCGAGACTGGCAAGCTGATTGGGCGAATGGAGTCCGCGGCCGTTTCGGCGTTTTCTCCCGGCGGTTCGCTCCTGGCAACGACGAAGGCGGGCTTGCTTGATATCACTAACTTGTCCGATAACAACCTCGAAAAACTCGCGCACACGGAGATTTCATTTTTCGGTCGCGCGATGGCATTTACAAACGACGGGGATGCTCTTGTGGTCGCGGTTGGCGGACCAAAAGGCGACCCATTGTGGGAGTTTCACATTCAGGTTTTATCCATACCAGCGCTTAAAGAGCTGCAATTGATCAACACGGACTCGAGCGACATTGCCACGATTTGCTGCTCACCAGACGGAAGATGGATCGCGGCCGGCGGAGACGACGGGATCGTGCGCATCTTCAGCAGAAAGGATGGCCTGGAGCTCAAGCGTTTCTCGAACGTCGGCGCCGTTCGGTGCGTTCTGTTTTCCCCAGATGGCAAATGGCTTGTGTCGGCTGGAGAAGACTGCTTCGTTCATGTTCGCGATGTGCGGGCCGAGCTCGGTCGATAGACCCGATTCAAGTCCGTTTAAGAGACAACCTGCAGTTGAGCCTCTTCAGCCCGGTAGAAAGAAAAAGCGAACCGACGGATCAAGACGAGTATGATCTCGGATGCCGCGAGACGTCGTGAAAAGGCGAGTGAGGAAGCCCGGGAAGAGAAGTGTTTGGTTGCGGTGTCCATAAGTCTAGGTGCACCAATCCCCGAGTAGCCCATGCAAATGACTATCCGACAGTACGTAGCGCTAACCTTCACAATTGCGTGTTGCATTCTATTTCTCATAGTTAAAGAGTTTCTGATTGAACCCGAATTTGTATTAACCAACGAACTTCCATCGGCATTCGCCTTAAACCCAGCTCAATTTATTCTGTATTACGGGGTAGACTTCGCGGTCGTGATGTGTGGTGTGTCTAGACTTCGGTTCCTTCAGTCGAGTAATCGACATCCAAGAGGTCTTGGAGATCCTGACGTACTGGGGTGGGCGGGCTTCGTGTTTGCTACTGAAATGACGCTCTCCATGCTATCGGACAAGAAGCTCTACTTTTTCCTGTTCCACGGTTATCTTTTGCGAAGCCCCGATTACTCTGAAGTTACGTTGCGCTATCTTGAATTTTTTTTCCCGGTGTATCAAATCTATAAGCTATTATTCTACTTTACTATGATCCCTATGAGCATCATTGCCATCGGAATTCAGGCAACTCAAAAGTTACTTGATTGGAGGATTGCCTTTTGGGTGATTATTTTGCTGAGGATGGCTGCCTTTTGCGGAGCAGCTCACGTTTAAGCGATTGAGCCAGTGATAGCTTTGCTCTCTATCGAGCGAGACTGCGGTGCACATATGCATGGACGTAGTGATGTTGTTAACGTCACCAATCCGACGGTCAGAGAGTACATTGAAGAATCGCACTAGATTTTGCAAAGCTCAATGAAACACAAAATTCCTGATGTGAGGTAGGCTCTTGAGATGGCGAGATACCGCCTAGGGAAGTGATTATGCGATTGTGTTCACAAAGGTACCGCGAGTTTGGTTTAAGAAGTGCATTCGCGATCTTCTATATCACTTGGTTTGTCTTGGTCGCGGAGGGTCTTTTTCTCTGCGTGTTCGTGTCTGATCATCGGTGGGCTAAGGGATGGTTCGGTCTAGACAAGCACACCCTCTACACCGTCGCCATTCTTGGCATGAACTTTCTGATATTCGTCACGAACGCGATTTGTCTGCTTTCGGTCCCATGCTCGTGTCTCCAGATTCTAATCCGCCGCGAATGCCTCGGATGGGGAACTTTCTTGCTCTGTGTAATCGTTCTGGCTGGTATTGGGGCGGCAGTCGCCATCAGATCCTATCCAGAAGCACGTGCGAATGCGATGCAAGCCTGGCCGTAATGAGCCCTGTTCGCAGACACCTAACAGTTGATCCTCTTCTGTCCGATCGAAATAAAGCGTCAAGCGACCGATCAAGGCTAGTCTGATTCTCGAAAGGCGAGAGATGTCGTAGATTCGCGAATGAGAAGGCCGGGGAAGTGGGGTGTCTGGTTTCCGTTCCCTCAATCTATGTGCGGTCGCTCGGCACAGGCAAGATCACTCGAGTAGAGCAATCAGACTAGGCTTTCGCTAATCGCAGACTGTCTGGAACTCGAGCATGCTTCGGTTATGCTATGAACGTGGGGTGTTTCGATCTGGATCCTTATCACTCGCCGGGGAGCCTGGCTCGTCAAATGGAGGAGCTCATGAGCAAATTGCACGCTTTCTGGCGCTGGATCTCGGCCTGTGTATGTTTGGCACTCTGCGGCGGTTGCATTGACGGGCAAGTCTTGAGCTATACGAAGTATGACAAGGCTTCAGACACTTTCGCATGTTTGGACGTCTATGCGAATATTGCCACAGCCGATGAGGCAGAGGTGAACCATTTGGCTAGGCTTTGGAAGATTCGCAAGAACTTGATCGTCAGCCCGATCCCACACGACTTCAACCTTATTGGCCTTGGACCCCGCACCCTCTGCGAGCGCCGGAGCCAACATACTTACTTTCCGCGGGCCTTGATTGGCGCTTTGGATGCCAAGTTAGGGGCTTACACGACCTTGGCCGACCTCGACGCCGTCAAGGTGATCCCAGGCGAGTTCTTTCTCAACGAGCATGGAAACCTCTGTTGCTACCAACAATCCGTGATCCCAGGAAGCGTCGTCGAAGACGAATTGCGAGACTTGATTCCGTACGTCGCCGAGTTCGTGGCAAAGTATGCCCAGGAGGCCATCGAACGTGTCAGAGACGGGAAAGCGAAAAAGCCGACATGGGACGATTTTCGAAAGTCAATCCTGGAGGGTCCTGCTGAAGAAGCGGGGGACCAAAGGATGGATGACGATCCGCTCGATGATACGTCGCTTCAACTTTTGAGCAAGGCAGCAATCGAGAGATCCATTCAGTTCAGTCGTGACGCCGACACACTAACGTTTGTCATTCCGATATCGATGCGAGATTCCGATGAAGCCGTCGCTACGTTCGAATTGGCGAAAGCCGATCTCTCGAAGAAACAAAAGAATGGGAAGGCAGACGACGTCGATGCATTCGAGCGTCTGGATGCATTCGAGTTTGCGCGTGTTGAAGGCAAGGGATTGAGGATCACGGTCCACACCGGAAAGCTCTTGACCATCGACGCCCGCACACCGAGTTCCATGCCTAAGCCTGATCTAAATATGAAGCAGCGTTATCGATTTGCTGCTTCATCGATCCAGCGTCGGGGCGTTCCGGTGAACAAGGAGAACCTTTTCCCTGCGATTCTGAAGAACTTCAGTGAAGGGACGAAGGTAAAGTGAACGATCGACGGCCCAATTGCTCGGCGTCTGCGATCGGGCCCATGAAACGTTCGATTAGCCTCAAGTATCTGATGATTCTAGTCGTCCTTTTCGCGATCCTCTTCCTTGCCTGTAGATCTGTCTACTTCCTGAACTTGGCCTATGGCCAAGAGAAGCTGGCGGAGGAAGCTGAGAGCCCCGTATACGTCAACTACGGCCCAAGCGACACCCCACGGGAAGAAATAGAGGTAATCTCGCGATCGGAGGCGGCGGGGATAGCTGCCCAGCGTTCCGACGCAGAAAGATATCGCAAAGCGAGAGATGCCTACATAAGAAAATGCTTTATTTTTTGGTAGATCCGAGGCTATTTCGAGATACCCAGTTCGCAGACGCCCAGCATCTGAGCCTCTTCCGCCAGGTCGAAATAGAGCGTCAAGCGACTGATCAAGGCGACTCTGATCATCGGAAGGCGCGAGCTCTTGCGAAGGCTCGCCTGAGAAAGAGCGGGAAGTGGGGTGTCTGGTTCGGGTTCCGCGATATCAAGAAAAGCCAGCGACTACCAAAAAGGACGACCCGACGCCCGACATGTAGATCGAGCCGAACTCTAACTTGTGCTCTTTTCAGCTAAAGAATCGATGCCAGATTCGCTGAATCGAGGCCAGTCCGTATCGAACTGGAAAACCCAACTGAATAATCCACCCCGCCGCCTCGTCTAACCAGAGTAAGAGTCTATTCCTCGTCGGCTGAACGCGAGCTCCATGCCAATAAAGACCTTGGTCTCGCTGATCTGTCTTGGTTTCGCGCTTCACGCACGAGCCGCTGAAGAGCCCACGTTCTTCGGGAAAAACGTCGAAGAGTGGACCAAGATCGTCCGGCAGAAGGGCCATCCGGATCGTAGGGAGGCGTTTCAGATCTTGGCCGAGTTCGGACCAGCGGCGAAGTCCGCGGTTCCGGACCTCCTAAGGATTCTGAACGACAAGACTGACGCGGGGTTCGAGCGCAGCGCGATCGAGGCGCTCTCTTGGATCGACCCCGAGGCGCCGGGGATCGTTCCGCCTCTGATGCGTGTCTTCATGAAGGAAGGCAGGCGTCTCGGCGAGACAGGGACAATCCTGATCAATACGTCGCACTCCGTTTACACATTGGAACGCATCGGAGGTCCTGCCGTCCCTGCTCTTATCGAGCTTTTGGACGGAAAGGACGAGGAGATGCGTCCGATCGTTGCCCATGTGCTAGCCGACATGGGACCAGCCGCTGCGCCTGCAGTCCCCGCTCTCATTCGTGCCCTTCAATCCGATCAGAAGGGACTCGAGTTCGGTGATCGGCCAGAAATCCTCCGTATGTGGGCGATCTGCGCCCTACGAAGGATCGGCCCGCCTGCAAGTGAGGCGATACCTCACTTGAGGAAGTTGCTGACTCAGTACAAAAACGGCGAGAACGGTGACGACCTAACGGGATTGGTCTCGGCTCTAGACAAGATCGGCTACTCTCCAGTACCCGACCTGCTCGAAATACTTCGCAACGGAGAAGAAGAGCCCGGCTACGAATTGGCTCTCCTCGGATCACAGGCCAAAACAGCGGTTCCAGCGCTCCGGGAGCTGCTCCACGATAAAAGGCCTAGAGTCCGCCACGTGTCTGCCATCGCACTGGCGATGATCGTTCCCAGCGCGATCGACGCCCTCCCTTTCATCTTGGAGCCGCTCGGAGGGGAGGACTGCGAGCGCTATCTTGATGATCGAGCCCTGGGCAATCTGGGCGTTGGCGCTCGGTCAGCAATACCTCGATTGATTGCGCCGACCGGCGAAGGTGAGACCGAGTGGGACTATGTACACATCCTTCCGATGCTCGATCCCGAAGGTGCGGAGTGTCTGCCAACCTTGATCAGGGCCTTGGATCAAAACGTCGCCTACCTGAATGACAATGCTGCGGAGTCTGTAAGTCTTCTAGGCCCCATGGCAAAGCCGGCCGTCCCAGCGCTCTCGGCGATCCTTTCTCGGAGGTATCGCGATCCGCTTTATAACTTTAACCCTCGCGTCTCGGCGGCTCGCGCGCTTTCCCGCATCGGCCCGGATGCACGTGGCGCCATCCCAGCGCTCATCAAAGCCATGACGCCGATGAAGTTCGAATCTGACAGGGACGGTGCGCCCAGGGACGAGCTGGACGTCGACGCCGCAATGAGCGCTGCGGAAGCGCTTGGCGCCATGACGTCAGACGCGGAGGTTGTGGTTCCGGCGCTCATTCGCGTTCTCGAGTCGGACGGGGTCGCCGATGAGGCCGCGGCTCGTTCGCTTGGTCGTTTTGGCCACGCTGCACGAGAGGCTATACCCGCGCTCAAGAAAACGGCGGCAGAAGGCGACAAATGGCCGGCGTACGCTTCAATAATGGCCTTGATGCGCATCGATCCGAGCATTCGAGAGGTTGGAAAATCTATAACAACGCGAGCAGACGATCCTGAGGACGACTGGAAGGATGAGTACAAGATGCACGTCCCGCCGCTCATCGCGGCGACGGGCGCCCATCGCTCGAAGCCGAGCGATTCGTATCCAGGGAATTGAAGGGAATTGACAACGCGGTCAGTTGGGTCGAATTTTCAAACGATACCCAATTCGCCGAAGGTTGGTTCCGCGCCCTCTCCAGATTCGGTCCAGCCGCGCGGTTTGCACTCCCGAGGCTTCGCGAGCTATCCACGCATCGCAATCCCTGGATTCGCCTCTGGGCGAAAGAGGCGATCGAAGAGATCATGCCGGGGACCGCGGCGCCGAGTAAATCGATGCCGGGGTAGACCCGGCGGTGGATTAGGTCACCCATCTTTTGTAGGAAGCAATACAGCCTGGATCTCAGTCTGGAACTTGGAACCGCTTCGACATGTGGAGCTCCAAGTCGGGCGCCTGGCCACATTCTCATCCAGGGCGCCGATCGACTCTGGGTCCCCTCGGGCGGTTCTCTGATTTACCACGACTTTCTCATTCACCGGCTTAAAATTTGCGTGTAATGATTTACATGAAAACTCAACAAGGTTCCACAGTCATCGGCGTGTTCGAGGATCGACTTCACGCCAACAAAGCCATCACAGAGCTTCACCAAGCCGGGTTCACCCAGAACCAAATCGGCGTCGCGATGCGACACTCCGAAGGTGTTGACGAAACAAAGGCCACGAAGTCGGATGAGCCGGGTTCGCACGCCGGCACGGGTGCAATCACCGGAGCTTTGACGGGCCTCGGCTTGGGCGGCTCGCTGGACTCGGCGTTCTGTCGGGCGTTATCCCAGTTGTGGGTCCTGCCATCGCGGCGGGAACGTTGGGAGTCGTCCTTTCCAACGCGACCGCAGGGGCTGGAATCGCTGGGCTCGTTGGGGCCCTCGTGGGTTCAGGCTTTCCAGAGCATGAAGCCAAGTACTATCAGTCCGAATTCGAAGCTGGGCGTGCGATCGTCACGGTCAAGGCGGAGAGTCGGAGCGCCGAAGCGGCCAAGATTCTTCAGCAATGCGGGGCGTACGACATGAGCGACCGCGAGGCCGCCGTGGTTTCTCACTAATTCGCTCGCCATCCGTTGAGCATTGATCAAATTTCCTGATATGGGGATGTGCGAACGTCCCCATATTCTTTGGCTTATTGAGCTGAGTTTTCGCATGTTGCTCCTCACAATCGGCGCCGAGGCAGGCTCGACCGAGCCCGGAACGTCGGAGATGTCGGTAGGCGCTCGCGTCGCAACTCTCATAGCGATTATTGGTCCCCTGGGCGGACTTGTGGTCGCCCTGGGGTTGTTCTGGCAGCGGGGTTTCACTTGGGTTGATCTGGGGCTCCTCGTCGTCAGTTATCTCCTCACGGCTTTGGGCATCACCGTCGGCTATCATCGACTGTTTGTCCATCGGTCGTTCGAGACGAATATCGTGGTGAAATTCGTTCTCGTGGTTATCGGATCGATGGCCGTGCAAGGGCCGCTGTTCCAGTGGGTTGCTCGTCATCGCATTCATCATCAACATAGTGATATGCTGGATGATCCGCACACCCCGCATCATCATGGACAAGGCGTTTTGGGCTGGCTGAGGGGCTATTGGCACTCGCATATCGGTTGGCTCTTTGAGCCCGAGGCGCCGGACTTATATCGTTACGTCTTGGATTTACAGAAGAGTCGCGCACTACGCGTGGCCAGCGGCCTCTTCCCTTTATGGGTGCTTCTCGGATTGGTCATTCCCGCCGTTTTGGGTGGTTTGCTCTCGATGACGTGGATCGGCGCGCTGACGGGTTTCATCTGGGGAGGGCTTGTCCGCATCTTCCTCGTGCATCACGTGACGTGGAGCGTTAACTCAGCCTGTCATCTTTGGGGTCGACGACCGTATCGGAGCGGCGACGAGAGCCGAAACAACACCGTTTTTGGGATCCTGGCGTTGGGAGAGGGGTGGCACAATTCCCACCATGCATTTCCGAGCTCGGCGCGTCACGGACTGCAATGGTGGCAAATCGACCTGAGCTATGTCGTCATTCGTACCCTCGCACTTTTAGGCCTTGCATGGAACGTAAAGCTCGCGTCGAAGAAAGCCCGAGCGGAACTAGAGACATCCTCGGCACGCTTGCCAAGCTGATGAGCGCGGCGGAGTCATCGCGAGTGAGGCCGACGAAGCCTCCTTTATGACAAACTCGCCGGTCTGAGTGCTTGCGAACGATCAACTTGCCATCGGACCTTTGCATCGAAGCCTCGCCGATTCGACGTCATTTTGCCCAAGCCGGGGGGAAATCCCCTCGGGGACAACCCGGAGCTAGAGTAGCGACGACGGTTCGCGTTCTGCAGCGGACGGTCTACTCGTTCGATCTAGCTCTCAAAAGAGCTCTCAAAAGTGGACCGTCTGAGTTCGGGGTCTCTGAGTTCGGGGTCGGATGTTGGGGGCTGAATTTCCGCGAGGACTGCCACGAAGGTCAGGACGACAAGTCCCGCGAGCAGCCATAGCGCGTGAGCCGCTGCGTTTTCGACGAGCGGGACGATGGGGTTGGCCCAGCCGAAAGCCCGGTCGGCAAACCATGCAACGGCTGCGACGCCCGTGAGAGCGGCCAAGGCGAGTCGCAGCGGCCGATAGATGCTCGAACGGGCTAAGAGCACAAGACACGGCATCGCCGCCAGGATGACAAGCAGCTGGAATGCTTCGATTCCAAGATTGAAGCCCAGTACACTCGACGCCATCGTCAATGGATCAAACCCAAACCCGGAGAGGGTCGAAGCGAACGCCAATCCGTGTACGAGTCCAAAGCCGCCAGCAATAAAGATTTCTTTGCCACGGAAGATCGGGACCAGGGCATGTACAGCGGAAACGATTATGGATATCGAAATCGCGGATTCGATCAGGGCGGACGGCAGATGCACCCACCCCATCGCCCCGAGCAAGAGCGTGATCGAGTGCCCGACTGTGAACGCGGTTACGACCTTGACGATTCGCCGAAAGGCGGTTCTCCATCCGACATAGCCAGTCCATCTCCAGCCCTGCGCGGCCAGCGGAGCAGGGAGTATCAGGGCGAGCAAGAACAGGAGGTGATCGGTCCCCTCGGCAATATGTCGGGCGCCAAGTCGGAACATGGCTGAGAAGCCCTGAACCCAACTGCCGCCCGAGCGGTCGATGGCGAGCTCGGCATTCGTGTCGCGCATCGTTCCAAGGAGCACCGGCTGTTCGCCCAATACGCCGTTGCGCCAGTCGCTGGCCAGCGTGACCACCGCGGTATGAGTGATCAAATGGTGGAAGATCACATCGTAGTGGAAGGTGAGTCGGTCGACCGGCGCTCCGGGCGGAGGCGTCAACGTCAACGCCACACGCACGTCGGGCTCTTGCTGGTCGAGCGGGGCGACTTCGCGCACCTTTACGGTCCAAGGCCGTCCGTCTGGAGCAGTTGCACTGACGTGCTCGCGCACGTAAGTCTCGAGCTCCGCCCCGTACTGGCGCACCGTATCGACAGAACCCAACGGCAACGGCTTCTCCCACCCTACCGCCAGTTCGCCGATTGGCAGCGTCAATTCGAGATCGATCTCGGTGCGATGGAGTCGCAACACCACCGCCGAACTCGGCATGGGATGGCCCCACGCCGGGAGCGTGGAAGACAGGAGCAGGAGGGCGGGGAGGAGTCGTCGCATCGGTCGGCGCCTCAGAAGCGGAATTCGGCGCCGTAGTCGGTCAACCGGTCGCGCCAGATCGTGTGGACGTGGTCGCTGCCCTGCGTGGCGAACTCGATCCAAACGCGCGGACCGTCGAGACGCACGTAGTCGCCCCGATCGCTCAGGTTCGTCGAGCCCGAATAGGAGACCTTGACCTTATCGAGCTCGGCCTCGTAAAGCTTGCGGTATTCCGCGCCCTGGGGGCTGTCGCCCGTCCACGCAGCGATCGCCTTCTTGACGAAGTCTTTCGAGGCGTCGGAAAGTTCGGAGACGGGCACGCCTTCGCTTTTGGTTGGGAACTTGCCGTCCTTGCCTGGGCCGACGTAGACGTCGTTGAAACGCGCTTCGAGCTTGGCCTGTTTCGACTGCTCGGGTGTGAGCGAGAGCAGCAGTCCGTGAAGGGATTCGCGCATCGGAGCGAGCGGTTCGTGCGTCTTGCCCTGATCGTCTTTCCACACGGTCGGCTGGGCTGCGACATGGTAAGGGGTCGCGGAGCCGGACGCTCCTTTGTAGTAGATGTTGATGGCGAGATGGTGACCTCCCAACTGGAGGATCCAGGGCTCCGTCTTCGACGGCTTGCCCAGGAACGCGATCATGTAGTTCATTGCCCCGAAGTTGAACCCGCCGCCCGGGCCGCCGCCCTTCTTCTGAGCAGCGCCTCCACCGAACTTCTTCTGGGCTGGACCTCCGTCTTTCTTTTGGGCAGGTCCGCCGGGACCTCGGCCGCCGCGGCCTTTGGCGAAGGCGTCGTCGGCAGCGCGGACTTCTTGGTATCGAGCGAAGCCCTCCTCACCCAGGGCGACGCGGGCGACCTTCAGGGCAGCGTCGACTTGCTACGGCTTGAGGTCGCGATAGAAGACGCCGTTGCGCACATTGGACCCGCCCGGAAAGTTCGTCCACCGCACGGCGAGTTGAGGCGTGAGTTCGATCTGGGCGGTCGCTCGTTGCTCATCCGAAAGCTTCGCCAGGAAAGCCTCAGCAGCGTCCACGACGTCGGAAGCTTTCGGCGAGGCGAGCAAATCCGGGCGGGACGCTGGGGTTTGAGCAGCAGCCTGGGGCGCCATCGAACCAGAGTTGGATGCGAAGATGGCGAGCGAAAGTGCACCGGCTGCGGCGGTGAAGGCGAGAATGGACTTCGCCGAAACTCCGTATCTCATGGCTCGAGGTCTCCAAAGGGTTGAGTAACTGTCTCTCGAGAGCATTACCCAAGGTTTGCCGAGGCTCTTTCACCAGACACGTTAACCTAGCGTCCAGGCACCCAGGTCGGCATTCGAGAAATGCTAAAATCCATTTTATCTTCGCTCTTCAAAGCTTGGGTCGCGCCCTTACAGGCCAAGATTAAAGCCTGCCAGGCGAATGAGATCATACCTTTATTAATTAATAATATATATTTGTTAATTGATTTGCAGCGGGATCCTCAGTTCCTTCAGTAAACGCTCCATCCCTTTTAGAGTTGGGACCGAATTTGCCTCTGGCTGACGATTGTGGAAAAACCAACGACTGCGAGGCATGGCGACTCCCCCAAAGTAGGAAGAATGCAGAGGGCGAGTGGGAGTAGACGGCGTCTCGGCCTTTTTTTTCTTTCGATAAAGTTGGTTGTTTGCCTAAAAAGGCTGTCGCCGATCCGCCCAGATGACGCTTCTATTAATAGGCCATCCTTTCACGTAGCAGGCCTGACAAGTTGCCAGGTTCGCATCCGTTTCTTTCGCGACGGAGGACCAGTCGAATGCTCGGAGCAGCCGCCGCTAGTTCCCTCGCCTCAAACAAGGCTTCGCTCGGCATCCTCCTCGATCTCTTCGTCGAACTTGCAGAACCTCTTGCGAAGAACGGACGCAAACCCTCGGCCAGCAAGGTCGAGCGGCTCAAGCAAGTCAGCCGCGAAGCGTTCCGGCAGGCGCAGACGATCTTGGAGGATCCCAAAGCGCCGCTTTACATGCACCTCGATTGGGTCGAGCGCAATGCGGCATGCCACGAACTCTTCGTGCACAAGGGGGATCGAACGTTCGTGGTGGCGCGGACGGGGATCACTGTGTTCGACTTGCCGCCGACCATCGACCTCCACTGACCTCTAAGTCAGGTCGGCAAGCGAGGTTCGTCAAGCACTGGCAAACATCGCGGCTCGATGCTATCCTCGCCAATGTTTGAGACATGTTGTGCAAGTTCCGCCCCCTGAACACAAAGGGGTGTTCATGTTTCGATTTTTAGGTCCCCGGACTCGGCTTTGCGACGGGCTGACTCGCCGCGAGGTTTTGCGCGTTGGCGGGCTTGGGATTATGGGCGGAGGACTGAATTGGGTCGACGCCGTCCACGCGGCCGCCGCGAGCCCTGATCACGCAATGAGCGCGTCGACGTTCGGCAGGGCGAAGTCGTGCATCGTCCTGTTCTTGATGGGCGGGCCGCCGCAGCACTCGACGTGGGATCCAAAGCCCGACGCTCCCGAGAAAGTTCGAGGCGATTTCAAGCCGATCGCAACAAACGTTCCTGGAGCGTCGATCTCCGAGCTCATGCCCCAAACGGCCAAGATCACCGACAAACTTTGCATCCTTCGCGCCATGTCCACCGGCGACAACGCTCATTCATCGAGCGGCTATTACATGTTGACAGGTCAGCCGCACCAGCCGATGAACTTCGAGAACGCGAACCCAGGAGCTCCGAACGATTCCCCGAGCGTTGGCGCGTTAGTCGGAAGGGTTGCCGGAATGCGTGGGGCTTTACCCTCGACGGTCACGCTTCCACATCGAATCTTCAACACGGACGGCAGCGTCTGGCCCGGCCAGGATGCGGGCTTCCTCGGCCGTTCGGCAGACCCCTGGCTCTTGAACGCGGCGCTGACGCCGGAGGGTTATCAAATCCGCGAGTTCGACCTACCCGCCGACCTGAACCCTGATCGACTCGGTCGACGCCTCGACTTGCTCGAACGGCTCCAGGACGGTCGGGGCGTTCTGGATCAGAACACGACCGCGCGCGTGCTCGACGTCCGCACCCGACAGGCTTTTGATATCTTGCGCGCACCGGAGGCTCGCAAAGCATTCAGGCTCGATCAAGAACACCCCAAGAGCCGCGATCGATACGGAATGACGCCGTTTGGCCAAAGCGTTCTGCTGGCGCGTCGGCTCGTCGAAGCGGGCGTAAGGTTGGTTCAAGTGAACTGGTATCGGGGGCGCGACGAACCCCCTGACAACCCGTGCTGGGACAGCCATGTCAAAGAATCCGAACGGCTCAAGAACGTCCTTGTCCCGCCCACCGACCGGGCTCTCTCCGCGCTCGTCGAGGATCTTGAAGCTCGAGGCCGGCTCGACGAAACGCTGATCATCTGCATGTCGGAGTTCGGCAGAAGTCCACAACTCGAAGCCGGCGGTGGAAGAGGTCATTGGGGATCGGTGTTTTCGATCGCCCTGGCGGGCGGAGGGGTCCGCGGAGGCCAGGTGTTCGGCTCGTCGGATAAGTACGCAGCCTACCCGAGAGACGGCCGAGTCCGACCCGAGGATCTCTCGGCGACGATCTTGCACTGTCTGGGATTCGCGGCGAACTCCGAGATCAAAGATCGCTTGGGCAGACCGATCCCCCTCAGCCGCGGCGAGGTCTTGCACGCGATCCTGTAAGACCAACATGCCGCCTTCGATCTCATCTAAGTCGAGCGATTATTGCACCGGCTACCGAGAATTGCCGCGCGGCAAGACGCCCGATCTGCGTTGAAGAGGTTCTCAATACTGCCAATGAGTAGGTCGATACATCGCTTTTTGCCGATCGAATTGGGTACGAAGCTGCACAGAGGGTTCAGAAGGTTTTTTCCAGATCGTTCGATCGATGATTCGCGTTTGCGGCTTCGCTATGCGCTCCTTTATTTGTGCTTTCCCGTCTATGGCAGTTTGGTGCCTCTTCAGTTTGAGAGCTGTTCTTTGGTCGAGGCGCTCTAAGCGATTCGCGGGAGTGCTCCAGACGCCGATTTCGTTCGAATCGCGCTCTCGATTGGGCGACCAACATTTTGCTTTTCGTTCCGTTGGGCTTCCTTCTGAGGGGATCGTTTCGAAAGGCGAGCAACACGTTCGAGTCGGTTTTGTTCGGCGCGATCACTTTCGTGTTTTGCTGCGCAGCGAGCCTGGCGGTGGAGTTCCTGCAAATTTATTTTCCGCCGAGGGTTCCATCGATCAACGACGTGGTGGGGGAGTGCCTGGGTGCGTGCCTGGGGATTGTCTGTTGGCTGGGGTTCGGACGCTGGACGGTTCGGACGGTTCGCCTTTGGGGCAATGGTCCGGGCGACCTGAGGCTGCTCCAAGCCGTCGACTTCCTACTCGTCGTCCTCGTCCAGGCGCTCCCGCTGGATCTCACGATTCATCCTTCGGCAATTTATCATAAATACCAAGAAGGTCTTATCCATTTCGTTCCGTTCGTTTCTTGGTTTGGAGATCCTGGCGGGCTCCTGCACAAGGCAGCGTCGCTGACCGTGCTGTTCTTGCCTTTGGGACTGATCTCGGGTCTGGGAGGGGCTCCCAGGTTTGTGAAGTCGAAGCGCACGGCTTTCCTCTATTGGTTTCTGCTCTGTGGTTTCATCGAATGCATTCAGTTGATCGTCGCAACTCGGACAGCGGACTCGACCGACGTTTTGCTCGCGACTCTCGCATCCTATTGGGGATGGGAAGCCGGCGCGAGGGCTCGAACTCGCATGCGCGTTGCCGCATTCAAGGACTGCGCCGGCTGTTTGGTTGAAGGGACTCTCGGGTCGACGGCTCGCAGCATTTGCGTGCTTTTGGATCGCGCTATTAGTGCTCGTGAACTGGCATCCTTACCAATTCGTGTGGCTCTCGAACCGAGCTGAGGGGGCGCCAGGCGAGCTTTCCGTCGTTCCGTTGGCAGGTTATTAGGACTCACGAATCGTGGACGCAGCGGAGCAGTTTCTGTTGAAGACGATGTCTTTCTTCCCGCTTGGGGTGTTGTCCGGCGCATGGCCGGCGAATCGAAGGCGGCCGTACTCGTATCTGATCGGGGCCGCGGCCGTCTTCTTGATTGCCGTCTTTGTCGAAGCTGGGCAGCTTCTAGTGATCGGCAGGTCGCCGAGCCTCTCGGACGCGATCATCTTCTCGATGGGAGGTTGGGCGGGGATGGCCATCGTCGCGCGGTTTGAGCAAGCTCGTAGGGTGTTCCGTTCATGAAACCGAATTTATCACTTCATAGCGGCCAAATTGACTTGCATCTCGCTATTATCGATGCTCGCGTCGTTGATGGATCGATCGTTGATCGTCCCTGAGGTTCCGGACTCGAGCTCGGCTTGAACCAACACAAACGATAGCAGTCCGTCGAAAGGGGCTTTGAAGATGAGTCGCGATTCGATTGTAGCGATTCTTGTGCTTTGCGGGTTTGTGCTAGGGCAATCTCTGTGGGCTCAGGCGCGAGGCCGGCGCGTCCAGGGCAGGGGCAGAGGCCAGGGGGGCGCCAGTCCGGTTTTGCAAGCTTTCGATACGGACCGCGACGGCGTGCTATCGAGCAGCGAGATCGACGCATCGGCGGCAAAGCTGCGGGAGCGCGATGCCAACAAGGATGGTAAACTGTCCGCCGAGGAATTGGCTGTTCGGACTCCAAGTGGAAATCGAGGAGGACCCGTTGCGATGGAAGGCGGTTCTGATCTTCAGAAGCCTCCGCTGCCCAAAGACGAAGCTGAGAAGAGGATTCTCGAAGCGATTAGTCAGGCGCAGCAGGGCGAACGCTATGCGAACGTCTCGGAATCCGACGGCCGATTGCTTCGCCAGCTGACCGAGGCCTTGGGGGCCAAAAGGGTCGTCGAGCTCGGCACATCGACCGGTGAATCGGGGCTTTGGTTTTCTCTCGCTTTGCGAAAGACCGGCGGCAAGCTCTTCACCCACGACATCGACGCCGGCAGAATCGCCGTGGCGCGAGAAAACTTCAAGCGGGCGGGAGTTCAAGAACTCATCACGATCGCCGAAGGGGATGCGCACCAGACCGTGCCGAAGAACACCGATCCGATCGACATTTTGTTCGTCGACGCCGAGAAGGAAGGTTACGACGCCTACTTGAGGGAGCTTTTGCCGCTGGTTCGACCAGGCGGTCTGATCATCGCCCATAACATGCGAAGGCCTGCTCCGAACCTCAGGTATATCGAAGCGATCACGACCAATCCCCACCTTGATACGTCGTTTCTTCTGATGGATGGGGCGGGTATTGCGGTGACGCTGAAGAAGCGATGATTCATCTGGCAATAGAACTTCAGAAGGACTTCGAGGAGAACGACGTGTTCAAGAAATGGTTTACGGCCAGCTTTTGCTTGGCGGTTTGCGCGGTTGCTTGTTGGGCGTATGTCGCGGCGCATGGGCAAGAGCGCGAGGGTCCCGGAGGCGGCGGCCTTGGCGGAGGACCTGGTCGCTTTGGCGGTCCGATGACTTTCCCTCTTTTGAGGGCCTTGGACGCGGATTCCGATGGCGAGCTCTCCGCCAAGGAGATCGAAAACGCGACCGCCGCGCTCAAGACGCTCGACGCCGACAAGGACGGGAAATTGAACAGGACCGAGCTCATGGGAGAATTTGGGAGGCCGGGCGGGAGGGGGCCTGGCGGCGGATTCGGCGGGCCTGATGCGTCGGAGGTTGTTGCGCGGTACATGGCGTTCGACAAGAACGGCGACGGCAAGCTCTCGAAAGACGAACTCCCTGCTCGAATGCAGGGCTTGCTCGAAATGCGCCGACGCGAACAAAGACGGCTTTGTCGACAAAGCGGAACTGACCAAACTGGCCGAGCGGTCCGCTAGTCGCGGCGGCATGGGCTTTGGCCCGCGCGAAGGCGAGGGAGGACCAGCCGGAAAAGGACAGCGAAGACCGCCGGGCGAGCCCAAAGATTAATCGACAGCCTGAGTCTATCCCCTCAATAAAGGTAAACGCTTCATGATTTGTTTTGCTGTTTATGTGGCTGCCCTGGCGCTTCAGCCCGCCGCTGGGTTCGATTCGAAGGTCGAGGACTACGTCTCCCACTACGAGAACGTGATGGGAACGTCGCTCGAGGTTCGGCTGCGTGCGATCGACCAAGACTCCGCCGCGAAGGCCGAAGCCTCGGCCCTTGGGGAAATCGACAGACTCTCGAAGATATTGAATACCTACGACCGATCGAGTGAGATCTCGCGTTGGCTGGCGACCAAGGACGTTCCGGTCCAGGTTTCGCCCGAGCTCTTCGAATTGCTCGAAGCCTCCGATCGCTGGCGCGAACGCTCGGCAGGCGCTTTCGAACCTCGCGTTCAGATTCTGACTGAGCTTTGGACCAAGAGCTCCAAGGAGGACAAAACGCCTTCAAAATCTCAACTCGAGGACGCATTGGCGGTTTTGCGGAAGCCCGCTTGGTCTCTGGATTCGAAGACAAAGACCGCCACACGGAACTCCGACCGTCCGATTTCTCTCAACGCGATTGCCAAGGGCTTTATCGTCGATCGAGCTTGCGCCAAGGCTTTGAGCGAGGCTCCGGGATTGAAAGGGGTATTGCTCAACGCAGGCGGCGACATGACGATCAGGGGCGAGCTTTCGAGAACACTCGGGGTGGTCAATCCGTTGGCGGATTCCGAGTCGTCGAAGCCTCTTGTCACCATCGAGGCGGCAAACCAGTCGGTGGCCACGAGCGGACGTTCCCAGCGCGGGCTCAGAATCGGGAAACATTGGTATTCGCACATCTTTGATCCCAGGACGGGGATGCCCGCGGAACGCGTCGCGGGCGCGACCGTCGTTGCGTCGAACGGCGCAGACGCCGACGCGTTGGCGACGATCTTGAACGTGCTCGACCCCAAGGAAGGCCTGGAGCTTGTCGAGTCGGTCGAGGGCGCCCAATGCCTGATCGTCGCGGCCGACGGCAAGGTCTCGAAAAGCAAAGGTTGGCCGAAGCTTGAAAAGCCAATCGTCAAGCTGGCGTCTTTTACTTCGAAAGTCGACGAGCCTGAATCTTCGAAGAGCGCGAGGCCTGCCCAAAAGGCTGATGCGAAGACCAAGGACTCAACCGTTTCCAAGGGTGCGAAAAAGGACGAGACCGAGCAATCGTTCGAATGGCTGGTCACTTTCACGATCAATCAGCCCAGCGGCGACGCCAGGCGTTATCGGCGTCCTTATGTTGCGATCTGGGTCGAGGACAATGACGGTTTTCCCGTGAAGACCCTCGTGCTCTGGGTTCAAACCCGAAACCCAGGCCCGCGATGGCACCCTGACTTGAAGCGATGGTACAAGAGCGACCAAGCTCGTAAACTGGTCGAGGACGCGGACCTGATCTCGACGATCGCGCGGCCCACAAGGCCCCCAGGACAGTATGAAGTGGTCTGGGACGGCGCCGACGACAACGGCAAGCCCGTCGAACCCGGCGAGTACACACTCTTTATCGAAACCGCCAGAGAACATGGCACGTATCAAAGCATTCGTTCACAAATAAAACTCACAGAGAAAACAGCGAAGCAGGAGCTCAAGGGGAATGTCGAGATCAAGTCGGCCTCCGTCGAACGTCGCAAGAAAGGTTCGGGAAAGTGAGCACCTGGACCCAATGCTCGTGGCGCGGGAACGAGGCCTCAAGCGAAAGCTCGGCGTCAAGTTCGCCTCGTTGGTGCGCTGGCTGCACATCTATGTCTCGATGTTCGGGCTTTTCGTCGTATTGTTCTTCGGCGTCACCGGGCTGACGCTGAACCATCCGGATTGGTTCACAAGCGAATCCGGCAAGACCGTCAACTCGAAAGGCAATGTCGAGAAGAGCTGGCTTGGTCCTCGATCCTCGGAGTCGGAATCGACCGCCGGCGGCGACCCCGAGGCGGGCGTAAAGAAGCTCGAGATCGTGGAATATTTGCGCAAAGAGCATTCGATCCATGGAGGCGCTCGCGGAGTTCCGCGTCGACGACGGCGAGTGCATGGTCACCTTCAAGGGGCCCGGTTACTCGGCGGATGCGTTCATCGAACGCGATACCGGCGAGTATCGTATGACGCAGACGTTCCATGGATTTGTCGCCATCATCAACGACCTGCATAAGGGAAGAGACACTGGCAAATCATGGTCGATCGTAATCGACGCTTCGGCGATCTTGGTTTCGATCGCGTCGCTCACGGGCCTGGTGTTGATTTTCTATTTGAAGCGAAGGCGAAGGGCAGGGTTGATCACGGCTCTGGTGGGCGGGCTGGCGGTGTTGGCGGTGGTGTGGTTGGCTGTGCCGTGAGCAATTGCGGGATCAATGCGCCGCCGAGCTGTTGTTCCCAGTGGCTTCGGGGCCGGCATCGCTTGGGCAGCCGCCTGGCTGGCAGGGAAGGAAGAATTCCTCGATCGAGTGCGCGCCATGAGTTCGGGATGCGTA
The DNA here is from genome assembly GCA_963818975.1 of uncultured Planctomycetota bacterium. GTDB lineage: Bacteria > Planctomycetota > Planctomycetia > Isosphaerales > Isosphaeraceae > CAWFUI01. The sequence goes on along the minus strand of CAWFUI010000017.1, from coordinate 228,526 downwards.
TAGTGCGTTTGATGTCCAACGCAGGGGGGCGTCACGCCCTTGGCGTTAGGCAAGCCAGCCATGAGCTCGTCAAAGTATTTTCTGGCGACGATGCGATCCTCATTGCCGTGGATGAGCAAGACTTCGGTGGAGATTGAAGGCAAGAGTGGTCTCAGGTCGAGCCTCGAGAGCAGGTCGAGCCTGTGCGAGAGCGAGGCGATGGGCGTGACGGCGTTTTCATCGAGGTAGTGCTTCCAGCGGTCCTTGATGATCGCTGGAAATTCCATCCCATGGTTGTAGGTCATGATCTGTTCGCGGAGCGGCAAGTTCTTGTTGGTTCCAGGGATCAGCCTGCCAACTCCCAGGGCGAAGCGCTCGGCCGCGGTCATCTCTCGTCGAGGAAAGCCTCCCTGGAACGCTGCCTTGGGGAACCGTCTGGGCTCGCGAGCCAGCCGCGCTAGGACGATCGTCGAGCCGAACGAAATGCCCAGTGGGAAGACTCGTCCCAGTCGCAAGGATTCGAGCACCCCAAAGTAGTCGTCGACCAGGTCTGAGTGGGTGATGTTTCGGAGTTTGGCGCCGTCGTCCTTGTTCTCGCCTGGATAGTCGTAGACCACGGTCTTGAAGCGTTGGCTCAAAAGGTTGAGCAAATAGGCGTATCCGCGGTATGTTGAAGCGATACCGGGTGCGACGACGAGCGGCGGACCTTCTCCCAGGGTGCGGACGACGGCTTTGTATCGGGGGCCTGGCCAATAGCTCAGCTGGGCGTTTTGGTCGTAACGAGCCACCTCTTCCGCAAAGTTCGCGGGCGCTGGGCACGGGGTTATGGGTTCGTTCGCGGGCGACTGGGGAAGTTCCCAGCCGATCGGGGAAATCGGTTCTTCGACGCTGGGGTTGGTCGTTTCGACGCCTTCTTCTCGAGCTGTGGTTGACACAATCAGGAAGCCTCGACGCGGGTGCGCGAAAAGCTGGAGTTTCTATTCAAAGGCTACGCTTGCAAAGCTGACGCAGCAAGTGAGCTCGGAGTTGACGGCCTGGTCGTACTTGAGGACTCGCCCGCTTGTCTCGCCGATGGCCGAGAGCAGAGTGTACGTGGCCGAGAGCCCGCAGATGCGCCAGCGATTCTCGACCTGGGCGGCGGTTCGGAACCAGCCGGAGGCGTCGCCCGCGGTCGCACGCTCGAGCATCTGCTGGTCGAAGGAGCGTAGATCGTCGAGCGTCTCTGGGTTCAAGAGCATCTGGTCGCCGAATTCGACGCCCACGTGGCCAAAATCGACGCCTCCGATGTAGAGGGTCTTCTTGCCGCATTCCGCAGCGGTTTGCTTGAGAGCGTCGATGAATCGCTTGACCTCGGGGTCGTCGGTCGGTTCGACGCCCGCGTTCATCAGGTCGTGAAAAGAGGCGGCCAGAATCGGCACGATGGTGAAAGGTCTTTTATCACCCAGCATATATTGAAGAAAAACGGCCTGGAACTCGACGGAATGTTCGGTTCGGTGCGCAAGCTCGTCCTCGAGATCTTTCTCGCCGACGAGCTCGAGCAGGCGGTCGACAAACGCTTTGTCGGTTTTCACCACGCCCAGCGGGGTGTCGAAGTCTTTCCTGGAGACGGCGAAGCGGTGCTTGGCGTAGCGGTGGGCGACTCCAAGTACGATGAAGACGTCGGCGTCGCAGTTTCGGACGATTTCTTGATAGGCCCAGGTGTAAACGGGTCCGCCGCGGTGAAAGTCGATGTGCGGGCAGAGGACGCCTTTGATAGGCGCCTTTGATACGGCTTCCTCGTTCTTCCCGCAGCCTTTGGGATGTTCGAAGAATTGGCCCAACTGCCATTTGAGCTCTTGAGCCTCCTTGGCGTAGGCGCCGCCTGCGTGAGCAGCGGGTCGCACAGGAGCTGCGTTGTACTGGTCCAGAAATTTTTGATAAGTAGGGCCTTCGAGGATGGCGGCGCTGTCGAGCTGGGCGACCACGCGTTTCAGGTCGTCCATCGGTATGAGTTGGCGGGTTTGGGCGATGACGGCAGCTTGAACGTCGGCGAGCGAGTTGGTTCCGTCGAACATTCGGATCACGCGCTGATAACTTTCAAGTTTGATCAAAATGGGGGCGCCGCAAACGCCGAGCGGGATCCTCGAGCGCCACAAAAAGGTTTCCATCCTGCTCGTGCCGCTTCAAGATCATCGGCCGAAGCTTGGGATACTCAAGTGGATCTTTCAAGACGGCCTCCTCGCCTTTGGACGCTTCCAATTCCATGGGATTTCCCGACGTAGGGTCAGGCTTGCACTCTCGACTCGCGAGACTCTCGGGCTCGCTCGAGTACGCGTGGATAATTGTAATGACTCTCTCCGGCTGGTCTAGTCAGCCTGGGGAGAGTTTGGTAGCTTCCCGCTCCGCATGGGTCGCGATCGGGCTTGGAATAGGCCAAATTCGCGGGCCCGCAGCCGTTTGCGACGGAGGGCGAGGCGTTATGAATTGGTGGAAATCCAGCGCGTTTGTGCTTGTGCCTCTTGTCATCACCGCGTCCACTTTGGCCCAAGGGCCGCAACAAAAGAACGCCAAGCCCGCCCAAAACGGAACAAACCGGGGCGAGGCGAAGGCCAAAGGAACCGCGCTTATCCCCAAGGACGACATCCAGGCGATCGCCTTGATGGAAAGCCTGCTCGAAGCTTGGGGCAAGCGAAGCCAGCAATACACGGCGCTGTCGGCGACCTTTACACGCGAAGACAAGGACAAAGTCTTCAACGACGCAGTCCGATACGACTGCGTGGCCTACTTGAAAAGCCCGAACTTGGCGAGCATCGAGCAGCGGGAAGTCAAGAAGCCGGCGCTGGCTCGCAAGTTCGATCGGCGAGCGATTACCGATCGAGACGAGCTGGTGGTCTGCGACGGCAAGAACGTGATCCAATACAAAGGCGCGACAAAGCAGGTGTTCTTGAGCCCACTCGATAAAGACGCACGCGTCCGGGCTCTCGAAGAGGGCCCGTTGCCGTTCCTGTTCAATATGCAAAAGGACAAGGCCAAGCGCCGATTTCGCTTTTATCTCAGGCTCGACGACGAGAAGACCAACAGTTGGTTCATCGAGATCAACCCGATCCTAGCCGAGGACAAGAAAGACATCAGCGTCGCTTGGCTAAGGCTCAACAAGAAGACGTTTCTGCCGGACATGGTTCACTTGACCGATCCGGACGGTAACTCGCAAATCTATCGCTTCAAGGAAATCAACGTTGATTTGGCGCTCGACGACGCGGTCTTCAAGGCGGTTCCCAAGCCCGAGAAATGGGAGCTGATCCTGCGCCAAAGAAGGCGAAAAGGCTGTGCAAAAAGTCGACCCCAACAAGCCCCGGAAGCGCTAAATCGCTTAAGGGGCTTAGGTACATGCACCAACGCCGGCTTGTTTGACGCTCTTTTCCTCCAGGTTTATAATCAACCTGTTCGAGATCGGGCTTACCCATCGCCAAGGCCAAAGCCTACGGCTTGGCACGCAGGCGAAGCCCGGTTTTGGAGCGACTTTCCCATTGACGGGGTGGTCGCGGGTGGGAGGTTTGCGGACCCTCGGGCTCGATCTCGGAGGGAGTCTGTACTTCATGCTTTTCCGGCAATGGTCTAACCGTTCGCGCCGGCTTATCCCGCTGCTTTTCTGGCTTTTTTCGTCTGCCTCAGGGCCGTTTCCCTGGCCCAGGAACCGAACCCGCCCCAATCCCCAGGCCAATTCTTCACAGTCGCCGAACCGATCGGTCAGGAACAGATCGACGAGATCCGCGCCTCGACCCAGCCGATTCTTGACAGACTTGGCAAACAGGGATTGGGAGAGAAGGCCAGACCGACGTTCTTATTCGAATTTCGCCCAGGGGAAACCAAGCCTGGGCAAACAAGCTACGGCAACGCCCACGACCTGACGGAGTTGATCTCCCGCGAGCTTCGTGGGGCCAACATGACCGTGGCCTATGTTCCGGAACCGATGCGGGGCAACGCCGTCCTGGCGATTTTGGCCTGCGACGAGATTGTGATGGGGCCAGGCGCGGCGATCGGCCCAATCGTGCGCGAAGGGCAACGCGTCCCCGAGCACGTAAAGCAATTCGTCCGCGACCTTGCGCGATTGAAGGGCAGAGAGCCCGACCTTTACCTTGGGCTTTTGGACCCCGCGGCCGAGCTGCACATGGTGCGAACCGACGATCGAGCAGTGCATTTCTTGCTGGCCGAGAACCTTGCGGAATTCAAGAAGACGCATGTGGTGGTCGGTGACGAACCGGCTTGGGAAGCAAGCAGGCCCGGAGTGCTCTCAGCCGAGGCGGCGCACGAGCGCGGGATCATCAAGATGATCGTCGACGACCGCGGCCAGATCGCTTCCGCGTATCACCTCTCGAACAAGGCGATTGTGGTCGATCCGACGGCCGACGGCGCCGTCAAGGCTGCATGGATCACGATCGACGGCAAGATCGATTCAACCAAGGAATCTTATCTGCGGCGGCGCGTGCTTCAGGCTTCTCAAGACGGCCTGAATCTCATTGTCTTTCAGATCAACAGCGAGGGAGGTGAAGAGAAGGCGGCGGACAACATGGCCGACGTCATCGCCAACGCCAAGGGATTGAAGACGGTTGCCTACATCGACGATCGAGCATTGGGCATGGCGTGTCTGATCCCGCTGGCCTGCAACGAAATCGTCTTCCATTCCGACTCGCAAATGGGCGATTTGCAGCACGTGTTTACGTCGGGCGGGAATCTGCGGCTTCTGGATGCCAATCAACTGAAGACGCTCTCCGAGAAGGCGGCGTTCTTGGCTAAGAAAAACAACCACCCGATCGCCATCGCCAAGGCCATGGCCAACCCAGACTCGGTGATTTTGCAGGCGAAGGACAACCAGACCGGCGCGGTGGTCTTCATTCTCGAAAGCGACCGCGACGAAAACCCTGCCCGCTACACAGTGGTGGGCCCACCAAGAAAGAACGCCGGCGAGCCGCTTTTGGTCAACGACCAAGATGCGATCGGCTACGGAATCGGTCAATCGGTGGTCAAAAGCGACGACGAGCTGAAGATGATCTACGGGGTCAAGGACAAAAACCTCCGCATCGACAAGCCGACTTGGGTCGACTCGCTAATCACCACGCTTTCCACAACCTGGATGAGGACCATCCTGCTCTTCGTCGGGATGTTCATGCTCATCCTCGAATTGAAGCTGCCTGGAATCGGGCTTCCCGCGGTTATCTCCGCTCTCTCGTTCTTGCTGTTCTTCTGGAGCAGCTACATGAACAAGACGGCCGACGAGCTGGAGATTCTGCTTTTCCTACTGGGTTTGGTTTGCCTGGCGCTCGAGCTGTTCGTCTTCCCTGGGTTCGGCGTCTTCGGCATGAGCGGGGTCTTGCTCATTTTGGTAAGCGTGGTGATGGCAAGCCATACGTTCGTCTGGCCGACGCAGGAATCCGAATATCGAGAGATGGGCTTCACGCTTCTACAGATCATGGTGGTGATGATCGCCGTGGGGGGCGGAGCGATCTTGATCGGCCGGTTTTTGCCGTCGATACCGTTTTTCAACCGGATGGTGCTGATGCCCGAGCCACTCGAGGATCAGCTCTCCGACGATCCGTCGGCGAAGCCAAGCCTGTCGGGCGAGGCGAACTTCCATTTCCTGGTAGGCGAAACAGGCAGGACCACCACCGTTCTGCGTCCCGCGGGTAAGGCCCGATTTGGCGAGCTTTTGCTCGATGTGACCGCCGACGGTTTTTTTATAGAGCCCAACACGCTTGTGGAAGTTATGGAAGTTCAAGGCTCGAAGATCATCGTCAAGAGGGTGTAGGACGGCTCGCGGTTTTCCAAAGGGTCGCCCGTTCCGGTTTGCCGAAGGCACGTAGCCTTTGGGCGTGGCGGGCGACGTCTTCGACCCCAGTTCGAAACCAAGCATTGGTTGAACGCGGGGATTGTACACTCGCGACGGAGTGGAATTTGGGTTACCATGAGTAGGCCTTGGTGGAACCGGGGAGTGACGTATGTCGTTTGGTTCGCGGCTTCTCGTCTTTTGGAGTCGGGCTTCGCTAGGCGAGCAGCGGTCCTTGGAGATCGTTACCTCTTGAGTCGTTTCGCCGCGCGATGGAATCGCATCGAAGATGTACACCCTAATTTGGCCGATCCTGTGCGTTTCCATCGGGCTCCTCCTGCTCCTGGCGGAAGCGTTCATCCCGTCCGGCGGGTTGATTGGCCTGCTGGCGATGGGATTGATCGGCATCGGTCTTTGGCTGGCGTTTCTGCAGTCTATGGACGTTGGGCTGAAGTTCGTGGCGGCCTTGGTCTTCTTGTTGCCTGCGGTTTTGATGCTGGCGTTATACCTTTGGCCGAGGACTCCACTCGCCAAAAGAATGTTTCTCAAGCCGCCGACTCCCGACGTCGACGACGAAACCGTGGCCGAGCACAACCATCTTCACCACCTTGTCGGCCAGTTGGGCAGGGCCCTGACCACGTTACGGCCGTCGGGTATGGTCGACTTCGAAGGCAAGCGGATCGACGCGATCTCCGAGGAAGGACTCGTCAAGGCGGGCTCCCTGGTCGAAGCGGTTCAAGTCCGCGCGGGTCAGGTGGTTGTCAGGCAGGCGTCGAATCAATCTTTAGAACAGTTGCTCGAATAACTCCTTAAACTCTCCACGACCGTCGCCAAAAGTTCCGCCGGACCGGCGGGGCGGCGGGTTTTTTGGCTCGAAATCGAGCGGACTCCACTGCCATGAACAGTCTGTTGTTTGCACAGGGTCAGGACGTGATGAAGTTGGGCGTGGTGGCGATATTCGTCGTCATTGCTCTATTGGCCCTGCTTGCGTTCATCCTCTTCGCCAGCTATTTCAAATTGTGGATCCAAGCCGCCACCACGCACGCCAATGTGAGCATGTTGGAATTGATCGGCATGACCTTCCGCAAGGTGAACCCGAACATCATCGTGCGCTCCAAGATCATGGCGATTCAGGCGGGATTGACCGAGAAAGACGGCATATCGACCAGGAACCTCGAGGCGCACTACCTTGCCGGGGGCAACGTCCCCAACGTGGTTAGGGCGCTGATCGCCGCCAACCGGGCCGACATTCCTTTGTCGTATAAACGTGCCGCGGCGATCGACCTGGCCGGCAGAAACGTGCTGGACGCGGTGCAAACCAGCGTCAACCCGAAGGTCATCGACTGCCCGGACCCGACCAAGGGCAGGCAGACGGTCGACGCCGTGGCCAAGAACGGCATTCAGCTCAAGGTCAAGGCCCGCGTAACGGTGCGGACCAATATCGACCGGTTGGTCGGCGGCGCCACGGAAGAGACAATCATCGCCCGCGTCGGCGAAGGCATCGTCAACACGATCGGATCGGCCGATACGCACAACGCAGTGTTGGAGAATCCAGACTCGATCTCCAAGCGAGTGCTCGAAAAGGGCCTGGACGCCGGATCGGCGTTCGAGATCCTCTCGATCGACATCGCCGATATCGACGTGGGAGACAACATCGGCGCCAAGCTCCAGGCCGATCAAGCCGAGGCCGACATGCGAGTGGCTCGCGCCAAGGCCGAAGAGAAGCGAGCCTTTGCCGTCGCTCGCGAGCAGGAAATGCTTGCCGCAGTCCAGGAAAACCGCGCCAAACTCGTCGAAGCCGAGGCCCAGGTGCCGTTGGCGATCTCCGACGCGTTCCGCAAAGGCAACCTTGGCATTCGCGATTATTACAACTTCAGGAACATACAAGCCGACACTGAAATGCGTTCCGCCATCGCCAACTCCGGCAACAGCCAACGTGATTCAGGACAGAACGGCTAGGATCATGACCCATATCGGGCAATCATTGGGTTTCTTGAACTCGACCTCGTTGCGACGCTCAGGAGCACAGCCATCAATTTCGACGCCATGAAAGTTCTGATTTTGATGTTCGCTCTGTTCGCGTGGGCGATCTACACGCGGATGAACAGGGACGAACCCGCTCCCAGGCCAAGGCCGACGGGTCCGCCCTACCCACCGCAGCAGAGGCCAACGTACACCTCCGGAACAACTCGCCCAGCGGCTACAAGCTCGGGCCAACCGAATGTCTGGGCCCAGCCGGGAGCCACGGTGCGCTCCAACGGGTTGGAAACCCTTCCCAATCGCGGCCGACCGGGAAATATCGACAACGACGACGTTTTGGTCATCCGCTCGCAGTATCCGCCGAGTGGCGGAACTGGCACTCGGCCAGGCCAAAAAAGCGGCAAAACCAGCGGTTCGGGAAAATCCAAGCGCAAGAGCGATCCTTCCGCGCAAGCGACCGTCAAGGCCAGGACGGGCACGCACCGACTGGTCTCAGACGTTGAAACCAAAGCTGCGTCGACTTCGAGTTCACTTTCGTCCGCCCCGCCCGCCATCAGCATGCAAGCCAATAGCAGAGACCAACTGTTCGGGCCAGGACTGATCATGTCGGTGCTCCGCTCCCCCATGCAGTTGAAGCAAAGCATGGTCTTGGCGGAGATCCTCAAGCCGCCCGTATCCCTCCGCGACCCCAGGAACTTCTGAACGTTCGCGTTCGTGCTTGCACCAGACGCGACCACCGCTTCTATGAACAAGAGCGTCGTTTTCGCTCCGCCTCGGAGAAACCTAGGTGCGAATCTTGATGACTGGCGGCTACGGGTGCATCGGCGCCTGGATCGCCAAAACGCTGCTGGACGAAGACAAAGTCGTCTGGATCCTCGACCTTACGGAAGATACACACAGGCTCGACGCGCTGATCAAATCTGACCAGAAGGCTCGAGTTCATTTCGTCCAAGGCGACGTCTCCGACGCGGCGACAGTTCTCAAGACGTGTTCGGACCACGAGATCACGCACCTCTTGCACCTGGCCGGACTTCAGGTGCCGACGTGCAGGGCCAATCCGCTTTTGGGAGCGAAGGTCAACGTGCTGGGGACTCTCGCCATTTTCGAGGCCGCGGCCGCGCTCAAGGATCAAATTGAGAGAGTCGCCTACGCCAGCTCGGCGGCAGTGCATGGACTCGAGTCGGAGATGGGTGTGAAATCACGCGACGACGCCCTTCTATCCCCTTCGACGCATTACGGCGCTTTCAAAATCTGCAACGAACTGAACGCTCGCGTTTACTGGCTCGACAAAGGCGTCTCGAGCGTTGGGCTCAGGCCCTGGACCGTCTATGGAGTGGGCAGAGATTTTGGCGTGACCAGCGAGCCCACCAAGGCCATCAAATCGGTGGCCGTCGGCCGGCCGTATCATATCAGTTACGGTGGATCTCAGGATCTTCAATACGCTCATGACGTGGCCAGGGCCTTCTTACGGTCGCTCTCTGAACCTTACAAAGGGGCTGGGGTCTACAATATCCGCGGCTCGGTGGCGTCGATCGAGGAGTTCGTTGCCAAGCTCCGTCAGGCGGCGCCCGACGCCGAGAGGCTCGTCACCCACGGCGACCGCCAGTTGCCGATCGAGTTCGACCTGGACGATAGTGCTCTCGAACGCGACCTTGGCCCTATGCCCAAGACGACGCTCGAAAAGGGAATCGTCGAGACTCTAGAAATGTTCCGAGATCTCGATGCAAGAGGAAAGCTTGATCTGGCGGATCTTGGATAGTCGTCCCGGTCAAGCGACTCGACAGGCCCACCGATAGGATCTGACGATCCGCATGGAACGAAACGCGATTTCTTGTTAGGCTGCAACACGTTAGGCGGAGAGCCTCTGGCAAGAAACGAGGTGGCTGGGTGACTGGCTTTCGGGTGGGCTTGGGTCATGATACGCATCGACTTGTCGAGGGCAGGGCCCTGATTCTTGGAGGTGTTCGCATCGAACATTCCTTGGGTTTGATGGGCCATTCCGACGCCGACGTGGTGCTCCACGCCGTTGCCGACGCCTTGCTTGGCGCCGCCGGACTCGGCGACATCGGCGAGATCTTCCCCGACGACGACGAGCGCTGGCGAGGACTCGAGGGCTCGGTGCTCATCGGCGAGGTTCTTGCGAGGACCGCCCAGGCGGGCTGGGCGCCGATCAACTGCGATGTGATCGTCCACGCGCAAGAGCCCAAGCTCTCAAAGTACAAGCCCACGATGCGCAAGAACTTGGCTCGGCTTTTGAACCTCGAAGAGGCCGATGTAAACGTCAAAGCGAAAACCGGCGAACGCGTCGGCCACATCGGCAGGGGAGAGGCTCTTAGTTGTCATGCGGTGGTTTTGATGGGCTCGGTTTCGGATCTTCCGATTTTGTGAGCGAAAGTAATTTATGTCCATACGCGTATATAACACGTTGACGCAGAGCAAAGCCCCGCTCCAGACGGTCAGGCCCGGGGAGGTGGGCATGTACGTCTGCGGGCCGACCGTCTATTCGAACAGCCATGTGGGACACATGGTCGGTCCGGTCGTCTTCGACACGATCAAGCGCTACCTTGTCTACTGCGGCTTCAAGGTGACTTGGGTGGTGAACATCACCGACGTCGACGACAAGCTGATCGTTCAGGCCGAGAAGGACAAGACGTCGGTCAAGGAGCTCGCCGAACGCGTGACAGCGGATTATCTTGCGTGCTTGGCTGCACTTGGCGTGGACGGAATCGACAAAATGCCCAAGGCCACCGAGCACATCGACGAGATTGTGTCGATGACGCAATCGCTTATCGACAAGGGCAAGGCGTACGCTTCGGAAGGCGACGTGTACTTCGATGTGTCCAAGTCTCCCGATTACGGCAAGCTGAGCCACCGAGATCCAGAGGAACTGCAGGCAGGGGCTCGAATCGAGCCCTCAGCCAAGAAGCGTCATCCAGGCGATTTTGCTCTATGGAAGAGCTCGAAGCCGGGCGAGCCCGCGTGGAATAGTCCCTGGGGCCAGGGCAGGCCCGGTTGGCATATCGAATGCTCGGCCATGAGCATGAAATACCTGGGCGAGCACTTCGACGTCCACGGCGGCGGCATCGACCTCGTCTTCCCGCACCATGAGAACGAGGTCGCTCAATCCGAAGCCTACAGCGGCAAGACCTTCGCAACCTACTGGATGCATAATGGCTTGCTCACAAAAGAGGGCAAAAAGATCTCGAAGTCCGATCCGGGTACCGTCGTCTTGATGAGCGACCTCCTGAAACTGCACGATTCCGACACCCTAAGGGCTCTGTTCCTCTCGAGCCATTACCGCAGGCCTACCGACTACGGTCCTTCTCGGCTCGACGAAATCGCCAAAGGGTTGCAGGCGTTTCGGAGATTGTTCGAACGTTACGAGCGCATTGCTGGAGAATCGTTCTTTACACTCGAAGGGTCGAAACGGTCTGCGTTCGTCGAGCCTGCCGAACCGCGTTCGGAATGGACGACCTCGGTCCTCGGGCATCGCCAAGCCTTCCTCGAGGCTATGGACGACGACTTCAACACCGGCGGAGCGATTGGAGAGCTCTACGAACTGGTTCGTCTTCTGAACAAGAAGGCTGATCTGGCGGACCTTGAGTCGACCAAGCCCCAAGCGGCCGATCTCGCCGAGTTCAAGTTCGGGATCAAGATCCTTCGCGAGCTGACGCTGGTGTTGGGATTGTTCAGGACTCCCATCGCACAGGCGAAGGATACGAACGGAGACGCTTTGACGAACCCGCTGGTCGAGCTTTTGATCGACGTTCGAACCCGCGTGCGCAAGGAAAAGAACTTCGCACTGGCCGACGAGATTCGAAACAAGCTTGCGGGTCTTGGCGTCTTACTCGAAGACGGACCGAGCGGGACGAACTTTCGGATCGAGGCTCGATAACCTTCGGGCGTCGAATTGAGCTTTCACGGATGAAAGGTTGACAGGATGTCGATAAGCAACCGTCGTAAAGCAACAACCGCCGTACTTTCCAAACGCGTGCTGGGCGTCGACCCAGGACTGAATGTGACAGGCTACGCCGTCGTCGAGCGTACGAGCGGGCGCGTGCGAGTGGTCGAAGCGGGCGTTGTGCGGACCAAGTCTTCCGAGCGCGATCTGGGCGAGCGATTGGCTTCAATTCACGAAGGGATCGTCGAGATCCTCGATCAATACGAGCCCTGCGCACTGGCGCTCGAACAGGTCCATAGCAAGACGCAGCACCCCCGAACCGCGATCCTCATGGCGCATGCTAGGGGCGTGATTGTCCTTGCCAGTGCACTCAAAGGGATACCCGTCTTCGGCTACGCGGCTTCGCGAATCAAGAAGACGCTCACTGGCAGCGGCAGGGCGCCCAAAGAGCAAATGCAACATGCAGTGAAGGTCGAGCTTGGATTGGACGCAATCCCCGAACCCCACGACGTCGCCGACGCCTGCGCAGTGGCGCTCTGTCATTGCCAGATTTCGATTAACATCGAGTTTCTGAACGGGTCATTGAAAACTTGAGGTTAAGGCGTCGGGATTTTCGAAGGGATCGAATATGGCTTCCGCAAAGCGCCGTCCAGATCTAAAGTATGTATTAGAAATGCACTTGAGGCGCAGACATGACGAAAACGATCCACGGGAAGATTCATGGAAGGACGATCGAACTCGACGAAGACCTCGGCGTGGCCAACGGGCAGGATGTGGAAGTCCAGGTGACCATCGTCGATCCACAACGAGTGTGGGGAGACGGAATCAAGCGCTCAGCAGGCGGTTGGGTGGACTACCCAGAGATGGATGCGATCATCGAGAAGATTCAGCAGGAACGGAAGCATGGAATGCGACCAATTACGTCTGGTTCGACCCGACATCGAAGATCACTCCCCTACCAGAGCAAGGGCCCGGTTGGCGGCGAAGTCGCTTAGGAAGAGTCCGGTTTGGCGCAGCTCTTGAACCAAACCTCGAGCAGAGGATATCGATCCGATTTGCTTCGCCAGGATGACGAGCCCGAGGGTGCCCCGAATTTCAATTCCCAAAGACTGAGCGCATCGACCCGCGTCGCGTTCATCGAGTATCGCTTCACATTGCGGGTCGTGGTGTGCTATCGCGAGAACCGAGCTCTCTCCAGCGCCCAAGTCCCAGACGAGCACGTCTGTCGGAGTGATGGGAGCCGAAGCGATCCTCAGCCAGTCAGTACCCTGTACCTGCTGGAATACTGAGTCGTTGGCCCCTTGCACAGCTCATTCCGCGACCACTGGTTCAGGGACGAGAATCTCAGACACGCCGACACGGAGCAAGTCGAGCCTTCCCACTTTAGCCAACAAGATCATAGGGGATGTGTCGACGATTCGCCGGACAGGCGTTGCCACGATTCGAGCTCCTCCTTCAACTCGTCGACGGTGATCTGACACGCCGGCACTTTCGCGCGGAAGAGTGCGTCAAGAAACTCGGCGCGGCTCAACCCCGCAATCTCCGCAGCCTTGCCCTGCGAGATCAGTTCCTGGTGATACTATTGAATCGCCGCCGCGATTCGCATCTCCCGAGCAAACTCCGCAGGAGAGCGTCGTAATGACGAAAATGCACTGTCAGGCACCTCGACGGTTACTGTGGCCATGACTGTCATCTGACTCCTTTTCCAAATGCTTGGGGGGTGTGATTGGCGACAAAAGCTCGTATGTTTGAGGATTGGAAAGACGGATTCTTCCTTTGGTTCGTCCACTGTTGTCCCTAGGTTAACTCATTATAGCTCCCAGACAGGCATCGGCTAAACAAGCAGTCTCCGACTCACCGCTTCCGAAACAAGAGCTGCTGGATCTTCCCATCCGGTGATCGATAGAGCGCTCCCGAGAGCACAGCCGACTTGAACGTCAAACGGATCGAAGACACCTCCATGCCGCCACGTTCGGCTGTTCCCAGCACCTCAACCTTCTCAGGCTCGCCCAGAGCCTTGAGCCTCGAAGCAGCGGACTCGATGCGAGCATCGTTCAGGTAGATATTGAACTCCTCACCCAGATTCTTTCGGTCGACCTTCCCCTCCTGCATTTGGTGAAAGAAGTCGAGCGCTGCGACCTTTGGTTCAGGACCTTCGACCTTGGGGATCGTCGGCGCCTCTGTGCTCTTTTCGTCTTTGAGCAAGAGCTGAAGGATCGTACTGTAGATCGAACCTGGGTCTCCAATCTGCTCGCAATTCACCAGGGCGACCACGGCCGAATGCGTCTTGGGAACCATCGCGTTGAAAGCCAAGAATCCGCTGACCGCGCCTCCGTGCGAGAGCACGACCACGTCGTCAGTAATCTGGACAGACAGGCCACAACCGTAGTTCGCGTTCTTGCCGTTGGCGAGGAGCCTACGTTTTGTCATCCGATCGAAGGATGCAGGCTTGAGCAATCGACCATCCATTAGGGCAAGGTCCCAGCGAGCAAGATCAGGAGCAGAGGCCCAAAGACCTCCTGCCGCATGGATCCATCCGCCCGCCTCGGTCGCTGCTCGCTCGGGCGGACCGAATGCGAACGACGTATAACCAAACGCGCGTTCTTTGCTTTCGGATGCGGGTAAGAACGTCGAATGCGTCATTCCGATCGGCTTCAAGATCCTGTCCTCGAGAAACTTTCCAAAAGACTTTCCGCTCACTTTTTCGACCACTCTTCCCAACAGAATGTAACCCGTGTTGCTATACGACCAGCGCGTGCCTGGAGTGAAATCGAGCTTTGCTCCGGCGTATTCTTTCAGGAGGGCGTCTTCTTCGATCGATTTAGCCATCCGGCGGTCGACGAAATCTAGCGGATAATAGTCTGGGTAACCCGAGGTGTGCGTCATCAGGTCGTAAAGGGAAATGTCCCCAGCACCCGTCAGGTCCGGATAGTACTTCGCCACCTTGTCGTCGACCGAGAGCTTGCCCTCCTCAGCCAGCAAGAGGATCGAGGCACAAGTGAACTGTTTGGTCACCGAGCCGATGGCGAACGCGGTCTCGGGTTCGACGGGAGCTCCGTCTTCGATCGAACGTTTGCCGTACCCTTTGGACAAAACGATATGGCCGTCTTTGACGATGCTAAGGGCCATTCCGGTGAGGCCCTGTTCTTTCACCTGATCCGCAACAAAAGCGTCGATGGCTTCGACGTCGAAGCTCTTGGGTGGTTCTGCGGGTTTATGAGGTTCCGAGCTCTTTGCTTGCTCTTGTTCGATTCGAAGCGACGCCTGATGGAGGATAGGTCTCGACGATGATGACACGGCGCCTCGGTATGTAAGATCATCCACCGTCGGCTTCGTTTCTTCGATCGATTGAGCACTTGCGGATGCAGCCGAGGCCAGAATAGCAACAAAAGCAGCGAAATTAGAGGTCGTCATCAACGTCTTGTCCTTGGCGTGGTTCTTAATTCGCATTCACAGGATCCTTTTCGTAGAGATCAGGTTTGAGAGGATTAGTATCTCTGTCGGTGAAACAAGAGTCGAGTGCCTTGGGGCTGCCTCAGCCTACCTCGAGGTTTTGATCGACGTTCACGTAAACGGCCTTGGAATGATCGCGATTGACCTTCGAACTCATCTTCGAGCAGTCGTTCGATGGCGATCGGACGATGTGCGAGATTGCAAGCAACCCGAACAGCCCCCCGACGCAAATCGCGATTCTATGAGTCTGGATCCGAAAGCGCTTACGGTCTGGCGAACGGATCGCGCGGGAATATTGCGTCGGCCATCAGTTCTCGGAAGTCGCTTCGGGCTCGCAGAGAATCGAGATCACGATCCGCTGGTATCACTGCAAGAATGCGGTCATGGTCGCCCTCGATTGCCTTTCGGAGCAGCTCGACGGACCTCTTCTGAAGTTTCTCGCGTTCCTCACCCGATTCTTGTTCGTCAAGAACCGAAATCATCGCGCAAGCACAGGCCATGTTAAAAAAGTCTCCCGGTTCCGGGTCTGCCATCGACTCATACGCGGAGAGCGATTCTCGGGCGCGAATCAATGCTTCGCCAGGCCGTTTCAGGTCACGTAGCGAGCTGGCCAGGAAACCGAGACTGATCCCGTGGAGACGAACGGTCAAAGGATCGCTTGGATGCGAATGTCGCAGAGCACGTAGGACTGAAGTTGCTTTTTGAAGGTCTTCGAGAGCCACTTCGAAGCGCGCTTGTTGAAAGGCTTGTACGCCGGTCCGTAAGAGACTCTGGGCTTCACTCAGTTTCCGTTGGATCGCAGCAAACGCCGCTTTTTTCTCGGCCGGAGAGGGCAGCGAAAGGTGGGGGCTCCGCTCACGAAGAAGGCTCCATCGCTCAAGCCATTGGTCGGTCGTCAGGCCGCTCAGGTCGCCGAGATCGATGTGCTGGGCAGTGGCCAACTCGGCGAGAAGCTCGAGATCGGCAGTTGAGCCGGCAGGCGTGGAGAGCAGTTCAGCGAGATCGACCAAGGCCAGTTTGGCGCCCCATAGACAGACCAGGGCGCGCCGACCGTTCGGCGTGATCGCCACGGTGTCGCTCCAACCCTCGTCGCTGGGCTCCAAACGAACCGGGGCGCGATGCGTCGGCCCGTCGCGAGTTCCCAGGCTTGCATCTCCGGCCGGCCCCCAACCGCCGTGAGCGCGAACCGGCCGTCGGGCGTAATCGCCACGTCGTGGACCTCCCGTTCGTGGGACGTCGGAGGGCAAGCAAGCTTGCCTGTCCGCCAGTCCCAGTAACGAGCCTGTCCGTCCTTATGGCCGGTGAGGATAAACTTTCCGTCCGGGCTAAAACGCACTGAGAACAAGCCCCAGAAATCGCCTGGATGGAGCAAGGGAGACGAAAGTCGCCCGACCTGCATCTAGGTCCCAGACCTCAACGGCGTTTTTAACCAGCCCGATCGTCGCAACAAATCGGCTGTCGGGTGAAAGAGTAAAAGTGTGAAAATTTGAACCGGCGAGCTTAGAGCTGAAAGGCGCGAACCGTAAGCTCCCCGAGTCTGCGTCGCGAACGTTGATCGTAGGAGGCGGACCAGCGCTGAGCGAGACCAGCGACTTGCCGTCCGCCGTGTACTGGGCTTGGACGAAGTTCCCAAAGCTCGCCCAGGGTTCATGGCGCAACTCGAGCAGCCGCTTTCCCGTCGTGTCGTCGAATACGAGCAAATCGCCTGTCGAACAGATCACGGCCAGTTGACCAATCCCAGGCCGAGCGGCTATGGCCAGCGGCGCCCCAGGCAGCGAGATCGGTCCTATTTTCGCGCGCGCCTGGGCCAAGTCCCAGACTCCCAGTTCTCCCAACGATCCTCGAGACCAGACGGCTGCAACGGCGAGGTTATTGCTGGTCACGCAGGAATCAACCAACACACCGGGAAGCGCGAAAACGTCGCACGCTGGTTTTCCATCTTCCGTCCGGACGACCAGCAGGCGATTGATATGCTGATCGATCCCTCCCATCGCCGTCTCATGCCATAAACCAGGAACCGCTAGTCGACCGTCGAAACTGAGACGCGGGCGTTGGCCCCAGCTTGGCTCCGCGGCAATCACGAGATCATCCGTCGGAAGCCTCCAGACGCGGATCAAGCCGTCGTTCTGAAAGGTCGCGAAGTGAATCGAATCGTCGGACCAGGCGCATCTTTCCACGTTCGCCATATGCTTGATGGGAGCAGCGGTGGGACGGTTCTCGGCGATCGACCACAAGCGAGCCGTCTGATCGATGCCCACGGACAGCAGGATCGAATCGTCGGAACTGAAGACATAATTCGTCACCTGATTTGTGTGGCCAAGGTGAATAGTGGGCTTTTTGGCGTCGACCGCGAAGAGTTCTGGACCATAATAACCGCCAGTGACGAACCAGTTCCCATCATGTGATGCCACAACTCCTTGAAGCAGCCTTGGTCTCGTATGAATCGGCGGCGAAGCAGGCTTGCCGCTGGCTAAGTCCCACCGCGTGAGTTCAGAATCGCCGGTTTGCGTGATGAAACTGCGGTCTTCATCGATCAGCGCCGGCGGCGACTTCGGCGTATGGCCAACCGGCGGATAAAGCGGCACTCGAGAATCTTCCGACCCTCCCACGGCGAACACCCGCGCCAGGTTGTCTCCGCAAGCGGTGATCAGCCGATCTCCTTTTCGGTTGAAGACGAGGGCGAAAACCTGTTGCGGGTGGTTCCATCCTGAATTCAAAAATCTCTTTCGATGGAGATCCCAGATGCGCACGATCTGGCTGGCAATGGCCAGGAATTGCCCGTCCGGGCTAAAGGCCAGCGATGAAATTGGCCCTTGGCCCAGACTTGCGCCAGGAGATCGCCACTGGAAGCGTTTCGAATCTGCGCATCGCCAGAGACAAAACCCAAGGCGATCGACTCTCCATCCGGGCTAAATTGTGCGGATTCGACGCCTACGAGCTTCTCAGCCCATGCGCCGACTTCCGTCCCGCCAGGACCATAGGACAAGCGAGCCGGGGTGGAACCGCGCCAGCAGAAGCTTCCCACCTGGTTGAAACTCGAACTGATAGAGGCCGACGTTCAAGGTAAGGGCGGCGACGGGCGTGATTGCCCTACGCATCCAGTTGCTCATGCGCAAGCGATTATTCTCCTGGCGCCGCGAGTCTTCGGCGGCAGCCGCTTGCCTGGCGGCCGAGGCAAACCAGAGAGCCGCCTCCGCGGGCGCGTCTCGCTCGCCGGCAAGCAATCCACGCGAGGTATACATATCGGCGAGCGTGGCGTCGGCTCGTTGTTTCTCCTCGAGTGCAATTCGTTCGTTGAGCAAGGCGCGGCGGGCCTCCGCTTGAGCTGAGGCCCTGGCGTTCTCCTCGGCCCTCAAGGCATGGTCCGCCTCCAGGCGCGCCGACCGCTCGGCTGCCGCCGAATTGCCCTGGCGATGTGCAAGGTCGGCGAACCGACTTGCCGCCAAGAGCGACCCAACCGTGACGAGCACCAATACGGCCGTGAGCAGCGCGCCCAGGACAGCGACGCCTGGGTTCCGCCTCGCCCACCTCAAGTATCGCTCCGGGGTGCTGGCGCGACGAGCGCGGATCGGCTCGTCGGCAAGAAACCGCCGCAGATCATCGGACATCATTTCAGCCGATGCGTACCGACGATCCGGATCTTTGTCGATCGACTTCAGGATGATCGTCTCGAGATCGCGAGGGATTTGGGCGTCGATCCCCCGAGGCCGGACCGGTTCCGCGGACTTAATCTGCTCGACCAGATTCAGCCGATCCGAAGCGCCGTACGCTGGCCGTAACGTCAGAAGCTCGTAGAGCGTCAATCCGAGGCCATAGGTATCGGCTCGGGCGTCTCCTAGCCCGCGAAAACGCTCTGGGGCCATATAGCGAACAGTCCCCATGATGTCGCCTGTGGCCGTGAGACCGTCGTCCTCTGCCTTGGCGAGGCCAAAATCGGTGATCCACACGACGCCCGCGGTGTCGAGAAGAAGGTTCGAAGGTTTGATGTCTCGGTGAACGACCCCGCGGGCGTGGGCGTGAGCAAGCCCTTGCGCAGCCTGCCGGCCGATCTGCGCGACGCTCCGGAAAAATGGCTGACGACGGCCGGACGTATCGATATTCGACACTAGTTTCCCGCCTGGTAATACGGCCGAGCTCGAGAGATCCCCTGGGGGCAAGACAAGAAGAGATGGATCGCCTACCCTGGCGGTTGGCGCGAGGCGTGACGCATTATCGAACCTCTCGGTCACAGGGACGTCGCTTATCGCGAGTGCCGCGCCACTGGTTTCATTTTGAGCTGCATCGACAAACCTGCCCGAAAGAAGCGAATCGGCCGCCCATCCGAGGTCGCGCCGACGCAAAAGCGCTGAAGCGTCGGCTCGAGTTCGATCGAGTGCGTCCGAGATCTCGAGCCGTTTGACCTCCACCGCCTCATGGCCGGCAGAGGTCAGTTTGGGTTGACGAAGCCTCTTTAACTCATCGATCACCTGATCGATCCCCTGGCCCTGGATCAACTGCATGGCGTAGAAGCTGACGTCCCCTTCACGACCAACCTCGTAAACCGGAACGATGTTGGTGTGGTGCAGCCGGGCGGCCGACTTCGCCTCGCGGAGGAATCGCTCTTTGGTGATGCGGTCGCTCAGGATGTTGGCTGGAAGAACCTTGAGCGCCACTCTGCGACCCAGGGACACCTGCTCTGCCTCGTAAACCACGCCCATGCCGCCGCGGCCGATCTCGCGCAGGATCCGATAGTCGCCGATCTGATGAAACCGAAGCGTCGTTTGAGCAGCCGGCTGTGATGTTTCGCCTCGGAGATCGACTTCCGCCCGCTCGACCTCGACTAGAGCCGGGAACATTTCCCGGATTTCATTGGCCATCTCCGGAAAACGATCGACGTAATCCTCAATGCTCGGTCTCTCGCCTCTGCGAAACCGCTCTGCAAACTCCTCGGCCAGTTCGTCGAAGCGAGCGTAATCGCGGTGGTCGAAAGCCATCGACATTGTCAGAACCCCTCCCAGCCGCCAGGAAGCGTCGCCAATGCATCCTCAAGCCGCTCGAGAGCGAGGAAACTCCTGCATATTCGGGCGGTGTAGCCAAGAGCGCGGAAATCATTTTGCCAGAAGCCGAATGAATTCACGAGTAAGCACTCAGGAGCGGGGCTCAAGTTCGTCGGAGGGCCTCCCCAGCTTCGCACGCCATAGAGCGGCCTTGTCTTTCTTGTCCCATGCCTCGTAAAGATCGATCACGCGTTCGGCAGCCTCATTCAGACGAGGCGCTCCCTGTTCGGGAATCTTGGCCTCGCGGCCCTTCATGCCCTCATAACCCGAGATGATCAGCGGCTCTGCTTCTTCGAACTTCTTCTGGCCCAGGAGACTGCCGCCGAGAAGACTCCGTGTGTTGAAGGTGGTCCATTCGTCAGCATGGAGCTTCTCTCGAATGGCTAGGCACTCGCGCAGAAGGGGTTCGGCTTCGCTCCATTTGCCTTGCTGAATAAGGCACAGGCCGAAGGGCGCCAGGATTCCGGCCAGATTGGGGTCGCCGTGCTGGAGTCGCTTGCGGGCGAACTCGAGCGCCTCGCGGAAGAGAGGCTCGGCCTCAGGCCACCGGCTGGACATGCACAAGAGATTAGCGAGGTCGAGTGTTAGGTCATGAGTGAGCGCCGACTCCGGTCCCAAAGTTTTGCGGTAGCCCTCGAGCGCCTGGCGGAAAAGCGGCTCCGCTTCGTTTGGCTTGAAAAACGCCAGCTCGTGGGCGCGTCTGTGAATGCCTTCGAGCATTTCGGGATCGTCGGGCTCGAGCTTTGTTTCCACTCCCTTCTGCGTCGGCAGCCGCTTCAGCAGTGAGTCGACGTCGGCCCAAAACGTTTTCCACTCCTTCTGCTCGTCCTCGGGCAGCTTGCCCAGGGCCTGGGCCTCGCGGACGCCCGCGAGCGTCGAGTCCTGTTGTAAGTGTTCGACGGCGCGGACAATCGCCGGGCGTGACTCTGGCGGGTCCAATTCCAAGAGCTTGGCCGAGTCAGCCAGCTCCGACTTAAGCCACTCCAGAGCCTGCCTCCGCAGCTTCGCCGCGTCCGCGAGCGGCGGCTCTTCGTTGCCGTTCTCGTCGCCAGTCAGACTGATTGTTGTTGCGATGATCCTGGATTTCGCATCACGCTCCTTGACAAGCTCGAGTCCTCGGGTGAACGCGGCGAGAGCATCGCCGATTTGGCCTTCTTGGGCATATGCTTTTCCTATTGCAGAATAGAGTTCCGCCAACTCGACGTCTTTCAGGTCCAGCCGAATTCGCGTGGCTTCCAGCGTGGCCGCGTCGTTCGTGAACGACAATCGGAATCGGCCCAACAAGTGTTTCCTACTTGGGAAATTTTGGACTAATTCCACCCCGATTCGAGTGGCCTTGCCGTCTCCAATTTTCTCGGCCGTCTCAAACACCGCGGTGTGATCTTTGCCCGATTCCGGCGAGAGCGACCAACCGTTGCCGTTGTCACCGTCCGCTGCTTTGCCTACCTCCCAACCCTTTTGGCTAAAATCCGCCGACGCGTTTCGTAATCCGACGAGCCTCCTCTGGCCGGGGCTTTCGGCGGAAGCCGAATCTATCAACAGGTCGCTGAGCACGAAATTCCCGTCACCATTCCACCCCGATCCGCCGCTTGGCAGGCGGGCGTCGGCCAGGACTTCCAACCGCACGCCCCTGATTTCCTTCAAGTCGGTCTGAAACGTGACCGCGTAGACGTCGGCGACTTCGTGTCGTTGAACGAAGATGGAGCCATCTTTCTGCAATTCCATCTTTGCGCCGGAACTGGTTTTCATATCGACCGGGTGCAACACAGTCCAATCCGCGACTCGCGCGAGCAGTCGAGTCACGATGTCCTCGGCCCGTTTCAACTCCGAAAGCGCCTCGGCATATTTCTTCCCCGCCAACCCCGTCTTGCCGCTTGCAATGAGGCGTCGAGCCAATGCCAGCTGGATTTGTGGCGAATTGGGGCGCCGCTTGACAAGGGCGGTGAAGAATTCATCGTTCTGAACCGCATACTCGATGATCGCCTTTTTGGCGTCGTAGCCGTCGGCGCCTTCTAGGGCTTGGTTGAAGTACTGCACAGACTCCGAGCTCCGCCCGGAGAGTGTATAAGCGGCTGCCAATTTCGCCCAGGGATCGGCGAGCTGCTTCGCAGCGAAATGTTCTTTCTTGGATTCGGACGTTTTCGGACCGCCCGTCACGCGCGGGGAGTCGATCAGCAAAAGCTCTGCCAACTCCGAGGCAAGTATTGAGTTTTTCGGTTCCCTCGCCAGTTGCCCTTCGAACAACTTGCGAGCTCTTATACGAGCAGCCGAAGCCAGTTCAGCTTTACCTTGGTCGGCGAGGTGTTGAGCCAGCATGGCGCTCGACGCCGCGCTTGTTGGCGCCAGTTTGGACAATTGATCCGTTGACTTTTGCTGAACCACGGCGTCCGCCAAACGCAACAAGCCCGGAGTTTGCAGCCAAAGCTCTGGCGAGCCCGACTCAAGTTTCAGAAGACGATCGAGTTCCTCAACCGCCTCTCGCCATTGCTTTCGCGCGGCCTGTCGATTGGCGCCAGTCGCGGCCAGCGCCGCCTGAACTCGCTTGTCGAAAGGATGAAAAACCTTAAGCGCCTCGAGCGAGTCGTGCAGCCGAGGAAGCTCGGACAGGGTTCGAATTTGCTTCCGAAACTCGTCGTCCGAACGCAACAGGGGCTCCAGTTCAATGGCTTCTGATGCGGGATTGTCCCAAACCGAAGGCGAGGCCGACCAAACGACGGCGCCAGCTTTGCCTCCCGCGAGCAATCGCTTTCCGTCGGCTGAAAAAGCGAGTGATCGCACCTGCCCCAGTTTGAGATCCTTGGAATTCAGGATCATCAGCTCGCGCCAGGTGGCGACGTTCCAGAGCCTGATCGTTTCATCCAAACTGCCTGAGGCCATCGTGCGACCGTCCGGGGAGAAGGCGATACAAAGCACACCGTTGGCATGCGCCTTGGACAATTCGATTCGGTCTCGCGTCTCGACATTCCAGATCAGAACTTTTCCATCCATCGTGCCCATGGCAAGCGTGCGGCGATCAGGTGCAAAGGCTAGGGCCTCGACGGAATTGTCGCGAGTCATGGGATCGCCCGCCGAAAATGGGGCCCCCACCGACCGCCAGGTCGCGGCGTCCCAGATCCTGGCCGTACCGTCGTGACTGCCGCTTGCCAAAAGCGACCCGTCGGCAGAGAACGAGATCGAGACGCAGGTGTTGTTATGTCCGTTTAACCGCGTGTGTTCTCTAAGGTTTGCGACGTCCCACACTTTCAGGTCGACAAGGTTGCTCGTGAAATGCGATCCTCGGTCGCCGAACCCCGCGACGAGAAACTTTCCGTCCGGAGAGAAGGCCAGAGTCTCGATCGCGCAATACGCAAAATGCTGTTCCATACCGTTGATCCCGGCAAACTCCGCAACTCTCCGCCCTGTGTCAATCTCCCATAGGGATAAGAATGAGGGACGATACGGACGGGCGAAGCGGTCCTCCAAGTATCGTCCCACTGCCAGCAGCCGGTTGTCGGGTGAGATCGCAATGCCGAGTATCTCGCCGCCCTCTGCGAGGCTTTGCAGCCGTTGACCCGAGGAGGCGTCCCAGATCGTCACACGATTTCCTTCCGCGGTGGCGATCAGGAGCCCGCCAGCGAAGAACACTGGATCGACTTGGCTCGAATTCAACAGACGGACTGCGGACAGCGTGTGATCCATCGCCCAAATCCGGACGGTCCCATCGCGGCTGGCGCTGAGAAGCTTCTTTCCGTCGGCCGAAAAGGCGACCTTGTTGGTTGCCTCCGACTGGCCTTTTAGCGTGAGCTGCGGTTGACTGCTCGACGTGAGCTTTCGAGCATCTCCCCAAGTCTTGATTACCCCGGCGCCGTCCGCCGTCGCAAGATCCAGACCGTTCCGAGAAAACGCAATCGCCGAGACGGCCGATGCATGAGCGGAAGGATGCGATGCGATCGGCTGGCATGTGGCTGCGTCGTAAACGAATAGGCTTCCTGCAAGAACAGACCCGACCGCAATCAATTTGCCGTCCGGGCTGAGGGCTGCGGTGCTAATCGAACCACCGAGGCTGTCCAAAGCTCGCGGTTGCGGCGCCACTTTCTTCGTTGTCGCGTCAAGACCGAAGATGGCAATCCGACTTCCAATATTGCTCGCAAAAACGTTTGAGCTGGTGAATCCGATGACTGCCAAAGTCAAACCGTCGGCGGCCAGAGACAGTCCGCGACCCTTTCCCACATTCCATGCGGCGACTAATTGGCCGCTGGCGGCGTCAAACCATTGCGCGTTGTCGCCGTCGTGGGTCACTATAAAGCGTCCGTCCTCTGAAAACATGAGAACCTTGATCGCGCTTTGCGATTCAAAATTCAAAGACTCGGCGCCCGACTTCGCATCCTTCACCTGGACCGTCTTCCCAAAAGCCGTCGCCACGCGTTGGCCGTCGGATGACAGCGCTATCGCTTGACCCAAGAGGCCTGCCAAACCAGGAATCGAATTCGTCATTTCGAGATGCGTGGCTACGTTCCAGTGTTTCACCGCTCGTGACTGATCCAGAGTGATCAATCGCCCGTCGTCCGAGAGCGCGAAATCGGTGATCAGCGCGTTAGCCGAGTGGAAGACCGTGGAATTATTTTCCATGAGATGACTGTAGTAGTGCCACTCAAAACCACGCAGATCGTATTTGCCCGCAAGGCTGCTGTTCTTCCGCGGGTCGTGCGCATCCAGACGACCGCGGAGTTGGGCGGCGGTCGCCTGGGAGTCGTTCCAAATGAACGGCGCCAACTGCATATCCGTGGCATAGAGCAACCTCCGGCCCTGTTCCTCCGAGAGGCGCACCACCCGCTCAGCCTTCTCGGCCTTCTCCAGGCTGCTCTCCACTTGCTCTTTCTGCGATGCAACCTTTGCAAGCGCCTCCGCCGTCGCTCTTTCCGAACGCTTTGCTTTTTCGGCGCTGCCTTCGGCGCGTGACCAGAGCACCGCCATGACGGCGAATCCGATCGTCAACACCGCCGTCAACAACGCGCCGAGGACGGCGATTACTGGGTTCCTCCGGGCCCAACGCCAGTATCGCTCCGACGTGCTAATCTGTCGGGCATGGATCGGCTCGTCGGCGAGAAACCGCCGCAAGTCTTCGGCCATAGCGTCGGCCGATTGGTAGCGACGTTGGGGGTCTTTGTCGATCGACTTGAGAACGATCGTCTCCAGGTCGCGCGGGATGCGTGCGTCGAGCGACCTCGGCCGAGCAGGCTCGTCGTTCTTGACCTTCTCGATGAGTTTAAGTCGATCGGAGGAGCCGTAGGCCGGCCTGAGCGTCAACAGCTCGTAGAGGGTCACGCCCAGACCGTAGATGTCGGCGCGGGCGTCCCCCTCCCCGCGAAACCGCTCGGGAGGCATATAGCGCAGCGTACCGAGGATGTCGCCAGTAGCCGTTAGTCCGTCGTCCTCGGCTTTGGCCAGGCCGAAGTCGGTGATCCAGACGACGCCGGCTGTGTCGAGCAAGAGGTTCGAGGGCTTGATGTCGCGATGGATGATCCCGCGTGCGTGGGCGTAGGCGAGCCCTTGCGCAGCCTGTCGGCCGATTTGCGCCACGCTTCGGAAGAACGGCTGGCGACGGCCGGAAGTGTCCACCTCCGAAACGTGCGTCCCTCCCGGCAACACCGCCGAACTTGAGAAATCCGCGTGTGGCGAGACTGAAGCAGATGGATCCAGGATCGCGACCGTTGGCGTACGACCGGATTCAGGACTGATCGGTTCCGTCATTCGCAAATCACTATCGGCAACAACCACGGCTGAGGAATCCCGACCTTCAGTCAAGAACCGGCCGGAGAGTAGGGATTCGGCGGCCCTTGCAAGCTCGCGCCTCCGTGGACGCGTCAAGTCGACTTCTTGCGTCAGTATGCCGGCCGAGGTGGGCTCCGGGCAGCCGGCGGCGGCTCCGTTTGCATCGCGCTTGGCTTTGGGCTGACGAAGCCGCGTTAGCTCGTCGATGACTTGCTCGAGCCCCTGGCCCTGGATCAGCTGCATCGCGTAAAAGCTGACGTCGCCGTCACGCCCAACCTCATACACCGGCACGATATTGGTGTGATGCAGCCTGGCCGCGGACTTCGCCTCTCGGAGGAAACGCTCTTGAGTTTTGCGGTCGCCCACGACGTGACTGGGAAGCACCTTCAAAGCGACCCTGCGACCTAACGAAACTTGCTCGGCCTCGTAAACCACGCCCATACCGCCCCTGCCAACCTCGCGCAAGATCCGATAGTCGCCAATCTGGCTAAGATGCAACGCGGAGTGGGTTGGAGGCGCGATTGGGGCGTCTCGCACGTCTCCGTCGGCCCTCTCGACTTCGACCAAGGCAGGGAACATCTCGCGGATTTCCTCCGCCATCTCCGGGAGACGATCGACATATTCTTGAATGCTAGGCCTTTCACCTCGGCGAAACCGGTCGGCAAACTCCTCCGCCAAAGCGTCGAATCGACCGTAATCCCTCGTGCCTGATAGCGTCGACATCGTCAGATCCCCTCCCAGCCGCCAGGCAGCGTCGCCAATGTATCCTTGAGCCGTTTCAGAGCTCGGAAGTACCGCTTTGCCCCAGCCTCTTGGGTAATGCCAAGCACCTGAGCCGCTTCGTTCCGGCCAAGCTGCTCGAAATGGCGTAGCGCCAGCACCTCTCGGTCGATCGGGTCGAGACTATTCAAAGCCTCCTGAACCCGCAGCAGCCGCTCCGCTCGCTGGGCAGCCTGCGTCGGAGATGTATGTTTGCCAAGCAGCATCGACGCCAGCGCCGCCGAACTGGCCTCGGGCAATGCGCCCTGGTAGAGCGAGATCTCAATCCCCGCGTCGCGCATCTTCGTGCCCAAGTGCTTGCGGTGCAGCGTCGTCAACCGCCTGCCGACGTGCAACCGCAACCAGAGGAGGGGCGGTAGTTTGGGATCCGCAAGGTAGGCGTCGAGATCGTTCGCGACGTCCATAAACGCCTCTTGAAGTACGTCTGACGCATCGATCCTGGCTCGAAGGCGTGCGTCGATTCGCAGTTCGACCATTCGCCGAAGGCGATCCCGGTGAGCGTGGAAGAGCTCCGCCAAGGCCTTACGATCGCCGCCTTTAAGGCGGGCGATCGGATCCACGGAGTCTCCCGGCGTTGTATCCATGAGGGTCCCCATATCCCTTATCCGCGCCCGCGAAAAAGTAGGACCGAGAATCGGCGGGTGCTTTAATAACCATGGGAACGGACAAAGGAGATCGAATACACGGCAAAGTCGAGTTTCTGAACGATCGCTCTGCGCAATTCCTGCTTAAAATGCGTTCTCCGTGGAGGCCAATCTGCGATAATTCACTTGCGCGGCCTTGATTTCTCCCAATGGCCGATTGGATCCAGCGAATTCTCCTTGGGACGGTTCTCTACCGGAGGGAAGGGTGTTTCGACGCACGAATCCGCTTGTTTTCATACTCTTCCTGGCGATCGTGGTCTTTGCCTTGGCCGGCTGGGCCGCGGTTTCTTTCGGCGAGCTGCACGATCGGCTCGCTAAGCATTCGTCGCTGCTGGCGGTCAGTCTCACCACGGCGTCGATCGTGGTCGCACTGGGAGCAGCCGTCGCTGCCGCTCGCTTGGCATGGAAGACCGGGCGGGTCACTTCAAAGATTCCGCGAAAGGCGCCTGAAGACGTCGTCAAAGCCGCCGAGGCCCAGGCTCAGTCGGCTGCCGAGCTCATCGATCAGGTTCGCGACCAGACCGCCAAAAAGCAGTTGAACGTCGAGCTTTCCGAGCTCAAAGCTCAGCGCCAGAGCCGCCGGTTTCAGGTGGTGATCTTCGGTACGGGATCCTCCGGCAAGACGTCGCTGGTCAACGCCCTCTTGGGCGGAGACTATGGAAAAACGGAAGCGGTGATGGGAACGACCAGGCGCGGTGAACGGCACGATTACGAACTCGAAGGCGTCGACGGCACCCTCGTCGTCACCGACACTCCAGGACTATTCGAGGCGGGCAGGGGAGGCGCCGAGCTCGAGGCCGAGGCGCGAGATCTCGCGGCGAGGGCGGATCTCCTCATTTTTCTGCTCGACCACGACCTGACCCGATCCGAATTTGAACCTGTGGAAGCGCTCGTCAAACAGGGCAAGCGGTCAATTGTGGCGCTCAACAAGAAAGACCGGCTCGTCGACCAGGACAAGGACGCCATTCTCGCCAAGCTTCGCGAACGGCTCTCGGGTTTCGTTCACCCGAGAGACGTGGTTGCGATCGCAGCCAAGCCAAGGGCGATGCCGATACGCATTCACGACCAGAATGGACTCGAGCAAACCATACTCGAACCTCAGCCTCCGGACGTCGATCCGCTGCTCGACCGAATTTCGGCGATCCTCTCGCGAGAGGGAGAATCGCTCCGCGCAGGCAACTTGCTGCTCAGAGCGCACATGCTTACGAAATCCGCCCAGGAGGCGATCGCCCGCCAGCGCTACGCGCAGGCTCAGGACGTTGTGGACCGGTTTCAGTGGATTACAGCGGGGGCTGTGTTCGTCAATCCACTGCCCGTGCTCGATCTACTGGCCACGGGCGCCGTCCAATTTCAAATGATCGCAGAGATCGCGGCCGTGCACGGCGTCGACCTTGCCCCGTCGCACGCAAAGATGATTGCAGGGCAGATGATCCAGACCTTGCTCAAACTGGGCATCGTCGAAACGGCTGCGTCTCTCATCGCCGGAGTTTTCAAATCAACAATCGTCGGCCATGCTGCCGGCGGCGCCGTACAGGCTGTGACGATGTCTTATTTGACGCACGTGTCGGGGCAGACCTTCATCGATTACTTTCAACGCGGGCAGGATTGGGGCGACGGCGGTTTGCAGGCGGCGCTCACCCGCCAGTTCGACCTCAACAGCCGTGCCGAGTTCCTCAAGGAATTCGCCGCCCAGGCTCTCAAACGATTGACCAAGAAGGCAGTCGGCTTACACACAACGGAAGCAAAATGACTCCGAACACCCAATACCAAAAGGCTCTCGACCAATGAGCGCAGCAGGAGCCCGTTGAAGCTGAGCCCGTCTCAAAACCGGTCGAAGAAGCCATCGAAGCGGCGATCGACGGGCTGGGCAAAGGCGACCAAGCGCTGGAACGCGCCAGGGAGAGCCTCGAAGCCACGATTGCCGGGCTGAAGCTCAAACCGGACGAAGAACGGGCGCTGGCTCGCGAACTGGCCCAGCTAAGAGATCTCACGGCCAAGCTCGACGAAAACCGCATCGAGATCGCGGCCTTCGGCATGGTCTCGCGAGGCAAGTCCTCCGTCTTGAATGCGCTTTTGGGTAAAGATGTGTTCACTGTTGGAAGCACACACGGAACGACGACGAAGCAAGCTTCCCAGCAGTGGGAGGCGACAATCGGCGCGCCCGACGATCCCGAGCCCGCTAAGCTTGTGCTGGTCGATACGCCTGGCATCGACGAGGTTGGCGGAGAATTCCGCGAGACCATGGCGAGTCAGACCGCCAGACACGCCGATCTGCTGCTCTTTGTCGTCTCCAGCGACATGCAGCGAAAGGAGCTCGAGGCCCTCTCCGCACTTCGAGCGGCCAGGAAGCCGATGATCTTGGTGTTCAACCAGATCGATCGATACCCAGACGCCGATCGCGACCAAATCTTGGCGAAGATCCAAGACGAACGCGTGAGAAACCTGGTCAGGCCCGAAGACGTGGTGACCACCGCCGCCAGGCCAGACCCCTTCAAGGTCAAGATTCAAGGGCCCGACGGTTCTACGCAGATCGTCTGGGAAAGACCCGCGCCGGTGATCGAACCGCTCAAACGCAGGATCTTGCAGGTCCTGGAAACGGAAGGCAAAGCGCGTCGATTGCGCTCAACACGCTCCTCTTTGCCGGAGACGTACATCAGGAAATCGTCGAACATAAGTTAAGGATACGCGACGATGCAGCCAATCGGCTGATCTGGCGGTTCTCGATTGCCAAGGGGGCCGCGGTGGCGCTCAATCCCATCCCCGTGGCCGACATGGCGGGCGGGCTTGCGGTCGATGTCGCTATGATCGTCGCGCTCTCACGCGTCTATGGCATTCCACTCACGCGAATGACCGCCGTGGGGCTCGTCAAAGAGATGGTCAAGGCCCTAGGCGCCCTTGGAGCGATCGAAGTGGTGGCCAAGCTGCTTACGAGCGGACTGAAAGCGCACTTGCCGGCATCGGCGTGGCGTCGGCGGGGTTGGCGTTGCCGCTTAGCGTCCTGGGCTTTGGTGCAATTGGACTTGCCCAAGGCGGGGCTGCGGCGACAACGTCTTATGTATTGGGCCACGGCGCGAAGATCTACCTCAAACAGGGATGCCAATGGGGTCCAAAGGGCATCAAGACCGTCATCAACCAGATCTTGGTCGAAGCCAAGAACGATTCCGTGCTGGAGCGATTGCGCGACGAGCTCAAACGCAAAATCCAGGGCGGGGAGCAGACGCGGCCATGATGAGACGTAATTCGCCCCTTGTGATCGCGTCGATCGCGGCCGTTGGGGTGCTCCTCGGCCTTTTCGCTGAATTCCGCGCAACCGCCGCATCGCGCGAGGCGTTGGAGACGTTCCACAAGCTGGTCGAGGCAGGCAACGCCGGGGACGTCGAGTTCGCCAAGACTCTATGCAGCAAAAGACGCTTGGAGACGTCTCCTCCCAACCCTGCCCGGGAAGGGGGCCTGATCGGCGTCCCAAGAATGATCCATCCCAACTTCAGCGTTTGGAAAGAGGGCGAAAACTTACGAATCTGCTCTGGGAATCGGGAAGGAGCCGTCTATCAGTTCGTCAAAGAAGGCGGCGATTGGAAGTTCGACGGCCTGGTCGGAGTTTTGAAAGGCGGCGTAACAATTCCTGTAAGCTCTCCGGAGCCCTAGACTCGAGATTGGTTCGAAGGCACCTCCCGTACGCACCACAAACCGTGAAACCGATTGACAGGCGCACATGGTCCAATAGTATCATCGCACCGTCTGTAGGCTTTAAGGAACGCGCACGCGTTCGCCTCTAGGGAGCGAGCGTCTTCGAAAAGGATGAATCGATGCGGAAATCGCGACGAGGATGGATACTCTGCTTTCTGTTCCTTTTCGCGATTCATTCAAGCGTGCTGGGTCAGGCCGCCAATGAAGCCGTAAAGGACGCTCCGGAGTCCACAACCAAGGACGGAGCTAGCACAAAGAAGGCGAGCCCGCCAAGCTTGGGAAAGCGATCAGACGTTGCCGCCATCTTCACTTCGGCCAATCCGATGCTCTGGCCGCTGGGCCTCTGTTCGATCGTCGCGGTCGGTTTTGCGCTCGAGCGGCTTGTGGCGTTGCGTAAGGGGAGGGTCGCGCGCCAAAGACTTTGTGAATCGGTTTGTCGATCGTTTGGCGGGCGGGAAGCTCGACGCCGAGCGGGCCTGGGAACTGTGCAAGGCGAACGAAAGCCCCGCCGCCAGGGTGTTCGGGCAGGTCGTTCGCTATTGGGGCCAGCCCGCCGCGATCATTCGCCAGGCCGTCGTCCCCGACGTCGGCGTCGAGATCAACGAACTTCGGAAGAACGTTCGGGTGTTGAACGCAACCGCCACCTTGGCGCCCCTGCTGGGTCTTTTGGGCACGGTCATTGGCATTATCGAGTCCTTCGAGGCCCTTGGCGGAAAAGCCGGGCTGGCTCGCGGTGCGGCTCTGGCGCATGGTATTAGCCTGGCGCTCGTAACCACGGGCTTGGGATTGGGAGTTGCCATCGTATCGGTCGTGATGTATTACTTCCTGCTCGGCAGAGTCGATTCGGTCGCCAAGGATCTCGACGAGCAGACTCGCAGAGTCATCGACCTCGTGGCCGCCGACGCTTCGAGGCCGGGGTTCGACCGCCGGGCGGGCGCCCTTACTCCGACGTCGCCAGGCACGAGACGAGAGCCCATCGCGGCGAATGAGCCGTCTCGCCAGCCCCTCCTTGGACAAACGCTTTCATGAATAATCCCTACTTTCAAACCGACGAGTTGCCCCACATCAACATGACGCCGATGGTCGATGTGCTTTTATGCTTGCTTGTTTTCTTCATGGCGGCGACGCATCTTTACGATTGGGACGAAAGCCAATTCACGGTTAAGGTCCCCGAAGTTTCCAGCGCGGCGCCTCTAACCGCCGCGCCCGACGATCTGGCTCTCTCGATCAAGAGCCCTGGACAGGTCGTCGTGGGCGAAAAGACTTATACTTTGAAAGAACTCGAAAAGCTTCTGGTCGAGGCGAAAGCGCGTTACGCCGATCAGGGCGTGGTCGTGCGCGGAGATTCGCAACTGAGTTACCAGCACGTTGCAGACGTGCTCGCGGTATGCGAGGCGGCTGGGCTCAAGAACGTTCGGCTTCCCGTTCGACCCAAGGATGCCGAATCGACCACCCAGTAGAAGCCCATACGGTATCCGGCCGCGATGTTCCTTGCGAGGCGAGCCGACCCAGCCACTCGAACAGAAATCAACATCACCCCTTCGGAGTCGCTTTCGTGCAAGAACTTCTGGAACCCATCCTTAAACTCTTTAAGCCGGAGACTTTGATTCAGGGCGGATACATCCTGATGACCGCCGTCGTCTTCGTCGAGACCGGTCTTTTGATCGGGTTCTTCTTGCCTGGCGATTCGCTCTTGGTCACAGCCGGCATCTTCGCGGCCCGCGGCGAATTGAACATCCTCTATATCAACCTGCTTTTGATCCCAGCCGCGATCCTCGGCGATACGGTCGGCTATTGGATTGGATATCTGAGTGGACCGAAGCTCTTCAACAGGAAGAAGTCGCTCGTCTTCAACCCCGAGCACTTGAACAAAGCGCATGAGTTCTACGAACAGCACGGCGGCAAAACGATCGTGATTGCTCGCTTCATGCCGATCGTCCGAACGTTCGCGCCCGTGGTCGCGGGCATGGGCAAAATGAACTACCGTTCATTCCTGCTTTACAACGTGTTCGGAGGGATCGGCTGGGTGGCCAGTATGTCGCTCGTGGGCTACTTTCTCGGAAAGCAGTTCCCAGGCGCAGTCAAACGGCTCGAGGTAATCATCCTCGTCGTCGTTTTCATCTCGATTCTGCCCGGGATCATTGGACTCATGAAAGCCAAATGGTCCCGGTCGGCCCAACCAAGAACCCAATCGGTTGCTCCGGCCGCCGAGTCCGCCCCGGTTTTGGAAGAGGGTGAGGCGCGGACGATCTGAATATCGGTCGGGTCGTGATCAGTCGGCTTCGCCGTCGAGCCGGCAGCTCCAGATCCTCGAGAGCCACTTTTTCGAACGTCGAGCCCAATAACGCGCTTAATTGGAGCCCAACGAGCGCTTCGCTCGAGCTCGCGTTGTCTTTGATCAGGTTCAAATACGAATCAGCGCCAACCAGCACCGCCTTCGGTTTTCCGTGGACTGTGAGCACATAGCGCACCTCGCGACGATCGAGCTCGCGCAGGATCGTGGGAAGGTTGCGATGCAGATCTCGACTGCCGATGATGCGTACCGGAGAATCCGTTGATTTATCAGTCTTCAAAACCAGCCTCCACTCACGGTGCATGATTCCATTCTCGCCGCGAGGCCTGGAACCGAAGCGCGAATATGGTCAATGGCGTTTGTGCGTTCAGACGATTCAGGACGCCCGAAGGCGTATGTCGCGAATGGACAATTGAAGAGAATGGCCGGAGCGATCGCTCCGATACGTTTGAGTTCCGAAGAATCCGCTAAGCCGAAGCGACGGATCCTGGCAAACACGGCCTCTTCAAACGAATGACATCATACAGCGATTCCTGGGATTTGCAACAAATGCTGCAATGCAATTAGCCCTGGATAAACGAGAGGTTCAATCAATCTACCGTTGCTCATACGCCGTCTTTTTCGTCTTCAGCGTGGCTCGTGTGAGCCGACTGCTCACGGCTAGCATGTGGATCGTTTCGCAGGGGATGCGCTTCAGTACACCCTTGACTGAATCTGAATGTAAACGACTCAGTCGATGAGGGTGAGATTTCTCAATATCGGAGAGTCATTGAACGAGAGTATCGATTGAATTGGAGGATAGGGGACTTGAACCCCTGACCTCTTGCATGCCATGCAAGCGCTCTCCCAGCTGAGCTAATCCCCCCGCTATCGCACTTGCAAACTTTATCAGCCGACGCCATTGTTGTCAATGAGCGGCGCGACGGGCAAAGGTGGTTCTGCTGGCTCTTCGAAGCCGGACTCGAGCCAACTAACTCACTGTAGGACAAAGGTTTCCGGCGAGTAGCAAATTCGGAGGCTGGTGCACGTGACTCAGGCGTTCCCGGTAGCGATCGTGACCAACGACGATGGAATCGATGCCCCCGGAATCGCCGCCTTGGTGGAGGCGATCGAGGGCCTCTGCGAGGTGCACGTTGTCGCGCCCTTGGCCCCTCGCTCGGGCTGCGGTCATACCGTCGAGACGAGTAAACACATACCCATTCATAGGCGGAGGAAAGGTTGGATTGCGGTCGACGCGAACCCAGCCGACTGTGTGCGTCTGGCTCTCCATTCGCTTGTGCCGAACGCGAACCTTGTTCTCTCAGGCATCAACGACGGAGGAAATTTGGGAGTCGACGTCTATTATTCAGGCACCGTGTCCGCTGCCCGAGAGGCCGCGCTCCATGGAATCCACGCCATCGCGCTTTCGCACTACATTGCGCAGGGACGCTCGGTCGACTGGCAAGCCGCGAGTCGCTTGACCAGGCGGCTTGTTGAAACGTATGCCAAGAAGCCGCTCGAACCCCTCGAGTTCTGGAACATCAATCTGCCGCATCCGACCACGAATTCTCATGAGGTCGAGATCGTCGAGTGCCCCGTCGACCTCTCCGCCATGCGTCTGGACTATACCTACGACGACCATGGGCGCGGCACCTCAGCAATTATCATGTGCGCCAGAGGCTCAAGGGAGGCGACGTCGACGTTTGCTTTTCGGGGGCCGTTTCGGTC
Source organism: uncultured Planctomycetota bacterium (assembly GCA_963818975.1). Lineage (GTDB taxonomy): Bacteria > Planctomycetota > Planctomycetia > Isosphaerales > Isosphaeraceae > CAWFUI01. The sequence continues at coordinate 193,515 of CAWFUI010000017.1, read as the reverse complement.
TCGAGGATTGGTTTTCGAGGGTAACCGAGGAATCGCTTCCAGGAGCTTGGCGTCTCGATGTCGTCCCCGCCCGCGGGTCAACGCGATTATTCGAATGCGCTTCTCTCGGAGCACTCCCTCGAACGCTTCGCCGAGCGATTCGACGTCCCCGCCGATCAATCAGAATGCGAACTAAGGTTGGCGCTCAAACGATGCCGAAGGCTTGGGAGAAACCAGAGGAACTCCGCCTTCGCCGTCCTGGCGTTGCATCAAGGTCGTCCACTGGCGGCAATCTTTCAAAAAACGACGTGCCTGACCGTCCTGACCTGGAACCAGTTCTTGCCGCACCTCCACGAATTCGGCCGAAAACGGCTGCCGAGAAAGCGAGGAAGGTTTCTCCGCAGACTGGGCGCCGACGAAGATCCTACAGCGATCATTATGTAAATTCAATCGCGGCACGAATGCGCAAGCACATATCGAGCAGCTTTGGCAGATCGTCGAGCGCCAAAGCGTTGGGGCCGTCGGAGAGCGCTTCGTCGGGGTTGGGGTGTACTTCGAGAAACAAAGCGTCGCAGCCAGCAGCGACCGCGGATCTCGCAAGATAGGGAACCATCTCCCGCTCGCCGCCCGACTTTCCCTTGTCGGCGCTAGGCAACTGGACCGAGTGCGTCGCGTCGAAGACGACCGGAGCGCCTGTGGCCTGCATAAGAGGTATGGCTCGAAAATCGTTCACGAGCCTGCCGTAGCCGAACGTCGTTCCGCGCTCGGTCAGCATCACGCCTCCAGCCGATTCGCCGGCAACCTTCTGAACAACGTGGATCATATCCCAGGGCGCCATGAATTGACCTTTCTTCACGTTCACAGGTCTGCCTGTTTCGGCGGCGGCTTCGAGCAAGTCGGTTTGCCTGGCGAGAAACGCTGGGATTTGCAGCAAGTCGACCACGGTCGCGATACTCCCTGCCTGGCTTGCCTCGTGGACGTCGGTCGTCACGGGAAGCCCTGTCTCGAGCTTGACCCGCGTGAAGACCTTTAACCCTTCTTCGAGCCCAGGGCCCCGGTAGCTCGTCTTCGAGGTTCGATTCGCCTTGTCGAACGAAGCCTTGAAAATCAAAGGGACCGACCGCTCCACGCAGATTTCTTTGAGGCGGGCGGCGATGCGAAGCGTCATGTCTCCCGGTTCGATAACGCACGGTCCGCAAATGAGCCCCAATGGGCGCCCTTTGCCGACTTCAATCGGCCCGACCTTTACTGGATTGGGGACTTCCATGACGCCTCCTTGTTCCAATCGATCACCGAGCAATCACTTTGGCAGAAGAACGCGAATGGCGTTCGGCACGACCTTGATGACGCATTCTTCGTTCGTTTTTCCGCCGGCGTTGAGCTTGCCTCCCGGATCGCCGTCGAGTTGGATCGGCACGGTCCTCGGACACCTAATCGTGGCCGCTTTCACCCGTCGGTGCCAGACGTCTTTGCGGTCGAGGTGCTTTCCTCTGAAGATCAACCAGAGGTAGTGGAGCATCCGCAGAGGGCCAGCGTGCTCAAACACCACAAGGTCCAGCCAGCCGTCGTTTCCAATGGCGTCCGGCGCGACAGGGAGCCCGAGGGCGTATCTTGGGAGATTGAACACAAACGCCGTCGATCCGTGCAAGACCTCCCTCCCACCTTGATTGGCGATCTCGATGGAAAGCAGTGGAAATCGATAGTGCAGGCTCGAGAGCAAGACGGGAATCACGTAAGCCAGGCGGTGGGTCAACCCAGCGACGCCCGTGCTTCCCACCCTTGCCAGATGGTGCCTGGTCACGACGTCGGCGTCGAAACCAATCCCAGCCATCAAAGTGAACAAGCGATTGTTCGTGGAACCGAGGTCGAGGTCCGCGGTCTTCCCCTCGGCAATCGTCTGGGCGGCTTGTTCGGGCTCGTCGGTCATGCCGAAGTGACGAGCAAACAAGTTCTCGGTACCGGCGGGCAAGACCATCAAGGGCACTTTGGGGTTCTCATTGACAAGCGCCGAAACCGTTCCATCACCGCCCACCGCAACCAGGCAACGGCAGCCGTTGAGAGCGGTGGCCGCCAAGGTCAGTCGACCGCGCTCCTCCAAAGTCCACGAGATGCGGGACTCGAAATCATGAGCTTTGAGCTCGCTCTGAAGACGCTCAACCAACCCCCGACCTCGACCAAGCCCCGAACGAGCATTGGCGACGATTCCCACCCAAGTTCCGGATTCGAGTCGACCAGCCCCATTCGTTGACTCCGAGCCGCTCGCGTTCGTCGCAATCAATTCGAACAATTTCCTTCGAGACCTCGAGAGGCCGGACTCAATTGCTTAACGAGTTGGGAATAAATCCAAAAGAACCCCTGGATTTCACGGCAATTGCATGCTACTCGTTGGGGACGCTTGGGTCAACTCGCTCCGACGATCGAATTGAAAAACACTTATACCAGAAAGTGAACACCATTTACTAGGCTGTTGGTTCGCGGCGAGAGAAGGTATGATCTAGCTTCCAACCGACTTGGGGCGTTTACTCCGTCCAATCCAACCCCCACGCAAATGCTTGTTCTCACACCCGAAAACGCGCCCGAGGTCTTACGCAGCCTGGGCCTTGCTCCGCGCGATCGGCGCGTCTTGGTAGAGGCTTTAACAGGAGGCGTCTCGAACCTGGTCCTACGGGTGACGGTCGAAGACGACGAACCTTACGTACTGAAACAGTCTCGCGAGCAACTTCGGACCAAGGCCGAGTGGTTCAGCAGGCTGAACAGGATCTGGATCGAGCGCGACGCACTCGAGCTCTTGGCCGGAGTGCTTCCTGAAGCCAGCGTACCCAAGGTCTTGTACCACGACGAGCCGAATTATCTGCTGGCGATCACGCACGCTCCCGCTGGCTCATACGTTTGGAAAGAGCGCTTGCTTGTGGGAGGCGTCGAGATCGATCGCGGCCGCCAGGCTGGCGAGTTGCTCGCGAGCATGCACGCGGGTCTGGTCGGCAGTCCTGGCCTAGACGGCAGGCTCGCCGATACCGAGGTCTTCGACCAACTCCGGATCGATCCTTATTACCGGACCGTGGCTCGGGCTCATCCAACGATCAATCGTCGGATCGAAAAGATCATCAACCAGCTTTTTTCCGCTCGCCGGCGAACCTTCGTCCATGCGGACTTCAGTCCCAAGAACATTCTCGTCCACGATCGAGGGCTCTTCGTTGTCGACTTCGAAACGGCTCACTCGGGCGATCCGGCATTCGATCTCGGATTCTTCTTAAGCCACCTCGTCCTCAAAGCTATGCGAGACGAGCCTGGGAAAGACGCGTTTTTCAAGCTCGCGGCAATGTTTTGGCAGACCTATCATTCGCGGATCAACAACTGCGAGCTTGCCGAGGGACTGGAATCTCGTGGTCTGGCCAATGCGTTCGCTTGCCTGCTCGCGAGGATCGACGGCAAAAGCCCGGTCGATTATCTTGACGAGGCCGCCCGAGAGCGCAGTGCGCTCCAGAGCCGTGGAGGGGCTGCTCCGCCCTCCCGGAAATTGGTTGGAATTCCGCGACCGGTTCGTGTGAGCCGGTTGCTCGAAAAGGCTTCTTTCATCACAGAGTCGTTCGTGTGATCACGCTTTCGAAACTACACGCTCGCGAGGTACTCGATTCCCGAGGCAGGCCCACCGTCGAAGTCGAGGCTATTTCGAGCTCAGGAGCAATGGGCAGGGCCATGGTCCCGTCGGGCGCGAGCACCGGAAGGCACGAGGCCCTCGAGCTCCGCGACGTTCCGAGCCCGCGTTACGGCGGGATGGGGGTCGAACAAGCGGTTGCGAACGTAGAGACCGAGATCGCCGCCGCGGTCCTTGGACTCGATCTCCACGACCAGTTCGAAATCGATCGAAAGCTGATCGAGCTCGACGGTACGCCGAGTAAGTCCAGACTCGGCGGCAACGCAATTCTAGGGGTGTCGCTCGCCTGCGCCACTCGGCGGCCGCGAGCCTGAACGAAGAACTCTACACCCACCTGCACAGGCTCTATCGCACCCGAGACAGCCACTTCTCCCATTCTGAAATGCTCATACCAATGCCCATGGTCAACATGATCTCGGGTGGAAGACACGCTGGTGGAAACCTCGATTTCCAGGATTTCCTCGCAATCCCCGTTGGAGCAAAGGCTTACCGAGAAGCGCTCGAGCTCGTCGTCGCGGTTTATCATTCACTCGCACGGGTCTTGATCGATCACGGAGAGGAAGGAACCTTGGTCGGCGATGAAGGAGGCTTCGGACCCAAGCTCTCGAGCAACGTCTCAGCGCTCATGAGGCTTACCGAAGCACTGGCTCGGATCGGCGTCGAACCGAGGCACGACGTTGCCTTTGCGATTGACGTCGCCTCGACTCAATTCTTCGATCCAGAGAGCAAGCGTTACATCCTCTCTCGAGCTGTGCGAAGGCAAAGCTTACGACCGATCAAATGATTGAAAGCCTGATCGACTGCCTCGAGAGAGGCGCCGTCGTCTCAATTGAAGACGGGCTTGCCGAGGACGATTGGCCAGGCTGGCGTAAGCTGACCGACCAAATCGGATCGCGGGTCCAAATCGTCGGCGACGACCTCTTTACGACGAACGTCCACCGCATCGGCAAGGGCGTTTCAGAGGGCTGCGGCAACGCGGTTTTGATCAAGTTGAACCAGGCTGGCACGCTCACCGAAACGCTCGACGCGATTGCTCTTGCCCAACAAAACGGCTATGCAACCATCGTCTCGGCAAGGTCGGGCGAAACCGAGGATACGACAATCGCCGACCTCGCAGTCGCAACAAGCGCAGGCCAAATCAAGATCGGATCGATCGTTCGCTCGGAACGGCTTGCCAAATATAACAGGCTCTTGCGCATCGAAGAGCAGCTCGGAGGGCCTCGGGCGCCGTTTGCCTCGAGCGTGTTCGATCACTATCTCTCGAACTCTTCGTAATGAACGCATCGCCGAAAAAGCGACCTCTGGGTTCCCCGCTGGCGCCACTCGCGGCGGCGGCCTCCGCGGGGATCCTCGCCGATCGCCTCGAATTGCTGAACGCAACCTGGCTATGGGTCGACGTCGCGGTCGGGTTCGCGATCGTCGCCGTGCTGTTGAGCCCATCGCTGCGACGCATCACGTCGTTCTGCGTGTTGGGGGCGTTTTTCGCGCTCGGCGCGGCATGGAACCACGCGTGGTGGTTCGATCTCCCACCCGACGACGTGGCGCTTGGGGATTGGTCCGAGCCCAAACCGGCATGGGTTCGCGGGTTGATCGACGACGCTGCCGTCTTCCGCGCCGAATCCGGAGATGCGGGCCTTGGAAGCACTCGAACCGTGGTCGCGGCGACCCACATGAGCGACGGCGCCAACTGGCGGCGAGCCTCGGGAAAGCTGCTGGTGAACGCCGTCGGCGACCATTCGAAGCGAGTGATTGGAGACAAGGTCGAGCTGGTGGGCTTGGTTTCGGAAATCGCTGGGCCTCAGAATCCTGGCGAGTTCGATCAGATGTCGGCGATGCGAGCGCGAGGAATCAGGCTCCGAATGTTCGTTGAATCGTCTGGGTCGCTGCGCAGCGACGCGACAGGACTGGCCGAGTTCGACTTATCATTACTTGAAAGAGTAAGCCGAACGTGTATTCGCGTGCTCGGCTACGCTCGAGCCTGGAGCTATCGGCGTTTGTGCACCGGACTGGACGCCAAGGCAGCTCCGTTGGCCGCGGCGCTCTTGCTGGGAAGGCGCGACGGAGTGGACCCGGAGGTCAACGACGCTTTCGCGCCACAGGTACAACGCACTTGCTGGCGATCTCCGGACTTCATCTTCAAGTCCTGGCGCTTGGAATTCTGCTTGCGTGCAGGGCTGTGGGGATCGAACCGAAACGAGCCGTCTGGGTGGTGGGTCTTGCAACCGTCGGCTATTCGCTCTTGGTCGGGCTTGCACCTTCGGTGGCAAGATCCGCTGCCATGACGCTCGCGGGCTGCTTTGCACTGGGCAGGAATCGACCGGTCAGACCCGGAAACGCACTGGCGTTTGCCGCATTGACGACGCTTCTACTGAATCCTTCAAACCTCTTCGACGTCGGCTGCCAGCTCTCGTTCCTGGCAGTCGCGGTCATACTCTGGATCTCGGGGCCTATCATCCGAAGCCTCGACGGAAAAATCGATCCGCTCGACCTGCTCGAACGCGAAAACGAACCTTGCGCAACAAGGCAGCGCGATTTGTCGTCCGATTTGTCCGCGACAGCGCCGTCATCTCGGTTTTCGTCACGATCGCCGCGACGCCGCTGACAATGCTTCGCTTCCATGTCGTCGCGCCAATTGGCGTGCTGCTCAATCTTCCGTTGATCCCGATCACTTCCGCAGCCATCTTGGCCGCTGGGCTTGCTCTTGGGCTCTCAGTGGTTTGGGCGCCTCTGGCTTGGCCCTTCGAGCGCTTCTGCGAATTGATGGTCAGGTTGACCGAAGTCGTTTCGCTCTGGGGCGCCAGGCAATCTTGGGGATACAGGTTCGATCCGGGCCCGAAGCCAATCTATGTCGCTGTCTTTTATGTCCTCCTCGTTTTGGCCGTCTGGCTCTGGCGAACGGGATCGAAGCGTAGGACATTTTATCTGGGCTGGTCTATCCTCGGAACCTGGACGATCCTCGGCGTCGTCGCGACCGTGAGACCCCAACCGCCCAAAGCGCTCGAGGCGGAGGTGCTGTCGGTCGGTCATGGCCTCTGTGTCTTGATTCGCGATGAGGCGGGTCGCGTGATCGTCTACGACTGTGGAAGGATGCGCGATCCAGGCGTGGGCAAGCGTATCATCGCTCCAGCACTCTGGTCGCACGGAGTACGCACGATCGACTCGGTAATCTTGAGCCACGCCGATGCGGACCACTTCAATGGACTTCCCGATCTGCTCGATCGCTTCGCAATCGGCAGGGTCCTGGTTCCGGCTGGCTTTGGAGGCTCAACAAACCCAGACGCAACGAAGCTTCTCGAAACAATCGCGTCGGAGGGCGTGCCTGTTCGCGATATCCATAAAGGAGACGCAATTCCACTGGCTCAAGACGCGTCTCTCGAGATCCTTCATCCGCCAGAGGGCTGGCCTGCGTTCGCTGCCGACAACGTTCGCAGCGTGACTGCCAGGCTTCAAGCTCGAGGCCAAACGTTCTTATTGACGGGGGATCTCGAAGGGCTTGGATTGAGCCTTGTGATGGAGCAACCGATTGGCGAAGTAGACGTCTTGCTTTCTCCTCATCATGGAGGCAGAAAGTCGAACACGCGCGCGTTGTTCGACTGGGCCAAGCCCAAGCAGATCGTCGTCAGCCAAAGAGCGCCGGCGCCGAACGTCTTCGACGCCTTGGCCGATCCTTCTTCGCGAGGAATCCCCGTCCTGAGAACCTGGGAACTCGGTGCATTGACCTGCTCCTGGCGTGAAGGCGGAATCGTCGCCGAAGGTTACCTGGTTCGAAGAGAACCAAATGTACGATCACGCCTCGAGACGCTACTGATGTTTGAACCCTTCTGGCAGACAATGATCACGGTCGTTGGCTCAATCCTGGGAATAGGCCTTTGCCTTGGGCTCATGGTCGTCGAATGGGGCGGTTGGTCGCTGGTTGCTCCTCGGAGAAGGGGAGGGGGATTGCAACTCGACCCCTTCCCCGAGGGATGGACGCGGGTCGAGGTGAAGGCTGACGACAAAACAACGCTCTCTGGACTTCATCGGCGACCCCACGATGCGCCAGTTGGCTTGGTTGTCTTTGTCCACGGGTTTGCCGAGGACGGGAGGGTGATGCTTCCTGTTGCTGAAAAGATCGTACAGTCGGGCTTTCACGTTTTGGTCGTGGATCAGCGAGGTCACGGCGCCAGCGGTGGCGACCGAGTGTCTTTCGGCGGGCGAGAGACTGGCGACTTATTGACCTGGCTCGACTGGGCGTCCGCACATCAGAAAGACATTGTTCGCACAATTGTCTGGGGCAGATCGATGGGCGCCGCCGCGGCGCTTCGCGCTGCCGATCAGGATGCAAGAATCTCAGCCTTGGTCCTCGAGGCGCCTTATCTTGACCTGTTGTCCGCAGTCTCGGGTTGGCTTCGGAGGATGCGCATCCCTGCCTTCCTCGCGCCTCTGGTTCTTTGGAAAGCGGGAAAGCTCGCGCAGGCGCCGATGCGCAGACCTAGGCCCATAGAGATCGCATCAAAGATCAACATTCCTGTCCTGATCGCTCACGGATCGGACGACCCCGTCGTGCCGCTTGCCGAGGCGCAGCGATTGGGCTCTGCGTTCCCTGAACGCGCCATTGTCATCGACGTTCCAGGCGCCGAGCATGTCGACGTACTTCAGGTCGGCGGCGCCTGGGCGATCGATCGTATCCGCGACTTTCTGCTCTCCGTCGCGGCGACGGCCGAACCCTCTTCGGCCTCATCGCCTTCCCTAACGAAGGCTGGAGTTTCCGACGCAATGTGAACCCTACACTCTCGTTTCTGTCAGGCATCCTTACGTCTCTTCGATCGTCCTCCGCAAATTGCCAAGTTGGAACACGGTTTCCTCGGCGTCGAGGTCGGTCCATTGGGCAAGGAACATGAACGTCCGATTTTTCGAGCGGTATGTGCGGATAGAGCACATGGTCACGACGTCGAGGCAGAAGAACTCCACGTCCCAGCCAACGGACTTCCAGCCGCCAATCGTCTCCACCGCGGGCACAGCCTCCAGGTCTGGATAGTTTTCGCGCAAAGCCTCGAGGGCCTCGTCGGCGGTAGCCGAAGGTTCGGGTCGATCCTCGTCGACGGAGATCAGAGCGAAAGCCGAGCTCTCGGGTGGGTCGAGCGAAACCGTCGTCCGTGCCCCGTCCTCGTCCACCTCGACGGCCCAATCAATCGGATACGTAAACCGGATGCCATGATCGTCGTAAGAATTGTCCATGCGTCTCGCCTGAGCAGAATGATGCTGACCTTCAAAACCAGATTGGTCTATTTTAACGGCCTTCGAGCCGTTCGCGTAGACGAGAGACCTCGTGGCTTCAGGCTTCGCAGACTCATGCATCCAGGTTGTCTGGCTTGCTCGTTGCAGCTCGGAGAGCGAGTGCAAACAACGATCACACCCGAAAATGCCGTCTCAGATTGTCAGTTTGAGGTAAGCTTCTTCTCCTCGCTCGAGGGCGCAACCACCACCAGTCTAAAGTCCACGTCGCAATTCCCAGCGCAGGTATTGTCGGTCACGTGCAACTCGCTGAATGCCGGCTTTGCGTCTTTGGACGCGGTGATGCGCACTGTGAACATCTTGAGCCCCTTCTTCTTGAACACTTCGAGTTCAGGATCGGCAACGTCCACAAACGAAGCAGTGACTCCGTCTTTTGTCCATTTCCTATCCTGCCATTGCCAACGACCTGGTTGATGGTCTCCCATTCCCGCGAGCAATAGACCTTGGCCCCTGGTGATTCGGGCGCACGAGGAGGAAAGCAGCAGTTCTTTCGTCTCGCCCGGCTTCAGCATCACGACGGGAACGATTTTATCGAGCGACTTCTCGATCGCTGGCTCGTCCGCGGGGGTTCGCATCGAGACCGCCGAGAGGCCTGTCAAAGCGATCGCAGCCATCCACATTTTCGCACGAGTCATCGTCATCTCCCTTGGAGCTTATCGTCGCTCGATTTCGGACGCCGCCCAGAGCAGGTATGCAGGCCCATCTCACGGGTTTACGTTCTATGAACCTACCGAAACCACTTTATCTTAAATCGTCGGTACCGGCCAGCCCCAGTTACGTTTCGTGCCGAGCATCGTCTAGACGTTCCGATTTGCCTCAATACGCTTGATTACCATTAGAGAACGATCGTCACCGAAGCGAAGAGTACGACCCGAAACCTTCTGTTCATTTGCCGTTTGTCATGACTTGAGGACGGGATTGCTAGCGCTCGGGCTTGCTCTTCATTTTTCTGAGCGCGATCCTCACCTCGAGTGTGGCGAGGCCTTTGCCTCTCTTGAGAGTCTTGTCGTCGCGTCGATGTTCGAACACCAGCCAATCGCTTGAAGCATAGCCGGGCGCCGACGCTCTGAACGAGACCGAAGGGTAGGCAACGCCGAAGGTGTCTTCGAACATCCCTGACGACCCTCCAATCATACAGTCTGTCCATTTCTTGGCGATCCTGCCGTTCGCATCCGCTTTCAGCGTAAAATTCTTCTTGTCCTTGATGCGATCCTCTGCGCAGAAGCAACCGTCCTCTGGCTTGAATTCGATCTTAGTCAAAGGAAGCGAATGTCCCGTCTCAGCGTCCGAGACCACGAACGTTGCCTGGAAATCGGAATGGCCAGACCAGCGAGCAGTTGTGAATACATAGGGGAAAACGAAAAGGACGAGAAACGCCAAGACGTAGAACGCCACGAAAAGCTTCGACGGCTTGCTGACACAGGGACCTTCCCAGTCGAACGACTTCATTCGCCAGCCCTTTACCTCTCGGCTTTGAAGGGGTCAGCCTCATGCGTTGTCGGTCGCATGGCCGGATTCACTTTGACGGACGTCTCGGTGAACCGAAAGCGGTAAACGCCTGCCGTCTCAATGGCCCTAACGGTTTTCATCACCGAGTCGGCAGGTACATTGGTATCGCAACGGACAACCGCCTGATTAAAGTGGGATCGCTTGACGTACCGCTCGAGCGACTCCAGGCTGTGAGGACGATCTCCAACGGCGATCAAATCGGGCGCAGCCAGATCAACCGTAATGACGCTTCTACTCAGCTCCGAGGCCCACGCGAACCAGAGGGCGAGCGTGGCGATAAGGAGCATAATGGCCCCTATCGTTAGACGAGGTCGAAGCGAGAACGTTCTAACCTCTGGAATGGGAGTTCCCATGACGAATCGCCTTCGACGGAGACGACAGGATTCGAAGAACTATGAAGTCACACCAGCATCTTGTCAAAAGACACGTGGGGCTGAGCCTACTGCATTATGAACTCAGTTGCTCAGGGCTCGTCACCAAGCTCAAAGAATTCCTTTCTCAACACCTCGGCCGCTGGCCCAATCGGCTTTCCTTCCGGTACGAGTCTCCAAGGTGTCCGTGCAGCCTCCAAGTAGTTTTTCTTCTGAATCCCTGCGAATTCTTGTAACTCAATAAATTGTGATCGCACTCTCATACGATGAGCAAACCGCAATCGTTCTTTTGGAAGTCGGCCCATATCCAGGCTTGGGATGAGACGAATCTCGCTTTCAGTTCGCACGATGTCATCACTATCTCTTTTGACCTCCTCGCCAAGGATTCGGATGACCTTTGAGAGCTTTTCCTCCCACACCCCGTAATCCTGGGACTTCCTCTGAAACATCTCGGCCCGCCGTTCTAGTCCGATTCCTCCAAGGCATATCCCAACGAGAAGAACCGCGAGCAGAAGAGTCCGAATTCTCCATCGAAAAGACACTCGCATTTGTCCTCCTTTCGCGTTGAACGCAATCCGCTATTCCTCTAACAAACCCTCCGTGCCCCCGAATCCGTAACCGAAAGGCGATATTCGGACCAGCACGTCGGATCGTTCAAGACGTTTTTCCGCATCCAGGCAGGCGGCTCAATGCCGTCGGGATCGATCAGTATCAGATCGCGTTCGTGAAGCATCGCTAGAATGGCCCTGCGAAAATGTTCGTCGTTTGGATAGAAACGACGGATCACCGACATTTTCATGTCGCCGCCCACCAACTGATCCAACGTCTCGAGCTCGGGCTGTTGCATGCGTCACCATCCCAGAATGGTCGCGAAACGCAAGATTCGACAAAGCCAATTACGCCTCTCCGCACGCTGCACGTTTTAGGACCTCGAGCGCAATGCCCGTGCCTGGAGGTGCTGCGAACTCCTTGGGCCGAACCGACCCTCGCGTCGCTAAGCAGATGCGCCACGTGTCGCCGTCGAGCTCGTAGATGCCCAGGTTCGTGTTCCCTTTCTCCGGACCTCTGGCGAACGTCAGATCGAACGACTTGGGAAAAGAATCTGCGTTGAGCTCGACCGATCCCTCATATTCGGCGCCCATCCCCATCGAGGTGAAGCGGTCGCCGTCGATGACAATTTTCGCTCCTCCCAAAACAGCAGCCGTCATCACTCGGCCGTCGATTTCGAGTGAATCCACGTGCCAGACCCCTTGGAGCTTGTCGATGTCGTTCATCATGTCGTTGCCTTGGGCCTTCTCACCGTGGGTTTGAGTAGTTATGGGCGAGTATCCCGCAAATATCGAAGATCCGGTCGCCTTGCCCCGCGGGGCGTCTTCTCTCCGTGAAAAGTGTATTCTCCTAATGTTATATGAACACGACTATCTTTCGCGGAGCGAAATGCGACACTTTTGATCTGCGAACATTCGAGGACGATCGCGTCGCTGCGTCTACCAAGGCGCTGTTCGCAACCGTCGTGTCAACTTCATGGCGGACTCCTTGTTGCTCTCCACTGCATTGAAGAATATGTGCTGGATCAGTCGTAGTTCTTACTCGATCGAATTGAACTTCTCCTCGATCTCCCTGAGACGCCCAAGATTCTCGAGATCCCGAGAGTATATCTTACCAGCCGCCTTGTAGGAGGCTGTGGTCTTTGTGCAGACCAGCGTGAACGGCCTGCCAGTTCGGGTCGTGACGTGCGTCAAATCACAGCCATTGCTATCGATCATCTGGTGAAGGTGCCGCCGACGATCCTGGGCCAAACGGAAGTGGTGGACGGACTTGGATGGGTCTCCAAGAAATCGGCTCAATTCCTTACAAAAAGCGCAACTGCATGACAGCTTCTCTTCTCGACGGAAATCCGCCGGGGGGAGTGGGGCGCGTGATGTTCGTCGCTCCAACTCCTTCCGGCAAGAGGCGAACCATCGTGAGATCACGCGATTTGTCTTATTGACTTTTCTGTTGAATGAGGTCTCGAGCGCGAAGATCACTGCGATGTGTACTTTCGTCAGATCATAATTGCCTTTTTCGGCCAGTGTGTGTTCGATCAGAAGATCCAGCGGCTTGACGGCCTCTATGGACGTCAAAGCCTTGACGAGCGAGCTCAGCAACGCGGGGCGGTCGATCTTCCCCAACTCCCACTCGCTATGGGATTTCTCCTTGTCGAACTTTACGAGCGCGGTTACGGCATGGTTCCCAAGCTGCTTGCACAATTCCATACGTGCGACGTTCGTATCGCGCTGGACACAGAGAAACTCCAACAACGCGGCGTTCCTTGCGATCGTTTCGGGCGACGCCTGTTCCACGATTGCGGTCAAGCCGGCTTGGAAGGTAGACCACCCGTGTCGTTTGCAGAACGAGAGAAATCCCTTGTCGAGTTCGAGGCTGAGATCCGTGGGCATCACATCGGTCAAGAACTTGCGCACCAATTCAAGGTCGTCCAACTCCTGAAGCGCGACCAAGAACGCCGAACGGTCGACTTTGTCCTGGCTGGAGAACGATTGGTACTGAAACCGCCGCGGGCCCCACGTATTGATGATCGCGTTTGCGAACTCCAAGCATTGCGAGCGTTCCTCTTTTTCCTTCGACTTTGTCGCGCGCTTCCATTTGCCAACCATCGAGACCAAGCCAGTGATGGCGGCGTCGGTGCCGGCACGACAGAGAACTTCGAAGTTCCGACCCTTCGGCCAGATGACGATCGCCGCGCGATGGTACCAACGGTCGAGCGTCATCCCGGCGTTGCCTGTGTATCCTTCGAAGTCTTCGCGCCCATGATCCCAGTCCTCGCACGCTTCTTCGGACACTAACTCCTCGTCGCTGATGGTCATTTCCCCAAAAGCGACCTTTTTCCCGTCGCGGTCCGACCAGTGGTTGATCGACAGGCTTTCATCGAACACCTCGCCCATTTCGTGGCCAGTGCCCTCGATAGCTTGTTCGTCTTCGTCTTCGGAAGACCAACTGTCATATCCACCCCGGCCATATCCAAATTCGTAACCATCGACTTCGGCGCTGCCGCTCTGCCAGTGAGTGACCAAAGCCAAGTAGGCCGCGCAATTGGCCTTTTTGGCCGCGTCGAACAAAACCTCGGCCCGCGCTCGATCCACCCCCTTGAGAGCGTCGAATTTGAGACCGTCTTGCGTGTATTGATGCTCGAGCGTCACGGCCACTTTGGAGATGTCTCCCAGCGAATGCCAATTGCTTAGAATTTCGCTGATCGAGGCTGTGATCTCGCTGGTTTGTGGCGCCGCAATCTTTTTCTTGCCTCCCGACCGTCCCAGCGTCAGATTATAAACCAGGCAAAGGCGATAACCGTCTGTCACAGGACGCACTTCGTGTTCGCAATCCGCGTAAAACGCCACGTAGCTCAGCTCGTGTCCAGAAGCAGCGCCCTTCATCGAAATCTCGTAGCGCTTCCCTTCGTGCGAGATGATCAACTCGCCCCCGGCATGGGGCGAAGGCAAGCCGATCACGAGCGTCGCCACCATGCCGTCGAGCTTCTCGCCGTCTCGGTGCGCGAGAAAGAAACTTCCTTTTTCATACATGAGCAACTTATAGAGATGGGCGTCGACCTTGACCTGTTCCAAACCCAACGTCGTTCGCACTTCGTCGGTGATCGAAACCACGTGCTCTTTCCATTTGGGGTTCGTCAACTTGAAATGCTTGGGATCGAGTTCCCAGACTCGGCGGACGGACGTATCGACAACCGTTTTGGCGCCTTTTCCGTACGCCGCCTTCGAGCATCGTTTGATCAATTCGCGAGCCTGGGTCGTGCCTAGAGGAAGACGAACGGGTCCAACAGCGTCGACTTCCAGTCCTGGCATTGTGAGCGGAAGGTCGCGAGAGGCATGGATCGATCCTGGACGGTCCACTTTGGCGATCGCATCGAGCAAGTTTCCGCGAAAGTCCGAGGCAACTGGTGCTTCTTGCATGGGGTGGCTCCTTCCCGCCTCTGTTTTGATCCCCTTTGTAGTCCCGCTGCTACGAAGATGCCTCGCGGGATCGGCTTAGAATACCTCCCAAATTCGCTTGCGACTACACCCAATCCCCAACACCTGCGACCGTTGATCGAAGCCCGTGCGGCCTGTAATATTGATTCATCGGACGAGTATCGGGAGAAGAACTGTAAGTAATACACGAGAACAATTACTGAACGCCTTCAACGCTCTTATACCGAGGGCGGACATACATGACCTCCCAGAGGACATATCATATGAACGGATCGGCGCTGGCTGCGGTTTCATTTTTGATCACAGCACTGGCGTCCGACCCTCCGGCCGGCTTGCCGAAGGCTACGCCCGCGGAAGTCGGCCTCTCCGCCGAAAAGCTTCGCGAGATCAAGCCCGCGCTCGAGAAGCTGGTTGCCGACGACAAGAACGCAGGCGGAGTCGTCTCGATCGCCAGACATGGCAAGGTTGCCTATTTCGAAACGTACGGATATCGCGATCTCGAATCCAAAACCCCGATGACCGCCGATACGATCTTCACGATCGCCTCGATGACCAAGCCCATCACCTGCATTGGCGTGATGAGGCTTGTCGAAGAAGGCAAGATCAAGCTCGACGACCCCGTCGAAAAGTTTATTCCAGCACTGAAGGACATGAATGTCCTGGGAGATCCCAAGGAAGACAAAGACGAGGCGCCCGCGACAGTGCCATCCAAGCGTTCGATCACGATTCGAGATCTTTTATCGCACAGCTCGGGTTTGGCTTACGGCGGATTGTTATCGCCCAGCAACAGGCTTTCGAAAGCGTATAAGAATGCGGGTGTCGACGGGTTTCGTCATAATTCGATCGAAGAGCTCGCAAACAAGCTGGCGAAAGTTCCTTTGGCGCATCAGCCAGGCGAGGGCTGGACGTATGGGTTAAGTCACGACGTTTTGGGGAGGGTGATCGAGGTCGCGTCCGGAGAAACGTTCGACGCATACTTGAAAGCGCATATCTTTGATCCCCTGGACATGCCGGACACATTCTTTTACGTGCCCGAGGACAAACGCGAAAGGGTTGCGACGATTTACAGAGTAGGGCTGGGAGAGAAACTCACGGCTTTGCCAAGAAACTTTGGATCAAAGACCTTTTTCTCAGGCGGCGGCGGACTTTTCTCGACGGCGCGCGACTACACAAGGTTTGGTCTCATGCTCGCGGCAGGGGGTGAGCTTGATGGCAAGCGGATCGTCAAGTCGGAGACGATTACCTTGATGACGACGAACCAGATCGGCGCGAACTCCGCGTTCGGCGTTTCGAAGTACGGGCTCGGGTTTGGCCTGATTTTCGACCATCCGTCACAGGGACAACGGCTTGTGAGTCGCTATTTCTGGGGTGGATATTTCTCGACCAACTTCTGGGTGAGCCCCAAGCAAGACATTGTGGCGGTGGTGATGACCCAGATATTGCCGACCAACTTCGGGGCAACCGACGGAGTCGTGCGGATCAAGCTCGACGAGGCTGTCGAATCGAAATGACGAAGGCTCACTCGATCGTTTCTTGATCGAGCCAATTGGGTCCTCTGCCCATATCGACTTTGATTGGGACGTCGAATGGAATGGCTGTCGTCATCTCGCGTCGGACAAGCTCGGCGAGCGTCTTGATCTCCTCAACCGGCGCCTCGAAGACAAGCTCGTCGTGAATCTGGAGCAGCATCTTCGCCTTCAGCCCCTGTTTGCGAATGGCCTCGGAAACGCGGAGCATTGCGCATTTGATCAGGTCCGCAGCCGAGCCCTGAATGACAGTATTGATCGCGATCCGCTCGGCAAGATTGCGAGATCTGCCCGTGGTCGATTTGATGCCGCTTATGAGCCTGCGTCTGCCGAGAATCGTTTCGACCTTTCCGTTCGCGAGCGCAGTCTCGAGCGTGCGTGTGATAAACGCATCCACGCCTGAGTACTGCTGAAAATAGGCTTCGATGAACGTGGAGGCCTCGGCCTGAGAAATGCCAAGTCTGCTCGAAAGGCCGTAGGCGCTTAGTCCGTAGACGACCCCGAAGTTCACTGTCTTGGCGACCTGCGCTGATCGGAGGTGACGTTGGCCGGGACGACGTTGAAGATTTTTCCCGCGACCACGGCGTGGATGTCTTGATCGGCCGCGAACGCTTCGCAAAGGGCGGGATCCGCCGAAAAGTGGGCAAGGACGCGGAGCTCGACCTGCGAGTAATCCGCGGTCAGGAGTTCCCACTCTTCCTCGCCGGCGATAAACGCCTGGCGAATCTGTCGACCGTCCTCGGTCCGTACGGGGATGTTCTGCAAATTGGGGTCGCTCGAACTCAGTCTGCCTGTGGCCGCGACGACCTGGTTGAACGACGCATGGACCCTGCCGTCGGCTTTGACGAGCTGAGGCAATGCATCAAGATACGTCGTTTTAAGCTTCGAGAGCTGTCGTTGCTGGATCAAAAGTCGGGGCAGGGGGTGCAGGCCCGCCAACTCTTCGAGCACTTCCTGAGCAGTGCTTGGCTCTCCGCCCGGCGTTTTTCCCAGTATTGGCAGCTTGAGCTCTTCGAAGAGGATCTGCCGAAGTTGGGGTCCCGAGCCAATGTTGAACGGTTTGCCAGCTAATGCGTAGATCTCGCGTTCGAGGCCCGCGAGGCGGGTTTCAAACTCGTCGGACAACCGGCGCAATCGGAAGACGTCCACGGCAATGCCAACGCGCTCCATTTCCGCGAGCACCGAGATGAGCGGCCGCTCGACGTTCGCGTAGAGATCCCAGAGCTTTTCGGAGACGACCTTGGGCCTGAGGACGGCGTCGAGCCGCCAGGCTGCGTCGGCGTCTTCCACGGCGTATTCCGCCGCCTTCGCAACTTCGACCTCGTCCATCCGCTTTTGGGCTTTGCCCTTGCCGATAAGGGTTTCGATCGAGATCATCTTGTGATTCAGAAATCGCGATGCGAGCTCGTCGAGGTTGTGGTTCCTCTCGCCGCTTTCGAGCAGATAGGAGAGGACCATCGTGTCGGTGATCGGGCCGGCGACTTTCACCCCCGCGCGTTCAAAGACGAGCATGTCGTACTTGAGGTTCTGGCCGACTTTTTCGATGTTTTCGTCCACCAGGATGGGCCTGAGCGCCTCGATCACGTCCTTTTCGGGCAGGGTTCTCGAGCCTACGGGCCCCCGAACGACGAGATACCAGCCTGTCCCTTCACGGATGCTTATCGACACTCCCACAAGGTCGGCCTCGAGAGGCTCGACCGATGTCGTCTCGGTGTCGATCGAGATCCGAGGCTCTTTGGACAGCTTGGCGACAAGCTCCGAGAGCGCCTCGGGCTTATCAATAATCTCATACTTGCTCATATCCCAGGGCGTCTCTGGGTCTCCAGGATCCTCGCCAACCTCTTGGAGGAACCTGTGAAATCCGCATTCCTGGCATAAGAGCCTGAGGGCTCGAACGTCCGGCGTTTTGACCTTGAGTTCGTCCCAATCGATCGCGATAGGCAAATCGTCGCGGAGCGTAATCAGAGCCTTTGCCGCCCTTGCGGTTTCGGCGTGGGTCTTTAGCGTCTCTTGCTTCTTGGCGCCGGCGACCTTCTGCGGATTTGCAAGCAGGGTCTCGAGATCGCCAAACTCTTGGAGCAGTTTGCTCGCCGTTTTGAGTCCAATGCCTGGCACTCCGGGCACGTTGTCGACCGCGTCGCCCGTCAGCGAGAGCAGGTCCACAACCTGGTCGGGCCTGATTCCCCAGTCTTTCTCGAGGGCTTCGACGTCGAGCACTTCAAAGTTCTTGCGAAAGTTGACGATCCTGATGCGATCGCTTAGTAGCTGGCGAGCGTCCTTATCGGCAGTGGCGATGAAAACGTCGATGCTCTGTTCCTCGGCCCTCCGGGCGAGGGTGGCGATGACGTCGTCGGCCTCGAAGCCCTCGACTTCGAAGATGGGCACGCGAAAACCCTGATAGACCTGCTTGATCACTGCGATTTGGCTGATGAGTTCGTCGGGCATCGGCTTTCGCTGGGCTTTGTATTCGGCGTGGAGGTCGGAGCGGAACACAGGCCCTGGCCCGTCGAACGCAGCTGCGATGAAGTCCGGTTTGCGCTGGTTGACGAGCGTGAGCAAATCTCGAAAGACTCCAAAGACCGCGTTAGTCGGCTGGCCCGAGGGGCTCATCATATCCTTTGGCAAGGCATGGAAGACTTGGTAGATCAGTGAATATGCGTCTAGGATGAAAAGCGAAGGAAGTAGGTTCATAATTGAGCGAATGGTCGAGCGGCCGTTGGCCGGTCCTTAGGATGAAATTCCTTGGTTCGACCCGTCAGGGTAACCCGGTCCGAAGGGGCTTGCCAGGAGCAGACCGTTCAATTCGAGGTTCGAGATGTACGCCGAGCGGTTCGCAAGCTTTGGGTTATGGCGTTGGAAACGAAGGCCGGCCTACGCCGCTGTCTACTGGCTGGTTGCGGTGATGTTGGTGCTGATGGGCGTCGCTGCTTTGCGAGTTAAGCGACATGCCCCGGTTATACAACCGGCGAGGGTTGGGAATCTTGAAAACCCTTGGTTTGCGGAACGAGCAAGACAGGCTGGCGTCAGTGCTCGTGCCTTCGGCGAGAAAGCTCTGAAGCACGCTGCCCAGCGCATTTATGCACGCAGAGCATGGTTCAACAGTCTGGCGATCGATAGGAACAAGAAGACGACCTTGATCGTCAGACTTGCGGATCGGATTGAACACAACGCCAGGGGGAGGGAACTACTTCGACTCATCGATTCCTATCAGCAGCAGAATAGCGACCTCGCAGCCGAATTGTCGCGGGTGAAAGCTGACTACCGGATGGTTCAAGACAGGCAGGCAGCGGAACTGGCCAGAATGGAGCCTCTGCTGAAGGTCATCCTCGATCAGAATCCCGGCCTCCGGAAATTTGACCCGCGGGACTTCAAGCGTTAGAATCCATCTGTTAGGCATATCCGCGCGCCAAGGCGGAAGAATTTTGGCGATCCTCGGCGATTTCCGAGCGTTGGGGCGTTCTTCCTCATCGCGTATGACATACTTATTCCGAGCCGGTCGTACACCACGTCCTTAGAAAAACGAAACGGTGCGCCGGAAAGCCGGCGGGAGACGAGACTTATGCCAGCGGCCAATGAATCACAGGGGCTCAAGATAGGCATCGCGGCCTGCGTCGCGCTGATCGTCCTCCTGGGCGTCTCATGCTACTTCCTCTACGATTTCGGTTCCACCAGCGTCGCCAAGTTCGAGGCTGCCGAAAAGAAGCAACGCGACGCCGAGAAGGCCCAGCGAACCCTACTCCAACAGTATAACGACCTGAAAATCAAGGTCGGGCTCGCGGTCGACGACCATGACCAGTTGAAAGACCAACTCAAGAAGTTTGACGATTCGCTCACAACCAAGATCACCGAGCTGACCGCCTCAGTCGACAAAATGGTCAAGGACGCCCAGGCCAAGGGCGCGAACTCGCAAGAGCTTGCGAATCTGAGCCAGCAGTCGCAAAAGATCAAGGGCGACCTTCTGAACGAATTGAGCAAAGGCGCCTATGTCCCAACCATCGACAAGATGCGGGAACTGCTCGCCAACAACACCCTACTTTTGACCGAGCTTGGCGTCGCCTATCAGTCGCTTCGAGGCAACCTGGAATCTGCCAACCAGGTGAACGCCGACGCGATGGAAATCGAGACCAACGAGAAAAAGAAGGCCCAGGAGCTTCAGCTGGCGAATTTGGCCGAGCACGAGCAAAAACGCCAAGAGCTCCTCACTGCGGTCGATTCCTACAAAGTCCAGAATACGAACTTGGCCACCGAGCTCGCCGCCCTCAAGACCGACTACCGGCATTTCCAAGATGAGAAAGCCAAGGAATTCGAGGGGATCACCAAACAGCTCAAGTACTTCCGCGACCAGTTCGAGAGGACGCAGGACATCGTCCTCGACACTCCCGATGGATACATCACAATCGCAAGCTACGATACGAGAGGCAACGACACCGTTCGCGTGACCGCCAATCGCGCACGGCGCCAAGGAACAAATGAGGTTCGCGGTATTCGACCGCAACGCGCCTGGAATCCCTAACGAGAAGCCGAAGGGAACCATCGAGCTCGTCGCCGTGGGGCCTCGGGACAGCCTGGCCAAGATCGTCGACACTAAGGACACCATGAATCCGATTAGGACCGGCGACGTCATCTACTCGCCGGCGTGGAGCCCGAACGACCCCTTGCGGTTCGCGCTCATTGGCAAGCTGGACATCAATCGAGACGGACGCGACGACCGTCTGGATGTGAAGCGTGCGATCGAGGCAGCGGGCGGGATTGTTGAATACGACCTGCCGCCTCCAGGAAAGGGCAAGCCCTCGGGAAAAATGACGCCTGCCGCAGCCTGGTACGTAATCGACGAGAGGCCCCCGTTCTACCCGCCTTTCATGACGAGAAAAACCGCCGAAAACGACTCTGAATCGGCTGAAAACCGAGAGTTCAACAAGAAATCGGCTGAAATCGTCCAGCAAGCCAGGCAGCTTGGAATACGACCTTTGCGGCTGGAAAGGCTGATGAGCTACCTGGGCTACAAGTCCGACTCGCAGACTCCGGGCCGTCTAGAAACCATCAACAGGAAACTGCGCGACAGCATCCTGCATCCCGAAGGGCTATCGCCGGAGGCAGCCAAGCAAGAGGCCGAGGCTGCGGAAACCGGCGTTTCCAAAGGCATTGAAACGCCGAAGGACGCCGCCCCTCCCGAGAAGAAAGAAGAGAAGGACGAGGAAGATCCTCAGTAGTCGCAGCACTCGTCACACAAACTCAAGTTCCAAGGGGCCGGGCGAAAACCAGATCGCTCGGCCCCGCTTTTTCCCCTCGAGAAGGCCCTTGTTCGCTGGAACGAGCGGTCAAGCCAACAACTTCTCCAGTGCGTCGATGTCGACCGGCTTGACGAGATGATGGTCAAAGCCCGATTCGCGCGAGCGCCTACGATCCTCAGCCGACCCCCATCCTGTAATCGCTATAAGACGCAGGCCATGAAGGGTGGGGTCCTGGCGTAGCTTAATAGCAACGTCAAATCCACATAAACCTGGCATTCCGATATCCAGGAGTGCGACGTCCGGTTGATACTTTTCGACCGCGTCGATGGCCTCGAGCCCGTCGAACGCCACTTGAACCTGGTGTCCCATAAGCTTCAAAAGCATCGCGAGGCTGTTGGCTGAATCTCGATTGTCGTCCGCCAGGACGATGCGTTTTCGAGGCTTTTGACCGGCGTTCTCCTCGAGTTTCCCGGGGCCGGCCGGCCCTTCATCCTCGGCGGGTTCGGCCGCCGCGGGCAGGCGAACCACAAACTCGCTGCCCTTGTTCAAGCCCTCGCTCTTGGCCTCGACCGAACCGCCGTGCATCTTCACGAGCGCTTGCACGAGCCTGAGCCCGATGCCCAGTCCTCCGCCGGCCCTATCAAGCGCGCGATTGGCCTGGGTGAACGGCTCGAAGATCAGCGAGAGCATCTCGGGGGAGATGCCGATGCCCGAATCTCGGACGTGCAGCACCACGTCCTTGCCGCGCGCTCGGCCCAGAGCTCAATGCTCCCCCCAGAATCCATATATTTAGCACTGTTGTTGAGAATATTCGAAACCACCTGCGAGAGCCTGGTTGGGTCGGCGTCGAGGATGATCGGTTCTGGAGGCAAAGTGACGCGAAGGCTGTGGTTCGAGGCCAGGATCAGCGGCCGGCTTGTTTCAACGGCCGCCCCGACCACTTCGTCGAGCGAGATGCGTTCCTTGCGAAGTTTGATCTTATCGCGGGTGATCCGCGACACGTCCATGAGATCGTCGATGAGCCTGACCATATGCCGCACCTGGCGCTCGATCACTTCACGGGCGCCCTGCATGGAGATGAGATCCCCCTCCGACAACCTCAAAACTTCCAGGGCGCTGCGAACCGGCGCCAGCGGATTCCTTAATTCGTGAGCCAGCATCGCCAAGAACTCGTCCTTTCGGCGGTCCGTTTCACCCAGCTTGTCGGCGTGCCGCTGCAATTCTTCCATCAATCGTTTTTGTTCGGTGACGTCGATCACGACGCCGCTGAGGCGGACAGGGGCGCCGCCGCTGGCAAAGATCGCCTTCCCCTCGGCCTTGATCCAGCGGATCTCTCCGGAAGGCCGGAGCAGGCGATACTCGACCTCGAGGTCTCCTTGTTTCTCAAGGACCGAGTTGTACGCCGCCTCGGTCCGATCGCGATCAAGCGGGTGAAGCAGGCTCAGGAACAGATCGTGGGAAACCCCGTCGTCCGAATCGACGCCGAAGATCTCGCGACAGCGCCTGTCCCAGTCGAGAGTGTTCGATCCCAGGTCCCAGTCCCAAGAGCCGATTCGAGCTGCTTCGAGCACGAATCGAAGCCGTTCGCGACTTTCCCGCACTTTCGCCTCGTCACGTCGACGCTCACTGATATCTCGAAATACGAAAATGACGCCGCGAACCCGACCAGAGGAGTCTTGGATTGCGGCAGCGCTTTCTTCGATGGGCCTGGTCGACCCGTCGCGCGCGATCAAGATCGTCTGCCGGGCGAGCCTAACGCCCCTGTTTTCTCCCACGGCCCTGCCGACCGGGTCTTCGAGCCGAGCTCCAGTGGCTTCGTCCGCCGCCACGAAAACCTCGGCGATATGGCGATCGAGCCCTTCTTGCCCCCAGCCCGTCAGCAATCCCGCGATGGGGTTGATGAGCGTCACGCAACCGTCCGCGTCGGCCACGATCACGCCGTCGTCGATGCTCTCGAGCATCGTTCGAAGCCGTTCGCTTTCCTCCTCGAGCCGTTCTTGGGCCCGCCGACGCTCGAGAACCTCCGCGACCAGATCCGCGTTGGCTCGGCGCAATTGTTCGGTCCTCAGTTGAACCTGGCGTTCGAGATCGGCGTGCAATTGCATCAATTCATCTTGATGTCGGCTGCGTTCCATCGCGAAGCGGATCGACCGCTCGAGCGAACGGGCGTCGATTTTTCCTTTTTCCAAGTAATCGGCCGCTCCAGCCCTCATGGCCCCGACGTCGACTTCGAGGTTCGCCTGGCCGGTCAGGAGAATAATCGGCGTGGGCCGAGCTTGGCCGAGCAACCGCGGGATCACGTCCAGACCTGTCTCGCGTCCCAGACGATAATCCAAAAGGCAGGCGTCGTAGCGCTTCCTGCCAATCGCATCCAAGGCTTCCGACGAGTCCTCGACGTGGTCCAGGACCAGCCTTTCGCCGTAGATCTCGAGAAGCATGTCGCGAGCCAGGACGTAATCGTCCTGGTCGTCTTCAATTATGAGCAAATGGATCGTACTATCATTCGTCACTACGGCTGTCTCCGTCGTTGGGCAGCTCGACGATCTCGAGCCAATATTTGCCCATGGTCTTCACCACCTCAACTAGACCTTCGTAAGTGACGGGCTTCGTAATGAACGAAGCCGCGCTGAGCGAGTAACTTCGATACACGTCTTCCTCGGCCTTGGAGGTGGTGAGGATGACCACGCGGATGGTTTTGAGCGAGGGATCGGCCTTGATCTCCTCGAGCGCCTCGCGGCCGTCTTTTCGAGGCATGTTCAAATCGAGCAGGATCAGTCCGGGCCTCGGCGAGTTGGCTGGGTCTGCGTATTTGTTTCGCCGTTTGAGATAGTCGATCAACTCGACCCCGTCCTCGACGAAACGAAGATCGTTGACCAGCCGGCTTCGCTCAAACGCCTCCTGCGTCATCATCCGATCGTCGGCGTCGTCGTCAGCCATGAGAATTGTGACTGGACGGGTCGGTTTGGTCATCTTTCTCGTTCTCGTCGTCCCGGTGGATTGGTAAAGTCACTTCGAAAATCGCCCCTTCGTTGGGCAAGCCGCGGGCTGAGATCGCGCCGCCGTGCCGTTCAGCAATGCGCCTGCAAATGGCCAGTCCCATTCCACTTCCATCGTACTCGTTTCGGCCGTGCAAGCGTTGGAAGAACCCGAAAATTCGCTCGCGATAGGCGTCGTCGAATCCGATGCCGTTGTCCCTGACCACGATTTTGCAAAGCCGGCCGTCGCCCAAGTCCGGGAGTTGTTCGATCACAACCGCAGACACCTCAACCACCGGTTCGACTCCCTGTCTGTGGAATTTGAGCGAGTTGCCAATCAAGTTCTGAAAAAGCTGGCGGATCTGGGTGGGGTCGGCCTTGATCAGCGGCAGTGAACCGATTTCCACCCTGCCGTTTGTCTCTTGCAGCCGCCCTTCCAGGTCGACGAGCGCCTCGCGAGCCGTCTTGGCCAGATCCACTCGAGAGTAGGGTTGCGTTTTGGTCGAGACGCGTGAATAACTGAGTAAATCCGATATCAGATTGGCCATTCGAGCCGCCGCGGCCTGGACCCTGCTGAGATCGTCACCGGCGGATTCGCTCAACTGAGCGCCCAGCTTCACCCGCAGGCGGTCTCCGAAAGCCTGGATTTTCCGCAACGGCTCCTGTAGATCGTGCGAGGCGACCGACGCAAATTCTTGCAGCTCGCGATTGCTCCGGCCAAGCTCCAAGGCAAGGGCGTTTGCTTTGCTCTCGGCAATCCGGCGCTCCTCCACTTCCTTCAGCAGGGCGTCGTTCGCGAGACTGAGCTCTTCGGTTCGGTCTTTTTGCAAGACGTAAAAGGCGATCGCCACCGTGGCCAGTCCCGCAGTCAAGCCGACGAAGGTCGCCGTCTGGGCTGCTTTGAAACTTTGACTTGCTTGGTTGCGTTGATTTTCGAGCGCCGCCTTTTCCTCAGCCTCAATCTTGCCGACCGCCTCCCGAATTTCGTCCATGTACCTCTTGCCTCGATTCGTCTCCAACCTCGCCTTGGCGCCCTCGAAATCGCCTTTTTGCATGAGCGCAACGGTCTTGCGCAGCTCGTTCATCTTCGAATCGACGAGAGGAGCGAGGTCCTTCACGTTCGGGCCCTGCTTTACCGTCCCGCGCGACTGCTCTGTGAAATCAGCCAAGATCCTCGGCAGATCGCGATTGGCGGTCTCGAACGGGCGAAGATAGCTCTCGTCGCCTGTGATCATAAAACCCCTCTGGCCCGTTTCCGCATCCTTGATCGTCGACGTCAGCCGTTCCAAGACCAACAGGAGATAGTGAGTACGTTCGAGAGATGCTTCGTTCCGAGCAAGCCAGGCGATGTTGAGATAAAGGACGACGGCGTTGACGATCAGCACGCCGAATACCAGCGCCAAGAACGCAAGTCGAGTTCTCGAGAATCGGCCGGACACGTTTCACCAAGAATCATTTTTCAAATAAAATAAAGATATCTTTATACGTACTGACTTCCGGTCGGCATTGCTCCGCCATTTCTCCAGGCGGGCGCGGGCAAGAAAATGCAGCAATGGAGATGCCGTTTCGAGGGGGATTTATAATATTCACCAGTCTCGCGAAGATAAGCAACGGCCCAGGGAAAGCTCCGAGGACCGTTGCACTTGAAAGACGAAAAAGGCCGTCCAGGCGGGCCGAATCATTCCTCCTCGACGCCCGCTCGAGTCTTCTGCCACTTGTCGACGATGGTCTGCTGCACGTTCGGCGGAACGATTTCGTAGCTTTCGAACTCCATTGTGAAAGATCCCTGACCCGCGGTCATGCTCTTCAGGTCGGTGGCATAACGTAGAACCTCCGCCAGGGGAGCCTTGGCCTTGATGATTTGCACGCCCCCGGGCATCGTTTCCATGCCTGTAATATGGCCCCTGCGGGTGGCAAGGTCGCCCGAGACGTCTCCAAACTTCTCCATGGGAGTGCTCACCTCGATCGAGACCATCGGTTCCAGGAGTACAGGCCGGGCGTCGGTGAACGCCTTGCGAAACGCCGAGGCCGAGGCCGTCTTGAACGCCTGCTCGGAACTGTCGACGTCGTGATAACCTCCGAAGAAGACCTCGACCTCGACGTCGACCACTTGGTTGCCCGAGATCACACCCCTCTCGAGTTGTTCCCGCACTCCCTTCTCGACGGCGGGGATGTACTGGCCTGGGATCACCCCTCCTTTGATCGCGTCGACGAAGCGGAACTTCTCGCCGCGAGGCAAAGGCCGAACGCGGAGCTGGACGTCGGCGAATTGGCCCCTGCCGCCTGTTTGCTTCTTATGGCGGTGGTGCGCTTCGGCGGTCGTGGTGATCGTCTCCAGATACGGCACATGCGGAACATGCGTGCTCATATCAAGTTTATAACGATTCTTGAGCCTGTTCTGGATGACGTCCAGGTGCAGCTCGCTCATCCCCGAGATGACAAGCTCGTGGGTCTGAGAGTCTCTGCGGACGGTAAACGTGGGGTCTTCGTCGGCAATCTTGGCAAGCCCCGCCGAGATCCTCGGTTCGTCCTCGCGCGTCTTGGGCTGAACCGCCCGAGGCACCATCGGCGTCGGGAACTGGATCGGCTCCAACACCGTCGGTTTCTGGTTCTTGTTCGAGCTCGTCGTCGACACAGTGTCGGAGACGTGCAGGTCCTCGAACTTGGCCACCGCCACGATGTCCCCCGCGATCGCCTCCTTGATCTCCTCTTGAGTCTTGCCCTGAAGCCGATAAAGGTGCCCCAGGCGGTTTGTCTTGCCCGTCCGAAGATTCACAAGAGTCGAATCGCTGGAAAGCCTGCCCGAGTGGATCCGCAGGAAACTCATCTTTCCCATAAACATATCGTTTGTCGTTTTGAAAACTTGTGCAATCACTTCCCCATCCTCGACGGGGGTGATCTCGACGGGCCCGTCCAGGCCTTCCCTCGCGGCATGCCTGTGCACCTCGGAAGGATCCAGGCCGCAATCGGCGATAAAATCGAGCAGCTCGCGAACGCCGACGTCCTTCTTGGACGAAAGGCAGAGGATCGGCACCAGCTTGCCCTCGGCGATGGCCTTGTTGGCGGCGGGTCGAAGCTCCGAGGCGTCGAGCGTCTCTCCCTCGAGATACCTCGACATCAAATCGTCGTCGGTCTCGACGATCTGTTCGACAAGCATCCGATACGCATCCTCAGGCGAAAACGGACACTCCGCGGGAGCTTGGCTAGGCGGAGAGAGAACGTCGACCAAGCCCGAAAACCTTGGCCCTTCGCCAATCGGCACGTTGAACGGCACGCAGGTCGGACCAAACGCCGTGCGAATGCTCTCGAGCGCCTTCACGTAACTGACGTTCTCAGCGTCCATTTTGGTGAGCGCGACGATCCTGCCCAAGCCAAGCCTGCCCGCCTCCAGAAACGTCTTCCGCGTGTTGAATTCGACGCCCGAAGGTGCGGAAACCGCGACTAATACGTTCTCGACCGCTGCCATCGCCGAAAGTGCGTTTCCAATGAAATCCGGATATCCAGGTGAATCGATAAGATGGATCTGTTTACCATGCCATTCGGCGTGCAACAGGTGGCAATCGATGGTGTAATGGCGATTCTTTTCTTCTTCGTCGTAATCGGACATGCTGGTGCCGTCGTCGACCGATCCCTTGCGGTCTCCAACCCCCGAGACGTGGAGCAGGGCGTCGGCAAGCGAGGTCTTGCCAGACGCCCCATGACCCGCGAGCGCAATGTTCCTGATATCGTTGACGTGGTACGCCCTTGACATGACTCACCTCTTTGTTTCTGGAGCAACGAAGCTGGTTTTAGGCCAAGCCGGCGCCAGGGAAGACGCGAAAGACGTGAAGAGAACCTGTCAATCGAGCAGATCGTCGGTTCTCCGCGACGCGTCAGGGGCGGTCGCCAGCGTGTTCTCGGGCCTCTTGGAGCCGAAAACGCCCTTCGTACAACGCCCGCCCGACGATGCAGCCGGCCACCGGCAACGCCGCCAGACGTTCCAGATCGATCAAACTGCCAACACCTCCTGACGCAATAACAGGGGTTTTCACCTGACGCGCAAGCGCTTCCGTCGCAGACAGGTTGGCGCCCTCGAGCATGCCGTCTCTTGCAATGTCTGTATAAACGATTCCGCACAAAGGAAGGTCGTCGAAACGCCCAGCAAGGCCGGCCGCATCGACCTCGGAATCTTCCAGCCACGCCCCAGTGGCGACTTTTCCCTCCTTGGCGTCGAGGCCAAGGAGGAGCCGATTGGGATAGGTCTGGGCCATTGAACGGAACCAATCGGGCGCTTCGAGCGCCTTGGTCCCGACGACCAGCGCGTCGACGCCGGCTTCCAGCCACGAAGCAATCGTCGCTTCGTCGCGCACGCCCCCTCCCAGTTGGCAGGGTACGCTCAGTTTCTGAACAATCTCTCGCACCTGACTGACATGCACCGGCCGACCCTCCCGGGCGCCGTCGAGATCCACCAGGTGAAGTCGGGTCGCACCCTCCGACGCCCAAAACTCTGCCATCGCCACGATGTCTTCGCCAAAGATCGTCTCGCGACCGAAATCGCCTTGTCGGAGCCGGACGCACCGGCCTCCGCGCATGTCGATTGCGGGAATCACTCGCATAGAATCCGTCCAGACCCTGGCAGAGAGTGGAACCTTCACATGAACTTTATACTGGCGAAGAAGCCGAAGCAAGAACCCGCCGGGAGGCCGCGATCGCAGGCCGTCCGCAGCATCGGACAACACGGAACAGAGTATGCGCGGCTTGGCGTCGTTCCAAATCCGGGTTCCTTCCGCGCAACTCGCGCGTTCCGTGCCATCGGTCCCAAGCCCCCGCGAGCAAGGGACGGTCTTCAAAATGCAGCCGAATTGCCATAGAGCCACCGCAAGGTCAAGATTCACCGATTCTTATGCCGAAGCAGATGTCCCCTCCTCGGGCAACTCCCCTGATGTGCGATCTTCCGGGGATTGCGAGGCCGGGCCCTCTTGTAGGGGCAGCTCCCCCGAGCTGACCACTGAGAAGGCCTGCGAGGCCGGGCTCTCTTGTAGGGGCAGCTCCCCCGAGCTGCCCTCTGACGAGGCGTGCGAGGCCTGGCGACACCATTGACCCCGAGGGTCCGCCTGGGGCGGATTTCACTCTGACAGGGGCGTCGCCCCTACAGGAAAGCTCGACGTAAGGTCTTTCGCCAGAAGCAACTTGCGGGGCAGGAACAAACGAACCCAATTCTTCTCGAGCGGTCGATGACTGATGCTCGGCCGCCAGTTCCATTTCCGCGCCCAGAACAAACAAACCCAATTCTTCCGCAGTGGTCAGTGGCTGGTGATCGGTGGTCAGTGCCGATTCATCGCCCGGAATCCGCCTACGGCGGAAACCCAAATCGTTTTCCTCAGGCTCCGCCTTGGTTACCACCGCCTCCTCGGTCATGTTGAACCAGTCGTACTCGGGATGTTCCTTGTCGAGCTTTTCTTTGCCGTCGAAGAATCCGTTGGTCCGGTACTCAGGCCCCGCCAGCTTCGGTTCGAGCCTTTCGTCGATCTGCTCGCACGCATCCACCTCGCTGGCGTCGAGCTCCTGAACAACCCCCATCGCCTCGGCCACCAGCTTGGCTCGGTTCTCTGCCATCGCCTGCTTTCTCTTGCGCTCCTTGTGGATCTGTCGAACGGCCTCCTGCTCAACCTCCTCGAGCGAGTCGTCCTTCAAGAGGAACGCGATGTCGATCTCGTCGAGATCCTCGAACTTTTGAACCGTCGTCGCGAGCGTCGGCGTCCGAGGCAGCTTGAGCGAGTCCTTCCAACGCTGGTACTCGAGCCGCTCTGCGCCTCGACTTTCTTCTCGCGTTCGATCCGCCTTCTCTCGAGCGCATTGAACGCCTTATAGAAGCTGCCTTCGAGCTTCTGATGGTAGAGCTGGAGGGTCTCGATCGAGCCGAACTCGAAATCGATCTTGAGCCAGGCTTCGCGAATCGACTCGCGGCAGTTGGCGCCGCCGTCCAAGGCGACCTCGCGGAGCTTCTGGAATCCCTGGGCGATCCAGGATCGCAAGGCGATGTCGCCAGGCGTCTCCCAATCGTCGTAGATCATCTTGAACCCTTTGGTCTCGATCTGCACGTCCTGGGCGATCGAGATGATGAGCTCTGCCCGCGACTGAAGCCACAAGCACATGGCTGCCTTCTCGGCGAGCTTGAACTCGATATCGCCGACGGGCTTGGCGTCGTCGATAAAGGTCTTCAAATGGGCCTTCCACTCCTCAGGATTCTCGAGGGTTCGAAGGACCGGTTGGCCCGAACGAAGGCCGTGTTTCAGTGCGTTCTGCGACGACCTGGCTTTACCTTCGGGGGTCGTTGGGCCTTTGGATTTCTTGGCGTTTTGGGCATTGGCTTTCAACTGGGCTTCAGATGGCACGGTGTTCTCGCTTTCTTTGTATTGGGATTCACAGGAGTTGTCCAAGAGTTTGAGAAAGAGGGCTCACGCGGAGCCACAGAGACGCGGAGACGGAAAAAAGGCGTTTCTCACAGGAGGCCACGAAGGTTGAAAATCCGCCTATGGCGGGAAACGAAGGTAAGACAAGCAAGGTAACACAAAGACATATAATGTTTGTACAAATCGAATGATTCTCTGGTCAGGACGCTTGGTTCTTTTCTGCCCTTCGTTTACTTCGTGTCCTCCTGTGCGCTCGTCCGGGTCTGCCATTCGCTGAGTTTGCTCTGCAAAATGCTGGACGGCGCTTTGGGCAATTCCAGCAAAATGCGCGGTTGAAATTGGGCAAGTTGGATCAGAGTTTTCCGGGTGATGCGGCGAAAACCCCCCTCGAAATTCGGGTGCGCTTTTTGGCCCCTTTTTGGGGTGGTTTGGGCAGTTCCCGAATGCCCGATCTGGCAGTCGTTGGGACTTGCGCACATGAATGCGAGGCTTGGAAACAAGGTGTTTGGTCCAATTTGAGGTTTTGGTTCATCAAGAGCACAGCGCATGCTCTCTACCTACTCTCATATTGGAACCGACTTGCGCATGAGGCTTTTGTCAGACCTGGCCCGGATGGGAAAAGCTGGGCAAAGTTTGCGGTGGCCGTTCGTGGGCTTCTGAGCACTTAAATGAGCACGCAGGGGCGCGGGGACCCGATGGTCTAAACGTCTAGGCGGCATCTTACCCCTCTTGGCGACGGTAACGGAGGACGTGGGTTCACGCGGAGCCGCAGAGTCGCTGAGGGGGAAACCGCGAGAGCCAGATGGTCCGAGCCCGCCTCCCGAAAGTAGACTGTCTGAGTTAGGAGTAGTCAAAAAGTGCAAGCGTTGTCGGAAGCCGATACGGTCGTCACAAGGAGTCCGATGCGATCAGGGACATCGGCGTCTTCCAGATATCGACAGGCTGGCGATACTGTCCCTTCTGGTTATGACGTAGATCACGTTATTGACTTACAGCTTGGCGGGGCTGACGACATCCTGAACATGAATCCTCTTGATGCAAGCGTGAATCGAAGTCTTGGGTCACAGATCCAGCATCGCATTAAAGAATTGCCCGCTGGGACACGGGTTAACCGTGTCACGATTACGGGTAGACCGGGAGGAGAATAATGCTGTTCGATGACAATTTTGAGCGTGATTTTGATCCGGCGAAGCAAACGCAAGACATCGCCCCGCTTTCGAGCGTCGAACACGGGGCGAGAGGGATGATAGCCTTTCTCTCTGATCATGCTGGTGCATCGTATGGACATGGTCTTTACAGAATCCACGCCATCACGAATATGCCACGATGGACAGAGCTTGCCGTGGAAGCATTTCCTGATTTCCGTGGGCGTGTGTTTTGCTTCGGCTTCGACTGGCTTGGCAGGATGTTTGCCCTCGATTACAAAAGAAAAACGAATGGACAATTTCTGGTCTTGATGTTGGAGCCGGGAACCGGGCAAACTCTGGAAATGCCAGTTACATTCATGGACTTCCACAACGAAGAATTGGTGCAATATCAAAACGAAGCCCTTGCAGCCGAGTTCTACAACGAATGGCAGAACTCAGGCGGGAAATCCCCGACGTTTGAGCAATGTATTGGCTATAAAAAGCCGCTCTTCTTGAACGGAGGCGACATCACTGAGAATCTTGAAGCCATTGATATGAAAGTTTACTGGTCAATTGCGGGCCAACTCTTGTCAAAGGTTCGCGGGCTTCCCGAAGGAGCACGTTTTGGAAATATACGCATCAGCGATTAGATCAGCGGTGCTTTGTTCAAGCCCGGATTCCAGACACGAACGGAATCATTTCCAGACTGCCACCAGCGATTTCTAAACCGCTGCTTTCGGCCGGAAGGTTTTTGGTAACGGGATCCATTCTCAGACGGATCCATTCTCAGGATCCATTCTCAGACAGTCTAACTTCGGAGGAGGCGGAGGCCAAGATTTTTCTGGCGATCACTTGACTGCTCACGCGAGCACTACTATCCTTCGGTACATAATGCGTCGGATTTTCTGATTTTCGCCTGGGAGATGCTCCGCCATGCCCGCCTGCGCTCGCAGAGAAATCGTCGCCAAAGACCAGATTGGCGTCTATCACTGCACAGCCCGCTGCGTTCGCCGAGCCTTCCTCTGCGGCAAAGATCCCCTCTCGGGAAGAGACCTCGAGCACCGCAAAGAGTGGGTGAGATTGCGGCTCGAATCGCTCGCGGGTTTTTTCGCGATGGACGTTGTCTCCTATGCGGTGATGAGCAATCACTTGCACGTGATCCTTCGAGTCAGGCCCGACGTCGTCGCGAGTTGGTCGGACGTCGACGTCGCTCGCCGATGGGCCAGGATCAAGGCGGTTTTCCGCAGGCTCGAACCCTCGAAAAAAGAGCCCGAAGAAGGGGTCGTGAAGTCGATCCTGAGCGATCGGCGAAGGGTCGCCGAGTATCGCGAACGCCTGGCGAGCGTATCGTGGTTCATGCGGCTTTTGTGCGAGGTTTTGGCCCGACTTGCCAATGCTGAGGACAAGGTCAAGGGAAAATTTTGGGAGGGGAGGTTCGGCAGCATGGCGCTTCTCGATGAGGCAGCTATTTTGACCTGTAGCATGTACGTTGATCTGAATCCGATTCGCGCCAACATCGCCGAGACTCCTGAGGAGTCGAAATTCACCTCGGCGCACGATCGCATCGAAGCCTTGAAGGCCAAGCCTGGGAAGCTTTCGCGTGCAGCAAAGCGTCTGTTGTGGATGCACTGGAAGCGGAAAATGGCTGCGAATAAGGCTCGGTTCGAGGCCGGCCAACCGCCGAGCCCGGACGCTTGGCTCTGCGAGGTGACGCTTCGCGAAGGACCTGGCGAATCTCCGTTGGTCCATAGAAGTAAGGTCGCGCCCGCGGTGCAAGGCTCTGCCCAGAAGTCGAAGGCCGACGAACCGGCTCAGGCGCCGATCGGCCCGAGAGCGTCGGACAGGGGCTTCTTGCCGATCTCGCTCGCGAAGTACTTGACACTCTTGGATTGGACGGGACGGGAGATTCGCGAAGGCAAGAGCGGATCGATACCGAGGGGATTGAAGCCCATTCTCGAGCGGTTGGGTCTGAACTGCGAAACGTGGGTCGATCTCGTTGCCAACTTCGGCCGATGGTTCAAGCGAGCGG
This sequence comes from uncultured Planctomycetota bacterium, assembly GCA_963818975.1. Taxonomy (GTDB): domain Bacteria; phylum Planctomycetota; class Planctomycetia; order Isosphaerales; family Isosphaeraceae; genus CAWFUI01. The sequence goes on along the minus strand of CAWFUI010000017.1, from coordinate 159,464 downwards.
CTGGGCGAGGGGTTTCGATGGCGGCGGAGGCCGAGCGAACCGATCGTCGTTGGTTCCACGGGCAAAAGCACGCCCGAGCGGCTTTTCTGTAACAGCCGCCTTCGCCGTTGAGCGACAATCAACATCTGAAACGGGCACCCGACGATGGGTGTTCGTTCGAGCATGCGCGAAGGTCTCGATGACGAGCCTGTCATTCGCTCCCAAGCCGTAAATCTACGACCGTTCGGCTTCAAAAGTGTTCCTTGAATGCTCGAATGAGCTGGAGATCGACGGACATCTTCAACCCCTCCCGAAAGTGGACTGTCTGAGTTCGAGGCCATGGGTGTTCGTTCGAGCATGCGCGAAGGGCTCGATGACGAGCCAGTCATTCGCTCCCAAGCCGTAAATCTACGACCGTTCGGCTTCAAAAGTGTTCCTTGAATGCTCGAATGAGCTGGAGATCGACGGACATCTTCAACCCCTCCCGAAAGTGGACTGTCTGAGTTCGAGGCCATGGGTGTTCGTTCGAGCATGCGCGAAGGGCTCGATGACGAGCCAGTCATTCGCTCCGAAGCCGTAAAACTACGACCGTTCGGCTTAAAGTGAGCTCCTTGAGTGCTCGAAAGTGCTGGAGATCGACGGACATCTTGAACCTCTCTCGAAAGTAGACTGTCTGAGTTCGAGTCTATTGGGAAGCCCAGCCCGGGTTTCTGCGCCCGATGCTGAGGGAACGCTTTCTGGTTTTCCGGTGTGTCGGGCATCGACACGGTCGTTCCATCCACGATGTAGACGGAACGCCCCTTCCACTTCCAGGAACCAGGTGAGGTTTCCTCGAGCCTTCGTCCAGTTGTGAGCACCAAACGCAAGATCAGTGAAAGCGGCAGCCGACGCCGCGCCTTACAATACGCTCCGGTATTGGTTGAACACCTTCGAGCGCCGATGGAAGTCAGGTAAGCGAACAGTCGCAAGACCGCCGCTTGACAGGAATGGTCGGGATCCAAGACCTGGCAGACGAAGGTCCACAATGTGGTAAGTGGCGTGTACACACAAGCACGACACCGAATTCCTTCCTTGGCGAGCGCCTCCTTAACGACGTTGCGATCGAGCAGCCCCTTGAACAACTCCTCTGGTCGAGAACGAAGTCGATTGATCTGGTCATGGACGGTGGAACGGATACCCTGACCCATTGTCGGCCTCCTTGCCTTTGGATTGGGTGGTTGGTACCTGCCCAAAAGATCGGCAAAGGAGGCCGATTTTTACAACTTAAACTGCCACCAAGAGTTACGCTTGAGGAAGTGCCATTCGTGTCTGACTCTCGGCCCCCCCTAGGTTCACGACAGCCAGAAGACTAATCCGGGATTGCTCTGCTTCAGTTCTTGAATTTCGCGCGGATCGAGCATGTTGCTGTCGGTAATTTCAATAATTTTCAGTGACTTCAGCGGAATCAGCTTGAGCAACCCCTTACTTGTCACCGGCGTTCCGAGCAGGCTAATTCTCTTAAGACTTGATAGCCCGACTAGATGCCCAAGTCCTTCGTCGGTTATAGGATTCGAACTTAGATGCAGAATCTGTAGATTACGCAGGGTACTAAGCAGACCAAGATTACGATCCTCGATCGAATTAACAGATAACGACAGCTCTACAAGTTGAGTAAGGCTCTTGAGGGAACCGAGTGTCGATCCCTTGATCATGTTTCCGCTGAGGCTGAGAGCCCGCAAGGAAGTAACTCCAGCGATCCTGGGAAGATCCTCGTCGGCCAGGCGGGCTCGAATTAGGTAAAGAGACTCCATGTGTGATTGCTGCGATAGAGAGGTGAGTTTCGGCCCACTCATGTCACATTCGTATACATGTAGGTCCGTTAGCTTTCGTGAGCCTATAAAATTTAGATTTTCGAGAGTAAGATTTCGGTTAGGCCCTCCGGAGAGTACTAAGCGATTTAGAGAAACAAGTCGTTTTAGGCCTCTCAGATCCATAGTACCAATAGGAGCGGTGAAATGGGAAATATCGAGTGCTTCGAGTTGGTCCAAGGAACACACCGCGTCTATATCCGTTTGGCTTACCTCTCTCTCGTACACACTGGCTTCCGTGACTGGGCAGATCTGATTAATGAATGGTGCGTCGAAGCCCCCTATCAGCGGGTTAAATCCGTCGGGGAATGCCTTATCGATTCCGTAACCAAATTCCCACCCCTTGGCTTCGAGAGAGGCTAGTGTCCCGTCGAGTTGAACCGAGCGAAAGAAGGCATTGATCCAACCGCAGGTTGACGCCAGAAACAGGCAAAACGTAAGACGTAGAGTGCGAAGAATCTCACGAATCCTAACTTCTTGTTTTTCCATGATGCCTTCTCACCTCCCTGGGATCCGTTCTCAGACAGTCTAACTTCGGAGGAGGCGGAGGCCAAGATTTTTTCAACGATCACTTGACTGGTCATGCGAGCACTACTATCCTTAGCTACAGAATCCGTCGGATTCCCCCATTTACGCCTTGGAGTCGCCGCGCCATGCCCGCCGGCGCTCGCAGGCCGAACTGCCATATGGTCTGTGATCGGCTTCACGCCTAGGTGTTCGACGCCGCCACCTACGGCAGCGGCGACCGGCTGGCGTAGACGAAGGGGAAGATCTTGCCGACGCCATCGAAGAAAAGGATCGATGAGACGGCAAGAAAAAGTAGCGTGGCGACGTGGGCGATGATCTTGCCCGCAATCCCGCCTCTCCTGGCCAGGCGCTCGAGCCGACCCGAGGCGAGTGCTGCGAGCGCTTGGATCATGAAGAACGCGAACTGATAACCGGTCAGTCGCGAGGTCGCCAGCGCGAACGCAGCCTCGTGGAAGATGCCGCTCACCAGGAACACCAAGAGGATCGAACGCACAGGGGCGCGTCGGCCTCCGGTCGTCCGGAAAACGTTACGGTAGAGCCATTCATGGACCCGGTTGTTGTACCTTTGCCAGAACTCGGCAACCGTACGAGAAAGGTAGGCGTTGCGGATGATCGGCGTTGTGTCGAACCCTGCCAGCCGTTCGAGCCCGCAAAGCGCTCGCGAAAGCGACTCGATGGCGAGCACGAAGATCGGCAAATCGACGGCGTGGTTTAGGGCAAAGCTCGATCGGACGACGGCGATCCTGGACAAAGCACGAACGGCCAGGATCGCCAATAGGAAGCCGGCAATCCCACCCAAAATCCGAAGTATGTTCGGCCATGGGCTCTCTGGACGCAGCAACCGTTTCTTGTGATCGGGATAGACTGTGGAGAGGACAGGGAACGGGATCAAAAAGCGGTAGTATTCGCAAAGCACGGTGCTCCGCTGGACTTTATTCCACTGACGAAAGTAGTCGACCATCTTGAAGCTGATGTCGGCCGATACAAAGGCAGAGGCCGCTCTTAGACCGAATTTCGCAGCCGGGATGAGCAATGGACAGAGCAGCACGATGGGCACAAAGCACCAACCGACGAAGGCGCCGGGCCTACTTCGAAACCGATAACGCACGAGCGGAGCGACCAGGGCGCAGCTATAAGCGACAAAGATCGCCAGGATGAGCCAAACCAGGTTTTTCATCGGTCGCGATCTCGCACCATCGACAAGTGCCAGTGGAGCAAACATCGTGACCGAGTGGGGTCGGGATGACAACCGAGCGTCGAGGCCCTGCCGAGCTTACAGACCGTGTGCGATCAGAGGCTTGAATCAAGCCCGATCACTCGATTATCCCGTCCTCGACGCCTTCCAGCTCTTTGAACATCAATCCGATATCGAGGACTGCCGAAGGAAACGCCAGCGAAGCGATGGTTTGATCCGCTTCGAACGCGACGACGGACTGGTAGGACGTGCCATTTGAATCGCGATGGACGACGACTCGCCTTGCAGGGATGTCGACAACCCAGAAGTCCGCGACGCCTGCTTTGGCGTAGAGTTTGGCTTTCACAGTCAGGTCGTACGCGAGGCTCGAATGCGCGACCTCGATGATCAGGAAAATCGAATCGGGTCGCAGACCTCTCGAGCGTGGTTTTTTCCTGTCCAACCAAGAGATATCGGGCAACGGAATGGATTGGAACTTCGCTAGATGCAACGAACCCTGAACTCGAACTGTAACGCCAAGGTCGAAAACAGCCTTCACGCTCCATGCGGTGAGAAGATCCACAATGTCCAGGTGCCAGCGTCCGATCGGGCTCACCGGTGTGATCTCGCCTTCGATCAATTCAACCCTTGGCCTCTCGAAGAACTCGTGGTCGCGACGGGCCGATTCGATCCAGTCCTCGTATTCTTCGATTGTAAAACGATCCGTGGTGCTCATGGCGATAGGCTCCAGACGATGGGACGCTTTCGAGATTCACTCGTCTCCGACGCCTTCCAACTCTTTGAACATCAAGCCGATATCGAGGACAGCCGATGGGAACGCCAGCGAGGCGATGGTTTGATCCGCTTGGTAGGAGACGACGGATTGGTAGGCCTTTCCGTTCGAATCGCGTTGGACGACGACTCGCCGACCCCGGATGTCGACAACCCAGTAATCCGCGACGCGTGCCTTCGCGTAGATCTTGGCCTTCCTTCCCAAATCGTATGCTCGAGTCGAATCGGACGCCTCGATGACGAGGAAAGCCTCGTCATGGTCTCAAGGAGGGCCATAGTGGATTTTCTTGTCCAACCACGCGATGTCGGGAATCGTCATCGATTGAATGCTCGGCAGCGATAGGGAACTTTGGACGGAAACCAAAACTCCCCAATGGTCGACAGCCTTGACGCTCCACGAATTGAGATATCCCACGTAGCTGATGAGCGGCCACCCCATCGGGCTCATAGCTATGATCTCGCCTTCGATCAGTTAAAGCCTCGGCCTCTCGCCAAATTCGTGGTCGTGGCGGGCCGATTCGATGTATTCTTCGAACTCTTCGACCGAGTAACGAGCCGTGGTGCTCATAGCGATGGGCTCCAGACGATGGGACGCTTTCTCGATTTCCACGGTTTCCATTAATTGACAATAGAATGGAAGCCACTCCAATACCTTGGGACGGCTTGAATCCAATCTCATTATAACGATCGATCGTGAGCTGGGCTGAGACCTCAGCGACGAATGTGGCTGTTCGATTGTTACGAATCCCTACACCACAAACTGAGGGCGCGGGAAGGCTCTCCTTCCGCGCCAGAGCTTTGCCATTCAATCACTCGCTCAAGCCGCAAACAACCGCGCCACTTCGTCCCAATTCACCACGTTCCACCAGGCAGAAATGTAGTCAGGCCTGCGATTCTGGTACTTGAGGTAGTACGCGTGCTCCCAGACGTCGAGGCCCAAGAGCGGTTTAATCCCGTCCATGATCGGGCTGTCTTGGTTGGGGGTCGAGGTGACGGCCAGCTTGCCGTCCTTGCCTTTGACCAGCCACGCCCAGCCGGACCCGAAACGCGTGGCGCCCGCCTTCGCGAAGGCCTCTTTGAACGCTGCAAACCCGCCTAGCTCCGAAGTGATCGCGTCGGCCAGCTTGCCCGTTGGTTCGCCGCCGCCGCCCGGTTTCATCAATTGCCAGAACAGCGAGTGGTTCGCGTGCCCGCCGCCGTTGTTCCGAACCGCCATGCGAATGGCTTCTGGGACGGCGGATAGATCCGCAATCAGCACCTCGATCGGCTTGCCCTGAAGGTCCGGATGATCCTTGAGCGCATTGTTCACGTTGGTGATATACGCTTGGTGGTGCTTGGTGTAATGGATCTCCATTGTCTTTGCGTCGATGTGCGGTTCGAGCGCGCCATAATCATAAGGCAACGGAGGAAGTGTGTATTCCGACATGAATCAGCTCCTAATTCCCTAATACAGTGTAGGTCTGGAGGCGTCCGACCGAAAACGCCTGCAAGACGCGGACCGATAACTCTCTTGACGACCATTCTGCCGACCCTTGGCCCGCGCTCTAGAGGCTACCACAGCCCGTGGGCGCGTACAAAAGGGGAGCCGTCGGCCGGGTCTTGTGCATTTGCACCCTTCGCGTGGTAAATTGAAATACCCCCCTGGCAGTACACACCGATTCGCGTATCATTCAATGACAGCCGTAGTAGATGGTCCTTTTCGTATTCCTCAGCGTATTGAAATTGTCCTAGATCTCTTGAATTGCCGAGTGAGGAGGGATGATGACGTCCCAAGATGCATCAGACTCCGCTGCGCCTCGCGAGCGTGCGATTTGGGGTTTGACAAAGGTTCCCAACCTCCTTCGCATACCGACCCTGGTACTTCTTGCCACCGGGATACTGGCGGTCCTGGTCCTGATTGGGAACTTGGCGGTCATCAAATTGTCCGCCGGGGTCGAATCCGCCTCATATATGTTGCACAGGCGTCATGGCGTGCTGTTGATCAGCGGAGGCAAACCGACAAAGACGATCGAGCGGCGGTTTGTGGACCTTGCAGGCGGTCCGGAGGCGTGGATTGTGGTGATCCCAACCGCCCACGAGGCGGCGGACAAGCCGGACGCAACCCGGTTCCTGAAGAAATGGCGCGACCTTGGGGTCGAATCGGTCGAGCTCTTGCATACCAGGTCTCGAGACAAGGCGAATACAGTCGATTTCTTTAGCCCGATCGACCATGCGACAGGGGTCTGGTTCGAGGGAGGCAAGCAAAAGCTGCTGGCTCAGGCCTATGGAGACACTCCACTCGAGGCCAAGCTCAAGCAAATGCTGGGTAGAGGCGGGGTGATCGGGGGCAATTCCGCGGGCGCGGCGATCATGTCGAAGGTGATGATCGAGGGGGGCAAGGACGAACCAACGATTGCTGAGGGGCTTGATCTGGTTCCTGGAGTGATCATCGACCAACACTTCCTGAAGCGGAACCGGTTCCACAGGCTGCGCTCGGCCCTGCACAAGTTTCCGACGCTGGTGGGCCTGGGCATCGACGAAGGCACGGCGGTGATCATCGAAGAGGAGCGGCTTAGCGTCATCGGCGATTCCTACGTCACGGTTTGCCTGCCCGAGGCCAATTCTCCCGACGATCGCGTCGAGATCCTTAGGCCGGGCGACGAGACCGACCTGGGCGATCTGCGGAACGCCAAGGTGTCGATCGCCCACGCGATCGACCTGGGACCCGAAGAGAGCGAGGGAGCCGGGGGACGATAGAAGGGTATTGGGCGTGGGGAATCGGCGACGTGGATGCTCGAGCAGACCGATCCAATTGACGAAAAACGCAGCCTCAGCCTAATCTTGAGTCGATCCGCCCCATTTGGACCGTCTCGGCCCCGTCGATTGACGAACGACGTACGTTGCTTGCAAGGACCCCAAGACCGTCGTCCTTGCATGCTTAGGAGGTCTTCGCGTGAGTGCTCGATTGCAACCATTTCGGATTCTGACGTGCTCAACCGTTTTGATCTTAGGTTTGACGAGCTTCGCCGCGGCGGCGGAGGACGTCAAGAAAGCGGTCGACGCCAAGCCTCAGCCGCCGACGTTGGTTTCGCTGACGCTCAAGGGCTCTTTGGGCGAGGATCCATCGCCGTTGGGGATCGACGGGTCGCCGGTGAAGGACAACGTCAAGTCGTTGGTCGACCGGATCGCCAAGGCCAAAACGGACGCGGGCGTGAGGGGCTTGGTCCTTCGGCTCCGCGAGCCTTCGATCGGCATGGGCAAGGTCGACGAGCTCCGCAAATCGATCAAGGACTTTCGAGGTTCCGGCAAGAAGGTGTTCGCACTCCTGGAAATGGGGACGAACGTCGATTATCTGGTGGCGACCGCTGCTGACGAGATCGTGATGCCCGAGAGCGGCTGGCTGATGGTCAAAGGGTTTGCAGCCGAGGTCATCTTTTACAAGAACCTGTTCGACAAAGCGGGCGTGGCTTCGGACATGATGCAGATCGGCGAGTTCAAGTCGGCGGGAGAGCCTTACCAGCGGACCTCGATGAGCCCTGCGTTCAAGGAGGAGCTGACCTCGGTCTTGAACGACCGATACGCGATGATGGCTGAGGCCATTTCCTCGCGCCAGGGCATCGCGTTGGACGAAGCGAAGAAGCTGCTCGACGGCGGACCCTACACGCCGGCCGCAGCCAAGGCGTGCGGGCTCATCAATCGCATCGCCTACGACGACCAGATCGAGTCGGAGATCGCCAAGAACCTGGGGGCCCCATCGGTGCGCCTCGACGCGAAGTATGGCAAATCATCAGAAAAGGCCGATTTCTCGGGCTTCGCTGGCTTCATGAAGATGATCCAGGCGCTCTCTGGAGAGTCGGTGAAGAAGCCCGAGTCGAAGAAGCCGAAGATCGCGCTGATTTACGCCTCGGGAACGATCACCTCGGGCAAGTCGAGCGGGGGCTCGCTCATGGGCGAGGCGACGATGGGCGCCGATACGATCATCAAGAGCCTTCGAGAAGCCGACAAGGACGCCACGGTGAAGGCGATCGTCCTACGGGTCGATTCGCCAGGCGGAAGCGCCGTCGCCAGCGACCTGATGTGGCGCGAGATCACCAAGATCGAGAAGCCGATCGTCGCCAGCATGTCCGACGTCGCAGCATCGGGTGGTTATTATATCAGCATGGGTTGCGACAAGATCTTCGCCGAGCCTGGAACGGTGACGGGATCGATCGGAGTGGTGGGCGGAAAGCTTTCCATCGGCGGGCTCATGGAGAAGGTCGGGCTCACAACCGACGTGGTCGAAGTGGGCAAAAACGGTCTGATCATGTCGACCTACAAGCCGTTCTCCGACAGCGAACGCGCCGCGATGAAAAAGCTGATGGAGGAGACGTACAGGCAGTTCGTCTCGAAGGCCGCGCAGGGCAGGAAGATGGAATATGCCGCGGTCGAAAAGCTTGCCGGCGGACGAATCTATTCGGGAAGACAGGCCAAGCAAAACGGTCTGATCGACGAGCTCGGCGGCCTCGACGATGCGATTCGCTCGGCAAAAGATCTGGCGAAGCTCGATTCGACGGGAGACGTCGAGCTCAGGGTTTGGCCGGAGCCCCAGGGCCTCTTGGAGAGTCTGATCTCGCCGTTGGAAGACCGGGAAGTCCGAGCGCCCGAGTTGGCGAATTTCTTGCCAGAGGAGGTCCGAGGCCCGATCTCCAGGCTTCAGGTTCTGACCAGGCTATTGGCCAAGGAGCCTGTGTTGACGGTGTTGCCGTACGAGATTCGAATTCGTTGATAGTTAGATGGTTGAGCCGTCAATCCAGGGGCGGGCCCGTCTTTCCAGGGGCGGGGGGACACCCCTGGCTATTGGCCTTTGCCCCTCCAGGGCACAGAAAGACCTCCAATGTCCCACTCTATTCTCTCCACTGAAGAGCTCGAGCGTTTGAGGCGGTTTAACACGCCAACGGTTTCGAATGCCATCGAGCTCTTCGACGTCCGGCCGAGGCATGTTGGGTTCCTACCGCACACGATTCGATGCCTTCTGCCCGACCTCGGCGTAATGGTGGGCTATGCGGTCACTTCGAGGACGATGGCCTCTCCTCCGAAGACGAAATCCGAAGACCCCACCAGCGACTATCTGAGGTATGTTGCAACTCAGAACGGTCCCTTGGTTGCCGTTGGACAAGATCTGGACGAGCCCCAAGGCTTGGGCGCGCAGTTTGGCGAAGTGAACGCGACGATACACAAGAAGCTCGGTTGCGTGGGTCACATCACCAGCGGCTGCCCGAGAGATTTGGACGAGGTGCGCGGGCTTGGCTTTCATCTCTTCGGCCTGAACGCCTGCGTCAGTCACGCCTATGTGCGGTTGGTCGATTTCGGCGGAGTGGTCGTCGTCGGCGGGGTCGAGATTCATCCGGGAGATCTCCTCCACGCCGACAAGCACGGGGTCTGCATCATCCCGCACGTGATCGCTTCGAAGCTTGCGAACGCCTGCGAGGAGGTGGAGAGGCTCGAAAGACCGCTGCTCGAGCATTGCCGGTCGGCTGAGTTCGATCTCGAGCGCTATATCGCGCTTCGGAAGGAATCCAAGCCCAAGATCCGCGAGTGAACCCAGCCCAAGGAGCAGCGGCTTGACCCGACCGCGCCTCTGCGCGGAAAATGGTGGCTGTAGCAAATTAGAGCATGCATGGATTGTCTGGAGTCGATTCGATGAGTGGTCCGATTGTCCGCAAGTATGGCTTCCCCAATTTCGAGAAGATTTTTGGCGAGCGCCCTTTGCAGCATGGCGACGAAGGAGCAGAGGCTCCGACGACGGCCGAGCCCGAGAAAGCCGAGGCAAAGACGGCCAAGTCCAAGGCGCCAAAAAAACCTGCCGCACCCAAGACGAAGCAGAAGGGTTAGAACAGGCGGGTTGAGCTTCAGGGATGGTGAGTCGTCATCAAGCGGGCACGCGACCATCCGCTTCCCCGCGCAGCCAATCGAGAAACCGGGCGACGTCTTTGGGTTCGCCGAGCGTAAACCTGGCCCGGGTTGTTTTGGGCCCGCCCTCGCCGACCTTCACGGTGATTCCTTCGCTTAATGAAACGAACATATCTTCGTCGGTAACGTCGTCGCCGACGACGATGCTCGCCAACGAGGGCTTGGCGATCCGGTCGCGGATCCAAACCGCGGCTTTGCCTTTGTTCCAGGCTGTCTTGGGTTTGATCTCGGCGATCATCTTGCCTTCGCCCAGAGTGAACTCCGGATGCGGGAGTACAGTCGCTTCAACCAGGCGAACCGCAGCTTCGGCGGATTCGGCGGACGCGCGCCGATAATGGATCGAGGTCGAGAACCGCTTCGCCTCGACCTCCACTCCGTCCAAGGGCTCGAGGCTTTTCTCGAGCTCAGCAGTCAACTTCGAGAGGGTCCCTTCGAGTGCGGCTGCGATCGGATCGACAAACGAGATCCCAGGGCCCTCGATTTCGAGGCCATGACATCCCGCATAGACGACGTTGCCGATCGGAACGCGCTGCGCGACGTCGGAAATGGCTCTTCCTGTGCAGACGGACACTGTGCATCGGTCCGACCGAGCCAGAGCCTCGAGCGGCCCTCGAGCGGGATCGAGCAGTCTGGCCTGGTGGGGCCTGGCGACGATCTCGGCGATCGTGCCGTCGAAGTCGAGGATTAAAAGGAGATGCTGCGCGGAGGCAATGTGTTTCCGCGCAGCCGCGATCAGCCGTTCGAACGAACCTTCGCCGCCGCGGTTGGCAACGCTCACTGTGCTTCCACCGCGGAGAGTTCGGCGAAATCGAACTTCAGGAGCGCGGAGATGATCTTTCCTGCCCATCGATAAATGTCGTTCTGGGCAACGGCGTCGCGCATTCTGCCCATCCGCCGCTTACGCTCCTCCTCGGGCATCTGAAGGCTTGCGTGGATAGCTTCGGCGATCTCGTCGATCGAAAACGGATTGACCAACAAGGCGTCGGTCAGTTCTCGAGCCGAGCCGGCGAAGCTCGAGAGCACAAGCACCCCGTCGCCGTCGGAGCGGCTGGCGACGAACTCCTTGGCAACCAGGTTCATGCCGTCGTGAAGCGAACTGACGACAAAGAAATGCGCCAATCTGTGCAGCGCCATCATCTCGATTTCGTTGAAGTTCCGTTTGAAGTAGTGGATCGGCCGCCAACGATCGACGCCCCATTTCCAATTCAAGTCCTCAACCAATCGGTCGATTTCGTCGTCGACTTGCTGATAGGCCCTGATGTGCCCGCGAGAGGGCACTCCCACCTGAATGAACATCAGCTTGCCGACATACTCCGGATGGTTCTCCAAAAGTCTGTCGATGGCGCGTAGTCGCTCGGGGATGCCCTTGGTGTAGTCGATGCGTTCAATGCCCACGCCAACGAATTTATCGGCGGGCTTGAGCAATCGCGTAAGCCTCTCGACTTCTCGATCGACTGTCTCGCTGTTGGCAACAGCTTGATGCCGTTCGAAATCGATGCTGATAGGGAATGGTCTCACGAGCGTGGTTTTGCCGCCTCGAACAACCTCGGATTGTTCGAAATCAACCTTGGCCTCGACGCCTCGGTCGACCGTCTCCAAAAAATTCTGACAATGCTGTCTCAAATGGAAACCGAGCAGGTCGTTGCCCAGGAGTCCGTCGATGAGCTCCTCTTTCCAGGGGAACGCGCCAAAGGTTTCCCGGTTGGGCCAGGGAATGTGCCAAAACTGGGCGATGACCAGATTCGAATTGCGTTCTTTGAGCATCCTGGGCAGGAGCCCGAAATGGTAATCCTGAATGAAGACGAACGAAGGTTGATCGCCTGCCTCCTCGATCACGGCGTCGGCAAACAGCTCGTTCACTTCACGGTACGTCTTCCAATCGTTCAGGTCAAAGAGGGGCCTGGTGAATACGACGTGGCAGAGCGGCCAAAGGCCTTCGTTCGAAAGGCCGTGGTAGTAGCCTTCTTCTTGCTTTTTGTTGAGCCAAACTCTGCGCAGCGTGTACTTGGGATCCTCGGGAGGCACCTGGACGCGGTCGTGTTCGTCGACCATCTGCCTATCGGCGTCGCCGGATCCGTGAGCCACCCAAACGCCTCCGCAGGAGCGCAGGATGGGGTCGAGCGCCGAGGCCATGCCGCTGGCGGGGCGTTTGCATTCGATCGCGTCCGAAGAGAATTGATGGACGTAGGGCTCGCGGTTGGCCACGACGATGAGGTTGTAATTCGTCAACTTATTATGAATCAGATCGTAAAGCGACTGCTTGTTCCACATAAAAGCCTCTTAAGCTTTTGAACGTTCGCCGGTTCCGAGCTCTCCCTCGGTTCGGTCGAAAGACAAGTTCGGCGATCCGTCGGTTTTCGAGTCTTTTTTCGATTCGACTTCAGTGAGAAAGAAATGAAATGAATGGCCATAGACTATGATGGTACTCTCGCACGTTGGCTCGGTTCAATCATTACGAAAGGGCGCGCAGACGAAGATCCCGCCGCGGAGAGGAACCAAGCCCTCGGAAAACCAAAGCAAATCGCGGGCCAAGGGAATGGCCGACGGCGCGATCTTGGCCTGCAAAGAGCCTGGGAAAACGGACTTACGGATTCTGGAGGTTCATCCAGAATCCGAATTCGAGGCCCGCCTCGCCTCTACCTTTGAGTAAGAAACGCCGTCAGAATGTCATTTTGGGATGATGCGATGGAAAGTCGGTTTGGTCTTCAAACGGGAGATGCTTGCAATGAAGCTTGGCGTCCTAAGAGCGGCGGTGTACGGGTCTATCTTGACGGCGACGATTGCGTCGGCGGTTCACGCGCATCAAGAAAAAAAGCCGCCCAACCAGGCGTTCCATACGTTTGTTGACGTTTATTTCCTGGAGCGATTCGCCGCATATCCCTCCGAAGCGACCGCCGCGGGCGTGCACGAACTCGACGACCAGCTCGAAGACATGTCCAAACCCGCCATCCAACGGCGGATCCAGACCCTCCACAGGCAACTCGAGGAACTGACGTCGTTCAAACCTGATACGCTTTCCTTCGACGAGTCGATCGACAAGCTCACGCTCGACGGCCAGATCCGTTCCGAGCTCCAATCGCTCGAGACTCTGAAGACCTGGGAAACCAACCCAATGGGTTATATCGCGATCCCAGGAGGCGCTGTCGACGGTCTGGTCAAGCGGAACTTCGCACCCGCCGCAGACCGTATCAAAAGCGCCACGGCGCGGATGAAGCAGATCCCAGCCCTGCACGCCGCGGCACGGGCGAACATCACGAATCCGCCCAAGGAGTTCACGGACCTTGCCATCCGCATGGCCAAGGGCTCGATCGGTTTCTTCGAGAAGTCTCTGCCCACATGGGTCAAGTCGACCGGCGTCAACGACCCCAAGCTGCTTGACGATTTCAACGCCTCCGTCGCCTCGGCCTCGGCCTCGACCAAAGCGACCCTGACCTGGCTCGAGACCGAAGTGAAACCACGCTCGAACGGCGTCTATGCGATCGGCGAGGCCAACTTCCTAGCCAAGCTCAAATACGACGAGCTTGTCGAAATCTCGCTTGCCGACCTGCTGGCCAAGGGAGAAGCCAACCTCGAGAAAGACTATAAGGCCTTTGTCGCGACAGCCAAGAAAATCGACGCTTCGAAGACGCCTGCCGAAGTGATGAAGATGCTATCAAACGATCACCCGAGCGCCGACGACCTGATCCCTTCGGCAAAGAGGTCGATCGAAGAGGCAAGGCAGTTTCTGATCGACCGCAAGATCGTGACAGTGCCCTCGGACGTCAGGCCCAGGATCGAAGAAACGCCCGCCTACGCGCGCTCCGGATCGTTTGCGTCAATGGACACCCCTGGACCCTACGAGACCAAAGCCACCGAAGCGTTCTATTACATCACGCCTGTCGAGAAGGACTGGGACGCCAAGCACGCGGAGGAACACCTTCGGCTCTACAACCCGCCCGTGATGTCGATGATCAACGTCCACGAGGCGTATCCAGGGCACTACCTCCAGTTCCTCTACGCTCCCAAGTTCCCAACAAAGACGCGCAAGCTCGTCTTCTGCGGCACCAACGTCGAGGGCTGGGCTCATTACACAGAACAGATGATGGTCGACGAAGGCTTCGGCGGCGGCGATCCCAAGATCCGCCTCGCCCAACTCCAAGAGGCTCTTTTGCGCGATTGCCGATACGTCGTGGGCGTGAAGTTGCACACCAAGGGCTTGACCGTCGAAGAGGGCGCGAAAATCTTCGTCGAGAAGTCGTTCCAAGAGCCTGCGAATGCCTACGAGGAATCTCGCAGGGGCGCGTACAACCCCACCTACCTTTATTACACCTTTGGCAAGCTCCAGATCCTCGACCTCCGCGAGGAGTTTAAAGCCAAGAACAAGGGCTCGCTCGAGGACTTTCACAACGCTTATGTCTCGCAGGGCGGCATTCCGATCCCGCTGGTGCGGAAGATCCTCTTCAAGTGATCCAATGTCTTAGCCTGAGGGGGCGACTCAGAGCAGCCCAGGGCAACGCCCTGGATGTCCTTTTTCTTAGCCCTGAAAGGGCGATTCAGAGTAGCCCAGGGCAACGTCCTGGATGTATGTACACCGAGGTCTAACGATTCGAAGGAACGACGTCATGAGAGCGAATTCTCCACCAATATTGTCTCGGCGCACCCAAGACGCGCATGCTGCGAATAGGAGAGCGGAGGGCGACTATGGTTGTCTTCCTTCGAGAACCCTGGGCGTTGCCCAGGGCTATTGTGAATCGCCCCTTCAGGGCTGGGAAAAGGAAGGGAAGGCTCGGCCCACGGGAACCCTGGGCTTTGCCCAGGGCTCTTGTGAATCGCCCTTTCAGGGCTGGGAGAAGAGGGCGAGCACGCATTTTCGGTTGGTTGGAACGTTTGCCGTTCTAGGAGTAGTCTTGATGGCGACGGCTCCTGTGCTGTGCAGGGCCCGCCGGATTCGATCATCGCCGAGAACGTCCCGCCGATCCCTGCGGAGCTGACTGAGGCTCTCGAACGTTACGCGAACATTCGTTCGGCAAGCTTTCAGGGCTGGGTAGGCGACGACAAAGACCCTGGGATCCTCATCACAACGCGGTTTGGGGATTCCGCGCAAGTTCACTACGTTCAGAAGCCGATGGGCGATCGCCAACAATTGACCTTCCTGCGCGAACGCGTCCTCTACGCCAGACCTCGGCCCGGCCATTCCGAGTTTTTGTATTCAACCGATCGCGGAGGGGCAGAGAACTATCAGTTCTTCCTCCGGCCGCTCGAGCGAGGCGATGCTATCGGTTTGACGAACCCGAAATCGCGCAATCTCTCGCCAGTCTGGTCAAAGTCGGGAGATCTTCTCGCCTGGAGCAGCAACGCACGCAACGGCAAGGACATCGACGTCCATATCATGGCCACAGCGGATCCCAAGTCGGCCCGAATCCTTAAGGAGGTGAATGGCGACTGGTCTGTCGCAGACATTTCTCCCGACGGAAAGAAGGTCGCTGCCGTCGAGTTCATTTCCGCGAACGAATCGTACATTCACATCATCGATATCGCGACGGGAGACGTCCAAACGCTGACGCCAAAGGATGAGAATTCAGAGGAGAAGGTCTCGAACTCCGATCCAAAATTTTCTCACAACGGCAAGTCGATCTACTGGATCACTGACAAAGATTCGGAATTGAGGTATGTCGTTCGCTTCGATCTCAGTGCGGGTTCAGTACTAACCGCCGCGCAATTCGAAGGGGACATCGAGGAGTTTTTGCCTTTCGGTCCAAAAATCGCAAGCCCGCTTGCCGACCAAGCAAAAGAATTACTGAATGCTTCTTCCTCCCCTCGCACTAGTTTGGAGAACCTTCCGAAACCTGAGGATTTCTTTTTGGCTGCGGAGTTAAGTCGATTGATCCTCGTTGTGAACTTTGATGGAAACTCCTACTTGATGGGAGGCGGAAGCGGGTTCCCCAAGTTTCCGAATATGAACCCTATGAATCCGCTGCTCGCGAAAGAAAGGATGGCTAATCTCTTAGCCGCCGCGACTGGGACTCCGCTTACTGGCCTCAAATACGACTCGAATCGGGAAGAGTTGGGCTATACTCGGGGAGATTCGCACGCGTCGGCCGACGCTTATTCATTGACAGTCGATGGTGCCGGAGAAAAGCACATAAATCAATGGACGGACAGCGAACTCGGCGGCCTTGACCCAGCTTCCTTCGTCAAGCCCGAACTCATCAAGTTCAAAACCTTCGACGACAAAGAGATTCCCGCCTTCGTCTATCGCCCTGCCAAGAAGAACGGCAAGACGCCGGTGATGATCGACATCCACGGCGGACCCGAGGGACAGTTTCGTCCTGCGTTCATGGGCAGGCTCAATTATCTGATCAACGAGCTTGGGATCACGCTCATCTGCCCGAACGTTCGCGGATCGTCAGGCTATGGCAAGACCTACCTCAAGCTCGACAACGGCATGAAGCGCGAAGACTCGGTCAAGGACATTGGCGCCTTGCTCGATTGGATCGCCCAGCAAGACGATATGGATGCTGCTCGCGTCGGCGTGATGGGCGGATCGTACGGCGGCTATATGGTCTTGGCTTGCCTGACGAACTTTCCAGACAAGATCAAGGCAGCGATCGACGTCGTCGGCATATCGAACTTCGTCACGTTCCTCCAGAACACTCAAGGCTACAGACGGGACCTCCGGAGGGCGGAGTACGGCGACGAGCGCGATCCGAAAATGCGCGAGTACCTCGAGAAGATTTCTCCGCTCACGAACGCTGGCAAGATCAAGGCGCCGCTGCTGGTAGCCCAGGGCAAGAACGACCCGAGGGTGCCGATCACCGAGGCGGAGCAGATCGTCAAGGCTGTGCGCTCAAACGGAGTGCCTGTCTGGTACATCGTCGCCAAAGACGAGGGCCATGGGTTTGCCAAGAAGAAGAACCAAGACTACCTACAGGCAGCCGAGGTGATGTTCCTCAAGGAATATCTACTCAAGTGAGAACGCGCCTCTGCTCATGATGCAATCGGGTTCTCACTACTTCATGGACGCAGGCGTCGTCCTGACGCTGATCACCCTCGGGAAATATCTCGAGGCGCGGTCGAAGGGAGTCGCCGCCTCGGCGATCGAACGTTTGCTCGACCTCACGCCCAAGCGTGCAAGGGTGTTGAAAGACGGCTCAGAGGTCGAGTTGCCGCTAGCCCACGTTCAGAAGGAAGACCACGTTCGCGTCCGGCCTGGGGAATCGATCCCGGTCGATGGAGTGATTCTCGAAGGCGAGTCGAGCGTCGACGAATCGATGCTCACAGGCGAATCGACCCCTGTCGTCAAACGCGAGGGAGATTCGGTGGTCGGTGGAACTCTCAACGGCGATGGGACGCTTGTCGTCGTCGCTAAGAAGCTTGGGAGTGAAAGCGCGCTTGCGCGGATTGTCGAGATGGTTCGCGAAGCTCAGGGCTCGAAGGCAGGAGTGCAGAAGCTCGCCGATAGGATCTCTTCGGTCTTCGTACCCATCGTCTTGGTGATCGCCCTTCTAACGCTCTTAGGCTGGGGTTTTGTGGGAAAGAATTGGGGCAGTGGGGTTTTGAACGCGGCGGCGGTGCTGATCATCGCGTGCCCCTGCGCTTTGGGTCTGGCTACTCCCGTGGCTGTGGCAGTGGCAACCGGCAGAGGCGCCAAACTGGGTCTCTTGGTCCGCGACGCATCGGCTTTTGAACGGATGGACCGGATCAATACCGTTGTGCTCGATAAAACAGGGACAGTGACCGAAGGCAAGCCATCGGTTGCGAGCGTCTTCGCCTTTGGCGGTTGGTCACGCGAGTCGCTCTTGGCGATTGCAGGAGCTGCGGAGTCTTCGAGCGAACACCCGCTGGCCTCTGCGCTTCGCGAATTTGGCCAGGGCTCGAAGGTTGAATCTTTCCAGGCCAAACGGGGCAGGGGGGTGGTTGCGAACGTCGATGGCAAGCGCGTGGTCGTCGGTTCGACGAGCCTGCTCGAAGAGGAGGGAATCGATCCTGCTCCGCTTCTCGATTCCAAGAACCTTTGGGAATCGCAAGCGAAGACAGTCTTATTAGTGGCAGTCGACGGCAAGCCCGCCGGCGCCATTGCACTTGCCGACGCCTTGAAGCCAACGAGTTTCCAGGCTGTGCTGCTCATTGAACAGACCGGCGCTCGCGTCCATCTCTTAACGGGAGATCAACCCAAAGTCGCGCAGGCGATTGGCAAGCTTCTGGGTCTGCCTGAAGAACGGATCCATGCTGGAGTCTTGCCCGACCAGAAGGCAGCGATGATCGAGAAGCTTCGGTCCGACGGTTCTCGGGTTGCGATGGTGGGCGACGGGCTCAACGACGCCCCAGCTCTGGCAGCGGCGGATGTTGGCATCGCGGTCGGAACGGGCACGGACCTGGCCAAGGCCTCGGCCGACGTCGTCATCGCAACTGGAGATCTCATGGCAGTGCCCAAGGCATTGAGGCTTGGCAGAGCCACGCTGACAGCGATTCGCCAGAACCTCTTCTGGGCCTTCGCTTATAACTCATTAGGCGTACCTCTCGCGGCCTTTGGCTTCTTTGGAAAGTATGGTCCGCTGATCGGCGCCCTGGCGATGTCGTTGAGCTCTGTGACTGTGGTCGCTCGGTCGAGTTTGCTGGCGAAGGTCAAGCTTGACTGACCCGAAAAGCCTCCTATTTTCCCTATCTTGACAAAACACGTCGTTTCGAGGCGACTCGAGTGAAGTTTCGCTGGTTTTGGTCCAGAATCGGACAGAATGATTGGCCTTTTTCCCTTGATTTGTCCGATTCGTTAGTTGTGTCGCAATCCCGGCGACCGTCCTAAGCGGAGTCGGGCGTGACGGAGTCGCGTACTGGGATACAGGACGAATCGGCTAGGGATCGCCTGGGCCGAGCGGTAGCCATGGAGGGTGGAATCGATGAATGCGTCTCCGCGACGTCTCTTTTGGTCGCGCCCGGCGCTCGTGATGGCAGGGTTGGCCGTCTGCGGGATTTTCTCGACGGGTTGCCAAGTCGAGTACGCTGGAATGACCCTGCCCTCGGGCAAATACATGCAAGACGACGTGCAATACTTTGCTCACGGGCCTTCGTTCGGCTGGGCGAACACCCAGGCCGCGACGCAGCGGGCTCGGATGCAAGCGATGGGGATGGAGGTTAGCGAGCCTGGCCAGCCTGCGGCGCCAGGCCCTGGCGGACCTGCTCCCGTCTTGGCGCCTCCAGGCGCCATGGGGCCTGACCAAGGCGTTCCGCCGGCTCCCGGCGTTGTACCCGGTCAGGGACCCGGAGTTCCCCCGCCCCCGGGAGCAATCCCGCCGGACTCCGCAGCGCCTCCGGGACCGGTCGGAAACTGATCAAGCTCGACGAATTCGCCGGTCGACTCGGCTGGCGTCGTGAACCCTGATCGACGAAAATCTCTCCCACTCACCCTGACCCGCCAAATCGGCCGGGCCAGGGTGAGCTGTTTTCCGCTCCTCAGTTTCCAAGTTCCCAGCACCATGCCGCCGACGCACTCGAAGCCTGACCCACTCGAAAAAACTGCCGTGCTTTCGGTTTCTGAAGGCTATCTAGCCTGGGCGCCGCTTTACGACGCCGACGACAACCCGCTGGTGGCTGTCGAGGGGCCGGCAATGCAGGCCTGGATCCAGACGATCCGGGGAGCCTTCACCCTCGACCTTGGCTGCGGTACAGGTCGGCATACGATTTCGCTTCTCGAATCAGGATCGAGAATCACGGCGACCGACCAGTCCGATGCAATGCTATCGATTGCCAGATCGAAGCTTGCATCCAGCCCCGTGAACTGGGTGCTGGGGTCGATCGGCGGTGGTCTGCCATTTCGAAACGGGGCGTTCGAGACGGTGCTCATGTCCTTGGTCGCAGACCACCTCAAGGATATTCGGAGGCCGTTCGGCGAGATCGCCCGAGTGCTGGCGCCTGGCGGCGAGCTCTTGTTCTCGGTGCTTCATCCCGATCGGACCGAGGCTGGCGAAACGGCAAGGTTCATCAACCCAGCCACTGGGCTGCGCCAGCCGGTCGAAACGTATCATCATTCGAAAGAGTCTTACATCGACGCAGCCGGCAGAGCTGGGCTTTCGCTCATCGAGCAGCAGGTCCTCAGCGTTCCAGCCGAGCTGGCGGCGGTCCTACCCAGGGCTCGGAAATACTTGGATTTGCCGCTCGGCTGGTTGGTCCGCTGGCGCAACGAGGTTGTTTAGTCGGGTGGGAGAATCAGCGCGAACGGCCGTCATGTTTTACCGGACGAGTACGACCGTTTTCGCCGGCAAACTCGAGCGATGGGTTTGTTGGACGACGCGAGCGCATCGGTCATTTTTGGTGTAAGGTTTGTTGAAGCCAGCGCGATTGATCACGATCTCGACGCTCGCTTTGATACGCGAAAGGATAATGCCTAACATGCGTGCGATACGTGCATCATTGATCTCCCTTGCCGCGCTTGCCCTCCTCTTGAACGCAGGCTGCCACAACGGCTCGCGAAGCGACGTGGCGCTTTCCGACGCACCTCTGGTGACGGAGAACGGTGCGCAGGTCGTCGAGGCGTCTCCCGTGAGGACGGCGACCTTCGTCGACCGCCATCCACTGTTCTGGAAGCCGAGGGAATACTACGATTCGACCAACAGCGGAACCGTTGGCAAGACCGCAGCCGCGACGTTCGTCGGCGTGCCCACAGGCATCTACGGCGAGCTCCGACAAATCATCGTCGGAATTCCGCCCGCTGGTCGGGCTTATTGACCACCAGCCTCGGGACCGCAGGTGGGTCCCGATCGCTTGTCGGGTTTGATCAACCTCCGCGCCAGGCGGTCGAAAAGCCAACGGGGAAGGCTCCTCGCAAACCCAGCGGCCAGGGCGGTCGGCAGAGGGAAGTTCACCACGGCTTTGCCTGAAGAGATTCCCTCGAGAATCCGCCCGACGGCATCTTCCACGCCGATCATAAATGGTTTGGCAGCTTGGGAATTCTCGACCATTGGAGTCTCGACATAACCTGGATGAACCGTGGTCACGCGGATGCCAACAGGACCGAGCTCAACGCGCAGCGATTCCAAAAACGTGCTCAAGGCGGCTTTTGACGCGGAGTACGCGCCACATAGGGCATCCCGCAGCACCCAGCAAGGCTGCTGATCCCGACGATCTGACCGGACCCCGCAGCCAGCATCGGCGGCAGCGCAGCTGCGATCAGGTTGACCGATCCCAGAAAGTTCGTCCGAAAGATCGATTCGACAAGCCCGGCGTCTAGCGATCGGGCAGGGGTCTCGGCGCCGACCGCCGCGTTGGCGATTACCAGGTCGATCGATCCCAATTCCCCACGAATGACGGCAAAAGCGTGGTCGACTTCACCGCGGATTCCGACGTCGCACTTCACGGCCGCCGCCTTGCCGCCTTCCGAGCGGATCTTTTCGGCAAGGTCGACGATCAAAGCCTCGCGACGTGCCAAGAGGCCCACGGCCGCCCCTTCTCGGGCCAATTGCCGCGCCAGCTCGGCGCCGATGCCGCTGGAGGCCCCACTAATCAGTGCAATCCGACTCTTCAATCGCATCTTACGCAACTTTCGGGCTCGCACACTCTGGTAAGGGGTTCGTCTCAATCCGAAGCGTCAAGATACCGAATTCCCAATAGGAGAAGGCCAGGTGCTTCGATCGAAAGTGGAGTCCGGTTTATGACGCATGCTCGTGGGCGATGGGCGCTTTTTCTTTCGAGCTTGGCGATCTTGGCTGCCGCCCGGCCAGCGTCTTCGTTTCATCAGGACGACCCGCCTCTTGAGCTCGAACCGCCGATCGAAGCCCCCGACAAACCCGACGCCACGAAGCCCGACAAACCCCCCGCCAAATCGGAGCAGTCCGGCAAGCCCGCAGACCCTGCCACGAGCGTCGATCAGGCAAAGTCCGATCGTCCAAGCCTCCCCGATCCCAAGAAGCCCGCGCAATCGGCAGTGCTTGCGATCCCTGGATTGACGGTGGCGCCACGAACTTCCCGACCTTCCGGCCTTCCGCCGCTCGAGCCCATCGGTCCTGCCGACCCGGAATCCGCAGCCCCGCTTCAAGGCCCCGTGGAAATGCGTCCCTCGGGACCTGTCCGAACGCAACCTGTGAACCCTGGCAACCGAGGCCTTACGCTCGAGCCTTCTCCCATGGATTCCTCGGACCCTCTGCAAGGAGAAGGCGCCAGGCCAAGGACCGTTCGCCCGCGCAGGGACGAGGATGATCTGGACGAGGCGCCCGAGAACGAACCATCGAAACGCCGATTCCTCGACCGCTTCTCCACCGCGCCAGCCAGAAGCGCCCCGCCTCGAACGAGAGGTCGCGATGGTGTGATCGCCTTCGAGCCAAGGAACGATCCCGCAGCCGACGCAGAGTTCAAACGCCGCATCGAGAAGCAGGTTCGCCAAGTCGGCGGAGATCGTCTCAAAACTTTCGATGTGAAGGTCGTTGGCAAGAAGGTGACCATCAAAGCTAAGGCCAATCACTTCTGGCAGAGACGATCCCTCAAGCACTCGATCGAAACCTTGCCGGCTCTGGTGGGATCACGTGCCCAGATCGACGTCGTCAACTGAGGTCCGCTTTCAGCGTTGTTCGAAACTCTTGGTCTCGAGTTCGAACGAACGTTCAAGGCGTGCAGAGACGAAACCAGCCCGACTCTCCGTTTCGCCTCGAAGGAGGGTCGGGCCGGTCCGATTGCGTGTGTTTCAAAAGATGGGAGCTCCGTCCCACTCGAATGCGCGCTTACTTCTTGCGGTGCCGAATACGGCTGCGCATCCGCCTCTTTTTTTGTCCGACCTTGCGACGGCCTTTCCCTCGACGACGACTCGCCATAGCGGCTCCCGATGAACTCGTTGGACGTAATTACGCACGACTTCCGCGCATGCGCGAAGAACCCCACCTTATAACGACCTGGCCCCGATCATTCAATCCCTGTCGAAATGCATTTCTTAGGGCAGGTTCGGCGGAGCCTCGCGCAACACTCGGGATCCCCAGTCTCTTTCGAGAGATCCGAAGGTCTCGCCACGCCAATGGCCTGACCCGTCAAGTAGGGGTAGGAGGTTGGGGCGAACTCCAATCCTCCATCAGCATCCGCGCCAATTCGCCTGGATTGATCGGCTTGGTCAGAATGCGATCGATCGCACCCGATGCCGCTTGCTCGGCCTCCGTATCGAGCTGCCAACCGGTGATCAGGTAGACGATCAAGGACGGCAGCCGTTCTTTCATGGTTCGGGCCAGCTCGACGCCGTTGCCGTCGGGCAGCAGATAATCGGTCAGGAGAATCCTGGGCTTGATCGTCTGGATTCGCTCCAGAGAGCTTGCCACGGAATCCGCCGACTCGGTCTTCAGGCCCATTTTTTCGAGGTAGATCGCGGTCGCGATGCGCGTGGCTGCGCAGTCGTCCACCAACATGACGAGTGGGGCGGGTTCCGACGGCGGATTATTTGGAAGGCGAAGTTCCGACATAAAATCGATTCATCCAGGTTACCCGATTCGAGAGCGTGGCGCACATGTTCCGCGCCAGGCGCCTCGAGCGCCGTCGAAGGTTTAGCGAAAAGCCGTTCTTCATGGGATCGACCCGTGCGTCAACTCGGCCGCCGGGCCTCGAGCCCCTTTATCTCTTTTGCCAGTCGATCGACGAGAGCTGTGCAGCGCCAACAACAACGCATGCGTCCCTTTTTTCGACCATCCTTGCGCGGCCACGGCCCGATACAGCTGTTCCGCCAGCGCCAAACCGGGCAGAGCCAAGTTCATCTTGCGAGACTCGGCAAGTGCGATCCCCATATCTTTGAGGAAGTGCTCGACATAGAACCCAGGCTCGAAATTGCCGGCGATCATGCGGGGCGCGAGGTTTGACAAGCTCCAAGAACCCGCCGCGCCCGAACCAACGCTTTCGAGCACTTTCGTGGGGTCGAGCCCGGCGCGGTGGGCGTACAACATCGCCTCGCAGACGCCGATCATATTGGTTGCGATCAAGATTTGATTCACCATTTTGGTATGTTGACCCATGCCCGCGGGGCCCTGGTGAACGATGGTCTTGCCCATCAGCTTGAAGAGCGGCAAGAGCTTCTCGAAGGCGTCCTGTTCGCCGCCGACCATGATCGAAAGCCTGGCCTCCTTCGCGCCCACGTCGCCGCCGGAAACCGGAGCGTCGACCGACTGCACTCCTTTCTGTTTGGCCGACTCGTAAATCTCCCTGGCAAGACCGGGTTCGCTGGTCGTCATGTCGACCAGGATTGAACCCGCCTTGGCGCCGGCAAGCGCGCCGGAAGGTCCAAGGACCACCTCTTTGACGTCGCTGGGATAGCCGACGATCGTGAACACCACGTCGGAGTGCTCGGCGACTTCGATCGGCGTCTTGACAAGCTGGGCGCCCTTATCGACCAGTGATTTGGCCTTCTCGGGAGTTCGGGTCGTGACCGTGGCCTGATAGCCGGCCGCCAAGAGATGGCCGCACATCGAAGAACCCATCACCCCCTGCGCCAATCCAGCCGATTTTCACCCCGCCAGGCTCGAACCGCACTTGCCACTCTCCTTGTTGAAGTGTCGATCTGACATGTCTTTTAATCCGTTCTCGTCTATCCTTCGAAGCTAATCTGCGCGTAACGCCGAGTCAATCGTCGCGAATCGGCGCCCCGATGCGGCTTCCGGCGACTCGGCGTCGCCTCGCCGGAAACGAAGGAGCAAGCCCTTTGCGTCGGGCATGGTCGGAGCTTAGTATAGGATCTCTTGCTTCTCGTCTCGGCCGACGCGGCCGCGCACGGTCGATGGATCCCTCGGCCGATCTGGTGCGCCAGAATCGAGTCTCGAAAGATCGCTCATGCTCAAACCATCGGTTCAGATCCACATGCACGACGGCGTGATGCTCGCTGAATTCTGGGACTGCCTTCGGCTCGACCCAGCTGCCCGTGCAGGAACTCCGCAAGCAATACGAAGTCGCACTTGAAATCGCAAGGCAAACCCGACCTGGTCGTTGATCTCTCCGGAATCGGCTTCGCCGGTTCCGCGGCCTTGGGCGGATTCCTCGCGATCCACCGCCTGGCCAGCCAGAAGGGGGGCAAGCTCTATTTCTGCGAGGTCGACCCTACGGTTCATGAAGTGTTTCGCGTGAGCAAGCTTGCATCACTTTTCCAATTCACCACCGATCGCGCCAGCTGCGCTTGCCAAGGTGGCGCAGACCACCGCGGTTGCAAGCAATCCGGCGGCCGCCAAAGACGACGCCGGTCCCACGCCCTCGCCCAAGGTTTGATTCGGCAAACGAGTCCTGTAAGGCGAGGTTTCCCCGAAAGAGCAGCCAGCCATGCCTGTGACCCCTCGAATCGAAGTCGAAGCCTACGAATCGGGAGTCGTGATCGTCCGTTTCCTCGAGCGGAAGATCTCCGACGAACGAATGGTTCGCGAAATTGCAGACCAGCTTTTTGCCGCGGTTCCCTCTAACGGCAAAGCCATCCGCGTGATCCTCGACTTCACCGGCGTCGAGCTGCTTTCGAGTTCGATGCTGGGGAAATTGATCGTGCTTCAGCGCCGAGTCGACGCCTCCGGCGGCAAAATGCGGCTCTGCGAGATGACTCCCACCACGCTGACCGTCTTCAAGACCTCGAGCCTCGATCGACTCTTCGGCATCGACAGAGACCGGAGAGAGGCCTTGGAGAAGGTCTAAGCGGATTCGATCTCCCGGCCGCATGCGTCTTTGGGGCTCTGTTCCAATGCCCCGCGAGGGGCTTTCGTAAATAGCCAGGGACGGGTCGCCCCTGATGAAGAGTTGGAGGCGCGTTGCCGAGAAACAGAATCCCTGGATTTGCTTGTTACGAAAGCCCCACGATTTCGCCATCGTCGTCAAGGTCGATGCGCTCCGCCGCGGGCCTGAGTGGCAACCCAGGCATCCGCACGATGTCTCCGGTAAGCGCAACCAAAAACCCCGCGCCGGCTGCGATTTCAACGTCGCGGACCGTGATCTTGAAGTTCCTGGGCCTGCCTCTCAGCCTGGGGTTGTCCGACAGCGAGTCCTGAGTCTTGGCCATGCAGATCGGCAAAGACCCGAGCCCCAGCTTCGAAGCCCTCCGCGCTTTCGCCTGCGCGGCAGGCAAAACCACTGCGCCGTCGGCCCCATACATCATTCGGGCAATGATATCCACTTTCTTTTCGAACGGCCATTCGAGAGGATAGAGCGGATTGAACGGCGTCTGCGGCTTCTGACAGGCCTGAACCACCAACTCGGCCAGTTCCGCGGCGCCTGAGCCTCCTGAACCGAAGACGTCGGCGACGGAGCAGGGGACGCCGCGTTGTTTGCAGAACGACTTGACCACTTCGAACTCCTCGACGGCGTCGGTCGCGAACCGATTGAGCGCAACGGTCACTGGCTTGCCGAAAGCGCTTGCCGCGTCCAGGTGCGCTGCCAGGTTCTCGAGCCCGCGTTCGACGGCCTTCGGGTTGGGCTCGGACAGCGAATCAAGAGCCTCCCCACCGTGCATCTTGAGGCGCGGATCGTCGCCACGATGACGATGGCCGCGGGATTCAGGCCCGCCGAACGACACTTGATATCGAAGAACTTTTCGGCGCCGAGATCAAACGCGAACCCTGCCTCCGTGACCGCGTATTCGCCATAGGTCAGCGCCATTCGCGTGGCCAGCACCGAATTGCAACCGTGGGCGATGTTCGCGAACGGACCTCCATGCACAAAGGCAGGCGCGCCTTCGACCGACTGCACGAGGTTGGGCAGAAGGGCCTCGCGCAAGATTGCGGTCATCGCTCCCACGACGCCCAGGTCGGCTGCTCGGACGGGCTTGCCAGCTTTCGTCTCGCCGACGACGATCCTGTCGATCCTGGCCCGAAGATCCTTCCTCGAGTCCGCGAGGCAGAGGATTGCCATGATCTCGCTGGCGGCGGTGATGTCGAACCCGCTCTCCCTGGGCACGCCCTGACCTGGTCCGCCCAGGCCGACGACGATTTTGCGCAGGGCTCGATCGTTCATATCGAGCACGCGCTTCCAGACCACCGACCTTGGGTCCAGGTCCATGTCTTCGAAGTGCAAGCGGTTGTCGATGGCGGCCGCCAGAAGGTTGTGCGCGGCGGTTATCGCATGAAAGTCCCCAGTGAATTGAAGATTGATCACATTGGAAGGCACAAGCCTGCTCTTGCCGCCGCCGGTTGCGCCTCCCTTGCGGCCGAAGACGGGCCCCATGGACGGCTGGCGCAATGCCAGCACCCCGCGCTTGCCAATCTTACGAAGGGCCTGCGCAAGACCAATCGAGACGGTGGTCTTGCCTTCGCCGGCGGGCGTCGGAGTGATCGCCGAAACCAAGACGAGCTTGCCGTCGGGCTTTCGGTTTCCTCCCAGGGCCGCGAGGCTCACTTTGGCTTTATCGCTGCCGTAAGACTCCAAGAAGCCAGGGTCGATGCCTAGCTCCTTGGCCACTTCCCCAATCGGACGAAGCTCCACGGCCATGCGCTCGATCACTCCAATAGAAACGGGTGCTCGGATGATTACTTGTGTGCAATGGCCGAGCCGAGGTACTTGGCCAGCCAGAGATGAACTTCGCTCCACCAGAGCACGCGATTGCCCGGTTTGGCGATCCAGTGGCCTTCGTCTGGGAAATAGACCAGCCGGCTGGCGACGCCTTTGCGTTGCAGCGCCGTGAACATCGAGAACCCCTGGGCGTCGGGAACTCGGAAATCGAGAGCTCCGTGGATCACCAAGGTCGGCGTCTTGAAGTTGTCGACAAAGCGGCTGGGCGATTGCTCTTCGTAAATCTTCGGGCTCTTCCACGGAGGCCCGCCAAACTCCCACTCGGCGAACCAGAGCTCTTCGGTCGAGAAGTACATGCTGTGCAGATCGAAGACCCCCGCATGACTGACCAAGGCTTTGAAACGGTCGGAATGGCCCGCGATCCAGTTGACCATAAATCCGCCGTAGCTTCCGCCAAGAGCTGCGATGCGCTCGCGGTCCAAGAACGGATAGGCCTCGAGGGCGTGGTCCAGGCCTTTCATCAGGTCTTCGTAGACCCTTCCCGTCCAATCGCGGCTGATCTGGTCGGTAAACTCCTGGCCGTAGCCGGTAGAACCTCGGGGGTTGATCGCCACGCCGACATAGCCTGGACTTGTGAACATGCCATAATTCCAGCGATTGTGCCATTCATCGTGCCAGGCGCCCTGGGGGCCTCCGTGGATCAGGAAGACGACTGGGTACTTCTTATTGGGGTCGAACCCGGGCGGTTTCAAGAGCAGGCCGCCGACCTTCGCCCCGCCGGAGCCTTCGAAAGTGAACGTTTCGGCGGGAGGGATGTCCAAAGCCTCGGCGAGCGAGGTGTTCTCTTTGGTGAGTGGTGTCGATTCCTCGGCGTCCAATCTCGATCGATAGATCTCGACCGGCTTGTTTGCGCTATGGCGGGTGTGGACGACGTAAAGGCCTCCAGGCGCTGCTACGGGAGATCCATTGACCGAGCCTTTGACCACCGTTTTTCCAAGCTCGTAGCCGGGAGCGATCTGGATCCCTTTATCGCCGGCGGATGAGAACCTGAACTCGACCAACGGTTCGGTCGCCTTGTCGTCGACAACCGCGACGATCGACCAGCCCGCGCTGACGCCGGCATTTGCCCCGAGCGCCTCCCCAAACGTAAGACTGCACTGGACGATCGAGCTTGGCGTTCAATTCGAGCGTCTCTCCGCCAGTGCGATTTCGCACGTTCAAGATCCAAAGGTCGGACTCGAAGCCCGAGCGTTTCTGAGAAACCCAGGCGAACAGCTTTCCATCCGGAGAATACGTTGGTTGAGCGTCGGCAGCGTCGTTCCTCTTGGTGATGTTCACCGGCTTGGCGCTTGCTTCTTTAAAGTTAAGCGTCCAGAGGTCGGTGTTCGTCGACCAGGCCAGGTCGGCGAGCGGTTCGGAGCAGAAAGCAATTTCGTCTCCCTCAGGCGAAAAGGCATAGCTCTCGCTGCCGCCGAATGGGGCAGGGGGGACGTTCACCTGCCAATCGGGCATGAGGTCCTTGGTCTTGCCCGTCGCCAGGTCGATCACGAAGACGTGGCTTCGCTTGCCGTCGTCCCAGGCGTTCCAGTGTCTGAACATCAAGCGATCATAAGTCTGGGCCTTGGATTTTGCCTCGGCTTTCGCTTTATCGGCCCTCGCGGTTTCTTCGGCAGTTTTCCCTAGAAGAACCGATCCCGCGAATGCGACGACGTCTCCTTTTGGTGAAAAGACCGGTCCGGCGACGTCGATGGGCAGCTTGGTCAACTGCACTGCCTCGCCGCCGCTAAACGGCAGCCGCCAGAGCTGCGCCGAGCCCGAGCGACTCGATACGAAAACGATCGACTTGCCGTCCGGGCTCCAGACCGGTTCGCGATCGGGCCCAGGGCTTGTCGTCAACTGCCTGGTCTCTCCGCCCGCGAGCGGTGTTGCGAAGAGGTCGCTCTCGGTCTTTCCGCTGGCCTTGTCGATCTTCGAGACGACGTAAACCACCCATCTGCCGTCGGGTGAGACCTTGGGGTCTGAAACCCCCTTCACAGCCAACAGGTCGTCGATGGTCATCGGCCTGCCCGCGGCGAAAGCGCGCTCGGCGCCAAAGACCAGCAGTAGAAGCAGAACAGGTAGTAATCTTTTCATATCGGCAACAACCCAGTTTCCATGATCGCCCTTGCGCCGATTCGGCGCTTTATCGAAGGTCTCCTAGAAGATACACTCGCCAAGTCCATTGCCCAAGCGTCAGCCGGGCGGGCCGAGGTCGAATCGAACCGGCGGGTTGGGTTTGACGAGTAGGCTCCAGTCGGACTAGAATACTTTTATCTTTAGCAATGACTCGGTGGGTCGGAGGCTGCAATGACGCGGTCTTTGGGTGGTTTGATTCTGGCGCAGCCGGTGGGTTGGGTTCTTGGCGCGTTTGCTCTGTTGACTTTCGGAATCCAGGCCCGCGCAGGAGATTCCGCCAAAGCCAGTCCGGCCTACACAGTGATCCACGTGGTCGACGGCGATACCGTCGTCCTGCGAATCGACGGCCAAGTGACCACGGTCCGGCTGGGCGACGTGCCCGCCGACGCGAAGAAGGCAGGGGGGGCTGTGCTCAAGGGCCTGCTCGCCTCCGAGACGGTTCGATTCGCACCCAGCGGCGGCAAAGACAAAAACGGGCACCCAATCGGCAAGCTCTTTAAGGCCTCCGACAACACCCTTTTGAACGGTCTCGTCGCCAAGGGAGTCGCCCAGGCCGCACCCAAAGCCAAAGACGCCGATGAACGTAAACAGGCCCAGAAAGCCCAGCCTCCGCGAAGAAGACCCTTACGATTGATCCGCAACAATCCGGATCTGAACCGGGCGTTTGACGTTCCTGCCGACGCAGCCGATCAGATGCGTCAGGGCTTCAACAACGCCCTTGCGAACCAAGGCATGGGCTTCGGCGTCGCCAACCAAGCCGCCGCCCCCCTGCCCTGGATGAACATGCCGGGCTTTGGCTGGGGAGCTCCTGGATTGGGAATGGGTGGGTTCGGCTTCGGGGGTTTCGGCTTTCCTTGGCTGTTCAATCCGTACCTCGCTTATGGAAGCGCCGTGGCCTACGCATATCCGCCTGGGTTTTATCTCGGCGGATTCGGTTACGGATCGGGATATCTCAATAACAACAGTCTTACAAATCAAAACAGCCAATCGGGTCAAACCACGCCGTCGCGGCCAAAGCAGCACCGACAGCCGACGTTTACGCTCCATCCTTCGTATCCGACGACGTCCGGAAATGTCTCAGGGTTCGGCAACCATACGATTTACGCGGGAGTCTGGGGCGCCGGCTATTCGGGCGCAGGCCCATCTCCCGCCTGGGCAGGCAGGCAGAGCCAGCCGTGGATCGACTCTCGAAATTACGGATCCGGGTACGGATCGATGATGCACGGCTACTCGGGCTCTTACCTAGGCCACACGCCCTTTGCCGGTGCGATGATGCACCCCGGAATGGTTCACCACGGCTTCGCGGCTGGCGGCACTGTCCATGGATCGGGACATGGACACGGCGGGCGGTAGGCCAGTCGCTCTTAACGAAGCTGCCGGGACGCATCTGCACCAACATTCGAGCCGGACAATTCCTCAAACAACCGGGCGAATTGATCCAAGATTCGCTCGGTCTGCCACCGTTTTGATTGTTCGAGTGCCTGCGCCCTATGCCTTGCTTCGAACACTGGGTCGTCCCAGAGCTTCTCGATAATCGCCGTCCAGGGCGCCACATCGCGGGCAGTTGGCATCGTCGGGCTCGTTGGCGTGTGCCGATCCGGAATCGTAAACAAAAAACCGGCGTCGCGGAGCGTCTCAGACTCTTGAGCTCGACGATTACCTGATCCTCGACGAGCAAATCGATGCGGTAGCCGACATCCAGACGGACGTCTCGGTAAACAATCGGCAGTTCGACTTCGGAGAGAACCTTCAAGCCTTGATCGCGCAGTTCGAACAACAGGCACGCTTGGTAAGCGCTCTCCAGCAGCCCGGGGCCCAGTGCTGAATGCACTCGCATCGCCCCCCCGATGATTCTCCCAGTTAGGTCGTTTAACGAATGTTCCATCTAAAGTCTGAAAAGAACAAATTCCGTTGCTTGTATTTATGTATTGTCCTTGTCTGCCCCTCTGTGTCCTCCGTGACCTCCGTGGTGAAGTTCTGCTCCAACGTCACGTCTTTCTTTCTGCCCCGTTTTACTGTCCGGTTCCCTTTCCCCGTTCCTTTCCAAGAGTTCCCCTGTTGAATCGCTTTTTTGCATTTAATCCGCCTTCAGCCACTCGAGCAAGTATGGCATCGAGGCTACAGGGCCAGGGTCTGGGAAAAACAGCGGCGCTCGGATGATCTCGACGTGGTTCGCATGGATCACAATCCTGTCGTTCACGCCTTCGAGCTTTGTCGACGCCACCGACACGCAGCCGTCGCCTAGCCCGTCGGTCGCTTCGTCGAGGACGCCTTTTGCTCCGTTCAAGCCGATGCGCGCCATCTTGCCCAAGAGGCCCTGGGCATTGGAAAGAAGCTGGACTTGCGCGTTGAGGCCCGCTCGCAGCTCCTTGGTCACGAATCCGTGGTCGCCGGCAAGGATGTGATAGCGGACCTCCGGCGCCCTTGGCCTGCGATTGAGCGCCTTCAAGAACCGACTGCCAGGCGTCAAGTCGTCCGCCGCGGCGCCAAGCGCCTCGGAAAGCCGCGAGAGCGGGTCTCGCTTCTTCCCGTTCATCGCCGAAAGCTTCTCCAAGTATTGCAGCACGGTCTGACCTTTCGCCATTGCCGACCCATGGTTGGGAGGCGCCAGCAAAATCACCTTCGACACGTCCTTGGCAAACGCCCTGGGATCCTCGACGTACGATCGTACGACCAGCGACCCCATCGAATGCGCAACCAGCACCCAGGGCCTGTTCTCTCCGACCCGTTCACGGAACGCCTTCCAATCCTTCTGGAACCGACGCGCGCTTTCTTCCAAGGCATGGTTATAGGGATAGTCGTAGACCACCACTCCATACCCAGCGTCTTCAATCTCCTTGAACATATGAATAAAAACAAGTGAAGACGCATTGATGCCGTGGACAAGACAGACCGTCGGCTTGGCGGGGTCGTTGGGTCTAAAGCTTTCCCGAGCATGGAAGCCGTACCGGTCCGTCCGAGCCTTGATTTCGTTCTGCGCCTTTTGAGCCAGCGACGCGATGTTCTTTGCGAGCCTGGCGCGGTTCTTCTCGAGCTGGAACTCAGCACCCAGGGTCACCACGAAGTTGGCTTCGTCGAGCGACGCCTCGACTCCGGGACCGAGCGCTTCGCGAATGAGCTTGGGCGTAAGCGCGCCGTCGAGCCCAGAGACGGGAAGTCGCAAACCCGCGGGCGGAGGTTCGACGTCGACGTTGATCGACTTCGAGAGCGCTTTGACAAGCTCGGCGACTTCGAGCTCATGGCTCTTCGTGAGCTGAACCTTGACTGTGGCGTAGGGCTCGGATTTGTCTGGGGGCTGGGCAAGCCAGACGAAGGCGATCAATCCAAAGGCGAGATGACACATTGCTGGCGACGCTCCGGATCTCCGACGATCGAGACGTTCGACAGACGATTCTAGGCGCCGCGGTAGGCTGCGTCGAGGGTCGGCGATCCTTCCGAGGCTCGCAGGAGCCCCCCTTCAGCCCGAGCCTTGGGTCTGATAATGAGCGTTATGTTTCATTATCGCCCCAGGAGCGTTTCAAGGCCCAAAACGCGGGCTTTCAGGGCTTACCCAGCAAGGATCCGTTGCTCTGGGTCTTGGTGTCAGCGGTCCCAATCGCGGCTTGGGTGCTCGGGTTGCCTGCCAATGTTTTCGATGCCGTAGACCACCGCCTTGAACATCTCGTAGTCGGCCGGCGTCTCGAACATGCACCGCGCGTGATACGGGCCCAGGAACGACTTCTCGAGCTTGACGACCTCGAGGCTTAGCTCGCCCAAGTGTTTTGCGTTTTGGATCTGGAGTTTCAAATCGTGTTGGCTCGACGGCCGTTTGTTGGTTTCGATCCTCGCGCCCAGGATGCTGAAATCCTCGATGGTCGCTTGCTGTCTGATTTCGCTGGGTCCGTCGCTCCAGACGAGCCAGCACTGATTGGCGGCGTGCTGGATAGCGCGGCGCGGCCCTTCGTTCGTCGGATCGCGCGAAGCAGGTCCAGTGGTTGCTCTGGAGATAATGCGATTTGTGTTGCTTGTCCATAGCTCGAATTCCTGTAATCTGGCCGGGGCTCCGCGCGGTTTCTCTTCCGTGGATTCTACGAACGCCCAGCGGGTTCCGGCCGCGCGTGCTTCGATTGCCACGCAGCACGTCGCTTTCAAGCATCATCGCTTGATCCGATTACACGCAGGCCATGACCAGCGAGGCGTTCTGGCCGCCGAAGCCAAAGCTGTTCGAGATGGCGCGCTTCACTGGGATCTCTCGAGCAACGTTGGGCACGTAGTCCAGGTCGCAAGCAGGGTCCGGGGTCTCCTGGTTGATCGTCGGAGGCACGATGCCTCGCTTGAGCGAGAGCGCCGTGGCGGCGCCTTCGAGAGCGCCTGAGGCGCCGATCAGGTGCCCCACCATCGACTTTTGCGAGCTCATGGGAATCGAGCTTGCTCGGTCTCCGAAGACGCGCTTGACCGCGAAGGTTTCCATCACGTCGTTCAACCTGGTGCTTGTACCATGCGCGTTGATATAATCAATATCTTTTGCGTCGATCTTCGCCTCGCGCAGACGCGCACTTCATGGCCAGCGCCGCGCCTCGGCCGTCTGGGTCGGGCTTGGTGATGCCGTAGGCGTCGAACGAAGAACCGTAGCCCAGGACCTCGGCGTACAAGTTTGCGCGCGCCGCCGAGCGTGCCGCAGGCTCTCGAGGACCAAGACCGCGGCGCCCTCGCCCAGCACGAAGCCGTCGCGCTGGCCGTCGAAGGGCCGAGAAACCTCCGAAGGCGGCCTGGCCGATCGGCTCACCGCCTTCATCGCGTTATAGGCCACCAGCAAGAGCGGATCGAGCCGGCTGTCGCAGCCGCCGGCCAGCATCACGTCGGCGTCTCCGCGGGCGATCAAACGAAACGCCTCTCCAATGGCCTGGGTGCCCGCCGCGCACGCAGTGACGATCGTATTATTCGGGCCCATCGCATGATGCAATATCGACATGTGGGCAGCAGCCATGTTCGGCAGGTGCTTAAGGAGCCAAAG
Source organism: uncultured Planctomycetota bacterium (assembly GCA_963818975.1). Classification (GTDB taxonomy): domain Bacteria; phylum Planctomycetota; class Planctomycetia; order Isosphaerales; family Isosphaeraceae; genus CAWFUI01. The sequence goes on along the minus strand of CAWFUI010000017.1, from coordinate 124,639 downwards.
CGGGAACAAAGACTCGCTTTGCGCCACGGCGAACTTGCCAAAATCGAACCCCCCGTCGGGCATGATGCTCTTGCCCAATGGGCCTGAGAGCTCGGCTAGGTCGATCGGCGTGATCCCAGTGCCCATGCAAACGCCAAACCGGGTCGAGTCGATCCGCGAGGGCTCGACGCCGGAATCGTCCATCGCCATCGCGGACGCACCCACCGCGAACCCTACGGCGCGGCTCATCAGCTTGGCGCTTTTTCGGTGCTCTCCCAAATAGGGATCGACGTCGAAACCCTTCACTTCGCCAGCGATCTTCACCGCTTGCCCTGAGGTGTCGAAGCTCTCGATCAGGCCGACGCCCGATCTCCCTTCCGCAATTGCCTCGGCAAACGCGGCTCGGCCAAGACCGTTCGGCGATACAACGCCGATCCCGGTTACCATTACCCGGTGCATGGGGGGACCCCCACCTCGTCAAAGATGTCGCATCAGTTGTTGCTAGTTTTCGTGCGGCCGTCTCGACGCGAACCTCTAACGATCCAGCATCCTCGATAAGCATCGAGCGTCCCGAATCGCCTCTGGCCCGAATCGACTCACAACCGCTCTATTCTCTCTGTTTCATACAGATTAACACGCAAATGACCCCATTTCAAGAAAATGGCTAAAGTAGGGGGTTCAGGCTGTTAGCGAGGTTCCGGATGTCTGGGCTGCTTGTTCATGCTAATCTGATGCCGAGTCGTTTGGATTGGGCGGATTCTCGGGATCACGCCGGTTGGCCTGGCGTGATAGAATCTCGTCGTCATCGACAATCGAGGCTAGGACACGAATTTCAGCGACTTCAAAACGAGTGATCGGGAGACGAGTGATGTTGGAGCTGGCAGAGAGGTCTCGATTGATTGCGCCGTCGGCGACGATGGCGATGGCGGCCGAGGCGCGTCGGCTGAAGTCGGAGGGGCGTGAGATCTTCGACTTTTCGCTTGGCGAACCTGATTTTGGGACGCCTCTGAACATCCAAGACGCCGCGATCAGGGCCATGAGGGAGGGCAAGACGCACTACACGCCCGCCGCTGGAATTCCTGAACTGCGCAAGGCGATCGCCGATCACTACACGAGTCGCCACGCTCTGCCCACCGAGGCTTCGCAGGTGATCGTCTCGAACGGCGCGAAGCAGTCGATCCACAACGCCCTGATGGCGGTCTGCGGGCCCGGCGACGAGGTGCTGATCCCCGCTCCCTATTGGGTCAGTTACGCAGACCTCGTTCGGCTGGCCGGGGCCGAACCGGTGATTCTCCAGACGACGGAAGCCGAGGGGTTCAAACTGCCTCCGGAGCGGCTCCGCGCGGCGATCGCTCCACGTTCCAAACTGCTGATGATCAACAGCCCATCGAACCCCACTGGCGTGGTTTACACTCGGCAAGAGCTCGAAAAGTTGGCCGAGGTGGTCCTCGATTCTCACATTGGCGTTCTCTCTGACGAAATCTATGAACAACTGACGTATAACGAAGTGCGTCCGACCTGCTTTGCATCGTTGCGACCTGGACTCGCCGAACGAACCATCACGGTTTCGGGCGTAAGCAAGACCTACGCGATGACCGGCTGGCGGATCGGATGGGCGGTAGGCCCAAAGGCCGTCTCCGCGTTCATGGGCGACGTGCAGAGCCAAGAGACATCGAACCCCTGCTCGGTCAGCCAGTACGCGGCCCTGGAGGCGGTGGGCGGTCCTCAAGACTCCGTGGCGGCCATGAAAGAGCAGTTCGCCCAGCGTAGAAGCTTTGTCGTCGACCGAATCCGCTCGCTTCCTGGGGTTGCATGCGTACCGCCCGACGGGGCTTTTTATGCATTTATGAACGTATCTTCTCATTTTGGACGCAAGCTGGGCGGAAGGGAGGTCAACGATTCCACGGCCTTCTGTCAGGCGGCGCTTTCGAGCGCGGGCGTGGCCTTGGTCATGGGCTCTGCGTTTGGGGCTGAGGGTTATGCGCGGCTTTCGTTCGCGACCTCGATGAGCGTTTTGGAAAACGGGTTCGACGCCTTGGAGCGTTTTCTCGAGGGTTAGAACGGTTTTTCCGGATGCGCCGGCCGACCTCCTGGCTTCTGGACAATCCAGGCTTTTCGTCGTCTTGACGAAGGCCAGGGAACTCCGAAGATGAAAAGTGCGGCTTCAATCCAGCTAGACGGAAATCGCGCCCTGTTGTACATTTCCGGCCCGCATTTCATGAATCACGCTTCCGCGAGCCAGTGCTGCATATCGGGCGAAACGCTTTCCTGCCCCGCTCGGGCGTGGAGTTATGGTATGAGGCTCTGGCTCTCGAGCGGTCTAATCGTTGTGGGGCTCGCCTTCGGGCAGGGCTGCGCCGCGTTGAGGAACGACTCGGCCGCGACTGCGGCATTCCCCAAGCCCGTCAAGACTCAAGACGCCCTTTCAGTCGCCGAGATTGTCGACCTGCACAACAAGAACGCCCAAGCGATCGAAAGCTTCGAAGCAAGCCCGACGATCGCTCAACGCGAAGGCAAGCTGGTCGGCGCGGCCACGGGCAGGATGGCCGTCGAAAGGCCCAGAAACTTCCGCCTGAAGCTCAAACTTGGAGTGTCCGAGGGCGCCGACATCGGCTCCAACGACGACATGTTCTGGGTCTGGCGCAAAGACACGCGCGACCGCAAAATCTACGCGGCCCACTACGATTCATCGGGCTCGGCGGGCAACGTTCTGACGTTTCAGCCTGAGTGGGTCATCGAAGCTCTTGGTCTTCGCGAGATCTCTCCCGACGAAGAGGGCGAGATCACCACCCAAAAGGCCAAGGATCCCGCCTTCACCGTCCTGGTGCACAAACGGTACGACGGCGACGGCAAGCGTTACCGCAAACTGACCGTCGTCGACGCCAAAACGGGTAAGATCCGCGAACACCTATTCTATGCGTCTGAGGACTCGAAATCGCTTCTGGCGCGAGCCGTCACGACCGACTACAAACAGGTCCTCGGAGCGGACGAGGGCTCGGTCGAACTGCCTGGAAAGATCAAAATCGAGTATTACGCCCCCGGGCAAGACCCGATCGCCCTGGACGTAAATCTGGGCGAAGTCCACGCCAGGCGCTTTGCCGACGTCGACAGGGTCCAGTACTTCACCATGCCCAAGAAGCCTGGGTACGAAGTGGTCTGGATGAACAAGAGCCTGCCGGAGAAGGCAAGCACCGACCGCCCTACCCGTTCGTCGATTCGCCTGAGAGATCCCGAGAAGCTCGACCCGAGTGAATCAACAAGTTCCCGAGGCGCCGCAGCTGGGGGCTTTGTCAGCGCCAACCCGACCATGATGCGGGATTCGGAGGTCGAACCGACGGCTGTTCCCAACGATTCGGGCTCGACTGCCAGCGCCGACCCAACCCAGGCCCCAGCCAAGACCCGTCGCTGGTCTTGGCTGCGCGGCGGGAATTGAGCTCGAACAATACGAGCCTCTCAATTCATGATATGCTAGCTTGATGCGGCCGTCTTCTGATCGGCGGATCGCCTGAGCTTCTGTCTGGCCTTGGAAAGAATGGGACCGACCGAGTTTTCCGGGATTCCAAGCTGTTTGCCGATCTGCCTGTAGTTCAGGTGCTTGAGGTGGTAGAGGCGGACGACCTGGGCTTCCTTCTCGGGAAGTAGGTCCATCAGCCTGTCGAGCTCGTCGGCGGCGATGATCGGCTCGGCCTCGAATTCGGAATCGTCCTCCAGGCTTGCCCTATGGGCCGTCACGTGACCCAGCTCGGCCTCCCTCCGTCGCTTGATGCACTCTTTGACCGCGATCCTCCGCGTGACAACCGTTAAGTACGTGGGCAGCGAGCTCATTCCTTTGAACCGCCGCAAGAACGAATAATCATTGTCGATGATGGCAAGGAAGATTTCCGCGGCCACGTCTTCGGTGTCCGCGGGCGTCAATACAATGCTCCGAGCGTGCGCGACATTCTGGATAACGTGATATATCAGGCCCATGTAACGATCGACAAAATCGTTCCACGCGCCGGGCTCGTGACGCAAGCAACGCTCGAGCAACTGCCGGTCGATCTCTCGAAGAGGCATGGTCAGTTCCCCGAGTTGGTCGGGCAATGGTGAGTAGACAAAGAAGTTGCCTGCCTCAAAAACGATGCCAACACGAAATTCTACTTCCTGCATAGACTTCGGCAAGCCAGACCCGGCCATGTTAAAACAGATCGTTGGGAGAATCCGGGAAGTTTCGCCCGGCTCTAGCCGATTCCCAATGCCACTAGCGGCCGATTATAATACTGATTGAGAACGGTCGGCGACCGCCGAGATCGGCTTTCCTGTCGCGTTAAGTTCAAGCGGGGACGTGCGTTATGCAGAATTCCCAGGATCTTCCCAAGATCCTCGTTGCCGACGACAATCTTCAAAACGTCGAGCTTTTGGAGGCTTACCTCGGGGACATTCCGTGTATCCTGAAAAGTGCGACCGACGGCGAAGAAACGCTTCGAGCCATCGAAGAATTCAAACCAGACGTCGTCTTGCTCGACGTGATGATGCCCAGGCTTTCAGGATTTGAGGTCTGCCGGAAACTGCGGACTAATCCCGAAACGCGGGATTTATCGGTTCTGATGGTGACCGCTCTGAATGAACCTGCCGACTTCGAACGGGGCGTCCAAGCCGGCGCCGACGACTTCCTGACTAAACCCGTCAATAAGCTCGAACTGCTCTGCCGCGTCAAGAGCATGCTTCGGGTCCGGCACTTGAAGAGCGAGCTCGAGCGAACGCTTGCCTACCTGGCCGAAGTCGAAGCCATCAGCCGCGGCGTCGACCACTAAAGCGAAGGCAACATGTCCCAGATACCGAAGGTCGTCATCAAGAAGCGCCGAGCGCGCCCGTTCTTTGCCCGCCATCCCTGGGTGTTGGCCAACTCGATCGAGAAGGTCGAAGGCTCGGTCGAGCCCGGCGATGAAGTCTCGGTCGAGAGCGTCGAGGGAAAGTTCATTGCCAGAGGGCTCTGGAACCCAAACAGCATGATCCGGGTTCGCCTCTACCGCTGGGACGACGCCCCACTCGACGAACCCTTCTGGAAACAGCGGCTCTCGACCGCCGTAGGACTCCGAAACAACCATTTGCACCTCGACGGTCCACGTACAGCGGCTCGCATCGTCTACAGCGAAGCGGACGGCCTCTCGGGGCTGATCGTCGATCGCTACGACCGCTGGCTCGTCGTTCAGTTCCAAAGCAAGGCGCTGCTCACTCGTCGTGACTTGCTTATACGACTGATCAATGAGGTCCACCAGAGCGAAGGCGCCCTGGTCCGCATCGATCGAAGCATGGCCAAGCAAGAAGGCCTGGAACCTGTTGAAGATCTCTTGGTCGGGTCGATCCCTGAAGAGCCGATCCCGATCGTCGAGAACGGACTTACATTCCTGGTCGATCTCCACGCAGGTCAAAAGACGGGCTTCTATCTCGACCAGCGCGACAACCGCCGGCGCGTCTGCAGCTACACCGAAAACAAGATTGTGCTGGACCTCTTCTGCTACTCCGGCGGGTTCGGTCTCACAGCCCTTTCGCTGGGCAAGGCCGCCTCGGTGCTTGGCGTCGACAGTTCGGCGGGAGCGATCGCGCTTGCGCAGCGGAACGCCTTCGCAAATGGTCTGACCAAGGCCAGGTTCCAGGCAAGCGAGGTTTCCGAAACGTTGGCAGACCTGAGGTCCTCGCAAGCGACGTTCGATCTGGTGATCTGCGATCCACCGAAGTTCGCCCGACACCCCAAGGCCGTCGAAGACGCCCTTCGAGGCTACCTGAACCTGAACCTTGCAGCCTTGGACGTCTTGGCCAAAGACGGAATCCTGGTCACATGCTCGTGCTCGGGGCACATCGACCGCGAGCTCTTTACCGACGTGCTCGGCCAGGCAGCCGAGCGATCCGGCAGGCCCATCCAAATTTTGGAGCAGCTTGGCCAGGCGCCCGACCACCCCGTCTCCGCGTCTTGCGTCGAGACCAACTATCTGAAGTGCTTTATTTGTAGGGTCGAATGAAAGCCCGCTGGCGCTTCCTCGAACCGCTCCCAAACCTTATGATCAATCCGCGTTTGAAACGGGGCTTCCCTTTCTCGACAGGAGTTGGGCCGATGCGGCAGTCGATTGGCATTCTTGGACTGGTTTTCACATTGCTCGCGATCGGAACACTTTTGGCTCCCGCCAGAGGCGACGAGCCTGGAAAGTCCGGAGAAGACGCGAAGCTCGAGGCCTTCTTCAAAAGCTACCTCGACCGCTGGTTCGCCGACGAGCCCGTTTCGGCGACGCTCCTGGGCGACCACCGCTTCGACGCCAAGCTCGACGACGTTTCCGAGGAAGCCCGAGCCCGGAATCGCAAACGCAACGAAGCGACGCTTGCTCAGCTGCCAAAAGCTGTTGCTTATGACAAGCTCTCACGCGACGCACAGATCGATTTCGAGATCCTGAAGCACTTCCTCGAAAGCGAGATCTGGCAGACGGAGACGTTCCATCCGTTCGCCGACGACCCGCGAGCCTACGGCGCCTATCTGACCGAGGGCGTCTACCTCCTGCTTACACAGTCGACCCTCCCCAAAGTGACGAACATCAAGAACGCGGCTTCCCGCATCAAAGAAGTTCCACGAATCGTCGCCACGGCCCGCAAGACGATCAAAGGCGCCAACAAGGTGAAGACCGAGACCGCGATCAACCAGACCAAAGGCGCGATCGGCTTCTATAAGGGCGAGCTGTTCGAGATCGCCGGCGTGAAGCCGGGCGAAGGCGAGCTTGGCCCGCCAGCGAAAGCGGCCGCGAGCGCCCTCGAGGAACACCTCCACTTCCTCGAGACCGAGATTCTGCCCAAGGCGAACGAAGAATGGCGCATCGGTAAGGAGAAGTTCGCCAAGAAGCTGGCTTACACGCTCGACGCCGGCTTCACCACCGAAGAGGTGCTCGCAGAGGCCGAGGCCGAGGCGTCGAGGGTCGAACGTGAAATGGCGGTCATCGCCCGAGGCATGTGGAGCTCCGCTTACCCTGGCAAACCCGTTCCCCCCGACGACGCTCCGGGCAGGCGGCAGCTTGTCGCAATGGTTCTCGAGAAGGTCGCAGCCAAGCACGGTACGCCCGAGTCTCTGGTTTCCGACGCCCGCACTACCGTCGCTGGCATAAAAGACTTCATCAAATCGGCAAAGATCCTTACACTGCCCGAGCCCGACCGCTGCGCTGTCATCGAAATGCCCGAGTTCATGCGTGGAAACTCGGTGGCCTACTTGAACCCAGCGCCCCCGCTGGACGCCAAGGCTCGCAGCGAATACGCCATCAGTCCCCCCCCTGCCTCGTGGACGCCCCAGAGAGTTGAAAGCTTCTTGAAGGAATACAACGACGCGATGCTCAAGATCCTTTCCATCCACGAAGGCTATCCAGGCCACTACGTTCAGCTCGAATACGGAAACCGCTGCCCATCACTGATCCGCAAGGTTCTATCCTCGGGCGCGTTCGCCGAAGGATGGGCCGTGTATACCGAGCAGATGATGCTCGACCAGGGCTTCGGAGGCGGCGACCCAGGCCTGCGGCTCCAACAACTCAAGTTCTACCTCCGAGCCGTCGTGAACGCGATACTCGATCAAAAAATGCATATGCAAAACATGTCTGATTCTGAAGCTCTCGAGCTTTTGATGGGAAGGGCCTTTCAGACCGAGGGGGAGGCCGTGGGCAAGATCATCCGTTCGAAGCAAAGCTCCTGCCAACTTTCCACTTATTTTGTCGGCAGAATGGCGTTCTATCAGCTTCGCCAGTCGCTCCAGCGAGCCCTTGGAGATCGCTTCGATCTTGCGAAGTTCCACGAGGCCGCACTCTCGCACGGGACCCTTCCCGTGAAGTACTTGCCCGAGCTCGTGAGCAAAGACCTTGGCGTGCCCACGCCCGAAAAGGGCGTCGCGATCTCGAACCAAAAGCCTCAATAATGCGTCGACGCGCCTTGGTATTCGACCCAGATCCCAGGGCCGATTGGGTCCAGGCTTTCACATTCGAATAGTTCTTAGCCCTCAATGTTCGACTGATAATACCCTTGGTCAAAGCCCAAGGATTATCGGAGGTCGCGCATGCGCCCGCTCCGACAATCTTCTTTGCAGCGTGAGTAGATCTTGAACAATCAACGCTTGAGCTTTTGGGTTAGCTCCCTTGCCAGCTTGTCGGCGGGAGAGAGCCTGACGGCTTGCTCGGCGGCTCGTCAGCGCCCGATCGGTCTGCTTATTGGATTGGTATGCCAGGGCTAGGTGGTAGTAAACATCGGGCCTCTTGGGCAACTTGGCGGCCGCGACCTCGAGCTCGCCGACCGCCTGGTCGAACCTCCTCAAGGCCAGAAACGCGAGTCCACGTTGATGCCGGGCCTCAGCCGTTTCAGGATGATCTTCGAGTAGCTGATCGAGCCGCACAATCGCCTGTTCCGGCAACCCCTGGGCAACCTGAAGCGTGGCAATCCGGAGCATCGACGCCTGGTCGGTGGGATCAACCTCGAGGCTCCTGAAATACGCAGCCAAGGCTTCTCCTGGGCGTGACAATCGCTCGAGCGCCACCCCCTGCCCTCGATACGCTCTTGCCTGCCGAGGGTCGACTTCGACCGCCGATTCGAAGTGTTCAATCGCCTCCGAGGGCCTGCCGTTGGCTAGCTCGATCTCTCCCAGGTCGATGATCGCGCTCACATACTCTGGGTCGATGGCGATCGCTCTTCGGAACGATTCGACCGCCGCGTCGGTCTGACCAAGCCCGCGCTCGACGACCCCGAGGCGGTAATGCACCTCGGCCGACCGCGGCGTCTGGGCGCCTAGCTCGACCAACAGCTCCTTTGCCCTTTCCCATTCACGCTTGCTAATTGCGTCGTTAGCAGCGTTGTTGAGCTCGTCTCGGAAAGTCTGGATTTCCGCACTCGGCGCTTTTCGAGGGTTGATGAACGTGCGCTCTCCACATCCCTCCAGGAGGAGTATCATACCGAGGCAGGCGATCACCGCCTTGCGTCGTACCAACCCTGCCCTCCTGGCGGGTAAACCGAAGGTCCGATTGCGCCTCGATCGACGTCGCGACGATCCGCCGCATCTTCTCAAATCGACGTCCTTGGCCAGAACCCTTGAGAACCAGGGACTTTATGATCTTGCCCAAGAAGGGTCAAGGCAGGCTCGAAGGTAAACGGGGAAGTCGTGCGAATTGCAAGCGCTCCACTTAACCCGATGTCTATCAAGATATTCAGTCGATTCCGCAGGCCCGTCGGACGCGTTCCAGAACCGGTCTGGCGGCCTGTTTGGCTTTTTCGGCGCCTTGGCGGCTGACCTCGGCGACCTTGCCCGGGTGGGCTGCCCAATCACGCCTCCGCTCCCGTGCTTCGGCAAACGTTGTAACGATCAATTCCGCAAGCCTGGTTTTCACCTCTCCGTAGCCGATTCCGCCTTCCTTGTACCGCCGCTCAACCTCGGCCCGCTCCGCCTCGGAAGCAAACAAGGCAAAGAGTTGGTAGACGTGGCACGTCTCTGGATTCTTGGGCGCCTCGACAGGAGTGCTGTCGGTGACGATCCGCTTGCATTTCTTGCGAATCACTTCGGGCTCGTCGAAGATCTCGATCGTGTTGTTATAGCTTTTGGACATCTTGCGACCGTCGAGCCCTGGAACAACAGCAACCGTCGGCAAAATGTACGGCTTGGGAAGCCGAAAGACCTCCCCATAAGAGTTGTTGAATCGCTCGGCGATATCGCGAGTGATCTCGAGGTGCTGCTTCTGATCCTGACCCACAGGTACCAGATCGGCGTCATAAAGCAGGATGTCCGCTGCCTGGAGCACTGGGTACGCAAACAAGCCATGCTCCGCTGGCAAACCCTGTTGGATCTTGTCCTTATAGCTCACTGCCTTTTCGAGCCAACCCATGGGAGTAACGCTGGTGAGCATCCAGGCGAGCTCGGTGGTCTCGGGCACGTCGGACTGGACGAACAGAGTGGCCACTTCCGGGTCGAGCCCCAAGGCGAGCAGGTCGACCAGGACCCCTTGAACGTAGGATCTGAGAGTCTCTGCGTTCCTGACGCTCGTGAGTGCATGATAGTCGGCAACAAAGTAGAAGGCCTGGTTGCCGTTCTGGAGCGTGATGTATTGCTTGATCGCTCCGAAATAGTTGCCGATGTGCAGTGGCCCTGAGGGCTGGATGCCCGACAAAATTCGCATGTGCTTCGCTGGCTCCGAAAGTGTTTGGGATACCAAACTTTAGCAGCGTACCCGCCTCCCGACCAGAGTTCCTCAGTAACAAGGAAACGGGAGGACAGGGGACGCTTCAGACATGGCCCTAGAGCGCCAGAACAAACGAAGCCAATTTCAATCTGCGGGCTTTGGCGAAAATGGCTAAATCCGCATGACTTTTTCGGGCTCCCCATCAGCTTCCAAGTGAATCCATGTTTTTCCGTGGTTCAAAACTCCTCCCACACCGAACGAAGCCAAATCCCTCATCAGTGACTACTGGACAGGCTACAGTCGACAGTTCAGACATGGCCCCAAAGGTCCAGAGCAGAGGTTTCCATCGCTCTATACCAAACGAACCCAAACCACCTCAAGGCAATTTGCCGCAAACCTTTGCCCTGAAAGCCTTTTCACTGAAATTACCAAACGAACCCAAATCCGTGTTCCCTCAGCCGATTCTGCCAAGCGAAGCCGATTCTGCCAAACGAACCCAACCTTAGGTAGGACAGGTAATGCGCTCGATCCAGGTAAACCTTTCCGATTACAAGCTCTCGGCGGTTTCTCCTCTTCGGGCTTCAGTGAACAACGCTGGTCCTCACCAACAAGGCTCCTTCCGCGCGGGGCTTGGCGCAGTCCTATCCGACGGTCAACGGCAGTCGGCCGTTGTCTCAATTCCGCGAATCGGGATGCCAAAGAGCGCCGAGTGTTAGGTCTCGTCTATGTAGTTGCAATTCCCGGCCAAAACCGGCAAGAAATCTTGAGATTCCACAATGGGTCCTTTGCGGAGACTTTGCGGCCTGGGAATTGTCGAATCCAATTCCTAATCCAATCGCAGACAGTCTGAACGTCCGGAAAGTCCGCTAATCCAATCGCAGACAGTCTGAAAGTCCGGAAAGTCCGCAGCCTGAAGGTCCGGTCCCTGAAAGTCCGCACTTATCGAAATCAGGAGATCCCAACCAGCGTAATCACAAATACCAGCTTAGCGTTGCGCGGAATGGTCGGCGGAGCGCCCTTTGAGCCGTAAGCAATAGAGGGTGGGATCACCAGCACTCGGGTTTCGCCGACCTGCATTCCGAGCGCGCCCTGATCAAACCCGCTGATCACCTGCTCGGGCGAAGCGTCGACCGTGAACTGGAACGGCGCACCGCCGTGATCGGCTGAATCGTCGAAGATCTTTCCGCCTCGAACGAGGTAGCCTGTGTACAGCATCGACGCGGTTTGTCCTGCCGCTATGCCAGGGCCGCTGCCAGCTTCGACCGTTGCAATCTGTAGTCCGTTACCAACCGTTGAGAATGGCGGCTTCGTCACGTGAAAATGGCCAAGACCGCGGCTGGGCCTGAGCGATCCACTCCCCAGGTACTCGGCGGTGACGGCGTATGAGCCAAAGAAATAGCCAGCCATGCCCGCTCCCGCGGGAATCGTGTAACTCACGCTCGAGAGGTCGAAGCTGGGCGCCGTCGAGGCGGCTGGGGCAAGCGTCAGCGTCTGGATCACGGAACCGTGGACAACGAGATCGACCGTCCCCGTTGGAGCGCCAAGAGAAGCCGCGTCGCGAACGTTCACTGTGAAGGTGATCGCCTGTCCCATTGACCCTGATTGCACGGCAAGGGTCGTCTTGGTGACCGGGTGGACGATGGCGACGTTGGCCGAGTTGTGGAGGTGCTCTCCATGACCCACGGTTCCCGACGAAAGCAACGCTCGTTCTTCCAGAGTTTCGATTCGGGGAATTCGGGATGCACGACGCAAAAGGCGCTTGCTCATAGACGACTCCATTCGAGCAGGAAAGGCAAAGCTGCTAAAAGTCGGACGAGATTCGCTGGAAACGCCGTCAACAGCGCGGCGCCTGGATCACAGCGGCCAATCAAGATAAACAATCAACGTAAGAACTCAAAGGGCCCGCACTCAGAGAGTCTAAGTCTGGGTGCCGTGCGGCTTCTACACCGTTCCCTGTCCACTGTTTACTGTCTGCTAAGCGTTGTGAACCTCTGTTCCCATTCCTTTCGGTTCCGCCTTGACGGGGACCGCCAGAGCGTTTCTGGGAACTCGCCCAGGGATGTCGGCTGGGACTCAGCCGATCGGAGTCGCCAGACCTCAGGTCTTTAGGTTACCATGGAGACAATCCCGAGGAGCCTTTGTGAATGGCAGAGTCCGCAGCCGAACCCGTTGGTTGGGAAAGGGCGCTCATTGCGGCGGAAAAGGTCAAAGAGCGTCTACGGAGATCGACCCAGGCGCTCGACGCGGCTGGGCTCGCTTATGCGGTGGTCGGCGGCAACGCCGTTGCCGAGTGGGTGGCCCGGATCGACGAGGACGCAGTCCGTAATACACGCGACGTCGATATCTTGATTCGACGTCCCGACTTTCCCGCAGTCAAAGCGTGTCTCGAAGCAGTAGGGTTCGTTTACTTTGAAGTCCTCGACGTCGACACCTTCATTGACGGTCCTCAAGGCAAACCCAGCGGCGGAATTCATCTCCTTTACGCCGGCGAGAAAGTTCGATGGGACGACGACTTTAATTTGCCAGATCTCAACGAATCGGAACGAGCCGTGGAATTTCAAGTAGCCAAGCTCGAAGCTCTGCTGCGGATGAAGTTGACCGCATGGCAAGACAAGGACCGAACTCACATTCGCGACCTGATCGGCGTCGGCCTAATTGACTCGACCTGGCCCGCCCGCTTCCCAACGCCGCTCGGCGATCGGTTACAACAATTGCTCGACAACCCGAACGGGTGATCGGTTGCAAGTCACCTCCGATCCAATTGCAGACAGTCTGAGATCCAATCATTGCAGACAGTCTGAGATCCAATCAGGTTTGCATCGATTTCAGACATAACACGATGAATGCTTTTCGTTGCATTCCACAGTACGTCATAACCCCGATATTCTTCCCCCCGGGTGTGACCGTTACGACTATACCGGCACTCCCACCTCCCCCCATAAAGTATTAGGGTGCTAGGCTTGAAGTACTTGCGTTGGTTTTACTTCTGATCCTCCTCAGCTTCAATCTACTCGTACTTTTCTGGGCAGTTCGGTTTGCAATAGAAATATCGTCTTTTGCATTATTAATTGTGCTATTCTGCACACCGTATTTTGGTATCGTTGTAATCTTCCTAGTTAATATACTAATCTTAGTACGATCGAGCGTCGAATAGGAGTAATAAATTTGAACTTAGAGATCTAACATTCATAGTATTCTGTACGCCACAAATATTAATCATTGTGGGTTATATAGTGTTTTGTTTCGCTGGCAAGAATCTCATGTAAGGGGGAGAAATCCCGGAGGAATCGCAGACATCCCAACTACGTGTTACGTAAGTAACCGTTGCGCGAACCGCAGGTGGCTTTCCGGCCGCGCGGCGGCGTAGCCCGCGGCTGACAGAGTTTGCGGAGCCGGCGGCTCAGCGCGAGTAGCGGCGGTGCGACTCCGGGTGGCTCGAGAGCCAGGCGTCGGGGAGAAGCGCCGCTAGGGCGGCTTCGGAGGGAGAGCCCGCCTCGGCCGATAGACCGTTGATCACGTCCTTGAGGTAAGCCCAAGGCTCGAGTTCGTTGCGCTTAGCGCTGGCCATCAGGCTAAAGAGAATTGCCGCGGTCTTGCCCGCGTCGTCGTCGCCAAGGAAGAGCCAGTTCTTCCGGCCGATCGCAGAGTGCCGAAGGGTTCGCTCCGAAACGTTGTAACCGTTGTGCGAACCGCAGGGGGGCCTTCGTTCCGATTGCAGACTGTCTGAAACAGCGATCAAAAGCGAGTGGCAGGCCGTCGCCGACCTCGACGACCCTAGGATGCAGCGATTGTTCGAATGGATCGCCGAATCCAAAACATCGCCCTGATTGATAGTTCAAGCGGTCGGTCGGGGCAACGTCGCGTGGTCGGCCTCGCAGCTATAAGACTGGAGGTCGTGTCAGGGGACGCGCCCCTACTACGGAATCGGAACCCAGACGGACGGTCTCGGGCAGTTTGTGGGTCGACTTCTACTTACTGTTCCCTATTTCCTGTTCTCTGTTCCCTGACCCTTACTCAAACCGCGGGCTTACCGGAGTTTTCCTTGACGACAGAAGTGGGACTGGGGGCGGATGGTTTGGTCGCGGAGACCTGCGTGTCCAGTCGGTCGATGCGTCCGAAGATCATTCTGCCAGCGCTGGTTTGGAGAACGCTGGTGACCTGGATTTTGACCTGATCTCCAACATATCCAGACCCTTGCTCGGCGACGATCATCGTGCCGTCGTCGAGGTAACCGACCCCCTGCCCTGGTTCCTCGCCTCGCTTGATGATCTTGACCGAGAGGTTCTCGCCTGGCAAAACGATCGGTTTCAGGGCGTTGGCAAGGTCGTTCAGGTTGATGACCTCGACGCCCTGGAGCCGAGCGATCTTGTTGAGGTTGTAGTCGTTGGTGACGACCTTTCCACCGAGATGTTTGGCCAAAACGACGAGGCGATGGTCGACTTCGCGGACTCCAGCGAGTTCGGGGATCTCGGCGTCGTCGATGCGGACCTCGACTCCGGGCATCTTTTGGAGTCTGTTCAAGATATCGAGTCCGCGCCTGCCTCGGTTCCGCCTGAGTTTGTCGGAGCTGTCGGCGATGGATTGGAGCTCGTGCAGCACAAACCTGGGAACGACCAGGGGTTGATCGATCATCTTGGCTTCGGCGACGTCGGCGATCCGTCCGTCGATGACGACCGAAGTGTCCAAGACCAACGGCCTTGGCCCTTTGACTTCCCTGGCGAACTCGACATACGGAATGATGAAGCGGAAATCGTCCTTGGTTTGCAGAAGCGTGCTGACGCAAACGTAGCAGATGATGAGTGCGAAAAGAGCCAGTACAGCCTGTTCGACGTTTGGCCGACCGATGAGTGAAAGGGTCGGCTGGAGGGCGTCTTTGAGCAGGTTGCTGATGATCAGTCCGACGATCAAGCCGAAGTAGACGCCCGAGATCGTCTGGAGCTTCTTACGCGGAGTGAACCAATCGATAATGACGATGACGATTGTCAGGAGCAGGACGCCGACGAAGACAAGAGCCGGGTTGGGCCAAGTTGTCGTCAGCGTGGCGAGGCGGGCAGCCAAGCCAAGCGCCGTAAAGAAAAAAAGTGAACGGATCGTCCACAATAACATCGGCCTCTCCTTCAGGGTCGGTCCTGGAACGTTCGACCGTTCGCCGCTATGGATTCCAACGGATTCTAAAACGAACGGCCGCTGCGAACCGCGTTATGAAGAAGGATGGATGGAAGATTCCAGTTCGGCGATCGCGGCGGTCATCCGTTCATGAAATTCTCCAAGGCTTTCGACGATCACTTTCGCGTTCCCAAGGATCGGCATGAAGTTTGTATCGCCGTCCCATCGGGGCACAACGTGCCAATGCAGGTGTCCAGGCAACCCAGCTCCCGCCTGCTTTCCGAGGTTCAATCCTATATTATACCCCTCTGGCCGCAGGATGCGATCGAGCGCTCGTATTACGGCCTGAATGGTCTCGATTGGCTCGAGCAACTCTTCGCGCTGGAGCTGTTGCAGAGAGCCAACATGAGAGAGCGGAGCGACCAGGAGATGGCCGTTGTTATAGGGAAATTTATTGAGGAAGACGGCCGACCGGTTCCTGCGCCAAACGATCAGGTTTTGCTTGTCGTTATCGCTGGCGAGGCCTTGGCAAAGGAAGCAGCCCATCGGGGCGTCGCCCTCGGGCTGCCTCTCGGACGAGTCTCGAATGTACTGCGCCCGCCAGGGCGCCCAGAGTCTATCCATGTTTTCGTGGGCTAGTGCTCGAGGTGGAAAACGGACCGAGGACAAACCAGCCTGTGCAAGACGTCGAGAGATTTCAAGCCGAAGTCGCGGTTCGGCGCGGGGGATGATTCGGGCGCCGAGGGTCCAACAACACCCTTGAATCGAGGATGCGCCCGAATACTCCCGAGCTCATTTCGCGAGCGAAGAATGGCTTGCCCAGAGGAACGCCTTGGGGTCGCCAAGGGAATGGATGCGAGCCCATGCCTTACCGATGAGCCGGGTTTGATCGACCAGCAAGAGCCGTTCACCGCGATCGCCGGGATTCGAGTGGTTATTCTGAATGACCGCGACGAGTGCGTGATGCGCGGGGATTTCGACGTCGAGCTCATTGACGATCCATCCCGTACCGCCAGGACGGCCGATTTTCAGAGGGATCTCTGGAGTGCGGTGAACGGCGGCGAGGTCGTTGTACGGGTAGAGCAACCGCTCGCCCGCGCTGGCGACGACCCGACCGACCCATGGTCCGGGAATGCCAATGTCGTCGACGAGAACGATTTCTCCCTTTCGCGGCTGACCTATGCGGTAGGCTAATTGATTGACGGCAAATCCCTCGTCGCCATAACCCCGAGGAAAGATAGGCATCGCCGTGGCAGTGGCCAGCAACAGGGCTGGTCCATAAACAACGGTGCCCAGTGAGAGGGCCGAGCTGGTCCAAGGAGCCCACCAACTGAGTGGAGGAAAAACCAGGCCTCGAATCGCGTCGGCGACGGACGACGCGTGAATCAGGAACGCAAGCGCTAGGAGGATAACGGCCACGGGGCTTCCCCAGGCCACGACGCTCGCGGCCAGTACGGAAGCCACCGCGGAGCCCTGAAAGACCGCCGCTCCCTTACGTCCTGCTTGCCACTGGGGATAGCCGGGCAAAATCAAACCGATCGCGGCGCCCGAGGGTTTGCCGGCGTCGATTCGACGTGCATAAGACGTTCGATCTTCCAACCCCATTTTGCTCGCTCTCCCCCTAATTCTTTGGCCAGAGGCAAGTTCGACGGCGGCAACCACTTACAAAGCGCCAAGTTCGAGAGAATTCCACGATGTGCCAACTCGGTTCGAGCGACCTTACGAGATAAGGGTCGACCGAGAAGGATCACGCGAAAAATTCACGCGCCACAGGATTCTTAGCGTTAAATCACATTCACATGGACCAACTAACGAGCAACAACCAGCGCTGGGAGCGAACCAAGGGCGGTCGCGCGTCGTAAGAAAACTCCGTAGATATCATAGGACGCAAGGCCAGTGGAGAAATGCTACGTGGTCGCGCTCGCTTAGGAATGGCGTCCAATCTCAACTGCTCTTGTCGTCAAACGTCAAACTCGTTTAACCTTTATGCGCCCGGTCGAGTAGGCTAGGGCGGAGTCGAGACTTTATGGCATGCGGGTTCGCGATGAATCAATCTTCTCTTGGCCTTCATCGGTTGCACGCCGGCGGCTGCTATTCTTTGCATAGCCTTCCGAATCACGTGCCGGAAGGGTCGATCGTCCGCTGACTTTGGACGAGTCAAAGGCCCAAATTCCCCACCCATTTTGTTCTTGAAAGGTTCACCCAACATCGGCCTGGGCTCCAGGCTGAAAGAAAATTACACCAATAGCCATGGAAAACCTGAAAAACGTTCGGAATATCGGCATCTCAGCCCATATCGATTCGGGCAAAACCACCCTGACCGAACGCGTCCTGTATTACGCGGGGCGCACCCACGTCATCAAGGAAGTTAAGGGCGAAGGCGCCGTGATGGACCACATGGAGCTCGAGCGCGAGCGAGGCATCACCATCACCTCGGCGGCCACCACGGTTCAGTGGGCGGGAAAGAAGATCAACATTATCGATACGCCCGGACACGTCGACTTCACGGTCGAAGTCGAGCGCTCGTTGCGGGTTTTGGACGGTGCGGTGCTGGTCTTGTGCGCCGTGGCCGGCGTCCAATCGCAATCGATCACCGTCGACCGCCAAATGAAGCGCTATGGAGTGCCCCGGCTGGCGTTCATCAACAAGATGGATCGCAGCGGCGCTAACCCGGCGAACGTGGTTCAACAGCTCGAAAGCAAACTTGGCTTGGCAACGCTGCCGTTGCAACTGCCCATTGGCGCCGAGAGCGGCTTTCAAGGCGTGATCGACTTGATCAACCGAAAGGCTGTGTATTTCGACGGCGACAACGGCGAAGACGTACGCGAGGAACCGATACCGGAAGAGCTTGCGGGCCCAGCCGAGCGCCCGACAGGCTATGCTCGAATCGCTTTCGCTCGTCTCCGATCAGGTGATGGAACTCTTGCTCGAAGAGCAGGAAGTGCCCATCGACCTGATTCACTCGACGATTCGCGAGGCGACCGTGGCGCAGCAGATCTGCCCGGTGCTCGTTGGCTCTGCCTACAAGAACAAAGGCGTTCAGCCTCTGCTGGACGCGGTCTGCGCCTACCTTCCCACGCCGCTCGACCGCGAGATCTACGCCAAGGACAACGACAACGGCATGGCCGAGGTTCCGCTCTCGGCCGATCCCGACGCTCCGCTTGTGGCCATGGCTTTCAAACTAGTCGAAGAACAGTTCGGTCAAGTCACTTACACGCGGATCTATCAGGGCACTCTGCGGAAAGGCGAGACGTACTACAATTCCCGCTCCCGCAAGCGGCAGCGCGTCAGCCGAATCCTCCGCGTGCACGCCGACCAGAAGGAAGACATCGACAGCGCTTCCGCCGGCGACATCGTCGCCGTGATGGGGATCGAATGCGCAACTGGCGACACCTACTGCGCCGACGGCACAAACCTTTCGCTCGAGAGCATTTACGCCGCCGAGCCGGTGATCTCGCTCTCGGTCCAGCCGGCCAAGCGGGCCGATTACGACAAGCTTTCGAAGGCGCTCAATCGGTTCATGAGGGAAGACCCCACGTTCCGGGTGCACGTGGACCACGAGACCAGCGAGACGATCATCTCCGGCATGGGCGAACTTCACCTCGAGATTTACACCGAGCGGATTCGCCGCGAATACAAGGTGGAGTGCGTGGTTGGCGCTCCCAAGGTGAGTTATCGCGAGACGCCAACCAAAGAGACGGCGTTCAATTACAAACACAAAAAGCAGACGGGTGGATCGGGACAATACGCTCACGTCGTGGGCGTACTGCATCCCATGCCCCCGGATTCTCCCGAGCATTATGTTTTCGAGAACGAAGTGACAGGCGGGCGCATTCCTAGCGAATACATTCCGTCGGTCGACAAGGGATTCAAGCGAGCGCTCGACAAGGGACCGATCGCCGGCTACCCGGTCATCGGCGTCAAGATGGTACTCAAGGACGGTTCTTATCACGACGTCGACTCGTCCGACCTGGCGTTTCAGATCTGCGGTTTTGATGCGTTCCGCGAGACCTTCCGCAAGGCGGATCCTGTTCTGCTGGAACCGATCATGAAGGTCGAAGTCGAAGTGCCAGTCGAGTTTCAGGGACCGGTCACAGGCAGCATTTCTTCGAAGCGAGGGGTCATCCTGGGCAGCGAGGGTCGAACGGATTTCGCCGTCATCTCGGCCGAGGTGCCGCTCTCGGAAATGTTCGGCTATTCGAACGACCTCCGAAGCATGACCCAGGGCAAGGGCACCTTCAGCATGGAATTCCTGAAATACCAAAGGATGCCCAGCCGTTTACAGGAAGACGTCGTCAAGAAGGTCCAGCAAGAGGCCAAGGTTGGCGCCAAGGCGTAATTCCGAAGCCGAGGCGCGGCCGGGCCCGACTCTCCGGCTCGTTCTGGGATCAAAAGAACGGGCTGGGTTGTTGGTCGGATTCACAACAGCTTCGAATCGACGAAAAGGGTGTTCACGAACGACCCCCCTCGGGGGACGTAGCCTTTCTGCTCCATGAAACTTGGTATTTCCGAAATCGTCTTTCGCGTGCCCGAAACCAGCGTCTCGACGCAGATCAGTGGCGGCCGGAAACGTTTGAAATCGATCGATTTCAAGATGGCGAAGTGGAGCCCCTCGGCGTCGATCGAGAGGTAAGCGGGCGCCTTGCCAAAGTGCTTGTCCATCACGTCGTTGATGTTCAATAAAGGCATCTTGACCACTCTTCGGATCCGGATGCGTTTGTTCGTGGCCTCTTCCTGGTGGAGCGCCTCTTCCTTGGAAAAGGTGTTCCAAGAGACGTCGGTCATTACGTAATAATCCGCCTCCTTGACGTTCGACACGCCGACGCCGGCCTCGAGCGTGGTGTCTCGCGGGCGAGCGGATCGGAGCCTTTCGCACATCGCCGAGTTCGGCTCGACGAGCACTCCCTTGTTTCCCTTTCTGTAGAAGAAAAAGGTGTTGTTGATTTTCACTGGGTGATATGCACCGATATCAAGATATGTGATATCCTTGAGCCCGATATATTGAAAGAAGAAATCCGCGGCGACGTCTTCCCCGCCTTGCGCGTAGGAGAGCCTGCCCCCCTCCGGGTCTTCTTCTCGAACGCTCTCGGCGACCGCCGCGCCCAAGGGTCCGCCGACCAGGAGGCCGCCGAGACCGGAAAGGAAGGCCTTTCGGTCGATCGGCGTCTTGAGGATCAGGCGGGCCCGGTCGAAAAACTTGGACTTCATTGGAGGCTCTTCGAGGTGGTGCGGCGGCGCCGACGACGCAGGCGCAAAACGATCATGCGACGACGTCTTCGGCGTCGAACCTGCCGATCGAACCGATCAGATCGATGAACTCGCGAAACGCCATGACGACGCTTTTCTTGGACAAGCCGCCCCCTTTGATTGGCAAATACCAATCGAGGATGAGCGCGTTTTGATTCATATTGGCGCAGGCCCTAACGCAGATGAGCTCGAAATTGATGCGGTTGACGAGCGCGAAGACCGCGTTCTCCTCGGCGCCTTCCTTGATTCCGAACACGGTCATGAACCGGACGAAACGCTTCGAATGAACCATCACGAAAGATTTGAAACGCTCGTCGACGATCAGGTCGCCGTCGGCGTCGATCCTGGTCTCGAACATCGCTTCGTCAAAGAGCTCGCGCAGGGTCGTGGGCGAAGCATTGTCCGGGGTCAGGAAATACTCATCCATTCGGTCGATCCCTGCGTCCGTTTCGGCGATGTCTTGGCGTGGCGTTACATGACAAACGACCTATGTATTAGTACCGGTTCTCCCGACGAAGGGCAAGCGTGGGGGGCGATTGGCCCGCTGAGCGACCACCGCGCGTGCATGCGAGCTTCGTGGCGCCGATTTTCGTTGCGAACGCAGATTTTTGTTGACCTGGGGCTTTTGCAGTCGGCATAACGATGAATGGCATCCACGCCGCGCGAATTCCATACATCTCTTAGCGAATTCGGAGGAGACGGGCATGTCCAACGAAGACAAGTCCACGCTTATTTATCCACCAAGGGAGAAGTGGAAGCGGATCGCCGTCCGTTCGTTGGCGTGCTTGCTGATGGCGCCGCTGTGCTACGTGATATGGATTCAGGGCAAGAGCCTCTGGTCGGAATGGGCCAAGCTGCGGACCGAGCAGTCTGAGGCCAGAGAGTCGGTCGCGATTGGATACGAGGGAATCAACCCAAGCCTTTCGTTCGCCGCCCGCCCTGCCCGTTGGATTCAAGACTCCGACGGCGTGACGCTGATCTGGGCGGGTTGGGAACGAAACGTAGGGCATAGGTGGTTCAAGGTCGGCCAGGGCCAGATCGATCGATCCAAGATCTCCGATCCCGTCCACAACGGCAGCGACGTCATTCGAGCGATCGACAAACCGCTGTTCGAGATCGGCGGAGGCGAGGTTTGGCAGCGCATTCCCGATGCGTCGGAAATGCTGCCCGTGACGCTGGGCGGAAAGACCACCGTCTACCCTGGTCTTGTGATGGAGCGGGTTTTTGTCGTCAACGATCTCTTTGGCCTGGACCCCGTCGTCGTGGTAAAGCTCTCCTCGGGCGGACCTAAAGACGGGTTTCGAGTGTATTCGCGCGTGGTTGGCGGTGAATCGGCGACTTTTGGCGTCTCAGGCTACCTTTTCGACGGCAAGCTCCTGCTCTTCGATCGGCAAAGCGAAAGCCTGTGGACCGCCTCCGATTCGAGCCTCGAGGCGATCGCGGGAAAGCGGAGAGGAACGATGCTTCAGGTACTCGCCAAACCCGAGCCGACCTCCTGGGGCGACTGCATCGAACGCTATCCCGACGCCAGACTCGTCGTCGGCGCCGACCGGACGAAGAAGCCCTCGAAGAAATGAGGCCTCGACTGGCCCTGGTCGACGAGCACTCCCTTTTCGCTCTGAACCGCTTTGCCGCCCTAAGAACCGATTCAATCGCTCGATTTCGCTCCAGGTCCGACAATTGCCAAGGCCTTGGGCTTGCGGGCCGCCGTCGCGGGCGTCAGAATCGATAAAGTTCACGATTTCTTGAACGGACCCGCCAAGAACCCAGAGAGGCGAAGGTCCGCACGGTTGTTTCAAGTCATAAATACACCTAAGATTCCTGCAACGCCGAGTCAAATAATGAGATTCACAAGCCTCCCCCTCGGACTCGCCGCTCTTGTTTGCTCGACTTTGTGCGCGTTCCCCTCGAACGCTCAAGACTCGCGTCCGGAGGGGAGAGCCGATCTCGACGGCATCGTCACGATCACCCACGGCCCTGGAGGCGAATCGAGCAGATTCCGTGATTTTGGAGAAACGACCAGAGGCGCCGAGAAGATCGACGGCCTGTTCACGCTCTACAAGAAAGAGCCTCACCTTTACGCCTCGATCAGGCCCGATCAGTTCAATCAACCGCTTCTGGCGCCGACGATGATCGCTCGCGGCATGGCTCAGGCAGGGATGCCGGTGGGCGACGACGACATGGTCATCGTTTTCAACCGCGTTGGCGACAAGGTTCAACTTGTGCGCCGAAACATCCACTACACGGCGCCCTCGGGAACGCCGCTAGACAAATCCGTCAAACAAAACTACGTTGATTCGATCTTGATGTCGCTGCCGATCGTCTCGATCGACAACGCCCACGGCGGCGGGTCGGTGATCGACCTCGCGGAAATCTTCCTGACCGACTTTGCACAGCTTGGCCTGGGGTCGATCGATCGCTCCCGAAGCTCGATTTCGCGAGTGAAGGGCTTTCCCAACAACATTGAGCTCGAGGCCGAGCTGACGTTCTCGGGCGGTTCTCGCTATCCCTTCCTTATGGCGATGGGCGGCGACGGCGTCGCGGACCATCGCGGCATCACGGTGGTTGTGCACTACAGTCTGATGAAGACGCCCGATTCAGGCTACAAGACCAGGCAAGCCGACGACCGCGTCGGCCATTTCTTAGAGCGCCAGCAAGGACTTCGGCAAAACCGACTCGACCAGCAACTTCGTCCGATTGATCAACCGCTGGAGGCTGGAGAAAGCCGATGGAAAGCAGCCGCTTTCGCCGCCGAAGAAGCAGATTGTTTGGTATGTCGAGGATACGGTGCCGATCGAATACAGGCCTTACGTCGAATCGGGAATTCGCGAGTGGAACAAGGCTTTCGAGAAGATTGGGTTTGTCGATGCCATCGCTGTTCGTTGGCAAGAATCGGGCAGAGACGAATTCGACCCTGAGGACACGAACTACTGCACGTTCCGATGGGTGACGACGGACGCCGGCTTTGCGATGTCTTGCCTGAGGGCCAATCCGCTTTCCGGAGAGATGATCGACGGCGACGTGGTTTTCGATTCGAGCTTCATTCGCTACTGGAAGCAAGACTACGCACTGTTGGTGGGCGCGGCTTCAATCGACGCCAAGGCGTCTCACGCTGTGCCGCTGGCGGTGGGTGAAGTGATCTCGCCGATCTTGGCCGCGAGGCGCGGATTTGGCCGATTCGACGGCCGGGCCTTGGCTGGGGTCTCGGCGGCGGAAACGCCCGGAAAGCTCGCACCATTCGCGGCGCCGGCTTCGATGGGCGGCCTCCAGTGGGAGCTTGCCAGAAGGTCGGATTCGCCCCGAAGCCTCTGCCGCTTCCATAGTGGAATCACCCGAGATTTCAGCCTGGCGGCGATCTCCATGGCCAAAGCCGAGGAAGACGCCAAAGACTCGGAAAAGAAGAAAAAAGATCCGAAGGACGAGCTGTCGAGAGATTTCATCGGCCAAGCCATTAAATACATTACGATGCACGAGGTGGGCCATTCGCTGGGCCTGCGGCACAATTTCAAAGGCAGCACGATGCTGCCCGCCGAGCAGTTGCATGATACGAGCGTGACTCGGGCGAAAGGGCTCGTCGGCAGCGTGATGGATTATTGCCCAGTGAACATCGCTCCTAAGGGCAAAGCCCAGGGCGATTATTACACCACGACTCTCGGACCATACGATTACTGGGCGATCGAATACGCATACAAGCAGATCGAAGGCGACGAGGCCGAGGAGCTGAAGAAGGTTTCGTCAAAGGCCGCGGAAGCGGGCCTGGCGTATTCGACCGATGAAGACATGGTCAACGGAGATCCCTTGGTCAACGTCTGGGATCTAGGCGCCGATCCTTGCCAGTTCGCCAAGGACCGGATCTTGCTCGCGTCGTCGCTAATGAAAGAGCTTGATACGAAGGTGGTGAAAGACGGCGACTCGTGGGCTAGGCTCCGTCCGGCGTTCCGCACGCTCTTGAGCCAGTGGGCCGACGGCGCGGTTTTGGCTTCGGAATTCGTCGGCGGGCAGGTCGTCGCGCGGGATCACAAGGGTGATAAAGGCGCGTCACGACCCGATCACGCCGATTGCCGGAGCCAAACAGCGAGAGTGCCTGAAGTTTCTGGCTGACGAGATTCTGAGCGATCGATCGTTCCAGTTCTCTCCCGCGCTCTTGCGGCGGCTGGGCACGGAAAAATGGTACCACTGGGGCAGCACCAGCATCTTTGGCGTGGGCGTCGACATCTCGGTGCTCGAAACGGTCCTCGACACCCAGGAGATCGTCCTGGGCGAGTGCATGAGCCCCACGACGCTGCGTCGGGTTCTGAATCAACAACTCCAGGCCGAGCCGGGCAGCGACCCGCTCCGCATGGAAGAGGTGTTCCGGGCCTTGACCGACGGCATCTGGGCCAACGCTTCGAACCCCGCCAAAGACGGCAAGCCCGACGAGTTGTGCATCTCGACGGTCCGCCGCAACCTCCAACGAGAATACCTGCGCAGGTTGATGTCCCTGGTTATTGGATCGTCGTCGAGGCCGTTGGGCGACCAATTCAGCTACATAACCATCTTGAGCGGAGGATCGAACGCCCCTCCCGCCGATGCCCGCGCTTGGCCCGGTTGCACCTTTCCGAGATCGCCGAAAAGATCGACGCAGCGCTCGCCAAGAAAGACGTCAAGATGGACGACACGACCAAGGCCCACCTCTCAGAGTGCAAGCAACGCATCTCGAAGGTTCTCGAGGCAGGCCTGGAAGTGCGCGAGCCTTGAGCCCAAAGACGCTTCGTTCAGCGACGACGGACTGTTGCCCAACAGTTCGTTCGAGGGGGGGATCTTGATGAGAAGGTTTGCTTCCATATTGGTGCTTATCTTTGCTTGTGTTCGAGCATGGTCGTTCGAAGAGCCGCCTTCGCCCAGGCAGGGACTGACGGCGATGCAGACCGAGCAAGCCGTTCGGATCGCTGGGCAAGCGCTCGAGGATCTGCGAGCCAAAACCGAAGGGTTTGACAAGCCCGAGTCGGACCGACGCGAGTTCGTCGTTGCGGTGGAGCGGCTGACCGAGAAAACCGATATTGCGGCCAAGCCCGCGGCAAAGACCGAAAAGCCCGTCGAGGAAGCGAGGCCTGGCGTGGCGGACAAGCCCGCGCCCGCCAAGAAGACAGCCAAGGCCGTGGTCACCACGTATCGTTACTTCGACGACGCAACCATCTACACGACAGTCGACCTCGAGAGCGGCGAAGCGCTCGAGGTCGAGACCGCCCAGCACATGCCGACCCCGCTTTCCGACGGAGAATACGAGGCAGCCAAGAAGCTGGCCCGCGAGAAGAGCGAAGAGGTCAAAGCCCTGCACGAAAAGTTTGGCAAGAGGCTCGAGGCTTACGCACAGTTCAGCCAATACGTCCCCGACGGCGAAACGCGGGTGCATCGCGTGGTGATCATCCTTTACAGAGTCGACAAAAGAGACTTGAGCGCTCCGCGACCCGTGGTCGATCTGACGACTCGGGAGGTGACAATCAACAACCCTCCAGCCGCCGAAGCCGAAGTTGCCAAACCGAAATCCTGAAGCCCTGCCGAAGAGCCGTTGCCCACGTCCTCAACTCAGACTTTCGCGGAGACAGCCGAATGGGTTTAGCCCGATCGAAGTGGATCCTCGCAGCAGCACCCGTCTTCATTGTTCTTTTGGCGCCATTGCAAGCCAAAGCCCAGGGCCTTCCGGATCCTCCCTCGAAGGAGACGACGGTCGAATTCCTGGTCGGTGAATCCGGCGGCGTTTCGCCCCGCAAAGGAACGGCCTGGAAAGTCCACTACGCACGAGGCCTGCACAAAGGGCTCTACATCACCGGCGCCTGGTTCAAACGGGACCTTTCCGAGGATTGGATCAAAGTCCTTCACGACGCTCGTGCAGCGGAGCTTTTTGTTCCTTACCACTCGATGTCTTACATCCGTTTCTTCGATATGACCGGCTTCAGCTTTCCTCTGGCCGAGGTGAAATCCGAGGACGCCGGCGCTAACGGCGTGATCCTGCCGGCTTTCGAGGGTGATGAATATCCCACAGTGGTTCGCGAGGTGCGGGACCGAGGGGTGGTCTGGAAGGACTATCCCAACGGCGTGCGACGAGGCAGGGAGATGGTGATTTGGTCGGGGCTCCAGGCAGGCAACTACATGTACATCATGCAGTACGGGTTCCTTGACGACGGCACGATCACCTTTCGCATCGGCGCCACTGGGCAAAACCTTCCTGGAGCCAGGCAAGAACCGCACATGCACAACGCCTACTGGCGAATCGATCTCGATCTCCACGATGGCGCCAAGAACAGCGCGATGATCATGTCGCACAACGAATCGACAAGCGCTTTGGCGGCGGAGGACGTAAAGGAGCCGTTTAACAATGGAGTCGAAGGGGGCGTCGATTGGGACCCGCTCAAATTTTCGATGATTCGGGTCGAGTGCGAAAAGACCAACGCCAACGGCAAGAAGATGGCGTACGATCTCATGCCCTTGCGAATGGGTTCCGCAAGGCACAAGGAACCGTTCACGCACCACGACTTATGGGTCAGCAGGGCGCATCCAGAGCGTCCCGTGGAGCTGCTTTACGCGAATCTGCCGCAGATCGTCAGGAACCAAGAATCGGTCGAGCAGACCGACGTGGTGCTCTGGGTTTCGTCCGCGTCGCACCACGAGCCCAGGGACGAAGACGGCAAGCCGAACGGCGGTCGGAGGCTTTGGTATTACGACGACGGTTGGGAGGGTTCTGCTCTGGTGATGTGGAGCGGTTTCGACCTGAGGCCGAGGAACCTCTTCGACCGGACTCCGTTCTATCCCTATACGCCAAGGGAGCCGGCGACGGCTCGGCCTGGGAGAGTGGCCCAGGGTGAGAATGGGGAAGCGGCTGAGGCTCCGGCGGAGGCCGCAAAAGGTCAGGACCAAGAGCGGCAAGAACGTCCCAAATAAGCCTCGGAAGCCAGGCTTGGCGGCCGTCGCACGCCCCTCGGCTCCGGCGACGGCGGCTTGACTCGCCGCCTTATCGAACATTACCGTACTTATGCGCTGGAATTTCGTGCGATTCGACCTTTCTCGCCCTCCCCCCTTGTCGTTTCGCTTTGTATTTGCAGTTACATAAACATGGAGTTTTGAACACCGATGTCAGCAAAGCGGAAGTATGTTTACTCTTTTGGCAGCGGCAAGGCGGAAGGCCGGTCGGACATGAAAGAGATGCTCGGCGGCAAGGGCGCCAATCTTGCCGAAATGAGCGTCATTGGAATCCCAGTGCCTCCAGGTTTCACCATTAGCACTGAAGTTTGCGCCTGAGTATTACGAGCTTGGGAAGAAGCTGCCTGAGGAAGTGAAGCCGCAGGTTACCGAAGCTCTGGCCGCGGTCGAGAGCCAGGTTGGACTGAAGCTGGGAGATCCGTCGGCTCCGCTCTTGGTCTCCGTGCGCTCGCGCGCTGCGCTTTTCGATGCCCGGAATGATGAACACGATTTTGAATCTGGGCCTTTCCGACGCGGCGGTCGAGGGCCTGGCCAAGAAGACTGGAAACCTCAGATTCGCGCTCGACGGCTACCGACGGTTGATCGACATGTTTGGTTCGGTTGTGATGGGCGTCGACCACGAGCACTTCGAGCACGAGCTCGCAAGCCTGAAGGCTTCTCGCAAGGTCAAGAACGACACCGAGCTCTCCGCCGACGATCTCAAGGAGTTGGTGAAGCGTTACAAAAAGGTCTACCACGAGCATACGAACCCCAAGCACGAGTTCCCGCAGGATCCCAAAGAGCAGCTTTGGGCCGCGATCATGGCGGTGTTCAACAGTTGGATGGGCAAGAAGGCGGTCGAGTACCGCAGGATCGAACGGATCACCGGGCTCAAGGGAACCGCCGTCAACGTTCAAGCGATGGTCTTCGGCAACATGGGCGAAAGCTCGGGACCGGAGTGGCCTTCACGCGGGATCCAAACACCGGCGAAGACGTGTTCTACGGCGATTATCTCATCAACGCCCAGGGTGAAGACGTGGTCGCGGGCATCCGCACGCCCGAGCCGATCAGCAGGCTCGGGGTGGAAATGCCGGACGTGTACAAACAGCTCATGGCCATTCGTGAGAAACTCGAGAAGCATTACAAGGAGATGCAGGACGTCGAGTTCACCGTCCAGGAAGGGAAGCTTTACATGCTTCAAACCCGGACAGGCAAGCGTACCGGTTCAGCCGCGGTGAAGATCGCGGTGGACATGGTCAAGGAGCGTCTGATCGACGAGCCCACCGCCGTGAAGCGCGTCAATCCGGAGAGCCTCAACCACCTGCTCTTGCCTCAGCTCGATCCCAAGGCCAAGCCGCCGGTCGTGGCGACGGGTATCGCCGCGAGTCCGGGCGCTGCCAGCGGCAGGATCGTGCTTTCGGCGGAAGCCGCGGTCGAGTTCGTGGCTGAGAATCCTGGCCAATCGCTCATCCTCGTGCGCAAAGAAACGAGCCCGGAGGACGTCGAGGGCATGCACCTGGCCAAGGGCATCCTTACGGCGACCGGCGGCAAGGCCAGTCACGCGGCCGTCGTGGCCAGAGGTTGGGGCAAGCCTTGCGTCGTGGGCTGCGATGCACTCCAGATCGACGAGAAAAACCAGACCATCAAAATCGCCGACAAGTCGCTGAAAGCTGGCGATTATCTGACCATCAACGGTACGAACGGCGATGTGATGCTCGGTCAGGCCGCGACGATCGACCCGGAAGTGACGGGTGATTTTGCCACGCTGATGTCCTGGGCCGATGGCTATCGCAAGCTGAAGGTCAGGACCAACGCCGACGCTCCCAAAGACGCCGACAAGGCCCGCAGCTTCGGCGCGGAAGGCATTGGGCTGTGCCGCACCGAGCATATGTTCTTTGAAGGCCAGCGCATCGTCGACATGCGTAAGATGATCCTTGCCGACACGCTCGAGGAGCGCCAGGCAGCGCTCGCGGCGCTCGAGCCTTATCAGCGGGAGGATTTCATCGGGATCTTCCGGGCCATGGCGGGCTTGCCAGTGACGATCCGTCTGCTCGACCCCCCGCTGCACGAGTTCTTGCCGCACGACGAGGCAGGCCAGTCGGAAGTGGCGAAGCAACTTGGCATCCCCATCGAAAAGGTCCAGCGCCGCGTCACCCAGCTCCACGAGGCCAACCCCATGCTGGGCCTTCGCGGTTGTCGCTTGGCCATCCGTTATCCTGAAATTGGGGACATGCAGGTCCGAGCCATCATCGAAGCCGCAATCGCGGTCAAGAAGGAAGGCAAGGAGGTGCTGCCGGAGATCATGATTCCGCTGGTCGGCGTTGTGGAAGAGCTTGTCTTCCTCAAGAAGCGGGCGATCGCGGTCATCGAAGAGGCGTTTGCCAAGCACAAAACCAAGGTTGATTACCTGATCGGAACGATGATCGAAGTGCCAAGGGCTGCGCTCACAGCCGATCAGATTGCCGAAGAGGCGGAGTTCTTCTCGTTCGGCACCAACGACCTCACCCAAATGACCTTCGGTTACAGCCGGGACGACATCGCCTCGTTTGTTCCCAGCTATATGGATCACAAGATCCTGAAGGTCGATCCGTTCCAATCGCTCGACGTCGGCGGAGTGGGCCAGCTTATCGAAATGGGCGTCTCCAAGGGGCGGGCGTCTCGGCAGTCGAAAGCCGGGGAACACTTGAAAGTGGGCATCTGCGGGGAACACGGGGGCGATCCCGACAGCGTGGCTTTCTGCCACCAGGTGGGCATGGACTACGTTTCGTGCTCTCCGTTCCGCGTTCCGATCGCTCGCCTTGCGGCTGCCCAGGCAGCGCTTGCCGGCGGAAAGACCACTGCTCGCGATAAGTGAGCAATCCCCTCCGCTCGTTTGAATAACGAAGACCCGCGCGACGGCGATCGCGCGGGTCTTTGTGTTGGTATGGAATTCGAGCGACGAACAGAAGACGTCACTTGTCGATCTTGAGATTCTTGATGTCGTCCACAGGCGCACCGACCGGGGCGGACTTGGTTTTGACCGATCCAGCCGCCGCTGCTTTCTCTTCTTTGGTGGGGATCGCGCTGTTCGGGTCGGACATCAGCTTCACTTTTTCGTCGGAGCGGGCCATGCGCTCGACGGCTTCAGGGGGCTTCATCGTGCCCGTCAGCCGGTTCTCGATCGATGCGGAACGGACCATGTCTTCGTAGACGTCGTTCATCGCAATCTTGAGCTTCTCTTGGAACATCAGGTCCTTGAGCTGATGCGCGGAGCTCTGGATTTTTCGGGTCCTTGTCTTTGTCGGCGGGGACCAGCTCTTCGCGCTTGAGGATCAGCCAGGCCGACTCGTTGAGCTGGATCGGACCGGTGATGTCTCCGTCCTTGGGCTTGTGCTCTTTGTCGCTCGGGTCGCCGTCGACAAGCTGGGCGAAGGCTGCGTCCGATACGTTCCGTGGGTTGGCGTGCCTGCCCATGAGCTCGGACATCAGACCGCCGACCGCCCTGCTCTGGATGTCGATCGATTCCTTGCGGGCGATTCTCTCGAAGGCATTGGGGGTTCTTTGAAGCTCCTCCCAAAATTCGATCGCCTTTTTCTCCTGCTGAAGCATGATGACTCGGCAGCGCAGTTTATCACCGAAGCTCGCCTCATAGGCGTCTTGGACGTCGCGGTCGGTCACCTGGACGCGCGGCGTGGCGAGTTTTCGCAGGGCGATTGTTGGATAAACGACGTCTCGAGCATACTGAGAAGGGCTTATGCCTTTCTCTTTCTCGAGCTCGCGGAGCCAGGTTTCGCGGTCGGTGTGGGCAAGAACCGTGGCAGTGTGGGTGATCTCGGCGTTGACTTCCTCGGCGGTCACCGTCAGCTTCTTGAGATCGAGAGCCTGCTGAATAAGCTCTTTGGCGATGAGCGTGTCCGCAACCTCTTTTCCGTGCCTGGCGACGCATTCGTCGGCGAGTCTTTGCCTGGTGATCGCTTTTCCGTTGACGATCACGATGGGGTCGTTGGGGCTAACCGCCACAGCCTTGAGCACGAGCGGATTCGCATCGACTTCGACGTGTTTCTTATCCTCGACCTTCGACTTGCCAGTAGGCGCGCCGGTCTGGCGCGGCTGCTGAGCCAGAGCGCTCGCGGCAACGAGAGCCATGATTGCCGCCGCGGAGAAGTATCCAAGGCGGCCGTTCTTGAAGTTGGCCAACATGCTTTACTCGACTCCTTTCGATCCTCGCCTGTGCGGAGAGCCTCGGGACGTCCCCGGTTTGTAAGCGTCGGAACTTTAGGTTTTCTTGGAAAAAGGGTCAATTCCAAAAAGATGCGCACAAAAGGACACATTTACGGCCTCCCTGCCTCGGCCTTATGTTTTGCGATCGATTTGTTGGAATTCCAGAGCCCTCGATTGCCAAGCCCCTTTTGCCGATGAAACTGCTCGTCGACCCCTTCGATCGCATCCTCATGGTCTCGCTGGGAGGCGTGCTGGGGGTCAACGCGCGTTACTGGCTCGGGTTCTGGATTACGCGTCAATTGGGCAACGCATTTCCCTACTCGACGTTCTTCATCAACATCTCTGGATCGTTTCTTATTGGACTCTTGGCAACGCTCTTCGGCCGGTGGTCCGCTCACCCCTATATTGGTCTCGCCGTCGTGGTCGGGTTTCTCGGCGGATATACCACGTTTTCGAGCTACGAGATCGAGACGTATTGGCTTTTCGAGCGCAGAGAGCCGATCAGGGCGGTCGTCTACATGCTCGGCAGCGTCGCGGCTGGGTTCGTCGCTGTATTACTGGGGGTCTTATTTGCGCGGTTGATCGCTCACCGATCGGCGTAGGGGCGACATCCCTGTAGAGTGTAATCCGCCTACGGAGGACCCTCTTCTCTGGGTGCGATAGGTCTCGCTGTCATGGGTCGTGAGGGCGTGTCGGGGGACTCGCCCTACAACGGAATCGGAATGGTCACAAGGGACGGAAGGGCGTGTCGGGGGACTCGCCCCTACAACGGAATCCGAATGGTCACCAGGGACGGAAGGGCGTGTCAGGGGACTCGCCCCTACAACGGAATCCCGAATGGTCACCAGGGACGGAAGGGCGTGTCGGGGGACTCGCCCCTACAACGGAATCCGAATAGTCACCAGGGACGGAAGGGCGTGTCGGGGACTCGCCCCTACAACGGAATCCGAATGGTCACCAGGGACGGAAGGGCGTGTCGGGGGACTCGCCCCTACAACGGAATCGGAATAGAGACAAGTCCTCGCGACCACACTCGTCATTTCCGTTCGGCGAGCCACTTCTTGGCGGTTCGGTAGGATGAAGAAGCATATGCAGACTTCACAATATCTTCCAGTTTGCCGAACGCTTCGTCGCGCTTGCCCTGCTGGAAGAGAGCCTGGGCCTGGTTGAACGCCTCTTTGCCGGCTTTTTCTTGCTTTGCGCCGAGCGCGTCGAAAGCCTTGACCAGCTTAGCCGCGGAAGGCGCCTGACCGAATTCGTCCTTGAACTTCAGGTATTGCTCGACCCAATCGCCCCCTGCTCCGCTTTGGACTCCTTTGAGTAAAGCCGGGACGAGAGGCTTGACCTTCTTGTCGATCGAACCGGACACAGAGTCAAGCTTCTTCGCGAGTTTCGCGTCGGGCTTCAGTCCTCTGGCTGTGTTGAGCGCAGAGATCGCATCGTGGAAGCTTCCGCCTTTGACGCTCTGCTCGGCAAACGCGATCAGGGCCGCTGGATCTTCGGACGTCATGATCTCGAGCCAGCCGAGGGCCTTGTCCACCGGAAGCCGCGCAAACATATGAGCGGATGCATTGTCGGTAAAAAGCCGCACTTTCGGCCAGCCAGCGCTTACGAATTCGTCATAAGCATACGAGCTCATCGAGAAGGGGACGATCGGATCGTTCTGGGCGTGAACGATCGCCAACGGGACGCGCCGTTGGGCGGCCCTAAGCGCTTCGTCCTGGAAAACTTCGGGCTCGCACTGCATCACCAGGCCGCAAGAGATGGGGAAAACTCCCGAGACCAACTCTGGGAAGTGCATTAAAAAGAAGTAAGTCAAAAAGCCCCCCTGAGAATGCCCTCCCACGAAATAGTGGTCGATCGGATAGACCTTCTTCAACTCTTCGAGAGCGTCTCGCACGAGTGCAGGGCTTTCCTTGTCGGTCCCCGGAAACCCCTGATAGGTGCTCTTACCCATGAAGTTGACATAGGTAAAGTTGAACGCGAGCTCGTCGGCTTTAGGATCGACGGGCCGCTCTCCATTGATCCCAATAATGATGTACCTCGTGGCGATCTGGGGCCAAGCGGCAGCCATCGTATTAACATAGCTCTGCGCGTTCATGTTGGAGCCGTGCAGAAGCACGATCGCCGGCCACAGCTTCTTTGCCTTGGGATCAAAACCTTCGGGCGCCCGGACGACATAGGTCAGCAGGTTCGAGGTGGACCCTTGGACCATCTTTCCCGGCTGTAAAGGCGATTGATTCACGAATTCCGGAGCTTTTCGACCGTTGAAGCTATACCATTCGATCGCGCCGGTCGTGTCCGCGGCGCCCGAGATCGACTTGCCGTCCTTGGAGAGGTCGAACCAACCCGTCCCTGGGAAGAAAGCCTTGTAGCTGAAGTCGAGGCGACCTCCCGTGATCGAACCCTCGATCGTCGAGCCTCCGCGCAATGCGTATTTGCCTTTGACCTTGCCGCCATTTTGCTCGAGCTTCATGAGCCCAAGGTTGGTCAACCAGAACCCGTCGAAATCTCCCTCGGCCGAGCGTTTCACCGCCTCGGGGTCCGGCCTCCAACCGTTCCAAACGCCTCCCCTGCCCCCTCGGATCTGGAACTTCCCAGAGTAAGATCGTCCGTCGTCGGCGAGCTCGAAGCTCGCATCCCCTTTCACCTGACCTTCGTCGTATTCAAATGTGAACGTCTTTCCAGAGACCTTGCCCTTGAACGGAAACTTGCCGGGGGCGAAGACCCCCTTCGCTTCGCCGTTCTTCTGGTCGATCGAGACGATTCCAAACGTCGATTTCCACTCTCCGCTAAAATCGCCTGGAGTTTCCGCGCCCGCACGCCCAAGAACCACCAGGAAGCATCCAGCCGCAAACGCCAAGCGCAACATGAAACCAGTCCTCCATACGTCGCGACCCGAGTGACACCTAACCTAATATGTTAGGTTATTCTGGATTGTGTATGGAGTCAACGACTGGGCGTGGAAAAAACTTTGAAGCGCTACATGTAGATGTCGACCAAGAAGATGATCGCCTCGGTTTTCCCGACGTTCCTGATGGCGTGCGGGACGTCGGCTCGATAGTTCGCGGAATCGCCCTGATTGAGGGTTTCGGAATCTCCCGCCGATTCGACCTTGATCTGACCCTTCTGCACGGTCAGAAACTCCCGGGTGCCCTTATAATGGGCGGAGCTTTCGAGCTCCCCGCCGGGTTTGAGCAGCACTTCGTAGAACTCGACGTCTTTTTCGAGGTTCAACGGGCTCAAGGTTCGGATGCGACAGTTCTCGTCGGACCTGTAATGGAAGGTTCGATCCTCAGCCCTGATGACCGTGACCATCGAACTTGCCGATGGCATTAACAAAAGATCACCCAACGACATATGGAACGCCTGGGCGATCCTGAGAGTGACCGCAAGCGTGGGGTTGGTCAGCTCTCGCTCGATCTGCGAGAGCATCGACTTCGAAACTCCGCTGGCGCTTGCCAGAGTATCAAGCGACCAACCGCGCTCTCCCCTGAGCAGGCGGACCCTGGCGCCCAAGTGTTTGGAAACGGCCTCGGGCCCAGCCGTGGGCTCGGACGGCTGTTTTGACGGGGGCGATTTCGCCTTGGTGGGTTTGGCCAATGGACGCTCTGTGCAATATCTTGGAAACACGTCTTGCATATCGGATTCGACGGTCTATGATATTGGACGCGATATTCGTCATCCTGGAAAGTCCCCAGTCGGTTTCTCTACATAGGCGTCAGTGCGATGAAAACGATGAAAGCTCTGGTCAAGCGCCGCCGCGAAGTTGGGCTCGATCTCGAGGAAGTCCCCATTCCCGAGATGGGGATCAACGACGTGATGATTCGGGTCGAGAAGACCGGCGTCTGCGGGACAGACCTTCATATCTACAAATGGGACGCCTGGGCGAGCAAGACGATCCCCGCGCCGATGGTCGTCGGCCACGAGTTCGTGGGCGTGGTCGAGGCCGTGGGCGCGAACGTTACCGATTTCTTCCCTGGCGACGTTGTCAGCGGCGAGGGCCACGTGGTTTGCGGACGCTGCCGCAACTGTCTGGCTGGCAGGCGCCACCTTTGCAAGGACACCAAGGGCGTGGGAGTGAATCGGCCCGGGGCTTTTGCTGAGTTTCTGGTTTTGCCGATGTCGAACGTCTGGCACCACAGGGATACGGTCGACCGCGAGATCGCTTCAATTTTCGATCCTTTCGGAAACGCCGTACACACAGCTCTTTCGTTCCCAGTTCTGGGAGAAGACGTGCTGATCACCGGCGCTGGGCCCATTGGCGTGATGGCCGCTGCCGTCGTGAAGCATGCGGGAGCCCGATCGGTGGTCGTTACCGACGTCAACGAGTATCGGCTCGATCTCGCCAAGAAGATGGGCGCCACTCTGGCGGTCGACGCTCGTACCAGTTCGCTTGCCGACGTTCAAAAGGAGCTCGGCATGAAAGAGGGCTTCGACGTCGGCCTGGAGATGTCGGGCAACCCAGCCGCTTTTCGCGATATGCTGGCCAACATGTGCCACGGCGGCAAGATCGCCATGCTGGGAATTCCCGCCGAGCCGATCTCGATCGACTGGAACATCGTCGTCTTCAACATGCTGACTATCCACGGCATCTACGGACGGGAAATGTATGAAACCTGGTACAAGATGACCGTCATGCTCGAATCGGGCCTGGACATCAAGCCCGTGATCACTCACAGATACCACTTCACCGAGTACCAGAAGGCATTCGACGTCATGACGACGGGCAAGTCCGGCAAGGTTATTCTGGACTGGACGGTTTGAACCCGAAGTCGGCCGAGAGGTTGGAACGCGAGCACCTGCCATGAACCAAAGATTCTTGGAATTCGTCTCGGGACAGGTCGAATCGATTCGATCCGCGGGAACGTACAAGAACGAGCGCGTGATCGAAACGCCGCAGGACGCCCATATCGGCGTGAACGGCGGGCGCAGCGTCTTGAACATGTGCGCGAACAACTATCTGGGCTTGGCGGACCATCCCCAAGTCGTCAAGTCGGCTCACGCGGCTCTAGATCGCTGGGGCTACGGTCTGGCGTCGGTCCGGTTCATCTGCGGCACCCAGGGCCTGCACAAGGAGCTCGAAGCCAAGATCAGCGGGTTCTTGGGGACCGACGACACGATCCTCTACGGCTCGTGCTTCGACGCCAACGGCGGTCTGTTCGAGACGATCCTTGGCGCCGAGGACGCTGTGATCTCGGACGAATTGAACCACGCCAGCATCATCGACGGCGTCCGCCTTTGCAAAGCCCAGAGGTTCCGCTACAAGAACAACGACATGGCCGACCTCGAGGCCAAGCTGGTCGAAGCCTCCTCTGCCCGCTTCAGGCTGATCGCCACCGACGGGGTCTTCTCGATGGACGGCTATATCGCCAAGCTCGCCGACCTCTGCGACGCTTGCCGACAAGCACGACGCCTTGGTGATGGTCGACGATTCCCACGCAGTGGGGTTCATCGGTCCAAGGGGAAGAGGCACGCCTGAGCTCCATGGAGTGGCGGATCGCATCGACGTGCTCACAGGCACGCTCGGCAAGGCCCTTGGCGGCGCCAGCGGCGGCTATACGAGCGGTCGACAAAAGATTGTCGAGCTGTTGCGTCAACGCTCTCGACCTTACTTGTTCTCGAACACGCTGGCGCCAAGCATCGCCGGAGCGTCGATCGCCGCGATCCACATGCTCTCGAACAGCACTGAGTTGCGGGACAAGCTCGAAGTCAACACGCGGTTCTTCCGCGACGAAATGGCTCGTAGGGGATTCCAGATTCTTCCAGGAACCCACCCGATCGCCCCGATCATGCTGGGAGACGCTTCCCTTGCGGTGAAATTCGCCGACGCCATGCTAGCGAGAGGCGTCTATGTGATCGGGTTCTCGTACCCCGTGGTTCCTCAGGGCAAGGCGCGGATTCGAACCCAGATCTCAGCCGCGCATTCACGCGAAGATCTCGAATTCGCGATTGAAGCCTTCCAGCACGTGAAAAACGAGCTCGGACTCTGACCCGGGCTCGGTCACTTGGCCTTCTTGACCCCGAAATCGACGCACCAATAACGCCTGCCGTCCTTGGCGTCGGCGAAGCCCATGCCCACATCGGCGTAATTTCCCAGGATGTGTGGGCGATGCGTCGAGCTTTCCATCCAAAGACCAACGGTTTCCTTGGCGGATTTGCGATTGAAGGCAATGTTCTCGGCGACCCTCCGGTAGTTGTAGCCTGCTTTCCTGATGCGATCGCCCGGATGCGAACCATCCTCGCCTTCATGGCTCATCGTTTCCCGCTTCGCCATGTCTTGTGCGTGGGCAAGCGCAGCCTCGTCGAGCTTCCTGTTGCGCTCGAACGGTTTCTTCCCCTCGGCCTTGCGCACCTCGTTGTGGGCACTATAAAGCTCTTCAAGGACCTCTTTCCGAACCGCGTCCTCGTCGCGAGGTTTGTCGTCTCCGAGCGTCGCCGGAGCTCCGCTTAGAAACAGGACGACGAGCGCCGCGAAGGCCGTTTTGCTTGTAGATCGAAGCATCATTGCATTATGGCGGAAAAGCCCGAAAGGCTCCAGGACCATGCCCGTATGGTCGAACAAGGTCGCCAAACGAAAACAGCCGACCCCTCGATCGAGGAGCCGGCTGAAGTCCGATGCGCCGATTCGGCGTGATCAGGTTGACTCGGTTTGCAGGTAAGCGGGAACGACAAGCTGCGAGTGCGTGTATGTCGTATGCTTGCCGGCGTGGATCGGATCTCGTGTGAAGACGCGATTGCCAAGCGTGAAGATGCCTCGGGCGCTCGAACGGTGCCCGCTGCCAAGCTGCTGATGGACTTTGTTGGGATGGAAGTAGTCGTAGATGCGAGCTCCGAACCCAGTTGGAAGTTGGAACTGCTGGTAGGCCACTTTGATCGGCAGAGGCCGCCAGGCAAGCTGGGAAAGCGAAGAGATCGAAGGCACGAGGCTGCTGCCGTTCTGCGGCAGAGCTCCAAAGCCTTCGTTGGTGGGGATCTGTCCCGGTACACCACTGACAACCACGCCGCCGCTGCTGCCTGTCACTTGCACGGTGGCGCTGCCGGAGAACGATTCGACGGGTGTGGATCCGCTGGCGAAGGTCGTTCCCGAGATCGTGATGGTTCGCGTTCCGGCTGTGAGACCGAGGTTCGACCGAGGAGTGATCGTGACGATCGCGTCCGGGATGCCGTCGCCGTTTTCGTCGACCGGATCCTGGGCGATGGTCGCGTTCGGATAGGAGACTCCGTTGACGACGATCGAAGCCGGGTTGATGTCGGTCACTGGAGCGAACACGGGAGTTACAGTGGCGTTGCTAAATACGTAAATCTGTAGCGCTGCCGGAGTTGTGGCGTTGATCGTGAATGGTCCGAAGGGAGCGCCAACTCCGATCGTCACAGGGATGCCCGTATTACTCGGTACGGACAGCGGCACCTTGGCGCCTTCGAGCATGAAGGCTTCTCCACCGGCGGTAAGCCCGCTAAAGCCAAACCCTGGGGCGCCGATGACGAAATCGCCCACGTTGTCGGAGTCGAGAGTGTTCGAGGTCGAGCTCGAGTTGATCAGTCCGCTGACCGAAGTTCCGATGTACCCGGGCACGGTGCTGTTGCTGGCGGTGAAGATAATGCCCTGAAGAGCGTTCGATTCGGTCTGGCCGAGATTGTAGCTGCCGACGAAAGAGGATCTGCCGGCGATCAGGTAGGCGGCGCCGATGTTGCCATTGACGCCTGGCGACCCGATAATAATATCGGGATAAGTTGTTCCATTGACCGATTGGACCGGTGAAAGCGAGAAGCCGGCGTAGGAAGCGGTGGAGGCGCCGGTCATCGAGAGCGTGCTTACCGAGGCTGGGATGGAGTTGACGACGTAGGTTCCGACGATTCCGGGCACACCCGAGCTGTTGTTGCCTTGGCCGTAGACGAGAGTGACGAGGCCGGTGCCGCTGAGGTAACCTGGAGAACCGATCATGAAATCGCCGAAGCCGTCGTTGTTGAAATCGCCAGCGTTGTTGACCGCGAAGCCGGTCTGGTCGCCCGAGGAGGTGCCGTCGAAGGTGGCGCCGGCGATGATTCCCGTGGTTGTGTTGGGAACGCCAAGCCGGCTGACGCTGATGTCGAGGAAACCGTTGGTGTCCGCGGTCGCCTGGGCGGCGAGGTTCGTGGCGCCGTAAACCAAATAGGCGGCGCCAGCGCCGACGTCGGCGTTCGAAGCGCCGATGAGCAGATCGAACAGCTTGCCGGACGATGATGTGGCGCCGTTGACGTCGCCAGCCGTGGCCAACGAGCTTCCGAGCTTGTCGCCGCTGGCGGCGCCGATGAAGACCACGCCCGGAACGCCGCCCGTTTGGCCAACGGTGTCGAGGAGGATTTGAGTGGTCTGCACGGTACGCAGGTAGCTGCCAGGAATGACGAAAATCGCGCCGTTGTTCGTCAATCCGCCCATCGAGGCGTTGGGCGCCGAGATGGCGATGTCTGGGCCGCCGTCGCCGAGCAGGTTGCCCACCGAGGCAACCGACGTTCCAACCCCGGCGTTCAGCATGTTGGTCCAGAACGTGACGATGTTCGAGCCAGTCAACGTGGCGGTGTTGTCAAGGTTCATGATGCCGGTGCCGCCGCCGGCGATCGTCAGGTTCATGATCGAGCTGCCGCCGTAAACGAGATAGGCCCTGCCCGCACCCGTGCTCGACCCGTCCCCATTGGCGTCGAGGGCGCCAGGCGCGCCGATCAGGAAGCCATTGATGCCTGTGTTGGTGATGTTCGGCACGGCGGCCGCGGACGCTCCCAGTTGCGCGGAACTGCTGGAGCTGGTCGTCAACCTAAGGCCGTTGTAAGGGAACGTCGCGTTGCCGTTAAGCGGGTTGTTCTGGGTCGAGTTTCCGAGGGTGCTCACGTCGCCTGTGCGCTGCTGGCTCGTCAAGTTAAGCCAGTTGACGTTGCCTACGCCTGCGCCATTGGAACCGAAGACGAGATAAGCCTGGCTGCCCGAACCGCTGCCAATCGTTGGAGGAGAGGTGCGAACGAACGAGGGGGCGCCGATGACGACGTCTTGGAAGCCCGTCTGCGCGATATCGCCCACCAGGGAAACGGTATAGCCGGCTCCATTGGTCGCCGAACCGAAGCTATTGCCGAGCTGGACGCCGTATGGATTGGACGCGATTGTGGCAAGATCGATCGCCGGCGCGATGCGTAATTCCAGAGTGTCGGCGTTTGGACGATAGGCAATGCGCCGTCGTAGCCCTTGTTCGCCTGGCTTGCGAATGCGTAACGGCATGAGGAGACTCCCTTCTCCATCGACCCGTTCGACCATGGTCGAGTGGATCGATTCAATACAGATTCGTTCCACGGCTTCCGCCTGGTTAACCAGGAGTAAGCCCATCAGGAAGACTCGGGTCCCCCTGAGTCGGCTGAGCAACCGCCCAGCCGGCGCGGAATTCCCTTCCGAGCATCATTTCGACCCGTCCGTCCACTCAACTCCAACACCAACGGGCAGACGATTCGCGCAAATCGGACGTCAAGCCACGTTTCCGGCTCAACTCTGTAAATCATCAAAACCGATACAATTCGCTGAACCCCTGGAGCTCGCACGACCGGCCAAAGACCGAGATGGTCTGGCTCCGCTCGTTGTGAGCAACCCACCCAGGCGTGTTTCGTGCGGTCGCACTGTTCTCCGCTCAACGGCGGGACGCCCATTTCGTGCGTGACGTCACGCACGCATGTGTAATTCGGTACGGGACAGAGTTTCGTAGACGCGGTCGGCAGGTTGCCGACCACCCCACTGACAGGGAGGTCCGAGGGGATGAAACGGCAGAATCTTCACGAACCGACCGGAACGCAGCGTTATCGGATAGCGAGATGGATGCTCGTGATTCTGACCGTTGCATCGTCGCA
The DNA here is from genome assembly GCA_963818975.1 of uncultured Planctomycetota bacterium. Lineage (GTDB taxonomy): Bacteria > Planctomycetota > Planctomycetia > Isosphaerales > Isosphaeraceae > CAWFUI01. The sequence continues at coordinate 83,147 of CAWFUI010000017.1, read as the reverse complement.
AGGTTGCACTCGCGCGTTCTTTCGCCAGTGGGCCAATCAGGACGCTTCGGAAGCGATCTTCGAGAAAAGCCGCGATCCGCGCTGGCGGATCGATCTTTATACGATCGAGCCGCCCTCGATGTCGCGTTATGCTGAACCGTACGATCCGGATCATCCGCCTGCTCCTCCGGACGATTACGCCACCCAGGCCATGTCTCCAGTGCCGCAGTGGTCTCAAAACCGACTGCTGACGCCGACGGAAGGCACTGGGTACGAGGAACAGTTGATCCAGTGGCAGATGAAGCGTGAGCGCGAGCAGGCCGCCAATCCTGTTCCCGACAACGCAGCGGGGGTTGCTCCGCCGGGATCTGTCGAGAGGGAAGGTCCAAGCGCTTTGCCGGGAATTCTGCCGTCGGGGCCCGAGACTTCGCCTGTGAACCCCCCGATGAACCCTCCCGCAAATCCGAACAACGGCACAATGCCGCCGGCGCCTCGGCCCGACGGAGGCTCTCCGTTCCAAAATCCAGCGAATTCCGGGACGAAGCCAGGTGAAACGTCGCCCAATTCCATGCGGGGACAGAGCTCTTACGAAACTCGCCGTATCGAACTGGCCAAAGCCCTTCGCAAGCTGGAAGCGGTTAAACGAGATCACGCCATGCTGCTCGCCGCGTACGAACGAACCGGGATACCTGCCCCGGTGGTCCACGCGCAGCCGCCCGCGACGTCTCCAGCGGCGCAGCCTGGACAGGCCCAGCCGCCGGTTCCCGACCCTCGGCCTCGAACCGTCGTGCCCAACGATCCCAATCCCACTGTGGACGAAGATACGCGGCAAAGGTCCGGCGTTCCCCCAGGCCAACCGATCGAGGTCTACCGCGAGGCCGAGGAGGTGACGTCCGAAATGGCCGCGATCCTCTCGCCAAGGCGGATCGTCCTCGACGACCACGAGGTCGCTGGATTGCCTGAATCGACCAAGGTGTACCTGGTCGACCTCGAGCAAGCGTTCCACCTGACGCTCACGCACTGCCGGTCGTATCAGTTCCAGCTCGAGAACCTCTATCAATTCGCGCTTTCAGTCACACTCCAAAGGTTCCAATTCCAACCCCAATTTTATGCGGGCATGGGACCATCGACGGGCGTCATCGGCGCTGGATTCCCTGGGACCAACCCCACGAACGTCTTCTCATACCGGACGAAGTACGCTCCCGGCGGCCAGCTTTCGTCTCTAAACCTTGGAGAGGTGGCCGGCGTTGGAAAGCTGTTTTCAACTGGCGGCCAATTGTTGGCCGGCTTCGCCAACCAGCTTGCGTTCAACTTCCTGGGCAAGACCCCAATCCAACCAACGGTCCAATCCGCCCTTCCGCTCACGTTCGTTCAACCGTTCTTGAAAGGCGGCGGCCGCGCGGTCACGCTGGAGGCGCTCACCCAGGCCGAGCGCAACCTGCTCTACAACATCCGCCTGTTTGCCAGATATCGCCAAGAGTTCTTCACGAACCTCACGGTGGGCACCACGTTCACCAACCCTGGACTGTTCGACCCAGACCCTGGCTTCATCAACGTGCTTCAGTTCCTCCAGACGGTTGAGAACAACCAATACAACCTCGCCGCGTTCGAACAATTGCTGATGGTGTACAAAGAGCTGGCCAAGGGGGAATCTTCGGGCATCACGCCGTTGCAGGTCGACCAGATGGAATCGTCGGTGATCGGCGCCAGGTTGTCGCTCTTAAACGCGAAGCTGAACTACCGAAGCCAGTTGGATCAGCTCAAGGTTCAATTTGGCCTGCCGCCGGACGTGACGATCAGTCTCGATCGCAGCTTGATCATTGGTTTCAAGCAAACCTTCGACAAGCTTTACAAGTGGGCTGCCGACCCAAGGCGTGAACTAGCCGATCTCGACCGCTTCGTCGAAGAGGTTCCCCAACTGGAAGACATGGAGATCGACGGAAGGCCAGTGATCGGGACGATGTACAAGAACGCCGCTTCTTACACCTCGAGCCCCGAGAACCGGGCGCTTATCAACGAAACCGAACTCGAAGATCTGTTGCTCGCGGGCGAACGCGTGGCCATGGAAAATCGGGTGGACTTGATGAACGCCCGGGCGCAGCTGTATGATGCTTGGAGGCAAATCCGGTTTACGGCGAATGCGCTCAAGGGGGTTCTGAACGTCTCCGTCACCAACCAATACATCACGCCCACCGCGACAACCAACCCCTTCGGATTCCTCGACCAAGCCAAACAGTTTTCGCTCGTGCTCAACACCGAGCTTCCGCTTGTGCGAGTGAACGAGCGGAACAACTTCCGGATTGCCTGGATCAACTACCAGAGACAGCGTCGGACGCTGATGAACCAAGAAGACAACGTCAAGTACGGCGTCCGCCAGGAAATTCGTCAGTTGCAAGTGTACTATATCACGTATGAGATCCAGAAGCGATTATTCGTGATTTCGATGCGTGTGAAGGATCAAGCCCAGGAGCAGATCGTGGCGCCGCCGCAGCCCGGTCAGAACACGGTCGCGTTGGTGGCCGCTCAGACCAACAACCTGATCAACTTCCAGTCGAACTTTTTCGGCGCCCAGAACAACCTGGTCTCAACCTGGACCAACTACGAGCTGTACCGACTTCAGTTGTATCGTGACCTTGGCATCATGCCCTACGACGAATGGGAGGCGCTTTATGAACTTTTCCCTCCAAAATCCGTCACCGAGCGAAGGGGAAACCAACCCAACGCGCGCATTGACGGAAGAGCTCCCGCAGGCAACGCGGCCGCGCCGACGCAAGTCGCTGGGCGGTAAGATTGCGGCAACGGCGGCGGTGCTCGCGGTCGCCGCCGCCGCGGCTCTGATCTTCATTCCCGGCGCCGGCAGCAGGCTGCGCGGGCTGACCACCCCGAAGTCGTCCGCGATCATGTCGCACATCGTCAAGCCGATGCGCTTCATCGTCTCGGTCAAAGAGCGGGGCCAGCTCGAAAGCCAGTTCAATCAATACGCCTACAACAAGGTCGAAGGCCAGGCCACCATCCTCTTCATCGAGCCCGAAGGCAAGTTCGTCAAGAAGGGCGAAACCGTCGTCAAACTCGATTCAGCCACGTTGCGAGACAATCTCAAAAACCAGGAAATCACGACCAAACAGGCCGAAGCTTCGCTGCGCAACGCCGAGCTGACGCTCGACGTGGCCAAGATCGCCCTCGAGGAATACCGGCTTGGCATTGCGAACCAAGATATCAAAACTTACGAATCCAACGTCAAATTGGCGCAGTCGAACCTCGAGAGGGCGATCGACCGTTTCAAGTGGACGAAGGAGATGCACAAAAAGAAGTACGCCTCGCAGGCGCAGCTTACAGCCGACGAACAGGCCAAGACGCAGGCCGAGCTTCAGCTCGAGAAGGACGAGATCGCTCTCAAGGTTTTCAACACCTTCTCGAAATCTCGAAACATCAAGGAGCTGGAGAGCGAAGTCGAAAAAGCCAACGCCGACTTCCTGGCCAAGAAGGCGACCCACCAAGCCGAGATGGACAAGGAAGCCAAGCTGCGCAGACAGATCGACAACTGCACGGTCATCGCTCCCAACGACGGTTTGATCGTCTACGCCAACGACACCAACCGCATGGGCAACAACAACCAGCCGCAGATCGAGGAAGGCGCCACGCTCCGCGAATCGCAGAAGATCTTTAGCTTGCCGGACACTTCACACATGCAAGTGAATACGAAGATTCACGAGGCGCAGTCCGAGAAGGTGAAGGCGGGCATGCGGGCGACAATCAAGATCGACGCCTTTCCCAATCAGCCGTTGGAGGGCGTGGTCGATCACTTGCAGCCGCTGCCCGACCCCCAAGGCTTCTTTGGCTCTGACGTGAAGGTCTACACCGCGATCGTCAAGATCGAAGGCGCCATCCCCAACCTTCGTCCCGGCCTGACCGCCGAGGTCGAGATCCACATCGATCAAAAGGAAGACGTGCTGGCCGCTCCGATCCAATCGATCCTGGCATACGGCGGCAAGAGCTACGTCTACGTTTTGAACCCCGGCGGCGGGGCCAAGAAGCGCGAGGTAAAGCTGGGCGTTACGAACGACCAGTTCATGGAAATCAAAGACGGCGTCAAAGCCGGCGAATCGTTGGCCATGAATCCGGAACCGCTGATGACCGAAGCCGAGCGAAACGAAGCATTCGGTCCGACCGGGAAATCGACCGAAGGATCCGCCTGGGTCAAAGGCGCCATGGGCAAAGGAATGGGCAAAGGGATGGGCAAGGGAGCTGGCAAAGGCGCGGGCAAAGGCTTCCGTAAAGGCGGCATGTCTCCCGAAGCGAAGGCCAAGTTCGACGCCATGACGCCCGAGCAAAAGGCGGCGTTCCGCGAACAGATGAAAGCGATGATGCCTCCAGGCGGAGGCGGCGGGGGCTTCGGCGGCGGCCAAGGTCCTCCAGGCGGAGGCCAATAACCGTGGAGACCAACCGTTTTTTCGACCAGGTCTCCGCGGACCGCGTCGTCGTCAAACTCAACAACGTCCACAAGACGTATTACATGGGCCACGGCGGCGGCGGAGTTCTCAAAAAACTCCGCCCCGGCGAGGCCGTGGTTACTGTGCACGCCCTGCGCGGAGTTTCGGTCGATTTTCGCCAGGGCGAATATGTGGCGATCATGGGCCAATCGGGTTCGGGCAAGAGCACGATGCTCAACTTGCTGGGGTGCCTCGATCGTCCCACTACCGGTCAATATTTTCTGGGCGGGCAGGACGTCGCCCAGCTCTCCGACGACGAGCTCTCGGAAGTTCGCAGTACGTCGATCGGCTTCATCTTTCAGTCGTACAACTTGATCCAGCAATACACCGTCACCGAGAACATCCAACTGCCGTTGACTTACCAGGGCAGCGGAATGATCAGCGAGGAATTGCAAGAGCGGACCAGGAAGCTGGCCGGCATGGTCGGTCTTGCCGATCGCTTGGACCACAGGCCCAACCAGCTCTCCGGCGGCCAGCAACAGCGCGTCGCCATCGCCCGCTCGCTCATCAACGACCCCTACATCGTCCTTGCCGACGAAGCCACGGGAAACCTCGACTCGGCTACCAGCTATGAAATTATGGACATGCTCGGCAAGATGAACGACGCGGGCAAGACCATTATCATGGTCACGCACGAGCAAGACATTGCCGAGTACGCCAAACGCGTCATTCGCATGAAGGACGGCAAGATCATCGAAGACGGGCCAAGCCCGCGGATGCTCGGCGGCGAACACCCAGCGGACAAGGCCGGCGCGGCACTCGGAATACATTGAGTTTTGTGGATGTTGCAGAGGCGTCCGCGGTCTGAACGCGGATTTTCGAGCTGAGGTTCAAGAATATGAGTCGTTTGATCCGCAACTTGACGTTGGGCATGAAAAGCCTGCTGCTGCACAAGCTGCGATCTGGGCTCACCGTGCTTGGAATCGTCTTCGGCGTGGCTGCGGTCATCGCCATGCTGGCAATCGCGGAGGGCGCCAGCCGCGACGCGCAGCAGCGGTATCAAGCGCTTGGCGCCACGAACATCATTTATCGCTCGATGAAGCCCAGCGACGAATCGCAGGCGGCGACAGGCAAACAGGCCGCGCGTGCTGAACTACGGGCTCAAATACGACGACTACGAACGGCTGCTGGCAACGGTGCCCACGATCACGAAAGCTCTGCCCATCCGCGAAATCCGCAAGGAAATCCGCCATCTTGACCGGTTCATCGACGGACGGGTCGTGGGCACCACCAAGGACTACGCCGCGTTCAACCATCTCACCGTGCCCAAGGGGCGGTTTCTCAACCAGGCCGACGACGACGAGTACAAGAATTACGCCGTACTTGGTTTTGAGACCGCGGCCAAGCTCTTCCCCTACGAAAACCCGCTGGAAAACTCGGTGAAAATCGGCTCCGACTATTACACCGTGATCGGCGTGACCGGCAAGCGCGGCAGCACCGCCAGCATCGGCAGCAGCCTGGCTGGGCAAGACTACGATAAAGACGTCTACATCCCACTGCGGACGTGCAGGGCCAGGTTCGGCGAGAGAATTGTCAGCTTCCGGTCCGGCTCGTCCGAGGCCGAGGAAACTCAGTTGAGCCAGATTACGATGAGCGTCGCTGATATTTCGCAGGTCACCGCCTCGGTTCCAGTCATCAGGGGCGCCGTGGAACCGTTCCATCAGAAAAAAGACGTCGACCTCGTCGTTCCCTACGACTTGATCCAAGACGCGGAACGCACGGCGAGAACCTATTCGATCATCCTCGGAACCATTGCCTCGATATCGCTATTGGTCGGCGGCATCGGCATCATGAACATTATGCTCGCTTCGGTGACCGAGCGTACCCGCGAGATCGGCATCCGCAGGGCGTTGGGCGCGAAGCGAAAGGACATCACCCTCCAGTTCCTGATCGAGACCGTGGTGCTTTCCAGCGTGGGCGGGCTCTTGGGCGTGGCCATTGGAGTGGGCATCCCCTGGGTGATCGTCAAATTCCTGCCCGAAACCAAGGCCGCGGTGACTCCCGAATCGGTCATCATCGCGTTCACGATCTCGGTGTTCATCGGCATCCTCGCCGGGCTGTACCCAGCCATGAGGGCCGCGTATATGGACCCGATCGAGGCGCTCAGGCACGAATGACGCAAATCCTTCGCGTTGTCCGATCGCTGCGCTGGTATTGTCTTTCGATCGTAGCCGGACTAGGATTACGGAACATACCGCGATTTCGAGCGAGCGCTCGAAATCGCGGATTTTGCTTTTGATTGATCCGATCGGGAGCGACATCGCGTCACGCCGACGTTTCGCCCGGAACCGACGTTAGCGCATCAAGAGAAGGCGATCGCGGCGGAGTCATCATCGTCGAAGCTTGCTCGTGGGGAGGGAGTTGGTATGTCCAGTGATCGTGTGCCGATGTCGAAGGAAGGTTACGACAAGCTCAAGAACCAGCTCGACAAGATGAAGAACGACGATATGCCCCGGATCGCCGAACAGATCGCGCAGGCGCGAGCTTTTGGAGACCTGTCGGAGAACGCCGAGTACGACGCGGCTCGGGAAGCTCAGGGGATGCTTCAAGCTCGCATCAACGACCTCCAAGACAAGCTTGGCAGGGCCTTCATTGTCGATAAATCAACCTTGCCCACCGACAGAGTGGTCTTCGGATCGACCGTGCGCGTCTTGGACCTGGACGTCGAGGAGGAAGAGGATTTCACTCTGGTGGGGCCTGGCGAGGAAGACTACGACAAGAACAAGATCTTGCTCACCAGCCCAATAGGCCAAGGGTTGGTCGGCAAGCAAATTGGAGACGAGGTCAGGATCCCAATCCCTCGAGGCTTCTTGAACCTCAAAGTTCTCCAGATCAAGTTCGACTGAGCGACCTTCTCACGCCCGAGCCAACGTTTATTCGCTGTGGGCCAGGCGACGGATCTTCACACCCCGAAACGCCACGGGTCCATGATCCGCCTGAAGGAGAAGCGGGCCAGTGGCAGACTCTTTGTCGTGCCATGCATGGCCGGTCGGCGTCTCGAGCTCGACGTTCTCTTGGATGAGCTTTCCATTGAGCTCGACGCGGTCGAAACGCGCAGTTGCCAATCTTCTTGCCCGCCTTGTCGAAACGAGGAGCGTGGAAAGTCAGCGCAAGCGACTGCCAAACTCCCGGTTCGAGGCATGCGTTCTCCTTTGGAGGATGGCCTTTGTCTAGATAATGATAGGTGGGAAGCAGCTCGGCGCGCGGGTAGATCCCGCCGCAATCGCTCGCCTTGGGCGTCTTCACTCCGTAGCTGTCGATGAGTTGAACTTCGTAGAGCCCCATGAGCTTTACACCCGAGTTCGAACCCTTTGGGAGCATGAACCAGAGCTCGAGGTCGACGTCGGCAAACGCGTCCTTGCTGACGAGATTCAAGGTCCTGCCGATTGGGCCGTTGTAGACCACGTTCTCGACGGCAAAGACGCGCGGGTTTTGATCGGAAAGGCGAACCTCGGAAACCGCCTTCCAGCTCGCGGTTGGCTTTTGCCATGCGTCGAGACCGGCGCCCGACGTCAATTCGATCCAAGCGTCGTCGCTTTTGGGATCCGCCGGAGCCCCTCGCGAAATCGGAGTTCCGCAGGTCGCTGGGAAAAGAAACGCAAAGGCTAACAGTCGAATCCAAATTCTCGCAACTCTGGTTCGCATGTCTGGACTCCAACCTCACTGCGAAGACAAATTCGCGTGGTCGTTACGTCGGCGTTCGCCCGCTTCCATCGATCTTCTCGTATCTCATCTTGGCGTGCAACATTCGAAGAGGCGGTAGTTCTGTGCAGGGAAAGATGCTCGAGGTCGAGCAGTGCGGTTGATCAGAAATTGCACTTGAGGGGAGGAAAAGTGATTGCATTGAGAATGGCCGTGAAGTATAAATAAATGGTCGGGGCTCTTCAAAATGCCAAGCCGTGCCGCCCACCTCGCCGTTCTCTCCGGAGCTTACAAGAGCGGTTGATCTGAGAGGCAATCAGCTTGTTGCTGCACGTGGACCTTTCGTTTCATGGTCGTCGTCCTTTAGCATAATAGCTCGTCAGGCGAACAGGCTTTTCCCCCTCCTTTCGACGATAACCGCTAGATGAACCCGAATACATTCGTTCGTGCGAACCAGTCCCGAGCAAGAATCCTCGAGGACGACAAATAGGCAACAATGGGTTTGCGAACCAGTCATTCGACGCCTATCTCAAAAGGCCCTTCTTTCGGTTTCTCACGATGACTTTTCATTCGGAACAGAACCTCACGCCCGGTGATCAGCCGCGCAAGTGGAAACATGGCGAGATTCCCGTGATTGGATTGATCGGTGGAGTCGGGGCTGGGAAGAGTTGGGTCGCCGCCGAATTCGGCCGCAGAGGCGCCACGGTCGTCGACGCCGACTCGCTGGCGCACGAGCTGCTCCGCAACCCATTGGTGAGTTCAGAAGTGATCCGCACATTTGGCTCGCGAGTTCTCGCATCCGATGGGATGGTCGACCGAAAGACGCTGGGAGCCGTTGTCTTTGAGGACGCCGCGGCTCGTAAGCGTTTGGAGTCGATACTGCACCCTCGGATTCGCGAATTCGCCGAGCAGAGCATTGCCTGCGCGATCAGCGAGGGTCGGCCGGTGGTGGTTCTGGACGCGGCATTGCTCTTGGAATCGGGCTGGGATGAGCTGTGCGACGCTATCGTTTTCGTCGACGCCCCGATTTCCGTTCGCCGTGCCAGAGTGGCGGAGCACCGAAGTTGGCCCTCTTCCGAACACGTGCGCCGGGAGCATGCACAGGCTCCGTTGGAGGCCAAGAGCTCGCGCTGGGTTTGTCGTCGACAACGGCGGCGGCTCCGCTCTTTCCCCTCAAATCGATCGTCTTTGGGCGCAATTGACCAAGCAAGCCTCGCCGTCGCACTCGTCGTCCGAGCCCGCCTTACCCGCCGTCGTCTAATTCACCTTGGCCCTTTCTCTATTTACCAATGAACACTCATCAGATGATTTTCGAGCCACTCTGGCAGCCCCCGCGTCGAGCGCCGCGCCGCCGGTTTTGAGTTCCCTCGGAGGAGAAGCCTCGCATGACCAACGAAATTCGACCAAGACGCGAATCGAGCGGCGGCTCGCGCTCTCGCAAACCAGCGACTCCACCCTCCTCGGCCAACGACGCGGAGCCGCTCTCCGAGCTGGAAGACTCCGCCGCGGATCGTCCCGACGACGAATCGGCTCGACAGTCCACTTCGGGTCCGTTGTCGGCGCCCAACGCGGTGGGGCGCGAGCGGGGCACTTTCCGATCGGAAAACGACGCCTCTCGAGCTCGAGACTCCGGTCCGCTTGCCAGAGAGCGGTCTGAACGCGACGGCGCCATGTCGATAAGGGAGCGAATCGCCGCCCGTGAACGCGGACGGGAATCCACATCGGCGCCCCCCTCGCGATCGTTCCGAACCACAGGCCCCGCTCCCGTCGCAAGGGAACCCCTCGCCGATTCCAGCCGCGGCGAACGCGCCGAACGCGAGGCTTCGCCGACGACCTCCCGGTCTTCCACTCGAGACCGCTCCGATTACACACCCGCGCCCCGCGCGGCCGAGCGCTCGCCCGCCCCGCCCGAAGGGTTCGCCCAGCCCGTCTCCGATCCGTTCCCGGACGACGACCACGACGATTTTCCCGACGGCTTCCCGGAGGACGACGATGAGGACGTCTTCGGCGACACGCAACTCCATGATCGATATGAGGATATCAAGCGAGGAGAGATCTATCTCACCGAACTGCAAAAGATGACGATGCCCCAACTCCTTCGCACAGCCAAGAGCGAAGGCATCGCCGAATACACCGGGCTCAAAAAACAAGACCTCATCTTCAAGATCCTCAAGGAACGCACCAAACAAAACGGGCTAATGTTCGGCGAGGGAACGCTCGAAGTGCTTCCCGACGGATTCGGCTTCTTGAGGAGCCCGGATTACAACTACCTGCCCTGCCCCGACGACATCTACGTTTCCCCCAGCCAGATCCGCAGGTTTGGTCTGAAGACCGGCGCCATCGTCAGCGGCCAGATCCGCCCGCCCAAGGAAAACGAACGCTATTTCGCCCTCCTCCGAGTGGAAGCCGTGAACCGGGAAGACCCGGACAAACTCGCCGAGAAAGTCGGTTTCGACGACCTCACGCCCCTGCACCCCCAAGGCAGGATTCAACTCGAAACCGGCGGCGACGAGATCAACATGCGCGTCGTCGACCTGATCACGCCCATCGGCAAAGGCCAGCGCGGCCTTATCGTCGCGCCGCCGCGCACCGGCAAAACTGTGCTGCTCCAGAAAATCGCCAACAGCGTGCTCACGAACCATTCAGATGCTTACGTGATGGTTCTTTTAATCGACGAGCGGCCCGAGGAAGTCACCGAGATGGAGCGGTCGGTCAAGGGCTTGAACGCCGAGGTTGTGAGCTCGACGTTCGACGAGCCCGCGTCTCGGCACATCCAGGTCGCGGAAATGGTCATCGAGAAGGCCAAGCGAATGGTCGAGTACGGCCAGGACGTGGTGATCTTGCTCGATTCGATCACGCGGTTGGCTCGCGCCTACAACACCGAGGCGCCGCACTCCGGTAAGATCCTCACCGGCGGCATCGACGCCTCGGCGCTTCAAAAGCCCAAACGCTTTTTCGGCGCCGCTCGGAAAATCGAGGACGCCGGCAGCTTGACCATCCTCGCGACCGCGCTTGTCGACACCGGCAGCAAGATGGACGAGGTCATCTTCGAAGAGTTCAAAGGCACGGGCAATATGGAGCTCCATCTCGACCGCCGCATGGTCGAGAAGCGCATCTGGCCCGCGATCGACGTCAATCGTTCAGGAACCCGTCGCGAGGAGTTGTTGATGGATCCCGAGGAGCTCCGGCGGGTCTGGATTCTCAGACGCGTCTTGAACGATATGAACCCCGTCGAGGCCATGGAACTGCTGACGGGCAGGATGCGCAAGGCGAAATCCAACGCCGAGTTCCTGATCAGCATGAATCTTTCGTAAACTGGAATGCGTGGCGGCCACGATCCACGTCCTGGAGAACCAGCCGGGACGTTTTCAAACTCTCAATCGATTCTTGTGTGCGAACGATGTCCGTTTACTCAGGCGATCTTGCCCCTCCCCCTGGTCGATTCGCGATCGTCGCCGCCCGTTTCAACGGCATGGTGACCGAAGCCCTCTTGTCTGGCTGTCGCGAGGGATTCGTCAGGCACGGAGTGCCAGAGGATCGGCTCGACGTGGCCTGGGCGCCAGGATCGTTCGAACTGCCGCTGGTGGCGAAAACCATGGCCCAAACCGGTCGATACGTCGCCGTCGTCTGTCTGGGTTGCGTGATCCGAGGAGAGACTGGGCATTACGACCACGTGGCCGCGCAGGCGTCCAGCGGAGTGATGCAAGCCAGCTTGTCGACCGGCGTGCCGGTGGTTTTTGGAGTCTTGACCACCGACACGGTCGAGCAAGCCCTGAACCGTTCCGGGCTCAAAAGCGGCAATAAAGGAATGGAGGCGGCCGCCGCGGCCATCGAAATGGTCAACCTTCTCTCCGCGATCGCACGAGAAAAGGACTGAAAAAGGAATGATCTCGAGGCTGCAAGTCTCGAGTCGAGCCGTATGTGTTCGCGTTAGGATCCCACTCGATGACATCCGCCAAGAAGAATTTGCTGCCGCCTTCGTTCTGGTTTCGCTGGTCTTTCGCCTGCCAGTACTCCGGCTCGATCCCTCAGACCGAGACGCCGATTCTCGGTCTCCCCGAAAAGTATCTCATTCCGGGTCTTCCAGGCCTGGCTGGAAGAAGCCCCGCATTCGAGGTCCGGACTGCATGGAACGCGGCGCGGACTGGGTTTTTCCATCGCTCCAACGCAGGCGTTCAATCCCAAGAAAAACGATAGCAAAAGCCTGCTCATTCAATTATGGATTGATACGCGAGACTCGCGAGAATCGCACAGAGCCACGCGTTTTTGCCATCGGTTCGAGGCTTCGATCGATACGACCGCGATCGGAACGGAAAAGCCCGACCTGGTCCAAAGGCCGATCGCCAGGGCGCTGGGGGATGCACCCTCCGCTTCTCTCGAGAAGATCCAGCGCTGTTTGGTCTGGCACGGAAAGCTCTGGTCGCTCGAGCTTTTCTTCCATTCGCAAGCGCTCAACGGCTACGACTCCGAGACCAACAAAAGACTCGGATTCTGCTACGCCATAGGTTCGCAGACGCAAGAGATACAGAGTCTTGGCGTCGGCAAGGAGTTCCCAATCGGAGAAGACCCAAGCCTTTGGTCGACGCTGGAGCTTGTGGAACCAGTAAGCAAATCCGCGTCAACAACCAAAAAGATCGAAAAACCCAAGCGAGCGCCCAAATCTGCTGGAAGGCGATCATGACCGAAGAAAGAGATCAGAACCCAGGCCCAGTCTCGAGGGCCTTGGACAGGAAACGGAACGACGCGATCGACCAAGCCATGGAGGCCTCGCTCGACTCGGGCGTGGCTTCGCGCTCGACGCAGGAGGCGCCCCTCAAGAAACAGTGGGACAAAGAGCTCGAAGCGCAGCTCGAGCAAGCTCTTGAACATTTCGACGCTCGCTCGCTCGACGGGCCCGACGTGCGCGGCGCCAAAACCCGCCTCCGCCAAAACCGACCCGAAGGGCGCCAAGCCTGCCGCCGCGAAGAAGGACTCAGCCAGGCCCCAGCACGGTGCATCCCGCGAGCGAAAGTTCGAAGCCCCAGTCGAAAAAACCACGGGCAAAGTGATCGCCGTCCGTGGAAAAAGCGTCTTCATCGACGTCGGTGGAAAATCCGAAGGCGTCATCGGCCTGGAACAATTCGACGAACACGTTCCTAAGCCTGGAGAATCGATCGACGTGATCGTCGACCGCTTCGACGAAGACGAGGGGGTGGTCCTGCTCGTCCGATGGGGGTCGACCATCGAGGCTCGTTGGGAGACGCTCAGACCCGGACAGATCGTCGAGGCAAGAGCCACCAAAGTGAACAAGGGAGGACTCGACGTCGACGTCGACGGCATCCGAGGCTTCTTGCCCATCGGTCAAATCGACGTCAACCGAGTCGAGGACGCATCGAGCTACGTGAACCAACGCTTCCCAGTGGTCGTGATCGAAGCCAACCAACGGCAACGCAACCTCGTCGTCTCTCGCCGCGAATGGTTGGAACGAAAGCGAGACGAGGAACGCGAGAAGACCTGGGCTTCCCTTGCGGAAGGTCAAGTCAAGCCAGGCGTGGTGCGATCGATCAAGGACCAATGGGCCTTTGTCGATATCGGCGGAGTCGATGGATTCCTGCACGTGGCCGAGGCTTCGTGGGCTCGCGTCAACAACATTGGAGACCTTCTCAAAACCGGCCAAGAGGTCCAGGTCAAGGTTCTAAAGATCGACCGCGAGGCCAAGAAGGTTTCGCTGGGGCTCAAACAACTGGTCGCAAGCCCTTGGGACGCGGCAGGCGACAAGTACCACAAAGGCAAGACCGTTATCGGAAAGGTGACCAAGGTCATGGAGTTTGGAGCGTTTGTCGAGCTCGAGCCTGGCATCGAAGGTCTAGTGCATATCTCCGAGCTTTCGCCCAAGCGCGTGCGGAAAGTGACGGACATCGTCAAGCCGGGTCAAGAGGTGGAAGTCCGCGTCCTCTCCTTCGACACCGAGACGAAGAAAATCGCCTCTCCCTGAAGCCAATGCCAGGAGCAGTCCCGAAGGAAGAGGTCGAGGAAGAAGGCGCGGAAGAGCCAGCCCCGAGGCCTGCGGTGGTTCGCAAAACTCCGCTCAAAGGCGGCCTGGGTGGCGGAAACCCGTTCGCAAAACTGTTCACGAGCCCCAAAGAGCAGTCGTCTCCGGAACATTCAGAATCAGGTTGAGGTTCTGAACCGCCACTCCCGCCGCGCCTTTGATCAGATTGTCCAAGCAAGAGATGATCAACACCCTGCCCTTCACGACCCGTACCGAGAGGTCGCAAAAGTTCGTGAACGAAGAGTCCTTGGTCGAGGGAATCGATTTGGTCAAGCGAACAAACGGGCTCGACTTGAAAAACTCCCGATAGAGCTCGTGCAGATCGCTCTCGGAAACCGTTTCCAAGGGGTTGGCGTAGATCGTTGCGCAGATGCCTCGATCCATTGGAACGAGATGCGGAGTGAAGAGGACTTCAACCGTAAGCCCAGAGACCTCGGTGAGCACTTGTTCGATTTCGGGTGTGTGCCGATGGTTCCCCACGCCATAGGGCGTCAGCGATTCGTTGCACTCGGGAAAGTGCAGGTTGGGCTTCATTCCTCTGCCCGCGCCCGAAACCCCGCTCTTGGCGTCGATGATGATGCTCCGCGGGTCGATCTTGGCATGAACGAGCAACGGTGCAAGCCCCAAAATGCTCGCCGAGGTGTAACAACCTGGGTTTGCAATGAGCCCGGCTGTGCCGATTCGATCGCGGAACAACTCCGGGAGCCCATAAACCGCCTCCGAGAGTCCGTCGAGATCAGTGTGCTTGTGCTGGTACCACTTCTCGTAAACAGTCGGGTCTGAGAGCCGATAATCGGCGCTCAAATCGATGACCTTGACTCCGCGTTTTCTCAGCTCTGGCGTCACCTCCAAGCTGGCAGCGTGCGGCAACGCGAGCATCGCGACCTCGGCGCGGCTTGCCACGGACTCCGCACTGAAGGGCTCGCACTTCAGATCAACTCGGCCTCGCAGGGAAGGATGCAGTTCGCCGATCGGCAGGCCCTCCTCCTGCCTGGAAGTTGCAAGCACCACCCTGGCGCTGGGATGAGACAGCAAAATTCGAAACAACTCGCGCGCGGCATAACCCGACGCCCCGATGATCGCGATGTTCGTCATGAGCTTTGAACCTTCGTCATGATTGGTTCCAAGACCGAAGTCTTTTTCACGAGATCAGTCCTCGTCTTTATCGAGCGGAACAGCAAGTAGAGCCAGACGACCCATGCCGCGATCGAAACCGGAATCGCGTAAGCCAATCCTCTATCTACGAACACCAACTCGAGCTTGCTGGTTTCATGTCCTTTGAGTGGGATCGCTTGCCACCCAACCCAGGCTTGCTCAATGTCTAATCCGACCGACGTTTCGCGTACTTTCTCGAAAGCCTTCCAATTGGGATCGTTCGTTTGAGTCAGAAGCAGCCATGAGGGTTCGGCGGTGCGCCTTCTATCTGGATCGCGATTCGGTCAGGCTGGGTCGAGTGAGTCTCGAGGGGGACCGCCTTTTGGAAAAGCCGAATCACGTCCTCAGAAGCAGCGGCGCGGAGACTGGGTTTTTTCTCGCCAAGGCTCAATCCTGCCTCGAGCAAGATCCAGGCTTTGGTCGTTCGTCCGCCAGGCTTCCAATATCCAAATTGGCAAGCCCTTTGATCGGAGTTCTTGACCCAGTCGCCGCCATACAACCAGACGGCAAGCGCCTTATCTTCGACGATTTCGTACGCTGGCATATCTTGACCGGATTTTCGAGCGCGCTCGATCATTTGAACTTCGAAGGGATCGAACACGCGCACCGAAGCGCCCGCGATTCTCATCGCCTCGGCAACTCGATTCGTTCCCAGGATCGGCAAAGGGGCGGAAGCCAGGGAGGTGATCTCCGGCATCACGGGGAGGTCGAGCGTGTGATACGCCTTCAAGGCGGCGACGTTCGAGACGATCGGCAAGTTCCCCAACGAAGACGCAACTCGCGTTCCCAAGGACTCGGACGCAAGCTTCGCCAGGATCGGACTCATCGACTCGAGCGATCCAATCGGAACTGCTTCGACCCCACGCTCTCTTCCGAAAAACCAGAGATCTCCGAACGACGCCAAACAGATATATACGCTTGCTATTTTCTTATATTTTTGTATAAAAACGAGAGGACAAAGCGCGGCGAGAGCCAGCAGGCCGTGCGGCAGTTCTTCTTGGTAAACGCGAAAACGAGCGGACTCCAGTCGAGATCGCTCGAGTTTTGCCGCCTCGGAGCGCTCTCTCGCGAGCGATCGAAGCACGCGAAAATCGCTTTGAGGAGCACGGGCTTTGGACAGGATACTTTCGAGTTGATTGCCTTCTCGCCAGGGCGAGAGCGACGCGAAGCGAGACATCAGGCCTTTCGCGAGAGGACTTCCGCTGGGCCTGCCCGCCTCGAAGGCGAGTTCGACAACCCCGACAACTGCCAACGTCCAAAGCACCGCCGACAAAACAAAAATCGCAACCCAGCGTCCCAGGCGCTTCAATTCTCGGATCTTGTCGAAACCACGGCCGGCAAGCACAGCCAAAGCCAGGTCGGTTGCAAGCCCCCAGCGCGAGGGCGCCCGGAAAAGCGAGAAGCCCGGCAGCCGCGTCGAGAGTTCGAATCCAGGCCGGTAGGGGCCAAGGCTTAGCACCAAGGTCACGGCGGCCAAGAATGCCAACGTTCGAACTCCACGGTCCCGGCCGAAACACATCATGGTCGCCACGCAGGCCAAGAACAGAGGAGCTATTCCTACATAAGTGAGAAGCTCTTCCGGAGAAGTGTGAAACGGATCCCAAGCCAGGATTCGCCAAAGAGGCGAAACGTGGAAGAAACGCGGAGCAACGTAACTGACGAGA
Source organism: uncultured Planctomycetota bacterium (assembly GCA_963818975.1). Taxonomy (GTDB): domain Bacteria; phylum Planctomycetota; class Planctomycetia; order Isosphaerales; family Isosphaeraceae; genus CAWFUI01. The sequence goes on along the minus strand of CAWFUI010000017.1, from coordinate 66,186 downwards.
TGCAAAGGAGTGGCAGCGAACCCTGAAAGATACTCCCAGTCGCGGTCGGCTCGAGAAAGATTGGCCAAACGCCAGGTGGGAACAATCTGAGCCGCCGCCAGCAAAGCGGAAAACGCAAACGCAAAGAGCAAAAGTGGAGCATTGCGAAATCGTCCAATAACTCCCATCAAGAGGATGCAAACCTGGGTCTCGAAGGCAATTTGAAAATGGCCGGGCAATGTCTGCAAAGCGAGAACGCCAGCCAGAAGAAGGAGAATACGCTTCGATCGTCCGCCAGAGATCAACGTCCAAGCCAGCCCTAAAGCCCAGGGCGCCCACGAACCTGTGGTGTACCCCCATTGGTGCGGGAAATGGACGACATAGAATCCCGAACAACTCCAGGCAAAGCCCGCCAACGTCCTTCCCCAAGGCGAGACCCCGAACCTGCCAGCAAGCCACCATGCGCCGACGGCGCCAAAAAACGTGTGTATCACCAGGCTCAGGGTGTAGGCAAGCTCGGTCGGCAAGAATCCATAGAGGACGACGTGTGGTGGGTAGAACACGCCCATCTGGCTTTCCCCGACGCCCGCGAACCCATACCCCCAGTTCGCGTTCCAGACCGGCAGCCTTCCGTCACTAAGCGACCGAGAAAGTTCCGACATGAGACCAATGCTGAAGTTCGTGACGTCGCCGCCGACAGGCATCCGTCCGCCAACCCCAAACGGCCAGAGCCAAGCTGATATGGCGATCAGCAGAAACGCCAAAGAGGCCCTCAAGGTCCGATCGTCCACCTCGGTAGTTGCTCGAATCGCTCCAGAGTCCTGGCCCAAGGTCTCATTCATCAGCCGACTTCGCCTGAACGTCAACTTTGCTCTCGATCTGGAGGTAAAGTTTACAAAAAGCGGCGAATCCGTTCCCGATTCTCAGTCGAAACGACTCCGAACGACCAAGCGAATCCGGCACAAAGCTCGTATTCAAAAGAGTTTGCACGAAATGGCCGTATGGTCGTCAGAGAATCGAAAGCCTGCGGCACGTCACGTGCATTTCGTATCGACGAGGCCAAGAGGGCCCGGGCGAATGGAACTTCCCCTAAACATATGGAGGTGAAACATGTTGGTTCTGAGCAGGAAGCTCGGTCAGAGGTTCAAGGTTGGCGAGAACATCGAGATCACAATCGTGAAGATCGATCGACAGTCGGTCCGCATCGGCGTGGAGGCCCCCAATGAACTTGGCATCTTCCGCGAAGAATTGAGGATCCCGGCCGAATGGTTTGGCGGGTTCTCGCACGATCGGCCTCGTCCGAAATGACTCGACCGAGACAATTCACGCACGCCTCTTCGGTCTATTCGACCGAAAAACCCCTCTCAATTCTCCAGGCCCGGCCGGGCCTCGCACTCTAAACGCGGACGAGTTTCGTCACTCGACCCGTCGGCACCCATTCGACGACGAAGATGTTCCCATCTTTGTCGAAACACGCGTCGTGCGGGTGAATGAATTTGCCCGCCTGCCATTGGTCGGGCGTCGTTCGCATTTTGAAGCCGTCGAGAACGCGCTGGGTCCATTCCGGGTCGAAACCCAAGTGGACGATGACCTTGTTGTCTCTATCGAACAGGCTCACTCGGGCGTGGAGGTCCGGTACGAGGAGAACGTCGCCCTTGATATCAAAATGTGCAGGAAAACTGACGCCGTGGTCGAACCGTACATGCTTGCCGTCAAGCGTGAAATATTGGAGTCGTGCGTTGGCGCGGTCCGCGACGACCAAGAGCGGGTCGCGCCCGGGTCTGTCGTCAAGCCACAGGCCGTGAGGCGTCTTGAATTGACCCGGCGCCTCCCCCACGCCACCCCAAGAACGAACCCATTTTGCCTCGGAATCGTACTGGTGAACATAATTTGAGCCATAACCATCGGCGATATAAAAGCCGCCGTCGGGGCTGAAGGCGACGTTCGTGGGACTGTAGGGCGCCTTCGGATCGTCGTACGGCTTCGACTGTGTGGGTCGGCCTTTGCTCCAGACGTGCTCGCCCTTGAGGTTGGTCTTCACGACGACGCCGTGGTGGATGTCTGAAAGGTAGAGGAACTGTTCCTTGCCTTCGGCGCGGACGTCGATTCCGTGCCCGCCGCGGTGATATTCCTTGCCAAAGGAACGAACGTATTTCCCTGCTGGGTCGAAGACCACGACGGCGTCCACGGGCTCGGGCGCGTCGGACCTGTGTTTGATGTAGATGAATCCGTCGGCGTCGATCGTCACCCCGTGCGTCTCGCCCCAGACGATGTGCTTGGGGAGAACTCCCCATCCATGGATCGGTTCGTAGCGGTAATCCCCCTGACCAATGATCGGAGCCTTCGTTCCGGACTTATCGTCGGCATGAACAAATGGACCGGAAACCACCGTCGAAACTGCCGCGGCGCCGGTTGCTCTTAAGAAAGCCCGCCGATCGGTTGGCCTGCGCTTACCGTCGCCTCCCGACGTCGAACCTGAATTCGAACCTTGAATCGCATCGCGTGCGTCCATGAGAAAGCTCCCAATTGTTGACCGTCGGGGAAGAATGCCGCTCGATAGCCGACCCACATTCGATCGTATCGCCCGTGGGGGACTTAGGCTATCGAAAAAATCGACGCTCGCCTCGCCGGTGGATGACCAGAACGTCTTCGACTTGCCTTGGGGAGCAACCGAAGGTCATGGCCGGCGATCGAGGCTACTCCACATCGTCGAGGAGACTGAACAACTTTGTCAGCCGGAGCTTGAAGCCCGACAGGACGTCGCCGCCAGTCAGCCTTCGTTTCTCCGACAGGCCCCCCCAGAGGATTTTCAGTCCTCAGAGGTTGCCATTCCGCCACGCGGACGTGGTGCCACTCGAGCACTCGAGAACGGTATTCGGTCGGGCAAGACATCGATGAGACCGAAACAGCGGGTTTGGAAATGTCGTGTGCTCGGTTATGATGACGTCGGATAAGATCGGCCTGCAAGAGAACGTCATGGCAATTGCACCGCAGCTAACTTCGACGCCTACTGGTCAAGAGTGGAAAGATTTTCTTGAAGAAATCCTGCCGCCTCAAGGCCAGTGGAGCCCGGATGAATATCTGATCCTGACCGAGCACAGCAATAGGCTTGTCGAGTATACCGACGGTTTACTGGAAGCGCTGCCAATGCCGACGGACAAGCACCAAAGCGTGCTTAAATTCCTATTGTTCGCATTCAGCGCTTTCGTTGAGGCCAGGGACGGGAAGGTCCAGTTCGCCCCGCTGCGGCTCCAGATTCGCAACGGAAAGTTCCGGGAGCCAGACCTATTGCTCCTGCGTTCGGCAGCCGACCCCCGCCGCCAAAACCGCTATTGGCTGGGCGCCGATCTCGCCCTGGAAGTTGTCAGCGAGGAGAAACCGGAGCGAGATCTTGTTTTGAAGCGCGGCGATTATGCCGAAGGTCGCATTCCAGAATACTGGATCGTCAACCCTCAAAGTGAGACGATCACAGTTTTGAGTTTGAGCGGAGACTCTTACTCCGAGGCTGGCACATATCGCCGTGGGGAAACCGCCGTTTCGGTGTTGCTGCCAGGTTTCGCCGTCGCCGTTTCTGCCGTATTCGACGCGGGTTAAGCGACCGGTAGTTCGGTCCAAACCCCTTATTACCGGCGGTGGGAATTGAACCCACACGGGAGTTCCCCCCAGAGGATTTTAAGTCCTCTGCGTCTGCCTTGAACGTGACCCTGCGGTGGCATTGGGATGACACTCAAATCCCTGGTTAAGCAGCCGGTTACGTCACCGACTTGCCCGAAGTGGATTGTAGCCACATTGGGATGACACGGCCAATGTTCTTACCAAATTCTTACCAGGTCAGGTTTCAGCCGCCGAGAACTATTGGAAGAAACTTCGGGCTGCCCGATGCCCTGATTGCGCGACCGTGCGGCTCGGTGCGCGCTGCCCGAGTACTAACGGAGCCGGAGCCTCCTCTCCTTGAGTCAACGCCTCGCATGACCCTCCTGATGCTGGCCGAGCGTTCCGCTCGACCGCCGAAGGATCCTCTTTGCTGGTTGATCACGGCTACCTCTGTCCCGGGCAACCCCAAACCGCAGATTTTTTGAGTATGGCTAATCGTTGGGTTGCCCTCTCCCCATGCCTCGAGCGAAGGAAGGCCGCCTGAGGGCGCGGCGCCGCCTGTCCGTCGAATGCGGAGTCGCCTGGAAGGCTCGATGAATCACGGATTACATCGTGTACCGAACGCTTCTCAAAACCAGTGGGACTTCAGCTCGATTCGCCCTCGGGGCGTTTCGTCTTCGTCTTCCTGGGGACAACGCGTTCCACATCCAGCGACGTGACGAACGCTTCGGTCCCGCTTTCGCGGATCATTCGCTTCTCCCCTTCGGAGAGCGGCTGTCGCGGTGGCACGTCCTGTCGCTTGTACACCTCATCAAGCGAATGGATCGTTCGACTTCGCCCGGACTCCAGCTTGGCCTTTCGCGGCGAGCCCTTGGGCGTCCCGCCTTTTCGCTTCGAGCCCGTGGCGCAGGACCCGCAACGACGCCAGCTTTTCGTCGGTGCATCTCGGCGTGGCGTAGCGATAGGGTTCTTTGTTCTTGAGCATGTGCCAGGCAATGGTCACCAGCTTCCTGGCCGTGGCCACGACCGCCACGTTTCTGTTCTTGCGGCGTGCAAGCCTGTTGAAGAAGGCGCCCAATGGACCGGGATGCCTGCCCACGGACTGCGCCGCCTGGATCAAGAGCCAGCGGACTTGGCTTGCGCCGGCTTTCGTGATCGACCCAAGGTAACACTTGCCACCCGATTGCCTCACGCCGGGCACAAGACCCAAATAGCTCGCCGCCTGGTCGGGCGTAGGAAACCGATTTATGTCCGCGAGCGTCGCCTTGAGTGCGTGTGCGACTGTATAGTCGCATCCAGGCATCGTCATCAGAAGTTGGATGTCGGGGTCGTCGTAGGATTCTTGTACAATCATGTGATCAATGACGTACGACTCTTTCTCGATCGCGTCGAGCATGCGAAGGTCGCTGTCGATAAGAGCCCTTGCAAGCGGATCGAGGTCGACCTCCTTGAGCCAAGGGAGGCCCTTGCCGGAGAAGAGTCCGGCCGAGTGCGGAGCGATGAGCCTTTGCGCGAGCACCGAGTGGATTCTGTTTCGCAGCGCGGTTCGTTGACCGACCAGCGCGGTGCGTCTCGCGGCGAGAGCTCGGTTGTGCTCGGTGGCGGGAGGGGGCTGCCAGACGCTGGGAAGGAAGTCGCAGCGGAGGAGCTGAGCCAGCACCAAGGCGTCGACTTTGTCGGTCTTGACGTTGGCCTCGGCGATCGCCTTGGTCTTCAGCGGGTTGGAGACGACGATCCTGGCGACGTAGGGCCGCACGAGCCTGACAAAGGCCCATGCGTTGGTTGTGGACTCGACGGCGAGGTGGTCGTTGGGCCGCAGGTGCTCCGCGGCGAACTGGTTGATGAACTCGGGCGTGACCGAGAACTGCCCGGTCGCCACGGAGTCGCCTTCGTCGCTAAGGATGTGAAACGTGGCGGAATCCTTATGGAGGTCGACGCCGACGAACCTTGGCCGTTCGACGTCTGGGGTTTGCGGGGCGGCCTGCAACTTCGCTGGCGTCGCCGGTTTTGCTTTGGACCTGGGCTTGGCTTTAGACTTGGCCGAGATCATGACGATAGACTCCAGGAGGTCTTTACCCAGGGGCATGCCGCTTTGTGCCAAGAGCACGTGGAAGCGGCCGGTGGGTCGGATCGACACCTACCTCTTCGAGTTCGTAACTCAACCGGATTGGTCGTAAGGGCGACTCAGATATAATTGCGGGCTCTCGGCCCATAGCTGTAATCGAGCGACCCTTAGACGATCGGCCCCTGGGGAAGGCCTTGTACCGCAAAAAGAGGAATGGGTAGAGAAGCGATCGTCCAACCCGAGTCCGGTCAGGGAAGTAATCCCCACAAGTGCATCGAATGCAAGTTGGGCAAGGGTTGAGGAGGCGGGCGGCCTGACGGTTTGTGCGACTTTTTCGGGATGCGCCGAAGGCGCGGATCTGGAAAAGAAGGGTACGGAACAACAGAGAAGAGGGAAGGGGGCGGGGGTTTGGGGGCGGGACCTGGGGCCTCTGGTCCCGCCCCCAAGAGCCCTGCGTGCTCAAGGAGCTAACAGATGTGTAAAAGCCTTTGCACATGTACGCGTCACCGGAAACCGTTCGTTGATCGCTTCTGACTCCCCTGAACATACCGGGTATAATATGTCTGGCACACTTTCGAGGTAATGGCGCGCTCAGGGCGTCGATCAGAGGTTCCCGGGTATCAGTCCTGTCGATCGACTTTTGAGTCACGCCCCCTAGAGGCAACGATGTGGTGGACTTCCGCTGGGGAACGCGTTCTGAGAGGTGCGGAATGGACGTTGTTCCGCGAGGGCCTCTCGTGCCTTTGGGACGAAGTCGAGGCGGCCGAGGACGAGGATGGACCCGGCACGACCGAAATCGTGGTATTTGACGAGCTCTCGAAGGCGGAGCGGTTGTCGCTCCTGGCCACGGTGGCTAAGGGTCTGACCGACGTAGATGAACCTTGCCCAGAGCTGACGGCGCTCACCGAGGGAACCGTCGCCGCAGTCTTCGCCCATATCCGCTACCACATCGAGGTGGAAATCGAGCTCTCCGAGGAGGCAATCACCTCCGGCTCCTCTGCCAGGCTTCGATCACGCCTCCGCGAGATGGTACTTACCGCGGCCGATCAGGTCGGGATTGACCCTGGTGCACTCCGCGCCGAAAGCGGCAGCGATGCGCTGGAGGAGTGGTCCGATTTGATCGACGAGCTGCTGGACCGGATACTCTGGGATGACCGGGATTATCTCGAAGGGAACGCTTTCCTCGACCTAGACCCCGCAGTGGGCGATGTCTTGAAGGAGCAACTCGGTATTGAAGAAGACTACTTCTCTTCAGCTCCCATCGAGCCCTCGCAAGCCGGCCTAGCGGAAATCCGTGCCACATTGAGACGGATCTGCCGTCGGCCTGGGGCCTGGGGAAGTGATGATGTGGTGGGGCCGGACTCGAGCACTTCCGGGGTCTGACCCACCCCAGTGTCGTCCTTTTATCCCTGATCGCTGGGCTCACGCCGCCCCAAGTAACCCATCCAACGGGTGGCAGACAAACCGGATTTTGAGTCCGGAGTTTCTGCCATGCGCGTGACATTGGAAACAGGTTGGAGTGACGCTTAAACCCTGGGAATTTAGGTGTTTTACGTCCGCTCAACCTTCATAAGCGACTGTAGTGATATTGGGCTCACATTGCCAGTCCTGTTGCCAATTTGTTGCCAATTCGGCCTGGCTAGCTGTCGCAATCGAGCAAGGGACTGAGCGCAGTCCGTGCAGCGGAGCGCTCCGAAGTGTCCACTACGCAGGTAAATGGACACTACTCGTATCCATCAACGGACTCTTACCACCTCCGGGGCAAACGCGCATAGGCGGCCAATAAATGACGCTTACCACAAATCCCTGCGTACGCCTTCTCAAAATTCGGCGACCTCGACGGAGTTCCCACAGCCATTTTAGAACAACGATCGTTCCAGGCACCGACGATGAAGAAGGATTTGGCTGAGGTGCGGGGTGGGCCTATAACCTGTCACTAAAGGCGTGCGAGACCGTTTCCTAACCCCGACGCTGTTTTGCGTCCGGGTAAGAGTAGCGGGACAAAATGGAGAAAAGCGTTTGGATGCCCTACGAAGCGAGGAAGCGGGTGTTTGGCTGGTAGGGTAGCGGGGGGCATGGTTTTGATCTTCCTGATGCCGTTTCCGGGTTATTACGAGGGTTAAGAGGTGGGGACCCTTCCTGAATGCCTTCTTGCCTTTTACCTCGTTTCCCATCTGGGTAAAATTTATCCACAGAAAATCGGCGACAAAGTATCCGTGCAGGTTGTCAGCTCGTCTTTGTAATTGAAGCCTCCAATGCGCTACCCAGGATCGATGAGTTTTACACAGAAAAGTGGCGATCAACTAAAGGAAGGATTAAGTACTTACTATAGGTATGCGTCACCGTTTCAGCGTACTGCTGTCACCGTTTCAGCGTGGATAACTCCCGTGGGCCACGGTAAGTCTCAATTCTTGTCCGTCACCGTTACAGCGTGGATAACTTTCCACATGGGTGTCTATAAGACCTGCGTCACCGTTTCAGCGTGGATAACTCATATCTCGGCGGAATGATCGGGATCGCGTCACCGTTACAGCGTCTCTCGCCGCGCCAATCACTTGAATTACCGTAATTCACACGTCGCAAACTCGCGCCGCTTGCGGCTTGAGCGTCACCGTTTCAGCGTGGATAGAGGACGGTAACCTATTGATTTGTCTAGGATCGGAATTGCGTCTTTTCGCCGCGCAATGGCTGTGAGTACCCCGTTTGACGATCAGCCCGCCGCCATATTCGTCTGACGTATTCCTCGACATGGAAACCGGGGAAAACCGCCTGCACTTTTCGCACTGCGATCTTGGCCGCCGCCTTGAAGTGGCGGGGGTTGGAGTAGTCGCAGCCGAGCTGCTTCTGGAGCGACCGCCACGGCACGGTCTGGCCCTCTTTGCCTGACCGATTGACGGAATACGTCTTGTAGGTCGCCCAGGCGTAGAGGTCGAGGGCCAGGGGCGACTTTTTCAAGGCGCTGGAGGGCCCGGAGATCGACGGGAACCGGCGCCGCGATGATCGCATCATGAAACGCCTCGCCCAGCTCGATCCAGCTTCCCCATAGTGCCGGCTGCTCGGGCGAAATCGGGTCCCACCAGAGCTCTCCCTGTGGAGCGATTTGCATGTCGAGCCACTTCTTGCCGATTTTGGTCCCGTCCCTGCTGGCTCTGCTCGAAGCTGATGGTCGACCGGAAGAGCCGTTGCATCTGCTCGCGGAGGCGGTAGGCGTCGCTTCGCTTGCCCCCCCTGCCCGGGTCGAGCCCGAGGTCTCGCATGAAGGAGGCGAGCGTCGAGCCCAGTTCCAGCCGGCGGCTGCCGGTGCGGACGGCCTCGGTCGTCATCCAGAACAGCAGCAATCGCGGCAACGTGCCGTAAGGATAGCCGAGGATCAGTTTTTCTGGTGGTCCCAGCCGGGCCGGATGGAGAGCGTCAGGAAGCCGTTGCTCCGCTTCCAGACCGGCACGTCGCCCGGGTCGGCGTGCGGGAGGGTGACCTGGACGACCTGCCGGGCGATGAACGCCCGGTCCTGGTCGCTGACCTGCGGGTCGTGGAGGATCGCTTCCGGCCGCGTCGAGGATGCGGTTGCTGCGTGGGCGTCGAGCCGATCGCTGGCTGGCGGGATAGAGCAGTCTCGTGGGTGCCGGCCGCTTCATGCGATCCTTGGCTTTGCCGCGTTTTTCAAAGAGGTCGTTGATCGCCTCGCGCAGCAGTTCCTGGACGTTCGACTCTTCGTCGAGTGCGATCTGCTTGAGCTGGCGGGAGGCGGCGGGGTCGAAGAATCCGGCGATGGTCTTCTTGCCCTCGTCGGCCGGGAGTGCGCGGCCTTGATTGCGAGCCGGCGTCAGCCTGGGGCTCTGGCGGGCTCGGCTTTGCCGCTGGCCTGGCGGAGGGCTTCGCTTAGGCTCGAACGCTTCGACATGTTTACAATCCCACCTGTCTACACATCCACTTGTAAAGCTGTCGGATTTCGCTGGCCCCCTTCCCTTCCGGCTCGTGCTCCTGAGCTGTCAGCCCTTCGGTAAGCGAGTGGATGAAGACGGCACGGTGACGATGCGGACGGGACAGACTTCAATGCCGTAGACGTCGATGGCCTTGACGGCATCCTCGCCGAGCGAGCCGCGCGGCGGGACGGAATTGAGGATGACGGCGGCGGGCTTTGCCGGCCAGTTTCGCCAGATCGATCGTCGAATGGATGGCCCGCAGGTCGAGGATCGCCGGCCGGCATGGGATCAGTATGAGATCGGCAGAGCGGGCGGCGGCCAGGCAGTGCTCTCGGAATGCGGGGCGGTATCGATGATGGCCAGATCGGCACCGGCCTCCCTTGCCGCTGTCAATACTTGGCCGAGGCGGGCAGGCTGAGCGGAAACCACGGCCGGCTTGTCCGGGCTGCGATGATCCCCCAGCCGGTTGCGCTTGCCTGCGGGTCAAGGTCGATGATAGCGGCGGACTTCCCGTCCTGCTCGGCGGCTACGGCCAGATGGAGCGCCAGGGTGGTCTTGCCCGCACCGCCTTTCTGCGAAATGATTGCGATTGTCTTCATGTGCGCATGTGCGTGTGTGTACATGTCGGTGTGTGTGTAACACCGAATGTGCGCTATTGCAAGCTCATAGTGTGTGCGATGCTGATGAGTGTGCAAGCGCCGTGTCGGGCGATTCCTTGACGGTCGTCCCGCGCCGCGAGTAGCCTCTGGGAATCGCCCTACACGATTGCACATGTGGTAATGTACACATGTCTAATTGTAAGATTGTAGACACGGGGGAAGTCGGGGAGGTGAGCTGCAACTCGGTAACGCGAAAGCGATAGAGTGAACTTGGCTCCTGCGGGCCGCGGTTCGTGCAGACCCGGCTTTTCTGGATCGAAGGCGATCCTGGCGCCGGCCGGCGCAGAGGTTATCGAGCATGATCCTATGATTTTAATCGTAGTACGTGCGCATGTGGTGTTGTATACTTGTACACGGTTAGACGTGTTATGGTGTGAGGTAGCACCAAATTTCGTCCGTTAGAGGCGCAAGGGGTGGGGGAAAGGCCGAGGCCTGGCACAAGCCCCTGAGCAGGCTGCCCAGGCCCGCTGCGGACCTCCCGGCGCCACCCTCCGTTTTTCCTCGCCCTGTTAGGGAGAGGAAACGGAAAAGGAGAGGGGGTAGGTCACGAAAAACGCCGCCACCGGCGGCACCGATACCGCAAAACTTTGCCGATGCGGCCCCCCATGATCGAATGGGGCTGCGGCGAGCAAAAACTATCACGCTGCCGACAGCGAGCCGTAACGCGGTCCGGCATGAACGGCAGCGCCGGGCGTGACGGTCGCGGCGAGCGGCCTACACGAGGGGGCGAAAGGGCGTAGGCGGTCACGAAGGGACGGAAGCGAAGCGTACCCCGGAAGCACCCGGCCGCCGCAGGCGGGGTGGCGAGATCATGGTATTGTAGTAAATAAGTATTTATCTATTACGGCGGTAGTCAACGGAAAACGGAAGACATCAGAAAAAAACGATCTCATTAGGACCTCCTATAAAGCGTTTCTGGCGTTGGGATAGGGCAAACTGTGCAAAGACACGAATGCTTCTAAAAGGCGTGTTTCCCGGCGAAAATCACAATCGGAACGTTTTGCCTGTTGCCGCTGGGGGTTCATTCAGCCTTTCGTCTCGTCGTACGAATCTGTATCTTCCTTGCCGCGACCTCCGCGTCTTCCTCCTTCCTCACGAAATATAACTCGGTGGTGCGGATGTCGCTGTGACCGGCAAACTCGCGTACTTCGTGCATCGTTGCGCCGTTGCGGATGGCGTCGTTGATCGCCGTTTTGCGAAGCGAGTGGATGCCGATGCCGCGGCCGCCCAGCCGTCTCGGGTCGATCCCGGCGGCCTCGCAGTATTTCTTGACCATGCGCCACGGCGTTTTGCGGTCGAGATGCCGTCTCTCCAGGCCCAATCCGTCGGGGCTGAGCGGCCGGAAGAGGGGACCTTCGCGGTCCTTCCTGATACCCGCACGCTCAAGATAGGCCAGCACCGGGCGTGCCGCGTCGAGCAGAATTTTCCGGCGCTTCCTGCCGCGCTTTTCCGTGACGTGCAGGAAGTAATCGACGCCGTCAGTCTCCAGGTGCCCGACGCAGGCCCCGGTTACGGCCGAGACCCGGCAGCCGGTCAGGAAAAACACGCTCATCAGCGCCAGGTCACGCGTTCCCTGGACGGTGTCGGTCGGGATGGCTTCGAGGAGCTCAATGGCCTGTTGCTTGGTCAGCGAGGGCGTGGAGTTCTTCTGCACGCCCGACACCTTGATGGCGGCGATGCCCTGCGCCGTCTCCCAGGAGACGAGCCCCTTGGCGGCGAATTGTTGATAGGCCCCGCGCAGCACCGAGAGCCGCCGGGCAACGGTTGCGGTGGTCATGCCGCCCTCGAGCAGGGCGCGCTTGTAGAGTTTGACATCGTCGGCGGTGACTGCTAAGGGCCTGATCCCCTGAGCTTCCATGTTCCGGACGAAAGCCATGAAGTCGCGGCCGTAGGCCTTGACCGAATGGTTGGAGAGCAGCGTGTCGCACATCCAGGGGACGAGGGATTTGGCGATGTCCGTCGAGTCGTTGCCGGTGGCCGCCAGGGCGCGCGTGAGGAACGCCGAGACCTTGTCGGCGGCGGGGGCGGCGCCGTCTAAGAAATCGCTCGCCTCCGGCACGAGCGGGCGGCGGGAGGATATGGCAGGGAGGGCGGCGGTAGAGGGTTGTCCAAGCATGGTGTGCTCACGTGAGAAAGGAGGGAACATAAAGCAGATTATGTTCCGTACCACGGACCGAAGAAAATGCAATCATTTTCACAGGTGAATTGCACCGTTTCTTCAGAGATAGGTTGCGCGGTTTGTCGTTGGCGGGTGCGGGCGGACAGCCAGTCACTGGGGGTTTCGGCATGTTGGGCTACAAACGCAGCCACCCAGCCGGGTCAAGGACGTGCGGCCGAGCGTGCGCGTTGAAAAATGCGTCTAAAGTCCAAGCTCAGGCTAAAAACATCCGGGGTCTGCTGTCGGAAAAAACCACTGGCGCTCGGCGTTCGGTTGGGCTACGTCTAAAAGTCTAAAGGGAAACGGGCCGCTTCGGATGGCCCTGTACGGCAGCAGGAGAAAAACTATGCAAGCCACGAAAACACGCCGCTCCGGCGAAAGCCGGAAGGCACTGTATCTCACCACCTATGACCGGCTTGAGCAGTATCTCCAAGCGTTTGCTCTGGGGCATTTTCATCTGCTGATCCTGGTGGGCAGCGGCGGGCTTGCGAAGAGCCGCACCGTCCGCGAATCGCTGCGAGGGAATGGATGCTGGATCGAGGGCAACGCCACGGCGTTTGGCATGTACGTCAAGCTCTACCAGCATCGTGACGAGTTCGTCGTCATCGACGACGTCGACGCCCTCTACGCGGATCGCAGCGGCGTCCGGCTGCTCAAGTGCCTTTGCCAGACCGAGGAGGAAAAATCCGTCGCCTGGCATTCCGACGCGCGCGGCCTGGAGCGGCAGGGTATTCCGCGGGAGTTCACGACGAAAAGCCGGGTGGTCATCATCTCCAATGACTGGAAGAACCTGAATAAGAATGTGGCGGCGCTCGAAGACCGCGGGCATGTGGTTTTTTTCAAGCCCAGCGCCGCCGAGGTGCATCGCAAGGCCGGGACATGGTTCGGCGATTCGGAGATTTACGAATGGTTTGCGGCGAATCTGCACCGCATCCATGAGCCGTCACTGCGCCATTACGTGCGGGCGCGGGAGCTCAAGGCGGCGGGCATGGACTGGACCGACGTGCTGGCGGTCGAGGATCACAACCCGCGTGCGCGGCATCGCCGCCGAGATATTGACGAACCTGGCCTATGCGAACTCGGCCGAACGGGTCGAGGCGTTCGTCGAGCGGGGAGGAGGATGCAGGGCGACCTTCTTCAATTATCAGCGGAAGCTGGGAGGCGGGGTGGGGTGAGCCTTATCTCCGGCCATACTCGCGGGCAAATGTTTCGACACTGTCGAAACAATCGCCTCACCGTACGCGGCCTGTTTGTCCTGGAGACCGTCCTCCAGAATTCGCTAGCCCATGCTCCAGTATGCGAAGCTGGGAGTCAAGATTTTGCGGGATAGGTGTCGAGGACGACTTTAGTAAGTTCCTCGGATATTGGTTCGTTAAAGGCCTCATAGCCCTTTATGGGGTGCTTCAGAAGTTGCACACTCTTGTAACGCCTCCCGCATCTCGCCGTTTTTGATCCAGTCGCTTAGCCGGTCCTGCACGCAATTCCAGAAATCCGCGAATTTCTGCTGATATGCGTCGTCCATCTCGCTCGGTAGGACCGGCCAGTCGAAGGCATTTCCGTACTCGTTGGCATCGACGTAATCATGCAGGTCCGCGAATGATTCGACGGTTGTTGGCACTCTGCCGATTTTCACGTCCCGGACGATTTCGCCCTTAGCATTCGATATTGCCGCTTCCATCGGGTTGCTTGCCAGCGGCAGACCGAGGCCAGCCAGCCATTCGGCTGTGTGCTTGTCGAAGAGTTCTCTTCCGTCCATGACGGGTCGCCTTTTGGGTGGCTAAACGTATTTTGGGTTCTGTTACGCCCTAAACGCCAACGACGCCTCGCGGCTCAACTCTTGCTCGACCAGCCGCTGATGGACCCCTCGCCTTAGAGCTTCGATCCTTTGCATGGGTTCACCTCGACGTTGGGGCTTGAACGGATACGGCCAGATCCGGAGCCTACCTGTCTATTCCGGTGACATCGTCAAATCGACAACCGGCGCCTATTCAGACAGCATAATCAAATGGACGCCTGAGCACAATGGTGAAACGTTCAAAGCAGGATGATGGCCTTGACGGCGATGTCGATTCTGCAAGCACTGCCGCGGCGTTGAGTGTTTTTGATGACAACTCGATCGCTTGGACGAAGTCAAGCCGGCCGTTGATCTCAAGAACAGGCTGCTGATCGCCGAAAAAAGGATTTGGCCAAATAGAGGCCGCAGCTTTCTGTAATAGTGGTGGCGAACCGATGGGTAAAAGGTCTTCCCGGCACAATCCGATTATTGCGGACGGAGATGCGCCACGTGGAGAGCCCACGGGAGCGGGGGAAACAAGGTTCTTCGATCGTTTTAATTTCGATCTGGCGGGGGCCCTCGGCCAACAGCTTTTCGCGCACATGGAGGGGGACCCTCGGCTGATTCCCGAACCGCTGTCGGTGGAGGCGCTGGGCTCGCTGGAGCGGGAGGATTCGCAGGGTGTATACGAATTACTGCTGGACGGCCTCCCGGTCTACATCGGCCAGGCGGAAAAGCTTCGTAAGCGGCTGACGGAACATCGAAGGAAGCTGGTGGGGCGCCAAAACATCGATATTGAAAGGGTCACCTTCAAGTGCCTTTACATCGATCTGGCATGGATACCGATCACCCACGAAAAGGCGCTGATCAAGGTATTTCGCAAGCAAGGGAAATCGTGTGAGTGGAACGGTTCAGGCTTCGGCATCCATGATCCGGGGCGGAATCGTGAAACCACCAACAAAGCTCTCTGGGGATTCGATCGGATCTATCCGATTCGCGGCGACTGGCCGTGCGGCGGGATCGCCCGAGGGACGCATAACGCGAGAGATCTACTGATGGGCATTAAGGCGGAGTTGCCGTTTCTGTTCCGATACGAGGTTGACAATTCCAATAGTTGGCAAGCGGGGAGCGTGAAATACAACGAGTTGACGATTGACGTGCCGAAAGAAGGAATGGCAGCCGATGCATTGCTGCGGGAAATAGTCGATCATTTGCCAGGAGGTTGGCAATTCACCGCCTTTCCCAGTCACATGATTTTATACGAAGAGAAACGCAACTACAAACACGCTGACGAGTGTTATCGTCGGGGGAAGACTAAGGCGTAGGATCCAGCCGTTGACAGACTTCCTTGGCGACGATGTATATGAGCATGATGGGCACGGCGTTACCCTTCTGACGCATCTGCTTGGTCCAGCAGCCGGTGACCTGGAAATCATCGGGGAATGTTTGAACTTACGTTAGGGAGTATTTCGCGAAACGAATTCCGTAAAATGTTGCAAAAGCGCCTGGGGATTAGGTTGAGAGGAAGGGTTAGCTGGCGCACGAATGACACGTCCGTTGATAATTTCATAAAACCCGCCAACAAGAGCAGAACCTAATTTCACCCGATGTTCCGTCGGTTCGATCGACAACTGAAATGCGTCGAACAGGGAGTGAAGGTCGAGCCGTAAGAGCAAACCGTTGGAAACGTGATCTGAATCTGGACCACAATAGGGGGCGATATGAGCCGCTTCTAGGGCTGTAAGGATGTTGCACCCAGTAATGACGCATCGTCCTTCGTATGCTTGGATGATTCTCTGTCGGAAAATACTTTGACCGGGACGAAGAACCTTCGACGCGAACGCTCTTTTTCGCTCATCGAGCAGTGTTGAAAGGTCGAAATCGCTGACAGAGGATGAGGGCGGTTGTCGCTCGACGCCGTTCTCGGTACTCGGCAGTCGGTATGTGGCGCTAACGCTGGACGAAGGAGGATTGACTATCAATGGAAGCGGAGGTTCGTTTTGTCGGTAATCCGCGATGAAGTGATCGGCGAAAGAATTGATGAAAGCGTCGAATGCGGTAGTGAAACGCTTATCGAACGCATTAAGCGTGTCTTCAGCGAAGACGAAGACTTTGTCAAACTCAGCATTGCTACCCTGCGGAGTTGAGAATGGGCTGGCATTCTTGCTCCCTGGCTGGGATGAAAAAGGATTGGGGGGATCGGGGTAACCTGTGCCTCGAAGAATCACGAGATACGCGTTTGCCCGGCTTGCGACGAGGGTTCTTGGCTTGCGCTTGTTTTGAGACAAAAACGTTACGAAGGGGCCCGTCTGGAATGTTGAAAGCGGGCCCTTGCCATGTTGAATCAATTTGCCTACACATTGCCCGATGCCGACACCAAGCTCAGTGTGACAATAAATCGTGACGTCCTCGGAGTCGCTTGTCATATTGTTGCCCACCTCAATATGTGCCGCTGCCAATGGATTCACCCTGGGGCGATTTGCTCAATGACATTCCGGCTTGAGGGAAGATCATGAAAGGCGTGGAGAATGTGGATGGACGTGGGGGGGGATGGTCACGAAAGCCGGCTGTTTTAGAACGCGAAACATGAGCAGTGACCCCAGACATGAGGCTACTCTTCCACCGGGTGTCCCAAATGCTTCCGTAGCACGCGATAGCGGAATCTTAGCGCAACCGCGTCGTTAGTAGACTGAGACAAGCGGTCGAATTCCAGAAGCTCATACGAAGCGGTCCCCTCGTTCTTCTCGGCCGCCGCGCGATTCAACAAGCGGGTTTTTTCAAACTCTTCAAATTGGGACCGCATGATTTCATGAACCCAGTTTTCCTTCATCGCGGCTTGGAAGCATAGGTACAGAGTCGTGACCATGCTAACGGATTTCAGGAGGGGGTCATTGTAGGTGAAGACCGCTTCCATTCTGGCAAGGGTTGCTTGTGCCTGAGCTAGCAGCGTGTCGGCAACCTGTCGAGAGCTGTCTGGGAAGTCCTCAAAAAACTTGTCGAGATATGGTTTTTTCGTGTCCGCCACTCCTCCTCTATGTTCAAAGTAGATGAATTTCGTTGCAAGGTCGAGGTATCTGTACCTTGCATTCTTGAACGGAATGCGCATCTGGAAGAACGGGCCGTTCGCGAGGTACCTCACCACTGTGGGAAGTGAGCCTCCGAACGCGTTTCGTTTCTCCGCCGCGTTGAGCGGTACAGCTTCATTAAGCCGTGAGAACATGTCCTCGATCAATTCAATATCATCTGTCTGGATCGTTACGACCGCCAAGGATGTGCCATCGAACTGGACCTTGAGTCTGGGATACTTTTGACCTAGTTCACTGTAGGTGAGGCCGGCTGCTGACACGTTGGGGTCGTGAATGTATTGGAAGTCTTTCGCCAATGTAAAATCGCCATTGATGAACCCCCATATGGCGAGGAGACGCTGACGGCCGTCGATGATTGCATACTTATACGTTTTGCCATCCGCGACCTTGGCGGGTAAGAATTCGTGGAAATAAATCTTAGGAATGTCGTATCCATTTAACACCGAATCAATGAGGAGCTGGCGTCTATCCAAGGTCCAAACATCACCTGCTCTTTGATAGTCAGGGGCTTCCTGAATGAGTGCACGATCCGCGTTGAGAAGCAAGATCGAGCTATCACGCAAGGGGGAAATGCGAAAGTCGCTCATCGAAGAAGCTCCCTCGCTGTAAGTGCCACGCTCGTCAGTTCCGGGAACAGGGTCAGCTTCGTGAAACTAAGGTAAGCAAGCTGATCCCGAAGCGCGGCCTTGTGGTCGTGTGGTATGATGAATCGCCATACATGATCCGCGGGTTCCAAGTCTTCGAGGGCGGTTTGATCACGATGAGTAATCGTGAACACACCAAGTTGCGCGTACATGCGTGGAGAATCGCGGAGGGCCATGGCGGCCACGGGTTTTAGGCTAGTGGTACGATCGATGGCCACTTTTGTTGGCAAGTAATTACTCATGAGTTCATCTTGGTCGAAAGTGGGAAGTTCCGAAGGAAACCTGAAGTCGAGATTGGCTTTTTTGTTGAGAACAGTGGGCATAAGGCACCATAATGACCCGTCATACTCATCCTCGGCAGGATTCTGCTGCACGGCGAAGTACAAGCCAACCAAAGGGCTTTCCGTCCAATCCAGAAGTCGCGTGGGCACACCGTAATGCTGCATCAGGAAAAGCCACTCTGACTCGGTTTTTGGTCGCTTATGCTCAAGATAAGGCATGGCATTTTGCGTGAACCGCTTGATTAGCATGACCTCGGCTGCGATGCCTTTGTCATGCCTCGCGATCGACGGGCGTAGCTTCCATTCTTTGTTCTCTTGCCCACGAAACCAGACCGTCTCCCCTGGTTGGTATTGGGGTTGTAGTGCTTCGAGTAACATGGCGACGTTCTTAATGGTTATGTCATGGTACTTCATGCCTAGATCCGTTTCGTGTCCGGTTGGATTAAGGGGGGATTCTGCTTGAAATGATCAAGAATCCGTACCGTGATCTGTTGAGCGGTTAGCTGATTGGGCAGATTGCCTTGCTTCGTGGCCCAAGGCCGACCTGGATGGAGTGTGTCCCAAGGGGACCGCTTATTGCTCCGTGTGGTCGGTGAGTCTCCATGCTTTCCGAAGCCGAAGCAGATGCCTACTTGATCATTCCATATGGGCTTGAGCATGTCGATCAGATAGTCCTCGGCTGTCCGCTGCCACGCGCTGCGGACCACGAGGTATCGGCATTCAAATTCCGCGAGCTTGATGTGTGGGTCCGTGTCTGAACTCCTTGCGTGTCCCTCTACTTGTCGGATGCTCCTTGAATGATCATTAGTTAGGCGGCCATAGAGCCTCTCACCTTGCTCCTCAGGAGTGCTGGCGTCTGTGGATGCGGGGTCGGCCTTTCCAACGTATATCGGCGTGTCCGTACCGCTTATGGGAGCGTAAGCGGGGAAGTTCCCGATGTAATAAATCGCGTAGACTCCAGACCCGTAGAAACGGGGAACTGAGCTAAGCGAAACTCTGGGCTGTTCTAGCATCGTGTCACCGATGAGTTTGCCAATTACCTCGGGTTTCGAGGGATCGAAAAAAAGCTTGGGGGTCAGAATTGGATCCAATCCTGAGGCGACAGTCTCAAGTCTGAGAATGGCATCCCGTATCAGCGTCCTTAGCTGCTTGCGTCGGTTGTGGGCAATGCCAGTGGGGTCAGCCGTGCTCATGTCCTCGGGTAAAACCTTGAGCAGCGCTTTCAAAGCATCTGCTACCGCGGCAGCATCCATTCTAGTTCCCTTCCTGGAGACGAACTCGAATCTCCTTGCTGATCTTCTCGGCCATGACCACGGGAACCGCGTTTCCGAGTTGACGCATGCTCTCAGTCCAGGAGCCGTAGAACCCGTAATCATCAGGGAAAGTTTGAAGCCTAGCCGACTCGCGTACAGTGAAGTAGCGTACCCTTCCGTCGCCAAAGGCAATCATATTCTCGCCGCCGGGGACGCCGTGGTCGCCGGCTTTCAAGGTCTTTGCTGGTTCATCCAGTGGACTTCCCGTGTGGCCGGCGTAGGATCGAGCTCCGGGCATGAAACGATGGTTAAGTATGGAATCGTTATGTGTTTTGGCAGTCTCCGGGTCGGGGAGGCCGAGGAGGGCGTCGCGCACGGTTGACCACGGTGCCGTTGGCGGGCAGTACCGATCGCTAGCAAGCGTGCCTCGTATGTGCATAGGAGCAGCAGGACGCTTCTTCCTCGCGATGCGGTGCCGATCCCAGTAGTTACCGGTGATCCATTTGTCGCGAAGTAAGGCTTCCTGTGAGTGTGTGGGTGCCGGAAACGACCAATCGAGGTTGAGATCGGAGCGAAAGCCGACGATGATGACGCGCTCGCGTCGTTGCGGAACGCCGTAATCAGCCGCATTCAATAGCCGAAAAACAACGCGATACTGAAGCCCGCCTCGTTTCCCGCTGGTGTGATGCTTCTCAAGGCGGCTGAGATGGGATGTCCAATCCTCGTTGTGTTTGTGCTCAAGATCGGGATAGGTGATTTGGAGAATGATGTATTCGAAATACTTGGCAAACGATTGCCGCAACAATCCCTTGACGTTTTCAAAAAGAACGGCGCGGGGCCTCAGTTCTCTCACCGCGCGAATGGTTTCAGGGAACATATTGCGATTATCGCCGTACCCTCGATGTTTGCCTCCGATCGAGAAGGGCTGACACGGGGGCCCGCCGGCGAGCAAGTCGATGCCTTTGGGATACGTCGAATAGTCGAAGCTTCGAACATCGGTCTCGAATAGCGGCCAATCGACAACGCCACGTCGTTTGTTTTCGCGAATCGTGCCGCAGGCATTTTGATCCCGCTCGACCACGGCATCGTGACGGAAGCCTGCCTTGGCTATCCCCAGGGCGAGACCTCCCGCTCCGGCGAACAACTCCATTGAACGCATTGCTTTCATCCTAGGAACTCACGAATCCGATTATCAAGGTCGTTCAATTCTTTAACCTGACATTCCCAAATAAGCAAGAACTCCCATCCTAAAACTCGCAGATCGTCCTGATTCCGCAGGTCTCGTGACGCGTTTCCTTCCAACTTCGGCCTCCAGAACTCGAGGCGACTTTTGGGCATACGCGTCAAGGCGCAGTTCTCGCCATGCCTATGCCAAAAACAGCCATGAACGAAAATTACTTTTTTTCGAATCGGGAAAACCAAATCTGGACGCCCAGGGAGGTTGGTTGAATGGAGACGGTAGCGGTATCCCATGCGATGCACGAGGTGGCGGACGGCCATTTCGGGTTTGGAATTCTTACCCTTGATCAAACCCATGCGCTTACTTCGTTCATGAGGCGATAGGGAATCTCCCGGATGGTTGCTTGTCATGGTAGGGCATTCAACGCTGATATAATATGTATGAATAATCGTCTATTGAGTTCAAGTTTTCATGCAAGCACAGTGGAGTACATCTCGATGCCTTGTCAAATCACGATCGAATCGGCATCGGTCAGTCTCTCTTGAATGACTCTTAACTACCGACGGTTCTGCCAAGGATGTAACAGATCCCTAGAAGGAAAGCGGCGACGACTATGGCGGCGGCAAGGTTGCCCTTCCTTATCTCAGCGGCGAAGTCGACTTTTGTATCGATGAGGTCGAAGAGCTTGTAGCCCAGGGTGGAAAGAAGTATGCCGAGGATACCGAACAAGGCCGAAACAAGCAGGGAATTCCACATCAGCGATTCCTTCGTCAGGGGGTGAGCATGGTTGTAGGGGTCAGTTGGACCTCTGAAGAGTGCATCGAGGCATCCAGACGCCGAATGTGATCGGAGCGACGTAGGGTCGAGGACGCGAAGAAGCCCCCGCATTGCTCCTGGACGGCGCAGCCTCGGCACTCCTCAAGATATTCATTCTTCCAGTCGGAAATGCTCTTCCTGGCGACGGGCCAAAGCTGTTGATCGAGAACGCATAGCTGGTGGTTGTAGATGGAAACATTGAGGCCGTGCTGTTGAAGTTCGGTGACGGCGTGGCGGAGGGGGGCCTGATACTCTGCTGGGTCGATCCATAGAGAAGCCAGGTTCATGCGAACGAAGCCCATCATTTCAAGGCCCATCAGGGCGACGTGGTCGACAAAAGGCAGGTTGCGAGCGAGGAAGCCCGCGAATTGCGGGAGGCGGACAACGGTTTCACGATGCAGAACGATGCGGATTTCAACAGAGATCCCGCACCTTGCAAGATTCATGATGCCGCGTATCGTCTGGTCGAATGCTCCGGCGGCCTGCACAACGAAATCGTGGCGGTGCGCGATGTCCGAATAAAGCGGGATGCCGATCATCAGCCCGGGATGAGCGATCGCCGCGATCGCTTGGCAGAGCGATAGATAGTTGAAAAGCCTGCCGTTGGAGAGAACGTGCAGGGCGGTATCCGGCAGGTGCTGTTTACATGTGTGGATGATTTCCAGGAAGCGATCACCGAGGAGAGTGGGTTCTCCCCCGGTGATCCCCAGCTCGTGAGTTTCGCGGGACATCAGCGGGATGGCTTCGAGATAGGACGCGGCAAGGTGACTGTCGGGGCCGGTCTTCGGAGGCTGCGAGCACATGATGCAGTAGCTGTTGCATTGCTCGGTGAGGAGCATTGAATTGTAGTGCGATTCGCGTCGGTACATGACCCAGAGCTCGCCAGAACGCGGGCTGATCCGGATGATGTCGCCATCGGTTAAGTGATTGAGGGACTCGGGTATCTCCCAACTGCCGGGATGGTCAGACGGAGAGGAATCGTCAGGCGCCGTCGGGAGCAGGAAAGCCCGGTAGCCGGGAATCGGGGGCTGGCCTCGATCGAGAAGAAGCACGGTGCGGTCGGGGTCGGGAGTGGAGTCTTGGTAGTGTCGAGCTACTCTCGCCACGAAGGGCTCCGCGTCGAGGCGTTTTCTGAGCCGGGCGTGGAGGGTAATCATCGATCGTCCTGTTACAACCAGCTCTTGAGAACGGAGGCCGTTGTTTCATCATCTTCGAGCAGGCGGATAAGATGCCGCATGATTTCCATATTCTTGCGGCAAAAGTCGCTTAAGGGCTTGGAGCCGACCACATCACCCTGCGTTGCGTAGTGGTAGACCGGATCGCTGCCACAGTAGGGCTGAAGGCCGCAATCCTCGCACATGGGTACGCTTTCCGTCATCGTGCCCGAAAGGACATCCTGGAGGGTGTCGGACAGGAGGACGTCGTCAAAGGAGTCGGTGGCGAGGTTGCCCAGCCGGAACGTTCGATCGCCCGTTTCGGCCAACATTCTTGCCTCGTCGGAAGCGTAAATGTCTCCATCGTAATTAAACACGATGCCGGCGATACCTATGCCTGGCGGGGATTGAAGGTCAACGTATGCGGTGGGATAAGGAGTGAGGATTTTTCTAAGGATGAGGCTGGAATATTCCTCGCGGAACGTTATGCCGTTCAGGTTGAGCTGGATGATATAGGCGAGGGCGGCTTGGTAAAAGGCAAGCCACTGATCGACGGAGTATTTCGAGAGCTGCCCGGTTTTGACGGCAAAGCCGTAGGGGCTGAGAGGCCGCAGGAAGATGCTGGAAAATCCCTGACGAACGTACTCGTCGATGATCTCCTCCGGATAGGAGAGGCTCGCCGCCGTAGTTGTCATCAAGGCGGCGACGCGATCCCGGCCCAGAACCTCGCGAATTCTCCGGATGCCTTGCACAGTCAACTCGTGGCTGTCAGCGCCGGGGCGTGGCCGGTTCAGGTTATGCAGTGCGCTGGGTCCATCGAGGCTCGTGGAAAAGCAAATATCATGCTCTTTGCAATAAGAGAGAATATCGTCGGCCAAAAAGGCCAGGTTTGTGGCGATAACAAACTGTAAATCCCGGCCCTCGGTCTTGTTTCGGGACTCGACCTGTTCGACGATTTCGCGGATGAGCCCGAAATTAAGGAGGGGTTCACCTCCCTGAAACTCGACTTTGATCGACGGGGATGGGCTCTGGAACATGAACTCGATCGCCCGCTGCGCATCGGTCGGTTGCATGTCATAGGCATGACGGTCGACCGATTGCCGGGAGACCTGGCAATACGGGCAACTATGATCGCAACGGAGGCTGACAACGAACATAAAGAGTGAGGTGAGGTTGGCAAGCAAGGACTGCTTCGTCCGGTATTTGACGGCTAATAAATCGAGTGCCACGGACGAGTCGCCGTCCAGGACGAAATGCCTGGATTTAAGATCGTCGTAAACGGGGGACGTCATGTCCAGTTCGTGATGCACGAGCTGGCGCACGGTGAGTTTGGGAAGGACGACGTGCTCTCCCGCAAAGTTGGTGAGGACATACCTGTCTGCATCGAGGGAAAGCAGCCGCATCGGCAACAAGGCGTATTGGAGGCCGATCCGTTCGCGAAAGGAATCACTGTCGCGAAAACGTTGATTAAGGACGGGCATTTGCGGGAGCATTGTAGACGGCCAATCAAGCTTCTGGTCCGGTGGGCATCACTCGTTTGTGATCTGCGAGCGGGTTATACCTAGCGGGTCGTCGCGGAAATCGGTGGTGTCGGTGACGGTGTCGTGCAGGGAGAGACCGGAAAACGCTTGTGCCATGAGCAGGTTGCGGAGGCGTTCCGTCTGTTCGGCGATGGATTCTCGAAGGTCCTGATCGAGAAGTTCATTCCAGAAATCTCCCTCGAGCGTGCTGAGAGGTTCGTTATCGGACTTGGGTTTCAGAGTCAGGGAGATATTCTTGTCGAGCAGCTCGATGTGCGCGTAACAGCGATTTCCGAGTCGGTAGGCCGCTTTCTTGACGGCAGAGAGTCGGTACACGTCAGGATCGACCGTGATGGTCAGCTCTGGCATGGGCAAGGCTTCCGAGAGCGTCAGCGTTGAGGCTCTTCTTTGGTGCTTTGTTTCGAGAACTTTC
The DNA here is from genome assembly GCA_963818975.1 of uncultured Planctomycetota bacterium. Taxonomy (GTDB): domain Bacteria; phylum Planctomycetota; class Planctomycetia; order Isosphaerales; family Isosphaeraceae; genus CAWFUI01. The sequence continues at coordinate 41,667 of CAWFUI010000017.1, read as the reverse complement.
GTACTTGGGCGCTCTTGATCGTGAATGCAGGCCCGTCAGTCGGTTTCAGGCGGACGGATTGTTTCTGGGAGAGGATTTCAATCAATTTACAATCGCCGATCGTTTCTCCGACCTTGAGCAGACTCGATTTGTCATAGAGCAGGTCTTTGATGAAGGCCTTCTCCACACTGTTAATCGTGGTGATCGTACTCAACTTGTATCGGTATAACGGATCGTTGAGATCAGGCTCGACGGTCACGGTCGCCTTTGGCGATGGCTGTGATTTATCCGAGATCGAAGGTGCGTCTGTACTGGCGACTTCCTGGCCGCTTGCCGTGGTATCCGGTGATTGCGCCGATGAGCTTGGTGTTCCGGCAAAGGAAGAACGCGAGGAGTTCGTCGACGATGTGCGGGCGCGGGTGGACGAATTGCTTGAGGAGGCCGTGCCCGCACTCAGCGCGCTCGCGGAGGACTGAACGCCCGAGCCGGTTGTCATCGAGCTGGAATAGTGAGAGGAGTGAGCGCTACCGGAAACGTGTGAGCGGTGGGAGCTGTGGGATCGATGCGACGAATGCGAACGATGTCCGGCTAGGATCAAATTGTCATCCGTTTGGCTCGGCTTGAGTATGAGGGGCTTCACGACAATTCTTGTCAAGTCGTCCTGGTCTCTGGAAACGGATGCGGTAGGGCGGTCCCGATTTAGAAGATCCTTGAGAACGTCGCTCTCCTGCGGGCTTGCGGAAGCCTCTCCCAGCAAGGCGGCCGCGGCCGTGGCTACCGTGCCGAACTTCAACGCGAGCTTGGACAACAGACGTCTTCGGCGGTCGTCGTCTCCCATGACGGCTCCACGAGATTCATTACTAAGGATGAGGCTTACGGAGAACAGTTGGCTTGGAGGCACACTCCAAGAAACGTCCTATCTGAAAACTGAAAGTTAACCGGTAAACCAGAGCTTCGCAAGCGTTCGGTACGGTGTTGACGAAAGTCACCAATCTCTGCTTAAATCGCAATCCGGTAGACCTCATCGAGGGTGATGTCGTCGCTGGTGCGGTCGTAGAGTTTGGTGGTTTTGGGGCTTTCGTGGTTGGCTATTCGTTGGGCGTGCTCGATCGTGCCGCCGTTTTCCAGGTAGGCCGTGATGCCGGTCGCCCGGAACATGTGGTTGCTGATCGCGGCGGGAAGCCGGTGGGCGTATTCGTATCACGGGACGAATACCAGCATCTGCAAGGATTGGACTATGCCTACTGGATCGCCCGTGCCGAGGCGGCAGAAAAGGTCGGACGGTGGCTGGGGCATGACGAAGCGATGCGGATTTTGATGGAAAAGTTGAAGCCGGACGCGTGAGAAAGCTGGCCATCCATAGCGGCGTCCTCAAGGACTTGCCGGGCTTGTCGACGAAGCAACGTCGCCAGGTGGTGGGGGCGATCTGCGACCTTCTGACCGAGCCGGAAGCGCATTATTCAAAGAAACTGAAAGGCTCTCCCTACTCCCGACTGGCGGTCGGGGAATACCGCGTTATCTATCGGGCGGAAGACGAAACCATTCATGTCGCAGTGGTCGGCAAGCGAAACGACGGCGAAGTGTATAAGATGCTCGACCGGATGCAGTAATTGGGGCTCTGGCGGGAATGTGCCGCAACTTCTGTGAAGAATAAAGGATGTTATCTTTCACAGGATGGGGCGGGGATTAAAGCAATAAAGTTCGTGGTGTTGAGCGAGCCCAATCCATTTATACTTGTCTAGGAGTAGGGAACAGGCATCGACGTTGCCCGAGGTATGCTCTTATCGAGAATGGGTAACGTCGCTTATTCGGATGGGACATGAATCGGCTTGGGGAGGTGGTTTCGCCATCCTTGACCACCCTACTTACCTTGTTCAAGAAAACGCATGGCATTTCGTGAGCTAGTGTTCCTTCTACCGGTGCGCGTAACTCTCGACACGTCACTGAAGCGCCGCCCTGCATCTGGGGCATTTGGCCGGGGCGAAGTGCCCCCGAGGATACCAGCTATAGGAGCAGTGTGGACAGAAAGCCGTCCCCCAACTGCCGCCGAGCCACCTGCCCGAGCTCGACCGCGACATTACTGACATCACCAGTGCAAGCAACGCCAACGGCCAAATTGAAAGAATAATGCCGGCCCAAGAGAAGGCCCGAAGTCGATCAGGTTGAAAAAAGCTTCCGAGCGCAATGCAAAACCCCACAGTGTTTATTGTGAGCGCGAGCTTAGTCAAGGCTTCGGCGCCGTCTCCTCCCGGCGCGCCGAATCGCAGCAGTAGCAGCAAAGAGCCCATGCCTCCAAGAATCGTTGATACGACACCAAACACACTGTGACGAGGCTCTTGCGCTTCAGGTTCGGAACTAGTGATTGCACCGGCAGGGAGGCCGGGTACGCGAACTTTTCTACCGCAGTGTGGGCAAGGGATTTGTCGACCGGCGTCGAAATCTGCCGCAAGAAGCCTGTTCTCGCAATTCTCGCATTCGAGGCCTATGAGCATAGAATCGGCTCACTACGTTTCACAAAGTATGCGCTCAATGTTCGAGAACCTCCTGACGAATACGAAACTCATCGATAGATCTCGGTCATTCGGCGTCGAGGGCCGCCGCTCCTGTATCGATGGACGGCTTCGTCGACTTTCGACATAACGGCTTTCAAATTCTCATAATTTTTATCGTCTAACCGGAGCGACACACATTGGAAGTCATCTTCCATGTCAGAGAGCGCGTCGATGTCGAGAAACGCTATGCCATCGGATTCGACGTGGAAAGAGAACGCGAGTTCAGACCCAATGCTCGTCTTGATCTTTCCAAGCTTCACAACGTAACCTACGTCATCCATCGGCCGTGGCTCGACGACCTCCACGTCAACCACGCCAGGCACCTGCAAAGTCGTTTTGCAGGAGGGGCACCTCACGGCTTTGCCGACAGAAACATCAGGGGCCCTTAGCCTCTGTCCGCATCGGCAGGCAATTAGGATCGGCATCGAGTAAGACCTGATTATCAATCGGTGAAGGGACGTCGCCGCAACTGTAGCATTATCCGTCGATTTGACGTGCGTTGCAACAAACCTACTAATCCGATTTTGCTCCGCCAAGTCAGAACGTTGGTCGAAACTCGGAGGCTTGCCAGTAAAACAGGACCGCCCTAGAGGCTTTAACTTTACATCAGCCAGACAAATCAAAGGGAATCCGACTACGCGGCCAAATTACTAGGCTTTGTCCAAAAACGAGGTTCGCAGATCCGACCCTATTTCGATTGGTGCGTGGAGACTACTGGTTTTTCTCGAAAAGACGCTTTAGCTCGTCACCCAGGCGATAGCCGGCCAGGGCTGCCCGTTTGCGGGCGGCGCGGGTGGCGTCGGCTTCGTAGGCGACGGGTAGTTCGGCGAAATGGGTGATTTCGGGGTCGAGGTCGCGGTAGACGACCTTCAAGCACACATCGACGCTTTCCTTGGCCCAGTGTTCGATGTTGGTTTTCTTCAGCTCCTCGGCGAACATCTCGCGGGGGTATTCGGCGATCAGCTCGTCGGCGAGTTTTTCTTCGGCGGCGGGGGAAAGGTCAGTGCCGAGCAGATCGTCCCAATAGGCGTGCAGGTTGGAGGGGCGGTTGCCGCGTGCCCTCGGGTTCGGGACGGTGACGCCGTTGCCGCCTTTGTCGCCTTGCGGCAGGGCTTTGGAGAAGCGGGCGACGGCGTGCAGCGGCATGTGGATGTCGCCGGCCTGGTGGAAGACCCAAGAGAGGTGCAACGCCCGGTCTTCGGGAGAGGTTTTGGCTTCACCGATTCGCCGCAAATGGGCGACGTAGGAATTGATGACGTTCTCGCCTTTGAGCGGCGGCTCGACCTTAATGCCGTCCGTCGTCAGGATGCGGAAATTGACGTAGTGGGCCGGGGAGCGACCGTATTTGCGGTAGGGCTCGCGGCGGGCGTCGTCGGGGAAGACGCTGGCGTTCCAGAAGAGATTCAGCTTTTCGTCTTTGCCGTTCGTTTCGCGTTTCGTCCAGTCGTCCGCGTAGGCCGGGTGGTCTTTCAGGATGTCGGCGACCTTTTGCCGGGTGGGCTCGTCGAGCTGGCGGTAGGCGATGGACGCAATCGCCCGGTGTCCGGCGTAGTTCCAGGCGTGAGCCGGGATGGCGGTGGTCAGCGAGAGGATTGCCGCCAGGATGGCGGCGGAGCGTTTTGGTCTGAACATCGCGGAAAACCTCCGGGGACGGAATCGGGAAGGCCGGATTTTACCCGGCGGTTGATGTTTGCGAAACCTGCCGGTCAGGCAGTAATCAGGCAGATGCCGAGCAGTTGCTTGATGGAATCGCGGGCGGCGAGGACGTCGCGTATGTCGCCCGCGAGCGACAGGCGTTCGCGGAGGAGCTCGACGTCTCGGGGGGTGATGCGGCCGAGCGACGCCAGGAGCGATTCGTAATGGAATTGCAGGGCGTAACTGGTATGGAGGAAATCGGCGTCGGGTGAGGCCGGGGCGAGGGTTCTAAGGCGGCGGTGGTAATCGATCTCTAAGCGGAAAAGGGTTTCGAGCGGGGACATGGGTTTGCCTTCTGGAAAGACTCGATCTGTACGGACGACTACTATACGTCTGACCACAATACGGGTAAAGTGCGTGCCGGAGGAAATGCGATGGGGCGGAAGCAGAAGCAGTCGGGCGTGCCGGAAATGGTGACGGCGACGGAGGTCGCTTCGTTCGTCTATTGCAATGAGGCTTGGAGGCTTGAGCGGCTCGAGCTCGAGCCGGGGAACCGGGCGGCGTTAGATGCGGGCACGCGGCATCACGAGGCGAAAGCGGCTGCGGAGCAGACGGCGGGGGGCCTGATTACCGTCGGGCGTGTGTTGTTCGTGGTAGCGATTCTGGCGTTGCTCGCTATCTGGGCGTTCTCCTGATGGCGGAGAAGCTGTGGATAGGGTTGGCCCCTGCCCTCTTACTGCTGTTCGCGTTGATCCTGATCCTGGCCGGACGGGCTATACGCGGGAAGCTCGGCCTCGGGAACGGGGGAAGCGTCTCAGTTGACCGCATCACACTCACGTCTGCCCGCTATGGTCTGACGGGGCGGCCTGACCGGCTGATCCGCGCAGGGCGGACGATGGTTCCCGAGGAATGGAAATCGTCGCGGAAGGTCTGGCCGTCGCATGAGGCTCAGCTTGGGGTGTATTTCATCCTGATCGAGGATCATTTCAGGGTGCGGCCGCCGCATGGGTTCATTGTGCTCGGGGACGGCAGCAGGCATTTGGTCAAGAACACGCCAGAGCTGCGGGCGTTTGTGCTGGAGAAGGCGGCGGGTATTCGGGAGGCGAGGCAGCAGCTTGCCGAGCCGATACGGGTTCAGCCTCGGCCTGGACAGTGCCGGGCTTGCGGGATGCGGCCGTATTGCGGGCAGGCGATTGGTTAGGGATTTGTTAACGATTATGGGGCTACAATTGAACGGTCATTATGTCCCATAACTATGATTATAGATGGGGACAAGCAGGTCAAGGGGTCGGCTATGGAGCAAAAGGGCGAGGCGTTGCCGGAGGCGGGACGCAAAGCGGGGGTTGTCCTAGCGATGGGTGCTGCTGCCGCAACCGTGGTCGTGGCGTTGATGCCGGTGCCGCAGGGGTTCGTGGCGGCGGGTGATCCGCGTTTGATGCTGGCTCTGGCGGCGGTGTATCTTGTCCTTGGGCTTTTACTCCATCAGGGGAAAGGCTGGGCCGTGTTGGTATTGATGGGGGTGATCACGGCTCACTTGTTAATTCCCAACCTCATCGCCTTGCAGACGCCAGGGATACATTTCGGGCGGCATGAGGTTTTCTGGTTATGCCGATTGTCGGGATGCGTGCTGGCCTGGGTGCTGTGGGTGTTCGTGTTCTACCGTGCGTGCCGCAAGGCGCCGGCGGCAACGGGCGGCTGAGTGATGGAAAGCGGCAGGCTCCTCGACCGGCGGGCGGGGTTTAACCTCATCGTGATGTCGCTCTTCATTATGGTGGCCTCGGTCATCATGGCAGCGATGTTGTCGGGGGGGGATGCGGGGGACATCAACACCAAGTCGATGAACACGGTGGTGAACCTCTCCAAGGTCGAGCAGGCGATGACGGCGTTCATGGTGATGAACGGCAGGCTGCCCTGCCCTGCCGATGGGAGCTACGGCGTCAATACGGCGAATTTCGGGATCGAGGCGGCGACGCCGGGGACCTGCACGGGCGGGACGCCGGCGGCGAATTTCGGGCCGGACGCGGGGACGGGGTATGTGGTCGGCGGCACCATCCCTACCAAGTCGCTGTGGCTGGATGATTCCTATGCCTTTGATGAATGGGGGCGGCGGATTACGTATGTTGTCGATAAGCGGGCGACGCTCAAATCCTCCTGCATCACGCTCCAGAATTTCCCGGTCAATAACGGCGTGGGCGGTATCAAGATCGAGAGCAGCACGGGCGGGACGGTGATCGCCAACGTGATGCACGCCTTTATCAGCCACGGGCCGGACGGGCATGGGGCGTTCCCGGAGGCGGGAAGCTCGGTGGCCAACCGGATCAACACCGGATCGATCGACACAGACAAGCTCACAAACGCCGGGGTGGATTCCAGCTTCACCTACAACACGACGAATTTCACCAATGTCAAAGTGATGAAAGACCGGACGGCGACGTTCGGCGACCTGGTTTACTACGCCACCTACCAGCAGAACACGTGCTGCGTCGGCGGGGCGACCTATTGCTCGGCGGTTGCGGCAACGCCGGGGTTTCGCATTGATGGGTCGGCCATTCCTAGCGGCTTCGGTATTGGCGCGGGCATAACACACGGCGACATTAACGGAGACGGCAACCAGGACCTTGTCATTGTCGCCCCGCCGGAAGCCGGTGGCGGCGTCTATGTCATCTTCGGCCAGACCGGCGGCGGCTACGCCAATCCCCTGAGTGTGGCGTCGCTCGGCGGCACCGCGACGGCTCCCTACGGCTTCCATGTGTACGACTCGACCGACAGTAATGTTGGTTCAACTATAGGGGTCGGCGACATCAATGGTGACGGCTATGCCGATATCGTCATGTGCGATAACGGCTATGGTTTTTGCGACGTGTTTTACGGCCATAGCGGATCGTTCAATGCGTCTTATGATGTAAAAACGGCTTCTACCTGCGTCAACACCCAGTTCGGCGACGGCGGCGGTAGCGGGGGCAGGATAAGCAGCATCATCATCGCCGATGTGAATAACGACGGCTATAAAGACCTGATTGTAGGCGACTGGAACGGTAGTTCGGGCAAGAATGTGTTCGTTGTTTTCGGGCGAGCCAACACCTGCCCGGGCACCGATCCGATCCCGTGGGGGACGAATATAAAGACTCTGACCAACGCCTCGACGCCGAAGGTCACTACCATCGTCGGCTCCAGCTCCACCGGGTCGTACGGCGAGTTTATGGCGGTAGGCGACGTCAACGGCGACGGTCTGAACGATATATTGATCGGCGATTGGCGATATAGCTCAGGCAGCAAGAGCGGCAGGACATACATCGTTGCCGGACAGACGGGAACCTGGCCCAGCACCATCACGCTCAGCGGCCTGACCGGTATCCCGAACTACAATACGACCAATCCTGTTTGCTCGGCCACCGCCGGCGCCGGCGGCACCGACAACACGGCAAAATGCGGTACGGTGATGTATGGGTACGGTGACTGCCAAACCGGTCTTTCCGTCGGCGACGTGACCGGCGATGGCGTCGCCGATATTATCTCGGAGTGGGCTAATTGCAATGATGGCAGCGGTAATGGCACGACATTGATCAAAGGCGGTGCGGGAAACTTCACTGCTGCAAGCTACCTTACCGGTCCCGGCGGTACTGCCGGCACCCTTCTCAAGCTGGGGCTGGCCTATCAATTCGCCACCGGCGGAACTGGCTCAATGATCGGCGGTACCTGGTATGAGGGGGCAGCGGGTTTCATGATCGGCGACATTAACGGCGATGGAACTGGCGACCTGATCTTTCCGGCGGCGGGTGACGGCACGTATCCCACCGCCTATGGGTCGGTATATGTGCTTTTCGGCAGTGGGAGCCTGATGGCCGGAGGCAACCTCTATTCCAGTCCGCCCAACGGCACGACGGGGGTGCGCATCGACTGTCCGTATGCGAGTCAGGACGGACGCGTTGCTGGCAGTTGCGGCTATGGTTTGGACGAGGTCGATATGAACGGCGACGGCATCAAAGACTTGGTCATCGGCGTACCGGGCGGAAACGTCACCGGCAGCAACCGCGAGGGCTATATTTACGTCCTCTACGGCAAATCATCCGGCTGGACGAGCACGTATAGCCTTGGCAACATTTATTGATTCTGTTTCAACTGGTTAGCATAGGTTATGGGGTGCTGCGGCTGGGTTCCTGAAAAGAACAAATCACTAATAAGAATTAACTTTACGTCAACGTGTTAGTGCTATATAGTAATAATCATCTTTACACATCTTAACCAATAGCGTTGAACCGACCCTCGATTCGACGGAGCAACGCTATCCGGTGTCATTCTCTTAAACGATTTCAGGAGGCCTTTATGATGATGCAACCAGAGGAACACGCGCCGTCGGTGCAGAGACGTTTGGGGACTATGCTCCTGCTCAGCACGACCGTGCTGGCATTGCCTGCGGCGGCGGAAGCGTCATTGGTGAGTTCCCAGCCGATGCAGAATGCAACCGGCGTTGCCACGAGCCTGGCCACGGTTACGGAAACGCTGAGTGGGCCGGTGACGACCTCGAAGGCGTCAGCGGTGCTTCAGAAACTGGTGAAAGGCACATGGAGCAATGTGGCGAATCTCAGCTTCGTCCCGAGTCCTTCTCCGGCAACGGCGGTCGCCGTTACCGGGTTGAAAGGGCTGCTGTTGCCCGGCACCACCTACCGCGTTCATGAAACGGGCCTTACGAAATATAACGAGAAAGGCAAAGCGGAGCGATACGCCGAGACGGTGAACGTCAAATTCACTACCGCACCTGCGGTTCCAGCACCTGCACCGGCTCCGGCACCTACTCCTCAACCGGCTCCGTCGCCCGCTCCTCAACCTGCTCCGGCTCCGGCGCCCACCCCTCAACCGGCCCCGATGCCTGCTCCGATGCCCGCACCGGCTCCAAGCCCGGCGCCGGTCAGTACCGGGAATACATACTATGTTGCAACCAACGGGAACGATAACAATGCCGGGTCGCAATCCGCACCCTTTGCGACGCTCCAACATGCCATGCTGGCTCTTTCGCCGGGTGATACGCTCAATGTTGAGGCAGGCTCCTACGGCGGCTTCATCGTCGGTTGGGATACGCAGCCCGCGAAAACGACGGGCGATGTGTACGGTAACATAAACGGGACCGCCAGCGCGCCGATTACCATCCAGGCCGATCCTGCGGCGGCGCCCGGTTCGGTCATCATCCGCTCGCGTGACAATAAGACCGCCGACGGCATCGACTTTGAGCTCGGCAATAGCTACGTGATCCTGAAAGGATTCAGCATCGTCTATGGCGATGGCAGCATCCAGAAACACGGGATCAAAGTGGCGGGGAGCGATAACATAAGCGTTATCAATAACACCGTAAACGGGGTCGGCGGCTTCGGCATCTTTACCGACAACGCGAACGACACGCTGATTCAGGGCAATAGCGTCACCGCTATTACCGGCAGCGGCGATACCGGACACGGCATGTACATCTCCGGTACCAACGACGGGACTATCGTGAGGGCGAATACCATCTATAACAATGCGAATTTAGGTATTCACCTGAACGGCGATGCAAGCGAAGGCGGCGTGGGACTGGTCACGCATGCGTTGATTGAACAGAACGTGATCTATAACAACGGCCCAACCCAGCCCGGCAACGGCATCAACGGCGACGGCGTGCAAAACTCCGTCATCCAGAACAACCTCATCTACGGCAACAGCAAGGAAGGCATTGCACTCTACCGCAGCGATGCCTCCGGCTCCAGCACGGGCAACAAGGTCGTAAACAACACGATTGTTATGCCCCCCGGCGCCCTGCGCGGCTATCGAGATCCAAGATGCCAGCACGGGCAACACGGTTCTTAACAATTTGCTGATCGGCGGGGCGCAAGGCGCCTATGAAATCTCGCCGAACAGCGTAGCCGGACTGGTCAGCGACTATAACGTGTTGTCCAACGTCTTTACCGACGTTGATACAACCACCGAGGCGGGTAATACCTATAACTTTGCCCAATGGCAATCGGCCACGGGCCAGGATAAGCACTCGATACTCGTGCCCTCTTCGTTGGCTACGCTGTTCGTGAACCCCTCGGCGACGCCGCCGAACTACAGCGAAGCGGCGGGCAGCCCGTCCATCGACAAGGGTTCGTCGACTGATGCTCCGCCGACCGACATCCTGGGCAATCCGAGGCCGAAGGGTGCAGGCTACGACATCGGGGCGTATGAGCAGTAAGTTGCGTTGATCAGGTCAACGCAGGCGAGGGTTAGGGCCGGGCGTAATTGCGTTTGAGGATGTTACGCTTTCGATTCGAGCAGTTGGCGGCAGTGGTGCATGATGTCGTCGAAGGCACCCTTGCGGGCGGTGTGCTCGGGCGAGGGGGGCTCGGAGAGGGATTCGGCGGTGTGGGCCTCGACCCATTTTCCGTTGGCCCGGTCGATGATTTCCTGAAGGGTTTGGCGGCGGGATTGGTTATCGCTGCCGGTCATGGACCAGCTCCAGCTTGGCGGCGGTGGCGTGGCTGCCGCCGCAAGGCGGGCGGCCTGAGCGTTCGGCTTTCTGGCCCCAGGTGAGGTCGGTTTTATCGTCATGTTCGGGGTCGGGATGGTGACGAGTGCGTTTGACGGAGAAGTCAGGGTTCTCGTGATCGTCCTCGACCGGGCGAGGCGTGGTTTTGGTTTGGTGGCGGTCGGCTCGCAGGTCTTTGAGCAGCATCCGTGTTGTGTGGAACAGTGTGCCGATGGCGGTGGCCCCCATGAGCAGCAGGCCGAGTAGCTTGAAGCTGCGGTCGCCGGATTTCTCGCCGAGGCTGATGGTTTCCCTGGCGAGCGAGAGTGTGCTTTGAGTTGGAGGCAAACCGCTCATGGCATTGACGGTTAGAGGATTTACCTCCTTGCGTCAAGCGGCCGGTTGGGGTTGCCGGTGCGGCATCGGCAGCGGTCGAGAATCCGGGGGAAGAGGCGGCCGTAAAATTCCGCAGCGGCGAAGATGTGTTAGAGCTTCCTGTATGCGTGAAGCAGTCTTGCCGTATCCTGTCCATCAATGACCAGGAATTGAGCTTCCTTACCTTCGGCTCTAGCTGCTGTGACCTTGCCCTCGAGGTCTTTCACCACGGTGTCTGCGATGGGGCCGACGTACTGGACTACGAAGAGTTGTGCAGGGGTGCTAAAGAGGCGAACCACTTGATCGCCACGCTTCCCGCAGTCGGTGAGATTCATCTCCTTCTTACCAATGCCTGGACCCTTCAGAAGAAACGCCGCCATGCACCTTGATCCGTCGACGATTACATTCGCTGTCGAGAGGTCGTTGATCTCCCCTCCCCAATCCTTCCGGTGGAACGGCACCTCCAGGATTTGTTCGAATGCGCTCTGAACATCGTCCTCCGAAATCGACAAAAAACCTCCCTTCAAGTGATGGCTCACCATCGCAGGGGTGATGGCGCGTACTTTGTTGAAACTCTCAATGTCGTCGATGAATAGCCGTAGCGGGCGACGAGCAGTATCGGTGAGCTTGGACTGGATGTGATTGATGGCCAGCGCCGAGCAGATGAATACGTCTTCCAGTGTAGAGTAAAACACCCGAGACTCCTCGAACGCTTTACCGCCGAGTGCCGGCGGCAATTGGGTCATATACTTATCGAAATCGGAACGATCTGCAAAGTAAGGGTAACTGATCGAGCCGGACCAGGATTGGCGTTCCGCACGGAATCCCAAATCTCTCTCGCCTCGCCATGCAAGCCAGTAGAGGAAGCCCATCCATCGACCTTCGTCAGAACTGCCGGGCGGCAGGATTGCATCGTAAGTTGACATGTATTCCGTGATCAGAGGACGCTGTGGATCGTCCGAAGGCTCAATTGATTTGACAGCATGAGTCTTGAGGTATCGTTCGTACTGACGCAGTTCGGGAGGGTAGCAATTGAGGATGCTCGCGGGCAGGGAGAACAACAAATCGCCTGCACGTTCGGCGAGACGTTTGAAATGCTTTACGCCTTGAATGTAATGCCGCACTGTCTCAAGCGGTGCGGCGCTGCCGGAGAGATAGTAAGCGTGAAATTGGTAGACGTGCAGACCTGTGGATTCGCCGAACCGGGGTCTATCCCCTGAGGCATCTTTGATTCGGAATGTCCGTCGGGTCGAAGGAAACGAACGGCCTAGAGCGTTTTGTTCGAGATTTAACTCGGGCCGAGGGAACGGACCCGTGAGTCGGCTTCGTTGTTCATTTGCGCTTCCGAGAGGAGATGGCAGAGGCGGTGAAACTCGCCCGCTCCGTTCTCGAACTGGGTTTTCAGCGTGGCGTAGGTAGTAAGTAACGCCTCATTGCGTCGGTCAATAGTCATGGAGGTCTGACCTTCAAGGGTTCACCGCATTAGAGAACGATGTCTATTCTACGAAGCGTTTCGTCGCGCGTCTGTGCGAGTTCTGATTGCGATCCGACGAAGACGTTGACCAAGCCTGAATTCGGAAGTCAGCTTTCCAACTAACTCGGTGAATTTAACGGCGGCGGCAGCCCGTCTTCCACCGTGGAAGAATCCTATCCATTTTGGATAGGGGAGTAGCCTGATAACAGAATTTAGAATTTTGATCACTTGATTTTGTGTGCGCGGCTCATATGATGCACTACGGCTAGTGGCACCATGTAGGGATCAGCTATGCTTACCATCAACGCGGTGCGGTCGGCGAAGGACGCACGCTCCTATTACGCGGTCAGCGATTACTTCCTGGAGGGGGAATCGCAGGAGACGGTTGGCCGCTGGGGTGGAAAACTTGCAGCCGACCTTGGGCTGGAAGGAACCGTCGATAAAGCCCGGTTCGATATGCTCTGCGACAACATCAATCCGCTGACCGGCGATAAGCTCACGCAGCGGACGCGAGAAAACCGTCGCGTCGCTTACGACCTGACATTCTCGACGCCGAAATCCTTTTCGATCGTCGAGGCCCTGGCGCCGGAGACGGAGCGGCGGCGATTGTTCGAGGCGTTCGATGCGTCGGTAGCCGAGACGATGAAAGAGGTCGAGGCCGACATGATGTGCCGGGTGAGAGCGGGAGGGCAGGATACCGACCGCGTCACCGGCAATATGGTATGGGCGGAGTACGACCATTCGACGGCGAGGCCCGTCCGTTCCAATCCGCCGGACATGCACCGCCACAAGCACGTGGTCTGTTTTTCAGCGACGTATGACCCGGTGGAATCAAAGATAAAAGCCGGACAGTTCGGCGACATAAAACGCGACGGCGAATATTACGATGCGGTGTTTTATTCCAAGCTCGCTTCAAGGCTCGAAGAGATGGGCTACCGGATCGACCGGCGCGGCGGCAAGGCGTGGGAAATTTCCGGGCTGTCGAAAGAGTTACTTAAGAAGTTCAGCAAGCGGACGGATCAGGTCGAAGACAAGGCCCGCAAGGACGGCATCACCGGGGGAGCGAGAAAGGGAGAACTTGGGGCTAAAACCAGAAGCAGGAAACAAAAGTCACTGACGCAGGAAGTGCTTCGCGGCAAATGGCAGGAGCAGCTCGACGACGCGGACAAGAATGCATTGGCCCGCGTCTATGGTAAGCAGATCGAGGCCGACGAGCTGGTCACTCCCGAGGAGGCCGTCCGCTTTGCCATCGAGCATCTGAGCGAACAGCGAAGCGTGTTCGCCGAACGCGATGTGAAACGCACGGCGTTGCTCTTTGGCCTGGGCGACGTCACGCCCGAAGCGGTCGATTGGGAGATGCGTCAGCGGCGGCATGGGCTGATCGTCCAGGAGATTGACGGGCGGCAGATGGCGACGACCGAGCAGTTGCAACGCGAGGAGGACGTGATCATCGGCATCGCGGCTCGGGGCCTCGGGAGCGTGAACGCGGTCGGCGTGCCCGGGGCATTGGAACGCGGCAAGCTGAATGACGGGCAATGGGCGGCGGTGACTGGACTGCTTGAGTCTGAGAACAAAATAAACCTGGTTCTTGGCCCGGCGGGAGCCGGGAAGACAGAGCTACTCAAAACCTATGACAGCGGCATGGCGATGAAGGGGCGGACGGCGGCGTTTCTCGCCACAACGTCGGATGCCGTTGAAATATTGAAGAACGACGGCTTTGACGATGCGGCAACCGTGTCCCGTTTTCTGTTGGATGAACGGTTGCAGGCCTCGCTGAAAAACGGCTATGTAGTTTGTGACGAGGTCTCGATGCTCGGGCATAAGGAAGCAAGGAAATTCTTCGAGCTGGCCGACCGGTTGAACCTCCAGGTCACACTCGTCGGCGATGAAATGCAGCACACGTCGGTGCCTCGCGGCGCCCTCACTCGGATACTGAAAGACTACGCGGGCCTGAAGGCCTTCAGGCTCTCGGCCATCATGCGGCAGAGGAAAAACCCGGGCTACATGGCGGCGGTGGAGTTACTTTCCGAGGGGCGGACCGTCGAGGGATTCGACTCGCTCAACTCGTTAGGCTATGTACGTGAGATTGCCAAGGACGGCGAGCGGTATCGTGCCCTGGCCGCCGAGTATGTGGAAGCCGTGGAGGCGGGTGAGTCCTGTATCGTGGTGGCGCCGACACATCGCGAGGCGGCGTTGGCGACGCAGGAGATACGCTCGCAGCTTCGGGACGCCGGGATTATCGACGGCAAGGACCGGGAATTTACCCGCCTCATCGCGGTGCACGCGAGCGTCGCCGAAAGGGGATTGGAATCGACCTACCAGGAGGGCGACATCATCGAATTCCACCAGGCCGCCGGGGGATTCAAGAAAGGGCAGCGGCTGGTGGTCGCCGACGCGGCGGAGGTGCCGCTGGCCGAGGCCGAGCACTTCAGCCTCTACCGTAGGGAAACCATCGGCGTGGCGAGAGGCGACCGGATCAGGTTCACCGGCTCGGTGCAGACGCTCGATGGAAAGCACACGCTCAAAAACGGCACGGTGCGAACGGTGGCTGAAATCACAAAGTGGGGTCGAATCCGGCTCGATAACGGCTGGGTCATCAGCGGCAAGGACGCCGGGCATTTCAGGCACGGGGTAGTTGATACGAGTTTCGGGGCACAAGGAAAGACGGTGCAAAAAGTCCTGCTCTCGATGTCGGAAGAGGCCGCCGGAGCGATGAATCAGGAAAACCTGTATGTCGGTGCGAGCAGAGGCCGGAAAGCCGTGACGCTATTTACGAATTCCTCCTCGGCGGTGCGGCGGGCGATTCAACGCTCGTCGCAACGCATGGCGGCGGTCGATCTGCGTCGGGCGAAACCGGCGAAGGGCGACCTGCCGGGGGCCTATTGGCAGCGGCATAAACGGCAGTTCGAGCGGCGGGGGCGGATGTCCTACATTCAGGGACTTACGAAGGTGGCGAGTGTGAAGGGCCACGAGCTTCAACAGGCGGCGAGCGTGGGTGCCGCGACGAGCTTCGCCCAGCGGGTTCTAAAGGAAAGGCAGGAATCGCATGAGCGGTGACGCGGGCGATAAGGTGCTCGACCTGAACAAGACGCTTGGTCTTGAAGAGCTGATGCGGCGGACGGCGACTTCCCGGGCGGCTCCGGTCGAAACGCCGAAGGAGGCCGTGCCCGAGGAAAGCGAGGGCGCTCTGCCCTCGTTCGAGAAACTCGCCCCGCTGCCGATGCCGGGCGATGCCTATAAGGCGTACTCGCGGCCCTCACATCAGATGTTGCCGACGCTGTATTTGATGCTGGCGGATGGCAGCAAACGGGGCTTTCCCTATTCGGGTCGGATCGAGGGGCCGCATCTCGTGCCCGACGACGATCCGGGCAAGGGGAATGTCATTGTGATTCGCTTCTCGGCGAGCAAGATGATCGAGGTACAAATTCGCGGGCGGCATCTCGACGAGCTCCATCATTATCTCGGCGATCACCGGATGCGTTGGGTGCGGGAATTGCCGAAGGGGAAATTTGTGAATGAGGCGGGAGCGGCGGTCGTTACAAGCATAGGCATCGGGGTGATCGAGGAAGAGCCGCAGCGGAAATCTTCCGGTTAAGCGAGCGAAGCGAGCCGCCCGCCGGGTTTGCGGGCCGGGGTTCCCCCGCCCGCGTCCTGCGGTGCCGGCGTCTCCAAAGGCCTGATCCTCCTCGCCGGTTAGCCTGTCGTGACCGGCATCACCATCAATCGCCTGGAGTCATGAGAGTCAAGGTGTATCGGCGAGTTCCCGGGTCTTGTCCGCGTTCTTCTCCCGCAAGGCCTCTTCGTAGTAGCGATAGGCTCGGCGTCGGGTGCCCTCTGAAGAAGGCCAGCCGCCCTCCTCTACCGCCTGGTCGAGATAAGCGGCTAATGCACAGCCGTGAAAAAGACTATCGAGGATGTCTTCTGGTTGATCGGTCATAAAACGGAGCCTCCTTCCAATACGGCTAACAGGTTCAATTCCAAAAGGGAACCGGAATCAAAGGGTCATGGTTCTCTGATTTCAGTGGCCCGAACAGTGGCGGCTGGTAGTTCAAACGATGACTGCGAGTTTTGGCACGGCGGCACGTCCGGCGAGAACATTCTTACGTCAAGCGAGCGGAGCGAGCGCCCGCCGGGTTTGCGTGCAGGGCTACCCCTGCCCGCTTCCCGCGTCGCTGGCGTTTGCAATGGCCTGACAGGCTTTTACTCCTCGCTGTCTAGCCTGTCGCCGATCTGCTCCATGACTTCCGATGCCTGGCTGTCGTCCAGGCAGCGGAAATGAAAAAGGGCGTCCTTGACGTTCAAGAAATTGCCCGGCCCTATCGTGAGTACACGCATTAGTATGTCAGCGTATTCTGCCGGGAAGTAGGCGCGGTGCAGTTGGTCGGTGATGCTCATGGTGGTATTCCTTCCGTGGTGGGGTGATTCATTCGAGGGCCGTCGCCTTGGCGATGACGGCGTCAACATCGAGGGCGTCCAGCCCGTCCATGTATGCGATGCTGTCGATGGTTTCGGCGTCGTCCCGGCTTCGCCATTTGCGGCGCAATTCCGCGACGGTTTGAACCATTGCTAGCAATTCCGGGGCGGCGGCGATTAATTGCCGGTTGGCATGTTGCTGCTGGTAGCTCGCTACGCGGCCTTCGTCGTCGCTATGGGCGATTTCGGCGATGTAGATGTCGGGATGCCTGCCGTCAGGGTCGGGAGCGACGATGTAATCAAGGTCGCAATCCCAGGGGCCGGGCGTGTGGGTGGTCGTGTCGTTCATAAATAGATTCCTTTCTCAGTGGTTGACGATTTGAACGTGCTAGATGGCCTTCGGGCAGTAATAGCCGTTGATCCGCAGGCCGATTTAGGCCTAGGGTTCACGGCTTGGTTTCCCATTGGAATCGGGCCACGCTTCGATGATGCCCGAGCGTCACCAGTAGGGGGTGAAAGTCCCGAGGGTCGTCAATTTCCCCGTCTTGGGCAGTCAACGCTTGACGCTGGGCGAGTGCCACGGCTTCGACGGAGTTGGGTGCTTCGACGAATGCGTAATACGTTTCGGAGCCCGAGTCGTCGAGGTAATCGGGGTAGAGAAGCAGAACGGAATATCTATTCATTGCTATATCCTCCCTTCGGCGGAGGCGATGGCGGCGCGTGCCGCCTCGACGGATTTCCATGCCTTCTCGGCCTCGGCTTCGGCTTCCGGGCTGTCCTTGAGCTTCTCAAGGCTGTAGGCCTCGTTTTCGGCATAGTCGATGAGGGCCTTCAACGCCTCCAGCAAATCCGGGGCGGCGGCGGCAAGGCGCGCGTTCGCCTCCTGAAGCTCTGACGCCGTGTCTTCGTTGGTGTCGAACACCTTGTTGCCGTAATCATCGAATACCTCGAAGGCCGGTATTTCCTTTCCGACGGCATCGCTCTCGCAGTCTGCGGCAGCTTGCAAAGTGTATGGGCTGTATTCGTAGTCCCACGGGCTCGGTGAATAGGTCGCTGTGTGTGTCATAATGGGATTCCTTCTCGATTACTGGTTGATGTCTTCGGCGAAGCGTGTGACGCGCTCCGCGTATTCCCTTGCTTCCTCATAGGTATCGAAAGTAGCAAGGGAGCTGCCGGGGGCGTCCATATCCTGACTCGCTCCGGTTTTCTCGTGGTACTGCTCGATTTCGAGCCAGACCTTGTAAATGACGTTTCGTTGCTTTCTCATAAGACGATTCCTTTCGTAAGTTGGTTAACTAGCTACGTTCAAAGATCATGCAGACATCGTGCAGGCCGGGGATAAAGCTGCTGCGATAGACTTTCTTGCTGCTGCTGTTCCCGTGGCTGAAGCGGATGATGTCGGTGCAGGGCTGCGTGAGTCCCGCCTCGAATGCCAACCGCTTGGTGTGGAACACCAGCGGCATATACCCGGCTTCGCGGTCGGAGTAATCGCCCATGAGGATGGCGAGCTTGCCGCCGCGTTTCAGGGCATTGCGGCAATTGCGGATGAACTGCCCGTATCGTCTGAGGAAGTGTTCGAGCGTGGGCGCGCGGGAGAGGTCGCGGGCGTCGTCGGCATAAAGTTTCATCCGCCAGTAGGGCGGATGTGCCCATATGAAATCAAAGGTTTCGCCTTTGGGGAACGCCGCCGGGTCGCAAGCGTCGAAACCCTGATGAATGTCGCCGGTCATGCACGGGATGGAAAGCGCCTCGCATACGTCGAGGGCGGTGCCGCTGCCGCTCATGGGGTCAAAGACTAATCCCGGTTTGAAGTAGGTCAGCAAGTCCTTAATCAGATTGCCGCCGCAATTGCCCGGCCAGCTTCGGGAACCGTAATTCCCTGCCCTGTCGAAATGATAAAGGCTCGTCAGGTGGGGAACGGGGCTTCCGGTGATAGGGGCACTCGGCAAGCGGGCGTAAACCGGCTGGTTGGTCGCTGCCGGAGTGGGAACAGCGTAGCGGCTGCTTCGAGCGGCGTAGAATGGATTAATGATAGATGTATGGTGGGTCATGGTGGCCTCCTAATGTTGACGGTGAAGGATTGGCCGCGACGAAGAAGTTCGTCGCGTGGTGCAGGTGCTGTCGCGCCGCACGAAAAATAATCCGGTGCTGATCGGTGAACCTGGTGTGGGCAAGACCGCCATCGTTGAAGGCCTGGCGCAGCGCATTGTTTCGGGAGATGTGCCCGAGCAGCTGAAGAACAAGAAAGTGGTTTCGCTTGACTTGGGCGGTATGCTGGCGGGCGCAAAGTATCGCGGCGAATTCGAAGACCGCCTGAAAGCCGTGCTGAAAGAGATCGAGCAGTCGCAGGGGCAGATCATCCTGTTCATCGACGAGCTGCACACGCTGGTGGGAGCAGGCGCGGCCGAAGGCGCAATCGACGCCTCGAACATGTTGAAGCCGGCGCTGGCGCGCGGCGAGCTGCGCGCGATCGGTGCGACCACGCTGAACGAGTATCGCAAGTACATCGAGAAGGATGCTGCGCTGGAACGTCGGTTCCAGATTGTGTTTGTCGGCGAGCCAAACGTCGAGGACACCATCGCCATCCTGCGCGGCCTGCGTGAGAAGTACGAAGTCCATCACGGCGTGCGGATCAAAGATTCGGCGATTGTGGCAGCGGCGACGTTGTCGCATCGCTACATCTCCGACCGATTTCTGCCGGATAAGGCTATTGATTTGATCGACGAAGCGGCGGCTTCGTTGCGCATTCAGATTGACTCCATGCCGACGGAAATCGATCAGCTCGAACGTCGCGCCACGCAGTTGGAGATCGAGCGCCAGGCGTTGAAGCGCGAAGACGATGCGAACTCGCGGGAGCGGCTGGCAGTGCTGGAGAAAGAACTAGCGCACATCCGCGAGGAATCCAATGCGCTGAAAGCTCGCTGGAAGCAGGAGAAGGAAGCCATCGCCAAGGTCCGCGAGACCAAGGAGCATATCGAGCGGCTGAAGCTGGAGGAGCAGGAGGCCACGCGCAAGGGCGACTACAATCGCGCGGCGCAGATTCAGTATGGCGAAGTTCCGCAACTCGAAGCGGAGCTCAAGAAGTTGAGCGCGAACATGGACGGCAAGCAGGCTCGCATGCTGAAGGAAGAGGTCGACGAGGAAGACGTCGCCCGGATTGTGAGTCGCTGGACCGGCATTCCGGTTTCGAAGATGCTGGAAGGCGAAGTGAAGAAGCTGGTCACGATGGAAGATCGGCTGAAGCAGCGTGTCATTGGACAGGACGATGCAGTGACGCACGTCTCGAATGCCATACGGCGTTCGCGCGCGGGGCTAAGCGATCCGCGAAAGCCGATTGGCTCGTTCATCTTCCTCGGCCCGACGGGTGTCGGCAAGACCGAGTTGGCGCGCGCGCTGGCGGAATTTCTGTTCGACGATGAGCACGCGATGATCCGCATCGATATGTCGGAGTATGGGGAGCGGCATGCCGTCTCACGCTTGATTGGCGCGCCCCCGGGATATGTGGGCTACGAAGAGGGCGGGCAATTGACGGAAGCTGTGCGACGGCGTCCGTACTCGGTGGTGCTGTTCGATGAAATCGAGAAAGCGCACCCAGAAGTGTTCAACGTCTTCCTGCAGATCATGGATGACGGCCGGCTCACCGACGGCAAGGGCCGGATCGTGGATTTCAAGAACACGATCATCATCATGACGTCGAACATCGGATCCAGCTACCTGACCGACCTGACCACGCCGGAGCGCGTAAAGGAAGCGCACGAAGCCGTAATGGAGGCGCTGCGGGCGCACTTCAAGCCCGAGTTCCTGAATCGCGTGGACGATATCCTGATCTTCAATCCGCTGGGCAAGGAGCAGCTGTCGAAGATTGTGGAGCTGCGGCTGGAAGACCTGCGCAAGCTGCTGGCCGATCGCAAGATCTCGCTGGAGCTGACGCCGGCTGCGAAGGAGCTAGTCTTCACCCAAGGCTACGATCCGAACTATGGCGCGCGTCCGCTGAAGCGCTCGATCCAGCGGCTGATCCAGGATCCGTTGGCCCTCAGGATTCTCGATGGCGAGGTGTTGCACGGCGATCATGTCGTCGTCGACAAAGACAAGCGCGAAGCCAAGCTGACGTTCAAGGTGGCCAAGCGGGTGGGCGAGCCGGCGCCGGTGACGAAATAACGTCCGTTGCGTCCCACTCATTCGAAAACCGCGAATGAGTGGGGCACCCTGAGCGTGGCTCTGAGTACGGGTAGAGCCGGCCTTCAGGCCGGCGTTAGCGGCTATCAACTCTTGAAGAGTCGGCTTCAGCCGAGGGCGGCGGCTCCCCTACTAAAGCAGTGGCAGAGTCTGCCGATAGATTGGGTAATTGGGAGAGTGGCCCCGTTCTAGTCTTCTGTGGACTAGAGCGGGGCATTGTCGTTAGAGTCTCGAATAGCCGTGTCGGCCATTTTCCTTTAGAGTGTCATCCTGAGCGCAGGCGGCCGGACTTGCCGCCGGAGTCGAAGGACCCCAATAGCCAGCACACGACCGATAGTTCTGCGTTGAATTCGACTCGACGGAAAAACTCCGGGTCTCGAAAATCGCGAGACCCGGGGCACCCTGATTTTCTCCCGTTCGCTTCGTACTCGCAGTGAATAATGAACTCGTGCATCTCGATGACACCATCGTCGCCATCGCTACACCGCCGGGACGCGGCGGCATTGGCGTGGTGCGGCTTTCGGGCAACGAAGCCGTCAACATCGCGCGGCCAATGCTGCGGCTGGCACATGCTCTCGAAGCCGGACGCGCACATTTCGGCGAGCTGATCGATCCTGCGAGCGGCGAGCGTATCGATGAAGTGGTCGCGACATATTTTGCCAAGCCTCACTCCTACACGACGGACGATGTCGTCGAGATCTCCTGCCACGGATCACCTGTGGTCTTGCAGCATGTAGTCGAGACGGCAATGAAAGCCGGAGCGCGGCTGGCGGAGCCGGGCGAGTTCACCATGCGCGCTTTCCTCAACGGCCGCATCGATCTGACCCAGGCCGAAGCCGTACGCGACCTGATCGATTCACAGACGCTCTACCAGGCGCAGGTCGCGGCTCGGCAACTCGAAGGCTCGCTGTCGAAGCGGCTGCAGCCCATCAAGCAGCAACTGATTGAGCTGATCGCGGTGATGGAGGCTGGAGTCGACTTCGCGGAGGATGATGTCTCGATCACCCCGGACGCGCAGATCCTCGCGAGGATCGCCGCAGTTCGCGGGCCGCTGGAAGAGCTGCTGGCCAGTTTCGTCTTTGGCAAGATCGTGCATGAAGGATTGACGCTGGCCATCGTCGGACGGCCTAACGTCGGCAAGTCGAGCCTGTTCAATCGGCTGGTCGAGCGCGAGCGCGCCATCGTCACCGCTTCACCTGGCACGACGCGTGATCTCGTGAGCGAGACAGTTGCGATCGGCGGCATTCCGGTGCGCCTGGTGGACACTGCGGGAATTCGCACCGCACTGGATGAGGCCGAAAGCATCGGTGTACGCAAGTCGATGGAAGCGCTAGCCGACGCCGACATCGTGCTGGTAGTGCGAGACGCGTCGCGAGGAGCGGCACAGCCTCTTACCTTTGACGAGCGGCAACAAGACGATCGGTTGATCGGTTTGGTTGAAGGGCGTCAAGCAATTGTGGTGTGGAACAAGATCGATGCTGCGCACAGTCAAGTCGAAGACAACGGCAAGTCTCATCCGGCAGTTCGTGCTTCGGCCCTCACCGGCAGCGGGATCGACGAGCTGCGTTCAAGCATCCTGCGTCTCGTCGGCGGCAACGGCGGGGCGCAGCAGGACAGCGGCCTGCTGACGAATATCCGCCAGAAGCAACTGGTCAGCGATTCCATCGCCGCGCTGGACAAAGCTAGACAGGCGGTTCCGCAGAAGATCCCGCACGAGATGATTCTGCTGGACCTTTACGCGGTGCTGCGGCCACTCGACGACATTACGGGCGCGACGACCGCTGACGACATCCTGAACTTGATTTTCAGTTCGTTCTGTATTGGAAAGTAGGCTCGTCGGACTAAAGTCCGCCTCGCCTTCGTGGAAACAGGCGTCGCAACGGCGCACTGAAGGTGCGCCCCTTCAAAGCTCTTTAGGGCCGAACTCTTTAAGGCTGACCATCGCCAACTGTGCAGAGATGCAAGCTGTGCCATCTCAGTCACCAGCCCACCTGGCTCATCCTTTTCAAGATGATCTCGGGGTAGCGGTGCATGCGTTCGGGGCGGCGCTTCAAGGGAGCCGGGAGAATTGCGGCGAGCTGGGCCGACTGTGCTCTGCCGATAGCGCGGGCTGGAATTTTGTCGTAGTAACGGCAGGCGGCGTCTGCGCCATAAACGCCGGGGCCCCATTCGACGACGTTGAGGTAAAGCTCCAGAATGCGCCGCTTGCCCAGGACGAACTCGGCCACGGGTACCAGCGTTGTCTCTACGCCCTTGCGCAAAATGGAGCGGCTGGTTCCGAAGAGTAAGTTCTTGACGAGTTGCTGCGTAAGCGTGGAGGCTCCGCGCGTGCGCTCGCCTTCCATATCTTCTTTGGCGGCGATTTCGATTTGCTTCCAATCGAAGCCATGATGCAGGTAGAAACGAGCATCTTCGGCGGCAATGACAGCGTGCTGGAGGTCAGGCGAGATTTGGTTCAGCGGAACGAACGTGTAACGTTTCTGATAGGGAGCACCGTGCAACCAGGCTTGCCACTGGCGCTGGCTTTGCAACGCGGTTGTTGGGGGGTTGATCCATTTCGCTGCCACAAGCAGAAGCGCAGCAAGCGACCAGAAGAGCACGACGCCGATGAGAATCCACAGAAGCGCAGATCGGACGAAGCCCTTGCGAAACGGGTTTTTTAGGTGCGCGGATGCGGTTTTACTCACGTTCCAGAATACTGTCCCGGCAGAGTTGCTGCTTACGAATGATGTTGCGCTCGCAATTCGCCCTGCATGCTCTAGCGTAATTCAAAGCTGCACCCGAAATTTTTGCATACCAGCTATCCATTCGTTCACTGCCAACTCCCAAGGCCCACAATCCAGTCCTAAATCTCCCAAGCACTTACGCGTGGAATCTCAGTTGCTCATAACAACGCGTATTTGTCGGCTTCGGGGCTGACGCCGTTTCAGGAGGCAAGATGGATTACTACGAGGATGAGCCGCATCGGGTATTTTCGCGAGCGGAGGAGTCGCGGGGATCGATTTCCGGCCGGGCGGTCGCCTACATCGCACCCGTGCTGGTGGCCGGAGCTATGCTTGGGGGCTACGCGTTTCATGAGCACCGGGTCGCGCAGGATCTGGTCGCCGAAAATCAGCAGACCGGCGCGCAGTTAGCAACCACGCGCAGCCAGGTGGACGATCTCACGACCAAGGTGAATGCGTTAGCCGCACAGGCAGCTCAGGCGCAGGCACAAGCTGCTCCCGCTCCACATCCTGCCCTCCGGCGTATGACGACGACCGCTCATCACAGCAGCCAGCCTTCGCGCTTGCAGAAGATGCAGGCGCAGATCGACGCGCAGAATAAAGCCATTGAAGACACGCAGAGCCAAATTGCGAGCACCCAGGGCGACCTGAACAATACCCGCACGGAGCTGACCGGCTCCATCGCTCGGACGCACGACGAGCTGGTGCTGTTGCAGAAAAAGGGCGAGCGCAATTACTACGAGTTCGACATCGACAAGTCGAAGCAGTTCCAGCACAACGGGCCCTTTGGGGTGAGGCTGCGCAAGGCCAACACCAAGCATCAATACGCCGATCTCGAATTGATGGTCGACGATCGCAACCTCTCGCAGAAGCATGTCAACCTTTATCAGCCGGTAATGTTCTATACGCCCGACAATCCGCAGCCGGTCGAGCTGGTGATCAACAAGATTACGAAGGACCACATTCACGGGTACGTCAGCGCGCCGCGCTATCGTCAGTCGGAATTGGCTTCGATGTCGAGTGCAAACGCCAACACCAACTCCGGTAATGCGCAGGCGGACAATACGGCCGTCGCTCCTGCGAGACAGAAGCTTCCGCCTCCCCAGTAAACGCTTCTGCGCAGATCCGACGGCGCCCCACACATCCCGCTCCCGGTTGTGTGGGGTTTTTTGTGCTTTATACTGGAGAGATGTTGCTGGACGCGGGCCTTCGTTCCAGCCACTGACCCAAGAATGGCAACCACTGCAAAGCCGCAGCTCCCGGCGGATTCGCCCGAGGTACGGCGGTACAACCGCATTCAACGCTGGCTGAGCATGGCCGACACCTTGATCGGCTTTGCGCTGCTGGTCGTCCTGCTGGTCACCGGCTGGACCGGCACGCTGCGCGACTGGTCCTATGTGGGCGCGCGCCAGCATTATTTCTTCGCCGTGTTTCTTTATGTGTTGATGTTCTCGCTGATCGCCAAGGCGCTGAGCCTGCCGTTCGATTTGACCGGCTTCCGGCTGGAGCATCAGTATCATCTGTCCAACCAGAAATTCCGCAGCTGGGTTTGGGACGAGTGCAAGGGCTGGCTGGTCTCGCTGGTGCTCGGAAGCGCCATGGTTGAAATCATTTATTCGATCATTCGCATTGCGCCGCAGCGCTGGTGGATTATCGCCTGGGCAGTGTTCGTCGGATTGTTCCTGCTGATGGCACAGCTTGCGCCGGTCGTCCTGATGCCCATCTTCTACAAGTTCGAACCATTGGCGAATGACGGCCTGCGAGACCGGCTGACAAAACTGGGCGAGCGGGCGGGAACGCGCGTGCGCGGAGTCTACGAATGGAAGCTTTCGGAGAAGACGAATAGAGCCAACGCCGCGCTGGCCGGAATGGGATCGACCCGCCGCATCATTCTTTCGGACACGCTGCTCCAGCACTACAGCGACGATGAGATTGAAGCCATCCTGGCGCACGAACTCGGACACCACATCCATAAGCACATCCTGAAAGGCATCTTCACGCAGGTTGGGGTGACGCTGCTGGGATTTTGGCTCATCAACGTGGTGCTGCGCTTTGTGATTGCCAAGGAATGGTTCCCGGTGCTCGGATCACGACTCTATGATTTCGCCAACCTGCCGCTGGTTGTGCTGGTGGCAACCGTACTGGGCTTTGTGCTGATGCCGGCGCTGAATGCGATCTCCCGCCAGCACGAACGCGAAGCCGATCGCTACGCCTGGGAGAACACACCGGCGATCGAGCCTTTCATCAGCTCGATGCAGAAGCTGGCCGATCAGAATCTTGCCGAGCGCGAACCGAACCAGTTCATCGAGTGGCTCTTCCACTCGCACCCGTCGATTGGAAAACGGGTGGCGGCGGCGGAAGCGTGGGCGAGCAAACAGCCGCAAGCGATCAGCCAGTAAAAACCTTGGTCAAGACGTCCGATTCGAATTGTTGGGCAGCCTGTGAGGTCGTGCCCTGACACAAGGCTTGACCGACAGACCTTTTAGCTCGAAAGCCTTCTTATAATCTCTTCCACCCGCTTCAGATCTTCCTCCGTGTCGACTCCCACAGTGTCGTACGGCGTCTCAGCTACATGAATATCGACACCATGATCGAGAAAGCGTAACTGCTCCAGGCGCTCGTTGCGCTCCAGTTCCGACTCGGGCCAGGCGCAAAACGCATCGAGTACAGCCTTGCGATAGGCATAGAAGCCGAGATGCTTGTAATAGCGCACCGCGCCGGTGCGATCGCGGTCGAACGGAATAATTGCGCGAGAAAAATACAGTGCGCGTCCGTCGAGGGCGGTTACCACTTTTACCGCGTTTGGATTCGCGACGTCTTCCGCTGAACAGCGAGTCTTGATGGTTCCGACCTGCACTTGCTCATTGCGCATAAGGTTCAACAGCACGTCGAGATGCTCGCGGCGCGCCAGCGGCTCATCGCCCTGCACGTTGACGTAGACATCGGCCGCGACGGTCTGCGCGACCTCGTGGACACGATCCGTTCCACTGCGCTGTTCGGGGGAAGTCAGGCGATAGTGCCAGCCGTTCCGGCGGCAGAGGACTGCGATGTCTTCTGAATCGGTTGCGACGATGACATCCTGTAACTGCTCGCAGCCGCGCGCCGCTTCGTAAACGTGCGCGAGCATGGGACGGCCAGCGATCTCGCGAAGTATCTTGCGCGGCAGACGGGTGGAGGCGAGTCGGGCAGGGATGATGGCGATGGCTTTCACGAGTTCAGTTTCGCGGGAGAGACGAGGGTAAGGCAAGCGCGAAGTCGGGAAGGCTAGCTCTTTTGGCTCCTGACATTCCAATATTCACTCGAGGATCGGACCGATTCTTGACGAAGACTCGAGATGCGGGATTGCTGCTGAGGTAGGGGTCCTTCGACTCCGTAGCGCCAACAAGGGCGCTGCCGCGCTCAGGATGGCAATTCTTAAATTATGCATTGGTCATTGGACGCGAACCTGAAGGTTCGCTCTACCAAACGGTCTCTGCCTTGAGGTTCGTCTAGCAAACCGTCGTTGCGTTGGGATCGCATCACGGCTCTAGCGAAGAGCGCTATTCTTCCTCCCTGACAAATCCATACGGACAGTGCCGGCAGCCGGAGCGGCAGCAGAAGCCGCGCTTGGTTAGGTAAACCGCGGTGAAGACCATGAAACCGTTCTCCCAGTAATAGTCGACGCCTTCAATCAGTTCGTCATCCATTACTGCGCTGCGGCCTCAAGCAGAACCGAGGTGCGTTCCCCGGAATCGACGGCGACGCCGTCACGAAAGCTTACGTACTTGCCGGAGATTGCGGCAACGCGATCGCCGGGAACGATGAAGCCCACCAGGTTCAGCGGATCGGCGGCCGAGATGGTGATCACTTCGCCGCTTGCGGGCAGGTTACGCATGGCGCGAACCGACTCGACCGCCTCAGGCAAGGCAAACTGCTCGCCCAGGAAGCCGCTGACAAAACGTCCGCCGCGGATTTCGCCACGATCTTCGAGGCGGCGGAGAGCGATCAAGAGTTCACGCCACTTGGGCAGATTCGATTCGCGCGCGAGCACCTCGCGGAAGATCACGCCGTAACGACGCAGCAGCATCCAGCAGGTCGCTTCGACCACGCGATTGTGGTCGGTGCCTTCGGAGGGATAGAGCAGCGACCAGCGTCCGGGGGTATGCCGCGGCCGCGTGACTTTGCCGGAACCCTGACCCAGCCTGCGCTTGGGATTGATGAGCGAGCGCAGATTGTCGAAGCCATCGGCGGTCACCATGCCGGCTGCGACCAGCTCCCACAGCGCGGTTTCGATCTCGGCTTTCAGCTTGCCGGTGCCGCGAACAATGTCGGCGAAGAATGATGCACCGCGTCGCCGCAGATATTGCAGCACGACGCGCGCGGAATCGCTGAGAATGCCTTCGTAACTTTGTTCGTCTTCGCCGAGACGCGGCTGCATCCAATCGGACTCTTCGCGCACGAAGAAGGTGATAGGCGCGACGCTGGTCGGCACTACGCGACGGCGGCCTTCGCCCGATTCTTCGAGCGTTGCCGGGTGAGGCGACAAACGGCCCCAGCCGATGGCGCCGGTGAGGCAGAGTTGATCGAGCGCGGCGGGATCATAGTCGTTGATGCGACGCGCAAGAATCTGCTTCTCCCACGCGTTGGCCGGGATCTCGAAGCCCTGCAACTGGCGGAGGGCTTGCAGCAGTCCGCGCTCCCCGGCCAGCTGCGACTGCGGAGCAATGTGCTGCCAGCGCAGCAGCCAGCGCATGAACTGTGCGGGCGTGACCGGCTCAACCTGCTTGCGCAACGTTGCGACTGTGAGGTGATGAATGCGTGAGAGCAGGCGGCGCTCGCACCACTCGACATTCTCGAACTCTGACTGGGTGCTCCATCCTGGTTGCCCGTTGTTGGGAACAGGGTGGGAGCTAAGTCCGGTAAAGTTTCCGCGCAGTATGGTCCCCCCAGCTTCCAACCGCAGCAGAGCCTTTTCCATGTCGTTCGTCGGCACGCCCAGTCTGTAGCCCAGGGCAGCTGCGGTGATCGGACCGGAGTGCATCATCCAGCCCGCGACCATAGCGTGAATGGCGTCGTCACGCGAAGTCGTGTTCGCTGGCAGGTCAGGAGGCGCGACCTCGAACGCAGCGTTGGGGAAGATCAGCGCGAAGTCCTTGGCACGTTCGGAGGCGACGAGGTAGCGGCGAGTGTCGCCGGCTGAAAAGCAGGTCCCTCCACTCGGACTAAAGTCCTCGGTCGGGGTGACAACCGTATTACTGTCGCAACTCTCGGTCGGGGGGACAACCGTATTGCTGTTTAAACCGTCGGTCGGGACGACAACCTGGTTTGTTCTTACTTTCGCCCGCACGACTCGCCAGCCTTCGAGCAATTCGGCAATGAATGGTTTCCATGTCTCGACGGCGTGCTGCCAGTCGGGATCGGGCATTTCTTCCGGCACAGCAACCAATGTCTGCAATGTGTCGTGCAGTTCGTCGCTGTCGCGCACGTCGGGGCGCGCTTCATCGCGAACACGCGCGATGGCTTGCTGATCGAGCCGGCCCACTTCGTTGAGCACCGCTTCGGGCAGGATGCGGCGCATCTGTACAGCGCGCGCGCGACGCTCCTCCAGCGGAGCGTCGTCGAGAAACGCATACGGATTGGCGTTTAGAATCTCGTGCGAGAACTGCGACGGCACAGGCGTGTCAACGGCGAGGCAGCGAATCGCGCCGCTGTTAATGCGCTCGATCACGGTGCGCAGACCGTCGATGTCCATGGCTTCGGTGAGGACATCCTTCATCACCTCCTGAATGAGCGGGTGATCGGGAATCTTGATGTCACCCTCGAGATTTTCCGGACAGGCGGCAACGTCGGGGAAGACCGAGGCGAGAAGATCGTCGCTGCGGATGCGTTGGATCGGCGGCGGAACTTTCTTGCCGCCCTGAAAGCGCAGCAGCGCCAGCGAGCGATTGGCGTCCCAGCGCCAGCGCGTGGCAAAGATCGGCGAGGGCAGCGCGGCCTGCTCCAAAATTTCCTGCAGCGTCTCCGTCTGCAAGTAGTGAAAGACATCGCTCAAGGGGAAGCTGTGCTGTTCGGCGAGAGCGATGTTCAGGCCGTTGTCGGTCGCGGCAGCCTGGAGTTCAAAATTGAAGGAACGGCAGAAGCGTTTGCGCAGCGCCAGGCCCCAGGCCTTGTTGATGCGGCCGCCGAAGGGCGCGTGGATGATGAGCTGCATGCCGCCGCCTTCGTCGAAGAAGCGCTCGGCGATGATGGTCTGCTGGGTGGGAACTTCGCCCAGCACGGCGCGGCCGGTGATGATGTATTCGATGGCTTGTTCGGCGCCGGAATCGTCCAGGCCGCATTCGTCCTTCAGCCAGGCGACGGCGTTCTGGACTTCAGGGCTGGATTCGAGGCCGCGCAGGCGGACACGCGGCTTGGGCGCGGTATCGGCGCCGTTCGAGCCATCCATTAGTTGGCTTTGAAGGAGCACACCCTCAGGTGTGCCGTCACCCGTTTGCCTTGATTGTTCGAGCGAGACGGACTTCAGTCCAGCGAGCCTGGTTTTGATCTTCGGCCTGGTACGGTCACCTTCGAACCTCTCGTAGTTGGCGATGCGCTCGGCGCGCACCTCGCCCATCTCCGGATTCAGCGGAACGGGCAGCGGTGCGGTGTTCGGCAGCAGCTTGCTGATTTGTTCGCGCAGGTCGCCGACGTGCAGTGACAACTCGTCAGTACGCGCAGGAGCCTCGCCGCGCCAGAACGGTACGGTCGGCGCAGCGCCGTGCGCATCCTCCACCAGCACGCGGCCGGAGTTCGACTCGACGCGACGAATGCGCCACGAGGTGTTGCCCAGCAGCATGATGTCGCCGGCATTGCTCTCGACTGCAAAGTCTTCGTCGAGCGTTCCTACCACAATGTTTTCCGGCTGCGCCAACACGGTGAACAGCGAGTTGTCGGGAATCGCTCCGCCGCTGGTGATGGCGGCCAGGCGGGCCCCGCGGCGAGCGCGCAGGCGGCGATTGACCATGTCGCGGAAGAGATAGGCGCCATAACGGCCGCGCTTGGCGGCGATGCCTTGCGACAGCATTTCCAGGATGCGGTCGTATTCCTCGCGCTTCAGACCGCGGTAAGGATAGGCGCGGCGCATGAACGCGAAGAGCGCGTCCTCGTCCCAATCTTCGCAGGCGCACATGGCGACGATCTGCTGCGCCAGAATATCGAGCGGCGCCGACGGGATGTGCAGCACATCGAGATCACCTTGCTTGACAGCGCGAACGGCTGCCGCACATTCGAGAAGGTCGTCACGAGTAGTCGCAAACAAGCGCCCCTTCGGAATGGCTCCACGCCAGTGGCCGGCGCGGCCGACGCGCTGGAGAGCGACAGCAATCGATCGCGGAGAATTGATCTGGCAGACCAGGTCAACTGTGCCAACATCGATTCCGAGTTCGAGTGACGCAGTGGCAACCAGCAGGCGGATTTCACCGTTCTTGAGCTTGCGTTCGGCGGTCAGACGCAATTTGCGCGACAAGCTGCCATGATGCGCAGCAACCTGATCTTCTCCGATGCGTTCGCCCAGATGCATGGCCAGCCGCTCCGCCAGGCGCCGGGTGTTGACGAAGACCAGCGTCGAGCGGTGCTGCATCGCCAGCTCAGCGAGACGGTCGTAGACCTCGCCCCACATTTCGTTGCTGGCGATCGGGCCAAGTTCGGACGCAGGCACTTCAACCGCGATGTCGAGTTTGCGGCGGTGACCGATGTTGACGATCGCGGGAGCTCTGTCGCCGGCTGAAGCCGGCTCTTCTGTAAAAAGAGACTGGCTGGACGCAGCCCTGAAGGGCTGCTCTACCAGATCTTCCGCAGCAGCGTTGGATGCAGCCTTGAAGAATTGCTCTACGCGACGTTCCGCGGCGCTGTGCGCAAGGTTGGAGGGCTGCTCGACCGGACCTTCCGATGCAGGCGTTACCATACCTCTAGTGCCGGTCAAAAAATGCGCGACCTCTTCGATCGGCTTTTGTGTCGCTGAAAGTCCGATGCGCGTCGGATGATCCGCCAGCAGTTCCAGGCGCTCGAGCGAGATGGTGAGGTGTGCGCCGCGCTTGTCGTCGGCGACCGCATGAATTTCGTCGACGATGATGGTCTTGACGTGGCTGAGAATGTTGCGGCTGCTGTTCGCGGTCAGCAGGATGTACAGCGACTCGGGCGTGGTGACCAGGATGTGCGGCGGACGCTTCAGCATCTCGCGCCGCTCTTTCATTAGAGTGTCGCCGGTACGGACCGCAGTGCGAATCTCCGGCATCAAGTAGCCGCGCTCGCCAGCCAGCGCCAGGATCTCACCGAGCGGGACTTCGAGATTCTTTTGGATGTCGTTGCCCAGCGCCTTCAGTGGCGACACGTAGAGAACTTCGGTCGCGTCGCGAAGGTCTCCGGCCAGTGCCTTGCGGACGAGACGATCGATGCAGATGAGAAATGCCGCGAGCGTTTTGCCGGATCCGGTGGGGGCGGAAATAAGAGTCGTGCGGCCAGCGAGAATTTCGGGCCAGCCCTGCTCCTGGGGCTCGGTAGGCGTACCAAAGCGCTTGACGAACCACTCAGCGACGAGCGGATGCGCCCAGGCAAGCGACGCTGGAATCTCCCCCACAGACATCCAATTATTTTATCACGATTTTCGCTAATTATTCGCCTCGGAGCAAGCCACATTAAGCACTTAGGAAACTCTGATTAAGTCAACGCCCACGCAGCGGCTAAAGCCGGGTTCATTTGCTCGACTTTTACGGACCGCCGGAAGGCGGTCCCTTTCAAGGCAAACCTCACTCAGAAATTCCTTAACCGATTGGCATGTGGCAAAGACTGGTTTCACGCCTCTTCTTTCAGGAAATCGACGCACTAACGCGGGCTGGCTGGCAGCGGGATGGCGTTCTTAGCGTGGCGAAGTTCCAGGTGCTTTTGCCGGAAGTGTCCGATGGCGCGCTCGCCCCAAACCTTGACGAAGTAGTAGTTCAGACCGGCTCCGATGGCGGAGCTGACGATTGGAATCAGGCGCGCGGTCCACTTTTCCACGATCTCGGCGCTGGCGCTGACGGCGATGCGCTGGATGACCTTGGGCACGAATTTCGAAACAAATTGCTTCTCCACCAGTTCTCTGCTGATATCAACGCCGGCCGCGCTGGCCGCGGCGACCCATAGCTCGGCCTCTTCCTCCTCGGTGCTGTAGGAGAAGCCGTAGATCAGGCTGAGTTTCTGGATCATGCGCAGGGTGATGGCGGCGAGGATGCCGAGATCGGGCAGCATGGTGAAGATGCCGCCCATGCCCATGCCGGCGCCTTCGACGGCGGCAATTCGCATGTGGGCCTGAATGGTCTCTCCGGCAATTCGGTCCAGCAGGTCGGGGTCGACCGAGTAGACGCCGTCATAGGTCAACGCGGGCAGGTTATAAGCAATCCGCAGATGCTCCAGGTAGTGCTTGGGATCGACCTTGATGGTCTGGTAAGCCTTGGTGAAAGCGTTTCGGAGGGCGCCCTCGATTCTTCTTCGGACCCAGGATGACTTGAGATTGGACGGCATAGTATATCCGATGCCAGTATAGGCGCGATGGCAGGAATTTCGCATAGGTACAGACCGCCCGACATGGACTCGTTTCGCCGAAGATTGAGAATGGGTGCAATCCTGTCCGGGTTAGAAATACAGAGCTGCTACCTGCCAAGGTGGTCTATGATGGCTGGAACGTAAGTTGCCGCCATCGTCACGCACTGAGGATTCAACGAGCCGATACCCGCTTGGCGGCAACGTGCGCCACTACATACCAAAGCCATCTCCGACGCACATTCGTATCCGCTTATCAAGCCGTTCCGCGGTGAGCAAGTTCGCGTTGGCTGGTCGAGGGAAATGAGCCATGGCTAAAGAAACCAAAGATTGCTCAGAACTGGTCAGGCTGGACGAAGCTCGCACAGCCAAAGCGAATTGGAAAAAGTGGGGACCCTACCTCAGCGAGCGGCAATGGGGAACGGTCCGGGAGGATTACAGCAAAGACGGCAACGCGTGGGACTACTTCTCGCACGACCAGGCGCGTTCGCGCGCGTATCGCTGGGGAGAAGATGGGCTGGCCGGATTTTGCGACGACCAGCAACTGCTGTGCTTCAGCCTGGCGCTATGGAACGGCCAGGACCCGATCCTGAAGGAGCGGCTCTTCGGACTCACCAACAGCGAAGGCAATCACGGCGAAGACGTGAAGGAATATTACTTCTATCTCGACAGCACGCCGACGCACTCATACATGAAGTATCTGTACAAGTATCCGCAGAAGGCTTATCCCTACGACAATCTGGTCAGCACGAACAAACAGCGGGGACGGAAGGATCTGGAGTACGAACTGCTGGACACCGGCGTGTTCAATGAGGATCGTTATTGGGATGTGTTTGTAGAGTTCGCCAAGGAAACGGCCGACGATGTCCTCATCCAGATCACCGCCTGCAATCGCGGGCCGGAAGCGGCGAGCCTGCACATCCTGCCCACATTGCTATTTCGTAACACCTGGAGCTGGGGCGACGCCAGCCACAAACCGTCGATGCAGCCGGTCGCGTCCAGGAAAGGAAGCAGCGCGATTGCTGCCTCCCACGATGTGGTAGGCCAGCGATACTTGTACTGCGACGGCGACGTACCGTTGCTGTTCACCGAGAATGAAACCAACAGCCAGCGTATCTTCGGCAAGCCGAACCCCAGCCCTTACGTGAAAGATGCGATTCACAATTACCTGATTCACGGCCAGCAGAACGCGATCAATCCGGAGCGCAAGGGAACAAAGGTGACCGCGCATCATAAGGTCACGGTTCCTGGCGGCGGACAAGCCACGGTTCGCCTGCGCTTGAGCGACGTTGCGCCGGAGAAAATCGGCGACCCGTTCAAAAGTTTTGCGAAGACTTTCGACACTCGCAAGAGGGAAGCCGACGACTTCTACGGCGTTGTCACTCCCGAAACATTGAACGAAGATCAGGCGCGGGTCATGCGTCAGGCGCTGGCGGGGATGCTGTGGACCAAGCAGTATTTCGGCCTCAATGTCGATCAGTGGCTGGAAGAGCACGGCATCGACCCGCTCAACAACTCCGATGCCAGTGTTCGCAATCGCGAGTGGTACCACATGGTGAACGAGCATGTGATTTCCATGCCGGACAAGTGGGAGTACCCCTGGTACGCGGCGTGGGACCTGGCGTTCCACTCGATTGCGCTGTCGACCGTCGATATCGATTTCGCCAAGGAACAGCTCGACCTGATGCTGCAGGAGTTTTTTCTTCACCCCACCGGACAAATTCCGGCGTACGAGTGGAACTTCAGCGATGTGAATCCGCCGGTGCATGCCTGGGCGACGATGTTCCTGTACCGCATGGAGAGCGCGCTGCGCGGCCAGGGCGACACGGAATTTCTCAAACGCTCGTTCAGCAAGCTGATGCTGAACTTCAGCTGGTGGGTCAACCGCAAAGACCGCTTCGGCCGCAATGTGTTCGAGGGTGGATTCCTCGGGCTCGACAACATCGGTGTCTTCGATCGCAGCGCGCCGCTGCCTACCGGCGGCTATCTGGAGCAGGCCGACGGTACTGCGTGGATGACGCTCTTCGGCCAGAACATGGCGGAGATCGCTATTGAGCTCGCTGCTTACGATCCGTTCTATGAAGAGATGGCGGTAAAGTTTGCCGATCACCTGTTGTGGATCGCCCACGCCATGAACCGCACCGGACCGGACGGCATGTGGGACGAGGAAGACGGCTTTTACTACGACGTGTTGCGGCTTCCGGACGGAACGGCTCACCGGCTGAAGGTGCGCTCCATGGTGGGCTTGCTGCCTATGTGCGCCGTCACGGTGATCGAGCCGTGGCAACGGGAGCGAGTGCCGCGCGCCGTACAACTCCTGCACGAACGGATGGAGCGCATGCCGGAGCTGCGCAAGAGCATGCATCCCACGGGAATTAATCGACGCGGCAAGGGCGATCGCGGCATCGCTGCGCTGGTCAATCCGGAACGGCTGCGACGCATCCTCACGCGCATGCTGGATGAAGAAGAATTTCTCAGTCCGCATGGCATTCGCTCGCTCTCCCGTTATCACGAAAAGCACCCGTACTCCGTGAAGGTGGAAGGAAAAGAATACCGGATAGGCTATCTGCCGGCCGAATCGGATTCGGGCATGTTCGGCGGCAACTCCAACTGGCGCGGGCCCATCTGGATGCCAGTCAATGTGGTGATCATCCGCGCGCTGCTAACGTACTACCTTTATTATGGCGACGACTTCAAGATTGAATGTCCCACCGGCTCGGGCAACATGATGAATCTGTACCAGGTCGGTCACGAGGTCGCCGATCGGCTTAGCAGTATCTTCCTGCGCGATAAGTCCGGGCGACGGCCGGTCTATGGCGGGACGGAGAAATTCCAGACCGATCCGCACTGGAAAGACAACCTCCTGTTCTACGAGTACTTCCACGGAGACAATGGCGCCGGCCTGGGCGCTAGTCACCAGACGGGATGGACAGGCCTGGTCGCCAAGTTGCTGGAGATCTTTGGACTGATCGACGAGAAGGATTTTCTAGAGGTAGGCAAGCGCGATGCGGCCGCAATCCTCGGCGATCTGGCCAGGAAGAAGTAACGGTTCGGCAAACCCGATTACGCCGATACAGACGCTGACTGCAGCCAGGTCTCCATCTGGCGATGATCGACCAGGCCTGCCTGCTGCACCAGGGGGCGCCCGCCGGCAAAGACCGCGAAATACGGGATGCCGCGGATATTGAAGCGCGAAGCCAGTTCCGGATAGCGCTCGGTATCGACTTTCACCACGATGGCTTTGCCGGCCATGTCCTTGGCCGTCTGCGCGACTTCAGGAGCGGCCATGCGACAGGGACCGCACCACGCAGCCCAGAAATCGGCCAGCACCGGAACCCTCGAGTCACGAACGATCTCGTCGAACTCGGCAGTATCAACGTTCAGCGGCTCATCGACCGGAGGCAGTGCAGACTTACACGAGCCGCAGCGGCCCGTATCGGCCAGGTGCTTTGCCGGAACGCGATTCTTAGTGCCACAAACTTTGCAGGTGAGGATCATGGAATTCTCGCTCTTCGCCAGACCGGGAGTGCCCCGTTCTACGCCTTCCTTTGGCGCAGGCGGGCCAACCTGTAGTGCGTCTGCCTGTCAAATAGATGCAAGAACACCCGCCCAAGCTTCGCTTGAACGGGGCAGCCTGCTTGCCGGCTAGTCCAGCGAATCGCGTTCTCACTTCCGATACACCACTCCACCCTTCATCACGAAGCTCACGCGCGTCACGGCGCTGATGTCGCTTGTTGGATCGCCAGGAACAGCAACGATGTCGGCGAAGTAGCCCGCTTTGAGCTGGCCGATCCGGTCGGCCCAGCCCAGCAGTTTGGCGCCGTTCAGCAGGTCGGCTTGCAGTACCCCTACCGGACTCATGCCGTACTGCACCATTAATTCGAATTCGCGAGCCTGCGTGCCATGCGGGAACGGACCGACATCCGATCCGACCGCCATCGGCACACCTGCAGCGAGCTGCTTCTTGAACGACTGCGCATGATATTCCTGCATCTTCCGTTCGCGCTCGGCGGCGGCCGGATTGGGCGCGTGATTACCGAAGTATTCGACGATGGCAAACGTGGGAACCGCGGGGATTCCCTTCTCCCGCATCAGGCGCATGGTTTCGTCGCTAAGCTGATCGGCGTGATCGACCGACTCGACGCCAGCCTGCACGGCGTAAAGCGTCCCGGGCTCGCCGGTGGCGTGGACAGCAACCCGACGGCCTGTGCGTGCCGCTTCGGTGACCGCCGCGGCGAGCTGCTCTTCGGTGTACTGGTAAGGCGTGTGCCACTGGCCATCGACTAACGTGTCGCGGCCGGTCTCGTAGATCTTGGTGAAGTCAGCGCCCTGTTTCACCTGCTCGCGGATGACCTCGACGATCTCCTCGGAGTTGTTGGCACGGTCGGCATTCGAGAGCACGTGTTGTGCCGGGTTGAAGCGGTTGGCGTCCTCATGCCCGCCGAGAATATCGATAGCGTTGCCGCTGACGCGCAGCCGCGGCCCGGGGATCAGCCCATCGTTGATCGCGTCGCGGACGGCGGTGTCGGCGGAGCCTGCGCCTTCGGTACCCATATCGCGCTCGGCGGTGAAACCGGCCATCAGGTCAGCCTTCGCCGCGAGCGTCGCCAGGATGGTGCGCTGTGGGACCGACTCTTCCACGGTTTGCAAGTCTTCCGCACCGGGATGCAGGAAGAGATGCACGTGCGCGTCGATCAGGCCCGGCATCAGAGTCACGTCGCCGAGATCGATGATCTGCGCTCCGGCGGGAGCGCTGACACCCGCACCTACGCCGGCAATGTGGTCTCCCTGTATCAGGATTGCGGCGGGAGTGATGATCTTGCCGCTTTCGACATCCAGCATTCGTGCCGCATGCAGGACAATGGCCGGTTGGGTTTGCGCGAGAGCGAAGATCGGCAGGAGAAGAATCAGAGGCAGGACCAAACTGAGTTTCTTCATGACGAAGGAATGCTAGCAGATGACCGCTAACTGAGCCTGCTGGTGCACGCAGACAGCAGGTCCCTCCGCTCGGTCTAAAGACCTCGGTCGGGATGACAAATCCTTTTTGGGCCGGCGGTACTTTGAATCGGTCGCACCCATGTCGAATGATGTGGAGGTTTGCGCGACGGAATTATTGTGACGCGTCCCCCAACTGCTTCAGCTTGCCCTCGGCGCTGGCCTTGATCGCGTCGCGCTGTTGCTGCGGATCGGTGGTGTCGGAAGCGAGCAGTTCCAGCGCCTTCTTCGACGCCTCGATCGCCAGGTCTTTCTGTCCGGCGGCGACATACGCGTCTCCAAGGCTGTCGTAGACATTCGGCGAACCCGGATACGCTTCGACATTGAGCTTCATGATCTCGATGGCGCTTTTCGTGTCGCCTGCCTGGATGAACTCGTATCCAATCAAGTTGACCGTAGCTTCGGGAAGGAGGGTGGCGCTGGGATCCTTCTTGCGAGCCTCTTTCAGCATGGCCCTGACCTTCGCGGCCCCTCCCGGCTGATCGATCGTGCTAAGCGCGACCACCACCGGTGACGGCTTCCAAGCCTTCTTCGATGCGGGCGCATGTCCCGGCGTTTTGATAAGCGTGGTCACATACCAGTCGGTGATCTGCTTCATGAGTTCGGGATGGGCCTTGAACATGTCGGCGCCGTGACCGCCTGTCGTCTCATGCACCCATGTCTTTCCTGGATTTCCGGTGATGTTATACAGCCACTCCATCCCGACGACCGTGCCGGGGAATTCGTCGTCATCGGCAGCTGCGAAGAATTCCGGCGCAGTCGTGGAGTTGCGCAAAAACTCGCGGCCGTTGCGGTCGGTGGGGCCGGAGAGCAGCACTAGCGAGTGAACCTCGGGATGACGAATCGCGGTCTGGATGGAATTGTTGACGCCACAACTGGCGCCACCCACCCCAATCATGTCTTTGGTAACGCCGGGCTGCGAGGTCAGGTATTGATAAGCGACATCGATATCTCCCGGCCACTTCGCCTGTTCCGCGATCAACTCAGGCTGCGTCGCCTTGGCAAACGGCACTCCGCCACTTTCGCCGAAACCGCGAAGATCCATGGTGAGAACATTGATGCCGGCCGCGGAAAGCTGCTGGGCCAGGGTATCCCAAACCCCGCGCTGTCGATTGCACTGGTGCAGCAGCAAGACGCCGGGGCCCGGTTTGTCAGCCGGAAAATAACTCGCCTTAAGCGTAGTGCCGTCGGATGCTGTCAGATCGACTGTGCGCTCGGCAGCCGAGACCATGGCGCAGCAAGCCACAACAAGCAGGAGTATCGCAAGGGTAGAGGTACGGCGACGGGCCATGAGACCTCCTGGGAACGATACGGAGAGAATACTCGCGCAGCGGGTTAGAGTCAGCCGCTCAATGGCTAACGGCTCGATTTGAGGGACGAATCTGCAGGCGAAGGTGGCGGCTGTCTAGTGCACCTGCGACGGCTTCAAGACCACCATGTTGCGCTCGTCGCCGGCGACAATCTGGTAGAACGTCTTGACCTTGTCCGCCTGATCAACCGGGACGCTCACCTGCTTGACCTCGTAGCTGCGGCGATAGTGGATCGTGCTGCCCTCGACCACCGTCTTCGCGTGGTAGCTGGCGAAGCCGTAGTCGGCGTCGGCGGGCTCG
This sequence comes from uncultured Planctomycetota bacterium, assembly GCA_963818975.1. Taxonomy (GTDB): domain Bacteria; phylum Planctomycetota; class Planctomycetia; order Isosphaerales; family Isosphaeraceae; genus CAWFUI01. Next base: position 1,726 of record CAWFUI010000017.1, on the reverse strand, counting down.
GGCAAATCGTCCACCGAATAACCGGAGGGAATCGTTATGTCGAAGCTGTCGGTTTCGAGGCCCATGCCGCTGAGTTCGAAAGGATACTCGCGCGGATGCTTCGTGGTAGCCAGGCCAAGAGCTTTGACGCCCAGCACACGAGGCCGCACCAGCAGAAGGCCGCCGGCATTCTTGGCGTAATTAGGAGCCGTAAAGGAATAAATGAAGCCGAAGGGTTGATCCGTTTTGTTCAGGTTCTGCACGGAAGCATGGGTAATCTGGAAACTGGTCAGCGAAGCTGACAGGATGTTCTCGATGGGACGAATGCGATCGCTGTCCTTCTCCGCTTGCCGCAGACGGCCGCGCTCTGCCCAGGCCTTGTTGCCGTTGCGAACCTCATTTACCTCTCCGGTCAACATACCGTTCTCATCAAGCTTAAGCTTGGCAGTGCGCTGGATACTGTTCACCGAGGGAGGCATGGTAGGCAGCAGCACCAACTCGCCGCCGCTGGGGCCGGCGAGCATTCCGTAGCTGGCCTGAAGATGATTGCCCAGCTGTCCAAAGGGCGTGAACTCATCGGTGGGATCGAAGATGAGCAGCCTTCCGCACTTGGGATGCTGCAGGATCGCGAGTAGCGACGGATCTTCAACATTATCCGGCAAGCGAATCGCCACCACCGCGTGATTGAAGGCATGAGCGTTCGCTGGCGTGTCGGCATTGACGGCGCCTCGGTCAACATTCACCAGAACGTAATAGGCCTCCACGCCGATTTCGCGGAGCATGGAGATCATCACCGTAGTCTTATCTTTGCAGTCTCCATAGCGATGCCCAAAGACCTCGCTGGCTGAGTGCGGCTGCCAGCCTCCGATGCCGAGCTCAATTGCGACGTAGCGGAAGTTTTGCTGCACGAAGCCGGCAATGGCCTGCATCTTGGCCAGCGTTGTGGGCTTAGCTGCCGTAAGACTGGCAACGGTTTGCTTCAGATCGGAAGAGGCATCAACCCGGGGTTTGGTGAGTTCGTGATACCACTCGCCCATCTGCCGCCAGTTGGAGAAGGTATTGGTCGCTTCGCCCGGTGGAATGAGATAGACGATCATCTGGCCAGCAACACCTTCCAAGGCGGGCATGTCATCTTCTTTGCGGATGCGCTTCACATTGGTCAATGACCACTGCCAGCGGTTTCCGCTTTGCGCCGGCTTGCTCTCGGGGTAATTCGCCCACTTGGTTTCGTAGGTCCAGCCGGCCGGCAATTCAATGGAGTAGCGGGTATCCAGTACCGGAATAGTGTCCTGAAATTCCCACTGGTCCTGCAGGACCATGGGCTGCTCTTCGGTCTCGTACTCATAGCCGATAATGCTTCCCGGCTCGACCGCGGGTATTTGCAGCACTCTATATTTCACGTCGTTGATGAGGTCGCCGCCCTCAACATCGGGCGCAACGTCGGCGGCGTCTTTCTCTTTCACTTGATAATCCTTGCCGCCCGTCGGAATGCACCAGGCGCGCAGACTGGTGACTTTCTTGTGCGGACCAAAGTCCACGGCAACGTATTCGTGATGCCGCCGTGCCTCGGGACGCAAGATCCGATACGCTTCGCGTACCGAGATCTTCATGTTGTTTGCGGATTGCACAGTGACGTTCCGCTCTGAGTAGAGCAGAATGGCTTCCGTCTCTTCGTCGTGCGCGGGAACAGGAGCGTCGGCGAGCGCGTGCATCCACTGCGGCGCCTGATCGCCCGCCTGGGCACGCG
>CAWFUI010000016.1:0-184722 GCA_963818975.1 uncultured Planctomycetota bacterium | reverse complement strand
TATGAAAGTCCGACGTCACGTGATATGCTGACGTTGGAACGAAACAAACAAAGAACAAAAAGAGGAACTTAGCATAGAGGAAAAAATAGTAAAAAATGTGGTCTGCGACCCTTGAGGGTTACCAATCGTAAGCGCACTCTTACATCTCCACTCTCCTGGTCATCTTCATTCTCTTTCAGCACTTGGTCTTCATCTGGCACACCATGAGCAGATGCAACAGCAGCACTGCTGTCATCCACTCCCAGCTCATCTGCTGTGGGTGCTTCATCAATGAAGGTTTTACGACCGGTGATTTCGAGTCTTGGAAAGAGTCGGGTTGGAGTCCCGGAGGTTGACGAGTTCCTGTCATGTGGCATCACTTGTGAGACTCTCATATGAAAGACACTGGGCCAGGGCATGGATTTTCGGCAGAGGAACACCGCTGGAAATGTGTTTCCAGACACACCGTTCCAACCAATTTCCGCCTGCCAAGAAACAACAGAAACTTCGGTGTTTCCTGACAAGTTTGTCCCCAATAAACGGATCCATACCCATCTCCAAAGCTTTGGAGAAGCCAACCTGTTTCATATATGTATCTTTGAGGCTTAATGTCATTGATGACTTGTCTGAAACCACATGTCCCACTAAGGTTTAGGTTGGGTTTCTGGACAAGCCCATTGTTGGAAAAAGTTTCCTTTCAGCCTTTACTTTTCCTATACACCAGATCTTAGTCCAATCCCAGTACAGCATGAAACACATCTAGAACCAGTCTATTTATACAAAATTTCAGAATAGCCATAGATCCAGTTTTATTTGGGGCACAAACTCCTCGGAAACACTGAACTTTCCATTTGTGTCCTTCCCAGGCCAAATTGGTCAGAATGGCATGATCCGGCAACACGTTTCTATAAGTATTCCTCGGAAAAAAACTTGTGCCTTGGCCCGGTGAGATTGAACTCGGACTTGAAACCAATCACACAGAGAGCAAATGCCTAGGGAGTAATATAACTGTGAGGAATGGAATACAGCCGGACAGCCCAAAATCATTCTCCGGCGCATCCTGAGCGGCCTTCATCGTAACTTTTGAAGTGTCACACCTGTTTGAGCCCGCTATCGTCCAGGTTCTGGGGACCCTTACACGTTCCCACGTTGGACCCTATCGTTACAATCGTGAGGCTACAGTATGCGCACTAGTCCTCTTCACCCTCTCCTCTTCCCTGGCTTGAGGTCCATCACGCCCCTCTTCAAAGCGGAACATCGGTAGCTCAACGAAGAAGAGCCTGGAACCCATCTCGGAAGCTTCTGGTAAAAAGCTGGCGAAGCGGGCCACAGAGGAGACGTGCGATCGAAGTAGTCCTTGTAATTCGCCCACGCGTTCCGGTACTGGGGATCCGACGATGGGGAGTAGGTGAGAAGGTAGTATCTGCGCGCGACAGGTTTTTCCGCGGTAGGCATGCCGGAGGCAAAGATGAGGAGCCTAAAGTTTAGAGTAAAGGTGTTGGCAATGGGGAAAAGAAGGGCAATGGCAACACGAGGACTCACGCCATAGTTAGGAGTGGAGAGACCACAGCGGCAGACTGGGCAGCGCGAGCACCGGAGGAAAGGTGGCCATGACGCGAGGGCGTGAGGCAGAGAACCCAACTCCCACCAGAGGATAATTCTGGATGACCAAGTGAAGTGTTAATGCCGTACATGACAGCTAATCGTGACGAAACTCACTCTCCGGCGTAGGTGGGTGCCTTGGTTTGACGATTGGCGAGTTAGCCAGAGCTAAAGGAAAAGAAACAGGCCGGGACTGACCTGGAGTATCTCCACAAGCCCGTCGTCATCGGTTGGTCTTTTGCATGATCAGAAGACTTGAATCGGTACTGGAGTTCCACTCTTAATCAGCGTTCCAGACCTTCTTTGGGAGAGATAAAAAGGGAAACTTTTTGCGCATCTGCGACAGACTCGAGTACCCAGCCTATCACGAAGAGCAGAATCCCCGCAATATCGGCACCAAATCCAAAGTGCGGTTGGATGCCACTGGTCACGGCAGGAGAGTTCAGGAAGATGACCGGGAGGCTGACGACCCAAACCTGTGATGAGTGCATGCGGTTAGCCCATAGAATGAAGAATATACCGAACCCGCTCACCCAAATGATTTGTGCTATGGAGCGGAAAATCTGTGAGTAAGTGCGCAGATGGATCATGCCCAATCAACATACCGACCCAAAATCCTGAGAAGATGGAACAGCAATGACAGCAACGACTCACGAGTGTCAGTGGGACCTGCGATGTAGCAATACAATTCGCTAGCGCGCTCACCGAGGAACTTGAAAAGCGGGCCCTGATCTGGTCGAATCGCGCATCGCTTCCTCTGTTTAGGACACGAAAGAGAAGGAATCCTGAAAACTCCAAAACGTCGTCATTCAAGACCGCGGTGGGACACGAGAAGGGGTTGGCTCTCACCGCCAAGACGCGTCGCCCAGATCATGATGAGAACCGACGCGACGATGTTCCGTGCATGGAACGATTGACCCATGAGCAATGTCAGCAAGGCTAAATGGGCGGACGATGAGCTCATTCCATCCCGGTTTCATACCAAGAGTGAAATTACCCAGGAGAAAGAAATTAGAGCCTAGACAGCATGGATGAGAAGTTAGTGTAAGGAGCGGGTTACGTTGCGATCTGGCTCACCTCCAGTAAAGTCGGTGATCTTGTCAAACTGGAAGATCCATGCGATAGCAAAGCCGGTAAGCTGGGTACGCAATGGTGACAAGCAGGGTGATGGCAAGATAATACTTGTCGAGGATGTGCACGACCATGGCGAGGGTTGTTGAGATGGATGTGGATGTAGTGGTTGTGGTTGGAAGAGGGGCAGGAGGCTGACGATCTGGAGCTTGTTGGTTGGGCAGCGGAGCCCAGGTTGAGTTGAAGATCGAGCCCTTTAACGGCTTTTTAAACGGATGCGGACTGGGCGATATGCGCTGTCCCTTCGTATGCGGGCATGTCGGCTACGCTGACGGTCTTCTTCGCTGTCATCACGACAAGGCAGCAGCGCAGCTTCCCCACCACGGCGCAAAATGGCTGCTGTGTCAATACTTCCCCGGGACCTTCCTCCACGGCGGCCTTATACCGTGGGCGACAGCGTTGGCACCTTTCCTCCATTGCACCTCGTCTATGGCAGCCTTCCGACTGATGCCCATTCGTTCACCTAGAGCGTCGAACGAGACCCCTTCGGAGCCGATAGAGCCAGATCGCCTCGGCCTGATCCTCAGGGACTCGCCGGCGAGAGCGTCGGCCAGGAGGACGATCAGCTCTCGCTTGCTCGCGGCTTGGCTGGGACTGGTCTGACTGAGCGAAAGCACGTCCAGCAGCGACCCCGCCGCACCCCCATCTTCTTGCCTGCAGCCCGCGCCCCCCCCCAAGGGAGCGTCGAGAGGCATAGCCGCGTTCCCGCGGCTCGTTTGACGGCGGTTATACCGACCAAATCGGCCAGCTTTTGGCTGACCAGCCGTCGCAGCCAACCGACGATGCCGACACGGTTTGACCGGTGAATTGCGGAAACTGTCGGACCACTTCGACGAACGCTTCTTGCACCACGTCGGAAAGCTCGACGAGCTCCCGCAATTTCGGGCCCAGGCCGGTCCGCACCATCATCCGCAGATAGTTGCGGTACAGGTCGCAAATTTCGCCCAACGCTTCCGGTTGCCCCGATCTCGCCCTAGCGAGCAATTCAAGCGGTCCTCCGGCCATTACCGCTCTCCCCATCCGATCCGGACGTCCGACAAGAGTCTCATATACAAACTAGGCGTCTCTTGCGGACCGTTCTCGCCATATATTCTAGCCTGAGAGGGCCAGCCGGGCGAACATCCGCTCCGCCGTTCCGGAGAACCTCTAAGGTTCTACTCGGGGGGCGTCGTCGTCGGTCGGATTCGTCGTCGCCGTTATCGGCCCCTGGGGCCGCCGTTGCGGGCGGCGGATCGAAGGCCATCAGTTTCGGTCAAGGTCGGTCGCGACCTCGGGGTTGTCCCGGAGGTATTGCTTCACGTTTTCGCGGCCCTGGCCAAGCCGCCGTCGCCGAGTTGAACCACGAACCCGACTTCTCGACGATCTTGTCGCGCCAGCGCCAGATCCAGCAGGTCTCCCTCGCGCGAGATGCCCTGGTTACATCATGTCGAACTCGCAAACGCGAAACGGCGGCGCGACTTTGTTCTTGACCACCTTCGCCTTCACCCGCGACCCGATCGATCTCCTCTCCCTCCTTGACAGGACCGATGCGCCGCACGTCGAGCCGGCAACTACTGTAAAATTTGAGCGCCCGGCCCCCGGGCGTCGTCTCCGGACTGCCGAACATCACGCCGATTTTCTCACGGATCTGGTTGATGAAAACCAGCACGCACTTCGACCTGGCCACGCCGCCGGTCAGCTTCCGGAGGGCCTGGCTCATCAACCTGGCCTGGAGGCCAACGTGCGTATCGCCGATTTCCCCCTCGATTTCCGCCTTGGGGACAGAGCCGCAACCGAATCGACGACGATCAGGTCGATCGCATTCGAAAGAACAAGCATTTCGGCGATCTGCAGCGCCTCCTCCGCACTGCTGGGCTGGCTGATCAAGAAGCGCTCGATGTCCACCCCCAGGCGTTTGCACCATGAAGGGTCCAGAGCGTGCTCGGCGTCGATATACGCCGCGATGCCGCCCGTCTTCTGGGCGTTGGCCACGGCGTGCAGCGCGATGGTCGTCTTGCCGCTCGACTCCGGGCCAAAAATCTCGACAATCCTGCCCTCGTGGAAATCCTTTTCCGCCCAAGGCCAGATCCAGCGAGAGAGCTCCCGAAGAGATCCCCTCGATCTGGTGATGGCTGCCCTCGCCCAGCTTCATGATCGCGCCGGCGCCAAACGTCTTTTCGATTTGACTGATCGTGGCGTTCAGCGCCCTTCTGCTCCGCCGTGACGGCCGCCGGCTTCGGCTCCGCTCCAGATCCACGCTTGGCCATTGCTCTCTCTCCTCCGAAACCCATGACGAGAAACGCAGCGCGACCGCCGCATTCTGTACGCACGCACAGTAAGTTAGCGACTTGAAATTCCTTCGTCAAAGGCGTGTCCGGCGATTTTCCGCTCATTTCGCCTTAACGGGTTCAACCTGGTACTTGAGCTTCAGGTAAAGCGTAAATTGCACCATGGGCTCGACGACCACGGGGTTGACCACGACGTCGAAGCCGTCGCCGTCGAGTGCGTTGTAAAAAAACGTGCGATTCTTCCGAGCCGACTGTACTCGAGTTCGTTGGCGATCGAAGCCCGCGCTGATCTGTTCGGCCTCTTGTGCGACGTAGGAGTCGTACATCCCGGTGGGGTAATGCACGGCAGGCTTCTCGGCGTAGACCTGGCCTGGAGCTTGGAGCTTGATATCGAGCAGCTTCTCGTAACGCGCCGACTTCCGCTTCACAACCTTCGCCGCTTCTTCCATCAATCTGTCCTCGACGGCGGCTAGGTCGTTTACGATGTAATCGACCTTCACCAGATCGAAAATCCGCGATTTGGCGGCCGCGCCCATGAGTTTATCAAGCATGTCTTTATCTTTATAGCGAATCGACACGTTCTTCTTGAGCTCGAATCCGACGAGTTTTTCGCGCCAGGTCTCCTGAGACCTCGAAACCGTAGATTTTATTCTGGGCGATGAGGTCGACGAAGACGTTTTCACCCGGGAACCCCATTCCCCTGAGCTCGTCGGTGAATCCCTTGAGGGTCGCAGCCATTTTTTGGGCGGCTTCGGCCACCGATTCCCCCTCCTCGCTGACCGCGAACACGGCGACGTATTCATCGGCCCTAACGTTCATAAGCACGTTGGCTTCGACAAACGTGCTCGAGCTGGTTGGCGGCAGGTCCTGCGCGGACAGTATGCGTTTGGATTGCTCGGCCTGGACTTCGGCCGTCCGTCCGTTGCCCTGCGCGAATCCGACATTGCCGCCGACCTGGGCGAAGCAGCTTCCATGCGCTTCCAGCAGGAGTAACAGGCCAAGAACCGCGGCCAAGCCTCGAGCGAGTGGCGGCTTGAACCGACGGACAGGAGGGATTGAATCCAGGATCATACCCGTGTTCCTATGACAAAACCGTTTGTGTAGTCATCTTGACCCTGGCGTCTGGATTGGAATCGGAACGCCGAAGGACGTTTGATCTTACCGGATCGCCGCCCCTAAAAGCGGCGGGAACGGCGAGGTCAGGGTATGTTTTCGCGAGTTTGTAAGCCGATGGCCGTGGGCTTGACCTCGGCTTCACTGGCACGCCTACCGATTCTCTTGCTCACATACAGGCAAGCGCCGCCAGCCACGAGAAGAAGCATCGACAAAGAGATGAACTGGATCGACCAGGTAAAAGAGAAGCTTGTCAGCTCTGACGAGACGTCGCCGTTCTTGATGGTTTGCGTCGATCGGACGTTGCTGTAGACGATCCACGGCGACGGAGGCAGGCCCAGGGTAAAGCGTTCCTCGACTTTCTTCGTTTCGGGGTTTACGGACGTCCTGAGGGTGCTCCATTGTGGGCACAGAGAGCAGGCAAACAAGAGCATCGCCAGCCCAGTCAGCAGCTTTCGCGTGCTCTTTGGATTCATCTTTGAGGCCTATGATTTCTGAGAGATCTCGACAATCGATAGCGACGTTATTTGCTGGTGGTCCTGAATTTGCATAGTATACTGTTCGCCTTGATTCAGAACAAATGATCCCAACGCGGCACGAATTGGATTCCTCCCATCGAAGGCTAAGATGTCCAAAGCGTCGAGCGAGCCGCAAGGATTGACCGCGTACGAGTCCCAACAGGTCGAGTGCATCGCCGCTTGGAAAGCGGAGTTCCCCAATCCCTTCGGCGAACTTCTACGACGCACAGCCCAGCCGCTGGCGAACGTGGTCGAATTTATCATCCCCGATCGTCTTTTTGTCGTTGCGATCGACGCGGTGTTCAAGGCGTCCGAGCTTTCGGCCACCAGGGCAGACGTCTGCTTGCAAGCAGGCGTCGACGACATTTCGAAACTGCGGAACGCGCCACTCGAGCTCTGCGATAAGGTCTCCCGAAGAGTAGGCGCGTTTCGCTCGAGTCCTCGCGACTCTGGAGGGTGCGTTCACCGGCGCAGGCGGGGTCTTCACGACCCTGCTCGACGTCCCGCTGCTCTTTGGACTGTGTCTTCACACAATCATCAAGACTGGCCATTGCTATGGATACGCGCTCGATCAAGAAGCCGACAAGGCGTGGGTGATGGGGGTCCTCGCAGTAGCACTCTCGAGTACGAAACAGAGGCGGACCGAGCTCATTGGACAGTTACGGGACATCGAGGATTTATTGCTCGAAGAGACCCAAGAGCAGATCATTCTGGAAGAGACAGTGCGCTGGTGACTCAACTCGAACTCTTTGAGGGAATACCCATCTTCGGCGCCTTCACAGGCGCCCTGCTGAATCTATGTGTCGCTCGCAAGACCGAACAGACGGCCCGAAGCCTCTGTCAGGAACGCTGGCTCAGAGACAACTGCAAGGTCGACGTGATCGAGCCTGCGCCCGAGGAAGGCGGAATCACTTCGATCCACGGTTGGTCGGGCGCCTTTGCCAGAGCCTGCTGCACAGCGGCCTACGGAGTGAGCTTGGGCGCATGCTTTCCCGTCTTCGCGACGATGGAATTGTTTGCCCCGATCGCCAGGGCATTCACGCCGAGTAAGAATGGGAGCACTGGCGCCCCTGCAAACAGCCTCGGAATCGCGTCATGATGGTTTGAAGACTTTCAGACGTGAATCGAACGTCTGAAGTCACTTTTCGCCCTTGGCCAGAAGGTCGTGAATGTCTTTCCTAAGCTTCTGGAATTGGGAGCCGTTCTCCGGGCGAAGCCATTTCTTCTCTTATGGTTTCTTCGTTGGCGGCTTCTCGACCGTCTTTCTTGCTTCCAACTCCGAACGCCATTTGGCCGCAGCTTCGGGCTTATCGGTGGCTTCGTAGAGCTCGACGAGGCGTTCGAGGGACTCGGTCAGGCGTACCTTGCCCTCCGGTGGCATCGTCTTCTCGCGCTGTTTCATGCCTTCGTAGCCGGCGAGCAAGAGTGGTTCCGCTTCGGCGTATTTGTTCTGGCCCAAGAGCGAGCCGCCGAGCATCGACTTGACGTTGAACGTGCTCCAAAGCTCGGGCTGCGACTTCTCCCGAATGGAATGCGATTCACGGAGCGGAGGTTCGGCCTCGTCAAAGGATTTTGCCCGGATCAGCAACCGGCCGATCGAGGCCATTTGTCCAGCCAATTGCGGGCTATCTTTGGGAAGCGCTTTTCGAGATATTGTGAGCAGGTCTCGCAAGAGCGGCAAAGCGAGGTCGAACTTTCCGGTAGCATCATAGGCCACCGCGAGGTTGTAGATGATGCTGAGAAGCTGGAGATGGTCGGGTGGGAGGGTGGCATTCCGGAGCTTAAGCGCCTCCTCCAAGTGCGCAATGGCCAATTCGGGCTTGCCGGCAGCCAAGTAGGCCACGGCCAACTTATTCATACTGGTAATCGTGTTAGGATGATCTGCCGAGCTTGGCTTGCATACGCTTTAAAGCCTCTTCGAACATCGGTAGGGCCAGGTCGAGCTTCCCTGCAGCCTGGTAGGTCGAGGCGAGACAGCTCATGCTCAAGATCGTGTCAAGATGCTCTGGGTCGAGCTTTGCTTTTCTAAGCTTCAGCGTCTCCTCAAAGAGTGGGAGCGCAAGGTTCAGCTTCCCAGCAGCCAGATAAGCCAAAGCGAGATTGTTCATGCTCGTGAGCGATTCAGGGTGATCGGAGCCAAGCTTGGCTTTCACGAGCTTCAGCGTCTCCTCAAAGAGCGGTGTAGCCAGGTCCAACTTTCCGGCTTCCTTATAGGCCCAGGCGAGGTTCTTAATGCTCCCGAGCGTCTCGGGGTGATCGGGACCGAGCGTGGCGTTTCTGAGCTCGAGCGTCTTCTCCAAAAGCGGCAAGGCCAGTTCTGGCTTCCCGGCCGCATAGTAAGCCAAGGCGAGGTTGTTCATGGTGAGAAGTGTGTGGACGTGATCGGTGCCGAGCTTGGCTTTCATAAGCTCCAACGTCTCCTTGAACATCGGTAGGGCAAGGTCCAGCTTCCCCGCAGCCTGGTAAGTCGAGGCGAGACAGCTCATGCTCAAGATCGTGTCAGGATGTTCGGGGCCAAGCTTGGCTTTCCGGAGCTTCAGCGTCTCCTCGAAGAGCGGGAGTGCAATGTCCAACTTCCCAGCACCTTGGTAAGCCATGGCAAGATTGTTCATGCTGGTCAGCGTGTCAGGGTGATCGAAGCCAAGCTTGGCTTTCACGAGATTCAGATTCTCCTCAAAGAGCGGCGGAGCCAGGTCCAGCTTTCCGGCATCCTTATAGGCCCCGGCGAGGTTGTTCATGCTCCCGAGCGTCTCGGGATGATTGGAACCGAGCGTGGCTCTCCTGAGATCGAGCGTCTTCTCCAAAATCGGCAGGGCCAGCTCGAGCTTTCCGGCAGCGTGATAAGCTTCGGCGAGTCCGTTCATGGTGCGAAGTGTGTCTCGATGTTCGACGCCGAGATTGAGTGTTTGTAGCCTTAGCGTTTCTCTTAAGAGTGTCAACGCCATCTCGAGTTTGCCGGCATCCTTGTAGGCTCCGGCGAGGTTGTTCATGCTCCTGAGCGTGACGGCGTGTTCGGGGCCGAGCGTGGTTTTCATGAGCTTCAGCGTCTGCTCAAAGAGCGGAAGCGCGATGTTCAGCTTTCCAGCAGCTAGGTAAGCCAAGGCAAGGTTGTTCATGCTGGTCAGCGTGTCGGGATGTTCGGGGCCGAGTTTGGTTTTCCGGTCCCTCAGCGTCTTCTCATGCAACTGAAGAGCCAGCTCCAGCTTGCCATCGGCGCTGTAGCCAACTGCTAAACTATTCATGGCGTTCAGCGTGTCGGCGTGATCTCGGCCGAGCGCTTGACTTCGGAGCTGCACGGCCCGCTCCAGGAACTCGATGGCTTTCTTCGGTTCGCCCGCCCCTCGGTAGTTGATGCCGACGATCCAGCAGAGCTCAGCCTCAATTCGCGGGTCCAGATCCTTGCGCGTTCGCAGTTTGTCCGCCGCCCTGTCCAGTAGCTGGAGCAGTGTAGTATCTTTGTTCAATACATCTTTGCCTTCTCCGCCGAAACGGTCCTGTCCTTCGACGCTGGTGAGGGCCAGGAAATCGTCCTGTACGAACCGATTGATCGCCTCGGCGAATTTCCGCTGGCGTTCCTCCTCTAATCGCGCCATCCGCTCTTTGTCGCCCGCCTTGACAGCAAGTTTCTCCTTGTCTTGGGCGTCGAGCTTGGCCTTGCGCTCGGCTTTCGCGGATTTCTTCGCGCAAACTAGACCAAACGTCGTCCCGGTGATTCCAGCGAGCATAGCGACGAAAAGCAGGCTCGCCGCAATGACCGGACCTTTGTTGCGCCTCAAGAATTTCTGCAAGCGATAGCGGGCGCTTCGCGGTCGCGCTTCCACGGGCTCGTCGGCCAGATAGCGCTGGATGTCCCGCGCCAGGCCGTTGGCTGTCTCGTATCTTCGTTCGCGGTGCTTTTCCAGACATTTCATCACAACCCAGTCGAGCTCGCCGCGCAACATCGACATCAACCTATGCGGTTCGGTCTGCCGCAACGCAGCGATTGAGGGAAGCGACGCATCGATCGAGAGCCGCGTACTTGGCTTCGACGGCTCCTCCTCCTGGATGATGCGAATCATCTCGGTAAGAGCTGCGTGTCTGAGTCGCTTGGCGTCGATCGGCCGCAGCCCTGTAAGAAGCTCGTAGAGGATCACTCCCAGCGAGTAAATGTCTGCCCGCGTGTCGACGTCGATCCCCGAAAATCCTGCTTGTTCCGGGCTCATATATTCGAGCGTGCCGACGACCGCTCCGAACTGCGTCGCAAGCGAATCGTCGGTCAGCTTGCCGCCGATCGCCTTGGCCACGCCGAAGTCGATGACCTTCGGGACCGATCTGCCGTCGATCATCGTGATCAAGATATTGGCCGGCTTGAGATCGCGGTGGACGATGCCTTTTTGGTGCGCATGCTGCACTGCCTGGCAGATCGGCACGAAGAGTTCGAGACGATCTCTGGGCGTGAGCTTGGCGTCGTCGCAGAACTTGTTCAGCGGCAGACCGTCGACCAGCTCCATCACGAAGAACGGCTGGCCGCCGGGAGTAAGACCCGCGTCGAGCACCTTGGCGATATTGGGATGGTCCATCAGCGCCAGAGCCTGCCGCTCGGCCTCGAATCGAGCGACGACTTGTCTGGTATCGAGGCCCGGCTTGATAATTTTGAGCGCGACCTTGCGCCTGATCGGCTCGATTTGCTCGGCCATGAAGACCGTGCCCATGCCGCCTTCGCCGATCCTCTGGAGCAGCTTGTACGGGCCTATGATTGTTCCAGGCCCTTCGAGAATCGTGTGCGAGGAGTCGACGGTTTCTTTGAGAAATTCGTTGCGGCTCGAGTCGCGCGTCTGTCGCCCCGCTTGCCTCTCGAGGAGTTTGCCCAAAACGGGAATCGCGTCGAGCATGCTCTGAACGCGAGCCCTCAGCTCGGCGTCGCTGGCGCACGCGCCATCAACATAGCGGTCTCTTTCGGCGGGATCTTGGCGATCGAGCGCCTCCGCGACGATCTCTTCCAGCAAGCTCGTATTGGACACGGTCGCGTACTCCAACATTGAGTCGGACGATTTTCAAAGTCGAATCGATCGCGGAAGTGATGCTTGCGAACTGCGATGCGGGACATAGCTTAATCCTGCTAACGCCCGCGAGATAGAGACCAGACTCCAAATTGCCTTTTTCGAAACCCTAAGAAGCGAGCAACGAACCCTGTTGGATCATCGGTTGAAGTATCGATCGTATCAATTTCATCCGTAATTCCACGGTCCGCCGCTTGCGATCGATCAGTCTGGCAATCTCGGCGTTCGAGTAGCCTTCGCACTTGAGCCTGAACACATCGCGTAAGTTGGGAGGAAGCAATTCGAGAACCGCGTCGATCCATTCGCGTGCAATGAGCTTGGCTTCGGGCCCGTCGAACGAATCTTCGAACGGCTCTTCGAGGAAGCTCCCTGCATCCACATGCCAATCCTCGACTGACTGCGACTCTCTGCGGAAATCGCGCTTCTTGGCGCAGTGATAGAGGGCGACATTCGTTACGTGGCAGATTGAGAAGTGTAAGAGCTGGTTCCAGAGCTCGGTACGATTGCTCGGCCTCCAATTCCGCCCTAGCTCCGCATGTGTGAACTCCAGCCAGATCTCTTGAATGATGTCTTCGAGCCCCGCTCGGCGAATGATCCGCGCATCGAGCCGCCTTCTGATCACCCCTATCAATTGGTTCTGAAAATAAGGCAATAGTTTCCTCGCTGCTTCGTCGCGAAGGTTCGCATCCATCGACCGCAAAGCGATTCCGAGTCGAGTGATCGAACTTGAGGAAGCGGTCGACGGCAAGTCGACCATTGATTCGCAATGCTGAGCAAGCATGTTGAGGCCTCCTGGCAGTCTTCGGAGGGCTGGGCGTAACAACCCAAGAGATGAACTGCAAACAGGAGAGACTTGGGGACACGCATCCCAGCATTTTTTCTTGACGGCGTAAACCTTTGCTGAGTCTGTTGATGCGCCGAGGACTGCCTGCCTCGAGTGGAGTTTCCGAACGGACTCATTGCGCGACTGCGATGCGAATTTTGACTTAGACGCTTGTGGGCCTTGTCGCACGCCGCTTCTTCCGTGGTCTCTCGTCGAGATCCAACAACCAGCTCGTGTAGAGCTCGAGCTTCGAGTTCTTGGGCTTTGTCGCAAGCTGTCTAGGTTTGCGTTCCGTCTAGGTTTGGGTTCCGTCCCAGATCTCTCCCTCCAATAGGAAACACACCATGAAGGTCTTCTCTTATTTCGATCGGACTTTGGGTCCTGGCAGCAAGCCGCGTCGACGGCGCGGCAGACTCGTCTCCCATCCGCGGTTCCGGCCGTTTGTCGACTGCATGGAGGACAGGTTGCTGCTGAGTACGCTGACGGTGATGAACAACAACGATGGCGGCAGCGGCTCCCTCCGCGCCGCGATTCTGGCTGCGCAAAACGGCGATACGATCAATTTTGTCAAGAGTCTGAAGGGCCAGACGATCACGCTAACGACGGGCGAGCTTGATATCACTGCGAGTGTGACGATCAACGGCCTGGGCTCGGGATCGCTCACGGTCAGCGGAGGCAACGCCTACCGAGTATTCGAAATCGCGGCCGGGTTGAACGTGAACATCAGCGACCTGACGATCAGTCAGGGGTACGGACCCGACACAGGCGGCGGCATCTTGAACGACGGGGCGAACCTGACCCTCTCGGGAGTCAATCTGACCCAGAACGTCGTATATGAAGACACGTCGGATGGCGCGCGTGGCGGCGGCCTCTACAGTCTGAGCGGGTCACTCAACATCACGAGTTCCCAGATCACGGAAAACCAGGCGCTGGGTGCCTCCGTCGCTTCGGCATACGGCGATGCGTTGGCAGGCGGCATCTACGTCCTGAACGGTAATGCTATGATCAACAATAGCACAATTAGCGGCAACCTCGCTAAGGGCGGCGATAACAGCATGGACGGCTTCGGTGCTGGCGGTGCAGGAGAGTTCGTCAACGGCAATCTCACAATCAGTAACAGCACGATCTGCCGGAACATCGCTGAAGGGGGCGTAAACAGTGGGACCGGAGGTGGCGGCGGCGGTGGTTTCTCAATCGTCACTTCGGCAACGATTACCGGCTGCACCATCACTGGCAATTCCGCAGTCGGTGCGGCTGGTAGCGCCTTCGGGGGAGCGTGGGGCGGCGGGATCGGAAGTTTTGGAACTCTCAACATTATAGATTCCACCATCAGCAGCAACCTGGCGCTGGCAGGGGATAACAGTCAGTACGGCGGCTCCTTTGGCGGGGCAGTTTACACATATACCGGGCTCACAAACATCGCAGATAGCGTGATCAACGATAACTTGGCGCGTGCAGGCGACAATACACCCGACAATTACGGTGAAGGAGGCGGTATCGAGATCAACGGACCGACTGCATCGGTCATCGTAAGTGGCACTTCCTTCAGCGGCAATCAGGCAGTTGGTGGAAATGGCGGCGTCGGCCAATTAGATGGAGAGGGCCAAGGTGGCGCCATAGCCTGCTACGGCTCGGCTACAGTGAACTCGAGCAGTTTCATCCACAACGCGGCCATCGGCGGCAACAACAGCAACAGCGGCCCAGGCCTTGCTGACCCGAGCATCGACGAGGGTTTCGGCGGGGCTAATGCTGCGGTCTTTAGTTCGACTATGAACGTCTCCGGAAGCAGCTTCGACGGCAACTCTGCCGTCGGCGGCAACAATGGCATTGCCACCGGTACGGACATCGTCGAAGTCGGCGTCGCCGAAGGAGGAACAGTCTGTATCGAGCTTGGCGCCAAGGCCACGATCTCGAACTGCATCATCGCGAATGGCCAGGCCATCGGCGGCAACGGCAATTCGGCAGTCGGCCCCGTGGTCCACTCGGGCTCGGCCTTTGGGGCTGGCATCTACTCTGGCTTTGGCGGAGCTGGATCTTTTTACGGATCCAACACACTCAGTGTCACCAATACCCTACTCAAAGACAACGCGGCCGTAGGCGGAAACGACAATAGCGGCACAGCCGGTGTCTTTGGACTGGTCGGCGTCGGCACGGGCGGCGGCATTATGAACGACCTGGGCAGTACGTCCAACATCAGCAACGCCGCGCTCATTGGGAACTCGGCCATCGGCGGCAATCAGAATACGGACGGCGGAGGGGGTTTGGTCTTTGTAGACCTCGGCGCAGGTGGAGGAATCTTCAATACCCTGGGCAGCTTCAACTCCTCTGGATACGGGCAATTTGACACCAGCGTCGTCAATATCACGAACAGCATGTTGGCCTTCAACTTGGCCCAGGGCGGTATCGGGGGCAATGGTGAAGGCGGCGGCATCGACAATATCGCTTCCTCAGCTCTGACGATTTCCAACAGCACAGTCTTCGGCGATCAAGCGATCGGCGGAGCTGCGAGCAGCGGCATTCCAGCCGGAAACGGAATTGGCGGCGGCCTTGACGACTCCTTCGATTCGTCGGCGACGGTCTCGAACACGACGTTCGTTGGTAATTTCGTCAAAGGCGGTTCTGGCTCTCACGGACAGTCCGACGGCAACGGACTCGGCGGCGCGATCTTCGTAGGCCTAGGCTCGCTCTCGGGCTCGCCGGACGACAGCTCGCTCGCGCTCAGCGGATGTACGCTGTTGTTGAACGTAGCTCAGGGTGGTTCAGTGTGCGAAGGCGGGGACGGCCAGGGCGTCGGCGGCGGGCTTTACGCTGCCACGGGCGCGTCGGCCACCCTATCGAAAACCACTGTTAAGCTCAACTTCGCTTCGACAAGCAATAACAACATCTACGGGGACGTGACGTATCTGTGATCGATCACCGATCGATTTCGATGAGCTGCAAACCTCCGTCCACGCGAACGCGACGATGCGCTCGCGTGGACGCTTTCGTTCCGACCGCGGACGCCTCGACGCCGGCATCAAGAAGTCTGTAGGCTGGTATGAAAGCAAGGGTCGAGCCAAAGCATTCGTATTGAAGAGACTTCGAAACGCTGATATGAATCATTCGCAAAGCGAGCAAAGCGACGGCCGTTTAGAAGCCGCTTCGACTGAAGACGCCCAGAGCGCTCGCGATTTGTTGCCGATCGTGTATGACGAGCTCAAGCGGTTGGCTGCGCAGCGGCTGGCAAAAGAAGCGCCAGGGCAAACTCTTCAGGCCAAGGCCCTGGTCCACGACGCCTATCTCAGGCTTGTCGGAGACACCCCCGAGAGACCCTGGAAAGGAAGAGCGCACTTCCTTGCCGCGGCGGCCGAGGCGATGCGCAGAATTCTCGTCGAGAGTGCACGCAAGCGCCAGAGTCTGAAGCGTGGAGCAGATCGAGCGAGGATTGACCTGGACGGCGCCGAACCGGCCGCGCCCCCGACCGATGGCGACTTGCTTGCTTTGGACGAGGCGCTCGAAAAGCTGGCCAAGAAAGACCCAGCGAAGGCTCAACTGGTTCAATTGCGGGTCTTCGCCGGTCTTACTCTTCCCGAAGCCGCCGAGAACCTCGGTTTATCCGATTCCACCGCTGACCGCTACTGGTCGTATGCAAACGCTTGGCTCCGGGTTGAGATCGAAGGCGCCGACGCACTGGGACGAGCCGAAGACGCCTAAACGCGTCGCGTCGCAAAAAAACAACGAAGGACCATGAGGCGTCCAGGCGCCAAAACACGCACTGTGTGTGGCGTTGCTTCTTGGTTCCCTGTCGAGGCGTGCGTCGAGTAATCGTGCGAACGCACGCCTCTCATCAGCGAGGGTCTTTCGATGTCCAGATCGAGTAAACAACGACAGCATGCAAAGCGGCGCCAGCGCCGTTCTCGTTTCGGCTTCGAGGGTCTCGAAACGCGGATCACGCCCTCGACCTTCCACGTCAATACGCTTCTTGATACGACCGCGGTGAATCTCAAGTCTGGCAAAGATGCGACGGGCCATATTTCGCTGAGGTCGGCGATACAAGCCGCCAATGCGAAGCCGGGCGCCGACACGATCATTCTTCCGGCAGGTCAGATCACCTTGACGATTGCTGGCGCTGGTGAAGACAACGCCGCCACAGGCGACCTGGACATCCACGGCGGCGTGACGATCAAGGGCAAGGGAGAAGGCCTTACCGTGATCGACGGCAACAACCTCGATCGCGTGTTTCAAGTGTTCAGTGGAAAGGTCTCGATTTCCGGTCTGACGATTCAGCACGGTTTGTCGGATGAAGGCGGTGGGGTCTTGAACTCGGGCGCAATGCTGACACTGACGTCGGTTGCGGTCGAAAACAACGAAGCGATCGGCGCCAGCGGCCCTAACGGAGCAGCAGGCGTAGGAGGCGGCTCAGTAGGCAATGCAGGCGGCAACGGCGGGGCGGGAGAGGAGGCGCTGGGAGGCGGAATTCTGAATCTTGCTGGAGCTCTGGTTCTCAATAAGGACTTCATCTCGTCGAACCAGGCGATCGGTGGGAACGGCGGCCAAGGCGGCAACGGCGGAATCGGTATTGGATCCGGAGGGATCTCCGGTACGAACGGACGGTCGGGCGTCGGCGGTGCAGGCGGCAACGGCGGCCTAGGAGGAAACGCCTTGGGCGGAGGAGTCTTCAATGCCAACGGCGCCAGCATGTCGACGACCAACACCCTCTACTTCGCGAACTCCGCCCACGGCGGAGCCGGCGGAACGGGAGGTTTTGGCAATATTGGAATCGGCGGAGCTGGTGGCAACGACAACGGCGGAGTGGGTTTCGGAGGCCAAGGCAATGGCGGGGCGGGCGGCAACGGTGGAATCGGAGGAAATGGCTCAGGCGGCGGCGTCTTCAACCTTGGGAAGCTGGCATTCAGCGGCGCCTCGAATGGCTTCAATGCGAACCACGCGACTGGCGGCGCAGGCGGGGCAGGCAACTCCAGCGATAACGGCGTTGGAGGCGTCGGAGGCAATGGCATCTTGAACGACGCTGGGGGACCAGGAGGCGCAGGCGTGGGAGGAACTGGAGGTTCTGGCGGCCGTGGAGGAGACGGCGTCGGAGGAGCGATCCTCAACGGATCCGGCAGTACGCTCACGGGTTCGAACCTGCTCCTGTTCTCAAACGTCGCCGCAGGCAATCTTGGCGGTGCAGGCGGATTAGGCGGCTTCGGGTTCAGTGGATCTGGCGGAAATGGCGGAACCATCGCGGGGGGCAGCGGCGGCAACGGCGGCGAGGCAGTCGCTGGCAATGGAGGAGCGGGCGGAATCGGCGGAGTCGGTGAAGGTGGAGGCGTGGCCAACACCTTCGGCGGGTCGATTGTGATCACGCAAGTCAAGAAGGCCAAGAAGCAGGCCGTAAGCGCGATCAATTCCAACCAAGCCGAAGGCGGCGGCGGCGGCAGTGGAGGCTTGGCTGGCAGCGCGTTCGCTGGGGCGGGCGGAGCAGGTAACAGTAGCGCTCCAGGTGGCGAAGGCGGCAGTGCCAATGGCGGCGTCGGAGGGGCGGGAGGGTCAGCCAACAGCGGATTGGGCGGTGGACTCTTCAACGAGAGCGCCGTCGCGATTACGGGCGTCACGATCAACTTCGAGAACAACCAGGCTCAGAGCGGGTTCGGCGGCTCAGGCGGCAACGCCCGCCAGTCCGTGGGAGGGAATGGCGGCAACGGATCGACCGGCGGTAATGGCGGAGTCGCCGTGGGCGGAAGCGGCGGCAACGCCGGAGATGGCGCCATCGGCGAGGGTGGAGGGATCTTCGATGCAACCTCCGGCAACCTCACGCTCAATCCCAGGCTCGGCGCGAAGAAGCACTCGAGCCAATCGAACGCCACAAACACGATCACTGGCAATCAAGCCTTCAGCGCGAGCGCCGGTGCGGCTGGGATCAGAGGAAGCGTCGCCTCCGGGACGGGCGGTTCCCCTGCCGGGGCCAACGGCCTGGCGGTCCTCGGCGCCAACGGCCTAGTCGATCCGCTGAGCGTCGGGGTTGGCGGCGGGGTCGCCATTATCGGGACTGCCGTCATCGACAATACGACCATCACCGGGAACTTCGCCTCGACAAACGACGACGACGTGCTCGGAACCTTTAGCATGTGATCGATGCATTGAAACCGGCGTTCGTCTCGAATTGCTCTGGCCTTCGGGCCGTTGCGGAATGCGTTATGCTTTCGCAACGGCCTTCCAACCCCTCGAGAAAATCGGCAAATGCGAAATGGTGGTGGACTTGAAGCCAAACAGGAAGTGCCGGTCTGCCCTCCCTCACGGATCAAAGGCTAAGCTCTGACGACTTTGTCCGAATCGAGAGTTACGGATTCCCTGATCTAGCCATGTTCGTGATCGCATCGATAGTCGTGCGCCACTCGATCTCGCGTTGCCGGTCGATCTCGTGCGTTCCTCGAGCGTGACCAAATCGAAGCGAACGGTTTCTCCAGGCCTCAGCCAAGCGAGAGCGTCAAGATCAGCCGAGGTGAGATGCGCAACGACGGGATATCCGCCCATCGTCCCGCATGCAGGTCCGAGGATAATGAGCTCGCTGCCTGTGAACTCGATCGCACCCGGCCAGACCGGAATCGATCGACGGTTCGGTTCGATCGGAATACCGTCGAGAATGCCTTTGAGTCTCACTCCAACTCGGTTGCTCCGCGGATCCATCAACCACGTTTTCGTGATCAGTTGATCGATCGAGTCTGGAAGGCGAATTGCGTCTGGGCCTACGAGTATTCTCAGGGCTGGCTCGCCCCACTTTGGATCTGTCTGAACGGTTGTTGCGCGTTTGGAAGTCGTGCTGGGCTGGGTAGGGAGAACGTCGCCTGCGCGAATTGTTTTCTCGATCGAGCGAGCCCCCAACACTAGCGGCGTTAGAAATCCCCCAACAACGGCAAGATAGCTGCGCACGCCTACTGCCGTCCCTCCAAGGTCGAGCCGATCTCCCTTCGAAAGCGGAAACGAGCGCGGCAAGTCGATTTTGTCACTTCTGCCGTCGTTTCGCTGAATCGTCACAGACATGGGTGCACCAGCGAGCGCAACGCCCAATGGCTCGAGGGCTTCGTACTGGCCTCCGATGAGCGTCATTTCCAGACAGGCGGAGGATTGGGAATTCCCCAGGAGCGCGTTGGCGAGCGCGAATGATTTTCGATCGAACGCTCCGCCCAGTGGAACTCCTCGATGGCGCATTCCATGCCTGCCCAAGTCCTGGATGGTCGAGAAATGTCCTGGGTTGATCACAAGCAAGCTCAAGGGTTCAAGAAACTCCTCGAGGTCGTCCCGCTCCTCTGGATCACAGCCAAGACAATATCCACAACGGAGACCGCATGCTCAGCGTCGCCATGAATGCAGAGCGTATCAATATCCATTTCCAGAAGTGAAAGCGTCTGCTGTTCGATCTCACACAGATCGGTCAACACTGCGTTCGATTGAGACCTGTGTACGAGCCCGCCTTCGGATGTATAGCGGCGTTCGGGAAAACCCTCGCGAAAGAACTTCACTGAGAGCTCTCGAGCGATCGACTCGACTTCCGAACCCGGCAAGCCTACGAGAGGCAGACCGAGCTCTGCAGCCGCTCGCACTACCCCAAGTGCAATTTCACGCTCACGTACAGCTTGGTTGTAGAGCGCTCCATGAGGCTTGATGAAGCGGATCGTAGCGCCCACATCATCTGCCAGGTCGATTAACGCAATGGTCTGCTCCACGACGAGCCGCTTCGCGTCTTGCTCGCTCGCCTTCCTTTCTCTTCGGCCGAAGCCCTCGCGGTCCTGATAACCCGGATGGGCGCCCAAAACCACTCCTCGGGCGACGCCGTTGGCGAGAGTACGTATCATGATATCGCGATCGCCGGCATGTTCGCCGCAGCAGACGCTCGCGCTCGTTACACGATCGAGCAGCAGAAAGTCCCACGGAAAGCCTTCGCCCAGGTCGGCGTTGAGGTCGATCGACTTCGGTCCAACGTCATTCACAAAGGAGTTCCCAAGAGACCTTTGAACTGCTTCTCGTCGATCGGTTCGAAATTCAACTGATCGCCGACCTCGATAGGGAAGCGTTCGAGCTCGATCGACGCGACAACCAGCGGGGTCCTGCCGATAATATGCCAGCCGCCAGGCGAATCCATTGGGTAAATTGCGGTTTGAGTACCCACGATCGCCACCGACCCAGCCTCGACCCTTGTCCTCGGCGAACTTCTCCTTGCCAATCCGCGCAGCTTCTCCGGTAAGTCCCCCGCATACGGAAATCCAGGCAGAAAGCCAATCGCCTGGACGTGATAAAGAGTGGACGCATGAATGTGAACGACGTCCTTGATGCCCAGGCCCAAGGCTCTGGAGACGAATTCGAGGTCTGGTCCGTCGTAGAGGGTAGGGACGATGTGCTGCTTGCCGAGGACGGTCGCGCCCGTCACGGCGAGTTGCTCACGAAAGGACGACTCCAGCGCGCGGGATCCTCGACCTCGGAGCCTGTCCAAATTGCCACGTTCTCATAAGCGAGCACGCAATCGACCACTTCCTGGGGCCTGGAGAACGCCCTATACCAAGCCAGGGCGGAGCGTTCGTCGCTAAAGCGGAGCAGCCAGCCTCGGCCGCCCATCGGTTCGATGGATCGTGGAGCGACTCTGGCAGAAATTGCACCGCTGGTTGGTTCGAGCATTGCGGTTGCTCAGTGGGATTGTTCTGACCAGGCGATTTCGGACCTCCCTCCGAGTATAATCCACTTGTTGGATTGCATTGAGTCGACGGTCTTGGAGGCCGATAATTATGGTCGTGCGTACCCTGGTAGTCTTCCTGCTGCCTATGCTGGTTCTGGGCCCGCCAGCCCGCACCGAGAAACCAGGCCCAGAGCTTGCGGCCGAATCGATCGTCCTCAAAGACGGTAAAACCGTCGCTGGCCTTCTACTCGAACCCCAGCCCAGGGGCAAAACGGTCATCCTTGCCAGTGCGATTACGTCAGGGCGAAGTTCCCGGAACAGCTTCCGAGTTGGATCGAGAAGGAGCAAGCCTTCACAAAACCGGCCAGGCAGGACCGGCTCGCCCGGCTCGAGGCTTGGCAGCAAGAGCGTTCCGGAAACGCTGACAAGGGGTTGTAAGCTTTCCACTTGGATCAACCGGGAGATCAAGAAGATCCAGAGCGATAAAGCCGTGAGCGACGCTCCCTTGATGATCGTTCCACTCGACCGCAAAGACGTAACGAAGACTCTGAAACGGAACGCGAGTCATACCCGTCTGATTCGACTGGCCTGGCTGGCGAACATCGACGATCCCGAATCGATGAAGGCAGACGACCTGTCCAGGGCCCTCGAAGCCAAGGGCGTTTCGCTCAAGGGGGACGACCAGGGCTCGATCGAGAAGCTGATGCCAATGACATTCGAGACCCGCGAGCAATGGTCTGTGCGTGGGCCGCGACTGAGTTGAGCTTCGACGCCGGCGGCAGGTTCATCAAGCAGGGCCCCCTGGTTCTGCCGAGCCTGCGCCTGGACAACAGCCCGAGCTCTCGGACATCGTCGGGCGTATCGGCGCTCAAATCGCTCTTGGACCCTGACAACGCCGAAGACCCGCTTGTCGAGAAGCTCCGAGGTCTCGAGTCGAAAGGGCGTTCGGGCGCCATCGTCACCGAGGTCAGAATGGCTCCGGGTTTTGGCGAGGCAACGGTCGAAGCGACATTGTACGTCAAAGCCGAGCAGAAGAGATGGATACCCGCGGGTAAACGCTCGGTCACGGTCCGGGCTGGCGACATCCCCAAAGACAATGCTGAGCGATTGGCTGAGGACCCGATGGTCAAACAATCGCTGGCCATGGTCGAGGCCCTTGGCTTGGGCAAGATCGACCCGCAACAAAAGCAGCTCGCGCTTTTCAGCCGGCGCCATGACGCAGACAGCGCTTGGCAAGGTCCGCGAACTGGTTGCTGGCGACCTCGAAAAGCTGGCTCTTCCCGTAACATCGGCAGGCTCATCCGCGAAGGAAGACCAAGATTAGCCAGGCTTCCAGGTCGTTTTAGTCTCCACTCAACCGTTTACATCGTCTCTTGAATCGCTATCGTTCCGTCCTTTCGTTTTGGTTCATTCAATCAGTTAGGGAAGGGGGGCTCGCATGGGGCTCTTTACCGGGAAGAAGGGCATGGTCCTCGGGGTCGCCAACGATTACAGCATTGCCTGGGCGATCTCTCAGAAGCTGCTAGAGGAAGGCGCGGATATCGGCTTCACGCATTTGCCTGGCGAGAAGATGGAAAGGCGTGTGCGTAAACTTGCCGAGCCCGCGGGCGCCAAGCTGATTACCTCTTGCGACGTCCAGAAAGACGAGGACGTCGAACGCGTCTTCAACGAGGCCAAGGAAACCTACGGCTCGCTCGATTTCGTCCTGCACTCGATCGCCTTCGCCCCCATCGACGACCTGAGGAATCCGTTTGTGTTGACAAGCCGCGACGGCTTCAAGATGGCCATGGACATTAGCGTCTATTCGCTCGCCGCGGTTTCCAGGCGCAGCCGAGGTCATGCCCAACGGCGGTTCCATCGCCACCCTGACGTATTTTGGCGGAGAACGCGTCGTCTCGGGATACAACCTGATGGGCGTCTGCAAGGCGGCGCTCGACGCCTCAGTCAAGTATCTGGCCTACGACCTTGGTCCCAAGAAGATTCGCGTCAACGCCATTTCCGCCGGCCCCGTGAAAACGCTCGCTGCGTCCGCGGTGGGAGATTCCGACAAACTCGCGGGGCTCTACGAGGCAGTGTCTCCGCTCTGCCGGAACATCACGCGAGAAGAGGTGGGCGCCGCCGGCATGTTCATACTCTCGGACCTTGCCAGCGGGATCACCGGGGAGATCATGCACGTCGACGCGGGATACAACGTGATGGGCTCGCCAGGACGGGCCGTTGAAGCAGCCCATGCCGGAAAAGTCTGATCAGACAGTCGTTGGCATCGCTCTGGTTTCTCGAGGCGGCTTGTGGCTCGTCCGCAAACGCCCAGAGGCGCCAGGCTCGCCGATGCCCGGATATTGGGAGTTCCCTGGCGGAAAGTGCGAGTCGGGCGAAAGCCCAGCCGACGCAGCCCGCCGGGAATGCCTCGAGGAGTCGGGCCTGGAGGTTGAGGTTTCCAGGCTCCGCAGACGCACGATTCATGAATACCCACATGGAATCGTCGACTTGCATTATTTTGATTGCAAGCCGCTTCAAGCCACGGCCGAGCCTGGTCAGGACAGCGGCTTCTGCTGGAAAAAGGCAGCACAGCTCGCAGGCTTGCAATTTCCCGATGCCAACGAGACCGTGGTCGCGGAACTGATCCAAGAAGCACGGGGACGAGCGGTGCCAGGCTCCATGACAGACTCGTAATCGAGGCTATCGGGAACTCAGCGGCAGCCCCGAGCGTCCAAGAGCTGTGAGGTCGTGCTCAAGGTTCGCGGTCGATCACCCAGCACGATTCGTGCTTCCTCATGCCCACTTTCGGGTAATAGTCGACCGCCCTGGGCGCGGCGAGAAGCACGAGTGTCGTTTGCAGGCCGGCAGCCAAATGCGTGCGGCGGATCAGTTCCTTGCCGACGCCTTGGTGCTGGAAGGCTTCGTCAACCGCAAGGTCGGACAAGTAGGTGGAAAAGTGATAATCCGTTATCGCCCGCGAAACTCCGATCAATTTTCCCTCTCCGCGGGCCGAGATGATCACGTCCGCGTGAGCCAGCATCCCGGCGATCCGTTCGGGTTCTTCGACGGGTCTTCGTTGGGAAAGAGTCGAGCGAACGAGTACGTCTATGAACTCATCGGTGGACAAATCGGGCTCGAGAGCGTAGACGATGCTTGTCATCGGGATCGAGTTCCTGGCTTCGCAAATCCGAGGCTTCCGATTGGCGATCTTAACTGCGGTCCCAGACGGTTGTCGAGCAGAGCCTGGAGTTCGGCTATAGCAAAGAATACGCTTCGGTATGTGAAGTCGGCCGCTTCGAGGAGACTGAAACCATGGGTAGTCGGAACATGAACATATTGGCTGCGGTTGTGCTTCTTGGGCTTGGCGGGTGTTCGGAAGAGGCGAAGTTCGCCGCCCGTGACTTTGCCGAAGCCAAATCGGAAGCTCCACAGCGATATTTCGCAAGATCGAAAAGCGACGCCGGCAGACTGTTCGGCGAAGAGAAGACCGATCGCGTCGCGATCCTTGACAACGTGCCTGGCGAAGCAGCCCTGGCCTCGCCAGAGCCTCAGGGAGGCGAAAAGTCCAAACAAACCTCGGACCCAGCCAAGCTCGACGCCACCGACGCCACGGCCATCAGCCGAAAGATCATCTATAACGCGGACGTCTCGATCCGCGTCGAGGACTTCGACAAAACCTCGAAGTCGATCTCCGACCTCGTCAAGTCGACCGGCGGGTTCCTTTCGAGCTCGAACCAAACTGGTTCGCCTGGGTCGATGCGGACGGGCACCTGGATTGTCCGCGTTCCCGTCGAGAAGTTCGAATCGTTTATCGAAGGCTTGCTCAAGCTTGGAGAACTGGAGAGTCGGAACACGACCTCCGACGACGTCACCCGAGCGTTCTACGACACTGAGTCTCGCATGAAGAACAAGCAGGTCGAGGAGTCTCGGTTGGTCAAGCTCTTGCAGGAGGAAACCGGCAAACTCAAGGACGTGCTCGACGTTGAGCGCGAATTGAACAGAGTTCGCGAAGAGATCGAAGGCATGCAGTCCCAGTTGCGCCAATGGGCAAGCCTCTCAGCCCTTTCGACAGTGACGATCCGTGTCAGCGAGTATCGCAACTACGTGCCCGCCGCGAATCCGAGCTTCGGGACCCGCATCTCGCGAGCGTTTCAGGGTTCGATCGACGCTCTTGTGGACACGGTCGAGCGATGGTCGATTGGCTTCATCGCCTTTCTGCCTTGGCTTCCGTTCTGGCTTATCGGTGCACTTTTCGCGTTCCTGGTTCTTCGAATGGTGATCCGAAGGCTCGCGAAGGTCAATTGGCGAAGCAAGTTCGAGATCAAGCCCAAGCAGGCGTGAAGGCTAAGCCAGGATCGACTTGATCACCTCTCCATGCACATCGGTGAGCCTTCGGTCGATTCCATTGTGCCGGAAGGTCAGCTTGGTGTGGTCGACTCCGAGCAAATGAAGAATCGTCGCGTGCTGATCATAGCAATACGTGGGATTCTCGACGGCTTTGTAGGACCATTCGTCGCTTGCGCCGTAAGAGGCTCCGCCTTTGACGCCTCCGCCCGCCATCCAGGAGGTGAAGGTAAACGGATTGTGGTCGCGTCCTTTGCCTCCTTGGCTACAAGGCATTCTGCCGAACTCGGTGGTCCAGACGACGATTGTGTCCTCGAGTAGTCCTCTAGCCTTAAGGTCTTTGAGGAGCGCTGCGGCGGGCTTGTCCATACTGCGAGCCATGTCGCCGTGGTCGCGCTCGAGGTCTTCGTGCGAATCCCAGTTCCGTCTCGGGAAACCGTTGTCTGCGCCGCTCCAAAGCTGGACGAATCGGACGCCTCGTTCGAGCAATCGGCGAGCGATCAGGCAGTTCCTGCCGAAGTCGGCGGTAGACGCGTCGTCGAGCCCGTACAGTTTTCGCACGGCGGCTGATTCCCCTGTAAGGTCGAGGACTTCCGGGGCGCTGAGTTGCAACCGCGCTGCGAGCTCATAAGAGGAGATCCGGGCCTCGAGCCTCGAATCGCCAGGACGCTCCTCGAGATGCTCCTGATTGAGCTGGGCCAAGAGCTTGCGAGAGTCTGCCTCGGCGTCCTTCGTTAGGTAGGGAGTCTCCGGCGGAAACAGGTCTCGAATCGGATTGGCCGAGCCTGGACGGATCATCGTTCCCTGGTTGGCGGCGGGTAGGAACCCAGCTCCCCAATTCGCCGGCCCGTTGGGGGCATACCCGCGCGAATCGGGCAGGACGACGAACGTCGGCAGGTTCTGGTTCAGCCCGCCCAGACCATAGGACACCCAAGAGCCCATGCTGGGAAAGCCCGGCGTCACGAAGCCGGTTGCCTGCATGAAGGTCGCGGGCCCGTGAACGTTCGACTTCGAGACCATCGAATGGATAAACGCAATATCGTCGGCACATGAACCAATATGCTGAACCAGGTCGCTGAGCATCTTGCCGCATTCGCCCATGGGAGCCCACTTCCAAGGGCTTTTCATCACGGCGCCTGGACTGCTCTGAAAGAGTTCGACCTTGCCTCCTGGGTCGAACGCTTCTCCGTGTTTCCGAATGAGAAGCGGCTTGAAATCGAACGTATCGCACTGACTGGCCGCCCCGGACATGAAAAGCTGAACCACGCGCTTGGCCTTCGCCTTGTGGTGCAGGCCGCCGTTGAGATCTTCTTTCGTTTGCGGCTTAGACGAGTCCGCAGCCAATAGTCCTTCCTCGCCCAGAAGCTGCGCCAGGGCAATTCCGCCCAAACCGCCGCCTGCCCGCCACAAGAACGATCGACGGTCAAGCTCGCTATTGAACATCCTGGACCCCCGAGTTGGCTTCCCCGAACCATCAATCGACGAAGAGGAACTCATTGAGATTGAACAACAGCCTGCACGCTGCCGCCAGTGAGTGCTTCCTGGCGAACTCCGAAAGAGCCCTTTGCTCGTGATCACGAGGGAGCCTGCCGAGCACGTATTTGTAGGCCAATGCGATGCGTTTATGAGGATCGGATTCCTCTTTTTCGAGCCTTCTCTCAAACGCCTCGGCCTGCCTCAGCATGAACGGATCGTTCGCAAGCGCAAGCGCCTGTAGCGCTGTGATCGTGGTGTTGCGAACCGGCGTGTTCACATTCGGATCGGCGCCGTCCAAGCACTCGACAAATGGATTGGGAACGCTCCGAACCACGAACCGATAGATCGTCCGTCGCCGACCATCAGGCGGGTCGATTTTTTCCGGGGCGTCGTGATCGTAGATCGGCGAATGGTCGTCCTTGAACCTGAACAGCTCGAACCCGGGTCCGCCCATCGTTAAATCGAGCACGCCCGCGATCGCCAGCGCCCGTCCCGAATGCATTCCGCGTCGAGCCTCTGCCGGTTCTGCCTCCAGAAGAGCCGATTGTCGGAATCGAGCCTCGAACCTTCTGGATTGGTGTTCGAAGACTGCCTATACACCGAGCTCGTGACAATCAGCCTGTGCAACTGCTTGATCGACTTCCCATTGCGAATCTCGAAGGCAAGCCAATCCAGAAGCTCGGGATGCGTTGGCAACGACCCGTTCCTGCCGAAGTCGTTGGGAGTGTCGACAATCCCCTTGCCAAAGTGATAATGCCACACCCGGTTTGCAATCGACCGCCATGTGAGCATGTTCTCAGTGCTGGAAAACCAATCGGCAAGTGCCCGTCGGCGCTGGCCTTCGTCCTTTGCATTGGAGAAATCCGACTCGAGCCCTGGGATGCATGAAAGAGCCCCAGGGGAGACCATTTCACCAGGCTGTTCGACGTCTCCTCGCTTCAATAGATAGATTGGCCTTGGTGCGTGAGGAACCGCAGCGTACACCTGCGGCGGCGCTGCTTCCGATCGTTCCTTTTGGAGGTTTTCGAGCTTTTGAGCCAGTACCTTCCGCCCATTCACAAGTGCAGGGTCGATAAGCGAGGTTTCGTTTTCGCGAAGGCGGGCGAGCTCGAAGGCGGCGTCGGCGATCTTCTTGGCGCTTTCCTGATCGTCGCGACGCACACGACTGTCGGCGCCGTCGACGAGCTTAGGTTTGCCCCAGAGTCCAAAATCGATCGAATCCAGAGCCTCAACCTGCACGCCTGCCGCGACGTTCTTCCCTTGAGAGATCACTTCGAGCTCGGCAAGTGCGAAGGCAAAATCGTTCAAACGCTTCCAGAGCTTTTGAGCCGTGACTCGAATGTACCTTGCGCTCTTGCCTCCAGGCCTGACAACGAAAGGCAGGTTCCCTGGGTTGTCTTCGTCGGCGGCTGTTCGATCGCATACGGTCTCGCAAACGCCAAACGAGGCATCGTTGGCGACCTGGACTTTGAACTGCAATGGGAAGCCAAAACCTGGCGTATCGGCAAAATCAACAGGTCGGGCCGGGATCAGTCTGATCTCGTCGATATTGTAAGCCCGCCCCAGATCGACCTGGACCCACTTCGCGACGTTAGGGGTCTGTTCGATACCCGAGTGATATCCGTTCGAACCGCTCGGTGGAGCGGGCCGAGCTGAGACGAGTCCCGCGAGCTTCGCTTCGAGTTCGTGGACCTTCTTTTCGATCTCGGCGACCTCGGGCTTCGAGGACGAATGGATCTCTTCGTCGAGCTTTGAAATGTCCTGCTTCACATCGCTGACGCTCAGATCGATCTTGGCGACCTTGGCTTGATAGATTTTCGAGGGATACGGTCGATCTCCACGATCGACGCCCGCGAACACTGCCTGGAGTCGGTAATAGTCCTTCTGAGGGATTGGATCGAACTTGTGATCATGGCAACGGGCGCAATGGACAGTGAGGCTATTGAACGTGGACATCGCATTGGCCAGCATGTCGTCGCGATCGATGAGCCTCGTCTTCTCCTTGTCGACGGTCCCTTCGCGGAGCTCGACCTGGCCGACGAAATCCCAAGGTCCCGCGGCGATGAAGCCGATGGCTTTCATTGCTCCCGGATCGTCGGGATACAGCACGTCGCCCGCAATTTGCTCGCGTACGAAGCGATCGTATGGCATGTCGCCGTTGAGTGAATCGATCACATAGTCGCGATAGGGCCAAGCGTTGTCCCTGCGCTTGTCTTTGTCGTACCCGTGGGTATCGCCGTAATGAACAACGTCGAGCCAGTGACTTGCCCATCGCTCTCCGTATCGAGGCGAGGCCAGCATCATCTCGACGAGTTTTTCGTAGGCATCGGGTGAATTGTCCTCGAGGAACGCATCGATAACGGGAGGCTCGGGCGGCAGACCCAAAAGGTCGAACGAAAGTCTGCGAATGAGCGTCCGCTTGTCTGCCTCTGGGCTGAGCTTCAGGCCGACCCTTTCGAGCCTTTGAAGCACGAACGCGTCGATGGGATTCCTGACCCGATCAGGTTGGAGTTGAACCTGTGGCGGGCTGGGTTGAACCAGCGGCTGGATGGCCCACCAGCTCTTTGGGTTGCCTTTGGGTTCTGTAAGGACTAGCCCAGCCTGCCAACGAGCGCCTGTATCGATCCAATTTCGTAGTGTCTCAACGTCTTGTTCTGACAGCGGCTTGGCGTTCTTGGGCATCTCTGGGACGTCGCCCGAGACCATCTCGACCAGCGGGCTTTCGACTGCCTTGCCGGCAACAATCACTGCCCCGTTCTTACCGCCTTTGAGCAATCCTTCATGCGTAGAGAGGTTCAGTCCACCTTTCGTACTCGTCCCTCCATGACACCGGAGGCATCGTTCGGAGAGGATCTTCGAGGCTTTGGCGGCGAGGTCGGAGTCGTCCCCGGCCCAGGACTTGCCGATGCCGCACAGCAACGCCAGGCCGCATGCCCAAGCGACTCGAAGCCCTTGCCTCATGAGCGACGCTCCCATCGACCACGACTCCTCGACCACGGTGTTTCGACATGGCGCCAAAGTGGTCTGACCAGTTAGAGCATAAGGCTGGACTATTGGTCTGTCAAGCCGTGGGGCAGGCGTAGTCTGACACATCACATCACTACGGGGCAAAAGTGAGTCGACTCGAATACCAGGGGATGGTGCGTAACAAATCAAGAAAGGTGCGCGTCGCACGCTGGTTCCTAACACCGACAGTGTCTACTCGAAGAATTCCTCATGCAGCTTTGAGGCATGGAGCCGTCTAGTCCCCAGCTTCGATCCGCAGAGGAAACTCTCGCATCAGATCGTCAAAGGCCGCCTCCTTCGACGTCAACGCCTCGAGCGCTCTACGGAAAAGCAATCCCACGAGTCGCGCGTCGTCAATTCCTTGTGCGAGAACGCTTGTCTGACCCGCCCTCAGAAACCAGACATACCATTGGTCGTCCTTCGGATTCTCACCTGTACAGGCGGATCGGAGTTGATCACGAACGGACGCGAAGTCGAAAGTGCCGGCCGGGGCAAGGGCGGACGAGTCGAATCGGTTCGGGTAGGTCAACTTGGCCGACCCATCGGGCTTAATGTCGAGCGACCAGGACGACTCCCTGGACAACCCCAACAGCCGGATGTCTCCCTGGCGAGACTTCAGGAACTTTTTGCCCTCATCATCGTTGGCTCCGAACGATATTCCCCCTCCAAGGTTGCCAACGAGGACAGATCCTCCGACAAGGTAGAAAGAGAACTTCTCACCCCAGTTCGGATAGACCCCCTCGGACCATAGCGGGATCGCCTCGGACATCGACGACTGGAACCATCGCTCGAGGCCCTTGTCGGTCAGGTGCAAATTCGATCCGAAGAGTAGGTCGCATAGACAGAAGGTTACGAGGAACTGGGACAACGACTCGGTGACCAGTGCCCATTTTTCCTGACCATAGTTGTTGAAGACATCCTCAACCCAGACCGGCGGATCTTGCCCTTCAGGCAATGTTGCACACGTCCAATTGCCCTGATTCTCGTCGACGAAGATTAGCTTGCCGTCCGGAGTTGGCTCGACGCGATCTGGAGGTCGAAGGTGCTCCTGAAGCGAGAAGATGTCCTCCTCGAGTTTGGTATAACGACATAGCCTTTTCCAGTGACCGGCGAACGCGTAAAGACGCCGCAAAGGAGTCGGCAGTTGATAACGGTCGAGGACGTCCGCTGGCACGCCAAACTCCTCCTTCCGAGGCCCTAGCCAGAAGACGATGAACTTCTCGAGTTCACTCAGCAACTGATCTGGATTTGAAGCCGAGTTGAGTGCGAACCGGGGCGGGCTAGTCATCCACGCTCTCCAAAAAGGCGATCAACATAAGGTCTGGCTTCTCCGGAGTGAGTGAGTCAGCCGAACGCGTGAAAATAGAAAGCCGATGGGATCATATCTTTTGCGTGAGTTGACCGATCTGAAGAATTACGAATTCGGCCGGCCGGACAGGGGCGATTCCGACAACGATTATGAGCTTTCCGTTGTCAATGTCCTGCTGGGTCATTGTCTCAGGGCCCACTTTCACGAAGAAGGCCTCGTCGCCTGTCGAGCCTTTGAGCGAGCCTTGCTCCCAGAATTGGTTGAGTACGTTTGCGACCACTCGCCGGACTTCAGCCCACGTCTCTTCATTGTTCGGTTCGAAAACGACGAACGACGTCGCCTTGGTCGTCTCGAGCTCGATCTCGCGGAAGAGCGCCATCAAGTCCTCTGGAGGTTCATGTTGTGATTCGGCCATGGCGGGTAGTTCCTCGGCACGAAATTGGGCCATGAAGCCGTCGCCCGAGCATCAAAACCTCGCCACCGCCAGCTTCCGGTTGAGCTGAAGCACCTTCGCGTCGGGGTCGACGAGGATGCGATCGGGCTCGAAATCCGAAGTGATCGAAAAGTTCTGAGGCGTTTTTGGGGAGAGCTTCACCCGGGTTCGGCTCTCCTTGAACTCAGGATTCGGCTTGCCGTCTTTGAGGAATCGTTCGCCCTTTGCGGCGGCGATTTCGACCGACGTCTCAGCCGTACCCCGATTCACGATGGAGCCTTTTGCAACCCAGCTCTCGCCTTGCTTGGTTCGGCTCGAGTCGGAAAACTGATACTCGGGCACAACGACTTCGTAGAACCATTGATGAACGAATGCGTCGAAGGCTGGCTTGTCATCGGCAAATGGGCGCAGCGAGGCGATCAGATCCTGGAGCACAGGATGGTCTGGGTTGTTCTGGTACGTTTTGAAGAACGCTTGAATGCCCTTCAAGCAATTCTCCCTGCCCATCTCGTTCAAGAGCATCCAAAAGACAAAACCAGTCTTGTCGTAAGTGACGGTCGTGTCGCCGTCGTGACTGCCGTCGATCTTGACCAGCGGCCTTTCGGAATCGGCCCGACGGCTATTGCCGTAGCGGTTCTCGATGCTCTTGGCGAACTCGATGCGCTCGGAGAGCCCGATCGCTTGTTCCATCAACAACATCGTCGAGAAGTGCGAAGTGCCTTCGGCAACGAGGTTCCCTCCGGGCCCTTTTCCGGGAGAGACCATGTTGCCCCACCATTGGTGCGCGGATTCGTGCGCAGTGACCATGAACGCGAGGTTCTTGCCAGGGTCGCTCTTGGTCAGAAAGCCGATCGATTCGCTGAAGGTGATGTTTGTGGGAAAGCCCTGGGCGTACGTGTGAATGCCGGCGAATTCGCTGAGTTTGAGCTCATTCCAGGGATAAGGCGCGAACCATTCGGAATAGTACTTTCGGGCAGCGTCAAGAGCCTTGGAAATCTCCTCGATGTTAAAGGCGTGTTGAGGATCGTAATAGACGGCAGTCCCTTGGCCTTTACGGACCTTCCACTTGCCGGCGACCACGTTGAAGATCGTGACCGGTTTGTCGCTTTCCCAGACCACGGTGCGGACGCCGTCTTTCACGTCGTCGCTGCTCAACGTCCCAACGGAGTTAAACGTGAAGTCGGCGGGCCCGCTGACCTTGATTCGGGTTTTGAACGGAGTTCGAGCCCCAAATGCGGCGTTCGTCTCGCCTTCGTAAAAATCGTCGGCGTACTCCTTGGTCTCGTGCTTGTTGTCTTCCTCGACGCCAATCTCGTCCTGGAACCCAAGGGTTGGCAGGAACCCCGGCTGAAGGCACGTCAACACAACGCTCGACGGCAGAATGAACTCCATCGGAGCGTTGCCTCTCTTGCTAGCACCCAGAGGAAACGATCCCCGATATCGGAAGCCGATGACGGTTTTTCCGCCCGGCGGAATTGGAGCTGGGGGCTGAAAAATATAGAGTTTCGAGCGATCGACGGGTTTGTACGGTTTGCCTTCGCGCGTCCATTCGACGTCCCTCCAGTTGAGCCCGCCGGTGATGGGAATCTGGTCGATCGGCTTAGTCTGATTGTTCTTGAGCTCGTAAGAGCCTTTCACTTTAAAAGACTTGCCGGCCGGGTCCAAGCTGACGTCGAGGTCGACAAACGTGAAGTCGGGCAACGGCCAATCAAGGTACGTCGAGAGGTTCTTCCGCCAGTAGTCTTTGGTGAGCTTCTTGGTTTTTTCACCTTCGAATCCATTGTCGACCGCCCACGAGAGCGTCGCGCCCAGGACAATCGGCGCCAAGGCGAAAGGGGACAGCTTGAGCACGCGAAGCGCCAAGCTTTTGGCGCGTAGGCGCTGGATCAAGCGAATGGGGTCGGTTTCGCGTCTTGGGAAGAACGCTACTGCTAAAGCGATAAAGAATACGGCGAGCGAGGAGACGAACAATCGGTTCAGAACGAGGGCTCTGCGGTCGAATTCGAGAATGCTGAAATCGCTCCAGTGCACAGCGCTCCACGCAGGCCAATTGCCCACCCAGTTGATCTCGCCGACGGCTTGTCTGTACATAGTGAAAGCCAGCACGCCGATGGCGACGGCGAAGGTCGTCCATCGATTGCGGGTGATTGCGATCGTCGCCATGACGAACGTCGTCCAGACCAGGAACGTTGGCAACAGGACGAGCCCCCAAAGCAAAAGGAATGGACCGAGCTGAACCGCCGGTCCGCGCTGAATTGCAATGAGCACGGCGCCCACAAGAAACGCAAGCCCCAGGACGGCGGCGCCGACCAAGGCCAGGGCGATCGACTTGCCGAGCAAAATCGAGCCCGTTTTAATCGGCGTGCACATGCTGATATTGCCGAGCTTGGTCGCCGTCTCGCGG
This sequence comes from uncultured Planctomycetota bacterium, assembly GCA_963818975.1. Lineage (GTDB taxonomy): Bacteria > Planctomycetota > Planctomycetia > Isosphaerales > Isosphaeraceae > CAWFUI01. The sequence continues at coordinate 150,652 of CAWFUI010000016.1, read as the reverse complement.
CCGAACGAATCGACAGCGTAAAACAGGAGCAAAAGGCAGGTTAGCGCGACGAGCGTATTCATCGATCGCTCGGCGTAGGTCCCGGAGGTGAGCAATAGCGGGGTATCGAATGCGCCGACCGCCAGCAGGTTTGGGCCTGCGCTCTGGATGATCAAAAGCGGAATGAACAGGAACAGCCCAGGACTGGACTTCAACTCCTGAAGCTCGCCCATCAGGACGTGCCAGGCGCCCACGAAAAGCCCTGGTCCGCGGGGTGAAGATCGCGACGCCGGCAGCGGTCGAGGCGAATTGTCGACCATCGACCCAGAGGACCGCGAAGCGCTCTCATGAGCGGCTTTCGCGACGTCCTTGGCGGAAACCCGCTTTCCAAACAGGCTCTTGCGGAAGTGGACGATAGCGAAACCCACCGAGGTCAGACCCAGCGCCAGCACGGCAATCCTGTTGGCAATGATCACCGCGTCGGAAGGCACTTTCGCGTGGTTGTAGAATTCGACTCCGCGATCGACCTTGAGCCAGGTTTCGTTCAACCAGCGATACCCGCTGGGATCGATGAACATCAAGGCGGAGTTGATCCTCGGGTCGAGCCAACCTGGCGACCACTCCCAGAGGAAGAACCCGCAGCCCAAGAGTATGGCGACCGGAAACAGAAACACAAAGATCGTCTTCCTTGTATATTCACCCAGGGCGAAGGCCACTCCCGCGTAGAACACCAGAGTCGGCAACACCAGCCAAAGTACAGGCCTCAGATAATTGCCCAACGAAAACGGACCACGAAACTCGAGCGCCTTCGCCGGCGTAAGCACGTGGTTGAACAGGATCATGGCGCCGACGTGCACGCAAAGCACAGTGACCAAAATGCCGACGATCGCCAGGAACTTGCCAAGGACGTATTCCGACGGCTTCAGTGGAGTCGCATGCAAGATCTCTCCCACCTTCAATTCGTCGTCGTGGATGATCGAGGCGCCCGCGATGACCGAGAGGAAGAAAAGATGAATGAGCGAAGTGAGAATTGTAAGAATTCGGGCCACGGCGAACTCGGAGGTCATGAAAGCCTTGACCCCTCCGACCGACGAATCGCCGGTTTCGATCCGTGCGTTGCCGCTGGCGAACATCCAGGTCAGAAGGCAGGTCAGGACAAGCCAAACCCAGAACAGCGGCCGCTTGACGTTGTGGACGTATTCAAGCGCGGCGACATTGGACAGCCTTTTCAGATTCATCGCGCGCCTCCAGCCGCTGACGCAAGGGCTCGGTCGGCGTGACGCTTCGCCCCCGCCTCTTTCATGAGCCAGAGATAAGCGTCCTCGAGAGTCGGTTTCACGGAAACGAAACCGTCGGGAGGCGACGAATCGGAATCGACGATGCGCACGCGGTTCCTGCCCTCGACCAAGAACGATTGAAGGATGGCCTGTTTGGGAGCGAGCGAATCGAGCTCGCTGGTCTCGACCGAGCCTTCGTAGATGCAGCCTTCGAGCGCTTCGCGCTTGGCCTGGCGTGGTGACGGCGAGCAATCGACCACCGCGAATGACTGCGAACTTGGGACAGAGCACCGATACGTCTTCGACGATGTGCGTTGAGAGAATCACAGTGCGTTCGGCCGCGAGCTCGGTCAAGATTCGATAGAAGCGTAAACGCTCCTCGGGGTCGAGGCCTGCCGTCGGTTCGTCAACGATCAAGAGTTTTGGGTCGCCGGCGATGGCCTGGGCAATTCCGAGCCGCTGGCGCATGCCGCCGGAATAACCCTTCACTTTGCGTTTGGCGGCAAATGTGAGGTTCACTCGCTCGAGTAGATCGTCGGCAAGCTTCCTGAGACCCGACTTCGCGTGGACGCCCTTGAGCTTAAGCAGGTAAATGAGCATATCTCTGCCTGTCAAATGCGGGTAGAAACCGAAGTCTTGCGGCAGATACCCAAGTGCGGGTCTCATCTTTTCCGGCTTTCCGGTGAGCTCGATTCCGTCGAGCGTCGCGGTTCCGGACGTTGGCTCGAGCAAGCCCGCCAGGATGCGCATGAGCGTGGTCTTGCCGGCTCCGTTGGGGCCCAAGAGCCCGAACATCCCCGCTGGGACGTCGAGGTCGATCCCCTCGAGCGCGGCCACTGGGCCTGGGTAAACTTTCACAAGATCGCGAATTTCAAGCATAAGAACGTCTCGGGCTTCCAAGAGAACCCACCGGGCGATCCGGCGAGGGGTTTGCCAAGTATTCGGAACCTCATTGGATTTATTGAGGCTCCGTACAAGGCGACGTTTGCGAACAACAGCGGATGATTCTAACGACCAAACGACGCAATTGGCTCGGGCAATTCTCTGCCAATGGCGTCGACCCGCAGACCCAGGCCCGTGGAACCAATGGTCGAGAGATCGACCGAGCCTTTGGTTCGTCGATAAAGCCCTTGGTGAATCTTGGCCTCGGCGCACGATGCTTCGGGATAGAACTGCATGCTGTTGGTCTCGACACCCATGATCGTGCCCGCGTGACCTGCCAAGAGGACGTGCGGAAGCTGCGCGAGCATGGGATTGGAGAGATCCTGGACCATCAAGGTCATGCCATGAGCTTTCGCCCAGGCTTGGGTCAAGAGCGCTCCCGAGAGCGTCTTGCAGGTCTTCAAGGCGACTCCCGACCAACCCAGTTCTCGACCAAGCGCCGTCATCTTCCAATCGTGCGCGCTCTCATCGAGAAAGAGCGGCTTGCGCCTGAAACCGAGCGGACGTCGATCGCGTGGGCCTCGAGGTCGTAAGGAAACGGCTGCTCGACATAGAGCAGCATGCCATAAATCCTCGGTTCGTCGCGCATCAACTTGTCGAGGATTTCGCACACGTAGCTCGGATCTTGCACAGTGCAGTTGAAGTCGGCGGAGAGCCATTGGACGTTTTCTTGAATGGAGATCCTGCCGACCTTCTTTAATCGTTCAAAATCCCAGTCGGCGTCGTCGCCTCGAAGCTTGACCTTCAGACACGAAAGCCCGTCGCGTTTGATCCAGTCGCGCAAGAGCACTGGGTAGCCGTCGGACGGTTCGTCGCCTCTTAGCTCGGATTCGTCGACCGCGTCCATTCCGCCCACCAGGTGCCAGGCGACAAGCTTGTGGGGCCTGGGGAACGTCAGATAATCGCTGGGGAATCGGTTCTCAAAGCTTACGCCCGAGCCTTTGGCTGGGGCCATGAAATGCGCTAGATCGTTGTTGAGATAGTCAGAGGAGACCGTCTCGAATGTCGGTTTGCCAAGCAGATTTCCAAAGGCGTCGTGGAGCGCCAGATCGAAGGCGGAGCAGGCGACGAGTGCCGCGAGGTGCGGCATCGGCTCGCGATTGACTCTTCTCTTGTTGAGCTCGGCACGCATGCCAGGCAGGACTTGGTGTTGAAATCCAATCGAAAGTTCGATGGGATGGCCGAGCTCGGAATAACTCGACCATTCTCTGGCAAGCGCGATCGTGAACGACTTCAAAGCCTCGTGACGCTCGTCGTACGGCAACGCGCTGGGCCAGACCCATTGTACAGAGAGAGGAGTTTCCCCCCATCCTACAGCGGTCTTGCCTTGCTCGTCCGCGACGACGGCCCTAACCCGCGCGCAGGTGACGCTCGTTACGGTCTCGGGCCCGAATTTGAGCGGAACCCGCGTGACGATCTTCAGGAAATAGAGGTCGAAGGAGACCGGAGTAATCGTAGGAAAGCTCACTCGACTGGAGGACCTTTCTGAATGCGTTTTGAACGATACGTCAATTCGATATGCATGAGCATTCGCTTGGCTTGAGGTTCTGAACGGACTTTGGCAAATCGCCCGATGGTTTGATCGCGCCCGCCAAGTAGGCCAGGAGGTCGCGCATCTCGTCCTTCGACACCTCCTTCTCGAGGCCTTCGGGCATGAGCGATTTGCCAGAGCTCGCAAGTTCCTCGATCTCGGAGCGGAGCAGCACGTCCTCTTTGCCTTCTTGCCGCTTGAGGACGACGCTCGTGGCGGTTTCCGAGGCGATCATCCCTGTTAGGATTCGACCATCCTTGGTCGCGATTGTGTACGAAGTGAACTTCGCCTCGAACGCTCTGTTGGGGTCGAGAACTGCGGTCAATAGCGCCCGTGGAGAACGATCGGTGAGCAAGGCGACGTCCGGGCCAACCTGCACACCGACGCCGCCATAAACATGGCAAGAGGCGCAGACGCGTTTGAAGACGAGAGCGCCCTTGTTAGAGGCTCCTACGCTGCCAAGCGCGTCTTCATAGGCCTTGAGGACGACCTGCCGGGTCGAATTCTCGGCGCCCAGCAGCCGCTCGGCCTTGGACGCTAGCGAACGGACCTTGGATCCCAGGAGCCTCCTCCGAACAGAGGGGTCGATTTCGCCTGGAGCAATCGCGCCTGCGCCTACGGCTGAGAGCAGGGTCTCACTCCAATCGGTACGCGACGCGAGGATATCCAGAATCGACGATCGGACCGCCGGAGCGTGCGACTTCCAGTTTTCGAGCAAGAGCTCGGCAGCCTTTGCGTCTCGCGTTCGTCCAAGGGCGGAGATCGCCTCCTGCTGAAGCCCAAAAGCCCTTCGAGGAGACACGAGTTTGGCGATCGGCTCGAGATCGATTACGACACGAGAGCCTCGCCTGCCGAGAACCCGCAGGGCAGAGGTTTTGAGAGCGTCGGACCCTTGCCCCTTGATGACGCTTTGGGCTTCTTGGACGATTGCATCGAGTTTGGCGAGTGACGAGGCCAGGGTCTTATCGCCTTTGGCCTGGGCATCAAGACTTTGCCTGGATCGATCGAGAGCCTGTAAGAGGCTCGCGCAGCGTTCAAATTGCTGTTCGACGGATTTCAGACTCGCGACGTCGTCGATCATGCGAACCAGGGCCTGAGTGTTTCCTCTGGCCAACATCGTAATCAGAAGCGGGTCGACTAGTTCGCTGGGCACGTTCGACTGACCGGAGCTCGAAAGCAATCGATCGAGCACAGTTCCTGCATTCATACTCGATGACGAGAACACCGAGGCTCGTGTCCAGCGGTCGGCGCCGTCTTTCAACAGAATCTTGGCGAGCCTCCGCAGCCTTGCTCGTAGGCCAGTCTCCCAGAGCAAGCGCAAGCTGAAAGCGAACCCCGGCATCGGGGTCGTCCGCAAGCCTTACCACTTGCTCGGCCAACTCAGGCGACTTTTCAAGCAATGGCCCACAGACTTTCAGGCCCTGTCCGCGGACTCGCGGGTCGAGGTCGACGAGGGCGTTGGCGAGTGATCTCGCGTCGATGGCGCCAAGAACAGCGAGAGTCGCCAGAATCTGCACCCTCGAGGCAGGGGCAAGGGATCGATCAAGCATGGCTCGCAAAAGGCGTTCTTGGCGAGAATCTTTCGCTTGCAGGATCAACCGCATTGCGAGATCGCGCACCGTTCCGTTGGGACTGGCAAGAGCTCCGATGGCGCTCTTCGATGGACATTGTTTCGAAGTTGGGCGTTTGTCGAAGAGAAACTCCGACAGGCGCACTCGGTAGATTCGACCTTTGTCAGCGCCGGCACGGAGGTCGAGCTTGGCTTCCCAATCGTCTGGAATCCACTCGGGGTGCTCGATCACTGCCCTGTACATATCGACGATCCAGAGGGCGCCGTCGGGCCCTGTCTTCAGCATCGTCGGTCTGAACCAGTTGTCGCTCGAAGCCAAGAACTCGCGATCGAGCTCGCCGGATTCCCTCCCGCCTTGGAACGTTCCGCCGACGGGTTCGAGATTAACCCTGTGGACGACATTGTGCACGGGCTCGCTAACGAACACAGAACGTTCGAAAGCTGGGCCGAAGACATTGTCCCTGTAGGGAGTTGGACTGTTCGCCGACGTTACTCGGTTCACCGAGTCCGGACTGTTGAATCTCGGAACGGTGCGAGAGATCGGATAGAGCCGAGCGTCTGAATCGATCATTTGCCTGGGGCTTCCCGACGCGAAGCTTGGGTTCCGAGCGACCTCCCGCTCGGAGAGGACGTTGTGCCAAAGCCAGTTGGGGTTGTTGTTGCTAAACCAGTTGCCCCAATCGTCTCGATGTCGGCCGAATTGGCTGCCGCCGGACTCCGTTTCGAATTCTCCTGTATCTGGCTTGAACCGAAAATCACGCCCCTGAATGTCGACGACCTTGCCTGTCTTCTTCGACAGAATGCGTCCGCCGCTGTCTCCATTGGCGCCATGGATCCAGCCGTCCAGGCCGAGCTCGAAGCCATTGACCCTATGCTGCGGGTTGCCTTCGACGAATCCTGTGAAGAGAACCTCGCGTTTGTCTGCCTTGCCGTCGCCGTTTGCGTCCTCCGCATAAAAAATGTCTGGAGCACAGGACACAATCACGCCCTTTCGCCAGGAGAACACGCCCGTTGGATAGCCTAGCCCTTCCAGAAAGTTTACCGAGCGGTCGAACCTACCGTCGCGGTCGTCGTCAAAAAGTTTGCGGATCTGTCCACCACGCCCGCCTTTACCGTCGACGCCCAGAGGATAATCCGCCATCTCGACAACCCAGAGCGCTCCGGAGGGGTCCCAATCGATGGCGATCGGGTCGTTGACCAAAGGTTCGGCGGCGGCAAGCTCGACCGAAAACCCTGGCTTGACGCGAATGGATGCAAGCGAAGCCTCGGGCGATTTTCCTCTTGGTTCCATGTTCCAGAGCATCTGGTTAAATGACCTTCGATCGACCAGATCGGGCATTGTCGCGGTATTCTCGTTCTGGACCCAGAGGCTCCGCGAATGGAACCAGGCGCCTGCGTTCCTTCCCTCGTGGACGAATTTGGGCAGAGCGTCTGACGCTCCCGCGAAGCCCTTCAGAGCCACTCGAGACCAGCCGGTCTCGAATGAATCGAAGAGGTAGAGGCCGAAGCCGGAATCGTTGGAAAACACAACGTCGTCGCGGAGGTCCTCGTCGACGTCGACAAACCTGAGCCCAGCGTCTCCGCCTTCGGAGGTGACAATCGAGGCGCCGGCCGGGAGCCCAATATTGAGCTTCTTCCAAGCAGGCGACCCTCCTGTAAATTTGAACACAGCCGAGCCTTCGGGGTTGCCAACAATCAGCTCGGTTGTACCGTCGCCGTCGAGATCGCGGAAACGAACGCCTTGGTCCTTGCCGCCAAAAAGCGTGCGGATCGGTCTGCCGTCGAGCTCGAGCCCGGAGACGGGGAGACGGGTTGTGCTTCCGTCGGCCGCGAAGATCAAACCCTCCGGACCATTCTTGGTGCTTCGAAATGCAAACGCTTTGCCGTCGATCACTCCGAAGCGTACTGCGATCGGAGGAGCGGAACCCGCGTTCGCCGAGTCGAGGGTCTCGAGCTCGTAGCCAAAATCTTTGAATCGTCCCGCCTTCGGGTCCCAGATCCGAACCAGCTTCTTGGCTTGTTGACCAACGACGACGTCGAGAAAGCCATCGGAGTTGACGTCGATCAATCGCACGCCTGAATCAAACCCCTTCTCGTCCCGTAGCGAGCCCCCGACCAAGAGATTCTTCTCGATCCGCTCGATGCATTCCTTGAAGTTCAAGAACTTCACTTTTCGCCCGTGCGTCCTTGCCGCGTGATCGATCAACTCGACGATCTGGCGATTCTGAATCCAGTTGTGCGGATGAAAGACCAGGTTCATCACTCCCTGTTTGGCGACTACGGCGTCGAGTGCAGCTTTCATGTCCTCGACCGTCTTGGGGTTGTCCTTCTGGACGTGGAACGCCTCCCAATCGCTGGGAACCGAGCAAGGAAACTCCCAGCAGAGACCTCCCAGGACGTAGGGATAGGGGTAATCTACGATCGTATTGACAAATGAAGGAAACGGTAAATACTTGCGGAAGCGGTCCCCGCCGTCGTTGTCGAACACCAAGTCTCTGGGTAGCTCAGGATCGTTGGGCGTCGTGACGTTGAAGACCGACGAGTCGATTGTCAGGAAGTTTCCGTTTGCCGTCGTCTTGTTGAAGATCTCGGCAAAAAACCTGGGGCTTGGCGTATTCAGCGAATCGCAACAGGGAGTCCGAAAGGCGACGGGTTTGTTGTCGGGAAGCTTGGCGAGGAGGTCGATGCAATCGTCAAAGGAGTGCTTTGCCGCATCGAAGTTTCCCTTGGAGAGAATCGGACATGGGTGGCCGATCGAATGGACCTCGATCGAGACGCCTTCTTCGATGAACTTCTTGACGATCGGGTCGTCGGCCTTGGCGCTATTGGTCATGATGCTCAGGTGCGCCTTGCCGTCGGTTTTCTCGAGTCGATCGATAATGGGTCGGAGGAACGCTTCGTACTTGGCGGAGTTGTCGTTCATATCGTCGACAGCCAAGACAACCACGGCCTGGGCGCCTTCTTCGCCGACCCACTGGGGGGTGATGAGCTTGGGGAAGGCTCGATGAACGTAGTAGGGATCGTTCGAATCGAGGTATGCCAGTCGGTTGCCGTCGGTTGTGGGCTTGGGCGAATCGGCAAGCGATTTCGCGGCAAAAAGACCAATACAGGCCAAGACCGTCAACGTTGTCCGATCCACTCTGGGGCTTCGTTTTCGCATCGAACTTAACCTATCGGATCAGGAGGATGGTTCGCCTTGCGCCTTCGATTTCACACTTTACTCGACAACGAGCCTAAAGTGAAAAAGCAATCGCCAACCGACTCCGTTTCGATGTTCGATAGAGGGTGCCTCCTGATCGCGAAACGTGTTATCCTATCGGACCAAGTGGAGGAGAGCTCGGGAGATGGAGTGGAGCGGCCAAGAAGCTGAGGTGCTGGCGAAGGATCCCGCCGTCGTGAAGGCTGGCAGGGAACTTGCGAATGCAGCCAGATGGAACAGTCTGGGTGGGATGCTAAGCCTGGCCTGGGGCCAGTGCCAAGGATCGGGAAAATCGGCCTACCAGGTGGTCGTCGACCGTTCCGAGCCCGCCTATCGCTGCTCTTGCCCTTCGCGGAAATTCCCATGTAAGCACGTGATCGCCTTGATCATCTTGCGATCGGAAACCGCCTCGCTCTTTGGCAATCCCAGCCAGCCTCCCTGGGTGGGAAGCTGGCTCGAAGCAAGGTCCAAGCGGCAGTCGAAGACGATCGACAACGAAGCTTCGCTTGCAGAGGTCCAGGTCGACGATTCCGTCGTCGACAAGAAGACGAAGGACAAGGAGCGCCGCCAGGAACGACGGTCGAGCAAAGTCTCGGCTGGTCTCGACGACCTGTCGGTCTGGCTCGCCGACGTCGTTCGCGGCGGATTAGCCGACGCTTCTTCCAAGCTTGGCCCGATGGCGCTCGAGCAGGCCAGCCGTTTGATCGACGCGCAAGCTCCAGGCGTCGGCGCAGGCTCAGAATCCTGGAGGAAACGCTCTCGTCAGCAGTCGAACGAAAGGCAGAGTCCGCGTTTGATCAACTTGTTAGACTTTATCTACTAACATGTTCTTATAGCAATATTGAGAACCTTTCGGGCAATGCCTCAGCCGACGTGCGTTCGGCGATCGGCTTCCCGGTCAAGTCCGAAGAGCTCGACATAAGCGCGGCCGTGGTCGACGAATGGCGCGTCCTGGGAAAGCGTTCGTGGCAAGAAGACGGCCGGCTTCGTCGCAGCGTACCTGGCTCGAGGGCGCCAAAACCGGCAGGATTGCTCTCTTGCTCGATTTCGCCTTTGGCGCGGCGGTTTTCGACCCGACGATCTGCGTCGGCTCGTCGTTTCAGGCAAGTCTCTCGTTTCATCCAGGCACGACTCTGCGTTCGACGATCATCTCGAAGGGCGCCGATCTTGGTCCGTTTGAAACGATCGCGGGCGACTCTTCGATACGTTCCGCATGGGTAAAGGCGCAACGCGCCCTGGTGCGGAACCCCTGGCTCGCCGACGCACCCATGGCTCTTGCGGGGGTCACTTTGGCTGCTCGAGGGGATTCCTGGTTTCTCAACGATTCCGAGGGCGCCGAGCTTCCCATCTGGCGCGGTTTCGAGACCGGTTGGAGAGTCCTGGGCCTTTCCGGCGGAAGGCCGATGTTTGCGTTCGGGGAGTGGGACTCTCGTACATTTAAGCCAATGTTGATGTTGTACGAACGGGCGAAGATGATCGTCCACTCCAGCGAGGATCCGCCAGGACCCCAGGCGTTTGTCGAGCCCAGCGGCGCGGCGGACCTCGAGCGGGCTTGGAAGGAGCTCTGGAGCGTGGCGTTGGCGGGTACGATGAGAAAGCCCCTGAACGCTTCCTGGAACGGGCTTTTGGCGCCGTTTGTTTCGAAGATTCGTGACTTGCCGCCCGAGGAATCGGTTTTGGCCGCAGGCGCATTTTTGCTTTCCTCGGCAAGGGGCGGCTGCGAGCCTTTGATGCCGAAGGAGCCCTTGCCTCCACCCGCCGCCCCAGACCTCATGGCCGAATGTCCCAGGCCGGCGGCGATGCGGCTGAGGTCGATGCTTTCGGGCGAGTTCGCCGAGATCGTTGGCGAATGGCTCGAGCTGGCGTCGCGAGGGGGCTATCGGATTCCTGGATCTTGCCTGGCTGAGCTCTTTGATATTGGGATCAAGCACAAGCCGCTGCGCTCGAGGATCGTCGAGCTGCGCGACGAACGAGGCCGTTGGCTGGCTGGGTTCTCGCCGACTTGGGAGGTCTTGTACGCCCCGAGGCCTGACCAACTGGAGCGAATCTGGGAGGAAGACGCCAAGCCCGAACGCAAAGAGGCCCTGGCCTCGCTCCGCGCGCTCGATCCCGAGAGAGGCAGGCGGGTTTTGGAATCGACCTGGTCGCAAGAGACCGCCGCCGACCGCGCGGAGTTCTTGGAGATCTTGATCGAGACCGTCGGGCCCGACGACGAGGCGTTCCTCGAATCCGCCCTCGACGACCGAGGAGGAGCGGTCCGCAGAATGGCTGCATCGCTCCTGACCAGGATCGACGGATCGAGGCTTAGGGCCAGAATGCGTCAAAGAGCCATCACGTATGTCGGTTGGAATACTGGACGCCTGACGGTCGACCCGCCAATCGCTTGCGACAAGTCGATGCAGCGGGACGGCCTCGAGGCCAAACCGCCCGCCAAGGTTTCCGTAAGCCCAGAGGGCTGGCTGTTGAGGCAGGTCGTGGCGTCTTCGCCCTTGGAAACGTGGGCGAGCCTGGGAGCGACGCCCCTGCAATGGCTAAAGTCCGCGAGAGCGGAGCGATCCTGGCGATTGGATCTGTGGCTCGGCTGGGCGTCGGCCGCTTCGAAGGGGCCTTGCGAACCTGAGTGGATCGAGGCCCTGCTGCGCGACAGGCCCGACGCACCCGACGAGATCGAGCAGCTTGTGGGGGATCTGTTGGGCAGGCTCGAACAGCCTCGGCGGGACCGTCTGGTCGTCGAGCTGGTGGGAACCACGCGCGATCCGTTCCGTTCCCGCGTCTGCTTTCAGATGATCCGATCGGTCAGAGGCAACATCGGCCTGGAGCTGGGCAGAATGATGATCTTCTGGCTCCGCGATTTCCTCGAGGCGCAGGCTGCGGCGCCAGCCTTGGCCTTGGCCAACAACTGGCCGATGCACTGGCTTGGCGCTCGTGAAACATCTGCCGGTCGCTCTCTTCGACGAGTTCATGGACGCCGTTGCCGAGTTCACGATCGACCACAGGTGGTGGTATGCGCACGAGATCGATAAGCTGGTGAACCGTTTTCGGTTTCGCCGAGAGATGTACAACGAGTTTGCACTCCCTACGCCCGAGGCGTCGGCTTCATGACCCAGATTGATACGCTTTCCGAACGGATTCGCTCGAGCGCCGAGGAGGTCTACGCCGACGAGCTTGCCGAGCTCGCGCGCGTCGACCTCAAGCCAAGGCCGCCGAACTGGAAGCTCTCTCCATGGGCGGCGGTCCAATACGTGATGGGGGGAAAGCTCGACAACGGATTCGAGATCACGCCCAAATACATTGGCAACCGTCGACTCATCGAAGTCGCCGTGGCGACCCTCGCCACCGACCGCGCTCTCTTGCTCTTGGGCGCTCCTGGAACCGCCAAGAGCTGGCTTTCAGAACACCTGGCCGCTGCCGTCTCGGGCGATTCGAAGCTCTTGGTGCAGGGCACCGCGGGCACTCCCGAGGAGGCCATTCGATACGGCTGGAACTATGCTCGCTTGATCGCCGAAGGTCCCAGTACGTCGGCGCTCGTGCCAAGCCCCGTGTACCGAGCGATGACCGCCGGCAAGATCGTTCGGATCGAGGAGATGACGCGTATTCCCTCCGAGGTTCAAGACGCGCTCATCACCATACTTTCAGAAAAGAGCATGCCGATCCCGGAGCTCGATCAGGAGGTCTCGGCGCTCCGAGGTTTCAACGTCATCGCCACCGCGAACAGCCGGGATCGAGGCGTGAACGAGCTTTCCACTGGCGCTCAAACGCAGGTTCAACACCGTGGTCATGGGCTCTCCAGAAACCGCCGAAGAGGAAGTGGACATCGTCAAGAGGCGGGTCGAGAGCCTGGGCAAACGCCTCGAGCTGCCTGCCCACGCCGCCGAACTCGGCGAGATCCGCCGCGTCGTATCGATCTTCCGCGAGCTCCGTTCCGGCCAGTCCGAGGACGGCAAGGCCAAGCTCAAAACCCCCAGCGGCACGCTCTCGACCGCCGAGGCAATCTCCGTCGTCGTCCACGGGCTGTCGCTCGCCGCCCACTTTGGCGACGGAACGGTCAAAGCCGCCGACCTTGCCGCAGGGCTCACTGGCGCCGTCGTCAAAGACCCAGTCCAGGACCGCGTCGTCTGGCTCGAATACCTCGAAACCATCGTCAAACCGCGAAACGGCTGGAAAGACCTCTACAGGTCCTGCAAAGAATTCGTGCAACGAGAAAACGATTCCAAGTGACGGACGGATGACAAAAGCGCCCGCCGAAGAATCTCGCGTTCATGTGTGTGGAATCAGGCACCACGGACCAGGTTCGTCGCGGTCGCTCGTGAAGGCTCTCGGTTCGCTGCGGCCCGACGCAATCTTGATCGAGGGCCCTCCCGAGGCGAACGACCTGATCGAACTTGCGGGCGACCCGGAGATGAATCCGCCGACGGCGCTCATCGTCTACCGCGACGACGACCCCAAACGCGCGGGCTGCTATCCCTTCGCCAGGTTCTCTCCCGAATGGCAAGCCATTCTGTATGCATGTAAACATAAAGTGATATGCAGGTTCATCGATCTTCCGATGGCCGTGCGATTGGCTGAGAAGCCGGAAGCGGGCGCCGGCGATGGGGGGAGGAAGCGGGTCGATCCGCTTGCCCCGTTGGCCTCGGCCTCCGGCTGCGACGACGGCGAACAGTGGTGGGACCAGTTCGTCGAGCACAGGCACGACGGACTTGACCAGTTCAAAGCCATTTCCGAGCTAATGGCCGAGTTGAGGTCGGCTGCGCCCGAGACCGGCGAGAACGACCTCTTCGACCAGAGACGCGAGGCGTACATGCGGAAGGAAATCCGCCGAGCCTTGAACGAAGGTTTTCTACGGATCGCAGTGGTCTGCGGGGCATGGCACGCGCCCGCACTGGAACAAAAAAATTGGCCCCAAGCCAAAAGCGACGTCGAGCTCTTGAAGGGCCTGCCCAAGACCAAGGTTTTGGCCGCATGGGCGCCCTGGACGTACAACCGGCTTTCGCGATTTACAGGTTACGGCGCTGGAGTCGATTCCCCTGGTTGGTACGATCATATTTGGTCCTATCAGGAGGACGTGCTCGCGAGATGGCTCACCCAGGCGGCCAGGCTCTTGCGGAGCGAAGGCCTCGAGGCTTCGAGCGCATCGGTCATCGAGGCGACAAGGCTTGCAGAGGCCGTCGCGGCGCTGCGAGACAACCCGAATCCTGGGCTCTTGGAATTGGAAGAGGCTGCAAGGTCGGTCTTCACGAGCGGCGAATCCGCCCCGCTGGAACTGATCAGGCGCAAGCTGATCGTCGGCGAGCGTTTGGGGAGCGTGCCCGAACGCACGCCCATGGTGCCCTTCGCGCGGGACCTTCTCCGGCAGCAGAAATCGCTCAGGCTTCCGCCCGACCCAACCCACGCGATCAAGGTGCTCGACCTACGCGAACCGAACGACAGGGCTCGAAGCGTTTTGCTACACAGGCTTTGCGTGCTCGAGATCGATTGGGGCAGGCCCGTCGACGTAACTGGCAAAGGCACGTTCAAAGAGGCCTGGAGTCTCGAATGGAAGCCCGAGTTGGCGATCGACCTGATCGAGTCGGGAGTTTGGGGTTCGACGGTCGCCGAGGCTTCGGCCGCGGCCGCAATGGATCACGCCAAGAAGCTCGAAACGCTGCCCGAGCTCGCCGAGCTGCTCGAAACCGTGCTCAGATGCGACCTGCCGGAGGCTCTCGAGGAAGTGATGCGCGCGCTCGCGGAGCGCTCGGCCTTGGCCTGCGACGTAGCCCAGCTTCTCTCCGCTGTTCCTCCCTTGGCAAAGGTACTTCGCTACGGAGACGTCCGCCAAACCGATTCGGTGATGGTCGCCGCGGCGCTCGAAGGCGCCGTCGGCCGCATCGCCGTGGGATTGGTTGGCGCCTGTTCGTCGCTCGACGACTCCGCGGCGGAAGGTTTGTTCGAATCGATCAACCACGCCTGGTCCGCGCTCTTGACGCTCAACAATCACGAGTTGATTGAAACGATCAGGCAGGCCTTTCGATCGCTCGCCCTCGCTCAGATCGTGCATCCCAAGCTCGCTGGCAGAGCAACTCGGATCCTCCACGATTCGGGAGTTCTCGACGACGCCGAAGCGTCTTTGCAATTGGGAAGAGCTACGTCTCGGGGCAACGAACCAGCCAAGGCGGCAGTTTGGATCGAGGGGTTCTTGCATCAGGGCGGCGAGCTCTTGATCCACGACGACGCCTTCTTCGGGCTCGTCGATCGCTGGCTCTCGGAACTCTCTGGAGACGACTTTCAGGGCGTGCTTCCGCTCCTGCGAAGAGCATTTTCCGAATTCGAATTCCCGGTCAGAAGAGGCATTGGCGAAAAGGTTCTCGAAACCGCCGCTGGCGCTCCCACTCCAGGTCGAGGAATCGACTCCACTCAGAAGCGCTTCGATATCCAAAGGGCGATCGAAGCGATGGAAATCGTTGCTCAGTTCATAGGCCTCAACAACCGAGAGCACGCCGATGCAGCAGAATGAACAATCAGTCGAGCGCCAGCGTCGCTGGCGCTTGGTCCTGGGAGAAGACGACGCGGGTCCAAACCTGGCGCCGCTCGAGGGCGTCGACCTCGAGATCGACCAGGCGCTTGCCGAGCTCTATGGTTCCGATCGGGATTCGAAGCGAGCCGGCCTGGGCTCGTCGGCGCCCAAGGTCGCCCGTTGGCTTGGCGACGTGAGGAGGCTCTTCCCAGCGTCCGTCGTTCAGGTGCTTCAGAACGACGCGCTCGATCGACTCGATCTCAAAGCGATTCTCAAACAGCCCGAGCTCATCAAAGCAATCGCGCCCGACGTACACTTCGTGGCCAAGCTTCTGGCGCTCAAGTCGGTCTTGCCCAGCGAAGCTCGCGAGACGGCCAGGGAAGTGGTCCGAACCGTGGTAAATCAGCTTCTCGAGAAGCTCGCCGAGCCCACCAGGCGCGCCGTGGCGAAAGGCGTCAAACGCGCCCTTCGCACGCGCAGGCCAAGACACCCAGACATCGATTGGGAACGAACCATAAGGGCCAACCTCAAGCACTATCAGCCCTCCCAAAGAACCATCGTCGCCGAACGCCTCTTCGGGCGCGGCAGAGCCAGGCCCGGCGTCGGCCAAATCGTGCTGTGCGTTGACCAGAGCGGGTCGATGGCCACTTCGGTCGTTTACGCGGGGATCTTCGCCTCGGTGCTTGCCAGCATCCCCTCGGTCGCAACCAGCGTCGTCGCCTACGACACCTCGGTCGTCGACCTCACCGCCGAGCTCGCGGACCCAGTCGACCTGCTCTTCGGAATTCAGCTCGGCGGCGGCACAGACACCTCCAGAGCGCTCACTTACGTGCAAACCCTGTTCGATAGGCCCAACGACGCCATCCTGGTCCTTGTCACCGACCTTTACGACGGCGAGGGGAGCAAGCGTATGATCGAGCTCTTGGCGTCGTTCGTTGCGTCAGGCGTGCAAGTGGTGGTTTTGGTTGCGCTTTCCGACGACGGCGCGCCATCCTTCGACCATGAAAACGCAAGGGCTGTGGCGAGCCTGGGAGTGCCTGTGTTCGCCTGTACTCCCGACCTTTTCCCCGACTTCATGGCCGCTGCACTCGAACGCCGAGACCTCCAGGCCCTGCTCGCCGAGCGTGGCGTGGCGATTGCCCGAGGTGTATAAAGCCATGGCCTCCCCATCCCAAATCATCGACATATCTCCGTTGCTCTCTCCCAGGCTCGCGGTCTGGCCAGGCGACGTGGCGCTCTCCAGGTCCGTAGCCCTCGACGTAGCCAAAGGAGATTCCGTCACGCTCTCGAGCCTTCACTCCACTGCCCATCTGGGCGCCCACGCCGACGCGGAGAGACATTTTCTCGCTGGTGGCGCGACAATCGAGAAGGCCGACCTGGGCGTCTATCTCGGGAAATGCAGGGTCGTCCATGCGAATGTTCCCGAGGGTGGAGTCGTCTCGTGCAGCGATCTTGACGGTTTGATCGACTCCGAGCGAATCTTGCTCAAGACCGGAACCTTCCCCGACCCCAGTTGCTTCAACACAGACTTCGCGTCTATCGACCCAGAGCTCGCGCTCGAACTGGGCAAGCGCGGAGTGCGGCTCCTTGGCCTGGACGTTCCCAGCGTCGATCGGTTCGACTCGAAGGAACTCCCTGCCCACAAGGCTTTGGCAAGCTCTGGAATTGCGATCCTCGAGGGGCTTGTGCTTGCCCACGTCGAACCTGGCTGTTATGAGTTGATCGCACTGCCCTTGAAGCTCGCTGGGTTCGATGCAAGCCCAGTGCGGGCGGTTTTGAGGACGATCGAGTGAGTATGCATTCAAAAGTTGTCGAGGATCCACTGCTGGAATATCGCTGCCGTTTCCCGATCCTCAGCCGCTCGACGTACCTTATCAGCAATTCGCTCGGAGCGATGCCAGCCAAGGCCCGCGAAGACCTGAACAGCTACGCCGACGCATGGGAACGCAAGGGCGTGAAGGCGTGGGAAGAGGATTGGTGGATGTTGGCGTCGGAGCTTGGAGACCTTGTCGCTCCCTTGATCGGCGCCAAACCGGCCGAGGTCGTTTTTCAACCGTGCGTCACCCTGGCCCATGCCGTTGTCTTCAGTTCGTTCGAGTTCATCGGCAAGCGAAGGAAGATCGTCACTGACAGTATGCACTTCCCTTCGATCCTCTACCTCCTCCGCCAGCTCGAACGTACAGGCGCGGAGCTTTCGATCGTCCCGAGCGAAGACGGAGTCGGCGTCGACGTCGAACGGATTGTCGAGGCGATCGACGAGACCACGGCGTTCGTATCGCTTTCGCACGTTTATTTCAAATCGGCCTATGTCCAAGCCCTGAAGCCGATCTCGGAAAAGGCGAAGTCGGTCGGGGCGATTTTCGTCGCCGACGGCTATCAAGCGGTCGGGACGATACCTGTCGACGTTTTGGAGCTTGGCCCGCACGTCTATATCGGCGGCTGTTTGAAATGGCTCTGCGGGGGACCAGGCAACGCGTTTTTGTGGGTTCATCCCCAAGTTCGAGCTCAACTCGAGCCCAAGCTCACCGGCTGGATGGCGCATACGAATCCGTTCGCTTTCTCGATCGATCTCGATCGCCGGCAAGACGCCTGGCGCGTACTTCACGGGCACGCCTTCGATCCCCTCGCACTACGCTGCGAAAGCAGGGCTCGACATCATTAACGAAGTGGGCGTGGTTGCGATCCGAGCCAAGTCGATCCGTCAGACTTCCTTGATCCTCGAACGAGCTCGAGCCTCGGGATTCCGCTGTACAGTCTCAATGGATCAGGAACGGCGCGGCGGCACCGTCGCAATCGACGCACCCCACGGTTATGAGATCAGCAAAGCCCTCAAGGCCCGGGACGTCCTTTGTGATTATCGACCTGGCGCCGGCATCCGGCTTTCTCCGCACTTCTATAATTCGAACGATGAGATCTCGTACGCGCTTGATACGATCGATTCGATTCATAAGGACGGATCTTGGAAATCGTTCGTCGATCGAGCGTCGGCCGTGACGTGAGAACTGAGAAAAAGGACGCATCCGGGAGCGACATCAATGATCGATTCTGAAATGGTTGAGACAAAGATCGAGGATTGCGAGGGCCTGAAGGTCATAAGGGCCAGCGGCAACTGCCGCGGCTGGAATGGCATTCACTACAAAACAGGCATGAGTTCACGAAATGTGGGATCGACCAAGCTCTCGATGAACGTCGCCACCATTCCCCCAGGAGGCGTTGCCGCTGCCCACATCCACGTCGGCTTCGAGCTCATGCTCTACATCCTCCAGGGAAAGGTTCGCCATGAGTTCGGCGAGGGATTGAAGAAGATCGTCGACAACGAGGCAGGGGATTTTATCTATATCGAGCCTGGAGTGCCCCACGAGGTTTTCAACCTGAGCGATACAGAGCCTGTCGTCGCGGTCGTCGCGCGATCCGACGCCGACGAATGGCAGAACATCATTCCCTACGATCGGAATTCCGCCAGGTAGAGCAAGGTCACTCGCCGGTTGGATCGGCCTTGAGGTGTTCCCAGTTGGCCTGGATGTGCCGCTTCATGGCGTCTCCAGCAGCGGCGACGCTGGAGATCCAAACCGCGGCGAGGATCTCCGCATGGTGGCGAAACGCCAGATCGGCTCCATGGATCCCCAGAGTTCGCGTTCTGCTCTGGATCAAGAGCTCCTGAATCGGCGCCAGCATTAGCCCGAAGATCGGGTTGCTGGTTGCCTCCGCGAGCGTCGAATGGAACTCGAGGTCCGCCTGGACGTGATCTGCCAATTCTCGCTCGGGATCGCCCAAAACGAGTTGAGTCGCCTCGAGCTTTTCGAGATGCTCCTCGGTCCTCATTTGCGCTGCCAGCTCTGCGATGGCGGTTTCTAGAGGCAGACGCACCTCGGCAAGCTTCTCGAGCCTGAGGTTCGTACGCTGGATCAACTGTTGAATCCCAGTTCGGATCGATTTCCCACTGGGAGGCTCAACCCACGTTCCCGATCCGTGAACGCTGCGGATCATGCCCTGGCCTGCCAGCTTGCCCAAGGCCTCGCGCACGACGCTCCGACTGACGCCGAGTTGAGAGCTGAGGTCGCGCTCCGAGGGCAATGCTTCGCCAGCCGCCAGCTCCCCAGTCAATATTTGCTTTTCGATCCGTTCGACCAAATCGGAAACCAAGTCCGTCCTCGACATAGAACCTCTCGCTTGCGACCATGTCGCATCAGACCTGGAGACGCTCGACGTGCTCGGCCGTCGATGGGAAAACGCAGATCGTAAGCACAGCACTCGTTGACGTCTTGTGCTCTTCCGAACGCTCGTGCGCGAACCTTGTCGCGTTCGCTCGGCTCCGTTGATGAACGAAATATGATATACGAGAGAGGTTCAAGGAGCGACCATGTCCGCCCATAAGCAAGGATTTCGCGGTCCACTCGAGCAGGTTGGGCCTTATCAATGGCGCATCCCCAAGAGCTATCGCGAAGACATGCGGGTCGATGGATTGATCTTTGCAGACAGTGCGATGATCGAAAAGATCAGGTCCGACCAGGGCCCCGAGCAAGTTGCGAACGTGGCCACGCTGCCTGGCATCCAGAAGGCCAGCATCGCCATGCCCGACATCCACTGGGGCTATGGGTTCGCGATCGGCGGGGTCGCGGCCACCGATCCAGAGCAGGGGGGAGTGATCTCGCCTGGCGGAGTCGGCTACGACATCAACTGCGGGGTCCGCTTGCTCCGCACCAACATCCTCTGGGACGAGGCCAAGCCACGGATTCGCCCGCTCATCGAAGCCCTCTTCAGAGAGATCCCTACAGGGGTCGGTCAAAGCGGCAGGTTCAAGTTCGAAAAGGGCAAGCTCAAGCGGCTCCTTGAATCTGGCTCTTCGTATGTTGTCGACCATGGCTGGGGAACGCCCAGGGACGTCGCTTATACGGAGGCAGGCGGCAAGCTTGAAGGTGCGGATCCGGACCGCGTCTCTGATCGCGCCATCGAGCGCGGGTTCGATCAGTGCGGAACGCTTGGCAGCGGCAACCACTTCCTCGAAGTGCAGGTCGTCGACCGCGTTCACGACGCCCAGGCCGCCGAGGCTATGGGGTTGTTCGAAGGCCAGATCGTTGTGCTCATTCACTCGGGCTCGAGAGGGCTCGGTTATCAGGTCTGCGACGATTATCTGGCGATGTTCGCCGGAGCGCCCAAGAAGTATGGGTTCTCGCTTCCCGACCCCCAGCTCGCATGCGCCCGAGCGCAGTCCAGAGGGTTCTGCGTACTTGTCTGCGATGCGCGCCGCTGCCAACTTCGCTTGGTGCAACAGACAACTGCTCATGCATCAGGCGAGGGAAGTGTTCGCCAAGGTCTTTGAAAAGTCCTGGGAAGAACTGGGCATGGAGCTCGTCTACGATGTTGCACACAACATCGCCAAGTTCGAGGAGCACGACGTCGACGGAATCCACAAAACCGTCTGCGTTCACAGGAAAGGCGCCTCGCGAGCGTTTCCTCCAGGCCATCCCGAAATTCCCGAGGCTTATGCAGCCGTAGGCCAGCCCGTGATCATTCCGGGCAGCATGGGAACCGCGTCCTGGGTGCTCGCAGGCCTGCCAGGCAGCATGACCCAATCGTTCGGAACGAGCTGCCATGGCGCAGGCAGGCTGATGAGCAGGACTGCGGCCGTCAAACTCGCCGAGGGCAGGCGCATCGACAAGGAGCTCGACGCCATCGGCATCATCGCCAAAGCCCGAGGCCACAAGGGCCTGGCCGAAGAACAGCCCGCAGCCTACAAAGACGTCGACCAGGTCGTCGAAGTGGTTCACTCGGCTGGTATTTCCAAAAAGGCGGCAAGGCTCCGTCCCATCGGAGTCATCAAAGGATAGACGTGCGATAGCCCTCGGCCGAACCCTTGACATTGCTGTGAGACGCGTGGGCGAGCCCGTGCGAGGCCCTTGTCGAGGACGATGCAGCGGATTAGTCTCAAAACGCATTGGCCTCGCACCTCGGTGGGTCTCGCGAGGCTTTATCCCCCGATATCCTGCTTTGCAAGGTTCCCGTCATGCGTCTTGATGATCGTGAAGAGTCGGAAAATGTCGAGGATCGAAGGCGCCTGGGAACTCCCGCCGGCATCGCCCTGGGCGGAGGGGGGATCCTCGTCGTCATCGTGGCTCTTCTGCTGGGCGTCGACCCGCGCCAACTCCAACAATTGATCGGCAACCCGCAAGGCCAGCCCAACGCACAAGCAGGCCCCAATGCAGGCCCAGATCAACAGGGCGATCCCGAGGAAGAGGCCCAGGCCCACTTCACCAAGGTCGTCTTCCACGATACAGAGGACATCTGGACCGACATCTTCCAGAAAGCAGGGCAGGAGTATCCCAAACCGACGCTCGTGCTGTTTACCGGAAGCGTCGCCTCGGCTTGCGGTAACGCGAACTCCGCGGTTGGCCCGTTCTACTGCCCAGGCGATTCCAAGGTCTACATCGACCTCGGCTTCTATCGCGATATGCAAAAGCAGTTGAACTCACCAGGAGACTTCGCCAGGGCCTACGTGGTTGCACACGAAGTCGGGCACCACGTCCAAAAGTTGTTGGGCTATTCGAAAATCGTCGACCGAGCTCGAGCCTCCGGCGACCCGATCGAAGAGAAAAGGATGTCGGTCCGCCTCGAACTTCAGGCCGACTATCTCGCCGGCGTTTGGGCGAACCACGGGCAAGAGAAGTTCAACTTCCTCGAAAAGGGCGATATCGAATCGGCCCTGAACGCGGCTCTCGAAATCGGCGACGACCGGCTCATGAAGAAGACCAAGGGTTACGTGGTTCCCGAACAGTTCACCCACGGAACCTCGAAGCAGCGCCAGCGCTGGTTCGCCCAGGGCCTGAAAACCGGCGACGTCAACGCAGCCCGCGCCCTTTTTGAACGGCCGTACGAAGAGCTTTGAAGTGCTGTTGGAATCGGCTCGGGTCGCGCTCTGTCCCGAGCGAGTCAGCGGTCTGCTTCGGCATTCGCTTCCTCGCCGTTCGAACCTGCGTCCTCGCCGCGGACGTGGCGTTGGTCAATAGCCAGGCGGCGAAAGCCCGCGGGGTGGGGTGTAACGACCGCGAACGCCCCCAATTCCCAACGCGCATCGTGAGGCGCCAGCCGAACTCATCACTTTTGCCTTTTACCTTTTAACTTTTGACTTTCCCCAGCCTGCAGAACTCATCACTTTTGACGTTTTACTCTTTACTTTTGACTTTCCGCATCCTCGGTCGCGACTCTCAGACTGTCTGAAATTGAGCCTATGAGGGCAAAAAAGTGCTAAAGAAGATAAAAGAAACACAAGCTGGGGGTAATATCGCGTTTGATCCGAAACTCACTTGCACAAGGAAGCTAGGGGTACTTAAAAAGTCGGGTAAGATTAAGCTGAACCCACAGATTGCGAATGATCCAAACTATGTTGCGATAGTGCTCGTTCACGAGGCAACACATGCCGTAGACGGCGAAGAGAATCCGAAAGCAAAGAATCCTCACTCGATCGACGAGGAACTGCGTGCCAACTCTAATGAGCTTGACCTGTACGGAGAATTTAAAGGTTACACTAACCCGGAAATGGAAGGCCGCGCGAAGGCACGTGCCTCCGGTCCTAACGGACTGAGAGAGGACGTTAGGTCTCGCTACGGAACGGGTTATCCTGAGACCAGAGGCTAAGATCTGGACGTCAGAAGAGTTCTTAACTAGAACATATAAGAGATAGACGCATGGACTACCGCATTTTGGAGCGTTGCAGACTCGCCACCCTGTTTCTGATAGTAGGAGCCTGCTCTCCAGGTGAGAACAGCTGCAGAGTAGAACCCGATGAGGACTCGAGCACTTCTGCGGACAGAGGCACGCCAGAGCATATCTTATTTCTCGTGACCGCTAGCGACGCAATGGAAGAGTATTATAAAGCAAACGGGCGATTTCCTCAGGACTGGACCTCACTAGGCCTCGGTTTCACTTACTTTGCCGGGTTCTACGTAGGCGACCCTGAGGCCTATCCACGTCCGGGCGCGACCCTCCTTTGGAAGCCGAAAAACTGTAAGTTTACGTACGAGCTTTCCCATGTAAGCAAAAACGCCTTCCGAATCTCTGCGCTTTCCAAAGATGGAGCCCCTCAATACTACATTGAACGCGGGATGAAAAAGCCTCAGAGTACAAATCCTAAAGCAGAACGAGCCGCAGAAGATGTCGAGGAGACTACAGAAGACGAGGACTAGCCCCTAAACAGAGCCGAAAAACAGCGCTGGGACCAGAACCAATCATTAGCCAGACACCCTGCGATTGTAGGCATTATTATGCGACCAAATCTATCAGGCACCCCATCTCAAGGCGTTTGAGAGTTCAATTGTGCATGTATTGGCCCAGCGTAATCTTGAGTTTCTCGAGCGAACCGAAACTAACTCTGAAGGCCATTCTTACACGTGACGATTTAACGCATTCCTGCCGATCCCGAAGCAAGGGAGGGCGGCGTCATGCCGCCCTTGCTTCGGTCTCGGCCACCGGGTAGGCACTCGGGTCGTGTCGCCACGGAGCCCTATCCTCCTCCCGGGCCATCAACAATCCTAGCGCCTGGATGCGAACTGAGCAATCCTCCTATCCCGCCCGAGCCGCCACGCGCACCGTAAGACGCTTCTCGAGACGCTGCGCACGAGCCTCTTCCAACTTGCGGTCGCGCTCGTCCCATATCACTTGGTCGAGGCCCGACATCCTATCCATTGGCGTCACGTACCCGATGGCGCTGTGCAGCCGCGTGGTGTTGTAATGCTCGACGTAGCCCATGACCAACTCGCGGGCGTGCTCGAGCGACAACGGAACCTGGGGCCTGATGCACTCGGCCTTGATCGAACGATGCCACCTCTCGATCTTCCCATTCGACTGAGGATAATATGGCGACGTCTTCACGTGCGTCATTCCGGACAGGCGAACGAACTCTTTGAAGTCCCTGGCGATGAACTGCGGCCCATTGTCGGAAATGATCCTGGGCCTTTCCTCGGGGTATTCCTCCAAGGCGCGTTGGATGACGATCTCGACGTCAGGCTCCTCCATATTTGGCCGTATTTCCCAGTGGACGATCGCCCGCGAATAGCCGTCGAGGAGGCTGCAAAGGAAGTAAAAGGTTCCCGAGATGTTGATGTATGCAAAGTCCACATGCCAGTGCTGGTGTGGACGAGACGGTTGGTCGAACCCCGTCCCCTTGAGAGAACTCTTCGCGCGACGGGCGCCTATCACGTCGGCCTCCTTCAGCACCCGGTAGACGCTGGTTGGACTGACCGCCACGACGTCGGCGTCGAGCATCATGAACGCGAGCCGACGGTATCCCTCGAGCGGGTGTTCCCAGTGATAGCGGATGATCGCCTGCTTCTCCCATTCCTCGAGCCAGTGGTCCCTGGGAATACTTGAGTTGTGCTCGTTGACCTTGCCATAGCGTTTCCGCCAGGAGTCGAACTTGGTCCAGGAAATCCCCATCCAGTCGATGAAGCGATTGGCTGGGATCTCGGCGCGAGGGGACCAATATGCGACGTAATCGACGATGGCGTCACGAATGTCGTGGGGGACCCAGCCGCCAGTCAGGGGCCCCCAAGAGTTTTTTTTAGCTTGACGTGCTCCTCCATCAGCTCGGCGACGACTTCGTTCTTGGCCTGGATCTTCTCCTGGAGCTTGGCGATCGTCTTCTGAGCTGCGGCGGAATCAGCGGTTCGCGGACGTTCGAAAGCGGCGGCGCCATTCTCGAAGAACTGCTTGAGCCACTGATAGATCAAGACCGGGGCGACGTCGTTCTCGTCGCTGAGCTTCGAAATGGGAACGCGATCGATGAGATGGCGTCTCAGGATCTTGACCTTATCCTCGGGAGCGAAGAATCTGCGAGTTCTGGACATGAAAGTTCCTCCGAAAGGGGTTGAATGAAGAGTAACCCGAATTCTGAGAAACTCAATTTCCTTGGGGTGCAAAACATGCAAGTTGACTGGCTTTCTTGAAGAGGCCCCGAAGTCAGACAGGAATGGCACTTCCTCAAGCGTAACTCTTAGTGGCCGTTAAAGTTGTAAAAATCGGCCTCCTTTGCCGATCTTTTGGGCAGGTACCAACCACCCAATCCAAAGGCAAGGAGGCCGACAATGGGTCAGGGTATCCGTTCCACCGTCCATGACCAGATCAATCGACTTCGTTCTCGACCAGAGGAGTTGTTCGAGGGGCTGCTCGATCGCAACGTCGTTAAGGAGGCGCTCGCCAAGGAAGGAATTCGGTGTCGTGCTTGTGTGTACACTCCACTCATCACGTTGTGGACCTTCGTCTGCCAGGTCATGGATCCCGACCATTCCTGTCAAGCGGCGGTCCTGCGACTGTTCGCTTACTTGACTTCCATCGGCGCTCGAAGGTGCTCAATCAATACCGGACCGTATTGTAAGGCTCGTCGTCGGCTGCCGCTTTCACTGATCTTGCGTTTGGTGCTCACAACTGGACGAAGGCTCGAGGAAACCTCACCTGGTTCCTGGAAGTGGAAGGGGCGTTCCGTCTACATCGTGGATGGAACGACCGTGTCGATGCCCGACACACCGGAAAACCAGAAAGCGTTCCCTCAGCATCGGGCGCAGAAACCCGGGCTGGGCTTCCCAATCGCACGCATGGTGGTCGTGATCTCGCTTGCCACCGGCGCGGTTCGTCGTTTGGCGATGGGTCCTTACAAGGGCAAAGGGACCGGCGAGCCTTCTCTGCTTCGACGCATCGAGGACGAGTTCGAAGCAGGCAGCGTCGTGCTTGGGGACCGCTGTTTTGGCTCATTTTTCGGCATTGCGGGCCTGCTCGCTCGGGGCGTTCATTCGGTGTGCCGGACTCACAAAGGACGAAAGATCGATTTCAAACTTGGCAAGTGCATTACAGATTTGGATCACATCGTGAAATGGCTAAGGCCGCAGCGGCCCAAAGACATGGACATTGAAACGTATAATGCTTTCCCAGAGGAACTGGAGATTCGCGAGATTGGCTTCCGCGTCAGCCAACCGGGATTCCGGGTTAGCTTTGTCATACTCGCAACGACTCTCCTGGACGCGACCGAATACAGCTCGGATGATCTCGCGGAACTCTACTTCGAGCGATGGAACGTCGAAGTGGACCTGAGAACGATCAAGGTCGAGCTCTCAATGAACGTCCTGCGTTGCAAAACACCTGACATGGTAGAGAAAGAGGTATGGATGCACATGCTGGTGTATAACATTGTTCGCACGTTGATGGCGGAGGCCGCGATTCAGACGGGGACCGAGCCGAGGAAACTAAGCTTCAAGAGCGCTATGCAGGCGATCCGGGCGCACTCGGAGGCGACGACCTACGCACCGGAGGACCGCCGGGAGGTGTTGCGTCTCAGCCTGCTGGAGGCGGCCGCCGCCAACGAAGTTGGACACCGACGCGGACGAGTAGAACCTCGCGCCGTGAAGCGACGACCCA
The DNA here is from genome assembly GCA_963818975.1 of uncultured Planctomycetota bacterium. GTDB lineage: Bacteria > Planctomycetota > Planctomycetia > Isosphaerales > Isosphaeraceae > CAWFUI01. Next base: position 124,264 of record CAWFUI010000016.1, on the reverse strand, counting down.
AGCCGAGTCGAATACTGCTCGAACCTCGTGAGGCCGCGCGTAAAAGATTACGGGCAGCGGCTTAAGAGCTTCAGGAAGTGCCATTCAAGTCAGACAGTCTACTTTCGGGAGTGTCCGTTGATCTCACCGGTTTGCAAAACAAGCAGCCCAATTCGCCGAAGAAGAGGCCCCGAATTCAGACAGTCCACTTTCGGGAGGGTTTAAGGATGTCGGTCGATCTCGAGCTCATTCAAGCACTCAAGGAGCGCACTTGAAGCCGAACGGTCGTAGATTTACGGCTTGGGAGCGAATGGCAGGCTCGTCATCGAGCCCTTCGCGCATGCTCGAACGAACACCCATCGTCGGGTGCCGGGCCCCGAACTCAGACAGTCTACTTTCGAGAGAGGTTCAAGATGTCCGTCGATCTCCAGCACTTTCGAGCACTCAAGGAGCTCACTTTAAGCCGAACGGTCGTAGATTCACGGCTTCGGAGCGAATGACTGGCTCGTCATCGAGCCCTTCGCGCATGCTTGAACGAACACCCATCGTCGGGTGCTCGTTTAAGACATTGATTATCGCTAAATGGCGTCAGCGGCTGTTACAGAAAAGCCGCTCGGGCGTGCTTTTGCCCGTGGAACCAACGACGATCGGTTCGCTCGGCCTCCGCCGCCATCGAAACCCCTCGCCCAGCCGCACGCTTGAACCAACGGCCGAAGTTGGCCACGAGATCGACCCACGTTTCGCAGTTCAGACCCAACCGCTCGAGAATGGGCTTCAATCCTCTCGGTATCGCTCCGCTCTTGCCTTCGCGAATCTCCCGCCCCGTCCAATCCAGGAGCGTCAAGTACTTCGCGAGCGAGATCGGCAAGAAGCCCCTGTCCGACGCCCTCGGGCCGATCGGCGCCGGAGCCGATTCGTCGGCCGTCGACTTCTGGTCAGAGCCACGCAGCGCCGGCGCGACCTTGCTCCTGTGAACCAGCGGGGATTCGCCTGGTCCTTCGCGAAGCGTCACCTCGCAGAGCCAAGCGTCCGGACTCGGCGGAACACCGGCCTCGAACCGAGCCTTATTCGCAGCCAATTTCCGCTTTCGGTGCATCGCCAACAGTCGCTTCGCCGCGAGAGTAAGCCTCCCTGGCTTGGCCTTCTTTCACGGCGCACCGACTATCTGGGATCCAGGTGACGGTCTCGATCACCTCGAGGCCGTTGCTTGCTTCGGTTTCAACTCAGCCGTGGTTCGAGGCTCCCGGCAGATACGTGCCGAAATGCCACAGGTGCCCCTCCAGATCCCTCGCACTGTAGTCGCGAGAACCATACTCCGTGTCGAACGGCTCCATGACGATCTCCGCACCCTTAGCCTTCGCCATGGCGAAGTGGGCGTCGACGTCCGCGACGTAGAGATACGCCGCTTGGGTCACTCCTCCGACATCTTTTGGCATCTTATATCGGAACATGTCTTCTCTGTAGGACCCCAGCATGACGACCGCCCCCTCGAAGGCAAGCTCGGCGTGGGCAATCGTTCCGTCAGGGTTGTCCACGACGAACTGGCGTTTAAATCCAAAGGCTTTTTCGAGCCAGGCGATCGCCTTGGGTGCGTCCACATACCTCAGGCCTGGAAACAACGTTTGCCGCAATCCTGAAGTCTTCTCGTCCATCGTTCTCTCCCTTTGATTGTGATGCTCACTTGAGGAAAAGCCTCGGTACAGAGTCTCACTTTAGAGCAGGTTCGACGCACGCGGATTGGACGAAATTTACCTCGCTGCGATTTTCTAGGGCGCACACTCGCGCATTACACGGAGATGCCGCCAAACGGCAACTGGAGCCCCAAATATTCATGAGGCGTGCAGCCCGCCAATTCGCGAAATTCGCGAATCATGTGCGATTGGTCGAAGTAGCCGCAAGCACACGCAACGTCCACCCACCGAGGTTCTGGGATCTTCGACAGGAGCTCGATCGTCCGCTGGAACCGCAGGACGCGAGCCAACAGCTTGGGCGCCTGACCGATCTGATCGCGAAATTGCGCGATCAGATGCTTATGGCTCCAACCGATCTCGCTCGCAAGCTCGCCAATTTCGACGACGCCGTAGGATCGCTCGAGCTCCGCGAAGGCCCACGCGACCTCGCCCCTGGGCGGCTTTGCCGAGCGGATTCGCTGAAGGATCAAGGTTTCGAGCATGTCGAATCTTTGGTCCCAATCGTCAAGCTCGGCAAGCGCCTCGACAAGCCGTTTCGCTCGATCGCCGAAGACGTCGTCGAGATTGACCACGCTGTCGGAAAGCGAGCTCATGGGGACCTGGAAGAACCTGCGAGCGCCCAGCGGCGTGAAATTCACCTGGATGCAGCACGAATGACCCGACGATTCGACAATCGAATAGGATCGATGGAGGCCGGCCAAGAATGTGTCGACCCGGCGAGGCTCAGCTTGGACATTCTCTAGATCGACGATTCCAAAAAGTGAGCCAAAGTTTATGATGAGCGGAGCTATGCAATGGGGAGCTTCGCGACGACGCACTTCGACGTTCGACCATTCCCGCCAACCTTGAAATTCGCCAAGCACAATGCCTTTAAGCTCGGCGCCAGGCTCGCGGAATACGGTCTCGGAGACGACGGAGGCCGACTCGAATCGGGCTCGCCGAGTGACGCTCGGCGAGGCTTTCGATGATCGATAGGGAATCGAGAACGAAGACATAACTTCAATCTGAACAAGAGAATGGAAGCGCCGCCAGCTCCATCGACGACAATCTCCGCGATTATCGACCAGCGTCACGCATACCAAACCCTGGCGTTGGGCAGAGCGATCGCATGTAATAGTGCTTCGACAAAGAACGCGAATCGCTTGGGCGTCCGGGCGAAGCATTGGACGAACTGCCTCGAACGTAGGTGCTGTGTTTATGAAGCTCGAGAGAATTCTTCTTGGCCTGGTTTTCATCTTTCCGGCGGCCGCGATAGGAACTGGAGCGGGCGCGGGCGAAAGTTCCCCGGGCGATCGCTGGTGGTCTCACGTTAAGTTTCTGGCGGACGACAAGCTCGAGGGCAGGGCGGCGGGAAGCGCAGGGCATCTCGAGGCAGCCAGGTACGTCGCCAAGGAATTCGAGAAGCTCGGGCTCAAACCCGCGGGGACTGAAGGATACTTGCAGACCGTCGAGCTTGTCACTAGGTCGATCGACGAATCGAACTGCAAGCTCGAAATCGTCCACGCCGACGGCGTCGACGCGCTCGAGCTCGGCAAAGAGGGAATCATATCGTTGCGCGTCGATCCTTCACCTTCGGTCGACGCCGAGCTTGTGTTCGTGGGCCACGGACTCTACGTGCCGGAGGCTGGGATCGACGACTTCAAGGGGCTTGATCTCAAGGGCAAAGTGGCGGTCTACCTTCGCGGAGCGCCCAAATCGCTGCCGGGACCGCTTGCCGCGCACGCTCAGTCGGAAGGCGAACGTTCCGCCGCCTTGAGAAGGGCGGGGGCGATCGGATCGATCATGACCTTCGACGTAAAAGTGCTCGATTTGCCCTGGGAGCGCGTGGCCTCGTCTCGGACCATCCCCTCGATGGCGCTCGCGGACCCCGACCTGAACGACGCCCGAGACATTCAATTCGCAGCCACGGTCCATCCTTCGTCCGCCGACAAACTCTTCAAGGGCTCCGGCCATACGATTGCCGAAATCCTCGCCGCGGCCGACGCCGACAAACCGCTGCCCCACTTCGATATTCCCTCGCGCGTCCGTTCCAAGGTCGCGGTCAACCGTTCCACCGCCCGATCGCAGAACGTCGTCGCGGTCTTGCCTGGCGCCGACCCAAAGCTCAAGTCGGAGTACGTCGTCTTCTCGGCGCATCTGGATCATTTGGGGATTGGCGCGGCGATCAATGGAGACTCGCTCTACAACGGCGCGATGGACAACGCGTCGGGCGTAGCTTCTGTTCTGGACGTCGCCGCGAAACTTGTCGAAGAGGGAGCGAAGCCCAGGCGATCCATCATCTTTTTGGCCGTTACCGCCGAGGAAAAGGGGCTCTTGGGCTCGCGGTATTTCGCAAACCATCCAACGGTTCCCAAAAACGCGATCGTGGCGGATATCAACGTCGACATGTTCTTGCCTATCTATCCAATGAATAGTCTGATTGCCTTCGGGATCAATGAATCGGACCTGGGGGACGAGATCTCCTCTGTCGCCAAGGAAGAGGGGCTGAAGATGGTCCCAGACCCCGACCCCAAGCGGAACGTGTTCATTCGTAGTGATCAATATAGCTTTATACGCCAGGGGATTCCGTCGATCTTTCCCAAAGTGGGGTATGTGAAGGGCGCCCCGGAGGAGGCAAAGACTTTGGCGTGGCTGAAGGAGCGGTATCACGCGCCATCCGACGACCTTAACCAGCCGATCGACAAGGCTTCGGCGGCCAAGTTCAACGCGGTGGTCGCCAAGCTGCTTGTACGCGTCGCCGACCGCACCGAGCGGCCCCGCTGGAAGGATTCGTCGTTCTTCAAAAGGTTCGAGACCAAGTAGTCCATTCATGGAGTAGGTTGAACGAAGGCCGCAATCGCTTGCCTTTTAGCCTATGTGGCGGTTGACCCGCGCCTTGTGCCGGGGGATCATTGCTCTGGTCCGCTAATATTTGAGTGTTGGAATGAAAAAGGAGATTTCAAAGATGCGTGCTTCGATTGCCTGCGTAGCAATTGGTTTGGCTTTCATGCCTTTAGGCTTCGGGGCGAGCGTTCCGAAAGCAGAGGATCCGCGCACGATCCCTACAAGGTGTATGTGATGCAAGAAGGCTCCTGGGACGCGGAGGTCTCCTTGATCACCCCCGGCAACGAAGACAAACCTGATGTAAGTAAAGGTGTTGAAATCAACAAAATGATCGGCGGTAAGTGGCTTATCAGTTCGTTCAAGGCGGAGCTTTTCGGCATGCCCTTCGAGGGCAGCGGACAGAACGGCTACGACCCCAAGAAAGGTAAATACATCGGGGCATGGGTTGATTCGATGTCGAACCAGATCGCGATGATGGAAGGCGAATACGACGAGAAGACGAAGACTTTGACGATGGCCACCGAGTTCGAGAACCCTGGGACAGGCAAAGCGATGAAAATGAAGATTGTCAACGAGTTCAAGAATGATGGGACCCGAGTCATGAAGCAATACGTCAAGGAAGAAGGCGCCAAAGACTTTGTGAAGATGATGGACGTCAAGTACACCAAGCTGCCGAAATGACCTCGAGGCTAACTGGCCTTGCGATGAACAGGATCTCGACCGGAGGGGCTGAAGCTGGCGAATCTGCCTCTGAGCGGTTGTTCAAGCTTCTCGAAATCGCGGTAGCGGATCCTCAGGCCCTCGTGGCGCGTGTTGCCGTCGACGACGATCTCAGCTCCTCGCACGAGGTTGGCGTCGACGATCGTTTGGAGGCCGTACATTCTGCCGAACGCAGGTACAGCGCCTCGCTGGCAGTCGTGGAACACGAGTTCGAGCTCGTCCTCCAGGGCAAGCAAGACCCTTTCGACGCTCAACAACCGTGCCAGCCGTTGCAGGTCGATCCGATGCGTCGCGGGCAGAACCGCCAGGACGTACCCCCTATCGCACGTCAGTAAGACGCCCTTGGCGACAGAGCGGCCCGCGACGTGAATGCTCTTGGCCCTCCGAGTTGCCGTCGATTCTGGCCTATGCAGTAGCACTTCAAATCGGATGTTGCTGGCGCGTAGGTAGTCCTGAATACTCATCGCATGCCGCCTCACGGTGTCCAAACTCGAGTCGATCCGTCCCTCTTCCCACCACCCAGATTCGGGAAGCGCCGGGGAGAGGTCGTTAGATTGGCTTTCATTGTTAATATAGACTACCTGGAGAATTTAGATAAAATGGGGTAGAAATTTCTCAAGTTTTTCTTTTCAACGCTGCGGTTTTTTTGGCGAACTTCAGTGCGTTTCCGATTCTCCTAAGTGGTTTTAGGGTTATAAGATTGATCTAGAGAAACTTGGCGGGACTGGCGACCGCTTCCGTGCTTGCATTGATGGAGACATTGATGTAAGATACTCATGGGAGAGGAAAGTCCGGACTCCCCAGGGCGTGGTGGTGGGTAACGCCCACCGCTCGTCGCGAGACGGGTAGGGAAAGTGCCACAGAAAACAGACCGCCATGCATGCTTTCGGGTGTGCGGGGTAAGGGTGAAACGGTGAGGTAAGAGCTCACCAGCAGGCCGGGCGACCGGCTTGGCTTGGCAAACCCCACCAGGAGCAAGACCAAATAAGGGGGCAGGACTTTTTTCGCGGAACGTGTTTCGCGAGGGAGGGACGCGGGTCTGCCCGACCCGCCAATGACTTCCGGGTAGGTCGCTAGAGGCGCTGGGCAACCGGCGTTCGAGAGAAATGGTCGCCCGATGAGCAATCATCGACAGAATCCGGCTTACAAGCCCGTCAGGTTTCTCGATTTTGCTTGTTTCGAAATGCAGTCTGAGTCGCGGTTTGCGTCGAAATCCCGATTGTGAAGATAGACGCAGAGTTCCGAAAATCGCGGCCGTTGGGTTGGAGGAGGGAGTTTCCCCATGGGTTCTCAATTCTTGGTGCGCGGATCGATCGTGGATTCCTGGGTTGAGAAGGCGAGCGAAGGCGCCCGCGTGATCCTCCAGGTGGCGCCTCAGGGGAGTCGCGGGAATTTGATGATCGTCGAGGCTGCGGCGGCGCTCCTGCCGGATCGAGGGGTTTTGCAGGATCTTCGAGAGAACCTTTGCCACGGCAATCCGATCGTTGCCATTGGGAGACCGACCGAAGGCGGAGCAATCCGAGCCACCCAGCTCGAACTTCAGAGTTGAGCAATCGGTCCTTTTCTCGTGGAAAAACCCTCGAAATTCCCATCTCCTTGATTCAAACGGGTCTCTGCCCCCTTGACCCGACGGATCTCCGCCCCTACAAAACGAATAACGACGTCGGTGGTGCGAAAGGCCGGCGAGCAATAGCGTTGGCGTCCAGTCGGACGTTGGGTCCTGGACGCATTTACGAGGGCTGGCGGCTCTCGAAGGGTTGGTCCGCACGATGGCTCCGGGTGCTGTGGTTCCAGGCGGATACAAGCGGTCGCGAATTGCAAGCGTCATCGAAGGTCTCAGGTACGGCGGCGGCGTTGGTCAGTGGTCCTGGCTGGTGCATCGAATCACCGGTCTAGGCATCCTGTTGTACCTCGTGATCCACATCTGGGACACGTTTGTCGTGGTCTTCGATCCCAGCCTTTACGACGCGACCATCGCGCTCTACGGCGGCTGGGTTGGCACGACTCAGCATCCGATCATTCGCCTGCTCTTTCGAGGCGGAGAACTGGGGCTGATCGCTTCGGTCGTCTTCCACGCGACCAACGGACTCCGGGTTATCACCTTCGACCTTTGGCCCTCGGGCGCGGTGCAACGGCAGAAAGAGCTTTTCTGGGCGGTTGTCATAGTCTTTCTTGTCATCATGATTCCCGTTTCCATTTACGTGGTGCTTCCGCTGGGTTCTCCCCCGCCGGCCCCGCCCACCATCGGACAATAGAACGGGAGCCGGAGGATTTGGCCTCCGGCGCGTGAACAGACTTGTTTCGAGGAAAGATTGGATCAGAGCGCGATGAATCGCAAAATCAAACCGACGGGGGGGTTCGAGCTCGCGGCCTGGTATTTCATGAGAATTTCGGGGCTCGCGCTCGTTTTTCTTGCGCTTGGCCACCTCTTTATCATGCACATTCAAAATAATGTTGAGGCGATAAGCTACGATTTCGTCGTCGATCGCTGGACGAACCCCAAGACCGGCTTTCTCTGGAGAATCTGGGACCTCTCGCTGGTCAACCTGGCGGTTTTGCACGGCTTCAATGGACTGAGGCAAGTGCTCGACGAGATCGTGGCAAGGCCGACCAGGCGGGTGCTGGTCCATACCGTCGTCTGGACGCTGGCCACCGTGTTCATCACGATGGGAACCTACGCGATCGTGATGTTCCAGCCCGACGATGAGTATCTTTCGAAATGGCGCGCGGCGCACCGGCGGTCGATCAACGTCCAATCGACCGTTCCGATCCAAGGCGGGCTTGGCGCCCGAACGCAGCCGACCGACGGCTCGGGGCTTGCGTCCCGCAGACCCTGAGCGATCCTCGAACCCTGAAACGACGAATGCGACGGAGCAAACCTTCCGCTCGAATAGGCCAAAACAAGAACTAACATGTCGCAAACATCGGCTCTCTACTATCACAGGTTCGATTCGATCATCGTCGGGGCCGGCGGGGCTGGCTTGATGGCCGCCTTGGAGTCGAGCAAACGCGTCGGCACCGCGGTCGTCAGCAAACTCTACCCCACCCGTTCGCACACAGGCGCGGCGCAGGGGGGCATCGCCGCGGCGCTTGCGAACCTCGAGGACGATTCGTGGGAGAACCACGCTTACGACACGATCAAAGGCGGCGATTTCCTGGTCGACCAGACCGCGGCCGAATTCCTTTGCCGAGAGGCCGTGGAGTGCATCTACGACCTCGAGCACATGGGGCTTCCGTTCGACCGCACGGCCGACGGCAGGATCTCCCAGCGCAGGTTTGGAGGGCACACCAAACCGAACCCCGCGTACGACAAGAACGCGCCGGCCGGGACCGACGCAGCCAAGCCCCGGCTGCCCGTCATGCGGGCGTGCCACTCGGCCGATCGCACTGGCCACATGATCTTGCAAACGCTTTATCAACAGTGCATCAAACAGGGCGTGACGTTCTTCGACGAATTTCACATGCTCGATTTGATCATGGTCGACGGCGAATGCCGGGGGATCGTGGCGCTCGAGATCGCCACCAGTCGGCTGCACGTCTTCCACGCCAAGAGCGTCATGCTGGCCACCGGAGGGTTCGGCAGGATGTTCAAGGTCTCGAGCAACGCGTTCGCGCTCACGGGCGACGGCCCAGCGATCGCCTACCGCCACGGCATCCCGCTTCAGGACATGGAGTTCTATCAATTCCACCCAACCGGCATCTATCGGCTTGGGATCTTGCTCTCCGAGGCGTGTCGAGGCGACGGCGGAGTGATGTTCAACGGCAAGAACGAACGCTTCATGGAAACCTACGCCCCCAACCTCAAGGATCTGGCCAGCCGCGACGTCTGCTCGCGTTCGATCTATCAAGAAGTGCGAGCAGGTCGCGGAATCAACGGAAAGGATTTCGTTTATCTGGATATTCGCGCCGATACGATCAACAAATTCAAGACGAGCCCGACGGGCGCCGCGGTCGACAGCGCCTGGGTGGAGAAGCGGCTGCCGGACATCATCGACTTCGCGCGCACTTACCTTGGCGTCGACCCGATTCACGAACCGATGCCCATTCAGCCCACCGCGCATTACGCCATGGGCGGAGTGCCCACCGACCTGGACGGCCGCGTGCTCGCGGATGAGACCGGTAGGGCGATACCAGGCCTTTATTCGGCTGGGGAAAGCGCCTGCGTAAGCGTGCACGGCGCTAACCGGCTGGGCACCAACAGCCTGGTCGACCTGGTCGTCTTCGGCCGGCGTTCGGGCAGGGCGATGGCTCGCCATGCTCTCGAAACCTCGTTCGGTCCCATACCCGCCAAACCCGAGACCGCCGCGAAGGAAACGATCGACGCACTTTTGGCGCATCCCAAGGGGGAACCCTGGGTGAAGCTCCGCGACCTGATGCAGACCACCATGATGGACTACTGCGGAGTCTTCCGCACAGCGGAGACGCTGACCAAGGCCCGCGACGACATTGCCGCTCTCCAGGCCCGGTACAAGGAACTCGGCGTGCAAGACAAAGGCAGCGTCTTCAACACGGGGCTGTTGGAGGTGATCGAACTCGGCTGCCTGCTGGACCTTGCGGAGGCCACCGTGGCAAGCGCGCTGGCCCGAACCGAGAGCCGAGGCGCCCACTCGCGCGAAGACTTCCCGAACCGCAACGACGAGAGCTTCTTCAGCCATACGCTCGCGTTCAAGCGGGAGGGGGATCAGCCCAGAACCGCGTACAAGCCGGTCGACATCGTTTATATCGAGAAGCACGGCGAGCGAACGCCCAAATACCCACTCGAAATCCGAAAGTATTGAAAACATATTGTTGAAAGGCCTGTAAATGTCACTGCAGCTTTCGGTGAAGATCAAGAGGTACGCACCCGAATCGAGCGAGCCGCCGAAGTGGGAGAGCTTCGAGGTTGAGGCCGATCCTCTGGACAGGGTGTTGGACGTGATCCAAAAGATCAAATGGGATCAGGACGAGACCTTGGGCTTTCGGAGGTCTTGCGCCATGGAGTTTGCGGGTCCGACGCCATGCGCATCAACGGCGTGAACCGGCTTGCCTGCAAGATGCTGGTGAAGAATTTGGGCACAACGAACTTGACGATCGAGCCGATTCTGGGGATGCCCGTGATCAAGGATTTGATCGTCGACATGAAGCCTTTTTTCGACCATTACAAGAGCGTGATGCCGTATCTGGTGAACGACGAGCCGGCGCCGACGACCGAGCGGCTGCAATCTCCGGAGCAGCGGGCCCGGTTCGACGACACCACGAGGTGCATTCTGTGCGCCTGCTGCACGGCGGCGTGCCCGCCGTTCTGGGGAGATTCGAAATACGTCGGCCCCGCGGCCATCGTCAACGCGCACCGCTTCATCTTCGACTCGCGCGATCGGGGCGCCGCGGAGCGGCTGGAGATCTTGAACGACGCCGAGGGCGTATGGCGGTGCCGAACCGTCTTCAACTGCACCAACGCCTGCCCGCGCGATATCAAGGTCACCCAGGCGATCCAGGAAGTGAAGCGCACCATGCTGACCGGAGAGGTCGATTCGACGGGCTGACGATTGCTTAGTCATAGGCGCCGCTCCCCGTTTCAATCGCGGCCTTTTGGTCCAACCCAGGCAAGCCTCCTCTTCGGAGAACATCCTTCCGAAGTTCCTCGAAGATCCGCTGATGCCCAAGCCTGCTGGGATGTTTTTCCCAAGGCGCCGCCCGGAAATTCTCGGGGGCCAAATCTCGGAAACTGTCGGAAAGGTCGAAAAACTCCAAGCCGTTTTCTTCCGACAATGTTTTGAATAAACGTTTAAGATTTGGATTTGACGAGGCCTTATCGGCGCGCGGCAAGAGCAAAATCGTCATCGGCGCGCCAAGCTTCTTGGCCTCCGCCGCGAAGCCGGCGTAGATCGAGGCGAGGACGGGCTCGATCGACCGCATGAGCTTTGATTCGACCAAATCCATGGGATCTTCGAGCCTAACATGTGCGTTGGACAACGCGTCGACAAGCCGAGGGAAAGGAATTTCCAGCCCCTTGGCAAAGATGTCGCGGAGGTGCCGCGCTTCGAGCGACATATCGAAGAAAGTTGCGTCGTTCAAGATCCAATCGGCCTCGAGCTTCGCGGCGTCGACTGCGAGTCGATAAGTTTGTTGGCTCGGCGCGTCGCTCGAGACGGCCAGGTTTACCACCTCGACTCTCTTGCCCAGACCGTTTTGACGATCGTTGAGCCAACGTTCGAATTTACGTACGAAAACGTCTTCGTCGGCGACCCCCTGGCCCATCGTGTTCGACGAGCCTATTACGACGATCCTGTAAACGCCCTTCGGTTTCGGCGACACGACGTCGGGGCTTCGATAACCCAGCCGGTTCGTCGTGAAAGCATTCCCGTTCCAGTTCTTATTCAGGTTTGGCCGAAGGCGAAACCTGAGGAAGGAATGCTCTCGCTCGAGAAGATCCGCCCCCGCGAAATTGAGCCATCCAGGTGGAGGTTTATCGCTCGATAACTCCTCACACCATCCGCTTCCCAAGCGTTCGCCCGGTCGCGTGGCTTCGATCAACTGCTCGTAGTAACCCACGACACGAGCTGAATTCAGTTCATCGTCCAAAGTCCCGCCCTGGAGGGTGTTCACGAGGTCGTTTTCATGAAACAACGCCGAAATCAGTAGCAAAAGCGTGCAAGAAAAGCTTGGAGCTCGCCAAGCGTCGAAACGAGTGAAGGGGGGGGAATACGGCTTCATTTTCCAGCTCAAACGGGAGTTGAGATCGTTCCGGAATCGGGGGGGCGAGAACCGCCTGGCATAAAGAACGCAAGTTCGAGCCCAAGACGACGAAAAACGATCGCCATCCCCAATCGTGCAACGCCTCGGGCGAGATTCTCGTTTCAATCTGGGTATAAGATTGGAAGTCTCGCCCTACGCAAGCTGCACAACCACCGGGAGCCCAACCCCCGGCAACGATCGCGGACTGGCAAAGTTTGAACGGAAGGCGGATACTGAAGCGACAGAAAACTGGCATGAGAGACCGCCGAAAACGTGCTTGACATCCCTATAATAGGATACAACGATGCGATTTCAGTCCTTCGTCGTAAGTTTGGCGGTTTCGGCGGCTCTCGCCGGAGCTATCGCCTTCGGCCGCGAAGACGGCGCCGAAGCGCCCAAGCGTGTGGTTTTGGTCGAGCTTTACACATCCCAGGGCTGCGATATGTGCCCCGAGGCCGAGAAGATCTTGGGATCGCTCGGCGAGCAGAACAAGAACATCGCGCCGGTGGCGTTCCACGTCGATTATTTCAACGAGCCATGGCAAGACGTTTTTTCGGATCCGCTTTATAGCCGGCGCCAGCAGACTTACAACCAGCTCTACACGGGGCCCAAGAACCCAGAATATGGGCTCTACTATACGCCCATGTTGATGATCGACGGCCAAGAACCAGTCAACGGCCGCGACCCCCAGGCAGCTCAAGCAGCGATTCGTCGCGCCGCCGCCAAGAAGCCCTTGGTTGATATCAACGTCGTTCTCGAACTCAAGAACAAGGGGCTCTCCGGCGATGCTTTGATCAAGGTTGCCAGCCTCTCGGGCCGAGTACCTAACAGCGATCTGCTTCTGTGCGCAGTCCTCCGTGAGGACCGAGTCGTCACGGACATTCTCTCCGGAGAGAACGAAGGCAAGTCGCTTGTTGCACGATATCCCGCTCGGACGACGAAGTACGATTTCATAGAGCTCGGCGGCGATTCGCCCGTTTCTAAGCGTTTCTCGTTCGAGATCGATGGGGGCTGGAAGCAGAAGAACGTAAGACTGGCCGTATTCGTCCAAGACAAGCGCACAGGCGCAGTTTATCAGGCTTCGGACTATCCCTGGAAATCGACCTCGACGGCGAGCGATCGATCCAAAGCCAAAGCCCAGTCGAAATCGCAACGATCCGTGGCGCTCCAAAACAGAACTCGGCAACTGCACGCTAAAGCGAGCCTCGAGCGACGTGACATCAAACCAGAAACGAGGTCGAGCGAATGCTTCACGCCGACTTGTCTCTTGCCTTGCGACTCGAACGCGCAGCGATGGCAATCGAGGGGGAGTACTGCCGCGCCCATTCGGCTCTCAGGGCCGACCTCGATTTCGAGATCGCGCACATCGCCGATGGGGCCGCGATTTTTGCCGGGATAGGCTCTCCGATGAGCCAAGCTACGGGCCTTGGGCTCTCTGGCGCGATCGTCGACTCCGACCTCGATTCTCTGGAATCGTTCTACTTCAGGCGGAAGGCGGAGGCGAGGATCGTCGTCTGTCCTCTGGCAGACGAATCTCTCTTGGCCATACTCAAGGCTCGAGGATATCGACTTGGCGAGTTCGAGAACACGCTTGTTCGCTCTCTCGACTCTCTTCCCGAGCCCCGAGTGCCGTCGAACGTCGAGTTGATGGTCGACGGCGGCGAAGATCCGGACCGCTTTGTGAAAGCCGTGGGGCCGAATTTTGTCGACGGTGTGAGCCTGCCCCCGGAGCTGCGTGAGATGATGTTGGCAATGATGGGCGCGGAGTGTTGCACCAGCGTCATGGCGAGGATCGAAGGCGCGGACGCGGGCGGAGGGTCGCTGCTCGTAAGCGACGGGACCGCCATGCTCGCGGGAGCAGGGACTCTGCCGAAATATCGAAACAGAGGTGTGCATACTGCCTTATTCGATTATCGTCTCAACTTGGCCAAAGAATCGGGATGCGACCTTGCCGTCATGGGCGCCAAGCCTGGCAGCGCCTCGCAACGGAACGCGGAACGCAAAGGATTCCGCGTCGCGTATACCAAGTGCGTAATGGTCTTGAGCCCGGATGAGAATATCGCGATTTAGAGACCAATAAGAGTTACATAAAAGTACTTAATAGATCTTGCTTCCGAAAAGAAGCATCCGCCCGCACATTGCTTTTGAATCATTGAGATGCTTGCTTTTTGTCTTCCTCGAGTTTCTTCACCAACGTCTCGACCGCGTCGTCGAGTCTTTTTTCGCGGAGTTGCTTGAAGCGTATGACGCCGTCTTCGTCGAGCACGTAAATCGTCGGCCAAAGCTGGACGTTCCACTGGTCCGTAATCGGGCCGTTGGGCCCGCCGTTATAGAACGAGGGCCAGGTCATCTCGTTGGCGAGCGCTGTTTCCTTGGCCTTGGCTCGGTCGTCGTCGCCGTTGATTCCCAGCAGGGCGAAAGGCCTGCCTTTCATGCGCTTAACCAAGGCCCGTTCACTCGGGACCATCCCCATGCAGGGTCCACACCAGGACGCCCAGAAAGTCAGAACGACAACCTTGCCGCGATAATCGCTTAGCTTGATATCCTTGCCGTCGACATCTTTGCCAATGATTTCGGGCGCGGTTTTGCCCACAGCCAGTCTTCTTATTTCGAACAGTTCGTTCTCAGCCGCCTCTCCAAGAGTTTTACTTGCCCGTCTGACGCCTGCCTTGCGTAGGTCGGGACAGTCTGCATATTTCTCGATCACTAGATCGAACAGCTTCTCCGCCTCGCGAAAGAGAGCAGGGGGATCGCCGTTCTTCTGATGCTCGAGGCCACGACCCTTGTTCCACGTAAGCCTGGCAAGCCCCAAGCAAGCCTGGCCTCGAGCTGTACGGTCTGGGTTTTGATTGAGAACTGCGCGAAGCAGATCGAGACTGGGCTCGTGTTCGACGTCCGCATAATAGCCAACGAGGTTGCAAGTTTGTCCGATCGCCGGGTTATTCGAGTGGTGCTCCAAGAGCAGCGTCACCGCGTCTTTGCCCTCCAGAAGAGCGAGGTTCCGCGGTGTCGCTACGATCCAGGCCAGCGCGGAGAACGATTCAGGCGAGTCCGGCGCTTTCTTGACCAGATCAAGAATCTTCAGACAGCTCGCCTCCGACTTCTTCATGTATTCTTGCCAGCATCGCTCGACTTCCGCTTCGGGCGCTTTGCCATAAGCAGCAGCAAACGCGGAATACGAATCGTCAACCTCCTTCTCGAGCTTGAGGATTTGTTCGCCGACTGGGTCGGATGGAAGATCATGCGAAGTCGCCAAGCTCACGAAGACCAGCAGCAGCGGAAGACTCATCGCATGGTCCTTTCGTTCAAGCTCCGAATCACCCACAAGCGGGGGGTCGGAAGCAGAAGAAGACAGTGCTCTCGAGCCAGGAATGAGACGACCACGTCATTTTTTTCAAGCGTCGGACAGTTGTCAATGGGAGTCTTTCAGGCGTTTCTCTTTAAGGTTGACCAGTTCAACCCACTCGTCGCCTTTCTTGCCCTTGAGAATCCAGGTGACGTGGTCGTCGTCGGTGAACTCGAGGGTCTGCATGTAGGGAATGGCTTTGTCGCCTTCGTACGAAGTGAACACTGAGGTGAAGACGTTGCCTTTGGAGCTCATCACGCCGTCGAACAGTCCTCCCTGGGCAGAGACGCTCTGGAAGACGATTTGTTTCTTGTTGGGATGCCAGTAGACGGTGCTTTCATATGAGAGCTTTGGTCCATCTTCCGCGACCAAGTACGATTTGATCTTGAGCAGCTTTTTATTGAGGCCCCATTCGTAGACGATCTTGACTTTGAAATCGCCTTCCGATTCCCACGCCCCACCGACAAATCGGCTGAATGGCGAAGCGCGTCGGCTGCCTTCGGTTCTTCGACCGCACTCGGAGGAGAAACTGCCAGAAACACAAAGGTCAGAAGACAACGCGGATTCATGATGAAAGCTCCGTTATGTGTTTGTTCCCGATCGCTTGTAGAGCGTAAAGACACGTTTCCGAGGAGCCAGCGCCTTGGCATTCGGACAGTCTTCGAAGCAGGAAGCGTCGCTGGGGCTCGGTACACGAGCAATCGAGAGCCTCGCGATAAGCGGCCTCCGCCTCTTTGAGCCTATCCCGTTTGAAGAGAAAGTCGGCTTTCGTCGCCGGCAGGAGAAAGTAGCCCTCGAGGGCTTTTTCATGCTCGATTTCTTCGAGTGCTTCCAAACCTGCCTGGGCGCCTTCCACTTTGGCCAGAGCCACCGCGCGGTTGAGCGAGACGACGGGCGACGGGGCGACCGAATTAAGCAAATCATAAAGCGAAAGCAACTGCCGCCAGTCCGTGCTCGAGTCGTTGGGGGCGATTGCATGGACAGCGGCGATCCCAGCCTGAATGTGATAGACGCTCATCTCTTTTCCCTCGGAGGCGCGATCGAGCGATTGCAGACCCAGGGCAATGAGTCTCGAGTCCCAACGCGATCGATCCTGGTCGGCAAGCAGCACCAAGTTCCCAGCATCGTCCTGACGAGCAGGCAGTCGTGAGGCCTGAATCAACATGAGCGACTTGAGCGCGTGGCACTTCGGCGCCGCTGTTTCTTCCCTGCTTGTCAGACGTTCGACAAGCCAAAGCGCTTCTCCGCAGAGGTCGTGACGGATGAGCGAGTCGCCCGAGTGGGCAGAGTATCCTTCGTTGAAGAGCAAGTAGACAACCTGAAGGACCGAATCGAGCCTGGCTGAGAGCTGCTCGGGCGGCGGCATGTCGAGCGTGACGCTTTGTTCTCGGATCAGCTTCTTGGCCCGCACAATCCTTTGAGCAATCGTGGCTTCCTGAGTCAGGAACGCCCTGGCGATTTCAGGCACGCTGAATCCGCACGCTGCTTTGAGCGTGAGCGCGATTCGCGACTCAGGAGCCAGCAGCGGATGATTGCAGGCGAAGATCATCGCAAGTTGTTCATCGCCGATCGACGCTTCGGCTATGTCTAATCGAGCCAGTTCGCTCTGGGTTGAAGCATCCTGGAGGTCGCGCTGTTTGCGTCGAAAGACGCTTCGCCTGCGAATCAGGTCCAATGCCTTGTTGCGGGCGACCTGAGTCAGCCAACCGCGCGGATTCTCAGGTACGCCGTGGTAAGGCCAAAGGCGAAGGGCCTGGAGCATCGCCTCCTGGACAACCTCCTCAGCCAAGTCCAGATTCTCCAGGCCCAAGCGCCTGCTGAAGCGCGGAGAGCATCGCCGCCGCGTGGTGACGGAAGAGATGATCGACCAGCGAGTGGATTTCGGGCGCGGCGGTCGAACTCGTCACGATTCCGGTTGCCCCATGAAGTCGATCTCCCGGATATAGACCTGTCCGAAAGCCAAGTGCGGGCAGTCCGCAGCCAGCTCGATTGCTTCGTCGTAGTTTGTCGCCTTGAAGACGAAGTACCCGCCGACCACTTCCTTTGTCTCGCTGTAGGGTCCGTCGACGACGTTCAATCGACCCGACGGTTTCGTCAGAAGTTTTCCCCCTTCGTCTTTCAGTTTATGGCTGCCCACAAGCCTTCCTTCCGCGACAAGCTTGCTGGTCCAAGCATGATATTTCTCGAGAACCTTTTGGATCTCCGTAGGCGACATCGATTCCACTACACCTGGCGCCCCGGTCAAAAGCAGCATGAATTGCGGCATGTCAAATCCCCCTTGTTGTTGTCTAAGTTCTTATCGAACAACATTAGGCATCGCCTTGTGTTGTTATGGCCGTGCCTAGATGACGAACAGATTCACCAGGAATCGACAACGATTTTGAAAAGGACAATTTGATAATGGTTTGCTGAGACTTGAAAGCCGCTTCCGCGAGTTATAGGCGATTAACGAAGACCAACGGCACGAGCCTCGGGCGCGCCCTCGGAAGGAGCCTTCTTGACGTGCAGGATGACGGGCCTGCTCGAGAGTCCGCCTTCGACGCCGGTGGTCAGGTGAAACGGTCGCGTCTGTTCGGGCGTGCCCGAGTCGGCTGTGACGAAGAAGACGCGCTCCTTTTGGTTCTCCAGGATCAAAAGGCCGTTGAGTCCGAGATTGTCGACGATCACCCCAAACGGCAGGTTGCGGCCCGATCCTTCGTTGCCCAAGGGAACCTGGCCTTCATAACCCTTGCGTTCGATCTTGACCGTAAGCGCGATCGTCTGTCCGGGCTCGATCGCGAACTCGAGAGGTTCTTTGCCGGGTTCACCCAGCGGCCGAGGGCCTCCATCGGCGGGTCCGATCGAGACAAGTAGTTTAGCCGCGGGGCCGAGTTTGATTGTTCCCAGGCTCTCGACTTCGTGCGTCACTTCGCGACCGTCGATCACGGCCGTCGCTCTGACCTTGCTCGCTTTGGCAAGCTCGTCGGCCGGGGCTTTGGCGTCCGCATCGGCAGTGATCACGCCAAACGCCTCGAGTTGGCCGGCTTCGATCACGAGCTGGGAGGCCTGAATTCCAGGCGGAAGATTCGTGACGTCCACGTGAATGGGCCCGTCGAAGTTGTCGATGCGGTGCACGGACGCCTTGAACTCCTTCGCGCCGCCAGGGCTTACAATCGGGTTGGCCCCTGAGAGCGAGACCTTGAAATCTGGGCGACTGGGACGGGCAATCAGCGTGTAACGGAAATCGGGCCCCTCGAGCCTGCGCACGTCCTTGAGCTTGACGACGTACTCGCCGTCCGATGGGGCGTTGAAGAAGATCCGGGAGTCTTTTCCAAGCTCACGGCGAGCTTCGTCGTCGTTTTCGAAGTAGAGCAAGAACGTAGGCAACCCGTTGGGCACTAGCTTCGCGCCTGGCGGATGCTGCCTAACGATGTAGCAAGGCTCTCCAAGCGCATGGGCCAGCGGAGTCGTATCGAACCAGCCCCAGCGATTGCCCTGGCCTGGGTAGACCACGAAGCCGGAGTCCGGCCCTCGCGGATAGAGCCACAGTTTCACCACTTCACCATTGACGTACAAGTATTCGTTAAGCTTCATTTCCTGCCAGTTGAAGACGCGGAAGTCGCCCGACTCGGAATCGTTCTTGCCTCGAAAGGTGAAGTACGAGTCGCGCACGGCTTCGAGGAGAACCCTGGGTACGCGGCGGCCGTCGGCAAACTTGACTTCAAGGTGCGAATCGAGCTTGGACCCGGACCTTGCGGCGTCGACCTCGAAGACCCACGTCTCCCCCGCTTTTGCTTTGAATCGAAAAAAGTCCGAATCACCTTTGCCGTCGATGACGCCCTTGACGCGTGATGGAAGCTCGATCCGATTGGCGCGGCTGGGATCGTTGTTCGGTTCTTGTTCGGTAGTTTCGGCCCCGGGGCTTGACTCGGCCGAAGCGACAAGATTTGGGGGAGCGGCATCGATCGGAGTCTGAGCTTCGTGCTTGACAGCGAGGTTGTAGGACGCCGAGGAACCATCCATCCTGCCGACCAGAAACGAAGCTCCGTCGGCCGCGATTGCGAGCGCTGAGGCAACGTCTGGCTGGTTTTCCCAGAGCTCGAGCTCGGTGAAGTCGCTTGCTTGCCAGAGCTTGACCGTGCGATCTTCCGCCAGCGAGACGAGTTTGGATCCATCCGGCGTGAACGCCAGCCGAACAATGGCGCCTTCGTGAGCGAACCGGGCGACGACCATCGGGTTGATCTCGGGTTTCTCGCGGGAGACGAACCTCCAGGCGCGGATGTTGTTGTCGGCGCCGCCGGCCACGATCAAATTGCCGTCGGGACTGAACGCGCAGGCGTACTCGGCCTTGAGCGGTTGCGGCAGCGTGTCCATGCGCTGGCCGTCGTTGACCCGCCAAACCTTGCAGGTATCGTCGGCGCTGGCGCTCACCAAGAACCGCCCATCGGGACTGAACGCGACGTCGTAAACAGCGCCTGTATGTCCATCGAGTGTGCGTATTCGCTTGCCTTCGACAGCGTCCCAAAGTTGGATCATCTTATCATAGCTGCATGTGGCAAGCGTTTTGCCGTCGGGGGAAAGTTCTGCGTCGTAGAGGATGTCGCGATGGCCCTCGAATTGTTTCTCGAGTGCGCCCTCTGCGACGTTCCAGATTGCGGCGACCCCGCCCAGGCCTGCGACTCCGGAGGCAGTGACCAGTCGCTTGCCGTCGCTGGTGAAATGCAGCGAGGTCACTTTGCCTGGGTAATTCCCAATTGTTCGCTCGGGTGATTCGGAGAGTGGCTTGCCTGCGGGAAAAAGGTCCACTTCGTTGTCCCTGGCCACGGCGATCCAGCGGCCGTCGGGAGATGCGTCCATCGCGACGATGGGCTTGGCCTTCGCGTGAGACTCGATCTTGGGAACGATCAGCGTCATGCGGTCCGGCTCTTGGCCTTCAGGTCCACGGGCGCCGGCGTCGATCCAGGCTTCGATGAGCGCGATCTCGCCCGCATCGGGCCGGGGCTCGTCCTTGGGAGGCATTAGTGGCTTGGCGACGCCAGTCAGGACGCGGACGATGCGGCTGCCTTTCGAGTCCCCTGCCAAGATCGCCGGGCCATGCTTTGTTCCCTTCTGCATCGCCCTATAAGTCTCGACCGAAAACTTGCCTTCGCGATCTTCGTCGTTGTGGCAGCCTGCACAGTATTTCTTGAAGATCGGCGCGACCTTCGAAGAGTAATCCGGGATCGATCCTCCGTCCCCAGGAGCCTGAAGGCCTACTGCCAGGGCCGAGAGCAAAAGCAGACTGGACACGTCGGCAGTCCTCAATGGTTGAACAAGAATTCGCGCGTGGATAAGAGACCCCAGAACAGATCCTCGACGATTTCGGCCTCGCTCGCTTCGCCGGCCTTGGGTAGCATCTCGAGCAGATGTTGGCGTTCAAGATCGCTGGGATACCGGGATAAGCAGACGATGTAGATCTCATCGACGAGCCCGGCGCTCGACATTCCCTCG
Source organism: uncultured Planctomycetota bacterium (assembly GCA_963818975.1). GTDB lineage: Bacteria > Planctomycetota > Planctomycetia > Isosphaerales > Isosphaeraceae > CAWFUI01. Next base: position 103,522 of record CAWFUI010000016.1, on the reverse strand, counting down.
CGCCGGAGCTTCAAGAGCTTCTGGAGCCTGTTTCCCGGAGCGCGCAGTTTCTCGTTCAAAGTCGAACCATTGGATAGGTGAAGCACTTGAACCATCGTCGGTTCGTCGGACCGTTCGCATTCGCAAACAATTCTACGCTGATTCCTGCCGAACGTCTGAAGGAAGTAGTTCTCGACCGCGGCGTCGTACAACTGGACGGCGCGCGTGCCCAGAGGATAGAAGTCGGTCTTCTGCTTGTCGGCGCCAGGGAAGGCGATCGAGTCGAACAGGGTGGGGACCTCGGTCGCCTGGACGATGGCGTCGTGCAGAACCTCGGCCATCATCCGCTTGGGATAATAGTGTGAATAAAATCGGTGCTCTTGGCGGTTGCCCGCCATCGGCTGGCTCGACCGCTGGTAGGCGTTGGATTGGAGAATGACCCGCATGAGCGCTTTCAGGTCGAATTTGTGCTCGACGATAAAAGCGGCCGCGGCCGAGAGTAAAGCATCGTTACTCGCTGGGTTCGAGACCCGCATGTCGTCGACCTTTTCGACCAAGCCGACGCTGAAATAGTTGGCCCATAAGCGGTTGGCGATCGAGCGTGCGAAATATGGGTTCTCGGGCGATGCGAGCCAGTCGGCCAGCTTGACCCTCCGGTCGGTTGGATCGTCGAACGCCAGAGCTTGGCCTTCGAGAGGCGCGGGCGGTTGCGGCTTGCCGGTCCTGGGCTGGACGAGCTCTCCCGATTCGGAAACGTAGATAGTGCGTTTGCCGTCCCCCTCTCTGCCCTCGCCCCCCCAGCCCTTGGCTCTGACTCGGGCGAACATGCTGGCCATGCCGTAGTATTGATCGTTGGTCCATTTCTCGAGCGGGTGGTCGTGGCACTTGGCGCAGCCGATCGAGAGACCGAGAAATGCTTGACTCACATTCTCAGTCATATCTTCAGGCGATTGACTGAGAGCGTAAAAGTTCGTCGGACCGGACTCGGTGCTCTCGCCCGATGCAGTGACGACGGCTTTCACAAACTGATCCCAGGGGACGCCGTCGGCGACCTGTTTGTGGATCCACTGGTAATAGGTCTTGAGCGCCTGCGGGCGAAGCCGAGTGCCGCTGAGCATCAGCAAGTCGGACCATTTGTACGTCCAGTAGTCGGCAAACTCGGGCTTTGCGAGCAAGCTTTCGATGAGCGCGTCGCGGCGAGCGGGCGATGCATCCGCCAAAAAGGCCCGGGTTTCGTCCGGGTTGGGAATCCTGCCGATCGTATCAACAAAGGCCCTGCGAATGAACTCGGCGTCGGTGCAAGCCGGCGACGCCGGCAGGTTGAGCTGGGCGAGCTGCTTGTCGATCTGCTCGTCGATAAAGTTCCTCGCTTTTCTGGTATCGACCGTCCCCCCTGCCTGCGCGGGAGAGGTTTCGTAGGGCACTGTGATTCGGGCGATCGCCAGCTTGCTGGCGAACCAGGCGACGATCGCGCCTTCGCCAGGGCCAATCACCTGCGCCTTCCCCTCTTCGTCGATTCGGCAGACCGATTCGTCGGCGGAGGACCATTTGACCCAGCGCGTGACGTCCTCGGTCTTGCCGTCCGAATAACGAGCTCGAACCAAGATCTGTTGGCTCCAGCCGACGCGTTGGAACGATCTCGACGGCTGGATTTCAAGTTGTTCGATCCGAGCATCAGCGTCGCTGGGAGGGACGGCGCCGGCCGCGATCCACTCGGATAGGACCTTGTAATCGAGGGAGCTGGTGGAGAACCGGACCCCACCCTTATGCGCGACGGCGCCGGAGGGTTTTGCCAGAAACAAGCTTCTTCCTGGGTCGGCAAGCTCGACCCGCCGGCCGCGGTCCTGCTTGACGATGTTGAAGAAATCGGTCGCCGGATCGTACCCGCGCAGAGAGAGCTTGAAGCCTCCCTTGCCTGCCAACGCTCCATGGCATGCGCCCGAATTGCAGCCCATTTTCGCGAGCACCGGCTCCACATGATTGCGAAAGCTCCATGTGAACGGCTCGGATGCGCCTGCAACTACAACTTTCGCGGTCGCTGTCCGACCGCCGATTCCCGCGGTGATCGTCGCCTCGCCGTCGGCAATCGGAGTGATGGCGCCGTCCTTTACGGTCGCGATCTTGAGGTCGCTCGAAGACCATTCGATCTTCTCGACGATCTGACGACCCACCTCGCCTCGGTCGATCTCCTGGACGATCAACGATTGCCGGCTTTGGGGAGTGGAGAGCTTGACCTCGGAAGGAACGATCGCCAGTCCATCAGCAGCTCGAACGGCCCCTGCCAACGCGAGCGAGCTCCCCAAGATCCAGCAGACGACGAAAGTGGTCGTGGTTTTCATTCGGGTTCACCTTGCCGATCTTTGGAGAGGCGCTCGACCAAGCGCGAGCCGAGATTTCAAGGAGTTGGCCGATCGCTCAAAAGAGTTCTTTGATCTCTCTGTGTCCGAAATCAACGATGGGGAACGGCCTGCCCGCGGGCCCTGGGAGTTTGGTTTCGAGATCGAGGCCCAGGCTGTGGAAGATGGTGGCCGCGACGTCGGCGGGCTCGACTGGATGGTCCGCCGGCACGGCGCCGATGGGGTCGCTGGCGCCGACGACCCTGCCGCCCTGGACTCCACCGCCGGCAAAGCCCACCGTATAACACAAAGGCCAGTGGTCGCGGCCGCCCGCTGGGTTGATCCTGGGAGTGCGTCCAAACTCAGCCAGGTTGCAGACGAGGGTTTTGTCGAGCATCCCGCGCTGGGAGAGATCCTCGATCAGGGCAGAGTAGGCTTGGTCGTACATGGGACAGACGACGTCTCGCATGCCTTCGATCGACGTGAACGGTTTAGACCCGTGGATGTCCCAGGTGACTTCATCGAATACTGTCAAGAATGCGTTGATCGTGACGAACCGTACTCCGTTTTCGATCAATCGCCGAGCCAGCAGGCAGCATTGGCCCAAGCGAGACATTCCGTAACGCTCGCGGGTCTTGGCTGGCTCCTCGGCCAGGTCGAACGCAGCACGCGCCTGGGTGCTGGTCATCAGTCGGAACGCGGATTGGAAGTTGCCGTCCAGAAGTGCTGCATTTTCCGAGGATTCGAACGTGCTCACGGCGTCGTCGACCAGTTCTCGGATCTTCCGCCTGCGGTCGAGCCTTACGCTCGAGATCTCTTTGGGAGGAAGTAGGTCAGGGACTCGGAAGCCTGGTTTCGACGGGTCTGCGTTGAGGCGCGAACGGGTCTTGCGCCTTGCCAAGGAATCCCCCTGCCTGGCCGTTGGGCAGGTTGCCGCCGCCCCTGCCCATAAGCTCGGGCAGCACGACGAACGGCGGCAGATCGGTCTTTCTGCCTTCCAGATAACTGACGACTGAGCCGATATGTGGAGTATTTACCCCGCCAGTGAAAAGCCTGCCCGTTTGCATCATCTGCCAGCCTGCGTCGTGGACGGCGGCGCCGCCGTGGTGGACCGAGCGAACGAGCGAAATCTTGTCGGCGATCTTGGCGTGCTGGGGCAGGATTTCCGAGAACTGGATCGCCGAAGACTTGGTCGCAATCGGCTTGAACGGGCCGCGGACCTCGGCGGGAGCATCGGGCTTCATGTCCCAGAGATCCATGTTGCTGGGAGCGCCCAAGTTGAAAATCATGATGCAAGCGCGGTCGTCGTGCCCCGGTTTAACCGCCCCCGCAGTCCGCGCAGCAAACCACTGAGGCAACCCGAAGCCTATGGCCCCAAGCGTCCCTGCCTGCAAGAAATCGCGCCTGGTTACACCGTTGCACGTCGAAGTTCCGCCCCTGCCGGTGAATGTTAACATCCGAGAGCTCCCGCTGGACTCGGCGACGCGGACCTGTTGCCCGATCGCTGGTGATCTTGCCCGTAGGTTGAGACTCGTGAGGAGGCTTGGGTATGGTCTGCCAGAGGAATGCAATCTGCCTCGTGTTTCGCCGTCCTTAAGCATACCTCCACGGGCTTTAACCGGCTAGGATGTTGTGCGGTGTCAGCCAACTCCAGGCGCACTTTCCCCGGACCGATCCTTCGGAAGAGACATTCCGGATCAGAAATCTGCTTGCCAACTCGCGGTGACGACCCTGATCAGGGCCACTCGTCAGCCCGCTGCGAGCTCGCGGTCGAATTCGGCCAAATCTTCCTCGAGCATCTGCCGCACGCCGGGGCTCAAACACGCCAGTGCAGTCGCCCTACGCTCGAAGTAAGTCTTTGTGCCATAAGGGCTTTGCGCCTCGCTGCCGAACGAACCCAATTCTTCGGGGGCGGTTCGAGGAAGGGCTTCGGCGGCGACATGCTCTACGTGTTCGACGGCGGGTTCTCTAACTGTGGCCTGGGGCTCTGGGCTCGCCGGGTTTGGCTGCTCGGCGTCGGCGCTTGCCAGCTTCCTGGCCCGATTCTCTGCCATCGCCAGCACGCGTCTGCGGTCGTCTCGAATCTGGGTCGCTGCTCGCTTGCGGACACCAGCCAAAGTCATGTCGTCGCAGAGGAATTCGATGTCGATGTCGTCGAGCGATTGATATTCAGTCACGACGACTGCAAGCGACGGTTCATCTGGCGCTCGGAGCGAGGCTTGTCGATGCTCGAAGTCACGTCTTTCCTCCATCTGGACGTCCTTTTTGCGTTCGAGTCGGCGCTTCTCGAGGGCGTTATAAGCCCGAAAGAAGTCGTTTTGGAACGTCTTATAGTAGCGCTCGAGCGACTCGATCGACTTGCCCTCGATGTTCATGCTGTGGCCAAGCTCGCGGAGAAACTGCCGTTTCTCGATATCGTTCATGGTTCCATCGTCGTTGATCCAGACATTGATCATTTCCTCGAGCTATGCCCGCTTGGCGCGGTCTGAAAGCGGCTTGTCGGCTTCGGGAACCGCGACGAGCTTGAGTGCGTCTTGGACGACGCAGGCGTCGTGGGTGAGGTTGATCAGCAGTTCGGCCCGTGTCTGTTTCCAGAGGCACGTCGCCGCCTGCTCGGCGAGTTTGTGCTCGACGTCGCCCACCGGCTTCGCATCGTCAATGTAGGTTTGCAAGTGGGTTTCCCAATCGGCCTCGTTCTCGAGCGTGCGCATCACCCGCGCCTCGGAGCGTAGGCCGTGTCTGAGGGCGTTTTGTGACGATCGGAGCTTTCCGGAGGGGGATGTTGGCCCCGTGGATCGCTTTGCGTTTCTTCCGTTTGCAGCAGCTTGGGCTTCCGTAGCCATGTGATCGACCTCGATTGTTGAACTCGGTGCCGCTATCCTGGACCTGCGCACATTAAATGCCGCAATCTCGTCACAGACTCTGGATGCAAACGGACAGGATACCGGCCTCGCCGTTACTCACGAGGAAGAAAGGCGGGCTCGGGCGAAGAGGCGGAGTAGGAGCTGATTGCAGATGGCCCCAATTCAGACAACTTAGATTCGGGCTGGCATGGGTTCGTTCTGGTTGCAAGTCTCATCGCCCGAGGCCTGTTAACCGTTCTGCTATGCTTTCAAACGCAGCCCAACTCGCCCGCACCGAGTGAATTGAAGACCATCTGGAAGGCCTCCTCCCCAAGTCGAGTTCCGACTGATTATTGTTTTCTTCTCTGCGGCTCTGAGTGAGACTCCTCTCCGTTCCGGCACTCGTAAGACTCCGACGGCAGATAGTCTGGACGCGGCGTACTTGGAAACGAGCTCAGCGAACATCGGGGCTCACTTTCGGTTTGGCTTGCCACTCAGTTTCTCGCTGGCGGCCTCTGCCGTCTCGAAATTGGCCTTTTCGATCAGGGCGATGCTGAATCGAGCAGGCAACCTCTTCAGGTCGGGGACGTGCTCGACAAGCTCCTTGAATCCCTTGCGACCGAATCCAAAGACCGTCATGTCCTGGAACGAGCCATCCTTGGTGCGCTCAAACGGCCAGGAGACGTATGAGTCTATTTCATTAGGCTCGGGGTCTTGATGGTTCATAAGTAGGAGCCCGGCGGGCGACTCGATTGCTCCGAAGCAGACCCAGGGGACAACTTGCGACCAAGGCCCCGTGAGAGCCGTCTTGGTTCCGTCGGGTCGAATGACGAAATCGTCCTTGGCGTCGAGCTTGCCGCCAGGAGTTCCTTCGTAGAGGAACCAATAGGTGGGAATGCCGATACGGAGAAGCGTGAGGGTCGCGTGGTCTGGATAGAAGTCCCAGACGCATGCCGACTTGCCGTCACGGGTCTCGGATTCGATTCGGATATGATCAGGCTCTCTTGTCGCGATCCGACTCGAAAACGGATTGTCGGTCTTGTACTGGCCGAAGCCGTATCCGCAGTGGAAGAGCTTGGACGGCTGACCGCACTTTGGCAGGCCTCTGTACTCTCCTTTGGCCTGGCCATCGGGACTGTAAGAGATCCAGTCCCGCCCGTCGTTGTCGAGGATGCTCGCGAAGCCAGCGCCTTTCTTGCCGTAGACGTAGGTCGCTGTCGGCGTCTCGATTCGAAAGCATTCCATATCTCCATGGATCGTAACTTCGGAGACTTTGATCGTTTTCGAGCCTGGTTTTTCGTCAAGCGTTGCCAGCGGTCGGATGCGAACGAGCGAGCCCGTTCCGGGCCTGAAGTTGCCGTCGACGACCCATGCGTCCCTCAGCAAAACGTAGAGGCTGCCGTCGGGCGCGAACTTCAGTTCGACTGGGCGAGTGAATCCAGTGGCGAAGTTCTCGACCTTCTCAGGATGGTCAGGATCGAGCATGTGGATCCAGCCCTTGACGAAATCCATGAAGAAATACTTTCCCCGGTACTCTTTGGGAAAGTTGCGATCTTCCCTCTTGGGGCAGAAGGCTCCGCCTGTCACCGAAGCGACGGGGTAATGATGGATAGGCCCACGGAACTTGGGATCGGAGGTGGGTCCTTCGGAGGCGGGCCAGCCGTAATTCGCCGCCGGCGAAGGCTTCGTCAACCTCTTCCCAGCGGGTTTCACCAACGTCGTTGGCAAAGATTCTGCCCGACTCGGACTGGACTGCGAAGGTAAAGGGGTTTCGCAGCCCCAGAGCCCAGATCGCGCGATACTTACCCTTTGCCTTGGTAAAGAACGGATTGTCTTCCGGGATCGAACCGTCGGGATTGATTCTGAGAAGTTTGCCCTGGAACGTATCGAGCCGTTGAGCAGGCTCGCCGGCGGTTTGGTCGCCAATGGCGATCAAGAGCTTTCCGTCCTTGCCGAAATGGATCGCTCCGCCTTGGTGTCCGTCTTGGCGGTTTCCGCCGAGTTTTCTCTGATCGTCGCCTTCGAGCAGAACGAACTCGGAATCTGGAGCTGCGTTGTCTCCGGTCGCCGTGAATCGGCTGATCTTGTGGTGGGGGTGCGGATCCTTCGAAACATAATTCAAATAAATGAAGTGATTCTTATCAAAATGCGGGTCGAGCGCGATTCCGAGCAGTCCTCGCTCCCATGAACTGTCGACTTCGAGTTTGACGAATGGTTCCGGGAGCAATGCTCCGTCTTTGACGATTCGCAGCCGGCCTGTCTGCTCGCAGACGAACACCCTGCCTTCAGAGGCGATTTCCATCGCCGTTACGCCCGTGATCCCGCTGGCGACGGTTTCGACCGAAAAGCCTTCGGGCCGATGCAACGTCCCGGCGTTGCCAGCTCCCGGAGTGCCCTGATCGGCCGGCCTGAACGTCTCCAGATAAGCGATGAGATCCGCGAAATCCTGCTTCGAGATCCCCGAGGCGAGGCTCACGGGCATGAGCGAAAGGCCGCTTGTTTTCGATTCCTCGATGTTTTGCTTCTGGATGCGACGTCTCTGTCCTTCGGCATCGACGAGAATGAGCTCGTCCGCCGACTGCTCTTTGACGATCCCTGTGAGGACCAAGCCTTCTTTGGTTACGACAACCTGAGTCCGATAGCCTTCAACGATCTGTTTCGACGGCTCGAGCACCGACTCGATGATCACGTCTCGCGGGAACTTGCCGGCGATATTCGTCAGGTCGGGACCGACTTCTCCGCCAGCTCCTAGAACCTTATGGCACTTCGTGCAGGCCAGGCGTTTTGGGTCGTTATACAGCTCTCGCCCTCGGTCCGAGTCTCCTTTGGCCGTCTTGGCGAAGCGTGCGTAGTCTTCGATGGAGAGGCTGGATTGCGGAGGCTCGCATGCGTGGGACGAGGCTGCGAGAAGGGCAAGGACCACGATCGAGGAAGAGGAAATTCGTCGGTCCATGAGGATCCTGGTTGATCGCGGGTTGCCTTGGAAGTCGTGATTGAGATCGCGTCTGCTCAAAGTTCGGCCTCGGCAGTTTTCCGATTGTTGGCAACCTAAGTCAGGAAAGGGAAGACGCTGACAGGGTCGGCGATTTGGCGAGCCCGAATGGGAAATGAGCACGCACGTCCGCTTTCCGAGCCTTGGCCAAGCACGAGAGGATTTGGGGCCTGGGGTTCGCTGCTTTGTCGTAAAGCCTTACGTCACCTTCTACAGGCAGGCGGAGGACACGATCGAGGTTCTCCGAGTGTTGCACGGAGCGCACGATATCGGCGGTCTTATCGAGCCTGCAATCTAACTCCCGTGTCGTGCAATCGATCGACCTTGCCTCCCAAGATTTGTCAGCGCCGCACCTTGTTCCAGGCTGTCAACTTTCGACCTGCCTACCCGGGCGTCTCGAACCTAGGCGACGACTCTCAAGCCAAGAACGGATTTTGGATCGACAGCGAATCGATTTGCTGACCATGCTGCAGGTCTTCACTCCAAAGACGTGAGCAATCTGCTTCGAGGGCCGCCGCTATAACGAGCGAGTCGTAGAATCCATAGCGAAAGCGAGCGCGAATCTCCAGGCAGCGCCGGTAAAGAGCTGGGGTCGGCATGATCCGCCAAAGCGGCAGAAGCACATCCTCGAGAAACTGTATGGCGTCCTCGAGATTGGCTGGCTTTTTTAGCTTGCGGGTGATCACGTTCAACGTTTCCTGAACGACTTGGAAACTAATCGAAGCCGTCCCTTGGTCTATGCCATTCAAGACCAAAGACTCCGCGGCATTGCGCTTGCGACGATCGGTTTCGTCGAACAGATAGACGAACACGTTCGAGTCAATGAAATCACCGCTCATTCATTTCCTCGCGACTGAACTTTCGACCGCCGGATCGGACCCTGCGTTGGAGGGCTTGAAGAGAGGCTCGGGCTTGCTCGGCGCTCGCTGCGTCCTGCGTAATCGGCCAGCCAGCGACGAAACAGCTCGTTCAGGGTCGTTCGCTCGGCACGTGCGCGCTGCCGCGCCGCCTCGATCAGGTCTTCATCGGTGCTCTAGGGTGATGTTTTTCATGAAGGCTCGCTCGATCGACAAGGTCACACGAGAGTAGTGTACACAATCAACACAAACACGGAATACACCTGGGTGCACTATTTATCGAGCAGCGACAACCCTTTGGTCGACTGACTTCTTGGATTTCTGCTTCTGGATTCAAGGTTCAAAAGCGAGGATGATAGCCGACGGAAGTACGGCTGGGCGCCGCCATAGCGAGGTGTAGAGTTATGATCAATCAACTTTCACTTGCACTTCTCTTTGGATTTGTCGGCGTCTTGGAAACAGGATCAGCAAACGCTGGCGAGACTCTCGTCGGCACGGCTCGGGCAGACGTCACTCCGAGCTTCCCGATCATGCTCGGAGGATATGCGTCGAGGGATGCGGAAGCGGAACGGATTGAGACGCGGTTGTCGGCAAAGGCTCTGGCGATTGGCTCGGACGAAGAGGGGCCTTGCTTGCTCTTGATGGTCGATTCGCTGGGAGTTCCCGAGCCTGTCGTTACCGAGGTTTACAATCGGATCGCCAAGGAGACGAAGCTGCCACGTGCGAACTTCGCTGTCTCCTCGACGCACACGCACTCTGCCCCGATCCTGCGGAGCACTGCGCCGAATCTCTTCAACAAGAAGTTGGCGGGCGATCGAGAAGCCCATCGCGATCAGTACACCGAGCAACTGACTCGGGCGCTCGAATCGATCGCTCTCCAAGCTCTCGCGGACAGAAGGCCTGCCAATCTGGCGTGGGGGCAAGGGAAGGTTGATTTCGCGATCAACCGAAGGGTTTTGAAGGATGGCAAGTGGACAGGCTTTGGCGAAGTTCCCGACGGACCAGTGGATCATGCACTTCCGGTTTTGAGAGCAGTGAATCCCGACGGCACGCTACGCGCGGTTGTGACGAACTACGCATGCCATTGCACAACGCTCGACCCCAAGGACAACACCATCTCAGCCGATTGGGCAGGTTATGCTCAAGCGGCGATCGAGCGACAAAGCCCTGGATGTCTTGCTCTGACAATCATTGGTTGTGCGGGAGACGCAAACCCCAAGAACCGAACAGGCGCGTCGGTGGCTCAGAAACATGGAAAGCGCTTGGCAGACGAGGCAGCGCGGGTGATGATCGGGTCGATGGTTCAGCTCGACGGTCCGCCGAACTGCCAGTTTCGCGTCGTCAGTTTGCCGTTCGACACTTTGCCGACGCGCGAAGAATTGAAACGGCTGGCGTCATCGAAGGAAGCAGGCGCCTACAATGCCTCGACGTTGCTCGAGAAGCTCGACCGTGGAGAGGCTTTGCAATCGACCCTCGAATACCCTGTGCAGACGTGGTCGTTTGGCGACAAGCTCTGCATGGTATTCCTGGGCGGGGAGGTGGTTGTCGATTACGCTCTTCGACTGAAGTCCGAGCTCGACGCGTCCAAGCTCTGGATTTCGTCTTACACCAACGATGTGCCCTGTTACATCCCTTCGGAGCGGATCCTCCGAGAGGGCGGCTATGAAGCCACGGGCGCGATGTATTACTACGCCAAGCCGACCCGGCTGAAACCAGGCGTCGAGGACCGTATTGTCTCGGCGGTTGAGGAAGTTGTTCCGATCGCTTTTAGGAAGCGTTAGAGACGCTCGACCTCGACTTCCCAAAACTCCTCGCTGGAGGCGCAGTTTGAACCGGCAAATCCGTTAGGGTTTGCCAAATCGATCCTTTTGGGGCATCACCAGGGCGTCCAGTTTGGAAGTTTGTGAAATCAATGGAACGGAGGTCGGTGCGGGTCCTTGCAGCCGAGCTAGCGTTCCGACGACAGCTGGCGATTTGACATAACTCCTTTGCAGGAAAACGTTTGCACCGCCAACGTTTGGCTGCCAAGCCGCTCTTCGAATTTCATAATAGACCGCCGGAACAGCGACCAGAGCTTGCACTTAGACGTCGATGTCCAGCTTCGCGCGAATGTCGCCAAACGACGAGTGGTCAATCGGCATTTCAGAAAGGGCTGGCAAATTGCGGTTGTGGGCGAAAAACTGGTCTTGACAGTTCAAGCAATCTGCCAGGGCGGCCGATTCAGTTGACGTTGAAAGCAGCAGCCCTTGGCAGCTTGCGACAGCATCTCGAGAAGGGGCAGGAACGGATTCAGGGCGGTGGTGGGCGACCGGGACAGACGCCCACCACCGGCTAGGACGATTCATGGATCGAGTGGCAATCTCCCGGATCTCGCCAGGGTGAGGAGTCCACTGTGCTTTCGATTCACAAACGGAGTCCGCGCTTGATTCGCTTCATTGGAATGGCTTTGGCCTTGCTAGCAACGGCTTCGCCGGGCCTGGCAGGTTCGTCACGATATTCTGCTACGGTCGAAGCAGTCCGAAAGGTCCAGCCCTCGGTTGTCAGCATCTCGAGCGAAAAGAAGGCAGCGTCGACGAGCCGCTGGCCGTTCTCGCAGGAAGAGCAACAAAAACCAAGGGTCAGCGGCATGGGCTCGGGGGTGATCCTCGACCCTCGGGGATACATCCTCACGAATCAACACGTCGTCGATAAAGTTCAGGGCATTTTGGTTCGGCTTCACGACGGCAGCGTCTTGAACGGCCGAGTGCTCCAACAAGACGAGAACATGGATCTGGCTCTCGTGAAGGTGGACCCAGCCAAGCCGCTCACGCCCGTAACGCTCGGGACCTCGGCCGACCTGATGCTGGGCGAAGACGTGATTACCATTGGCAACGCCTTTGGCTATGAAAACACCGTCTCTCGAGGGATCGTCAGCGCCTTGAATCGTAACGTCACACTCTCGGACGAGCAGGTTTACCGCAATTTGATTCAGACCGACGCCTGCATCAACCCAGGAAACTCCGGCGGCCCGATGATCAACATCGACGGCGAACTGATCGGCATCAACGTCGCCGTGCGAGCGGGCGCTCAGGGGATTGGATTTGCTCTACCGATCGACGACGTGAAGGCTGTGGTGGTCGAAATGATGAGCACGCGAAGGCTGGCGTCGACCTGGCACGGACTGATCGCCACAGAGAAGGTTGGCGGCGAAGGCAGACAGTTGATCGTGGCCGAAGTGCAAGCAGGAAGCGGGGCTGAGACCGCGGGGTTCCAGGTGGGCGATCGTATCATCAAGGTAGGCGCAATGCCGGCGACGACGGCAGTGGACATCGAACGTGCGCTCCTGGAAGCCAAGCCAGGCGATCCCGTCGACGTCGTGGTTCGGCGCAGCGGTGCGGAAAAGGAGTCGAGCCTGAAGCTCGAGGTCCGTGCTTTGGGAAGACCGACTCCCGATGGCAACGATGCCATCTGGCGAACTGTAGGACTCAAGACCACGGCGGTCTCGCCGGAATACGTAGCCGCGGCGTCGAGCCGGCTGCGCGGCGGGCTCTTTGTTCAGGCAGTCCGGCCAGGCAGTCCGGCTGCCCGCGCAAACATCGCTCGGGGCGACATCCTGGTCGGCATGAACGTCGGCGAGCACCATTGGGAAACGATCAAGCCGGACAACATCCTCTACATCGTCCGGAAGTCCGAGGCTGCGGGCAGCTCGTCCGCGCAGTATTACATCGTCCGCCGCAATGCGATTCTCCAAGGCGCCATCGAGTTCTCGGACCGGCTGACCTCGAGCGTCGGCAGGTAGACAGACCGGGCCCGCTGGATGACACTCGTTCATGCTCCGCTCGCTTTGAGATTTCAGCCTATGACTTTTTCGTCCGAGCGACCTACGAATCCGATCAGCGGACGGGTGTTGGTCGCGCCCGACAAGTTTAAGGGAAGTCTCACGGCCTCGGCAGCGGCAAACGCGATCGCGAGGGGGGCCCTCCGCGCGAACGCCGCTCTGGAGGTCGATCTTGCGCCCATGGCCGACGGCGGCGAGGGAACCTTGGAAGCCCTCGCGGCGGCAACGGGCGGGTCGATTCACAAGCGAATCGTCAAAGGTCCGTTGGGAACGCCTGTCGAGGCTTGCTTTGGATTGCTTGGCGACGGTCTGACCGCCGTGGTTGAGATGGCTGAGGCTTCAGGTCTTGTGCTCTTGGAGCCTTCCCAGAAGAACCCTGAGAAGACGAGCACGTTCGGAACAGGCGAGCTAGTTCTGGCGGCGATCGAGGCTGGCGCCAGGAAGCTGATCGTGGGAATTGGCGGGAGCGCCACCAACGACGGCGGAGCTGGGTTTGCCGCGGCCTTGGGGTTCGGCCTGCTCGACTCCGAGGGCAAGCCAATCGAGCCGACGGGCGAAGGGCTTTCCAGGCTTTCCAGGATCGACGTTTCAGGAAAGAACAAAAGGCTCGCGGGTGTGGAAATCGCTGCCGCCTGCGACGTAAGCAACCCACTCTGTGGACCAGACGGAGCTTCGGCGGTGTACGGTCCCCAGAAGGGTGCGACAGCCGAGCAGATCCGCCGGCTCGACGCCAATCTCGCCCATTTTGCGGAGATCGTCGAGCGAGACCTGGGAGTTCGGGTTGCCGATGAACCAGGAGCAGGGGCGGCTGGGGGGCTGGGCGCCGGTATCCTGGCATTCGTAGGAGGCAAGCTCGAACGCGGCGTCGAGCTTGTGATCCGCGCAGTAAACCTGGACGATCGACTGGACGGCTGCCTGTTGTGCCTCACGGGTGAGGGGGCTCTCGATCGATCGAGCAAATTCGGCAAGACCGTTGTGGGAGTGGCGCATGCCGCGCGAAAGAAAGGCGTCCCGGTCATCGCTCTTACAGGCTCTATCGGACCAGGAGCGAACGAGGTTTTGGATCTGGGCCTAAACGCCTATTTCTGCATCTGCCAGCACCCCATGCCTCTTGCCGAGTGCATCGAACAAGCCGAGACTCTGCTCGAGCAAGCGGCTGAGCAGGCTCTGAGGGCGTTTCTCGCCGGAATGAACGCGGCGCGGCCGCTGCGGGAAGAAGCGGTCCCCAGGCGAGAGGTACTGACGTAAAAGAATTTTTATGCGTCCAAAGAACATCACACAAGTCAACAATGAATTCGAGTTGGTCGACTGGATTCGCCAACTCGCCAGGCCAGATCGACGCGTCCTCTTGGGCATTGGAGACGATTGCGCCGTCCTGAAATCCCCGGGTAAGTCCGAAGTTTTGGTCACGACGGACATGCTGATGGACGGAAGGCATTTCGACCTGACTTTCGATTCTCCCAGGCAGGTGGGAATGAAGGCTCTGGGCGTGAATCTTTCTGACATTGCCGCGATGGCGGGCAAGCCCATCTCGGCGTTCGTGGCCGCGGCCTTGCCCAAGAAATACGACTTTGAATTTGCCGGGGAGATCTTGAAGGGGATCGCCGAGGCCGCTTATTTAAACGGTGTTCATCTCTCGGGCGGGGATACGAATGCGTGGGACGGTCCATTGGTCTTGTGCATCACGGTGGTTGGGGAATCGACCCCGCCCGGCCCCGTGAAGCGATCCGGGGCCAAGCTGGCCGATTGGATCTTTGTCACCGGGCCGCTTGGCGGCAGTCGGTTGGGGAGGCATCTCAAACCCCAGCCGCGTTTGAAGGAGGCTCGCGCGATTCACAGCGCCGCCGAAATCCACGCGATGATCGATATTTCCGACGGGCTCGTCTCGGATCTGGGCCACATCCTTGATTCCAGCAGGATGAGGGGCGCTGTACTGAACGCGGACGCCGTGCCTGTCCATCCCGACGCGATCGAAGCATCGCGAGAGGATGGTCGCACGCCCTTGGTCCACGCTCTCCAAGACGGGGAAGATTTCGAGCTTTGCTTCACGGTCGATCGGTGGACCGGCGCGAAACTGCTCGAGTCCCACCCGGTCGGAACACATCTCTACATGATTGGTACGATCGTAGACACGCAGGGCGTATGGCTTCGAGGAAAAGAAGGATCGCTCGAGCGCGTACTCCCTCAAGGATTCGATCACTTCACATCGTAATTGAACTATGCACGGAAATGCCCACGATTTCTCTCTTTTCCGCCGACGCCGCGACGACCGACCGCATTGCCCGGCGTGCTGCACAGTTTTCGCGACCGGGGCTGGTCGTGGGCTTGTCGGGTCCATTGGGGGCTGGGAAGACTCGCTTCGTTCGGGCTTTCGCCGAGGCTCTTGGCGCCGACCCTCTGGAGGTCTCGAGCCCTACCTTCGTGCTTGTCCACGAGTATGCCTCGACCCCGCCGGTCTATCACTTCGACGTTTACCGATTGAAGAGCCCTGACGAGTTCCTGCGGATTGGCGCCGAGGAGTATTGGACGTCCTCCGGGGGGATCTGCCTCATCGAGTGGGCCGATCGGGTCGACGATCTGTTGCCGACCGAGGCCTGGAGAGTCCGTTTGGAATATGCGCCCCAGAGCCCTGAAGCTCGGCTCATCGCCTTTCAGGTCGAAAACGAAACCTTCGACCTCGAATTGGTTTTTGCTGAATTCGCTCGTGGGTCCCGTCCAGAGGCCTGAGCGAGCTCGAGTGGGTTTGACGCCTCGCTCGACGCAACCTAGGTTCCTACCAGGCGTACTTAAATCGCGAGGGAGTGCACTCGCCGAGAGACGCTTCTTGGAGCGAGGAGCCAGACCACTCGTGAGCATCTCCGCACCTTCGACTCTGCCTTCGGTCGACCTGGACCTTTCGCCGCCGTTTCGTCCCGAAATGCCGTTGGATTTCGAATCGGCGGGGGTGAACCCAGCGCTTCTGGAAAGCCTGGTGCTCAAGCTCTTGCTCAACGTGGGCGTCTGCACGGGTCGGCGGATTGCCGAGGAACTGGGACTCTCGTTCGGTCCGTTCCCGGAATTTCTCAGGCAGCTCAAGAACCAGCAGATCGTCGTCTTCGCGAATGCGGCGCCCGCCGGCGACTACCAATACGCCTTGACCGACGTCGGCCGAGCACGCGCCCGAGTTTACTTTGAAGAATGCGCGTACGTGGGGCCCGCCCCGGTGCTCTTTAGCGAGTACGTTTCCGCTGTCGCCTCGCAGACCATCACCAAAGAACAGCCCAAGGAAGAAGATCTGAGGCGTGCGTTCTCCGATTTGCTCGTAAGTGAAGAGATGTTCAAGGTCCTCGGCCCCGCGATCAATTCGGGAAGGGGCATGTTCCTCTACGGCTACCCTGGCAACGGCAAGACGAGCATCGCCGAGCGGATCACCCGTTGCTTCGGAACCTCGGTTTGGATTCCAAGGGTGCTGAACATCGAAGGCCAAATCGTCAAGCTCTTCGATCCGGCGAACCACGAGGCGCTGGGGTCGC
Organism: uncultured Planctomycetota bacterium; assembly: GCA_963818975.1. Taxonomy (GTDB): domain Bacteria; phylum Planctomycetota; class Planctomycetia; order Isosphaerales; family Isosphaeraceae; genus CAWFUI01. The sequence continues at coordinate 87,186 of CAWFUI010000016.1, read as the reverse complement.
GCGAGGGGGGAATTCTTCGCGACGACGACGTCGACGGACGATGGGTTGAGATCAGAAGGCCCACCATCATCGCCGGCGGCGAATTGACGATGGACAATCTGGAAATCTACTTCGACCCCGTGACCAAAATCAGCGAAGCGCCGCTACAGATGAAGAGCAACAATGGAACCTTCCTGATCGACGACTTTGGACGTCAGCGCATGGCGCCGGTCGAGCTCTTGAACCGCTGGATCGTCCCTCTCGAGAAGAGGTACGATTTCTTGAAGCTCGCCAGTGGCAAGAAGATTCGCGTTCCGTTCGATCAACTCATCCTCTTTTCGACGAATCTCGAACCCAAGCATCTTGTCGACGAAGCGTTCCTGCGGCGAATTCCGTACAAGATCAACGCCCAGGACCCCACTGAAGAGATGTTCCGAGAGATGTTCCGCATTTTTGCTCCCAAGCTAGGGTTTCCCGACGTTCCGGAGGAGCCAATCAATTATTTGATCGACTATCACTACAAGCGAGTCGATCGACCGATGCGGTGCTGCCAGCCTCGCGATCTTCTGCTTCAGGTTCGTAATTTCTGCGTTTACCACGAGCTCGAGATCGAGCTCAAGAACGAGTACATCGATTTTGCCGTATCGAATTATTTCACTGTGATGTAGCCAATCCCATTCCAAGGGTTCCGGCGGCGATCCAGAGTGGTTGGTTTTCTCCGTGCTCGAAGCGTGGGAGAATCCAAGGCGTTCGACGATCCGCGGACCGAGATCCTGGGAATGAAGAAACACGCAGGCCCGAGCCTCTTTGGCGACGACTTGGACGAAGGAGCCCTCCCGGACGGGCTCCTCCGCGCCCCGTTGGCGGACAGACTTAGACCGAGGTCGATCGAAGAGTTCGTCGGCCAGCGGCGTTTGGTTGGTCCAGGCCGATTGATCCATAGACTGCTCGAGTCGGGGGAGCCGATCCCCTCACTGATTCTCTGGGGGCCTCCAGGATCGGGCAAGACGACGCTCGCACGACTGCTGGCCATGAATTCGGGCGCCCAGTTCATCGCGCTCTCGGCCGTGCTTTCGGGCGTCAAGGAACTGCGTGAATCGATTTCCCAGGCGAAGAAAGATCGCTCGAAGAGTAAGCGGACCATCCTTTTCATCGACGAGATTCATCGCTTCAACAAAGCTCAGCAAGACGCACTTTTGCCAGCGGTCGAGGACGGCACCTTCGTGCTGATCGGGGCGACCACCGAGAACCCATCGTTCGAGGTCAACTCCGCGCTCCTCTCGCGATGTCGCGTGCTGACTCTCGAACCTCTGGAAGAAGCCGACTTGACATCGATCCTCCGCCGCGCGATCGAGGATCCAGAGCGGGGCCTCGCCGCCAAATCGCCCGTGCTCGAATCCGACGTGATGGAGAGGCTGGCGCGTTCGGCGGGTGGGGACGCGCGAGCGGCGCTCTGGCGCTCGAAGCGGCGGTCGACGCAACCCCGGCCGGCGCCGACGGCAAAAGGCTCGCAACCTGGAGCGTGGTCGAAGAGGCATTGGGAAGAGCAAGGTTCTCTTACGACAACCAAGGAGAGGATCATTATAATCTCATATCCGCCCTCATTAAGTCGGTGCGCAACTCTGATGCGTCCGCTGGGCTTTATTGGCTTGCGAGGTTGGTCGAAGGGGGGGCGGACCCGATGTTCGTGGCTCGCAGGCTTTGCATCTTGGCGTCGGAGGACGTCGGGCTTGCCGACCCGAGGGCTATGGAGCAGGCTTCGGCGGCGGCAAGCGTCAGCCATCTGATCGGACTTCCCGAGGCGATCTTTCCGTTGGCTCAGACGACCATCTACTTGGCTCGGGCGCCCAAGTCGGGACTAGTGAAGTCCGCGTATCAGAAGGCCTCCGCCGACGCCCACCAGACCGCCTCCGAACCGGTTCCGCTGCACTTACGAAACGCCGTCACTGGGCTTATGAAATCGATTGGATATGGGAAGGACTATCGCTACATCCACGAAGACCCCGCGGCGGCCGAGGAAATGAAATGTCTACCGCCAAAGCTCTTGGGTCGAGATTATCTGAAGGACGGTCCGGAAGGTTGAAAGACGCCGGTCTGGTCCTCTCGGCGTCTCCTTGCCAGCGAAAGCACCGCGTCGTCGGCAAGTTGTACCGGCTCGATGAGTGAGCGCTCGAGCGCGAAAATGCCTGACGCCGTCTTCGGACGCGATGTGGAACTCGCCAGGCTCTTGCCCGGCGATTTGGTCCTGCGCCATGCTGTTTTCGCTCAAAAGCGGCTTCATCTTTCCCAGCGCGACCTGCTCCCGAACGCGTCCAACGAACCACGTTCGAATGTTCTCTCGGCATTTGTAATCGAGGTCGCCAGGGCTTTGGGTCGCGAGCAAGACCGACAGGCCGGCCGAACGCGCTCGGCGTAGCAGGTGCTCGAGGGGCTGTTTGCTTGCGGGCTTGCTCACTGCTGGCAAGTAAAGGTCTGCTTCGTCCAAGAACAACGCCGCCTGAAGACTCTTCTTGGGGGAGCGGTTGACCCATCGACTCACCTCTATGAGCATTTGAGCAACCCAGAACTGGACTGTTGGGTAATCGCCCAGGAATTTCGTATTAACGATCGTGAGGCGCGTCTTGCCTGGCCTGGAGAAAGCTCCGACGCCGAAGAGCGATTCGGCATGAATCCGCTCTCCCTCGGGAGCCAGCAGCCTGCCTTTGACCAACCTGAGCGTCTCGAGATCTTGGACGAGCTTATCGACCGCCTTTAGGTCGAGCGCCTCCATCGCGGCGATCAACGATTCGTCGCGGGAGGCGATGTACTCGATGAGATCGGACAGCGACGCGTCTTTTTCGGGAGTGAGTTGGGCAAGCTGGTCGATCGCGATCTGAAGGACCGCCATTCGCGCCTGGTCGGCTTGCCTGTCTTTGTAATTCATGAGCGCGGCGACGGCCGAGGCGGCTTCTCGTGAGAGTTCCTCTCGCTCCGTCTGATTCGCCTGGCCCAGGCCACTTGGGACCACTTGAATCGAGAGCTCCCTGCCTGCGTTGTTCCCGGGAGTATAGATTGCGACGTCAAGGCGTCGAGCGAGCGCATCCAGGAATCTAACGCGCTCTTGCGAGAGAGCGGACTTTGCCCAGGAGCCTTGGTCGGCGAATCCGCAGAGATCGCCTTTTCGATCGACGGCAAGAACGGGAACGCCTGCCGCAAGGAGTTGTTCGATAATGCTGAGGGCGAGCGTTGTCTTTCCAGATCCGGTGCCACCGAGGAACGCAGCATGTCTGACGAGAACCTCGGGATCGAGATCGACGGAACGCGACGCAGGCCCAAAAGCCGTTCCGAGGTGAATCGATTCGGGAACTTTCCGAGTAGGCACAGAAGGCGTTTCAGGTTGACTCCGGCCGTTTGCATCCGGCTGCTGAGGCCTGGTCGGCTCGCTGCCGACGGATCTGGGTTCCTCGCGACCTTTCGAACCGAAGCTCTTGAATTCGAGAAGTTCGTCCAAATTGAGGAATTCGGATATCACCCCAAGTCCCGCAAGCGGCTTCGAGTTCGACCTCCACGCTTCAAAGCCCGGATCGTGTTGATGTTCGGCCAGGAAGCCTCCGAGAAGGGCCATTGCCGGCCAGTCTGAGTTCTCGACGACGACCCTTCGCGACGCCTTGGCGATCGCAGCGCCGAGGATTTTGACCACCTGAAGGCCAGCCTTCGATGGAAACTCGGTCGAACGAACGAGGATCAACTTCCGACCCGCCGCCACTTTCTGGGCCTCTTCGATTTGCCTTCCGAGCGCCTCCCCCGCGAGGGTTCTTATCACAAACGGCAATCATGATTTCACTTTTCAAACCAGCCGACGCGGAAAGTTCCACCTCGATGAAGCGATTCTTTGCTCTCGCTTGGATCGTCGGCCGGCTTGGAAGCTCGACGCTGACCAGTTCGAGCGCGAGCGCGAGCACGTTCGCGAGCTCGTCTTCGGTTTCAGGCAAGGAACCTTCGAAGGCGTTCTTGTAGTCGTTCCATTCGAGATCCAGGTCGGTCGATTCCGATTCCGGCTCGCCTGGGGCGGAGGCGACGGAAACCGAGGGGTGTTCGATCACGCGTCCGGCGGCGATGCAGCGGTCTCGATAAGTACCGCAGCCGAGCAGGACCTCGCGTGTTTGTTTGCCTGCGTGATCAGCCAAAATCGCGGCAGGCAATGGATAAGTTCGCGGTCGAGGAACCTCCAAGCCTTGCTCATGGTACAACCGTTCAAGACGAACCAAGACGAGGCTCTCGATCTCTTCAGGTTCGCGAGCGCCTTTGAGCCTTAGCGGCTCCGGATCGCGCGCGATCCGATCGAGCAAAGGCCTCGTGATATGCGGGCGAATCGCTTCGAAGTAATCCTCGAGACACGATATCACAACAACAGACGCTTGAACATAGCCAGAATAATCACACAACGCGACAAGAGCCCTGCGGAACCGCTCGCCGCCATGGTCTTCCTTGTAGACGTTTTCGATCTGATCGACGCAAACCACGAGAGGCGCCGAGTCGATCGCCGAGCAGAGTTCTCCCAGTTTCCGCAATAACGTCATCGCGGCGTCCTGGTAGATCCTGGGGACCATTCCGCCAAGCATCTCTCGATCGCGTTCTGAAAGGTCTTCGCAGCGAAGGTACTTCAACACTCGAAGTTTGATGCGAGGGTCGCCGGTTTGGAGATATAGCAAAGCGCGCACGAGGTCGATGTCGACAGAATTGAACCGTTCGTCGAGCACGACGCTGTCGGCCAGTGCGTCGACCAGCCTGGCAAGGCATTCCGGGTCGAACTCGTCGGACCGGAGTTGCTCGAACCTGTCGACCCCCACAGCACCTGCGCCTTCGGCCACTCGCCTGGACAGCAAACTCAGCCCGGTCGACGCGCCCAGCTCGTCGCTATAAGGCTTGTCCAGCGATTCAATAACGTTTCGCAGTATGTATTGCGAGTAGTCCGTTATATTCGAGCTCATCTGCATATAGGCGAAATATCCACGACGTCCCGAGTGCGTCCAGGTTCGAAACGCGCGCATCAGGTGGGTCTTGCCGCTGCCGGCCTCGCCCAAGAGCAGCAGCATCTTGCCCGCCTGGTCGGCGGTTTGATTGTTGGCGCTGGCGACCATCCGGCGGAATGCGGAGCGTGCGGGCTCGTGGATCGACTCGACGTCGAAGGGATCCGGTTTCCAGACGTCTGCCTGGTGAACCACGCCTCGAAAGAGACCTGGCATGGCGGTCGAGCAGAACGCCGCCGCGTGGCGCTCGAGGCTGGAATTCCCGGAGTCGGCCGGCGCCTCCGCGATCGGTTCGTCCATTCAACGCCCTTCCCTTTACATCGAGCCAATACGTACGAAATGCCAACTTCCGCCCATATCGACAATTTCCGATTCTTCCACGTCTCGAGGATCCATCGCGTCGACCAAGTCGGCGCAACCTAAGCTCAGCAGGCGCTCCCTCGAAGCTCTGGCAAGCTTCTGCTTGAAGTGGTCGATACTCGCATTTTCGAATTCGGGGCGCGACTTGACATGGTTCCAGACTCGGCCGATGAAGACGCGATCGTCTCCGAAGCGGCCGTCGGGGCATTCCCTCGCGGCTTCGAGCACGATCCGCGCGAATGCAGGCAGGTCGATATCGGTCGTCGCGGAAGAAGCCGGCGCAACGGAATGCTGGGGACGCTCGTTCGCGGCCTTACGATCCTCGTCCAGCCATCGTCTGATCGAGGCGATCCGAAGCTCGTCTTTGCCGGATTGTCGAACTCCGAGTTTCTTCCCAAGAATCTTGATGATCTCTTTCTTGGGATTCGGCTTGGAGTCGAGCCCGCTGGAGACGCCGAGCTCGCGTGAAAGCACGGCCGCCTGGACGTTCTTGACGTTAAATTTCGGGCCAGGCTGGAAGCCCAAAAGCGTCCACACATAGGCATCGATCGCGGATTGCAGAGTGCAACCGCTGGGAATGGCAAGGTCGAGAAGAATTCGCGCCAAAACCGCCTGGAACGTCTCGTCTTTGCCAAGAGATTGGGCATCGAGATCGCCCGTCTTATCTGACGCCAAAGTCTGGGCGGCGAGCCAGGTTTTCTTCGCCTTGTTCCAATCGGGCTTGCTTTGCAGGGCAAATCCGAGTTCTTCGTGGGCGAAGCTTTTGCCGATAGGCGTGACCGTCGTCCGGTCCGTCTTGCCCTTTCTCAGACGCACGACGAGCCCGAAGTGTAAGAGCTCTTCGACCGCCTGCTCCAACGCGAGGTCGAGCTCGGAGCCTTGAAGCCTATGGGCGAGCAGGGGGAGGGATAGTTTCCTGATTTCGCCGAAGGTCTGGCCTCTCTCGCCGGCGATCACGAGTCGAACGAGTACGATTTGGGCAACACGGGAGATTTCAGTCATAGGTTAGAAACCTGAATGCGCCTTAGTGTTTTTGAGCTCGCTCGTCGACAAGCGATTCGATCGTTTCGAGGACGTTTTCCAGGCGATCGACAACGTCCTCGGCGAGGACCCTATAAACCAGACAACCGTTTCGCTGGAGCGTCACGTCTTTTCGGCGGTCGCGCCGATACGCGTCTTTGTTCAGAAAGTGATAGTAGCCGTCGATCTCGATTACAAGGCCGTGCCGGCGCGAAAACAGATCCAGTTCGATCGTTGACGAAGCATGGTTCGCGAGTGCAACCCGTTCATTGAGCGAGAGAACGTTTCGAGTTGGAGGAAAGGCCTGGAGTACTTCGTAGAGGAATCGCTCGACGGCGCTTGCGCACCGATCCGAAGATTCTTCGCAGGGTTCGGAGGCGTCTTCATGAACCAGTCCTTGCACCTGGGCGAGGGCTTCGGCGATAGGCGCCAAGCGAGACGCCTCGAGCCGTCGGAGCAGCCTGGTCCCCATCGCGATTTTGAGCGTATCGGTCGGGATCGGCGCTGACGGTGGCTCGATCGCGCGTCCGACCGGCGATTGGAAATGAATCGCCCCTTCGATTGCCATTGCTTTCGATCGAGTTTCGGGGGCATTCGATCGAAACCGCTCGAAATCCAAACGATCGACGAGCAAGGCGACCGGAAACGCGGGCGCTGCGACGCAGAGCGAAGCCGCAGAGTCGACCGCACGGGCCAAGGCGTCGCCGAATTCGCTTGCTCGAGAACCGACCAAGAGGAACGGAACTCGATCCCAGCCCACGATCGACCCGAGCGGCGCCGCGATGGGAGCAAGGCCTGCTTCCTCGCCAACCTCGGCCTTTACCGAAGCGACAACTGCCGCGGCAAACGCCTCCGGTCGTTTGAGAGACGCTGATAACGAACGTTCGAACCAAAGCTGGGTGAGCTGTGCGGTCACAGGATCCAAGCCGCCGTCGACCGCCAGATCAATTAGCCGTCTCTGATCCGGAATCGACGCATTCTGAAGCTTTTCCTCGATCTCTTCTCTAGAAAAAGCACATGCCGAAGCCACACGCCCGCAGAGGACTTGCTGGAAATCTCGAAGCGAAGCCGTTTTCGCACACCAAATCTCAAACATTCGCTCGAGCGACGATGAATCGCAGTGAGCGATGGATTTCAAGCGGTCCCGAGCCCGCCTTTCGAAGAGATCCGTGATCGGACCAGGTTCGCCGACCAGCAACGTGAGCGTTGGGACGCCTTCCGACCGTCGGGCTTCGTGAAGGTCGAGCAAGGCTTGCATGGCGGGGTCCCGGTCAGAGTTCGCCTTCGCCGTGGAGTCGTTTCCGTCTTGCCTGTCCGAGTCGGAGTTTGAATTCGGCGGCGTGAGTCCGTTCGATCCAAAGGCCTCTTCCGTCGGGCGCGGTTCGGTATGGTTTGTAACGCTCGAGCAGGATTTTCTGGAGCCCTGGAAATGGAACGTCACCGGCGAAGACGAGCTCGGGCCTCTTGGCGTTCACGTCGCGGACGATTTCCTCGAGTCTCTTTCGAGCAAGCGACTGAACCCACTCGGGGGCGCTCTTGGCCCTGGCGTCGCCGGCGGCCATGGCCTTCAAAAGCGGGTCCGCGAAACCATGTCTCGTCGCACTGTCGATGTTTGCATAAATATACAAAGGGCTTTGCCAGCCCCAGAGCAAGAGTTTCGGGCGGCTCCAAACGCGCTTCGCTTGATCGATATCACGGCCGAGATCCCGAAGCGCGAGCCACTGTCCGCCGCCTTTCAGATCGACAACGATCCGTTCGGGCGTGCTCGATACGTATTCCTGCCATTGGATGAGGATCGTAAGAGACGCGGCGAGCAGGAGGCCGAACTGCCAGAAGAGCGAAGGCAGGAGTCGAAACCATCCGCGCTCGCCGATCGACTTCCAGAACAGCGCCTTGGCGTCGACCAACGAGACCGCGAAAGAGATCGCTAGCGGCGGAAGCAGCAACATGTAATAATGCTGCCAATACAACCGAGGAGAGACGACCTGCACCCACGCCGAGAGATACCAGAGGGCCAGCAAGCGTTTGCCTTCGACTCGGCTGAATAACAGCAAGCCGGCGACGGGCAAGGACGCGGTCCAAACGGGGTAGAGCCCCGCGCCCCACCAGACGAGATCGGTGGAGAGTCCAAAAGGCCAAGGCAGCCTGTTCGAAGGCGCTGCGTTTCCAGTCAACCAGCGAACCCAGGAAGACGGTTGATACGCTTCGGCGGGAAGCGATTCGGCCAGCGCTCGCGCGTACACGATACAATCTTCGTATCCATCTGCCAGCGCATGCTGGAAATAGAGGATCGCCAACGCCGCGGAGCTGACAATGGCGCCTCCAAGGCAAAACAAAGAAAGCTCGGCGAGTCGCGCTGGTAGAGGCGTTCGGGCCGCCCGACGGAGGCGGCGATTGAACAAAACATCCCATAGGGCGACGATTCCATTTGTCGCGGCGACCGGTTTGACGAGTATCGCGCAAGCGAGCCAAACGCCTCCGAAGATCGACGAAACCCGCCCGCGCGCCCGAGCGGCCAGTAGGCAATCGAGCGCGGCCGTCGAGAAGAAGTTCATGAAATGCTCGAGATTGGACCCGTTGCCAAAAACGTACGGGTCGGTCTGGACGACGGCGTAGGAGACGGCGGCCAGCACCGCAGCGAACGGCCCCGCGATCCTCCGAGCGCAGTCCCAGCACAGAAAGATCGTAGCCAAGGCGAACGGCGCCGAAAGCAGCCGAACCGTCGTCTCTGAAGCGCCCCCGATCCAGACCGAGAGAGCGTAAATCCAGTAACCCAGGGGGGGCTTATTCTCGGTCAAATCGCGATAGAGAACGTCTCCATGAACCATGCGTCTGCCCATATAGGCATAAAACGCTTCGTCGCAATCGAGTGGTTCGTCGGCCGCTCCAACGACCGGCCAGATCCGCAATCCCGTCGACGCGACGACCGAAGGCGCGATGGTATGACAGCGCAGCCAGAGCCCCAGAATCAAGGCAATCAGAAGCCAAAGAATGCACCAAAGCGGCGGCTTTTCATCAGGCCCCGAGGCTTCTCGAGAAGCGTCTTCCCGGCGAGAACTACTCATCAATTGCTCCTCGCGGACCGAGGCAGCCGATACAGCCGTACCGCGTAGGGGCGTCGCAGCGACGAGTCAAAGAGGTTGGTCGAGCCTGCCAGGACTGTCTTTCTCACCATGTCGAGGTAGCGTCCTAAGCTCTCTGGGTCCTCGTGCGGCGGCGTTTCGAACGACCCCCAGAGGACGTGAGTGACATTATACTCTTTGACGGCCCTCTCGAGCCTATCGCTTTGGAGCGAAACGGACGGATAGAACGACCGAGGCAAAAGGACCGTCGTCCTGCCGCTGGCGATCCGAAGCTCCCAGGGAAACCACGTCAGGATCCGGGAATCCCCAGGGACGGCTTCAGGGTGGCTCTTTATCCAGTCTCCCGTCTCGCGGATCGCTGGCCAATGCAACTGGTAGGGTTTGACCAGCCAGGTGTAGTCGTACGCCCAAGTCGGGTCCGACCAGAGCAGGGCAAAGAGCGCCGCGCAGAGACCGCGCGCCAGTTTCGATCGTTTCAATAAGTCGAGCGGAGCAAACTCACTGAACCAATCGATCAAGCCGGCCGAGGCTGCGGGAAGAACGATCACGAAGAGCGGCAGGTAGTATCTGCCAAGCTGAGCAACTTGCGTTACGTCGGCGATGTTCGCGATCGTCGCCGTGATAAACACAAAAGCCGAAACGCCCGCGAGCTCGTCCAGGAACCTCCCACTTTCCCTCCTCGCTGCTCCGCGGTTTACCGTTCGTCGAAGCAATCCCATAACGACCGGTATGCTCGCGATCATCGAGCTGTAGATCACGATGATGAACAGCGACTTGATTTTCACTCTCAAGATCGTTGGGGCGTTAGCCCAGGTGTAAAACGAAGCGGCCGTGGGGACCCCTTCCTGATAATGATGAACAGTCCACGAGAACGTATACTGAAAGAATTGCGTGTAAGTATAAAAAGGCTTGCCATATCTCATGTAAGTGACGTACGCCCAGGGAGAGCAGACCGCCGCGGCGCATGCGGCCCAGAGCAGGATTTTTCCCAGGTCTTTGCGGCCAAACCTCCAGAGAGAATGGATCAAAAACGCCGCTGCCAGGGCCATACTGGTGTTTCTGGTCATAATCGCCAGGCCCGCACAAATTCCGGAGAGCAGTGCGGCCAGCCAGCCCGTGACGCCTTTCAAGAAGTGCATTTCGCAAAGGAACAGCAGCGTCGCCGCGATGAGAAACGCGACTAGGCTTTCTCGAAGTTCGATAGCTGAATAAAGTACATGCACCGGCAGAATCGCCAACAAGCCCGCCGCAAAATGAGCTGCCGCGAGCCCGAGCCGGCGGTACGTCAGGATGAACACCAATGGAATCGTCGCAAGGCCAAACCCAAAGCTCGCGCCCTTGGCGACCGCGAACGTCGCCTCCAGGTTCCCGCCAGGCGCGATCCCCAAAACGCGATAAAGCCCAGCGAGTACGTACGAGTACAGCGGGGTGGCCCAGTCGTCGAGGATTCCTTTGCCTTCTCGGATTTCGGGATAGTCGATGAAATAACTTTCGACGTAATGTTTAACGGGCCCCTCGCCGTTGAGAATCGAACTGGCGATCTCGACGTAGTGGCAGGAATCTCCAGGCACGAGCGGCAGGTTGCCGCCGCAGATCCAAACGACTGCCCTCAAAAGATAGGCTGCGGCCATGATCCAAAAGAGCTTCCGAATCGCCGGGCGAAGGAGCGGACGAACGCCAAGATAGCTTATGACGGCGATCGCCAGGACGAGCAAATGCACCCGCACGAGGACAATCTGACTGGGCGCGCGGATCGCGGCAAGCATCGGCACTTCGAAAAACTGGTGCGCGATGAATTTGAAGACGCCAGCGACCCAGTTGAATCGGCGGTCGGCCCAAGCCAAGGCTGCGGTTACGGCTAGAGCGAGCATCGCAAGGGCCGGCGCGGCAACCCGCGAGGGCGGTTTTGGAGCGTTCTCGAGAGGGGCCTGAGCCACGCCTATTTGCCTTGTTTCGCGGCCTCGAGCGACGCCTCTCGGCGCGCCTTGAACTCTGCCCCAGGCAGCCACTGAGGGATCTCCTGGGCGTTGGCAGCGGCCACGCCGACTTCCAAGAGAAGTTGCAGGTCCTCGACGGCGCCCGAGAGGTCCCAGGCTGGGTCGACCTGGTCGGCGACTTTGTGGTAAAGATTCTTGGTATATTCATCGCGCTTCATCGCCCCAAAGCCCTCGGGCTTGCCGATGTAGTCGGTACCCGAATCGGTGTCGAGCGCCGGCACGCCCTCCTTGGCGAATTCGAAGTGATCCGATCGGTAGAAGAAGCCCTTCTCGGGCTCGGCGTCAGGCTTGACCACGCGAGACCGAGTTCCCGCCGCGCTCGACAAGAGAGAGTCGAGCGTCGACATCCCCAGGCCGATGCTCACGATGTCCTTGGTTTTTCCCCAAACGTTGATACCGTCGATGTTGATGTTGGCCACTGTCTTCGAGTGCGGGTAAAGCGGGTTCTTGGCGTAGTACTTCGCCCAAAAGCCCTTTTTCCTCGGCAGTGAGCGCCAGGAAGAGGACCGAGCGTTTGGGCTTGGGTTCCAGCGCCTGAATGCCCGCGGCGATCTGGAGAATGGAAGCCACGCCCGACGCGTTGTCGACTGCGCCGTTGAAGATCTGGTCGCCCGAGAGCTTGTCGTCCTTGCCCAAGTGGTCCCAATGTGCTGAGTAGACGACGTATTCATCTTTTAGCTTCGGGTCGCCGCCTTCGATCTTGGCGACGACGTTCTTGGAGTCGACAAAGCGAACTTCGTCCTCCGCCTCGAAGCTTGCCGTGGCGTTGAGAGCGACGGGTTTGAAGTCTCGTTTGACCGCCGCTTTCTTCAGCGCGTCGAAATCGAGCCCCGAGGCTTTGAGAATCTCCTTCGCCAGGCTCAGGCGCGCCGAAGACTCCACCAGAGGTCGTTTGGCGTTGGAATCGCTGGGGATGTCGAAATTCTCTCTACCCCAGCTTCCGAGCACGACTTCGAAAGGATATCCGGCGGGTTTCTCCTCGTGGATGATGATCACGCCCGCATCGCCCTTTTCAGTCGCAATTTCATATTTATACGTCCAGCGGCCGTAATAGGTCATGGCGTCGCCCTTGAAGGTCTTGGGGTCGAGCTTGGCTGAGTTCGAGGGGTCTGGGACCGCGGGGTCGTTGATCAGCATGAGCAGAACCTTGCCTTTGACGTCGACGTCCTTGTAATCGTCCCACCCGTATTCAGGGGCTGAGACGCCGTAGCCGACGAACACGAGCGGCAAGTTGGAGAGCGATTCCTTCCGTGGTCCAGATTTCGTCGTAAGCCTGCGCGAGACAGCCACCCAATCGCGCAAGTTTTGGAGCTCGAACGTCTTTCCTTTGGCCTTGATTTCTCCTTTGGCCTTCGTATTGAATCCGACCAGAGGAACCATCTGGAAATATCCGCCCGATGGATTGCCGGGCTCGAGTCCCAGCTTCTTGAACTGGCCGGCGATATAAGCGACCGACTTTTCCTCGCCCAACGTCGCTGGTCCTCTGCCTTCGAACTCGTCGGAGGCCAGTACGCGGATGTGTTCCAGAAGCCCAGAAGGAGTCATTTTTTCAAACGCTTTGGTCAATGGCCCCGGGGGCTCGCCCGCCAAGGAAACGCCGACGATCGAGAGTGCAATGCTTAATGAAAAAACCAATCGCATCTGTCTCTTGCTCCTATTTCCAACTCGCGGGGCGTCAGCCTCGCAGTTTTTCGAAAACAATCGCACTGGCTGTAAATCCATGAACAAACGTTTGTCCGCCGATAGGTCCGATCTCCCCCATGGCGAAGAAGCCCGCGACCGGAACATTTCCCAGGGCTTCTCGGAAAGCGGAGACGTCGTGGTTGGGCGCATCGAAAAGATTGGTTCCTCGACCGTTGCAAGAAAAGAGGAGGACGCCGGCTGCTTGCTCGGCGCCGTCTCGAGTCTTTTCGAGCATGCCTCGCAGGTCTTCGTCGGCCGTCTCGGCGTCGCGCACATGAAACTGGACCGTCTGGCCGACGCGGACAAGGTCGTTGATGGCGATGCCGCCTTGTTCGTCGACGCCCAGAACGTTCCGCACGAGGAAGTCGCCCCTCTTGAACGACTCCTGGTACTCATTGACAACTCGACCGAGGTGAAGTCCGTTCCTCGCCTTGGTCTGGTCGTCGGGGTCGAGCTCGTCGAACAGCTCTTGAAGAACCTCTATGGCGGGTCTTCTGCCTAGCTCGCGAATGATGTTGCGCTCGACCTTGGTGACGATCAGGTGCCTGCCGATCGGCCGACATCCTTGGCTCACGATGAGTCTGGCAGGCGAGGGCCCGTCGAGCACAAGACCCACAGCCCCGTTGGCGTAGGTCTGCCTGTCGACGACAAGCACGTTTTCGCCCGGTTTACGACCGCCCGATGCCATACCGCCGACGATCCTTACGCCCTTGGCTTTCTGGTTCATCTCGCCCAGGAATGAGTCCGCTGGAAAGGTGAAGGGGTCTCCCAGGAGGATCAGGATCCGCTCTGTAGGAACACCAGAGGCCAGTGACTCGACCTCCGACTCGAAATCCTCGGTAAGTCTGATGGGCGCGACCGACAGCCCCGACCCGGTCACGCCCCAGATCGTAACTGCGGGCTCGCCCTCGAATTCGCGATCGCCGCCAATGACGGTCTCCACTGTGCAACCCACGAAACGCTTTGCGAGGCCTTCATCGAGGCAGCGGCGAGCCAGCGGCTCGAGCGCGGCGGATTGGTCGAGAGTTGCGAACGCAAACGCGCACTCGGCCGTCTTGCCGGCGAGCTCAGCCTGAAACTTGGTCAACAGGTCGTCGACGTACATGGGCGAATCGATCCGAGTCGAGGACGCGACGACGCATTGCATGAAGGCGGTTTCCCTAGCTGGGCTCTGGTCCAAACTTTCGGTAAAAGATCCCAGCTAGACTAATCGCGTCAGCGTCGGTTCGGAAGTGCGCTCCGCTTGCGCCGGGTGGGCTTTAGCTCCATGATCAATCGCGATCGAGCAGTGAGGAGTTCGGTGCTCTCGCGGGAGGACTCGAACATGCGAACCGCGCAATCATTTCGAGTCCGCGAAAGCGTAAGATGAGCTTGAAAGGAATCACCACGTCCACGACCTCATCTGAAACAGTCGCCACGAGCAAAGTGCTCGTCTCAGCAAAGCTCGAGAATGTTTTTGATATCGAAAACCGGGAACGTGGATTGTTGCCTGTCGATCAGGTACGGACCGTCTTGGTGTCGAACGCTATGTTCGATATGGACGCACGGGATTTTCGTTGCCCAAGGGAATGATCGCACAACTTGGCCTGCGCCATTTCCGAACTCGACAGTGCCGTGGAATCGGCGGATCGTCTCTTTGCCGATGAACAGTGCAGTGAGGCTGACCCTCCAAGACCGCGAATGCGTCCTCGAGGTCGCCGAGATCGACGACGTGCTGCCTGTCTTGATTGGTCAGGTTCCTCTCGAACTGCTCGATTTTGTTGTCGATCCCAAGGGTCAGAGGTTCATCGCAAATACCGAGCACGGAGGCGAGCACATCATGGACGTGTTTGCGGCCGTATGCTTCTGTTCGCACGCCGGTATTCGAGTTCGAATTGAGTTCCGATCCGCGTCTACCTCCGGCCCGGCATTCCCCTGGAAAACATCTGGCGCATCCAGGGGTGGAGGGCGGAAGGCGATGGATCGCCGACGTCGGTGGAGTCGGGAGGAGCACTGGCCATCTGGACGCGCAACGAGTCAACCTGCTCGGCAAGGATCGCATCCATCGACGTCTCCGCCGGATTGGAAATCCAGCGCATCATCGAGGAAAGGAACAACTCCTTGAGATAGGCGAACGAAAAGCCGTCGCTGGATGCGACTACCAAAGCGAGCCCTGCCTCGGTCGGTCTCAGAGCGTCGCCAAGAGATTTTGACCAGAGCCGCACGTACGACAATCGTTCCTCGGCAGCGGGAAGGTCGAAGTGGTACTTGCGGTCGAAGCGGCTGGGACGATCGAGGATGGAAACGTCGAGCCGTTCGGGATGGTTCGTCGTGGCCAGGGCGACCACGCCCGAGTTGGCAGCGAACCCGTCGAGCTCGTTCAAGAAGAACGACCGGTTGCCTTCATTGATGAGGGAATCCAGATCTTCGAGCACCAAAATGCAGGGGGCCGATTTGCGAGCTCGGCTAAAGACGTCTCGAATGCACTGATGTTCGGTCCCGTGTTCACTTTGAAAACTCTTTACGTAGAGGCAGGGCTTCTTGATGAAATTGATCAGAGCCTTCACTGCATGCGTTTTTCCGTTTCCTGGCGGGCCCACGAAAAGGATGCCGCGTTTCCAAGGCACTCCATGGGCTTCGTAGGTTTCGCGAGTGTGGAAGAATCGAGCGAGATCGTCGCGGATCTCTTCCTTAAGCGAGCCAGCGAGGATCAGGTTTTCGAATGTGGCGGTTTGAATCGCCTTGAATAAAGAGTCGCTCTTCGACCAGCAGCCGCCGTCGAAGACAAGCACCTCGTCTCGGACCTCGGCGTTCCAGGAGCTGACCTCGGAGAAGAACGACTCAGCCGTCTGTAGGTCGTCGGCGACGAGCCAATAATTCTGCTCTTCGTGGAAGCCCGTATTCCAAGAGAGCAAGACGGCCTGGAGCGACGCGCCGTTCCAAGAAATGCTGTACCAGGCGTTTCTCCCCTTCTTGCCGACGCCTGCGTGAAGATCCCAACCCGACTGAATTTGGTTGTGCACGCCCTCTTTGTTCGAGAGCTCGCAGAGCCCAGCCTTGGCGTACTCTTCGAGGTTGAAATAACCGATCGGTCCTTCGAGAACCGCCGAGTCGGGATAGAGCTCGGCGAGCCGGAGGCTGACGGTGTATGAAATTGCGTCGCGAGACAACTCGAGAGCCGAGCTAATAAACTCGAATGTGTTCATGATTCTTGGCAAACTGCGAATCTTATACAATGAATCCATAGCGACTCTAATAGCAGTGAGATATTATCCTCAATGATCGTCCCATTTGCGAGTCCGTCGACGAAAGGTTTTTCATCCGCCTGGCAAGTCGACCTGAATTCTTCGGAATCCGCGGGGGAGATCGACCTCATTCACGTCGCTCGCTCCGAACCGGTTTGACATGTTGTGGAACAATCAAGTCTTTGGATTCCACCCACTCGGCGGAGAAAGACCCTCGATAACCAAAGAGTGGACCCCAAAGGCGATTTCGAACGTCGACCTCGATACGGAACCGCTGCGCCTCGTCGTCGAACCACTCGCGCACGTTCGCGACCCCGCTCAACGAGAGAGGGAATCGGAACGAAAGCGGTCCTTCGTGGAACCGCTGCTCGCCGGAGCGCAGTCTCAATCCGCCCTCTTCGTCGACGGAGAGCTCGATGTCGACTGCGAGATGTTGATGCGTTCCAAGGTAATCAACGATCCTACCGCGTTGCTCGCTATAGATCATATAAGCGTCGAAGCGTCGCCTTCGAGCGCCCAAAAACGTGCGGATCCACGTCACTGTTTCGCGCCCGTAGTCATCCACGTACGCGTAGTTCTCGACCTGAAACGGCACGTCGCGTAGACGCTCGGGGAACATGATCCTGCGCCAGGCGCCAAGCTGCAAAAAGGGGACTGTGACGGCGGATCCGTGCCATACCTCTTCCATGACCCCCTTCCCAATGGCTGCGATTCCGTCGGTGCTGCTGAAGCCAAACCTGCGCTGGATCTGCGGGTGCAGCCGCTCAAAATCTTGCCCGAGAGCCCGCGCATAGATCGACCTCATCGTGCTTTGTCCTTTTGTCGACGCAGACAACGAGTAGCCGACGGCCGGTCGGCCGAAGTGAGCCATGCGACGAGGCACAGAGCAACGACGGACAGGTTAAGGGATACGGGGTTGAAGGCGGTTGTCAAATGAGTAGGAGATCTGATCGATATCGCGACAATGGCCCCAACCATCCCCAACGACGTGAAAGCGAGCAACCAGCGAAAGTCTCCCAAGAAGGCTATGGTCAGAGCCCAGCCGATTTCCACAATTCCCAGAACGGCGAGCATCAAGCCCAGGAGATGAGCCGGCTCCCCAGCATCGCTCAACATGGACAACTCATCAGGACTGCGAAAGATTAGCTTCGGCACAAGACCTTGATGGAAGAAAATCAGAACCAGAGTCATGCGGGCGACAGCGTGGACGAGGCTCCGTTCGAGCGATACTTCCGGGTCCAAACCGCGCTCGAGCCAAAGCCGCAAGCGATCGAAGCTCCATGCCGTTCCCCAGCCCAAAATAGGTCGAAAGACAACGGCGTCAAACATTCGTCCCAACAGCCCGAATCGCGTTTTGTAGTCGTACCGCGTTAGGAAGCGGACGCCGTCTTCGGTAGGAATATACTTCCAGTAGCCGCTTCCTTCGCGTATGAGCGACTTCCAGTCGTCCGACCAGAAACGAAGCGATGAAGTTTGTTCGCCTCGATCGCCAAGGCGTGATCCAACGCTCTCCCCTTCGCCTTCGATGCGTAGACCGAATCCTAGACGTGTCGAGTACGAGAATCGCTGAGGCTGGGTTGAATCGGGTCGAGGGAGATAACGAATCGAGGAAAAACGGACGTCCCAACGCTCGTGAAGCTCGGGATTCTGGGTGCGCAGCCACAACTCATCGAGTGAGCCTTTCACCAAGATTTCGACGTAAATCCCCGACTTATCGTTCATGGGAAAGCGAATATTGGTTGGATGCCCGAACCTTTCGCACGCTTCGACGCGTTTTGAAACCAGCGTAGGAAAGGATGTCGTCGCTGGCCATCCAGTATCGACGCCAATAACGCCGATGTCGAGGATTGCGTTCGGGCCGCTACCGAGTTTAGCCTGGCGGCGTGCCGATGAACCTGAGGACGTGGTCGAGGTTGTCAAAATACCAGCTGTTGACCGAGCCAGGAGGACCGAACGGCCGGATCTCGACGCCTTCGGGAACCACCTGGTTGTTCGAATTGACGTGCGGCGGGGTGATGCCTGTCGAGTCGATGATCAGAGGCACGCCCTGACCGTTCTTGTCGACCCCATAGATCCCCAGCCAGGTGATCGCGTGCGTCACCTGCGATGGGTCGCTGGGATTGCCATGGATGAACAGGATGTCGCCCGGATGGAGTTGGCTGACAAGGTCTGCGTAACTGCTCCAACTGGTGATCGTGGAAATGGCTACGGCCCCATTTAGCGACGTTGGAATGATCGTTCCGTTGGGATTCGTAGAGCTGATGAGAGCTTGCTGGGTTGTATCGCCAGTCATCGTTATGCCCAGAGCATCGGCATAGGCGTAGGCAGTAAAACTGGTGCAGTCGATCCCTTGGCTCTGGTAGGCGACCGTGGACGTGAGGTTCCAAGGCGAGCCTTGAGCCGGCAGCCAGGTCGCGACGTGGTGATGCTGGTAGTCGATGCCGATAGCGCTTGCGTATGCGGCCAAGAGACGTTGTTGAAGCCACGTCGTAACGTCGTGCTGAGGGAGCGTTGGTGCCACGTTGGGAATGGGGTTCGGGCCCCAAGGGTCGGTGGAGTTCGAATGGAACGAGGTGATCGAGTAGAGCCCAGAATAGATGCTTTGAGGAGCTCCGGAAAGGTTGATGCTGTACGGCGAATCGTAGGTGATTTGCTGAGGATAAACGACCAGGTTGGATGGGATCGCGTCGATCGAGCCAGCGCTCGAGGAACCCCCGGTTGCCGACGGGTCTGCCTTCGGTTGCAGCGGGATGAAGCCGGCTCCGACGGGTCCCCAGAGCGGTTCGATATATGTGTCGGGAGTGCTTGGCGTATTACTCGGCGTAAAACCTTGGACGATGAGCTGATCTCCTCGGGTCGAAGCCAAGAGGACGGTCGGAGTGATTGGCCCGTTGCTATAGGGAAAAGGTGTGCCCAGGCCCTGGATCGTGCTCCTTTGATACACATACCCTCCGCCTAGCGGTACGAGCGAGCCCGCCCCTGGTGAAGCGATGGGCTTGAATCGAACTCCAGTGGATCCGTTCCAGGGAACCAGCTCAGCCGAACTTTTTCCTTTATTGGACGCCGTCGTAACGACGATCGAACCGGTAGTGCCGACCGCGGAAACCGCGGCGACGCGGACTCCGCCGCTCACCTTGCCCAAGGGCGAAAGCGTCCAAACCCACCTGCCGAGCGATGTGTCATAAACGCCGACCTTGCCGCTCGTATGCGAACCGGCGACAATTTCGGTCGATCCATCGCCGGCGATCTGGCCTGCATCTAGGCTGAAGCCGCCTGGGTTCCAAGGGATGTTGTTGATTGTGCTGCTCGGCAACCAGTTTTGATTTTGTGACACATAGCTGAGGACCACAATCTTATTCGGGCCGCCGTGGGCTGGGCTCGCTATGAGCTGCTCCGATCCCGAGCCGTTGGCGTCGGCCGCGGCGACAGAGACGCCATTGGTCCTGCCCAGGCCGGGGGGAATGAACGGCTGGCCGAGAAGCACGGGAGTCACGGGAGAATTCATCGGAGTGTTATTGACGAGAGTGAAAGCATACACCGCGACTTTCGACGAACCAGCACGCCCCGTTCCTGTTGACGAGATCGCCAAGTCCGAAGTGCCAGAGCCTGTAAAATCGCCCATGGCCACGTCGAGAGGTCCGACTCTTCGCCCGAGCGGGTCGATGATCGTGGCCAGCGGCATCGAGGACGAACCCGTGGCTGTTCTCGCGTTCTGGCCTTCGCCGCTATAGATCGTGACGATGTAATGGCCGCCCTGATGGCTTGCCACGGCGATGTCGACAACGCGGTCGCCGTTGACGTCGCCCATCGCAAGTGCGTCGACCCCGGAGCCTAACGACGGACAGATTCGAGGCTCCATCATGTCGATCGTCGGAACTCGTCTTCTCGTTCGGCAAGGAATAGCCCATTTCGAAAGAAGTCCGCGTCTACCGATCGATTGACTCATTGTCCGTTTCCCTCGTCCGAATTCGTGCGCCGTCGAGCTTGCCCTGAAGAACCATCGTCGGTCCGGCTGGTTTCGACGCGCTCAGGTCGCTCAGGGCAACCATAGTTCACGTTGAAGAAGCGAGGGAGTTCGAAGCCGAGGGGGCAAGCCCAAGCGGCGTTTCAGCGAATGGTGATCACTCGCTTGGGTTTTCGGCCGAGATCGGGACCTCGCAGAAGGTGAGAGCGGCGATGCCGTTTTCGCCGCGTAGCAGGGTCTTTTGGCTCCAATGGTCGCTGTCGAGATAAGTCAGCATTCGCGCCTTCGATGGCGAATCGAGCTTAAGCGTTATCGCATTCCCTTCCTTTCGGCCCGATTTCACCTTTCCGCCTTCATCGGCAAGATAAAATTGACTCGCCAGTGCGTCGTCCCATTTCACCGGCTGATCGAACTCCATAACGATTTCCGTCCTATTCTTGCTCGTGTAAAACGCGCGAACGAAGTTGGGAGGAGTGATCGAGCCTTGAGAGCGCTTTTCGTAGTTGTCGCGCTCGACTAAAGGACACATGAGTCGGGCGAGTTCCCCGTATCCAGCCGCTGGAAAATGGCATCCTCCCGGAGGTTCGACGCCCAAAGTCGACATGATGCTCATGTTGGAGAACGCATTTGGCAACGTTCTTTGGACTTCGCGCAGGCGGTTGTCCGAGCCTTTGAACCCCATCGCGCACGACTTTGGCCAGATTTGAAAAAGATAGTAATGTTGGATGTTTGGATAGTCCTCCTTCCAAGCAGCGGCCATTGCGAGGAAATACTTTCGATAGGTCTCCCAACCAAATTGTCCCGTCGGCCCGTCGGCCCCTTGGTCGTTTTCCCCCTGATGCCAGATTACGCCTCGGACGCCGTGCGTCAGTTTGGCCTGGCGGACGCGATGGAGAAGTCGTCCGTAAATTGTGTTCAGATCTTCAGGATCGGCTGAATTTCGTTGATGCTGGTCGATTCGCGTGCCGCCGACGGCGCCGTTGAGGATGCAAATGGGGATCCTTTGGTTCTCCACGAGCCTTCGACCGAGCTCCATGCCCCAATAGCCAATCTGTAGTTTTTCCTCGTTTCGATTCCGATGAACCGCGGCGCCCCAGCTCGTTGAGCTCTTGGCGTCGCCGGACATCCCGCCGTAGGTTCTTATCCATTCGCTGCGATAAGTTGGCTCCTCTTCGCCGAAGTCGGTCGCGATGGCGTTGGATTGTCCGTTGATGAGGTAGACGTCGCCGCAGACGAGGTTGCCGACAGTGTCGAGCACGGTTTGTTTGCCTGTCGCCGCCGTTCCGAACTCGACCTTATACTTGACGAGACCCGGCTCCAGCTTGGTGGAAAGCGCGTAGGAACCGTCGCTCTTCGGCTTGGCGTCCACCGTGTTCATCAGGCGTTCGTCGGCGTAGAGCTTTAGAAAGACTGACTCGGCCGGCTTTTCCAAAATCCCATTGTAGTAGAGCAGGCCAACGTTGTTCGAGTTTCGCGCGTAGAACTGGTTCTCAACGGGCTTTTCGTCCTTATCAGGCGTTCTGGCGACCCAAACGTCGCGTCCTGGCTCTTTGACGTTGATCGTTATGCTTCGCGTGGTCGGCTTGCCGCCGTTTTTGACAGAGCAGGCAACTGTCAATTTGCCGCTGTTCATAGCGCGCTTGAGAATGAGTTTTCCAGGCGCCGTTTCTTTGACAACCGCCATCTCGGAAAGATCCCAGTCGTAGCTCGACCTGGCCGCGCCTTTTGCGTCCATTGCGCTCTGATTGGCAATTTTTGCCTCGACATGAATCGTCGCTCGACCGTCCCAGTCGGTCGGCGCTTCCAAAGTAAACGCAGGCTCGGGAATGTCTTCCTTCACCACAATGGGGATGTTCACACTCTTCAGTTCGTTGGGATACACGGCTTTAAGGCGCAACGTCATCGACTGGTCGCCAACCACGCGTCCCGCCTCGAACGTAAACCCGAATCGATCGACGGCGACCAGATTTTCCCGACCATCATCGCTCACGAGATACCAGTAGAGCTTCTGAGCTCCACCAGCCTTGGCCTCGAATGCGGCGCTCTTTGCTTCGGAAACCACTGCTTTTATCGGCGCGATGGAGAATTCATCGCCGGATTGTACGATTGGCCCCGAGAGCGTTTGGAGCGGCTTCTGGTTTTCGTACTCCAGCTTCACCCAGTCGGCTGATCGAGCCCTGCTCGAGACGCGTACTTCGTCGATCTCGCCGACGAAGTCGTAATTGTCGTACCAGCCGCCGATCCAGAGCCTGGCAGGGCTTTTGATCGCTAAGGCAGGTTCCGCGGAACCGTCGAGCCTTCCATTGATATAGATCTTCCCCTGGCCTTTGTCGTATGTGTGAACGACATGGACCCACTCCGATAGCGGGAGGGTGGACTCGCCATTGACGTCGGAGAAATCGCTGTCGATGTGCACGTGCGGAGGACTCCGAAATTGCATTCGAACCTTGCTGCCTCGACCACCGCCTTCGTTTCCCCAACCGATGATCGTGACGTTCGGCTTCTCGGCTCGGAACCAAGCCTCCGTAGTGTGCGATGCGTCGCCCGCCGGATAGTTGGAAATGTTGTCTCCACAAAACACACCAGCGCCACCCGAGAACCGCCGGGCGCCGCCGACAACGCCTAGAGACTCCTTCGTGCCGAGATCCTTTGATTGCAACGTCCCTACCACATCCTCGACTTTCCGGTTCATGTGCCAAACGCTCATGTAGCCATTCTGTTCATTGAAGACCGACTTCGCGGAGGACTTGCCGGCGGCTAGGGGGTTGCCCCAACGGAGCTTTATCTCGGCTCGAGAATTGCCGTGGATGCGAGGGATCCGGACCCAGACTGCGGCTATGCCTTCTACGGGATCCCACTTCTCGATCTCGTATGCCAGAGGCTTGCCTTCACGTGTTGAGAAGCGAAGGTCTTGGCCGTTGGCTTGGGCTTGGCTGAAATCGAAAAAGTCTTTGTGAAGCCGAACAAGGAGTGGGAAATCGTCAACAGTTGCGGACGCATCGAGGCCTGCTCCCTCGGGAGTGGTCAAGACAAAAATCGACCCAGACTGCTTCCCATCTTTGTCGTCCGCTCTAGCAATTTCGCTGAAGGCAAGGAGTAGGAGCGAGAGGACGCAAAGTCGATTCATCACGTTGAGTGTTTCCTAGAGGTGTTTTTCCCAAACCTGCCCTGATCTTTGGAAGGAAACGAGACCTAGGCTTGGTTATGAAGTCGAGTGAAGCAAGCACCCTTCATGCCTACTACAGGAGACGATGATGATCCAGTACCCGCTATCAGGAATTCGTCGGCGAGCGATTGTATTCGGACTGCCATTCGCTGCCTTGTTGGTTGGAGTCGTCGTTGGCGGGTCCTGGGCGACTTTGAGAAGCCAGGCCGCGGAGGGCCGACAAAGCTCCGATCGCGAGGTCTCCAAGAAACTTTGGGTTGGCGCCGACGAGATCAAGAGTCGGTTCCCCACTGCCAAGAATGAAGCGTTCATGCGAAAAGCGATCGCGAACTCTCGGAACGCGGGCGTGGAGAAACGGACTGGCGGGGCCTTCGGGGCTGTGATCGTCGACGGTTCAGGACGTATCGTCGCCCAAGGCTCGAATCACGTCGTATCAAATTGCGACCCAACGTGGCACGCCGAGATGGAGGCGATCCGCAACGCTTGCGCCGCCATGAAAGCGCTCAAGCTGGACGGATGCATCCTCTACACCTCGGCCGAGCCGTGCCCAATGTGCCTGGCGACGTCATATTGGGCGGGGCTCGATGGGATCGTCTTTGGAGCGGGCGTCGCCGACTCCAAGAAGTATGGCGGGTTCGACGACGCCTTCATCTACGAGCAGTTCTCCAAACCGACCGCTGCGCGGACAATCCCCGAGTTGCAAATGCTCCAGGACGAAGCGGTCGTCGTCTGGAAGGAATACGCGCAACTGCCTGGCAACGTGCCTTATTAACTAGTATTCGCTTTTCAATACTTCAGTAAGGTCACTTGAAACACCTGGTTCGAAGCGGTGGTCTGCGTGGCTGGGTTCGTGGTATCTCCAACGGTTGAGTAGACGCCGCCGTAGATGTCTCCAAGGACCGTGCCGCTACGAAGGTTATTGAGCTTCAGAACGCCGTTGGCGTACGAAGGCAATCCAGGAGTCGCGTAAAAAGCAGCCTCAGCCCCATAAAGGCCGGGAAGCTGGCTTGGCATGATGTACTCCTGGGTTGTTCCGTTCTTCTGTTGAACTAGAGACGTGACGTCGTTGACGAACGGAATTTCCGGGTCGCTCGACAAGGTTCCAGTCGCGAAATTGTAATCGTAGAGACTGATCCCGCCGAACAGGAGCGTGCTCATCGATTTGCTCTTGGCGTCGTAAAGGGCAACTTTGGCAGAGTCGTATTGGGTGAAGTACTGCTGGTAGTTGTAATCAACGCGGGCCATGCCGCTTGAATTGACCACGATCGGTTGGCGAAAGACGCTTCCCGCTGGTGCGGTGAATACGCCGCCGAAAGCGGTGATTCCTTGTTGGCCGTTTGGCAATATCGTGGGAACGGCCAAGTTGCCGTCGCGGCGACGGAAGTTGCCTGGATCGCGTTGGGCCTGAAATCCTGAAATTCCCAGTTTACTGCCGCTGTCGATAATGTTGAAACTGCGGATCTCGTTGGTATAGACCTGGCTGATCGATGCGCCGCCGCCATTATAGCCGCCCTGGAAGTTCTGTCCGAACATCAGGTAGGTCCGGTTGCCGATCATGCCCAAATCGCCCCCTGTCACCTGGAGCCGCGGGTTTTGGATCTGTTTCACCTGAGAACCCAGGCTTCCGCCGGCGATCACGGTGTTGATCATCTGATTCACGCCCAACGCGGATAGGGTGGAGTAGGTTGTGAATTGAGAGGCTTGGTCGTTGAAGGAATAGCCGCCGATCGTGTAAAGCCTATTGCCCTTCTGGAAGTATTCCTGATTCGACGAGGACAACGAGGCCGTCATCGCGGAAGGCAATCCGGTGGCGCTCCAAGCTTCGGTCCAGGTTTGTCCCGTTTTCGGCTTGATCACATAAATATTATTGTTCTGATATACGGGAGGAAAATTCACCAGGCCGCTGGGGTCGAAATTGTGCAAGCCATTGGTTCGACCGCCGAAGACCAGCCAGTAGCCGTTCGACTGTGCATACACCGCCGATTGGATCGCGGGAGCGGAAGGCAGCGTCACCTTGGTAATCTGGAGCGTATACGGAAGGTTCGAGGAGTTTGCCACGACGGGCGTGGGCGATGTAACCGGGGGCAGTTGTCTGACGAACGTCGGTGGCAGCCAATTGTTGACTCCAGCGAGACCCTGATAGAGCGGGATCGCAACCAATCCGTTGGTTCCCTTCGCCGCCTGTATCGAACCAGTGAGCGTCGTTTGTCCCGTCGCGGAGCCCAAGATGCTAAGCACGTCGACGTTGCCGTTGAGCTCTCTCCAAAGACTGAGAGTTCCAGGGCCAAACAGGCGGAGCGTCGCCGCGTTACCCAAGGCGTCGGTGAACTTGATCTTGGGCCCGGCAGCCACAAGCCCATAGAAGTTGCCTCCAGGAGTGTCGTCGTTGTCGCCGTCGAAAAGCGTCCCGCTGACGTCCGTAAGCCCAGAACCTGGCGTGCCATTAATGAACACACGGTAGAACGTGGCAGCCTTGAGTGGTTTCGCCAATGTCAGCGTGACTTGTTGGCTCGTCGCGTTGTACGTCGCGTTCAAGATGCGATCCACCGGGCCGCTCTTCGTTATGAACTCAGGATTGCTCGAGGTGAGACCGTTCACCTGGTACTCGCCGACGCTCTGAGCGAGCGACGCATTCATCGGTCCGTCGAAAGACACAACGATGGTTCGGTTCGATGTTGCAACCAGGTTTGTGACCACAGGCCCGTTCCCGTCTGCCTCGGAAAGTAGCTTTCGCTCCTCCAAACCCTCGGCTTTTGGCTGAAAACGGACGTACGGCCGCAGTTTGCGCAACATGGCGAGCCTCTTCTCTTATATAAGGTTTGGGCGGAAGTTAGACCCGCAGTCTATCGGCTATACTAGGCGAAATGAAGAGGCGAGCGCGGATAATTGCGTCTCTTAGACAAAATGGAGGTTTTGTATCGTCTCGGTAGGTCGCGAGTTCGACGTTGCCTTTACGATGGACGCGGAGCGAACTGGAAGGACTTTTTAGTGATGGCTTCGCTCCCTGGATCAGTTCATTTCGTCGTCGAGTTCCAGATTCACGTCTGGGGATTCCGAGACCTCGAGCTTCTTATTCTGGATCGCTAAACCGACGATGAGCAGGATCAGCGGCACGAGCAGCATGCCGACAAGTTGAGGGGGCGTCGTCGTCCTTGAAATCAAGCCCTTTTAACGAAGGCATGATACTTACCACGCTCGTTACTGCGAGGATGATCAAGAACCAACCAACGATTCGCCTCCAGAGCGGAGCTGGGATTCGGTGGACGAGCGAGGCGTCGAAGGCATGCCCGCAACCATCGCAGGTGACGACGCTCCCGGACTCGCTCAGTTCGAGGCGGCGTTCGCAGGCTGGGCAATGGATTTTCATGCGAAAGCTTGGAAGCCGAGACCAAAAACTCGGGCTCTCGAGACGGCTCGCTCGAGAATAAGCCGGCTTGGTCCAGCTCCCTGACCGACTTTTTCACTTTCGCTCGAACAAAGCAAGCGTGAACTCTTCGAGCGAGACCGAACCGTTTTCGTCGGAGTCGATCCGCTTGAGCCTCTTGTCGCCGCCAGGCAGTTCGTCGGGGCTGAGCTTTCCGTCGCCGTTCTTGTCCAAAGTCTGAAAACGGCGCTTGATCATGAGATTCGCCTGCAGGACCTTCTTCGCTTGGACAGGAGGAGAACCGGAAGTTTTGGCGGTTTTGGATTCTGCATCGGCGTCCTTTTCCGTGGCAGCGGACGTTGCAGCCGTCTCAGCCGACTTTTTGGACTCGGAAGCGACGGCCTGACCTGGCGGCCCGTATTGTTGAATTTCTTCTCGGCTGATGTAGCCGTCTTCGTTGGCGTCAAGGCGATTGAACATCGCAGGAGCGCCTGAAATTCGGTCTTGGCGATCTTACCGTCGCCATCCTTATCGACCTGTGCGAATCTTTGAAAAAGCGCAAAACCCGCCAATGACGGACCGTTCTTATCGAGAAGGTCGCGGAACTCGTTGCCTTGAAGTTTGCCGTCGTCGTTGGCATCGCCGTATCTGAGGAAGGTTTCGAAAGCGCCGACCGCTTCCTCGGGGATCTCATCACGCGTCAGGGTAAGGTCGTTGTTCGCGTCGAGGCGCTCGAATAATTCCCGAGGCGGAATTGGGCCTTGGGGATTGGCTCTCAACGCTTTCTTCGCGGGCTCTTCGAGCGTCTTCTGTTCCGCGGGCAAGGCGGTGGAAGTCAAAGCAAGAGTCAGCAAGCAGCACGAGACGCTCGCAACTCCGAAACAGGGCTGCATAGGGTGTGCTTTCATTGGCTCCGTCTCCTCTTGGCCGTCCACGGCTTGTTGCGATCGAACCAACCAATCAACACCGCTCGGCTGGATAAGTTTTGCAATTCGTTTGGGAACGATGCAACCGTTGCCTGTTTGTCAATGCCTTGAGGCTTCTGGGCCGGTTGCGTACGATTCGATGGGGCTCGAGGAACTTTGCGAGGAGGCGCCGATGGCCCAAACTCTCATTTTCGCGGCAAAACGGACGCCTATCGGTCGTTTCCTGGGCGGACTTTCCGGTAAATCGGCTGTCGAGCTTGGAGCAATTGCCGCGAAATCGGCGATTGCTAAGGCGAGTTTGGATCCCTCGGCAATTGACGAGGCGATCGTGGGCAACGTGGTTTCGGCGGGTCTGGGTCAAAGCCCTGCCAGGCAGGTTGCGATCGCTTCGGGAATACCAGCCGCTGCCTCGGCGCTGACCGTAAACATGGTCTGCGGTTCTGGATTGCGGGCTGTGATGCTTGCAGACGCCTTGATACGCTCAGGCGAGGCCAACATCGTGCTTGCCGGTGGAATCGAGAGCATGAGCAGGGCGCCGCATCTGCTCGAAGGCGCAAGGGCGGGCTGGAAGTACGGAACGAAGCCATTACTCGATTCGCTCGAACAAGACGGACTGAGGTGTCCATTCGAAAAGTGGCCGATGGGCTCCGCTGCGGACTACACTGCCAAGACAGCAGCCATTTCTCGAAGCGCGATGGACCAATTCGCCCTGGAAAGTCATCGGAGGGCGGTGGAAGCGCGGAATTCGGGCGTGTTTGATGCGGAGATCGCACCGGTCGAGGTGAGGGAGAGATCGAGTTCGTTGACGATCGTTCACGACGAAAACCCCAGGGCCGAGGCGAGCATCGAGTCACTTTCAAAGCTTTCACCAGCGTTTGATCCCACCGGGGTTTCGACGGCTGGCAATTCGTCGAGCCTTGCCGACGGAGCCGCGATGCTGGTCTGCTGCTCGAGCGATCGTGCGGGCGAGGCGAAGGCAAGGCCGCTGGCAAGGGTTGTGTCGACGGCAATCAGCGGCGGCGAACCGAGGGATCTGTTTTTCGCTCCGGTCAAAGCGATAGCGGAAGTGCTGGCGAAGGCGCGATTGAAACTGGCGCAGGTCGACTTGTTCGAGATCAACGAAGCCTTTGCTTCTCAAATGCTCGCTTGTTTGAAAGGACTGGAACTCTCTACCGAACGCGTGAACATACACGGTGGAGCGATTGCCCTGGGGCATCCGATCGGCGCCAGCGGAGCGAGGATCCTGGTGACGCTTTTGCACGCCCTCGAGCAAAGACGGGGCAGGTATGGGGTCGCCTCGGCATGTCTGGGGGGCGGAAACGCCGTGGCTGTCTTGATCGAACGGATTGATTCGTAGGACGAAGGGCCCTGCCAAGTGTCTCAAAGCCAAGCGGTCGACGGCAGGGCGAGGGCCCGTCATACCGAGTTTACCCTTGCGGAGCTCTCTGCAAGGATTCGGGAGCAGGAGGCTCTGATCCGCCTTGGCGGCGGCGCCGAAGCCATCGCCAGGCAGCACTCGAAGGGAAGACTTACCGCCCGCGAGCGGATCGCGGCCTTAGCCGATCCTGGGACCGATTTCCTCGAGCTAGCCCTTTGGGCTGGGTTCGAGATGTATCAAGAGTGGGGCGGAGCTCCATCCGGCGGCGTCGTGACTGGGATCGCGACAATCTCGGGCCACATCGCGATGGTCGTCGCCAACGATGCAACCGTAAAAGCCGGGGCCTGCTTTCCGATATCGATCAAGAAGATTCTCCGAGCCCAAAGGATCGCCGCGGAATCCAGATTGCCGCTGGTCTATCTGGTCGATTCGTCCGGCGTCTTTCTGCCGCTTCAAGAAGACGTCTTCCCCGATGACGACGATTTCGGCCGGATCTTTCGCAACAACGCCGTACTCTCCGCGGCGGGGGTTCCTCAGATCGCGGCGATCATGGGAAATTGCGTGGCTGGGGGAGCCTACCTGCCCGTGCTCTGCGACACCACGCTCATGACGGAAGGCTCGGGGCTTTACCTCGCCGGCCCGTCGCTTGTGAAAGCCGCGATCGGACAAGACGTCTCCTCCGAGGAGCTTGGGGGAGCGTACGTCCACTCGGCAATCTCAGACACCATCGACTTTCGCGAGCCCGACGACGCTGCGTGTCTTGCGCGGATCCGTAGGCTCGCCGCGCTTTGGCCAGCCCAGATACCGCCTCGGCGAGCACCAGTCGCGGCGGCCGGCAGGCCTGTCGAGGAGTTTTACTCGATTGTCCAATCCAACCCCTCGTCTCAATACGATGTCAAACAACTGATCGAGGCTATTGTCGATGGCGAAAGCTTCGACGAATACCGGTCCGAATACGGCAGGACTTTGGTCTGCGGATTCGGACGAATCGAGGGCCTGCCGCTCGGGATCGTCGCCAACCAGAGGCTCCGGTTCCGTCCGGAAGGGGGCGGGCCCATGCAATTCGGAGGCGTGCTTTACGCCGACAGCGCCGATAAGGCGGCGAGGTTCGTCCTCGATTGCAACCAAATCAAAATCCCGCTCTTGTTCATTCAGGACGTCAATGGATTCGACGTTGGTCGCGACGCCGAACGTTCCGGAATCATCCGCCGAGGGGCCAAGCTCGTTTCCGCCGTGAGCAACAGCGTGGTCCCCAAAATCACATTGATCGTAGGCCATTCGTTTGGGGCTGGACACTATGCGCTTTGCGGCAAGGCGTTCGATCCCAGGTTCATCTTCGCTTGGCCAGGTGCTCGCTACGCGGTGATGGGCGCGGCGCAGGCGGCCAGAACCATGCTCGACGTGCAGGTGGGGGCGTTGAAACGTCAGGGCAGGGAAGTGGACAGGGCGGAGCTCGAGAAGCTCTCGAGCGAACTCTTTGAAAGGTACGATCGCGAGACCGACGTGCGCTACGCCGCGGCGCGATGTTGGGTTGATGCGATCATCGATCCCGCGAGCACACGCGCCGTTCTCGCGCAAGTGCTGGCAATCGTTTCAAGCCCCAAAGAGCCGGCTGGGAGTTTCCCTCTTGGGGTGTTTCAGGTATGAATACGGCAGACAGTCGACGCGTTCCGTGAACTCTCCAAACTCGAGACGGTGACGAGCCATGCAACGCAAATCGATATCCAGCGGAGTCAAGTGGGAGTCGGTGGTCGGCTACTCAAGGGCCGTGCGCGTGGAAAACCTGATCCACGTTTCGGGCACGACCGCCACCGACGGCAAAGGAGGCCTGGTCGGCGAAGGCGACGCCTATGCCCAAGCCATTCAGGCGATCCGAAACGTCAAATCGGCGATAGAACGCTTGGGAGGCAGACTGTCCGACGTTGTACGTACGCGCATTTATATCACCAATATGGACAACTGGGAACAGGTTGGCCTGGCGCACGGCGAATTCTTCCACGAAATTCGGCCCGCGACCACGCTTGTCGAGGTCTCTCGGCTGATCGAACCCAGAATGATGGTGGAGATCGAGGCGGAAGCCATCGTGAGCGGAGCGCACGGGGAAGATCATTGACGAAGAACGGCGATATGTCTTCCATTCGCATAGGAAACGGCGCGGGCTTCTGGGGGGACAATCTCGACGTTCCCTTCGAGATGGCGCGTTCCGGAGAGATCGACGTACTCACCCTCGAGTACCTTGCCGAGCTGTCGATGGCGATCCTGAGCCATCTGCGCTCGCGCGATCCCGACCCAGGGCTTTGTGAACGATTTCGTTGAACTGGCGGGAAGGCTTGCGCCGGTCTTGAGCGAGCAACCGGGTTTGAGGGTCGTTACGAACGCGGGGGGGCTCAACCCGCTTGCGTGCGTTTATCGCTGCGCAAGGGCCCTATGCGATAGCGGTCTTGGAACTCTGCCAGTGGCCGCGGCGACAGGCGACGATCTGCTGGCTCGCGTGCCCGAAATGCTCAATGATGGGGTTGAGCTCGCTCACTTCGAAACGGGCGAGCCAATCGGATCGATCGTCGACAGACTCGTGAGCTTCAACGTCTACCTTGGCGCCAAGCCGATTTCCGCCGCCTTGGGCGCGGCGCACGGATCGTCGCGACTGGACGCGTCGCCGACGCTTCGCTTCTGCTCGGACCAGCCCAGTTTTTTTTCAACTGGGGGTGGGACGATTGGAACGTCTTGGCCATGGCAAGCGTGGCTGGCCATCTGATCGAGTGCGGAGCGCAGGCCACGGGAGGACTCTGCCAGGATTGGGAAAATGTGCCGAATCTGGCGAACGTGGGTTACCCAATCGCAGAGGTCTTCGAGAACGGCGAGAGCGTGATCTCCAAGCCTTTGGGCTCGGGGGGCGAGGTTTCCAGCAGGACGATCGCAACCCAGCTTGTTTATGAAATCGACGACCCCGCCGCATATATTACTCCCGATGTAATCGTGGATATGACTAATGTGCAGGCCCAGATCGTTGGAGCGGACCGCGTTCGCGTCTCCGCGGCCAAGGGCAAACCGGCGCCTTCCCAACTTAAGGCGTCGGCGATTTACCGTGACGGTTGGTCGGCCAGCGGGCTCTTGGCCGTGGTGGGAAGGAACGCCGCGGGTCGGGCCAGGGCCGCGGGCCAGATTGTGCTCGATCGCGTCAAAAGGGCGGGTTTCGAGTTGGCCCAAACCAAAATCGAGTGTCTGGGGGCGGGCGAAGTTGTGCCTGGAATCTTCCAATCGAACGACCCGAATCAACTCTTCGAGGTCGTATTGCGAGTCTCCGCTCGAGATCCTCGAAAGCAAGCGATCGACCGGTTTTGCCGCGAGTTTGCTCCGCTCGTCACGTCTGGGCCCGCGGGAATCGCCGGATACGCCGGCGGCAGGCCCAAGCCCACCCCTGCCTTTGGCTACTGGCCCACGCTGGCGCCTCGAGAATGCGTAGACCCCCAAGTGGTGGTCCGCACGGCTAGCGAGTGGATCAAACATGGAGCACTCCCATGAGCGATCAGTCGATCCGCCTAGGAGCTCTCGCACAGGCCCGCAGCGGCGATAAGGGCAATCGCGCGCAACATCGGAGTCGTCGCCAACGATATTGCCAGTTACAATTTGCTGAGGTCTCATCTGACGGCGACTGTCGTGGCGTCTTACTTCGCAAAGCTCGAACCTCGAAGTGTGGTTCGTTATGAACTGCCCGGAGTCCTCGCATTGAACTTCGTGCTCGATCATGCACTCGCAGGGGGCGCCAGCGGATCGCTACGGATCGATACCCAGGGCAAGGCCTTGGGCGCTGCGCTCATGGAACTACAAATCCCGATCGCCAACGAGGAGGGTTCATAAGAGGTGAACAACTCTCTCGTGAAAACCGAAGTTCGAGGCCCCGTCTCGATCCAAACTCTCGACAGGCCTGAAAAGCGCAACGCGCTTTCAACCGACCTGATTGCTCGGCTCTCCGATTCCCTGGCCAAGGCAAACCTGGACCCTGACGTACGCGTTGTTGTGATCACGGGTTCGGGCTCGACGTTTTGCGCTGGGATGGATCTAAAGGAGACGCTGTCGGCCGACGGCGGTCTGACCGAGGCCAAGGAGAAGCAGATTGTGGCCAGCGCTCAAGCGATCGCCGACTTGATCGATCAGGTTCACAAATTCTCGAAACCAACGATTGCCGCGCTCAATGGAGACGCATATGGAGGTGGGGCTGGCCTTGCCGTGGCGTGCGATTTCTTGATCGCCGTCGAAGGCGCTCGGATCGGTTACCCGGAGGTCAAAAGGGGACTCGTGGCTGCCATCGTACTGCACGATCTTGTCCGTCAGGTCGGCGACCGCCGTGCTCGCGCTCTTTTATTGTCCGGGACCCCGATCACCGCGACGATTGCATGTTCCTGGGGGCTCGTCGAGCGAGTTGTGCCGTTCGATCAATGCCTGGACGTCGCAGTGGAGTTGGGCGAAAGTCTCGCAACTGGAGGACCCAGGGCGCTGGCCACGACCAAGCGTCTTCTCGACGAAAGCACGACGCGTCCAACGAGCCTGAGGGGCGCCGCGGCCATTAGCGCCGCAATCCGTGTTTCCGACGAGGCGATCGAGGGAGTGCAGGCTTTTCTTGAAAAGCGGGAGCCCGGCTGGATTCCCAAGAAAAGGCTCCCGCAGCCTGGTTCCCAAAAGCCATCGAAGTCCTGAGCCAACCCATTTGCAAGACCTATTCGCGGAAACGTCAGGGAGGCCCGTGCGATGAAGTCCGTCCAGCTTACGCCGGAAGCGATCTCTCGAGCCACGGTCTCGCAGGTCTTACGCTCAACAGCCGAGAAGTTCCCCGATCGAGACGCATTCGTTTTTCCCACTCTCGGAGTCCGCTATTCCTGGTCGGCGTTCGACGAACGGGTCGATCGAGTGGCCTCGGCTTTCCTCGATTTGGGATTAAGCCCCGGCGACCACGTCGGAATCTGGTCGATGAACGGACCAGAGTGGGTCTTAACGCAATTCGCTTCGGCTCGAATTGGCGCGGTGCTCGTGAACATCAACCCCTCGTATCGCGTTCACGAGCTCGAAGGCGCTGGCCGCGGCGGACGTCGCGGCGCTCGTGGTCGGGCACTCGTTCAAATCCTCGAACTACCGTTCGATGATCGAATCGCTGTGTCCGGAGGTTCTCAATCAAGAGCCTATGGCGTTTCGCTCCGAACGATTCCCCAGGCTCAAACGATTGCTCTCGCTCGACGTTTCGGCCGGCGGCGCCTGGATTTCCTTTTCGAAACTCGAACAAACGCCCGTCGACTGGGCGCTGCGAGGACTCGAAGCCAACGTCAAACCATCGGACGTCCACAACATCCAATTCACCTCGGGCACGACCGGACTTCCCAAAGGAGCCATGCTCACGCACACAAACGTTCTTATGAACGCATTTTGTGTTGGAGAAAGGCTGCGATACACCGAGCACGACCGCGTTTGCGTCCCTGTGCCGTTTTATCACTGTTTCGGCTGCGTTCTGGGGACGATGGTCTGCACAGTCTACGGGTCAACGCTCGTGAGCCCCGAGAAGAGCTTCGACTCCAAAGCCACGCTCGAAGCGATCGCCAGCGAACGTTGCACTTCGATCTATGGCGTGCCGACAATGTTCGTCGCCGAGCTCGGCCGATCGGAGTTCGAAAGCTACGATTTATCGCACTTGCGTACAGGCATCATGTCCGGGGCGCCTTGTCCGCTGCCTCTGATGCGGGAAGTGCTCACGAAAATGAACGCCCGCGAGATCTGTATTGGCTATGGACAGACGGAAGCGTCGCCCATCATTACGCTCACTTCCGTTGACGATCCAATCGAGGTGCGCGTCGGCACGGTCGGCAGATCAATCCCGGGGATCGAAGTCAAGCTTATGGACCCCGTGACCGGGCAAGAGTCGCAAACCGGCGAACTCTGGGTGCGTGGGCACGTTGTCATGAAGGGCTATTACAACAACCCCGAGGCGACTTCCAAAGCCGTGGACTCCGACGGTTGGCTGCACACAGGCGACCTTGCGTCGGTGCGCGAAGACGGCAATTATCGGATCGTTGGCAGATCGAAAGAGCTGATTATTAGAGGCGGCGAGAACATCCATCCGCCCGAGATCGAAGAGTTTCTCCATCATCATCCCGCAGTCGGCGAAGTTGCGATCGTCGGACTTCCGGACCGGCACTATGGCGAGGTCGTATCCGCGTGGATTGTTCCCAAGGCCGGACTCGAACTCTCAGCCGAGCACGTTCGCGAGTATTGCCAAGGACAAATCGCGCATTTCAAGATCCCGTGCTACGTTCAAATCGTCGAGCAACTTCCCAGGACCGTGACGGGAAAGATTCGCAAGCACGTTTTGCGCGAACGCGGGATCGAGATGTTCGGGTTGAAGCAGGCGTCTGAAACGCCAACGGCATGACCCTGGGGTGCAACCTGCCCAGGCTCGCAATTTTCCTAATGAACCGAGTCGAACGGCTTGTCCGTCGATTCGGGAACCGTATTGTCATGCACGAGGCAATCGATTCCGCCGGCGAAGAACGTGTGGTTCGAGGCAACGTCTAGGTTATACACCGGGATGGTCTCGCCCTTCTCGATTCTTGCTACCTTCGAAACTCCCGAGAGCGTGCGCACAAGATCGCCGACTTTCAGCTCTCGGGCCTGCTTCCAGCCTTGGCCTGCGATCCAGAGGCGGTGGTACGTGCTAGGCACAATGCACTGGCCGCCTTCGAAGTTCACTTTGAGCGTTGCGGTTGGAGGATTGTTGTGGACGACAAGCACCGTCTGAAATCCGAGCGTTCCTTGCGTTACATCTTGGCTCAAGACCTTGTCCCCGGGCAGGATCTTTTCGATCGCCTGCATCCCTTGGTCTGTGCGCACCTGGGTGCCGGCGGCAAAGCAGCTTGTGATACTGGCTGACGGCGGCGTGGAGAGCGATTGCTGATAATACATTTTGGGAGGGGGCGTGAAGCTGAACCCTGCCTTGTCGTAATACCAGCGACGCCAGCCGTCTTCGTCATTCGCGCCAATCGCCGTCTCGAACGCAGTGTAAAGAGCCGCGGAGCGCGCTGGTTGGTCTCTGTGATTTTGGCGTTTGCCAGGGCAATGGCTTTGACGTCCGAAGCCAGCGTTTGCTGGGCGTATTGCGCTTTGAAATTGGCTTCGGCGATGAATTCCGCAGTGCGAATTTCGGCCTCTCTCAAAACGGCGGCGGCCTTCTCGTAACGCCCGCTCTGGAGGTCGTTTTCGATCGTGATCAGTTCTCTGCCTTTGATTGCGACCGGCAGACCGTTGGGATCGTACCCGACGTATCCAAAGAAAGTTGAATCGAGCTCGACCACCGGAGCGACGTCGTATCGCCGTTCGAGCCGAAACCTGGGCGTATCGACGACCAACATCCCGCTCGTTCCTGGACCTCTTACAGGCTCAACCGCGTAGATCGCGGGCTCGTGGATCGCCTCGACCAGGTCGAGGGCGAAATCTTTCGCGGGCCTGCTCTTCAAGGCGACCGCGGCGGCGGATCGCACCTTCTCGTAATCGCTGTAGAGGGCCATCGACGCCAGGATGTGCGACGATTCCGCTGTGGGAATCTTTTCTAGAATGTTTTCAGCAAGCGTTTGATGATCTTCCGAAGAATCGAGGAGAACATTCTTGACGGCGACAGCCGCGTTGGGATCGACGATCTCGAGCAGCTTCTCCACTGCGAATTCACGGCGGAGCTGCTCACCAAGCTGGCGCTTCAGACGCCTGAGATAAGGACCCCAAGCCGCGACGGCCTTTTTCTGGGCTTTGTCTTTAGCAGCAGCCGCCGAGGCCTGCTCCGAAGACATCCATTTACCCTGATATTTAACATATCCCAGCTTCTTCCAGGCTGCGTCCAATCGAGGATTGAGAAGCACGGCATTTGTGTACTCGGCAATTGATTCGTCCGCGAGTCCGTTCGACTCGCACCAGGCGCCAAGCTTCATCCGAGCTTCAGCAAGCTCCCCACGGATAGCGTAGACGCGAAGGAGACCGCTCGGGGAAGCCCCTTTCGCCGAAAGCCTTCTCACTTGCTGGTCGATCTTCGCATTTTGCTCGCCGAGCCCCTGACGGCGTGTTCGGTATTCAGACAGCGTTTGCTCAGCTTTAGCGGCAGGCTTGAGTTGCTTGTCCGCCTTGGCCGCCTCGAGCCATTTTCCGTCCACGTTGATTTGACCAAGAAGCGATCTGGCGAGCGCGTTTTGGGGATCGATCTCGATCGCACGTTTCAGGTGTAGGCCCCGCTCCTCGTTCAAGCCCTTCTGCTCTGCATAAAGCGCTGAGCGAATTTTGACCTGGGCGTTAGTTGCCTTTGAACTCGATGGAGCGACCGGTTTCGAAACGTCGGCGGGATCGGCAGCGGCCGCCGACGAACTCAGGACGAAAGAGACGCAGAAGAGCAGCGTGGAGGCAGCCATCTTCGAGACTCCCCGGGCGATCGATCGTGTGAAGTCTGACTCTGCAGGTTTCGGACAGGAACATTAGATTATCTCGTCGTCGAGAGAAAATCGAGAGGCTGCCGAAAAAGTCTCTATTATCGCGTCCTCGAGGGAAGCAAAGGACGAGGGATCGTTCTTCACCGAATCTACGACTCGATCGCGTCGAACGGCTTGAAGTTAGGTTCGGGCAGGGTGTTGTCGTGAACCAGACAGTCGACCCCGCCTGCGAAGAACGTATGAGTCGGTGCGACGTCGAGGTTATAGACGGGAACCTTCGCTCCCTTTTCCACGCTTTGTACCTT
The DNA here is from genome assembly GCA_963818975.1 of uncultured Planctomycetota bacterium. Lineage (GTDB taxonomy): Bacteria > Planctomycetota > Planctomycetia > Isosphaerales > Isosphaeraceae > CAWFUI01. The sequence goes on along the minus strand of CAWFUI010000016.1, from coordinate 49,278 downwards.
CAAAGCACGGGATAGAGCACGTAATAGGTCGCCCGCCTTCAAGTCACGGGCTTGCTTCCAGCCCTGGCCTGCCACCCAGAAACGATGATAGGTGCTGGGAACGAGCGTCTCGCCTCCTTCGAAATTGAGTTTCACAGTGGCGGCGGGCGGGTTGTGATGAATCACGAGAACCGACTGGAATCCGATCGTTCCGCTTTCCACGTCCTGGCTTAAAACCCGATCACCGGGCTCGATTAATTCGATCGCCTTGTGACCCTGGCTCGTATGAACAAGCGTGCCGGCGGCGAAGCAACTCGTCAGCACCGGAGCGGGAAGGGTTGAAAGCGATTGCTGATAACTCGATTTAGGCGGCGGGTTGTAGCTGTAGCCGACCCTATCGAAATACCAGCGATGCCAGCCTTCCTCGTCGTTGGCTGAGAGTTCGGCGTTGTCGAAGATTGTGGTGAGCGCGAAGGATGCTCGAGCGTTCGTCGCTTCGATCCGTTCGTTTGCCTGCTCGAGTGCGCGGACGTCGGCCTCGAGCATGCTTCTAGCGTAGCTTGCTTTGAAATTCGCGGCTTCGATGAACTTGGCAGTGCGACTCTCCGCGTTCTCGAGCACTTGTTCCGCTTTTGCGAACTTGCCCTGAACGTAGTCCGACTGGATCTTTCGGATCTCAGCGCCTCGAAGTGCAATCGGCAGGCCGTTGCAGTCATAGCCCACGTATGCTTGGCTGCGGTCGACTTGGACGACTCCGGGCGCATCGTACCGCCGCTCGAGTCGAAACCGAGGCGTGTCGACCACCAGCATTCCTGTCGATCCAGGACCGTTCACGGGCTCGACCGTGTAAACCGCCGGGGTGTGGATCAATTCGATTAGATCGAGCGCGAAGTCGGTCTCGCGTCTACCTCGAAGGGCTTCCGCAGCCGCCGAGCGGACCGCTTCGTGATCACTGCTCACAGCGATCTCCGCCAGAACGTGCGAAGATTCTGCAGTTGGAATGCGCTTTAGGATCTTCGTCGCAAACGATTGATGATCCTCCTTGGAATCGATCAGCATGCTTCTGACCGACGCAACTGCGGCCGGATCGTCGATCTCGAGCAAACGCGCGATCGCGGCGCCTCGTTCGCTCTTTTCGCCGAGCCTGCGCTTGGTTCGCTCGAGGTAAGGCCGCCAGTAGGCATTGGCCTTCCTCTGGGCCTTGTCTTTGGCAGCGGCCGCTTTTGCCGCTTCCAAAGGCATCCAAGAACTTTGATATTGGACGTATCCAAGCTTCCTCCAGGCGAATTCGAGCAGTGGGTTCAACAGCACCGCATTGGTGTACTCCGCGCGTGCTTCGTCCACGAGCCCGCTTTTCTCGCACCAAGCGCCAAACTTCGATCGTTCGAAAGCGAGTTGAGCGCGCCCGACTCGAATCCATTCAAGCTGGTGAGGGGACAAGGCTTGTCCGGATCCCGTTCGCGAAACCGCGGTCAGCTCCCCATCCATCGCGTTCAAGCCTTCGCGTCGGCTGCGATATTCCGAAAGCGCTTGCTGGCTCCGATCGTCCTTCGGCTTTTCTTCGATTGCCGACGCCGCAATCCAACCTTTCCTGGCTCTGACCTGGCCCAAAAGCGACCTGGCGAGGGTGTTCTCAGGGTCGATCTCGATCGCATGCTTCAAATGCAGGTCGCGTTCTTCGCTCCGGCCCGCTTTCTCGGCATAAAGTGCGGAACGGATCTTCACTTGGGCTTTTTCGGATTTGGATCGATAGGACGAGGGCGTTTTCGGCTGATCTGATTGCTCAGTTGGCGGTGATGCGAAGCCAGCGACGAAAAGGAGGCTTAAGAATAGGGCAGGAGTGGTCATCGTCGAGGCTCCTCGGTCGGGCAATGTCTTTCAGAGCACGTCATAAGAGTGACCCAAGACCTCGGGCTCTCCCGCCCTCGACACCCGTATTGCATTTCTGTTTCTGAAACTCCAGAGACAGGCCATTTGCGTCTTGAGTATTCCTGATCAACCTTCATACGATGGAACAGTAAGGAAGTTCGTCGCTTTGTTGTGCAGAGGTCGCGAATGCCGATAGAGGTCAATCGCCGCAAATTCCTGGGCTGTTCCGCCGTTGCGGGCATTGCCATTGCCCAGGGTAAGGGTCTCGATGGGGCGATTGCCGACGCCTCTCAGCCGCTCCGCCTGGGGCTTGTGGGTCTGGGAAACCGGGGGACAGCGCTACTAAGGGTGCTTCTCGATTTGCCGCAGATCGAGGTCCGAGCCTTGGCCGACGCAGAGCCAAGGCACCTAGCGCGAGGTCTGGGGATCGTCGAAAAAGCCAAGAACAAGAAGGTCGAAGGGCTTTCTGGGATCGAGCGGATGCTCGAACGCGAAGACGTTGACGCACTCGCCATCGCCCTTCCCTGCGATTTGCACGCCGACGCTTACTGCCAAACGCTCGACGCAGGCAAACACCTTTATGGCGAAAAGCCGCTTGGACTCAAGGCCTCCGAATGCGACCGGGTGATCGACTTGCGCGATCCAAGCCCGAACTCCACGCACAAATCGGTTTCCAAAGACGCTGGAATCCGCGCTATCAGGATGGCGTGGACCTTCTGAAATCGGGCGAGATTGGCGAGCTCTTCGAGGGCAGGGCGGGTTGGTCGAGCAGCAACGGACCTGTGAGCGGCCACAACGGCTGGCTCGCCTCTCGAAAACGATCGGGCGACTGGATGGTCGAGCAGGCCGTGCACGTCTGGGATCTTGCCCGATGGGTGATGGGCGAACCACCAATCGAGGTCTTCGGTACGGGCAGGCGAGACGTCTTCAAAACCCTTCAGCCGCAACGAGACGTGACCGACTATTACTCGACTATCCTCAAATGGCGAAGCGGCTTTCATCTCTCATTCGTTCATAGCTGGGTCGATCCCGCCGACGACGCGTTCACGGGAGTTTGGCAGCGGTTTGTGGGCAACGAGGGCGGCGTTGACTTCAGCTCTGGAGCCGTCACCTTCCGCGACCGAGCGAAACCAAGCGCAGTCTGCACCCAGGGCTCGTTTCCGACACGAAATTCTGCGCTCGAGGCGTTTGTAAACTCGGTTCGCGGCGGCTGGTGGCTCCTCCGAGTCGATCGCGCTGCTGGAAGAGGCCAAGGACGCGACTTTGACCGGCATACTTGTGCGCAAGGCCGTCGACGAACGACGGACTGTGTCGTGGGAAGAGATGTTGAGAGATGAAGACGCGCTTCGGCCCTCTTCGGTCTAAGCATATGGGTCTAGGCTTCGTTGAGCAGGTGGTCTCGAGGCCGATCGAGGGTTCCTAGCGACTACTTGGATCCGATCGCCGCCGCCGATTCCATCCTTTCCCTGATTTTCCCAGCAATGCAAGCGATGGTGACTCCCTCGAGTTGGCGCGAAAGTCCTGATTGAACCTTGTCGTACACTTCGCCCAAGACGCTTTGGATGTGCAGGCCGCACGGACACTCAGGGTTCGGCTCGTGTCGGTGCAAGGCGAAGATCTCGTCGTGCGGCTCGACGGCCCGAAGTATATCGAGAAGCGTCAGTTTCTCCGGATCGACCTTGAGCGTCCAACCGCCGCCTACCCCAATCTTCGAGTCAACGATCCCTGCCTCGCGTAGCGAGCCGAGGAGCCGACGGATCACCACGGGGTTGGTGTTCACGCTCGAGGCGATGAACTCCGACGTAAAACCCTCGCCCGACTTGAGGGCGAAGACCGTCAGAATGTGAATCCCAACACTCAGTTTCGAACTCAACACAAGACACCCCGTTCCGATTGGGTTCCGGCGCCGAACCAGCTTCATCTTAACACCATAGGTCGGAGACGGCACCCTCGGCCTTCAGTCCGACCTAGTAAACGTCAGTGTATGCCGACCGGAACCTGCTCCTGGGCGTGAATTTCATGATTGACATGCTTCTCTACGACAGGGGCATGGGCCCGGTTCAACTCGCCCTTGTTCCTGGCAAAGTAATCGATCAGTCGCTCCCCCAGGACATAGTAGATCGGGATGACGAACCTGCCGAGGATGGTGCTGACCGAGATTCCGAAAGCAATGACGATCCCGAGCGAGTTCCTGCTATATGCACCTGCGCCGTGGCTCGGGCCATCGGCAGAACGCCCATGACGAAGGCGAAAGACGTCATCAGGATCGGCCTCAATCGCTCACGAGACGCAGCTTTCGCCGATTCGATGATGCTCATCCCCCGGTCTCGGCGCATCTCGACGCCGAACTCGACGATCAGGATGGCGTTCTTCGTCTCCAGGCCGATGAGCATCACCAGGCCAATCTGCCCGAAGACGTCGAGCGGCATGTCGAAAAGCCAAAGCCCAACGACTGCTCCAAACATCGCCAGCGGGACCGTCAGGATGATCACCGTGGGCCTAATCCAGCTCTCGTAGAGGGCTGCCATGAACAGAAAAACACACACGACCGAGAGAGCGAAGATATACGTTGCCTGGTTGCCGGTCTGCTGTTCCTGGAAGGTCGTGCCCGTCCACTCGGTTTTGAAGCCCTCGGGCAAAACCTTGGCGGCAACCTCTTGCATTGCCGCGAGCGCTTGGCCAGAGCTATACCCCGGGGCGGGTCCTCCGTTCATCTTCGCGGCTGCGTACAAATTGTAGTGTGGAACATCGATGGGTCCCAGTGCATAGCGAACCTCTCCCAGGGAGCTCAGCGGAACGCGGTCTCCCTTGCGGTTCATGACATACAGATTCTGAATGTCCTCGGGCTTGGTTCGCACCCCACCTTCCGCCTGGACGATCACTTTCCAGACTTTGCCGTAGAGGTCGAAATCGTTCACGTAGTATCCACCGAGATTCGCCTGGAGGGTGGCGAAGAGATCGCTGATCGGCACGTCGAGCCGCCGCGCCTTGGTGCGATCGACGTCGAATTTGAGCTGAGGCACGCGGGCGGAAAAGGTCGAGAACACTCCAGCCAATTCGGGCCTCTTGTGAGCCTCGTCTTGAAACTGATCGACAACTCTTTGAAGCGCCTCAACGCCCTTGCCGGCGCGGTCTTCGATCATCAGCTCGAAACCGCCGGTCTGGCTGAGGCCTCGTATCGGCGGCGGCTGTAGAACCATTACCATCGCGTCGCGGATCGAAGACGCCTTCTTCTGGAGACTATCGGCCAAGCCCGCGGCTCGGAGCTTGGGAGTCTTTCGTTCCTGCCAATCGGCAAGCCGTGCAAACACCACCCCGCAGTTGGTCTGATTTGTCGAGGTGATGACGTTTAGGCCTTCGAGCGCGACCGTGTGCTTCACTCCCTTTTCGCTTCGGCAAAGCGCCTCGACGCGTTGAATGACCGCTGCCGTTTTCTCGCCGCTGGTCCCATCGGGGGTTTGGATCACGCAGATCAAATAGCCTTGGTCTTCGGTTGGAATAAACGCCTTCGGCCTGTTCGCGATCATCCACCCGGTAAGCCCCAGGAGAAGCAGAGAAGGCGCGACGATCGACCACCAATGGTGCGCGGTCCACTCGAGCACGGCGTCGTAAGAATTTTCGATCCAACGGATGCCGGCGTTGAACCAACGGAAGAGGAAGAACCGGGTTTCCCCATGTTTCCGTCGAAGGAAGAGCCTAGCCATCGCCGGACTGAAGGACAGTGAATTGAACGCGGAGAAGACGAACGAGAAGACGATCGTCATTGCAAATTGGTTATAGAGTTTGCCGGTCATTCCGGGCATGAAGGCAACCGGAACGAACACAGCGGCGAGCACCAAGGTGATCGTCACGATTGGAGTTGTGATCTCGGCCATCGCGGCGCGGGTGGCCTCCAAGGGCCCCAGGCCTCGGTGGAGATACTTCTCGACGTTCTCGACCACGATGATCGCGTCGTCGACGACCAGGCCGATCGCCAAAACGAGCCCGCAAAGCGTGAGTGAATTGATCGAAAAACCAAACGCCGCCATGACCGCAAACGTCGCGACAAGCGAGACTGGAATCGCCAGCATCGGGATGATCGTCGCGCGGAAGCCTTGAAGGAAGACGAACACGACAATCATGACCAGGATGAACGACTCGACCAAGGTATGCTGAACTTCCTTGATGTTCTCGTCGACGTAGTCGGTCGTGTTGTACACGATGGTGTAGTCGAGACCTTCAGGGAAGCCCGTCTTCAAGTGGTCCATCTCTTCGCGGACCTTGTGGATGATGTTGAGCGCGTTCGCGTCGGCGTATTGATAGATCAAAATGCCGCCGGCCGGTTTGCCGTCGATGTAGCTGGCGGACTCAAAGTTCTCCGACGAGAGCTCAACTCGTGCCACGTCCTTGATGCGCACGATCGACCCGTCGTCGCCCCTGCGTATGATGATCTCTTCGAATTCGCCCGCCTTCTCCAACCGGCCCTTCAGCGTAATCGGCAGTTCGAAGTCTTGCCCCGTCGGGACGGGCCGACCTCCGATTTTCCCCGCGGCGGCTTGCACGTTTTCTTGCTGGATCGCCTGGATCAGTTCGCTGGGAGCGATCTTCATGTTGGACAGTCGGTCAGGGTCGATCCAGATCCGCATCGAGTACTTTCTGCCCAGCACGTTCGCGTCGCTGACCCCATCGATTCGCTTGAGGACGTCCGCCACATAGATCTGTCCGTAATTGTCCAGGAAGTTGGCGTCGTAGCGACCGTCGGGCGAGATCAAATTGACGACGCAGACCATGTCGGTCGACGTCTTCTTGATCGAAACGCCGTATTGTTTGACCTCGGGTGGAAGCTGCATGCGCGGTCTGCACGCGGTTCTGGATGTCGACCGCCGCCATGTCTTGCGAATAGCCGACGTCGAACGAGGCCACGATGTTCGACACTCCGTTGCTGGTGCTGTCGGAGTTGTAGTAAATCATCCCCTTTACGCCGTTGATCTGCTGCTCGATTGGAGTGGTAACCGTGCGTGCGACGCTCAGTGCGTCCGCGCCTGTGTAGGTGGTTGTGACCTGTACCTGCGGCGGAGCAACTTGTGGATACTGGGCGATCGGCAGACCCACGGCGCAGATGCCGCCGATCAAGAGCATAAGTAGAGCCGAGACGGTGGCAAAGATCGGCCTGCGGATGAAGAATTCGACCATGGTCTGCAAGCTCCCGGGTCAGCGACCTCGGATAGGGACGGAAGCATACTTGCACGCTATTACATTTTCGGAGAAAGGACGACGTCCGCCGTCGTGACGTTCGTCCCATCGCCGTCGCGGCGAGTGAGTACCGCGGGTTCGGTTTTGACTGGGAGCCCAGGTCGGATCATTTGGAGGCCTTCGACGATGACTGGAACGCCGGAATCCAGCCCTTTGGTAATGACGCGCAGTCCCGCGAAAGCTTGGCCGGCGACAACCTTCCTGACGGCAACCTTGCCTTGGGGGTCGACAACATGGACAAGGGTTCCCGAATCGGATTCGACGACCGAGGGAGCTGGCACGACCACGGCGTCTACGAGACGATCGACCACCATTCGAACTTTGACGTAATCTCCAGGCAGAAGCTTGCCGCCTGGATTGGGGAACTGGGCTTTGGCAAGAAATGTCGAAGTGGATTCGTCAACGGTGTTGTCGATGAAGAAACACCTTCCCTCGTAGGGATGTTCGATCAGGCCTGCCGGCCCCGAGCGTGTGAGTCGGACGCTCAGGCCGCCTTGGATGAGCGTCGTGGTTCGATCGAGATCTCGCGAGCTGAGCCGGAGTTCGACGCCGATTGGATCGAGCTGCTGAATCGTGGCCAGGTCGTTCATGGCGCCGCCGCCGGAGGGGTCGGGCCCGACCAAATTGCCCACTTTGACTCTTGCCTCGCCGATCCGGCCGTCAAGTGGAGCAAACATACGGCAGTAGCCTAGGTTGAGCTCGGCGTCGCGAACCGAGGCCTTGGCTGCGGAGACCTGCGCCTCCGCCGCGGCGATGCCGACTTTGTAGTCCGCGTTTGCCTGGGCAAGGTGGGCCTGGTCCGCCTCGACTTGAGATTCCCAACGGCTTCGCTCGGCCTCGGCCTTGTCGAGATCCTCGGTCGGTCCCGCCTTTCGGAGCACGAGCGACCGCGTGCGCTTCTCCTGGATCTGCGAAAGGAGATGCTGGGCCCGGTCCAAGTTGAGCTGGGCGGAGGATACCTCGCGCTCCTTCGACTCCTTGGCCTTCTCGAGCGCCGCCTCGGATTCAGCTTGGCGCGCCTGCGCCGACTCGAGCGCGATTTGATAGGGCTCCTCGTCGATCACGAGCAGAAGTTGCCCTTTCTTGACCATCGCACCTTCCGCAAAATGCCGCTCGGTGAGGAAACCGCGGACGCGAGCACGAATCGTCACATTTTCGAGTGCTCGGGTTGTACCGTTCGGAGTCACTTCGATCGGGACGCTCATGCGCCTCGAGTCGACAACCCCCACCGTAAGAGCTGGCTGGGCTGCGTCCGGAGCCTTCTCGCGGCAGCCCGTTGGCATCAAAACGAACAGTGCTGCCAAAGCGATCCAAGAACTGCGAAAAACCGTCCTCTGAGGAACCAAGTCGAAGACATGCATCGTTCCAAATCCTCCCCAAAAAGCGCACATTACGATCCCTCCAAGGCTGCCAACCCTCGGCATAAGAATCGAGTTGCGCCAGAGACGTGCCGACCTCTTCCAGAACCGGCCGCGTATCGAGCGGTCGTTACTTAATCACCAAAGCAGAAAACGCTACCGCTCTAATTGAAACCATATTAGTTACGATTGGAGCGAAGTCAACACCTTGCCCTAAAATTCGGAAGATCTCGCTCAATGCGACCGTGAGTGGTCGGACTATGGGGATGGACCACGCAGATGGGATTCAGGAGTGTTCCGAAGCTACCCGGCCAGGATTCGAACCTGGAAAAACAGGACCAAAACCTGTTGTGATACCGTTTCACCACCGGGTAAAGAAGATTACAGCCGCTTGCATCGGCATCAGGATTCTAGCGAACCTTGTGACGATCGAAAAGGCGCGGTTTGCGGACTGATCGAGCCAGCGACCTGCATGTTGTGCACGTGATAGGCCAGATGCTCAAGTTGCACGCTTAGATCCACGTTGACGACCGAAAGGTTCGCGGGAACGCTGAGGGTTTGGGGTGCGAAATTAAAGATCCCTGGGATCTGGCTGGCAACAATGAGGTCGGCGACGGATTGGGCTGCCTCAGCCGGGACGCAGACGGCGGCGAGCTCGATCTCGAGTTCCTGCGCGGCTTGGGGCAATGCATCGATTGGCTGAACTTTCATTCCGTCGAACTTCTTGCCGATCTTCTGGTCGTCGCTGTCGAACAGGGCGACGATCTGGAAGCCCCTGCCGCGAAAGCCTTTATAGTGCAGTAGCGCACGGCCGAGATTCCCCAAACCGATCAATGCAAGAGACCAGAGCCGATCGATTCCCAGGATGTGCCTGAGCACCGGGATCAGATCCTCGATTCGGTAGCCGATCCCTGGACAGCCAAACTGCCCGAAGAACGCAAGGTCCTTTCGAACTTGGGCGTCGTGGATGCCAAGCGGGAGCCCAAGCTTACTGCTCGAAACTGTGGTTTCGCCCCTGCGATTCAGACTTTCGAGCTGTCGCAAGTAGAGGCTTACTCGTCCGACAACGGCTTTGGGCGCGAGCTTGTCCCCAATCCGTTCGCGAGGGCTTTCTGGCTCTTGCATGGACGCTCCGTCAAGATTCGCAATCGCCGCTCGTCGTCCTCGATTCGAACCTACCCAACTCCGCCATGAGTCGTCAAGCGAACCACGGAACGGTCACGTCTCCATCGCCGGCGACTAGAGCGGGTCGTCAGAATGGGCTCGAACCCGAGGCAGGGCCCGACGACTTTGGCTGCTCGCCCAGTTTCTTGGGTGCTGGGAAGTCTTCGGGATTTGCTTCGGAGAGTGTGAACCAAAGTAAGAGGCGCCTCCTGGCGAGTTCAGGACTCGATGCGTCGAGCCTGGCTCGAAAGAGTCGGGGCAGTGATTCTCCGAAGCGGAACAAAACATCCGAATCGACGACCGAGTCGGGTTCGAACCGACTCATAAAATTGTGCTGCGCCAGAAACCTGGTGCGATTCTGCTTCTTGGTAGCGTCCAAATCCTTGGTGAGAGGAGAAGATGCGATCTGTTTCTTTGCCCAATCAAAATCCTCTTTTTCGGGTTCGCGCAACCATTCGACCTTTCCCCCTCGCCTTCGGATCTCGGGCACAAGTTCGGATAGCTCCTTGAGCTTATCAAGCTTGGCCCTTTCCTTAGGATCGATCGTGAGCCATATTTTAATGAGATGCACCGTCTCCAGGGGCGCGGGAAAAGACTGATTTCCCTGTAGCGCGGCCTTGTCGGCGCTGGCAGGTTTAGCGGAGGACGGATCCTGATCGGGCGCCTTGGCGAAATCGATCGCTCTAGCAAGCTTTACTGCGGGGTCGGCGGTCTCGTCGAGGGCTTTTTTCTTTGACTCGTCGAGGTTTTGATAGAGCAAATGATACCGCCGAACAATTGACAAATACCTGGCGCGTTCCGGCGAGTCGAGCGAGAGAATCTTCTGGTCGAGAAGCCTCAGTTTCTCACGATCTTGATAGGAGAGGTCTTCAAAACGCTTTAGTCGATCCAGCAACACCTTTCGCTGTTCGATAGGCATCGATCTCAGCCGTTGAAGATTGAGCAGTTCGTCAGCGGCGGCAGTACATAACACTGCCGCCAAAACGCCCGCGAACGCGACGCCTTTGGCCCGAAATCGCGGTGCCGATTTGGAGTTCAACGCGTTCACGGCGCCACCTGATCGAATTCCGGACTTTCCGCGAGCTCCGACAAAAATTCAAAACTGCCGATCTCTCGATAGCCTTCGAAATTCTCCAGGATGGTCAGATCTCGGCCAAGCTCGCCGATCGATCCGGCCAACCCCAACGCATTGCAGCATAACCAGATACGCCAAGAAATCCAGCCAAGGCCAGCCAACCCAGTTCGCGGAAGATCGCCTTCGAAACCGAGCCGATGCTCGAATAAATGCGGTCTTCTTTGACGGCAACCTGGCTTACAAACGAGAGCGTCCTAGCAGCGAACTCTTCCCCGCCCTTGGGTCTGGGCAAAACGTCGAGGAAATCCCAAGTCCTCTGAAGTGCGTCGATCTCGCGACGAACCGCCGGACTTACCTGGATTTTTTGCTCGATTGCATTCACTTCGGCGGCATTTAGCTCGCCGTCGAGAAACGCCACGAGGTTCGCGCAGTTCCGCCTCGTTGAGTCGTTGTCGATCTTGTGCCATGGCGCCGTCGACAGGGGATAGTTTCTCGAAGGCAAAGGCCTACATCATCCCAGCGCCGGGCGCCGAGGGCACTCCACTACCGCCCAACGGAGTTCCGCGTTGCCTCACCCGTGCGATGTTTTGGTTGGGCCCGTAACCTCTCCTTGATTTTGGATAAAACCGAGCCACGTGGCCGGAGTGATACCGAGCCGGCCCGCGTCCGGTCTGATTGGTCGTGTTCACCCCGCCGATTCCTCGACGCATCATGATGCGACGCTCTCGCTCCCGTTGGATCGAATACCCACGCGACATATCCGCGGAATCCATATCGTCAAGCGTGTCGACGAACCCGCCAAAGAGGTTCGACGCAGTGCCCGCTCGCTCTCGCAACGTCATCTGCTGGCGGTATTGATCTTGGGCCAGAACCTGGGCTGTTGGGCCCATCGAAGCCTGCGCCTCGAACGAAAGCTGACGCGGAATATAGTAGCTGTAGTATAGGAAGAAGGGATCCGCCACGTTAACATTTTGTTGCGCTCGAGCGGTCGAGCTCAATCCAAGAACAACAACTCCTAGGCTTGCCAATACAATTCGGCGCATCAGATTGACTCCTGGCCAGCACATAAGCCCATTCGATGCGGCTTTTGACGCCCGTTTTCTCTCTCAACCCTACAGACTCTCAACCTCCTTATTATATCGACCTCACGCTCAGGCACAAGAAGCATGAATAACCAGGCGGCGTTTGGTCGGGACGATGTAATGCGCGCACACGAGCAAACCACCAGAATCGACCATTCCAGTGTATTCGTTGGCGTATTGCTTCTGGGTCAGGGAGGACTCGACCGCCTGGTCGAACGAATCGCCTCGAACGCACTCTGGTCAATCCCTGGAATCCTAATTCTTACGTTCATTGGTTGGCTGGCCAATCGATACATTCAAAAGACCCGAAAGGAAGCACAGGAAGCAGCTTGCGATGCGGACGAGATGCTCGCGGAATTCCGCTCCGCCTATCGAAAAGGACAGATGAGCGAAGAGGAGTACCAGCGAATCACGCGGATATTGAGGGCCCAGGGCGCCAACGTCAAGGAGGTCTCGGCTAAGCTTGCGACCTCCATGACGGTAGAGTCGCAACCTGCCAGTTCTTTGGGTGAAACAAGCGAAGTTGTTGAACAACCGATCAATCGAACGGCACTCGCGAACCCTCCGCATCCTTTGAGCGATCGCGAGCTCGACGTACCTGCCCTCGCAAACAATCCCTCACCCAAACCCGAGGTCGAAGAGGCCGACGGACCCGGGTCGGACGCGTCGTCGCAATAGGACGGAACTGGTTCAGAACGTCCGATTCAGCCGCTTGACGCCTCGAGCGGGGTTGACCCCGGTCTTCGTTTCCTTGATGAACTCCAGAAGTTCCATCACCTCCGCGAAGGCCCCAAAATCGGCCTCGATAGCCGCGATCGCCGCGGTCTGCGACCGTCCCTCCTTGTAGAGTATCCTGTAAGCTCCGCGGAGCGCGGCGATCGTTTCGTGCGATATCCCAGCTCTTTTAAGCCCCACGACGTTCAGACCGCTGACGCAGTTATATCCTTGCTGTAAGACGAAGGGGGGAATGTCTTTCGTAGTCGAACCCAGCCCGCCCAACATTGCCAGCCTGCCCACTCGAACTCTCTGTTGAATCGCCGAGTGCCCCGAGAGTATGCAATGGTCGTAGAGTCGGACGTGTCCAGCGACAAGCGCGCCATTGACGAGGGTGCAGCCGTTGCCGACCCAGACGTCGTGGCCTACGTGCGAGCCAACCATGAACATATTGTGGTTGCCAATCCACGTTTCTCCGCCCCCCTCCGGCGTCCCTCTATGGATCGTCACATGCTCGCGGATGATGTTGCCGTCGCCGATCCGAAGCGAAGTCTGCTCGCCTTTGTATCCCCTATGTTGAGGGCTTTTTCCCAGCACAGCGCCATGGGCGACGTGGTTATTGGAACCCATCGTCAGCGGACCTGTCAGACATGCGTGAGATTCGACGACCGTTCCCGCGCCAATCTTTACTGGACCTTCAATGACGCTGTAGGGCCCGACCAGCACGTCGGGGTCGAGCTCCACTTCCGGACCGATCACGGCGGTTGGGTGGATGAGATCCGAAACCGTCAAGTTCATCGAACGGCGCTCCGATCCGTTTGGTAGGGGAGAAATCCGTTTTTCCCATGTCGTAAAATCGGAATGCGCGGCCTTCGTGCTTGAGCTTTTCGCTTTCCGTAAGGAAAGAGCTCGACATGCCCGGGCTGTCAGCCTACCGCGACCGTTTTACATGTCTGAACGCTTTCGATTTCCGCCAGGCAGAGCCCCAAGGCCTGTCGCGCCAAAAGGCCAGAGAGCGAAGCCGCCTCGACACCGCGTTCGACTGCTTGGACCGCCTCGGCGATTTCGTCGGCGAAGGCGTCCAGAGGATCGCCCGAGCCAAGCTCGGGTCGCTCCATCGATCCATCGGGAAGCAGAAGCGATAAAGGGGTAGCCACGTGAGCCGCCCCTGCTAAGGTCGCGAACTCAAACGTCAGAGTCCCCTGCTCGAGCCAAATTTCAAATCCTTGGGCAAACGGCCTGGCCGGCTGGCTGAGGGCTCCGGATACCGCCGAAACGGCAAGCGAAGCATCATCGTAGAAGTACTGCGTGGTCAAATGCAGCACCGCCCCATTTTCCAATACGCCTCTGGAATGGACAGCCTTGGGAACTCCGCAAAGCAAGCTAATGTAATGCGCGTCGTGGATGTGCAGGTCGATCGCGGGGCCCCCGCTTTGCTCGAAATCGGAAATCCCCGCGGACCAATCGGGCTTGCTGATCACCCTCGTGAAGTGCGCCGCCAAAATCTTGCCGTAATCTCCGGATTCCACAACTTTGCGAGCATAGGCGAATTCAGGAAAGAAGGGCAGCACATGCGCGACCATAAGCAATTTGCCGCTGGTTTTGGCCGCGGCAAGCATGGAGTCGGCCTCGGCGATCGAAAGCGCAATTGGCTTTTCAACGAGCACGTGCTTGCCGGCCTCGAGCGCGGCGACCGCCATTGGCGCGTGCATTTTGTTCGGTGTGCAGAGGTCCACAAGCTGAACCTCGGGGTCTTTCAAGAGGTCGTCAAAAGCCGCATACGCAGAAACGCCTTCGAGATTCATCTGGGCGCCTCTGGGCCCAAAGTTGCCTTGAATGGCGGTCCAATCGCCGGCTCTTCGGCGAGCGTCCCGCGAGCAGACCGCCTTGACTTTGGCCGACTTCGTTCTCTGGGCGGCCAGGTAATGGATCATGCCCATGAAGCCTAGACCAACAACGCCAATTCCAATCATGTGCAAACCTTTGGAAAACCCGGATACAGCGGTGGATCGCCTTACGCGGAATTCGGTAGGATAAAGTTTGAGCCTCGAGTGGGCAAGCAGCGGCGTCGCGAGGCAAAGTTGTAATTCTGATGGTCGCTCTCCAGGGTCCACCGATCAGCTAGCTCAGGCTTTCCCATGCCACTCAGTGCTCGAGAAATCGCCGAGGCCGAACTGCTCTGCCGGCTGGCGCTGGCGGAAGATCTGGACGAAGAAGGCGATCTTACAGCTCAGGCTCTTGTACCAGCGCACGCGCATGGCCGGGCGCAGCTCGTCTCGCGCGGCGGGCGTGGTTGCCGGCCTGCCCGTCGTCGCGATTCTCGCCACAAAGTCGGGCGTAGAGCTGATTCCTGAAGGGAACGTCTCCGATGGAGACTATGTCCTCCCTGGAACACGACTTGGAACGCTTGCCGGCCCCATGCGCGAAATTCTGGCGGTCGAACGCCCAGGGCTCAATTTTCTGATGAAGCTCAGCGGCGTTGCCACCCTAACGAACCTCTACATCGAGCTCGCAGCAGGCACCCGAGCCAGGATCCTCGACACCCGCAAGACGACGCCTGGCTGGCGCATGCTCGAGAAATACGCAGTCCGTCAGGGAGGGGGAACGAATCATCGCATGGGTCTCTTTGACGGAATCCTGATCAAGGACAATCACCTCGCCTTCCTCTCGGACCAGCCAGACCCGATCGGAGCGGCTGTCAAACTGGCAAGGCTTCGTGCGCCGGAGGGCACGTCCGTCGAGATCGAAGTCGATCGAATCGAACAGTTCGAACAGGCGCTTTGGCACAAACCCGACATCGTACTCCTGGACAATTTCCCCATCGACCTGCTGCGAGACGCCGTCCTCGTCCGCGACTTACGGGCTCCGGAGGTTCTGCTCGAAGCCTCAGGCGGAGTGAACATTCACTCGGTTCGCGCCATCGCCGAAACCGGAGTCGACCGCATTAGCGTCGGCGAGCTCACTCATTCCGCCCGAGCTCTCGATATCGGTCTCGACATCGGCTAGCCGGATCGCCGCCTCCGCAAACATCCGCCCGCATGCCTCTACGGAATCTCAGGCCCGAAAACGCGGGTCGAGAAGGTTTGACAAAGCTTGGCCGCGACCTACGTTTGCTATATAGCGATACGAAAGAGCGCGTTTATTCGAGAGTTTACTGAAATCTCGAGCAAGCCGGAACGCGAGCGAAATCGATTCCAAAATAAAGGCGATCTAGCGTTGCTGCTAGCGCTTCGAATCAACGTCTTGGGGAGAGGCGTTGTGCAGAGGGACGGGGGAAAAACGAGCAGGAAGCACATCGAGGGGCCCCCGTCCCTCATTTTTTCCGGTCGATGCTCCAGGACCTGGAATTCCCCACATCGAGACGATCGGGCCCTCTCACTCGTTGAATCACAACCTTCGCCGACGCCCTTCGCCAGTCCGATCTCTGCCTCGTCATGGCGTGCCTTCCGGTTTTGGATTATAATTCCAACTAATTGTCGGCGGTCGTAGGGTTCTGCGCCTATTGCGCTCCCCGCTTTCGAATTAGGGCCTCGATACTCGAGGAAACGCCGGCTCGTACCGATATCAAAAGTCTTGAAGGATAAGGCAATGGCAGGCAAGACACGCAACCGCAAGGAGCTCCGCAGGCAATACGAGGCGGCCGAGCCGATCGATCCGATGGAGGA
This sequence comes from uncultured Planctomycetota bacterium, assembly GCA_963818975.1. GTDB lineage: Bacteria > Planctomycetota > Planctomycetia > Isosphaerales > Isosphaeraceae > CAWFUI01. The sequence continues at coordinate 33,140 of CAWFUI010000016.1, read as the reverse complement.
CGAACCGGACGACGCCGTTGAAGATTCCGACGACGAAGACGCAGTACCCAAGGCTAAAAAGAAACCAAAAGCCGCCAAACCCAAGGCGCCGAAAGCTCCCAAGGCTCCAAAAGCTCCAAAAGCCGCCGCGCGTATGCGGATTGTCTGGGCAGTGGTCAACGACGCGTTCAAGACGATCGCGACGTTTGAATACGCTCAGAAGGACGCCGCGATCGCCAAGGCGGAGGAAATGACCGCAAGGGGCAAAGGCACGCACTTCGTCCAGAAGGTGAAAGAAGCCATGCCGGACGACGCTCCTGGCCTTGGCGCGGCCATTCCTCGACCGGTACCAGCCGAACCCGCTGCCACAAAGAAGAAGGCCGCCGCGGCCGTGGCTGAAGCCGAGGACGAAGAAGAGGAAGAAGAAGAGGAAGAGGAGGTCGAAGTCGAGGAGGAGGACGACGACGAGTGAGCTTTCTCGGCTTCGGCGCGGATGGCGCCCAAATCCTCCGCTCGAGATCAACAGACTGCAAATGGGCGCACGAAGATTCGAACTTCGGACCTCACCCTTATCAGGGGTGCGCTCTAGCCAACTGAGCTATGCGCCGATATTCGAGGCTTCATTCTACCGACAAGGGCCGAAGCGTCAACCGCCTGGCGAAACACTCCCTGGCTTGGCGTTGAGGCTCCACCTAATAAAGAGAGAGCTGAGGACGACGGAGGTTCGCTTTCGGGCCGAGGTTTGGCTTGACCCCTTGGTTTCAAGCCCTCTATCATCGGCAAAGGTTGTAAGCGAAATGAAGCCCAAGTACCTGGAAAGCCGGTCTCCGCGATGCTTCTGAGGATTAGTTTCGCGAACGAATTTATCGAGCTCGACCCTGGCGGGTCCGAGCTCGTGGGCTTTTGGGAGGGGCCTGAGAGCCTGCCCAAAGCCGAGGTTGCGGCAGAGATTCGAGAGAACTTGGCCTCGCCGCTCGCCTATCCCACGCTCCGGCAAGCCGTGGTCGAAGGCGATCGCGTCGTCATTGCTCTCGATCCCTCGGTCGACAACCCGAAAGAGTTGCTCGAGGCAGTCGTCGAAGAACTCGCTTTTGGGAGCATCGAACGCGAACAAATTGAGATCGTACTGCCTTGGACTCCGACCTGGAATCCCGCCGAATTCATCCCTGACGGCGTCTCGCTGCAGATCCACAACCCCGACGACCGAGCGGGAATCGCCTACCTCTCCAGCACGAACTCAGGCAGACGGATCTACCTCAACCGAAGGCTCGTCGACGCGGATCTCGTCTTCCCCATCGGCAGGCTGGGATTCGATTTCGAGAGCGGTTACCGAGGCCCCTGGACCACGCTTTTGCCCGGTCTCTCCGACAGGGCGACTCAAGAGGCTTTCTCCTCGCAATCCCACGATGAGCTCCCAAAGGAGAACGAATCTTGGCCGCTGCTCGAAGAAAGCGTTGAAGTCGGTTGGCTGTTGGGAAGCCAACTCCAACTTGCCGTGCTTCCAGGCAAAACGGGTCTTCGCAGAGCAATCGCAGGCCGGTTTGACGCCGTTCGCACGGCTGGAATCCAGGCCCTCAAGGCTGACTGGACCTTCAGCGTCCAAAATCGAGCGGATCTCGTCGTCGCCGGCATAGGTCCGGAGGGGGGGATCGAAGCGATGTCCATCGGCGTCTCCGCCGCCATGGGCTTAGTGCGCCGAGGCGGCAAGATCGCCCTGCTTACGAGGACCACCGGCGAATTCGGTCCTGCATGCCAGAAACTCCTGGGCGTCGAAGACCCAACCCGAGGCCCTTCCATACTCAAAGAAGCCGTCGGAGAGTCCGACTACGCAATCGCCCGACGAATCTCCAGAGCACTTGCCTGGGCAGACGTGTTTCTTCTCAGCAACCTAGACGCCCAAATTGTTGAAGACCTCTCGATCTCCGTGATCGAAAAACCCGAGCAAGCCAAGAGGCTCGTTTCGAACAGCACGTCGTGCATCTTCCTCAATCAGGCTGAACTTACACGCGTCGAAGTGAGGGAAGAATGAGCACTTCCATGACATCTCATGCCTTGAAATGGATCGACCGATCAACCCGAGCCCGAATCCAGATCACTGGGCCCGATTGCGCCAAGTTTCTCCACAACCTGGTCACCAACGATATTAAGAAGCTCGAGCAAGGTCAGGGCAAAGAAGCCTTCGTCACGTCGATCCAAGGCATGACCTTGGGCTTTATCCTCGTTCACTCCTTGGGCGACTCGCTCTTCGTACGCACCGACCCAGGAGCTTTGGGTCTCTTGCTCCCACATCTCAACAAATTCGGCGTTTTTGACGACGTGGCAATCGAGGATCTGAGCTCGGGAACGTTCGAACTTCACGTTTTGGGAGATGACTTTGGCGAGCTTCTGGCGGCACTGGACGTTTCGATCCCCGAGAAAGATCTTGCAGTCGCAAAAGCGGTGGTTGGCAATGTCTCGGTCGAGGTCATTCTTGAACGACCTGCCGGCGTTCAAGGTCTGACTTTGATTGGCCCTGTGGATCAGAAGGATCTTGTCCTCGAAGCGTTATCAAATGCCTCGAAAATCGACCTCGAACCGATTTTCGCCGATGCTTTCGAGGCGATGAGGATTGCCGCGGGCACTCCGGTCTTTGGCCTCGACGTTTCCCCCGAAAACTTGCCGCAAGAAATCGACAGGTCTTCGAAGTCGATCAGTTTCACCAAGGGTTGCTACCTGGGCCAGGAAACGGTCGCCAGGCTCGACGCTCTTGGTCATGTCAACAAGGTCTTGAGAGGGATGGTCGTCGAAGGTCGAAAAGAGCCAATTGCTTATGGGTCAGTGCTTCACTTCGATGGCAAGCCGGTCGGAGCGATCACATCGAGCGCTGCGTCGCCGATAAAGGAAATGGTGGTAGCGCTGGGATACTTGCGAGCTCAGAACGCTGGTTCAGGCGTCTTGGTCGATGGCGCAGACGACAAAGGAGCGTTCCAGGCTCGCGTTGTTGCGTTGCCGTTTCCGCTCGTTTGACCGGACCGCGGCGACCAACTTCTCTCTTCAAAGCCCTTGTATGCCCTCGGGCTTGAGGCTTGCTATCTGTACAAGCGTTGGAGGGGTGGGTACGAGACCAGGGCTCTCGAGCACCAACACTCCGAACTGCGGGCTCCCGCTGGGATGCGGAACGTCGGAGTCCGAATAAACCAAGAGGCCCTGGAACGTCGCGCCCCGAAAGATCACTTTAACGCGCGGCTTGAACGTTCCCTGCTGCGCCCGGATCTCAGCCAGGCGAGCCTTGCATTCTTCGAGAGTCATCGATTCTCCTCCTTGAAAATCGATCGGTCGTCGCTGTTTGGCCAGCAGACTGCTCGTAACAGGATGTCGCTTCGCGAGGATTTGTCAACCTGGAAAGGTCAGGTCAGGGCGTCTCCAAGACTCTGCATCCGTTCATTCTCGCGGACGGAAAGCCATCGGCCGACGTTACTTCGGTCGCTTCGTCCGGCTGTCTTCGTAGATTTTGACATACTCATCCATGGTAACGCGCCCAACGATCTTGGCGATGACGTCTAAGGGCAGGTCTTCGAGGTTCTTGAACCGAACGCAGCCTTTTCCCATATCGAGCTTCTTGCCTTGTTTGTCGAAGCCTTCTTCCAGCTCTCGCTTAAGCTTTTCGCTCGCGTAAACGCACATCAGGTAGAGAGCGTAGTGGTGCTTCTGCGCGGCGAGCGAGATGTATGCCAGCGGCTGGCCGTTGTACGTCTTGGGCAACCGTTCGAGCGGCACCACATAAGAGATTACGCCGTATGAGAGCGTTTCTTGATAACCCTCAGGCAGGTTCTTCCTCACGAGGTCTCGCACCGCGGCGACCACGGCCCTGCGATCCTCGGGCAGCTCGTCGAGATATTCCAAAACCGTCGATGCTTTGACTTTCATTGGCGAATCTCGTTTGAGCCAAAAATCGACGCAGTTACTAAACGACTGATCAATGTCTATTCAAAGTCCTTGGCTTGCGTCCAACAAGAAAGCTCTATTATCCAAGGCATTTCCTTATAAGTCGAGGTTCTCCGCTTGCTTTTCGGAGAGTGCAGATTCCGTCGAACTCTCCAAAATGGGAGACGCGCTTTGCGGAGTCGAAGCCGATGAGCGTTGCCAAACGATTAGGTAAACTCATTGACCTGCTCATCATAAGTCGAGCGCCGCGCTCCTTGTCTTTGACGGAGTTAAACACATGGAAGCTGTGACGTCCGAAACCTCCGAGTTTCCGAAGCGCAAGTCGCCGGTTGATCAGCGGGGTTGGACTATTGATGGTGCTGGTCGCTGCCGTGGGGGTTCCCATCGGCATGATCGCGAACCACGTCCGCCAGCAGAAACGAGCTGAGAAGCTGGTCGAACAGGCGAAGGGCTATGTGCTTTTCGATTTTGAGTTCGACACCGATGGACGGTCGTTAGGAGAGCAACAGCATCCGGGTCCGAAATGGATTAGGAACATCGTTGGAAATGAACCGTTTCGAAGCATTTATTTTGTCGATTTCTTCGCCACGGACGTTGAGCCAAATCGTCCATCGTCGGATTACCATTCTGCTCTCAATGCTCTCGAACGCCAGCCCAAACTTCATACACTCGTCGCGAGCGTCAATCCAATCGGCGACGACGAGTGCCAGATCCTCGGCCGCCTGACGCAGTTGAGAGAGCTCGACCTAAGCAATACAAGGATCACGGACAAAGGTATGGAGGCGTTAGCATCACTCCATAACCTCGAACGCTTGCGATTGAACAAAACAAGTCTCGGCAACCAGGCTCTTCTATCGATCGCCAAGATGAGGAACTTGTCACTTCTGGAGATCGAATCGAACGCAATCGACGACAATGGCGTTCATCACTTAAGTCGGCTGCCGCATCTTCGCGCGCTGGATGTGAAGTCCAACCGAGTCCATGGAGAGGGGTTTGCGCGATTGGTTGCGCTCGAATCGCTCACGTTCAAATCGATCCGGCTTGACAACTCCTCTTTCGAGCTCATCGGCAAGACGACCCAACTCAAGGAACTCGACCTGTCTGAGTGCAATCTCACTAGCCAAGACTTAAAGCCTCTCGAGAATCTCGTCGAGCTACGCAGATTCGAAGCGAGATGGCTTCCCATTGGCGACGACGGACTCGAATCGCTCGCACGCCTTCCCAAGCTTGAACACTTGAGCATCACGAACTGGCCCATTACCGACAAAGGCTTGGAAACGATCGCATCGATGCGGAATCTCAAGTACGTAGCCATCGGCGAGTCGATTCAGGGCAAGGGCAAAGTGAGCAAGAAGGCGCTCCGGAAGTTGCAGGTTATGCGGCCGGACCTCGAGGTTGGTTACTGAAGCTAAGTGATCCGATTTTTAGATTCTTATATTTGCATTTGTGCATATTCAAGTATAAACGAAGACAACTATCCGGATTTTGCCAAACTGCGTTACACTGCATGCCAAGCGAGTACGAGGCGAGGCAACCTTTAATCTCACTCTTGGGCCTTGCAGCAAGCATCCAATGGAACTCCCACCTTTCGGGATCAGGTTTCCGACTTTTTGCAGACAGGACCGCGTCCATGCTGAAGAAAACGATCGCGTCACTGCTTATACTTGGCTTCGTCGCTCTGCTGGCCGGGGCGGCGGACCCCAAGCCCAACATCGTCTTCATCATGGCCGACGACCTGGGCAACGCCGACCTTGGCTATCGAGGCAGCGACATCAAGACGCCCAACATCGACAAACTCGCAGCATCGGGGGTCCGGTGCGAATCGTTCTATGGGATGCCGGTGTGCACGCCTTCGAGGGCGACGCTCATGACCGGTCGATACCCGATTCGGCACGGGTTGCAAACCCTCGTCATCTTCCCAAGTCATGGGTACGGATTGCCGACCGACGAGCTCACTCTGCCGCAGGCGCTCAAAGCGGCTGGCTATCAAACATATATGGTCGGAAAGTGGCACTTGGGTCATGCCGATCGCAAATATTGGCCCCAAAATCGAGGCTTCGATTCCTTCTACGGGAACCTCGTCGGCGAGGTTGACTACTTTACCAAGGAACGCGGCGGGCTGATCGACTGGCAGCGCAACGGCGAGTTCTTCAAGGAAGACGGCTATTTCACGACGCTGATCGGCGACGAAGCCGTGAAGCTCATCGACGCACAGGATCCGAAGAAGCCGTTCTTCCTCTACTTCGCTTCTCTGGCGCCCCACGCGCCCTATCAGGCGCCGAAGGAATACATCGACCGATATGCTTCGATCAAGGACGAGAAACGTCGAATTTATGCTGGCATGATCACGGCACTGGACGATCAAATCGGACGGGTCGTGGAGGCGCTCGAAAAGAAAGGTTTGCGCGAGAACACGATCATCCTCTTTGCCAGCGACAACGGAGGCGCGACCAGCGCTCTCTTTGCAACAGGAGCTCGCTCAGAAGCGGATCGCAAGGAAAGCGGCGGAGTGGCGCTGGGCGAAAAGCCGCCTGCTTCAAACAATCCGTTCAAGGGTGGCAAGGGCTCGCTTTACGAGGGCGGGGTGCGCGTCCCTGCCTTCGTCAACTGGCCTGGCAGGCTCGAACCTCGCGTCGTGAAGATTCCCATCCACATGACCGACGTCATGCCGACTTTATTGGCGCTTGCGGGGGGAAAAGGATCCGATAATCATCCGATGGACGGCAAGGACGTCTGGTCGACCTTGGCCGAGGGCAAGCCTTCAGCCCACGAGGAAATCTTGATCAACGTCGAGGCGTTTCGAGGCGCCATTCGCAGAGGGGACTGGAAGCTCGTTCGGATGGCGACCTTTCCTGGAAAGACCGAACTGTACAACCTGGCGCGGGACCCCGAAGAAAAAGACAATGTTGCCGCTCTGCATCCAGAAATTGTAAGTGATCTCAACGCGCGTTTGATTGCTTATGCTCAAGAAATGAAGCCAAGTGAATGGATTAAGGCCCAGCCGAGCTTCCTGGGAGCGCAGAGCCAGACGCTCTTTGACCCGGATTTTGACCTCGACGACGGCGGGGTTCCTCACGAAAAGTTTAGCTTGCCGAAGAGATGATTCCGACTCGGACGGCGCGGAGCACTGTCTAATGAAACGCCTTGCGATCTTCGACAGACCCCAAAAATGAGCGCCGTTAGAAACCGAACGAGAGCTCCAGATTTTTGGAAATCCTGCTTTTTTTACTTGTTCGCGCCTACGATTAGTGATTTGATGTGTCTTCCGATCTCCAAGGTAAGGCGATCGTTGGGGCTCCAGCAGGAGGTTCTTGCTCGGAGCTTAGCTTCGTTTGCTCGATCCGACATCGATGTTCATGGTTCACGAAGCAGACGCCGGCATCCCGGCTTCCAACTGACGAGCGTTCCAACTGCCTTTCCATTAAAGCCAAATTCAAAGCTGATAAACTTCGCAGCCTCGCACGTGGGAGCGCATCGGTTAACGAAGGACCGGTGACACTTCCGTCGTGCGCGACTCTAACCTCCGCGGTTCAAGACAACGAACCCGTTTCTGTTGAAGGGAACATTCCGATGAGAAGGGTCTTCCTGCTGCTCTTGGTTGCGATCGGCGCGACCAGTTCAGGCATTTACATCCAAAAGTCAAGAAGCGGAGAGCCAGCGAGTCCGACGACCGCGCAAGGCGTCGCTCAACGGAAGGGAACTGATATCCCGCCTGCTGCTCGTCCCGAGGACGAGAAGGCGATCAAGGCGCTCCTCGACACGTTCGTCAAAGCGTTCAACTCGGGAGATGCCGCTGGCGCAGCCGCCACATACACAGACACCGCCGTCGTGGTCGACGAGGACGGCGGCCGCCTCGAGGGACGCAAGGCGATCCAAGATCAGTACGCTGCTTCGTTCAAAGACAGTCCGAAGTGTACGATCGAGCTCAAAGTCGATGTGCTGCACTTCCTTGGAGAGCAGACGGCACTCGAACAGGGCAGTGCAAAGATCACACCGCCTGCTGGCGTCGGCGGCCCCGAGACGAGCCGCTTTACCGCCATTTACGTCAAGCAAGGCGGCAAGTGGTATCAGGCCGCCGTTCGCGACGAACCCGCCAAGAACGTCTCGGCTCACGACCGCCTGAAAGAGCTCGAGTGGATGGTTGGCGATTGGGTCAACGAGAGCGCCGACGCAATGGTCTCGGCCACTTGCTCTTGGGCCAAGGGAGGCGCGTTCCTCGATCGCGAGTTCAGCATCAAGACCGAAGGCAAGCCCGGTCTCAGCGGAATGCAGCGGATTGGTTGGGATCCTGTGCGCGAGCAATTCAAGACCTGGATCTTTGACTCCCTGGGCGGGCACGCCGAGGGCTTTTATACGCGCAACGGCAACCAGTGGATCGTCAAGATCGAAGGCGTCACTCAAGACGGCAAGCCGATGTCGGCGACGAACATCATCACTCGGCTCGACAAAGACAGGCTTGGCTGGCAGTCGACGCACATGACGGTCGGCGGCGCGGCGGCGCCGGGCGTCGACGAGTTCGTCGTTGTCCGCAAACCGCCAGAAGCGGGCAAATGAAGCAATCTTCAAGTCGCATACTCATTGAAGCTTTATATCCAGGAATTCATCTCATGAAGCGAACATATTTGAAATTGGCGATCAGCGCCTCGGCGGTTCTCGCGTTAAGCGGCGGCGACCTCTTCGCGGGCGGGGGCGGCCGCGGCGGAGGTTATGGAGGCGGCTACGGCGGTCACGCAGGAAGCTACAGCGGGGGCGCCCACCCGACCGGCAGTTACGGCGGAGGCGGCGGAGCCTACGGCGCCCACCCAGGCGGCGGCTATGGCGGGACCTATGGAGCGCATCCGCAAAGCGGTTCCGGTTACGCGGGCGGCTCGAGCGCCAATAGAAATTATCCTAACGCCGGAGCTGCCGCGGCTGGCGCTGGCTACGCCAACCATAATAATCAAAGCGCATACCCCAACGCCGGCGCGGCTGCGACAGGCGCCGGCTATGCCAATCGAAATCAGGGTGCATATCCCAACGCCGGCGCAGCCGCCGTTGGAGCGGGATACGCCAATCGCAACGGTACTTGGAACGGCAGCGGCGCTTACGGCGCGTTGGGCTACGGCGCCTATGGAGCGGCTTACGGCGGCTACGGCGCCGGTATGTGGGGCGGAGTGGGCGCCTGGGGCGTCGGTTCGCCCATGTACTCTTACGGGTACTCAGGGTACAGCAACCCCTACATGGGCGGAATGGGCGGATACGGATACGCCGGTGGTCAACAAGGCTTACAACCGCAGCAAGGCGGCGCTCCTGCCTATAGCTACGCACAGCCGTTGAGCACGGCGACGCCAACCGAACCGGCTGCGTCCGACAACGCCAAGTCCGCTTTCGACAAGGCGATCGAAGCTTTCAGGTCGAACGACTATTCGAGCGCTCATCAACTTGTTCAGCAGGCACTGGGGCAAAGCCCGAACGACCTGAACATGCATGAGTTTCTCGCTCTGGTCCTCTTCGCCCAGGGCAAGTACGAGCAAGCGGCGTCGCCGCTTTATGCAGTGCTTTCCGTCGGGCCTGGCTGGGATTGGACTTCGCTTATTGGAAACTACTCTGACGCGGCTCTCTACACCAAGCAACTCCGAGGCCTCGAGACCTACATCAAGTCGCATCCCAAGTCGGCGCAGGCGCGTTTTGTCCTGGCGTATCACTACATTGCCGAAGGACACATCGACATGGCCGCCGACCAGTTGAAGCGAGTCGTGACGCTCGAGCCCAACGATACGCTCTCGGCTCAGATCCTAACCAAGCTCAAGCCTGCTAGTGCAGACGCAGCGCCTGCTCCTCCCGCCGAGTCAGAGGCGTTCGACGCAGGCAAGCTCGCCGGAGTCTGGGTCGCGAAGCCCCAAGGCGCCAAAATCACCTTGGCGATCAAAGACGATGGAGCCTTCGATTGGACTGTCGACGCCCCCGGCAAGCCCCCGGGCACGATCAGCGGCAAATCAAGCGTCGAAGGCGGAGTCCTTATTCTCGACAACGCTAAAGCCGGCAAGATGTCCGGCAACGTCGTCTGGAAGGACGCTCAACACTTCGTCTTCAAACTGATGGGGGCGCCGTCGGAAGATCCAGGCCTCGCATTCTCTAAGTGAAACTCCGCTCGAGCCGAACGGCCGTGTGCTCTCGCTGGAGCTAACACAAGCCCGGTACTCCATTTTTTGGAGCGCCGGGCTTTCGCTTTATCTGATTTATCCTTTTAAACGACTGTTGGTCCTAATTCAACGTCCGCAAGCACGGCGGGACTGAGTCAACGAGGCACGCCCATGAACTGGCATAAGGTTGCTACAGGGATCAAATCATTCGTCGAGAATCCAGTGACCAACCTGGTCAAGGGCGTGACGCTTCTCACGATCGGACTCTCGGACGCTTCCCACACGCTTAGGGACGACATCACGCACGGACGTCTGCGCATTGGTCACGGAATGGCGATCATCGGTTTCTTTAGCGTTCTTGGAGCGCTCCCCCACCTGATCGACGGGCTGGAAGCGTATGCAAGGTACTTGGACCAACGCGAACAAAAGGAGCAGGAGAAAAAGAACAAGGAGAATCCATGATCGCGGACGATTCGAAAACTGCGGATCCTCGGACGGATCTTGCCGAGGAACGGACTGGCATGGCCGTTTATCGGACGGGTCTTGCCATGGACAGGACGACGCTGGCCTGGGTGCGTACGACTCTCGGCATGGCAAGCTTTGGCTTCGGCATGGTTGCATTCTTTCGCACGATGGTGGAGCATTCGCGGAATCCGGAGACGATACGATTGCATCACGGCGCCATTCGGCTGGGAGTGGCGCTCGTACTACTGGGAATCGTCTCGATGTCGGCCGCGGGTCTGTCCCAGTGGGTTGACTTGCGAAGGTTGAAACGTGGAGAGTCGCCGGCGCCTTCTCAATGGCCTCTCAGTCTGATACTGGCCATGCTCTCGGCCTGCATCGGCATTGCATCGTTATGGACCATCTTTGTGCGTTAAGATGTAAGGATACGAGGCGTCGATACACTTCCGCTTACCGTATAATCACAAGATTATCTTTATGAACGACCTCCGCGTAGGGAGTCGTCCCCAGCGCCTCACGCGCCGCGTCGGCTCTCAGCCCTCTAATCTTCAGAGCGTCCGACGCGTCGTAATTCGTTAGTCCCCGGGCGAACTCGCGCCCTTCGGGGTCGCGAATTCCGACAACCTCTCCTTTTTCGAACTTGCCTTCAACGTCGACGACGCCGATGGCCAAGAGGCTCTTTGAACCGGTTTCGAGTGCGGCTCTGGCGCCCTCGTCGACGATAAAACGTCCCTTGGGCCTGGCGGTCAGGCCGATCCAGCGCTTGCGAGCGCCCTGGGCGGAGCCTGAGCCGAGGAAGAGGGTGCCAAGAGGCTCTCCCGCGAGAATCCGCTCGAGCGGCCGATCCTGGAGACCGGATGCGATGATCACCGATCCGCCGGCTCGCGTAACAAGCTGTGCCGCTTCGAGTTTGCTCCGCATTCCGCCGGCGCCCAGGCGGCTCTTGCTGGCTCCTGCAAGTTCGAATGCTCTATCGTCAAGCTCGGTCACCAGTGGGACCAAGGGGGAATCCGGGTCGATCGCGGGGTCCATCGCTCTGAGACCGTCGGCGACTGAAAGCACGACCATCAAAGGCGCCTGGAGCAGGTTCGTCACCATCGCGGCGAGCCGGTCGTTGTCGCCAAAACGGATCTCGCTGACGCTGATCGTGTCGTTTTCGTTGATCACGGGCACTGCGCCCACTCGAAGAGAACTCGAAGGGTGTTGCGTGTGTTCAGGTAGCGAGAACGGTTGTCGAAATCGTCGTGCGTCAAAAGGATCTGGGCCGCGGCTCTGCCCTGGCGACGAAAACCCTCGTCATAGGCTCGAATGAGATACGCCTGTCCAACCGCCGCGGCGGCTTGCACTCCTGCCAGGTGGTCGGGCCTGCCTGAAAGCCCTAGCGCGCCGATGCCGGCCCCTACCGCTCCCGAGCTGACCAGGGCGACTCGCCTGCCGCTGGCGAACACCTTGCAAATCTGGTCGGCGAGATGGTCGATTCGGCCGTGATCGAGCGTCCCGTCGGCTCGAGCAAGCACGTTCGTGCCGACTTTGACGACCCAAACGTCGGAGGAATTGACAAGCTCTTCACGCACCAGATCTCTGCGTACGAGAGACTTAACGGTCGTGTTTGGGTCGGCGTCCACTCGTGGCCCCTCAATTGGCGAACAAGGTGCATTGATTGCCCCCCTTGATCTCCGACACTATAATCCAATCTCGAAATCAGCCTAGGCGACGATGGCTCTTGTGAGATCGGAATCTCGCCGCTTCGGCGGAGGGTTCCCAGCCAACAAGCCTTGAAAAGCGTGGGGATCGTGCGACAGACCCCTCCAACTACGACTGGGGACCGATGGGCGAGCTTCAGCACGAATGCGGCATCGCCGCTGTGTATTACACATCTCAGACGAATGGCTCGTTGCGAGTCCCGCCCGTTGGCGACCTGCAACACGCTTCCAGGCTTATTCCTCGAATGCTCCTGGATATGCAAAATCGCGGCCAGCTTGCCGCCGGCATGACCACCTACGATCCAAGCAGGCAGTCGATCCTCAAAACCTACAAAGACCTCGGGACGGTGGCCGAGGCGTTTCGGATGAACCATCGCGCCAAGTTCGAGGCGGTGATGTCGGCCCACGACGGCCCGGCGGCCATCGGACACGTCCGCTACGCAACTTGCGGGGCCGAGGATCTCTCGCTCGCCCAACCCTTCGAGCGAGAACACGTACGCAAAACCAAGTGGTTTGCATTCGCGTTCAACGGCCAACTCGCGAATTACCACGACCTCAGGCGAGAACTGCTCGAAAAGGGCGATTACCACCTGAAGCGCGATACAGATACTGAGATCTTGCTCCACGCCATAAGCCAAGAGCTTCAAGACGACCGCGGTCCAATCGATTGGACTCGCATTTTCAAGACGCTCTCGGGCCAGTTCGACGGCGCTTACAACATCGTTCTTCTCTCGGCTCAGGGCGATCTCGTCGTCGTCCGCGATCCTCTGGGGATTCGCCCCCTGTGCATCGCCCACGACGGTCCGCTTTTTGCCGCCGCAAGCGAAAGTGTTCCACTGGCGAACCTCGGCCTCTCGCGAATCAAACCCCTGGAGCCGGGCACTCTGGCTGTAGTGAACAAAGAAGGCGTCCGCATCGAGCGGTTCGCCGACTCGCCCAGGCGGGCGCACTGTTTCTTCGAGTGGATCTATTTCGCGAACGTCGCCAGCGAGCTCGACGACTGCTCGGTCTATCTCAGCAGGGCCAAACTCGGCAAAGAGCTGGCTCGACTCGAAGACGTTCCGCTCGACAGCGACACCATCGTCGTGCCCGTGCCCGACACAGCCAAGGCGGCCGCCGACGCCATGGCGCACGAGCTGAAGATTCCCTCGGTGGAAGGCTTGATGCGCAATCGGTACATGGGAAGAACCTTCATCGAAGGCCAGGCAGACCGGCGCAACGAGCTCGGTTAAAATACACTCCGTTGCCCCAGGTGCTTGCCGGCAAACGCGTTCTGCTCGTCGAAGACAGCATCGTCCGCTCAACCACAATGCGAGCCCTGGTACGTGAAATTCGGGATCGGGGCGGCGCAAGGGAAATTCACCTCCGCGTCGCTTGTCCGCCGATTATCGCCCCCTGCTTTTATGGCATTGATATGTCCAGACGATCCGAGTTATTCGCCCCCAAGTATCTCGATTTGCCGAATATGGGGCTTTCTCACGATGCGCGAAGGAAGATGGCCCAAGAGCTAGGCGCCGACAGCCTTCGTTATCTGCCCATCGAGGCCATCGCGAGGTCGATCGGGTTGGGCGCCGAGAAACTCTGTAGGGCCTGCGTCACGGGTCATTATCCAACCCCCAGCGGCGAGAAGCTCTACCAACTCGACGGCATGGAACCACTCGAAGCATCGGCGGAACCACTGGCAAGGGCCTACGAACGATAATCCCGGCGATACAGACGCTCGTCCCGTTCAATGGTGATTCCGTAGCACCCCGTCGATTTCGCCTGGCGCCGTTTTGGTCATCGAACGTGCGTATGTGGTCACCAGATCTCGCTTGCTGAGCAACCCCACCAGATGCGTGGGATCGTCGGCGCGACCACCGGCGCCTCGTCGGCGTTGAGCTCGGTCATTCGTTTGAGCGCTGTGGCCAGGTTGTCCGTAGCCCGAACCGTCAGCACGGGCTTGGTGGCCAGGTCGTCCGCGACGATCAACTGGCTCCAGGCCCCGCCCATCCAAGCGAGACGTATATCGTGCAAGTTGAAGACTCCCGTAAGCCTTCCTTCGCCGTTCAATACCGGAAAAAGCGTCTCCGAACTTCGTGAAATTTGATCGAGGATGGTCCGAAGCGGCGCCTCCTCTTGGAAGGTGACAACACCCTCGGTGCGAACCCCCGCTTCCTCGACGGTCATCCGCTCAAGTACGTCGACCTCGAAGTCCCCCTGATGCGCGGGACTGTCCAACGGCGTCTGCACCTGCTCTTCGAAGATCGTCCACTTGCGTGAAAGCGCATAGGAGATTGTACAGACGAGCATTAGTGGAACTAAGAGCTGATAACTGCCGGTAATCTCGCAAATCATCAGCAGAGACGTAAGTGGGGTCTTCGAAACCCCCGCGAAGAAGCCTCCCATGCCGACGAGTGCGAAAGCAGCGGGCTGAATGCCGGACCCAGGCGCGAGGTGGGCGATCAGCTTTCCAAACGCGCCGCCGAGCATCCCTCCAATGAACACCGAGGGCCCAAACACCCCGCCCGATCCGCCGGAGCTAATCGAGGCGCTGGTGGCGAAGATCTTCATCAAAGCCGCTGCCAAGAGTGCCACGAACCCCATTTGAGGGAGGTAAGCCGAATTCGCCTCGAAACCCGGAGGCATGCCGATCGCGCCCCACTGCACCCAGCCGTAGCCGCCCGAAAGCACCTGCGGAGTCACCAGCGCAATCAAACCGACAATCAAGCCGCCAAGCGCCGGCTTGAGAATGTTCGGAATCTTGATCTTGTGAAAGAACCGATCGCGAGAGCCGTAAAAGACCTTTACAAACACAAAACCCACGGCAACGCAAGCCAAGCTCAAGAGCACGTAGTACGGCAGCTCGAGAGCCCCGTGGAATTTCAAATCGGGCACGCGGAATATCGCGTCGGACTTCATGAACATCGTGAAGGTGGAGTACGCGATGATCGAGCTCACCAGGCACGCCAGGAGCGCGGGCGATTCAATGGCGGTCGACCCATAAAGCACCTCCACGGCGAACAAAGCTCCGCCCAGGGGCGCTCGGAAGATTGCTCCGATGCCCCCCGCGGCGCCGGCCAGCACGAGGGTTCTCCGCTCCTCGGAGGTCAACTTCAGGACCTGAGCCAGGTACGACCCAAAACCAGCGCCTATCTGTGCGATCGGACCTTCCTGACCCGCCGAGCCCCCGGTCCCGATCGTCACGATCGAAGCCAAGGCCTTGATGATCGGAACCCGACCGCGAATCATCCCAGCCTGTCGGTGAAACGAGCGGACCATCGCGTCGGTGCCGTGTCCCTCGGCTTCCGGGCAAAAGGTCTGCACAAGCCAGCCGGAGATCAGTCCGCCCACCGTGGGAACCAGCAACAAAAGCCACCAGGGCCCAGGGAGCGAAATGGCCCGGACGGCCTCGTCAGCCGTCGGCGGCGGCCAATAGTGCAACAGACCGCCCAGTACGTAACGGTTCGAAAGACTGAGCAAGAACGCGAAAGCCAGAGCTCCAAAACCCGCGATCAGGCCGACCAACACGCTGCAAACGCCAACACGCGCATGGCCAGGCACCGTAAACGGTGTAAGCGTCTCCTTGAGAGTGATCACCCAGCGGGGAGATTTTGCAGGCGGCGGTTCGGGTAAGAGAGTAGGGGTCTCAGACTCTGGCATGATCGTCTCCGAGGGCCTTTCAGCACGACGGGGGGGTGCAAGAAGGATACCAACTCTCAGGCCTTTCCGCGCCCTTACCACCCAGTCGACCTTGCCACAATCTCGTCTTCATGGTGTCTTGAGACTTGGAAAACTGGAAGAAAGGTAGGACATGGACAAGGACGTGATTGCAAAAACGCAGGGCACTGGCGACCCTCAGCTTCGCCTGGCGGCAGAGCGTACATTGCTGGCTTGGATTCGCACTGGCCTTGCGATCATGGGTTTCGGCTTCGTTGTCGCTCGCTTTGGCCTGTTCCTTCGCGAGGTGAGCTCTTTCGGCCATCAGCTCGCACCCAAACACCCAGGATTCTCGAATTGGATCGGCATGGCTTTGGTGACCTTGGGGGTTGTAATGAACGTGCTTGCAGGGCTCGAGCACTTACGCGTTGTCAAACGGATCGAGCAAGCTCTGCCGTACATTGGACCCAAAATTTCCTGGGGACCGATATACGCCTTCGGACTGGCGCTCATCGGCGTCGCGATCATGGTCTACCTCACCGAGCTGATTCGTTGAACAGCCAGTGGTCGGCGAGCGTCACCGCGAGCCATTGTGTTGGCCCACCTGGAACTCCTACAAAACGACGGCGCCCACTCACCCCAACCGCTCGAGCGGTTCTGCCTCCCCAGGCTCTTCATCCGCACTTTCGTGTGCGATCGGAGCCTCGAGCTCGCCGTGTATTGTGGGTTTTGAAGATCTCGGCCCTGCTGATCCGCCTTGCCCCATCCACCAAAGCCTGAAGTAATTCCGCTGCCTCGCACGGTTGGGCTGATCGACGGGCTCGCGAACCGACGCATTCAGACGCTCGGTTGCTGCCGAAGCCAACGTCGCTGCACTTGCACGCTCCGTAAGTCGGCTCTCTACCAGCGATTTGGTGAGGAGGTCCTTGAGAGATCGATTGTGCTCTTCCAGATTTTGAATCGTTTGGTGCAAGATTTCGATCTCTCGTTTCGAAACTGGGGAATCCTGGATCCAACCCACCACGTAGCCACACGCACCGACGGCCGCAAGTCCAAGCAGGAACTGGATTTTCGCATCCGACGCCTTGACCACGAGGTAGCAAAAGGAGGGCACTGCGATCATGGCCGCAATGATAACGAGGTGTTTGCTCGTGAGCGGGAGCTTCATGGAACGCGTCCAGGGCAATATGATGTTGGAGCAGGATCTGGAAAGTTATTCGATTATACCTGCCGATGATTAGAAATGGCGAGTTCCGTCGCATTCCAGAGCGTAATCACATCTGAGTTCGCATGGCGGTGTTCGCCAACGCCGAGTATTCTGCCTTACCCTCGCGGAGAGTCTTTTCCGCTGGGAGCATGTCGTGAGCGAAATTGAGGCTGACGCCGGAAATGATCGGCCCAGGCCTGTACACCAGCCGGTGCTCTTGGACGAGGTGCTCGAGGCGCTCGCACTCGCTCCTGGGAAAACGGTTGTAGACGGCACCGTCGGGGCGGGAGGGCACGCGGCGGCAGTGGCTCGAGCGGTTTTGCCAGGCGGACGGGTGATCGGACTCGATCGAGATCCCGAGATGCTCGAGTTGGCGCGAACGGCCACGGAAGGCCTGCCAGTCGAATTGTTTCGAAGCTCATATTCGGACCTCAAACGGCTCTTAATGGACGAGGGACTCTCGAGAGTGGACGCGGTTCTGCTGGATCTTGGACTGTCCTCCGACCAACTTGCCTGGTCCCAGCGCGGGTTTAGCTTTCGCGCGAAGGCCCGCTCGATATGCGCTATCACCCCAAGCGCGGCCGCACCGCCGCCGATCTTGTGAGCAGTCTTACCGCCGAAGCGCTAGCCGACGTCTTCTTCATGTACGGCGAGGAGCGTCGAAGCCGGCGGATTGCTCGGGCGATCGTCGAATACCGAGCAAAGAAGCGTATCACCACGACCACCGAATTGGCTGAAATCGTGCGCAAGAGCTCTCCTGGCTGGCACGGAGGCATCGATCCCGCCACTCGGGTTTTTCAAGCCCTTCGGATTGCCGTGAACCAGGAACTGGACCTCCTGGATTCGATTCTTGCCGATCTCCCCGACGTGCTGGCTCCAGGAGGACGGGCGGCGATCATCAGCTTCCATTCGCTTGAAGACCGCAGAGTGAAATGGGCTTTTAAAGAGTCCGTCGAGCTTCGCCCCGTCGTCAAGAAACCGATCATCGCATCGGAACTTGAACGCGCGAACAACCCTCGGTCTCGCTCCGCGAAACTTCGCGTCTTCGAGCGCGCCGGCGATCAACCTTCGGCAAGTCCTGATTCGAAGAGGGGTGCGTGATGTCCGGTGTAAACGACCACGCCACGAATGAAGGCGGAGCGGGCGGAGATGTGGCTCCCAGTGAAGGCTCGATCTCCAAAAGCGGCGCTGCGAGTCATTTTGCCATCGTTTGGCGGCACAGGTATGCAATTTCGGCTGGGCTCTCGTTCCTTGTGATGATTGGCGTTTTCTTATTCAAGCGCGGCGGCGACAACGCCCCCACCCTTGCAATGGCGAAGCAAACCAAAGACGAGAAGGCTAAGCAAGAAAAAGCGGCAAAAGACAAGGTCGGCGACGCGTCGACGCCCGAACATGGCTCAGACGCTCCTCCAAAGCCCATCGGGACCGAAACGGCTTCCAACCAGTCGGCCTCGGAAGAAAATGCTAAAAAACCGACTTCCGCGGATTCTGGAGCAACTGGGTCGGATTCCGCGAAGCCAAACTCGGAGACTGGATCGAAAATCGAAAGCGCTGCCAATTCCGTTGCTGCCTCGAGCAGTCCACCACCATCGGACAAGGCTGTGGAGAATGAGTCAAAGCCTCAACTAACCACCGCTCAAGCAAAGCCCACTCCGGACGAGAATTCCCCTGTCGTCATCAACGACCAGACATCCTCCCAGGAGACGAATCAGAACAAGTTGGAAGCGCTCTGAGCTCGCTAAAAACGAAGCCGATTTGCCCGACGTTTTGAAGTCCGTGACGCCCCCCGATCCCGCCAAGGAAGCAAGCACGTCGTCAGAGGCGAGCTCGAAAGAAAAACCCAACGCCGTCGACGCGACCACGGCCGGATCCAATTCCGCCAACGTGATCAAGCCGGAGGAAAAACCTGTCGAAAAAGCCGTCACCGACGTTCCCTCGAGCCAACAAAGAGCCGAAGATTTGCCTCCTGCCGATCCTGTTCCAGATTCGGTCGCATCTGAACAAATCAAAGTGAAGCCGCTTGCTGAGGAATCCGCCGCGAAGACCGAGGATAAGACGAATCCACGGAGTGGAGAAAATACAAATCTCGTTACATCGGAATCCGTTCCATCTCCCCCAGCGACGGAAGCCACGGCCAAGTCCCAGGCGCCGAGGTTCGCGGACGACCCCAAACACGAGCCCGTCCCTATCGCAGCCAGCGGAGATTGGGTGGAGATCCCCAACAAAACGAAACCGAGGCCCGGAGCGTTATCGATCGATCGACCCGGGAACGCCCCGATTGTCGGGCAATCGCGAGATCCCGCGGCCACTACCGCATCCACAGCGCCTCTTCAAACGGATCCAGAACCGTTCGAACCTCTGGTCCACATCGTCCAGAAAGGCGAGAACTTCTGGACGATCTCTCGCAGGTACTATGGTTCAGGAAGGTTTTACAAAGCACTCTGGGCTGCCAACCGCGATCAATTCGATGCTCCCGAGAAACTCTTCGTCAGCGCCTCGATTCGCGTACCACCTCCGGAATCGCTCGACCGCAAACTCATCGATCCTCCTCAAGCACTGAAAGCGAGTGCATCTTCACCGGCCTCGAAGGCGCCGGTTGGGTTTAGGACCGAGAAGCCGCATTATGGTCGCTTCGATCTCGCCGCCCAGTCGTCCGAGGGCGCCGAACCCGCTCCACGATCGAGGGACGAGCGGATCATCTCATTTGAAGACGTGCCGATTGAAACCCCAAGTCCGCGCTATCAGGTTCGAAAGTTTGACACCCTTCGAAGCATCGCTCGCGATACTCTGGGCGACAGCCGCCGCGCCAGGAGATCCTTCGACTGAATAAAGCCGTAATCGACGACCCAGCCGACCTAGCGCCGGGGCTGGTATTAACGCTTCCCGACGATGCTCGACTCCACCGCGACCAGTGAGATCGAGATGCATTGATACGATCAATGGCGGAAGAGAAACTCTTTCGAGTTGATCAGCACCCAACCCAAATCCTCGACGGCCTGGCGACGGTCGGGGGTCGATTTGAAGTGCTTGATCGCCGCGGCCAGCTCGGTGGCGTTGGGCTCGCGTGAAAGCGCCAGAAGATACAGCTCTTTCGAGACCGCTTCCGGAGGAAGATTGCTCGCGGCAAGTTTGGCCATCCTGCCGGTATCGTCCCTCAGCTTGCCATTGACGGTGTCTCCACCAATGAGCTGAAGAGCCTGCGACAGGTTCGAATCACTTTCGCGTTCGCATTCGCAGGCCAGTTCACGGGCGGGCTTGCCAAACGTCTTCAAGAACGCATTCTCCATCTTTCCATCGGCAATCTGCGTCGCCCTCGAGCCTTTAGGAAGACCGTCGAAAGACGTAGAAGTTCCGGTCAAAACCGAAATCGCATCGAGAAGCACTTCGGCCGGCAAGAGCTTCGTATACGAATGCGAAAAATAGATAGCGTCGTTGGCGTTGAGCGTATTCGTGCGTGCGCTCAGTTGGTACGACCTGCTGGCGACAATCGACTTGATCAGATGCTTGAGGCTGCAATGGTTCTTGACGAAGTCGGCTGCAAGCGCGTCCAAGAGTTCGTCGTTCGCGGCTGGATTCGAGTCGCGAAAGTCGTCGACGGGTTCGACGATCCCTCTTCCCATCAAGTGGAACCAAACGCGGTTCACAAGGCATTTGGCAAAGAACGGATTCTCAGGGCTTGTGAGCCACTTTGCCAGCCGTGCTCGGCGGTCTGGGTCGGCGCTGGGGCCGTCGTCGTAAATAGGCCCTCCAAGAGCTTTGGGCTTCATGCTCTTGCCGGACCTTGGCTGGCGCACGTCGCCTGCCGTCGAGGCGAATACAACCTCCTCTTGGGCAAGGTTGCCTGGCTTGTGCCGAACTCCCGAGAAGAACGATGCAAAGCCGTAATAGTCGTCTTGCGTCCAGCGCTCGAATGGATGGTTGTGGCACTTGGCGCACTGAATGCGCACGCCGAGGAACAACTGAGCCGTGGTCTCGACCGAGCTTTCGGGATCCCGCGAGATCCGATAGTAATTCGCCGCTGGATTTTTGAATGTGGATCCTTCGGATGTGAGCAAGTCTCTTGCAAATTGATCCAAGGGCTCGTCGTGCTCGATCGCCGCGCGGATCCAGCGGTTGAAGGCGTATGCGCCCTTGGTTTGCAAAAGTCTGCCGTTCGAGCGAAGCACGTCGGCGAATTTGAGCGTCCAGAAATCGACGTATTCCTGCTTATCGAGCAACCGATCAACCAGCCCGACCCGTTTGTCCGGCGAGGCGTCTGCCAAGAAGGCCTTTGTCTCTTCGAGGGAAGGCAAGACTCCGCAGACGTCGAGATAAACCCTACGAAGGAATTCTCCGTCGGTCGAAATCTCAGAGGGGGGAATTCGCATCCTGTTGAGCTTGGAATAGACAGCCTTGTCGATGAAGTTGTCGCCAGGCACGTCGACGGCCCTGAAGCCCGGGACGTCGACCAAATGCGTTAGTCGGACGTTGGCCACCAAATCCAGATAGTGCGCGATGATCGCAGCCTCGCCGGGGGTCTTGAAACTAACGAAGCCGTCGGCGGCGACGTCGGCAATCAGATTGTTAGACGAATTGTAGTAGCAAAGTTGAGTGACGTCGCGCGAGGTCCCGTCGGCATAATGCACCGTCGCAGCGATTTGTTGAGTTTCGGCTTCGCCGTTGAGGACGCGTGCTGGAGGGCTTAGCTCGAGCTTCACGGCTTTGGGTGCGGAAGGGTCGTCGAGGGCGCCCTGAGCGATCCAATCATGAATCATTTCGAACGTCTTGGAACTTCGACTGAGCCGCAATCCGCCTTCGTGGGGAACCTCTCCCAGAGGCTTCTCGAGAATCAAGCTCTTGTCGGCCGCCATGACGTTCAAACGCCTGGCGCCAGCTTCGCGAGTGAGCACTGAATAGTCTTGATCGGGCAGATAGCCCCTGAGACTCAGTCGGAAGCCTCCCTTGCCCGTCGGAGTACCGTGGCAAGAGCCCATATTGCAGCCAGCCTGGCTGAAGGCTGCGATCACGTCGTTCCGGAAGCTGACCTTGGCGGGAGCTTCCATCCCATCGACTTTGACAGTCGTCGAAGCCTTCTTATCTTGATAGGCAGCGACGATGGTCGTTTCGCCGTTGCCTTTGGGAACGACCTTGCCGCGGGCGTCGACCATTGCGATCTGGGGGTCCAAACTCGACCAAACCGCTTTGCGGGTAAGATCTTCCAACTGTTCGCTCGAAAGCTTGCCGGTGGCGACGAGCTGAAGCGTAGCTTTGGAACCATGGAGCGAAGCGGTCTTTTGCCCAAGGTCGATTTCGGCAACGGTGGAAGATCCTGAATCCGCACCAGCCTGGACCGCGTCATTGCCCGAAAAACATGTACCAAGGGCGGCCGTCATAGCCAGAAGTATGCGTTTTAAGAGGGTCATCTGACGAACCTTTGAGCCTTGGGGGGAATGTCTGGAGCAGGGGGCTCTCATGAGGCGGGACCCTCGTGGCAGGCGGGCAAGGAGACGGCGGGATCGATGTGAAAGCCGCGATTCTTCCACGACGACCACATCCTCTCTTCGTCAAGCCTGCGAAATTCTTCAAGAAAAGTCAAACAATTTTGGGCGAGTCGGAGGCTCGCAGGTTCTATAGGTGTGGGTCGTGACTGCCGCAAATAGGGCCTAATGTCCCGATCAACTAAAACGTTAAGAGCTAAGTAGATGTTTGATCTCTCACCTCTTCTGAACTGTGTACAATACCACGATCGATGACCCCCTCGCCGTGCATTTGGACTGAAAATGAGCGCTCCATTCTTGATCCGTCTCTTCAACTCGATCTACACCGTCTCGTTGGCGTTTTGGGTGGCGATCATCGTCTTCTTCTCGTTTGCGATCGCTCCGATCATCTTCAAGGTTCTCGATCCGGAGTCGGCTGGACGCTTCGTGCGAACGCTTTTCCCTCGTTATTACGCCTGGCTCATCACCCTGGCGAGCTTGGCTCTGCCGGCAACGGTGCTCTCGGCGCTTGCGGCGCCAGAGCTCAGAACCCCGATGGTTGGGGTGAGGGCAGGGGTGATTTTCGCAACGATTCTGGTTCTCTTCTACTGTTCGCAGACGCTCACAGCGGCGATCAACCAAGCGCGAGACGAGGGCCCAGAGGGCAAGGTCCGCTTCGACGCTCTCCACAAGCGATCCGTCAGGCTCAACTCCCTGGTGCTGCTGGTCGGCATGATCTTGCTCGGGGAATGGCTCTGGCGAGACGCCCCGAGAGCCCAGGGCATCGTCGAACCCGACCCTCAAACCCGCTTCGACGCCGACGTTAAGCGGTATACAAAGAACCTTGAACTCGAACGCGCCAAGCTTGCTCCCAAGCCAAGCTCGTCTACCGGCGACGTCGCGCGCTAAGCCTTCAAACCTCGGTTTGCATCGGCGTCCGGGTTTTGGCGGCTCTCGCCCTCGGCCCGCGTAGTCCAGCGGCGTCGTAGAGGAATCGACTCTTGAGCGAGAGTATCGGACACTCGATATATTTCCAAGATAATCGCGCTAGCAAGAAGATAAGCCCGACCTCCAGCGCTGTGCGCCAAGCGGCCTGCCGCCAAGTCCCGCGGCAGTGGCCACATCGTCCCCCAGGACCAGCACGATGTTGTGGAAGAGGTAGAGTGAGTAGCTGATCGTGCCAAGATAGACAGCCCGAGGCCTTCTCAAGACCGCCAGAGCAGGGGCTCCAGAGTTCAAAACCGCAACGCCGACCCCGGAAGTCGCGAGCAAGTTCACCACTAAAATCGTCAGTCCAGGCCAACGAGGCGCTCTCGAGCGATGGAAAGCCCACGCGAAGACCAAACACAAGCATATAGGCTAAAGCACAAAGCCCAATGCCAATGAACGCTCGACTGAGCGTTCTCGCTCGTCTTCGAGCCCATTCGCGGTTCTCGAGCAGAGCAGCCAGCAAGCCGCCAAGAGCCAGTCCGTCGCCCCTTGCCAGCAGAAGCCACCAATGGAAGCCTTGAGTTCGAGCCCATACCGAGGCCCCAATCACCAAGACCGCCAAAGGAGCAACCCCACGCTTGCGAACGACCAGCAAGAGGATGGGCCAAATCCAGTAGAACTGCTCTTCGATCGCCACCGACCAGGCGTGGCGGAAATAGAGAGAGAACTCGACGTTCCTGTTCGAGAAGTATTTATGCGTATTCTGCAAAAATGCGAGCGTGCTGGGCAGCAGCCTGAAGTTCGTCGGCCTTGGCAGTAGGGGAGACGCTGCGACGATCGCCAGCACGCAAAGAAAATAGATCGGCCAGATTCGTAGACCTCTCCGGACGTAAAACGCCTGGAGGAACCCGGGATTTTTCATATGCCGGATAATGATCCCAGTGATCAGATATCCCGATAGGACGAAAAAGAGGTCGACCGCCGCCCATCCCCAGGGCAGCAGGCTGGGCCTGATGTGGTACACCAGGACCAGAAGCGCCGCGAGCCCTCGAAGCCCGTCGAGCTCGGCCACTCTGGCGCTTTCGCCCTCGGGGTCGATGCGAATCCGCGAGCCACGTCGCCCAGGAGCCGTCGTCGTATCCATTTCGAACTCGAAGCTCCGCCTGACCAGTCAATATCCACAGGCACGGGGGAGCCTCTTTAGCACAGACTAGGATCTTTGTCTGTAACAAGTTGCGGCTTAATTCGTTCGATTGAGCTCAGCCCACGAGCAAATGCGCCCAAGGGCAGCCACACGACTCGAGCTGGGCCCCGAGCATCGGTACAAAAAGGAAACCTAGGCTGTTCACTAGCGTATCCTACGAAAAGGGTTGTAGAATCCTTTTACGCAGATTGTTCAAACAAGCGCACAATTTGGCCGATTCAACGAAGGCCAAGAACTTAGCTGCGCAGCCTTGGAACCCGCCGCGACGATGAACGCCGAGGCCGAAACAGCAACGGCTTTAACCCGACAACAGCGTTCCGAACGCTTCCTCGAGACGCTTGAACCGTTCTCGAGAATCGTGTTGGTCTCGCACGTGAACCCGGATCCCGACGCATTGGCCAGTATGCTGGGTCTCGAGGCCTTGATCCTGCGCCAAACTGCCCGGAAAAACCGTTATACTGACCTTCGACGGCATCATTGCCAGGGCAGAGAACCAGGCAATGGTCAAACTTCTGGCCGTGCCGTTGGTCCCGATCGAAAGCGTCTCTCTGGACGAAGGTTCAGTGATGGTGATGGTCGATTCGCAGCCCCACACCGGCCGACGGAACAACGAGGCGACCATGCCGGTGGCCGTTCTCGACCATCATGAAACTCCCGGAACCCTTGATGGAGTGAAGTTCCTGGACCTCAGGCCGCAATACGGCGCCACCAGCACCATCGTTACCGGCTACCTCCTCGAGCAGAACCAGGGAGTCACCCCAAGGCTTGCCACTGCCTTGCTTTATGGAATCGAGACGGAGATCTTTGGCTATCCGCGAGAGGCCTGCCCGCAGGACGATGGCGCGCTCATCTGGCTCTTCCCCAGGGCGGATAAAGACCTCCTGGCGCGCATTCGCTCGACGAAGCTGCCCAGGAGCTACTTCGCAACGTTCCAAAGGGCTCTTAGCAGCGCGGTGATCTATGGCGACGTCGTGATCAGCTGGTGCGGGATTGTTCCCCAGCCCGACATCATCGCCGAGCTTGCCGACTTCTTCATTCGATTCGAGCAAGTCAAGTGGTCGGTCGCGATCGGTGTGTTCGACAACACGCTCAAAATGTCCGCACGCGTCAGTGCTATCGGCGCTCACTGCGGCGAAGTCCTTCGTCAAGTTGTGAACGGGCTCGGAAACGCGGGGGGACACGACAAGCGCGCAGGCGGCGCCGTCGTGCTCGAGGATCTCAGTCCCGAAACCGTCGATCGGATGCTGAACTTGGTCCGGACCAGGCTGCTCCACGAGCTCGGCGTCGACGAGCACAACGGTCAGCCGCTTGTCGACCAAGCTCAGACCGACTCCAACCCAGCCAGCTAAGGATCGTCCCTTATTTGCGGATCACTCCGGACTCGCCGTCTTCGGCGCCAGTGCCGGCGGCAACCTCCGTCTTGAACCGATCGAACGACTTTGCCAGACGTTCTCGCTCCGCCTGATATTCGAGGACGCTCTTCTCGAGCCTGCGGTTCGAGTCGAGCAGATCCCGAGTGGCCCTTGCGTCGTCGACTGCGCGTTGCGTTAGCCCATCGTTGCGGGATTGCAGTTCAACGACTTCGTTCTTGAGCCTGGAATTCTCGGCCTGGAGGGCCTGCGCCAGCCTGTGAGAATCCTCGACCCGGGTCTTCTTGCGCGAACTGACAGCCGGGCAGGAGAACTAGAAGCGATATTATAAGCGTATGTATTCGATTCATCTTCGCCTTCCTTGGCGAGGCGGACACGATCGTCCGCCCCGAACTGAATCGACTGAGACCGATGGCGAGGATTGACGTCAGCCACCGAAAATACCGGCGATTGTCTTGACCAAGCCGGAGGCCTGCGGCGCCTCCGCGGTTCCATCCGGGTTCGCGGGTCGGGGATACATATTGCGAACGAGATCCATAGTGACGAACGAGAGCAGCATCATGAAGACGGTCGCCGCGGTGAGCAGACCGATCCAAAGGCCTCCCCATTCCGCCGAGGCGGCTGGCGCCGAGATGTAGGGCTGCTGGGGCGCCATCGACATCGAGGGAGCGGAGGCAAGCGAGGGGGTGGCGTCCTCCTCCCAAGCACTGGCCATTTCGCTCGAGGTCGGGCCTTCGTCGGAGCTTGGACCTTCGTCCTGGATCATCGCGGGCGCCATCGCCGTCGCAGCGCTCTGGTCGACGTCTTCTTCGTCCAAGGCGAAGATTTCGCTGGCGCTGTCGCTATCGTCCAGGTCGAAGTCGCTGGCTGCGTCGATTTGCATCGTCCGGTCGTGGTCGCCCGGACCCACTGCCTCGACCTCGAAGTCGGTGTCCTCGAAGATGTCCTTCTCGCCGGTGATGTCGGAGCTTTTGACCGTCCCTGGCGCCAAAGTCTGCCCTGGCGACTTTCATGCCTGGAGCGATGGTTGCTCCTGGAGACTTCATGCCCGGAGCGATCGTAGCGCCTGGAGACTTCATTCCTGGAGCGATGGTTGCTCCTGGAGACGGCTTCGAGCCTGGGGCGATCGTGGCGCCTGGAGACGGTTTCGAGCCTGGGGCGATTGTTGCTCCAGGAGAGGGCTTGCCCTTTGCGGCGGCCGGCTTCCCAGGCTTCGCGACTTCGTCGGAATCCATTGGAGCCAGCTCGATCGAGTCGATTTCGCCAAGTCCAAGCCCGCCAACCGACTGAAGATTGATCCCGGAATCGCTCGGCTTGCCGAGATTGACGCCCGAAGCTGAAGGCTCAAACGCGGTCACGTCCGAATCGCCAGGACCACGCGGAGGTATCGCTTCGTAATCGTCGCTGCTGCTGGCGTCAAGCGCTGAAAGTTCGAAATCGCTGCCGGATTCCGGCTCCAGGGCGTCCAAAAACTTGTCGGAGGGAGAAAGTTCGAAATCGCTGCTCGATTCCCCTTGAACCGCCGCAACCTCTGCTGAGGAACCAACTTGGGGAGACTGAATGATCGGTGCAGGACGTGGCGAAATCTCGTCCGAGACCAACGTGACGTCGGAATCGCTAAGCCTGCCTGAGGACGGCTTGCCCTTGAGCGTCACGTCGGAATCGCTTGGCTTACCTGGCCCAACCTTACCTTTGAGAGAGACGTCGGAATCGCTGGGTCTGCCCTTGGGGCCGCCACGGAGTTTGACGTCGGAATCGCTCGAGCCGAGCACTCGTACGTCGGAATCGCTGCCCGACTTCGATCCACTTCCAGGTACGATCCGCACGTCGGAGTCGGTCGGTCGCCTGGTGGCGTGCTCCATGCCGATGATCGTCGAGCTCGAGCCCGTCATCGGGTTGGGCGGTAGAGCCAAGTCGTCCATCAGCACGTCTTGTTCGCCCGTTCCCGTGCCAATCTCTCCCGACTGCGCCCGAAATCGGGCTTGGACGTTCCCAGTTGGAAGTCGGTCAGCGGGAACTCGTCGCCGGTGCCGGTATCCGTGGCGCCGAAGAGATCAGGGTCGGAGAGCGAGATGTCTGGGTCGCTGCCCAAACCACGCCGGCGTGCCAGCTCGTCGACGTCGGCGACGCGGAAACGCCACGATCCGCTGTCCATGAAAGCCCTAATTTCGCGCTGTTGAGCCTTCGTCTTCAGCTCGTCGGGGCTCATCCCCAAGACGCGGGCGGCTTCTTCAAGTGTATAGAACTGAGGCATGGATGTGCTCCAAGGCGGATCTGGGGCTTTTAGCCAAGGCCTTCGTACTTGACGAACCCAAAACCTACCGGGCGTCCAACACGATCCATCGCCTAGAGGCGCCTTAGCGGGAGTGGGTAGGCTGTAAAGAGTGAACTGTCTCCTGAATTTCGCTGACGGTCGGCTTTTTGTTGTTGAACTCGCTCAGTTCCATATCGGCCTGGTAGCGGCGAACGGAGAGGAGCTCAATCCAACCGTCTTTATCAATCTTATAGATCGCGAACGTCTGTTTCTTGGTATCGATCAGGTAAAGCCGTTGTTCCGCTCCCAAGGCTCCAGTGGTCATTGCGATGGTCGAGCCGTCGTTTGAGCCCGCCCGAAGCGGGGTTGTGGCTTGGGCCGCGACCTTAGGACCATTGGAGACGAACCAGCATCCCGCCACGCCTAGTAAGAGGCCGGGCAGACCGAAGCGAAGCATTAACCCCGAGCCGGAAATCATTGCGAACCCTCCTTGCCGCAAATTACAGACCAGCCGCCAGTCCACTGACGGTCGCCTACGCGCCAAACGCCAAACCGCGCCGAGAAACCTCGGGCGCCGCCGCTTCGCCGCTCCAATTTACCACATAATTGTGCGCAGCGAACGCAGCCGGCTGAAATCGGGCCGCTGCAAGCGAGAACTGACGTGCGAACTCGCCCTAGAACCCGCGAAATCCGCACCGTTAAACATTCTACCAGGCGGACGTGTCGACGCAAGGCGGACTGATGACTTATTCAGTGTTTTGGAGATGAGGAGTGGTGCGGAGGTACGTCATTGAGCCGAATTGCACCTGGAACGACCGCAGAAGTCGTTGTACCTCGGCCGAGTAATCGAACGCGCCGTTCTGCGGTAGACAGGGATCTGAAGCTTCTGCATGTAGGAATAGAGGCGGTCGCCGAGCACGAAATTGACTGGCAGGCCCTCGCGAGCCGCTGTCGAAAGCACGATGGCAGACATCAGGAAGCAGCCGTCGCCGCTGACGGCCACAACCTACGCATCCGGCCTCACCGTCTGCGCCCCGATCGCCGAGGGCGCAGCCCATGCTCGGATTGTTCGCGCGCGTGACTCTTTTTCACGCTTCTTTGAGTGGCTAGTTGACGACCTCGCCACTCGCCAGGTCGGTGATCGTGTCTTTGGTTCCCTCGAAGAACCAGTCCATTCCCGCGCCTCCAGTCAGAGTGTTGGTGCTGCCGTCGTCGTGGACCGTCACGCCGAAGACCAGCGTGTTCGTACCGTTCAGGCCGCCGCCGGACTTGATGTGCGCGATGCGAGTCAGGTAACTGTTCGCCGACTGCCATTCGTCGAGGATCGACATCAATGCCAGGTCGTTGACGTTGCTGCTTGAGTCGTAGTTGGTGTAGCCGCCGATCACGATATCGTCGGCCGAGCCTCCCGTGACTATGTCGTTGCCCATGCCGCCGATAAGGATGCTCGGGCCATTGCCGCCGGTGATGGTGTCCGCTCCGTTGCCGCCGATGAGGATGTTTCCCAGCGAGTTCCCCTTCAGCACATTGCCCCCCTGACCGCCACGAACGTTGCTGATCCTGGCGATCCCGCCCCCTACGCCCTGTGCGGTGTTGGCCGTCAGGTCGACCGCGACCGGCGTGGTGTAAGCGGCGTAGTCGAGCCAGTCGCCGCCCCCGCCGCCGTCGATCTTGCCGGAAATTGTCACACCCGCCTTGAAGACGAACTCGTCGACTCCGGTGCCGCCGGTGAGATTCTCGACGGCGGAGAAGCTAAACGTGCCGACTGTGCCCGCGTTGGTCCCGGTCAACGTCCATGTATTGGTGGCGTTGGGCCCGATCAGTGTGTCGGCGGTGGAGGTGCTACCAACCAGCACGCCGATGTTGGCGAACCCGCCGGTCCTGGTGGCCGTCGAGGTGGCGAGGTTCACCGTGGCCGCGACCCCACCGTCGCCCGAATAGTCGAGCGTGTTGGCGCCCGTGCCGCCGTCGATCTTGCCTGTCACGCTCCCCGTGGTGAACTTGAAGGCGTCGGCGCCCGTGCCGCCGGTCAGGTTCTCGACGGCAGAAAAGCTGAACGTGCCGACGGTGCCCGCATTGGTCCCGGTCAGCGTCCAGGTATTGGTGGCGTTGGGCCCGATCAGCGTGTCGGCAGCGGAGGAGCTACCAACCAGCACGCCGATGTTGGCGATGCCGACGGTCCTGGTGGCCGTCGAGGTGGCGAGGTTCACCGTGGCCGCGACCCCGCCGTCGCCTGAATAGTCGAGCGTGTTAATGCCCGCGCCGCCGTCGATCTTACCAGTGACGCTCCCCGTGGTGATCTTGAACGTGTCCATTCCTGTGCCGCCGGTCAGGTTCTCGACGGCGGAGAAGCTGAACGTGCCGACTGTGCCCGCGTTGGTCCCGGTCAACGTCCAGGTATTGGTGGCGTTAGGCCCGATCAGCGCGTCGACATTAGAGGAACTGCCGACCAGCACGCCAATGCTGGCGAAGCCGCCGGTCCTGGTGGCCGTCGAGGTGGCGAGGTTCACCGTGGCCGCGACCCCACCGTCGCCTGAATAGTCGAGCGTGTTGACGCCCGCGCCGCCGTTGATCTTGCCAGTCACGCTCCCTGAGGTGATCTTGAACGTGTCGGCCCCTGTGCCGCCGGTGAGGTTCTCGACGGCGGAGAAGCTAAACGTACCGACCGTACCCGCGTTTGTCCCGGTCAGCGTCCAGGTATTGGTGGCGTTGGGCCCGGTCAGCGTGTCGGCGGTCGAGGAGCTACCGACCAGCACGCCGATGTTGGCGATGCCGCCGGTCCTGGTGGCCGTCGAGGTGGCGAGGTTCACCGTGGCCGCGACCCCACCGTCGCCCGAGTAGTCGAGCGTGTTGGCACCCGTGCCACCGTCGATCTTGCCAGTCAAACTCCCCGTGGTGAACTTGAACGCGTCGATTCCTGTGCCGCCGGTCAGGTTCTCGACGGCGGAGAAGCTGACCGTGCCGACGGTACCCGCGTTGGTCCCGGTCAACGTCCAAGTGTTGGTGGCGTTGGGACCAAGCAGCATGTCGGCATTAGAGGAACTGCCGACCAGCACGCCGATGCTGGCGAACCCGCCGGTCCTGGTGGCCGTCAGGGTGGCGAGGTTCACCGTGGCCGCGACCCCGCCGTCGCCTGAATAGTCGAGCGTGTTCACGCCCAACCCGCCGTTGATCTTGCCAGTCACGCTCCCTGAGGTGATCTTGAACGTGTCGGCGCCTGTGCCGCCGGTGAGGTTCTCGACGGCGGAGAAGCTAAACGTACCGACCGTACCCGCGTTGGTCCCGCTCAACGTCCAGGTGTTAGTGGCGTTCGCCCCGATCAGCGTGTCGGCGGTGGAGGAGCTACCAACCAGCACGCCGATGTTGGCGAAGCCGCCGGTATTCGTGGCCGTCGAGGTGGCGAGGTTCACCGTGGCCGCGACCCCGCCGTCGCCCGAATAGTCGAGCGTGTTCACGCCAGCGCCGCCGTCGATCTTGCCAGTCACGCTCCCTGTGGTGAACTTGAAGGCGTCGGTCGATGCGCCGCCGCTCAGATTGGCGATCCCCGTGAAGGCGATCCCATTGACGTTGCCCGCGTTCGGACCGGTGATCGTCCAGATGTTGGCGATGCTGGCGCCCTGGAGTGTGTCGCTGGTCCCGCGCCGGTGACCGTGGTCCCCGCGCCTTGGGTCGAGCCCAGGACGAACAGGTCCGTACCGCCGCCTCCACCGTTGAGCACGTCCGTGCCGCCATTTCCAATGATCGTATTGCTGCCGCTGTTGCCCGTGATTGTATCGTTGGCTGGGCTGCCCGTGACGTTCTGGATGCTGGCAATCGAGCCCGTCCCGGTGGCCGTCCCGGTCGTCAGGTTGACGGTTACGCCGGTCGAGGAGAGCGAGTAGTCCAGAGTGTTGGAGCCCGCACCGCCATTGATCTGACCAGTGACCCCCATGCCATTGCTCAACTTGAAGAGATCGTTGGCGCTCCCACCCGTCAGGTTCTCGATGGCCGAGAAGGTGAAACCCGCGACATTGCCGCCGTTGATCGTGGTGATCGACCAGGTGTTGGTCGCGTTCGGTCCGATGAGCTTGTCGGTCGTCGCGGAGCTACCGACGAGCGTCAGGATGTTGGCGAAGCCGCCGGTCTTCGTGGCGGTGAGGGTCGCGAGATTGAAGGTGACGGCCACGCCGCCATCGCCCGAATAGTCGAGCGTGTTGGCGCCGGCGCCGCCGTCGATGGCGCCGCTGACGCTGCCCGCCGAAGTGAACTTGAAAATATCAGCGCCCGTGCCGCCGGTCAGGTTTGCGAATTTCGAGAAAGTCACAACGCCGAGATGCCGGAGTTGACGCCGGTGATGTTCCACGTGCTGGCGACGTTGGGGCCGATCAGGGTGTTGACGCCCGTGCCGCCGTTGATCGTCAGGCTGGCCAGGGCGGAGACGCCGTAGTCGATCTTCGCTGGGGCGAGCCCGCTGACGCTGCCGCTGGCCATCGTCACCGTTCGGCCAGTGGCATCGGGCTGATCGTTGAGGTTCAGGTGGACGGCGCCGGCAACGGTACTGTTTACGACGATCAGACCCAGAACGTCCTGTACTCCGCTGGCATCGCCAACGTTCACGGTACTCGGCCTGGCGGCGTTGATATAGTTGGTGGTGGCGGTTGCAGGCGTGCTCAGGACGTTGAACGTCAGGGCACCCCGTGCCGCCGTTGACGATCAAGGCCTGACGAGGGCCGAGACGCCGTAGTCGATATTCGCTGGGGCAAGCCCGGTCACGCTGCCACTCGCCATCGTGACGGTCCGGCCGGTGGGGGGATCGGACTGATCGTTGAGGTTCAAGTGAACAGCGCCGGCCACGGTGCTGTTTACGATGAGTAGGCCCAGAATGTGTTGCACTCCGCTCGCATCGCCGAC
>CAWFUI010000015.1:0-491774 GCA_963818975.1 uncultured Planctomycetota bacterium | reverse complement strand
TCACCTTCGGAGGTTGGCAAAGCGCCTTTCGAGTCCTTGAGTTCTTTCAGAAGCGCCTTTGCAAGCCCGACGCGAAATGCGGAACTCCCCAGTCCTAATACTGGGCCAGCGGCCGCGCGAACTCCGCTGCCAGCCTCGCGGCGGACCTCGGGGTCGGGGTCCTTGAGCATTCGAACGGCGATTTTGATCAGTCTTTTGGGATCGTCCCTATCACTAAAAACCGCCGCGATAACCGATTTACGAACCGCTGGATCGGGACTTTCGAGCGCCTGCACCAGCCAGGCTTGGCCAGTCGGGCCTATATTCTTCAGCGTTCGAACATACTCGTCTTTGTTTTCGTCTCCATTCCTCGTCAACGAACGATAGGCTCGGTACGCCTCAAACTGGACGACGAACCAGCCTCCGCGATAGGAGATCGCAAGGCAAACCGCGCCGATCAAGAGCGTCGCGTAAGTGAGAGGCCCGAAGATCCTGCGTTTCTTTTTCGTCGCTCGGCCCATGATTTCTGCGACGCCTTTTCGAATTGCATACTCGTGGTTGAAACGACGTCCGAGAGATCTCGATCAATTGCCTCCAGTCTTGCCGAAGTCGACCCCCTCGGTCGAGAGCTCGAGATTCTCCCGTTCGAACTCTTTCTCCAAAGCCGCCGATTTCGCGGGATCGAGCTTTTGAATCACCTTAAGAATCGAGGCCCGCATTGTCTTGTCGGATCGGTATTTCTTCTCGAGCTCCGGCAGAGCGACTCTCGCGTGTTCTCCGAGGACAGCCAGCAAGTTCAACGAACTGCCGACCGTGGATGAATCCGTCGAGGAAAGCTGTCCAGCAGCCTTTTTGGCAATCGCCTCGAATCCCTCTGCCCGCACGGGATCTTGCGGCTGCTTGAGCAGCCACCGACCCAACACAACGATCCTCCAAGGCCAATCGACGGCCTCGTTCCCAGCGATTTCGAGGATTTTGTGCTTTTCCGCCTCGCTCAAGGCGGCTGGCTCGAGCTCATTGAAGTCGGGCGAGCACGAGAGACGGTACGCCGACGCGCCGGCGACCCGTGGGTCGACGTCGAAGAGCATCTTTCTCAGCTTTTTCAGACTCTCAGGACCTAGTCTTTGGGAGTAGTCATAGGCCTGTAGCACGCCCCAGATCCGTACCGATGGTTCCGGATCGTCCAAGAACGCTCTTGACGCCTCGCGTGATTTCCATAAAGACGTCATATATCCAAGGTAATTTGGATCGGACAAGTAGCGAGCGCCGGCGCGCTGGCTCGTCCAGCCAACCCCGCCTTGTGCTCTTGCTCGTGCCTCGTCGATGATGACATTGCGAAGTTTCGCTCTGCGATTCATATTCTTCGGTTCGAGCATCGCCAGCATCATGATCGCGTAGGGCTTGATGCCTGGATCGCCGGATTCCACCACCTGATCGAGAACCTCGATGCCTTCGGGACCAAGGCTTAGGAGCGTGCGAACGGCTGCTTCGTCAAAGTAGTGGTCGGAGTGGTTCGGGTCCATCAGATCGTGTCCGATCGCCTCGGCCAGCTCCCGTCGAAACGAAGCGTTCCCAGGCCCAGCCAACGACTCCGCGACTGTCTGAATCGCGTTAAAGGCGTGTCCGCGGACCTTTCGCTCAGGGTCTTTCAGAACGCGCATCGCGATTCGAGCCAGAGCCTTGGGTTCGTCCTTGTCGTCGAACACGGCGCTCACGACCGCGAGCCGAACCTGCGGATCCGAACTCTCGACGCCCCAGATCAGCCAACTTCGGCCTGAGGGACCCTTCGCTTGTAACTCCTGCACGTATTTGGCTTTGTTCGAGGTCTCGTTGCAAAGTTGTCTGTACACCTGATAAGCGTCGAAGAGGCGGATGATCCATCCGCCTTTGTACACGAACGGAAGCGCGATCGCCGCGATGATCAGCGTCGTATACGTAAGAGGGCCAAAGACTCGCCGCTTCCTCTTTGCTGGTTCGACCATGGTTCGCCGAGGGCTCGATTGCAGACGTGGAGTAGGGATATAGCTCTGTATATCCTTTTACCCCGCGCAGGCTCAAAAGTCGACGGACTACGCGATTGGACGGACCGGCGCCGTCCGTCCAACCGCCGAGCCTCGATTTGTTATTGCTTCACGAGGGTCGCGACCGAGATGTGCGGCCAATCGATGCCCAGGAAGTTCAAGATCACCGTCTGTGTGTACTGAAGCTGCATGAACTGCGACCCGTCGGGCCTTTGGACGGTTTCGATCCAGAAGATCGCGTCCAGTTTCGTCGCGTTCGCGTTTTGCACGACGAACGGTATGTTTTTGATCCCTCCATTGGGATCGGTCGAGACGATCAAGACCACGGTCTGGACGATGTTTTGGCCTTGAATCGCATCTAGAAGCGCCTGGTTCGGGTTCTTGACGTACGCTTGTTTGAACCCGGGCGGTAAGGTTGGATTGTCGAACGGCGCCAGGTAGTTTGAGCTCAGAGGAGCGCCCGCGGGGTTGCGCGTCGGAGTCGAATCGACGGGGTTGATGATCGGGCCGCCGGCAACGACTGGGATCACCCCGCCCTGCGCGATCAGCGCATCGCCGTGGGGGATCGTGGACTGGCGCACGACGCTCTCAACGCCCGAGGGAACCGCAGTCGCTGGGACGTGCAGCCAGATTCCTGGCTCGATGTGCAGTGCCCCGTTCGAGACCGCGTCGCTCACCCGCTGAATGTACGTCAAACCAAAAAGAAACACGTCGTCCTGACCGGATCCTCGGTTCGCCACGGGCCCGCCGATCGGAGTGAACTGGAGCAGCTCTTGGGTGGCGTTGAGCTGGAGACGGAACGGCTTCTGATCGTGAAAGTCAGGCAGGGATATCAGGTTGAAGCCGCCGCCCGCCCAGGTTCCGGCAAGCTCTGCCAACGGACCAAGGTTTTGGGCGAACGTTCCAAAAGGAGAAGAGGCGCGAATCGGCAAGACGGGATTCTGGTCGTCCCCTTGTCCATTGATCGCCGCTTCTTTTTCCAGAGGCGCCGCGCCTAAGAGCCCAACTCCGCCCGCTGCGGCAGCGCTCAAGAGAAACTCCCTACGTCCGCCGACTCGTTCGCTTTCACTGGATTCACTCATCGATCGTCTCCTTGATTCTGGCATCGTCCGGGGAGGAAAGCGCTTTCGACTGATCGCGGACAAGTCCGCCGAGCAGCACGCGCACGCCAACTGCTTTCTTATCCAGGAACCAACTAAAGATCTGCAAAATTCCAAAAGAAAACATTCCTTAGTTCTGCCACGTGGTCTGTAAAGGCTGATGCGATGGAACCATGGATGCGGCCTGGACGTGGTGAAAAACAACGCACGCACGCATTGATCAACAACAGTTGCCTGAGCGATCCTCGAATGCGTTCTGGTCCGATGAGAATTGGAGAGACGTTGCTGAGCGGCGGGTGGCGGGTTTGTGGGCTGCTCGTGAGTGGGGAAGCCCTGGGACCCTTGCCATTGTGGAACTTATGGACAACTTGTCGAACTGTTGCTAAGGTGATGTCTCGACGCCGAAATGGGCGCATCGCGGGTTGTTCGCCGGAGAGTTGCCGGCGAATCTCAGGCGGAGCGGCCGCTCGTGCGGCGGCCATGGATGGAAACTTTCATCGAATTCATAACCGCCGTCCGCCGATAGATTTGCGGAAGGGCAAGATCAGCTTGGGCATTTGCGAAGGCTGCGGCCTCCGAGACCCAGCATCCTTTATAGACCAGCAGAGCAGGAGGATAGCCCGTGTCCGTGGAAGAACGCGTATTGGACATCGTCAGCGAGCAAATGGGCGTCACGAAAGATCAGATCAAACCCGAAACGTCGTTCGTGAACGACCTGGGCGCGGATTCCCTCGACATGGTCGAGCTCGTCATGGAATTCGAAGAGGAATTTGGCATCACGATTCCTGACGAAGACGCCGAAAAGATTCAAACAGTGGGACAAGCGACCGACTATATCAAGGAACACACAAAATAATGCCTCGGCGGGTTGTGATTACCGGAATGGGCGTGACGACCGGATTGGGTCACACGCTCGATCGGTTCTGGTCGTCGCTCTGCGAAGGTCAAAGCGGTGTGCGTCCGCTAACGCTCTTCGACGTCACCCACTTTCGCGTGAGGTTTGGCGGCCAGGTGTTCGACTTCGATCCCGAAGAACTGTTTGGCTCGAAAGAGGCCCGCAGGCTCGATCGCTTCGCGCAATTCGCGATGTACGCCAGCGAGCGAGCCGTCGCCGATTCAGGAGTCGACTTCAACGCACTCCCGCCTGAGCGATGCGGAGTTTACATTGGCTCGGGCATCGGTGGGCTCAACGAGTTCGAAACCCAGCACGCGATCATGATGGAGAAAGGGCCTAGCAAGATCAGCCCGTTCACCATACCCAAGCTGATGGTCAATGCAGGCAGCGGCCAAGTCTCGATCCGTTGGGGTTTGAAGGGGCCGACGTCCGCCATCGCCACAGCCTGCGCGTCCGCGGCAAATGCGATGGGTGACGCCTTCAAAATCATCCAGAACGGCTATGCGGATGTGATGATCACCGGCGGCAGCGAGGCAGCGATCACGCACATGGGTTTAGGAGGGTTCGCGGCGATGCGGGCTCTATCCACCCGCAACGACGATCCGCCGCGCGCCAGCCGCCCATTCGATCGCGATCGAGACGGCTTCGTTCTCGCCGAAGGTGCAGGGATTGTCGTCCTGGAGGAAGAATCCGCCGCCCGCAAGCGTGGCGCAGGATCTACGCCGAGATGCTCGGCTACGGCCAATCCTCCGACGGATCGCACATCACCGCGCCCGACGAACAGGGCAGGGGCGCCGCCAGAGCCATGAAGTATTGCCTCGAGGACGCCCAACTCGGCGTCGACTCGATTGATTATATCAACGCACATGGAACAAGCACCGAACTGGGAGACCTAGCCGAAACCCGAGCGATGAAGTCGGTGTTCGGTCCCAGGGCTTATAAGCTGATGATTTCGAGCACGAAGAGCCAGCTAGGGCACTTGCTGGGCGCCAGCGGCGGAGTCGAGCTTGTCGCTTCCGCATTATCCATTTTCCGGAACGTCTTGCCGCCGACCATCAACCTCGACAACCCAGACGAGGAATGCGACCTCGATTACATTCCGCATGTGGCGCGAGAAGTCCGCGTCGACAAGGTCATGTCGAACAGTTTCGGTTTCGGCGGGCACAACGCCAGCGTCCTTATCGGACGATACACCGGCTAGTGGCGTCGGGGCTCGGATCGACCCGCGAGGGGTGATTCTCATTCGCCATAGACGGACCAAGGAAATCCAGCCCCGCACTGCGCATCACGAAACCAGCGGCCTCAATCCGCCGCCGGCTATTCACAACTGCCCTTCCCCAGGGGATAAAAAACGACCGCGTCAGTCGGGGACGAATCTATCGCGTCCGTGAGCCGCCAGCCGAACGCTTCACTTTTTGCCTTCTAACTTTAGACTCTTAGCTATCCTTATCCCCCAACACCGCGGCGGCTCACCGGTCCAAGCTCGACTCGGACCAGTGCTTCAGGATGAAGCTTTCTTGCGGCCGCGGCTCTTACTCGCTTCGCGGAGATCCGTGCCAAACGACCTGGCCAGTGTAGAGGGTGCTCCAGAGGCAATCGCCATCGCTCGAGCTCGAAAAGCCGCTCGGCACGCTGACCGATCGTCTGGAAGTCGAACACCCAAGAGCTGGCCAAGTGACGCCTGGCAAGCTCCACCTCATCGTCGGAGAATTCTCCCCTCTGCATCTGTTCGATCTGATCGATCACAACGTCAATGGCCCGCTTGGCGTCGGCGGGCCTTGTGGCCAGAGAAACCCTGAAGACGCCTTCGATTCGATCCGCTGTATCGGTGATCGAACCGCCAACATGATAGACGAGACCCAGCTCCTCGCGCAGAATCCGGCTCAAACGGTCACTAAAGCCGGTTCCACAGCCCAGCACGTGATCGAGCACCAAGAGCGCGTCGTGATCACGGTCGTCGCGGGTGACGCCCAGGTGCCCGATCACGACCTGCACCTGCCTGCCTGCGCGACGGATCCGTTTGGTCCGGCCGGTTTCCGCCATCGATGGACGCGGCAGAGGCGGCGGTATGGGATTCTGGTTGCTCCAATCTCCAAAGCAGCGGCGGACGCAGGTCCGCATCGCCCTTGTCGAGAAATCGCCCACGGCCGTCAAGATCGCGCCTTCGGGTCTATACAACAAAGCGTGGTGTCGCTTCACGTCGGCGAGCGTCAGCTTTGCCGTCTGCGCAGGGGTTCCTCGAGCGTCTCGGCCGTATGGGTGGCTTCCGTAGACCATTTGCATGAAGACCTGATCGGCAACGTGGGCAGGATCTTCAGAATCGGCGGAGAGCTCGTTGATCGTCCACCGCTTCGCCCAGACCAGCTCTTCCTCAGGAAACGCAGGCCTGCGGACCAGATCGGCCAAGAGCTCGATCGCGGGCTCGAGGTCTTCTCCGCGAACCCGAAGGGAAATGCGCGAAGACGAAATGTCGAGCGAACCGCCAATGTCTTCGATGGCTTCGGCGAGCTGTCTTGCAGACCTGGCCTGGGTGCCTTCTTCGAGCAATCGACTTGTGAGATGAGCCACTCCGGGCTTGGCTTCGTGAAGCATTCCCGAATCGATGCCAAGCTCGATCGCCACGACGCCAGAGCCCGCCCTCCGCTCCGAAATCACTCGCATTCCGTTTTCGAGTCGAGCGCGCAGCGGCTTGAAGTCGCGGAGCCTGGCGACGTCTTCGTGATGGTCTTCACATCCTGGCAGGGGAACTTTGGAAAGCTCCAGTACGGACGTCGAGAACCAGTCGTCGGCGCGGGCGTCGACCGCTGGTGCCTCCGTCGACGGATCGTCCAATTCGACGTGGATCGGCTCGGCCGTCCGAGCCAGCCTGCGCTCGCTTTTGGGCAGCAGCCAACCTACGGTCAAGTTTTCGTCGTTAAGGTATTGGGAAGCCACGCGAGCCACGTCCTCGGCGCGAACGCCAAGAGCCGCCTTGTGCTCCTCTTGCCAACATCGCCAATCGTCCCAGAGCGATACGGGTCCAAGCCCGGACGCCAGACCGACGGGATCTTCTCGCTCCCACCTCCAGGCCGATTCAATGCGCGTCCTGCACCTTGCCATTTCGATAGGCGTAGGCCCATGCCTGCACAGTTCGTTGATCGTCGAGCGAATCGAATCCTCGATTCGCTCCGGTTCGACGTCGCCGCCAAATTCAACCTGGATCAAGAACTGACCAGCCTGCCTGGAAGGCGAAGAGCAGGCCTCCACCCAGGTGGCCAAACGCCTGCGCTCAACAAGCTCTTCCCAGAGCCTGGCCCGCCAACCCACGCCCAGGATGCCCGCGAGGATATCCAAAGCAGGTAGGTCAGGATGCCGAAGCGGCACTGCCCGCCAGCCGAAGAGCCCTTTGCCCACGCCCTCAGCCTCGTGAAGTCTGAACTCGCGACGGCCGGTCTGCGGCGGTTCGGTAAAGCCCAAGTCGGCTTGGCGAAGCCGGCCGCTTTGGAGATCGCCAAAAGCTGCTTCAATTCGGTCCAAAGCGCGATCCGGGTCGATCGCCCCCGCTGCGACGAACACCGCGCCGTCGGGCCTGTAATAGCGCCTTTGAAAGTTGGCAAGGTCGCTCGCATCGAGTGTCAAAACGTCCTTTGGCCAGCCAAGGATCGGGTTGCGATACGGATGCTCGAGATACGAGAGCTCGAGGTGCATTTGCTCGAGCCTTCCCTGCGGCGTGTCCATATCGTGCGCTCGCTCTTCCGCAATGACCCCGCGCTCGGCTTCCACGTCTTCTCGCGCGAAATGGGCGTCGCGCATCCGGTCGGATTCGATCTCCAGAGCCAATTCCCAGCGAGTCGAGGGCAAGGCAAACCAGTAATGCGTCAGATCCTCGCCGGTTTCGGCGTTCGAATGCCCCCCGGCCAGGAACGTCAATGCGTCGAGATGACCCCTGGGGAACTTCTTCGTACCCTTGAAGTGCATGTGCTCGAGGAACTTGCGCGAATCCGGTTTTACCAGGCTTGTCCTGCGCAGACCCCACAGGGTAGTAAAGATCGCAAACGACGATCGGAGATTCCATCCTCGGCAAGACGAGCGCCTTGAGACCATTCCCGAGCATTCGCTCGAAAACAGGTAAATCCCCAACCCACGAGGGCGTTGGGCAGGCTTTGGCGCGGCGAGCCATGGCTGCCTTTCTCTTGTTTGTTCCGTTCGCAAATGCGAAGTCCCGCTCGGAAGACGGCAACAGCTTGCGATCGTTATACAAATGTCGATCAACCGGCAGGAGACATACGCGTCGCTCGGCAACGAAACCCGGTTGAAACGTCTCTCATACCATTCGTTAGGAATAGTCCATTTTACCACCGCCAGCGGCCGCATCCAACTCACAGGTAAGGATCACCTCGCCTCCCCTACCTCAGAGGATTCGCTTTAATGCATTTCCTGCATTGGGCTTACGCCGACCGACTCGCGCCCTGAAGTGCTTTTTTTCTTCCTGGAAATCCGCCGTGGGGGGCGTTATTATTAAATTCTTGTTAAACCCCGAGGTCGCGGGAGGTTCGCTCATGACCCGACGAATAGGTCCAGCTTGCTCGGGGCCTGGGCTCGTGTCGCCGCAGGCAGATGATCCAGATTGGCGGATGTTCGCTCCTGGGCCTGGGCCTGCCTCAGCTCTTGAGGGCGAGATCGATCGGTTCGCCACTCAAAGCCTCCGCCGACGTGTGCATCCTCATCTTTTTGAACGGCGGGCCAAGCCATCTCGATATGTGGGACATGAAGCCCGCGGCTCCCGAGGCCATCCGAGGCGAATTCAAACCCATCGACTCGAGCCTGCCTGGCGTACCGGTTTGCGAACACCTGCCTCAATTCGCCCGTTGGGTTCACAAGGGGTCGATCGTTCGCTCTGCCCACCACGGGGTTAACAATTCACACGCAGCCGCTGTGTATTGCAGCCTCACTGGTCACGACCGAGGCGAGCTTGGCGGCGGCGCCAAGGCAACCGACAACCCAGCCATCGGGTCGGTCGTTGGGCTTTGCCGGCCGCCTGAAGGCGCGATGCTCCCGTACGTGTCGTTGCCCTACATCACCGCCGAAGGCGCTGGCGGACCGCCTCAGCCAGGATTCTTTGGAGGATGGCTTGGCAAATCGCGCGACCCGCTCTTTGTCCTGAAGGATCCCAGCGACGCACGGTTCGCGATGCCCGAGCTTTCTCCCCCCTCTTCGATCTCGACCGATCGCTTCTATTCGCGACGAGAGCTCAAAAACCTGCTGGCCAGCGCGCCCGAGGGTCTCGGGGGCGATCAACGCATCCGCGATCTCGACCAGTTCCAGGAACGCGCGTTCCAGATCCTTACGTCGTCTTCGGCACAGGCTGCGTTCCAAATCGATCGCGAAGATCCTCGAACCCGCGACCGCTACGGCCGCAACATCTACGGCCAAAGCGTGCTTCTAGGCGCAGGCTCGTAGAAGCGGGCGTGCGGGTCGTCTGCATCTCTTGGGCGCCCGACGCCAACGCCACATGGGATACACATGGAAATAACTTCAAGAGTCTGAAGGACCGGCTGCTGCCCCAATTCGACGCGGCGATTTCGAGCCTCCTGGAGGATCTCTCCGTTCGCGGGTTGTTCGATCGAACACTTGTGGCGGCAATGGGCGAGTTTGGCAGAAGCCCGAAAGTCAACGCCGCCGCAGGCAGGGACCACTGGAACTATTGCTACGGGCTCTTCATGGCTGGCGGCGGGGTCAAACAAGGTTACGTCCACGGTTCGAGCGACAAGATCGGCGCCTTCCCCAACAGCGACCCGACCACCCCCGCCGAAATCGTCTCGACGATCTACAGGCTCCTGGGAATTCCTTCCGACCTCGAGCTCAAGGACCAGCTCGGCAGGCCGCTTTCGGTCGTGCCCCAGGGAAGACCTATCGAAGGGCTGATCGCCTAGGCGAAGTCAGCCACGAAAGATGCCGGCGCCGAGTGTTGCCTCTCGGTTCCGCTCTTTTCCGTTCGTCCGCACCACTCCCAGGCCGCTCCTTTACCCGAATACCTTAAGACTCATCGGCGGCGGGAAGAGATCTGCTTTTTTTAAACTTCATGATCTCTCTACTTGACAGTGAAACGCTGGCGCGATCATATCTCATCGCTCGGTTGGGTGCGGCCCGTTGTTTGCGTTCAGCATTCGAACGGCACGTCCGTTTCCCGCGTGTCCCCGAACTCAGACAGTCTACTTTCGAGTCTACTTTCGAGAGAGGTTGAAGATGTCCGTCGATCTCCAGCTCATTCGAGCACTCAAGGAGCTCGCTTGAAGCCGAACGGTCGTAGATTTACCGTTTCTGAGCGAATGACTGGCTCGTCATCGAGCCCTTCGCGCACGTTCGAACCAACACCCATCGTCGGGTGCCCGTTTCAGATGTTGATTGTCGCTCAAAGGCGAAGGCGGCTGTTACAGAAAAGCCGCTCGGGCGTGCTTTTGCCCGTGGAACCAGCGACGATCCGTTCGCTCGGCCTCCGCCGCCATCGAAACCCCTCGCCCAGCCGCTCGCTTGAACCATCGGCCGAAGTTGGCGACGAGATCAACCCACGTTTCCCCATTCAGACCCAATCGCTCGAGAATGGGCTTCAACCCTCTCGGTATCGATCCGCTCTTGCCTTCGCGAATCTCCCGACCCGTCCAATCCAGAAGCGTCAAGTACTTCGCGAGCGAGATCGGCAGAAAGCCTCTGTCCGACGCCCTTGGGCCGATCGGCGCGAGAGCCGCTTCGTCGGCCTTCGACTTCTGGTCAGAGCCACGCAGCGCCGGCGAACCTTACTTCTATGAACCAAAGGAGACTCGCCAGGCCCTTCGCGAAGCGTAACCTCGCAGAGCCAAGCGTCCGGACTCGGCGGAACACCGGCCTCGAATCGAACCTTGTTCGCCGCCATTTTTCGCCATTTGTGCTTCGCCATCAGCCGTTTCGCCGCGCGAAGAAGTTTCCCAGTCTTGGCCTTCATTCCCTCGATGCGATCATACGCCGATGTGAACTTCGACTCTGCGGGAGTCTCGGCGATCTTGGCCCAAATCGAATTCAGATCAATATACATGCTACAAGCCAGAATCGCAGCTTCATCGAGAAGAGCTTGGCTCCCAAATCTCCCTTCCCAAAATTTCCCCTTCGCCTTGTCCTCGGAATTGGCCATGCGCGCCAAAACCTCGCACAAAAGCCGCATGAACCACGAGAGGCTGGAAAGCCGCTCGCGGTACTCGGCCAGCTTTTCTCGATCGCTCAGGATTGCCTTGACGACCCCCTCGTCGGGCTCTTTTTTCGTGGGTTCGAGCCTGCGGAAGACCGCCTTGACCATGGCCCAACGACGAGCGACGTCGAGGTCGGACCAGCCCGCGACGACGTCGGGCCTGGCTCGGAGCAGTACGTGAAGGTGGTTGTCCATAAGAACATAGGCAAGCGCCTCGATCCCAAACAATACCGCGAGCGATATGAGCCGGCGTCGGACCCATTCCTTGCGGTGCTCGAGGTTTCTTCCCGAGATCGGGTCTTCGCCGTAAAGGAAAGCCTGGCGGACGCACCGCGCCGTGCAGTGGTAAACCCCAATTTCGTCCTTGGCGACGATTTCTCTACGAGCGCAGGCGGGCATGGCGAAGCAACTCCAAGGCGGGACGCAGTGGCTTATGTCCGGCGGTATAGTAGTGCTCGG
Source organism: uncultured Planctomycetota bacterium (assembly GCA_963818975.1). Lineage (GTDB taxonomy): Bacteria > Planctomycetota > Planctomycetia > Isosphaerales > Isosphaeraceae > CAWFUI01. The sequence continues at coordinate 480,122 of CAWFUI010000015.1, read as the reverse complement.
GCGCTCAGTCAAGAGTCCGGTGTGATAAACTTGGCCCGCCTCCCCTTCGGAGTTAGACTGTCTGGGATCGGGGTTATTACGAAGGATCGTGGACCGAGCACTTCATCTACGTGGACGATTCGAAAAACGTCTGGGACAAGTTTCATTCGGGCGTCCCGTTCAACCAATGGCTCCAGCAGTACATGGAGAGAAACATGTACAGTAGAATCCAAGAGTTGCTCAATGACGTTAAGTTCTCAAAGTACAATCCTACCTTACGGTGAGTCGGAATTGCCATCATGGGGTTCGCGGTTCCAATAGCACCAAAGCCCCTTGGCATCCGTTTGGACGTATTATGTCCCAAACCAGCGTTCATCAGCTAACTAGAGATATTCAGTGTGAGATTAGCAGAGTCTATGCGCGCCCACTCATGTACGGCTATACAGCGGAAGCCATCGATGGAATGCTCTCAGCCTACCATAGAGTCCTCGCTTTGGCCCTTGGTCAAAGTTTGAGGGAGTACAGCAAATCCTACTTGGTTTTTGTAGAGCAATTGGGCATTAGTGGGATCATGCCTGTAGCACATTATCGTGCTAGCCGAATGGAGCACGACGATTCAGAGGAACGAATCATTCAAGACGTCATAGAGTTCTGGAAGAGGTTCGATTCCGTGCTTCACCTAGAGTTTCCGTAGTCCAACACGAGGACATTTTCTGTGCACATACACTGTCCATGGCGGTCAGCCGATTCGCAAAATGGGAGTATGCATATGGGCAGAAGACGTGTCGTCTTTTTCGGCTGGATTTGCCTGGGGTTTTTAATCGCAGGTATCCTGACACTCCTCCACGGGCGTTTCGTTCAGGGAGGGATCGACGACGGTCGGATGCACGTCGCGCATGACCGAGGCGGACCTCAGCTAATTGCTCGTCAGCCGTCTCGGCCCCTCACAAAGGCGATCGAACGGATTCGCGTCGGCGATCGCGTCCTGGGCAAGAACCCCCTCCTCTCGGATTTCGAACGGATCTTTTCGGAGCCCGAGCCGGTCACATGGCGCACCGTGGAGCTCCGGCTCATTAGGCCTAACGGCAAGCGGATAGAGGTCACCCTGCTCCGGGACCTCACCTGGCTCGAGGCCGTTGGGGCGAGAGTCTGCGGCTTCGTACATCTGAAAATGCCAGAGATGGGGGCGGACGGCGAGGCGGAGGTTCTGAGGATCGGCCCTTGCCCGCCGATTTCACGCGGCTCGGGGAACATAGTAACTGGCACATTTCGATCCGAGCCGGATGACAACCTCGTAAATGTTTGGGTCGAGGGATTAGACGAACCCATTGGGTGTACGTCAAACCACCCGTTTTGGTCGGAAGACAGAGAGGATTTCGTCCCGGCCGGTAAACTACAGCGAGAAGAGCGCCTTAACTCAGTTAACGGGACCCGACTCAGAGTTATCACCGTCCGGTCGCGCCGGCTTGAAGAGTTTGTTTACAATTTGGAAGTGGACGGCGAGCATGTTTATCACATCTCGCCCTTGCACATACTGGTACATAATAATTTTGCCCGTGGGCAAATCCGGAGTGGGGCCAAAACAGACTTGTCAAGGAGATGCATTATCGAGGTTTTGTGGTGGAGCGAGCTAGTTCGAGTGGGAACGGCCTGATTTACTACAATCCGAATACCCTCGAGAGGCTTAGGATCATGCCGCGACCTCCTTACAGACCTAAAAACCCCAATGAGCCCCAAAAGTGGTTCAACAAGTATTATTACCGATATCAGTCCGCACCCGGCGCGGGCTGGACCGACCCCACTTCTATTCCAGACTGGAAGTAAATGCGATTCAAACGACCAAACCGTCTAAAACTCAGCCGAAGCCAATTCGAGATCCTCGTCGTCCTCTCGGAGGCTGGCTCCGAAAATCTTCCAACGTTATTGAATTGTGTTACTGCCCGACACAAAACCCCCAGCTTACGTCAGACTTCAGAAGCCACGGATTCCCTTGTCAGTCTCGCCGAGATTGGATTAGTATGTGTTCAACGCAGTTTCAACGACCCAACGGCGTTGGACGCAGGTGATTGGGTTCCTCACATCGGGTTGGCTTCCGCAAGTAACACGTGGGTCTGGAATAAACTTGATGGAGGGCCCTTCCCGGAGGTAGTGCTCCAGCAACGAGGCTTCGAGGCTCTACAACGGTAGGCGGATAACGGATGTGCGGGTTTGGTATATAAGTACGATGCGTATCACGTTTTCTTAGTCAGGTGCTTTGATCCTTCATGGGTTAGATCGATGATTACGGTCATCATGCCAGTCCATAACGGCGAATCGACTCTGGGACATTCTGTTCCGTCTGTTCTCCACCAATCGTTCCCTGACTGGGAGTTGATTCTGATCGACGACGGCTCCTCCGACAGCAGCCGAGCGATCTGCCAACAGTATTCTTACGCCGACCAGCGAATCCGCGTGTTAGGCAACACGGGAAACAGCGGCCCAGCTTCAGCAAGGAACCTTGGCCTAAGGGCGTCAATGGGCACATTTATTGCTTACCTTGACTGTGACGACGAGTTCCATCCCGATTACTTGGAACATGTCGGTCGGCTCTCGGCCCACTCGGACCTCTTGTTATTCCAGTACGAGTTCGAAACAACTGCCGGGTTTCGCGGTCAGTGGAACCCGGCTCGATACAAGGACTCGTTTTTTGAAAAGAATGTCTCGGCGCCACTGGGTGTGGCCCATCGCAGATCGCTCTTCGACCAGATCGGAGGTTTCAACGAAACGCTGTGGCAGCAGGAGGATTGGGATTACTGGAAGCGGATAGCACGGGCTTGTTGCGAGATAATGTTTGTGAAGCAAAAGAGTGGTGTCTACCGAATGAGTGAGGACGGCCGCAGCGGCAGACCGCGGTTGACGGAAGGGCAGAGGCTTGCGTATGAGGGAAACGTGCGGAAAGGTACTTCGCTGTACGACCTCGAAACCAATGCCTCGTGCGTCCATGAAGTTCAGAACGTTCTATTCGCAGCAACACTCGATACCTCGTCCTTACTACCGTCCCTGTTCTTGCTTCCTTGCGCTCATGGCGAATGCGGGTTTCGTACTTGGGCGCTTTGCGAGACTTCCAACCCAGAGGCACAAGAGAGAGCCGTCGTCTTCCTGAAGGAGCGTGGACTGGAACTCGAAACAAGAACATTATCCGTAAGCGGCTTGCCCGCAAGTCTCGTCTGCTCGGAGAAAGGCCGACTTTCCCTCACCTTCCTCGAGCCGGGCTACGTCGATGCTCGAGCGAGCCAGGCACTTTATTCGGAAGCGTTCCTTGCCTTTTACGAGTCATCGTTCGCAAATCAGCGGCCTGATGTCATGGTGACGGTGAGTCCCAATCCCAAAGACGATCCAATAGTTCGCTTGGCAAGGCGGCGTGACATCCCAATCGTCGCGCTTTTGCTGGACGGGACGCCGCGAGACGCCTCGCTCTTCTACGGAGTTGACTATTGCGTCGTGTTCTCGGACCAAATGAGAAGCGATTGCTGGGAGCGCCTAGGTTTGTTCTGCAATCTGTTGCCGTACCCGGATGGATCCCCCAGCGTTAACAGCGTCTACCGCAACTTTTTCGAGCAGATTCGTCATCAACCCGGACCACCGTACATTCCAGAGAGAGGCTGGTTCTCTCTGGGGGCGGGCGAAGAGCAGCCGATTCCATTTCGATAAGGGGGTACCCCGACGTTTATGCAATCGTTCCACTGACAGCATTTGCTAAGCATCATGTCTCATCTCCATTGAGCCCGTATTCTCCCTTGGTTTGTATTCCTCAATGATTGGCGCATCTTCGCGGAACGATCAGAGCATCCAACGCCGAAACGGCGCACTCGCCCGTGTCAGCCTGACCATGATTGTCCGCGACGAGGCCCATCATTTGCCCGCATGTCTGGACTCGGTTAAGGGCCTCTTCGACGAGATCGTTATCGTCGACACAGGCAGCAAGGACGACACTCCCGACATCGCTCGTTCCTTCGGCGCCCGTGTCTTCGACTTCGTCTGGGTCGGCGACTTTGGCGCTGCCAGGAACGCAGCGCTGGCCCGAGCGAAAGGAGACTACGCCTTCTGGCTCGACGCGACGACAGGGTCGAGCCCGACCAACGAGAAAAGCTCGAACGGCTGCTGCATTCGCTGACCAAGCCCGCCAAGACAGCCTATGTGGTCCGCTGCGCGTGCGATCCGGACCCCGAGGGCAACGGTGGCACCGTGGTCGACCACGTCCGGCTGTTCCCGGTTCGAGAGGAGTGTCGCTGGACGTACCGCGTCCACGAACAGATCCTGCCCTCGCTCAGGCGAGTCGGCATCGAAGTCCAGTGGTCGGATGTGATGGTCCGGCACGTGGGCTATGTGGACCGAGCGCTCCGAAACCGCAAGCTTGCCCGAGATTTCGAGATCCTCCTGGGCGAACACGAGGACAATCCCAACGAACCGTTTGTGCTTTTCAACCTTGGCACAATTGCACTCGAACACGGAGACAATCCCCGCGCCCTCGAGTTCCTGCACAAGAGTCTGATGCTCTCCAGGCCCAACGATTCGATCACCAAGCAGCTTTACTCGCTCCTCTCTCGCGTCCACCAACGTATGAACGATTTCGCTTTGGCGAAAGCCGCGGTGGACAAAGGGCTGACGTTTGAACCGAACGACGCGGAGCTTCTCTTCCGCAAGGGCGTCCTGCACAGGCTGACAGGAGACGACTCTACGGCCCAAGCCTGCTGGAACAAGGTGGTGACGCTCAAGCCAACCGAGACGTTCTCTTCGTACGACCCTGCGATTTACGGAGAGCTGACAAGGAAAAACCTCGAGGCGCTGAGACGGGAGAAGGGGAGCACAGGAGAAGTCAGCGGATGACCAGTAAATCAAAGATAAGAAAAGGCGAAGATTTGACTACAAAAGGAAACGAAGGAAACGAAGGGCAGAAACGGAAAGGATACGAATTCGCACACATCGAAAGATCATAAATTCCATTATTTCTTAGTTTGTCTTAACCTTCGTTTCCTTTTGTGGTTCATCCGGATTCGGTTTTTCCCTTTTTCTTTTTTTCGCTCCTGTGCAAGTCATGCTTCGCATCCTGTTTTTTTCGCCTCACTGCTATATCGACCCATCCAGCGGCGCTGCGCTTGCCACGCGCGACGTCCTCGAGGGCCTCGTCGCCCGAGGCTGGGATTGCCGAGCGCTCACCTGCGGCCTGCTCGATTTCGCACACGAGACCTCCCTCGACGAGTTGCTCTCTTCCAAAGGTTTTGAATACCAGCGCCGGCAAGCCATTCTGCCGAATACCTGGACCACCGACATCATCGACCTCACGGTCGAAGGCGTCCGCCTTGCCATTGTGCCCACCTCATCGAGTCGGGCCGAGCGCGCTCCGACCGAAGCCGAGGGATTCGTTTACCTGATGCTCGCCGGTCAACTCCTCGACCGCTTCAGGCCCGACGTTGTGCTCACCTACGGCGGCCATCCGGCGAACCTGGAATTGATCAAACGCGCCAAGAACCTGGGCGTTCCGGTCGTCTTTCACCTGCACAACTTTGCCTATCGAGACAGGCGAGCCTTCGAACATTGTTCTGCGGTCGTCACGCCATCGGAGTGCTCCCAGCTCTTCTTCCAAGAGCGACTGGGCGTCGAGTGCACACCGATCCCGTATCCGATCAAGCCCGATCGCGTGGTCGTTCCGGAGGCCGATCGATCGCCTCGTTACGTTACGTTCGTGAACCCCGAGCGAACCAAGGGCGCGACCGTCCTGGCGCGGATTGCGTATGAGCTCGGAAGGCAAAGGCCAGACATTCCGCTGTTAGTCGTGGAGGGACGAAGCCAAGCTAGGGGACTTGGAGACCTGGGCCTGGACCTCTCGGGCCTGAGCAACCTCCAGCGGATGACCAACACGAGCGACCCGCGGGATTTCTACAAGGTCACTCGCGTCATGCTCGTCCCATCGCTGTGGCGCGAGTCGTTTGGAAGGGTGGCTGCGGAAGCGATGATGAACGGCATCCCGGTGCTCGCGAGCGATCGTGGCGCACTGCCCGAGACGCTTGGCGATGCGGGCTTTTTGTTCACGATTGCCGATCGGCACACGCCAACCAGCCCGACGATGCCGACTGCCCGCGACGTTGCGCCCTGGACGGCGATCATCGAGAAGCTCTGGGACGACCCAGCGTTCGAAGCCTGGCACCGGGCGCTGGCGCTCGAAGAATCCAAGCGTTGGCAGACTGAGTGGATCTTGGATCGCTTTGGCCAGTTCTTTGAAGAGCTGGCGAAGTGTGCGCCTATGCGCTGAAGTTCCCTCCCGGAGACTCGTCTTCCGCAGTGAAAGCCTATTGCAATCCCCGCCGCAAAGTTTCCACAGACTGCCCAGTTTGGAATTTCGAAAAATCCTTGCGAGTTTTCGAAAGGAAAGGCCAGTTGCGGCGTCTAATAAGGTGGTTTGTTGCGCTCTTTGACAATTCGGTCCTGAGTGGAATGCGCCAGGGAGTCCACGCGCGGAGGGAGCCACGAGAGGATGCAACTTTCACCACGGATCAATTCGTTGACCCGATGGGAACGAAGCCGGAAATCTGGGTTTCCGCCGGCGGCGGATTCTCGAGACGTAGAAACTCGGCAATGGAACGAACACAACCACCTGTAAGCGGGGCAAACGCGCGGAAAGGACAGCCGGATTCGGTTATCTTGACCAGAATGCCCAGACTGACATTGGCTTCGTTCGGCAGAATCGACCTCCGGATCCGAATTCCAAACTCCGATTTCCTAGAAATTGGCTTCGTTTGTTCTGGACGAGGATTACGCACTGGCCACCGACCGTCGGCCTCTGACAACTGAAACGAACTTGGCTTCGTTTGTTCTGGAGAGCGAATCTCCGCCTCTGGCGGGCCAAAGAACGGACGTGACGGCACAGCGAAGTTGATTGGCATCTCGGCAATGTCAGCGGGAATCGGTCTTTTTCACAAGAGCCCCCAGTGTGAGATTGGGTTCGTTTGTTCTGGAGCCTCGAATTGGCCTCTGAGGGCTAGCCAGTCCAGCATGCACCGAACTGAGGAGTCTCATTTCGACGACATCGAGCGGTCCTTCGGAAGGCGAGCCCTCTGGGCCTAGGCCTGGGCAATCCGCCAAGTTACCATCTCTTCGGGTCATCCAAACTTCGTACGCTCGCTCGATCTCTCCGGAGTCGTTCGCCATGACAGAGCCGCTTTCGAAGACGCGACGCACCTTTCTCCAGGCGGGCGCCTCTGCCGGCCTTGGGCTCTCCGCCCTTGGTTTCCCTGCCTTGAACGTCCTTGGCGCCAACGAAACGATCAACATCGGCGCCATCGGCACGGGTGGGCGATGCAGGCATTTGTTGCGAACGCTCGCTGCAATTCCAGGCGTTCGCGTCGTCGCGGTGTGCGACGTCTACGACGGAGCACTCGAGCAAGGCAGATCGCTTGCCGAAAAAGTGCTGTTAGCGACCAAGCGCTACCAGGAACTGCTCGATCGAAAGGACGTCGACGCAGTGGTCGTCGGATCGCCTGACCACTGGCACGTCCCGCTTACGATCGCCGCATGCTCCGCCGGGAAAGACGTCTACGTCGAAAAGCCTCTCACGCATTCGCTCGAAGAGGGCTCGGCGGTCGTCGAAGCGCAAAACACGCATAAACGCATTGTGCAGGTTGGCATGCAGCAGCGGAGCATGCCGCATTTCCAGAAGGGTTACGAGATCGTCAAAAGCGGCCGCCTGGGGAAGATCCACAAAGTTCACCTCACCTGGAACAGGAACCAAGACCGTCAGCGCAGGCCCGATCACGTGCCGCTCGAGTCGCAAGTCGACTGGAAGACCTTTCTCGGCAACGCCCCTCTTCAACCGTTCGACGGTTACAAGGTTGTCGGAAACTGGCGCTGGTTCTGGGATTTCGGCGGCGGCGTCTTGACCGACCTGATGGTCCACTTCATCGACGTCGTACACTGGTATCTCGATTTGGATCACCCGTTCCAGGCTACCACGGTTGGAGACAACTTCACAAGCTCTGGAGTCTGGCAGACGCCCGATACGATTCAAATGCTGCTCAAGTATAAAAGCGACCTACAGGTCTATTTCGAAGGCACGTTCTGTAATGTGCGCAACGGAGCGATGCTCGAGTTCATGGGCTCTGACGCGACGCTCTACCTCGACCGCGGCCGTTTTGAGCTTTGGCCCGAGCGGGGCAAAGGCAAGCCCGAGGAGTGGGTTCTGGGCTCGGGCGGGAGGGGCCAAGACTTCTACGACAAGCCCGACGGAGAGCTCTTGCACCTGACAAACTGGGTCGAGTGTATGCGCAGCCGAAGAACGCCCAACGCATCGGCGGAGGCGGGCGTGAGCGCCGCCTCGGCGGCGCACCTGGGCAACCGAGCATTCCGAGAAGGAAAAGTCGTCTCGACTCAATAGCGAATAGGAACGGTACTCGCTTCACTCGGGAGGTGAGAGCAGAGTCACGCCCTTGGCTTTGGCCTTTTCGAAAATCTCCGGCGCCGCCGCTTGCAAGAGCGTGCCCAGAGACACCGATTCGGTTTGCCCGGACTTGTTCGTGATCTCGAAGTAGTGCTTGGTTTGCATTCTTCGACCCACTCGCTCTTCCTTTGACACATACTTGATTGCTTGCATATCGTCGAAGCGTCGGCTCTCATTGATCGACGCGGAGAATCCGCCGCTGCGCTCATAGTGCTCCGAATCCACCTTCACGACGTCGAAGTACATGGTTGGCGCGCCGAAAATCGCCGCCGCAGGTCCGCCGATGAGCATAGCCCAACCCAGGCGCGCGATCTTGCGCCTGACGAAGAAGCCAGCGACGCCCGCCGCGACCCCGCCCACCGCCGTCCCGGCGATCGCCCAGGCCTCCATTCGATAGATCGAAGTCCCGCCCTTCACCGTCCTTTCGATGCAACCTGCGAAAATGAACAGTATCGCCGCTGCCCCCAAAATGCGCAGTTTCCTCGACATAAACGCGTCTCCGTTCATGATGAATTGAAAGAGCTATGCACGATCGATGACGCGCGTAGGATAGCAACCAACCAATCAGCTTGCCAGAGGTTGCTTCACACCTCGTCGTCGATCTCCAAAACGCCCTCGGCCTGGAGCGCTTCGGCCTTCTTGACCAGACTCGACCTCACCTGAAGAAGCTTGCCGACGAGTTCCGATTCGGGCACGTCCCTCAAGTAGCGCAAGGCCTTGGCAGGCTTCGATTGCTCGATGAAAACTTGCCCCAACAGCAATCCAACCTTTGCTGAATCGTCGGGGAACCGTTTGACGTAGCTTTGCAAAAGCGGCGTCGCGTCATGTAGCATCTTATGCTGATTGATCAGTTTGATCAACGCCAGCCAATCCGCTTGAGCGAGCTCCCAGCCAGGGATCGACTTGCTCACGCGCTCCACCGTCTGGACGGCGGCGCCAGCGTCTCCCTCTTCGATGAGTCGACGTACTTTGAGCGTCGCCCGCGCCGATCGCTCCTCCACGCTCAACTTCGGCTCTTGCTCGGCCGATTTCGCCTTCTTGCTCTTCCTCGATTTCTTGGTGAGCGTGGAGCCCTTGTCGGAAAGCCCCCTGCCTCTTCCCGCCATCACGCTAAAGAGATCCCAGCCCTCGCAATCGGCCATCCCCATCTTGAACATCGCCACTCCGACGCCCAGTCCCAAAGCCGCTCCCATCAGATGGATCACTTCCGAACTCATCCGCAGCTTGGCGAGAATGGCGTCGAGGAATTGAAACGCCAGATTCATGATCGCAAACCAGATCACTGAGATATCCACCTGGATTGCTCTGAACCTCCAGAACCAAAGGCAGTGCACCTCGTTCGCTGGCGCCCATACCAAGGCGATCGCCATGAGCCCGAATATCGCCGCCGAGGCGCCGACCGAGTAACCCTCGCTCGAGGCTCGTAGCATGATCGTCTGCTCGATGGCGCACTCGAGCACGCCGATCGCCAGATAAACCACCAGCATCCAGAACCAACCGATCTTGCCTTCGACGATGAACCCAAACACCCACAAGAAGATCATGTTGCCGACCAGATGCACGATGCCGGCGTGCATAAAGAGCGAGGTCAACCACTGGAGGGGATGAAGCCCAGACCCGTATCGCAAGGCGTAGCTCTGCGTCGCTTCATCGCCCATCGACAGGGTCAGGACAAACGCCGCGGTGTTCACGCCAATCAGCAGCCATGTGGCAATCGGCCAGTGGTAGGCTGGGGCGTCGCTCGAATAGGGGACGATCAACATCGCTCGATTACTTTCTTAGCGTCGTCAATGACTTCGAGAGAAAGCGTCTGGACTGGCGGGCCCCAGGCTTCCTCGCAACAATGAGGTTCTATCACGAGACAAGGCCGGCATCAATCGAAACGAGAAACGAATCGGTGAGGAGGATCGTCACGTGAGCTTCGTCATCCGCACATCGTTCTTTAGCATGGCGGTTTTCGCGCTGTCGTGCTCAGCTCGCGGCCAAGACGCACGACCAGCGCCGTTCGCAATCGAAGTCGTCGACTCGGTTACCAAACGCGGCGTCCCATTGGTCGAGCTCCGAACCGTCAACGAGATCCGCTGGTTTACCGACTCGAACGGACTGGCCGCGATCGACGAACCAGGCCTGATGGGCCAGAAGGTCTTCTTCCATATCAAAAGCCACGGGTACGAATTCCCCAAGGACGGGTTCGGTATTAGAGGCAAGGCCGTCGAGATAACTCCCGGCGGGTCGACCCGCATCGAAATCAAACGGATCAACATCGCCGAGCGGCTTTATCGCATCACGGGCCAGGGGATCTACCGAGATACAGTCCTCCTGGGTAAGAAACCGCCGATCGACGAAGGTCTGCTGAACGCCAAGGTTTTGGGTTCCGACAGCGTCGTCAATGCGATATTTCAAGGCAAGCTTTATTGGTTCTGGGGAGATACAAACAGGCCTGAGTATCCTCTGGGCAGTTTTCACGTCCCTGGCGCAACCTCGCTCCTGCCCAAAGACGGCGGCCTGAGCCCCAACAAGGGCGTGAACCTAAACTATTTCGTCGACAAAGACGGGTTCGCCAAGAAGACTGCCGAAATGCCCGGAGAAGGCCCAACCTGGATCTTCGGGGTCGCGACCGTCAAAGACCCCGACGGGTCCGAACATCTGTTCGCGCATTACCAGAAGGTCCGTCAGCCGATGGTCGTCTACGAACACGGACTGTGTGAGTTCAACCCCAAGGAACAAAAGTTCGAGAAGACAGTGGTCTTCGAAAATGACTTCGAGCACAGGTTCTTCTACCCAGGCGGACAGACGCTCGCGGTCAAGCACAAAGACACTGAGTTTATTTACTTCGCGACTCCCTTCCCGCTCACTCGAGTTCGAGCCATATCGCAGGACATGAGAGATCTTTCACAATACGAATCGTATACCTGTTTGAAAGAAGGGACTCGCCTCGACCAGGCGGAGATCGAACGCGACAAGGAAGGCAAGGCTGTCTTTGCCTGGAAGAAGAACACTCCTCCGGTCGGGATGATCAAACAGGAAGAGCTTGTCAATGCGGGCAAACTGAAACGCGAGGAGTGCATCCTGGGCTTGACCGACGTCGATACAGGCAAACGCGTGCTTGCCCACACAGGCTCTGTGTTTTGGAACGATTATCTCCAAGGCTACGTCATGATCGCGGTCGAGCAATATGGTTCGACCTCTCTCTTGGGTGAGATTTGGATGGCCGTCGCCGATACTCCGCTGGGACCTTGGGCGTATGCCACGAAGATCGCCACCCACGACGATTACAGCTTTTACAACCCCAAGCATCATCCCTACCTCGACGAAGACAATGGAAGGGTGATCTACTTCGAAGGCACGTTCACGCGAACGTTCTCGGGCAATAAAGACCCAGTGCCTAGGTATGATTACAACCAGATCATGTACAAGTTAGATCTCTCTGATCCGAGGTTGAATTTGCCGAGAGCGGTATATAGGTTGGTGAATGTAACCATCGGCGGATCGCCGACGCTTTTTTACTTCACGTTAGCCTCAAGAAGTGAGGTTCGCTTTCTATTTGAAGGGGACCACCACGTGAAGCCACCTGTGCTCTTCTTTGCGCTGTCGCGACCAATGGGAACAGGCAAGGCGGTACCCGTCTTCCAGAAAACGCAGTATTCGAGATTATCGACGGCAAAACCTGAGGGGAATCGATACAACAAGGACGCCGTTTTCTTCGCACTTCCAACGGATATTCCCCAGCCAATCCCCAACACCGTTCGACTCATCCACAGAGACTGGAACGTCGACGGACCTAATTGGGTCGACCCCGAGGATGGCCGGACCGAGATCCGCCGCGAGGATGCGGGCCATCCCCTCTGCCGGGTCTGGCTCAACCCCATTGGCATCGACCTTCCGATAAAGCCCGACTAAGCCGGAGTGGCTCGGTTAATACGCCTCGACGGCCCTGGGTACCAACCTTCCCGCCATATCCTGGGCTTCCTCGCCCTCTTCGTGATATTCGGCGTCGGTGTTAACCTTCCAGGTGTCGTAATTACCCACGCCCAGAATGTTCCGGGCTGCTAAGAGCGCCGTCATCATCGAGTGGTCTTGATTATTATATTTATGCATACCGTTTCTGCCGGCAAGCTCGAGATTGGGCAGGGTCTCGAGCCATTCGCGGATCGTCTTCAGGTGGTTCTGGTAGACGTCGTCGTAGACAGGGTACGCCTTGGGCATGCGGACGACGCAACCGTCGATCACATCGCCGGCCTTGCAGAGGCCAATCTGGTCGATCTCTTGAGTGGCCATCTTGATCAGCTCGTCGTCGGCCTTGGCCCAGAGACCGTCGCCTTCGAAGCAGAAGTACTCCATGCCGAGGCTGCTCTTCGATGGGTCTGGCACCAGGCTCGGCGACCAGTTCTTGAACACCTGCACCCTGCCGACGTGTACTCCAGGCTCATGGATATAGAGCCAGGTGTCAGGGAACGTCTCGGGTTTGTCGACGATCAAAACCACAGTCAAGAAGTCGCGGTACTTGAGCGATTCCGCTGCCTCGCGAACTGCCGGAGGCGCTGCGGGAGACATCGCCCTGATCAGTTCGCGGATCGGCATTGTCGAGAGGAAATGCTTGCCGTGGTAACGGGTGAGCTTGCCTTTGGAATCTCGCGTAAGAAAGGAGTTGACGCTCGACCCGTCGTGTTCCACCGCCACGACCTTGCGGTCTTGATGCACAGCACCCCTTGCCGCAGTGATCTTATCCCGCGCTGCCTCCCACATTTGCCCAGGACCCAGCTTCGGGTACTCGAAGCGGTCGATGAGCGTCTTGATCACCTCGCCTTTGCCTTTGGCCATCAGACCGCCAAAGAGCCCGTTCCAAACCGCCTTGGTCAGCGAAAGCCCCTTGATTCGCTGCGCAGCCCAGTCGGCCGAGATCTCCGAACAGGGAGTTCCCCAAACCTTCTCGGTGTAGGTTTTGAAGAAGACCGTGAAGAGCATTCTGCCGAAGCGGTTGACCACCCAGTCTTCGAAGCTACGTTCGGGACGGATCGGCCGCAGCCTCGCCAAGGCGTAGCTGGCGGCCATGCCGACCGCGGTGATCGGGCCCAGCTTCAGGAAGGCGTCGGCCGGTTTGAGCGGGTAGTCGAAGAACTTGCGCCTGTAGTAGATCCTGCTCATCCGCGTCCGGGTGATGAACTGATTGCCCAAGATCTCCCGCCAGAGCTGGTTGATCTCGCTGCTCTTCGAAAAGAATCGGTGCCCGCCGATGTCGAAGCGATAGCCCTTGTACTCGTCGGTTCGGGAGATCCCGCCGACCATCCGCGGGTCTGCCTCGAGCACGACGCAGGGCCGACCGTGGCGGGTCAGCTCGTAAGCCCCGGTTAGACCAGCCGGTCCCGCGCCCGCGATGACGATATCGTACGCCTCGACCACTGCAACTGCGCCGGGGTCGTCAACTCGCGTCGTAAGTACTTGGTGGGGCGGAACAACGGAACGCGCCACTGGCAAGCGGGGCGATTCTGCGCCCATCCGGGCCTCCTCGTCCTCGTCGAAAAGATCGGGATCCGGATGCCCTACGCTTCGTGATGCGCGTCTTCTGTTCAACATCGGCCAAATCCGCGTCGAAGTTCTGGCATAAAACCAAACTGTGGTCAAGTCCGAGACAAACTGCCTCCCAAAGCCCAAAAAAAAAACGATCCCAGACGATGGAGCGATCGAATCTTCAACGTTTTGCGGTTTCTCGGGGCGAATGCACGCTTGCCTAACGCCATACAATATTAGGGAACGAATTCTATCGTTCAGAGCGGCCGTTGGCCCCTCGTTGCGCGGGCTCAGCAAAAGTGGATGGTTCAACTCGCAGCCTAAGCCGAGCCTACCGCTCTCAATACGGCTGAGACGACCGAGAAACCCTTGCCCCGTTCGAGGTCTGAAGTCTAAAACTAATGATTTAGGACTTGGTTCCTCCTTAATCCGAAGGCTTTAGGACGAATAATGCGAAACTATTGGATGGCGATTCCGGTTTGCGGCCTCATCATCTGCTTGGCGGTTGGTCTACGCACTTACTCGCGATCCGCTCCCACGAACGATCAGACGGCTTCCCGAACCTTGCTTCTCAAATACAAACCCTGGAAAAATATCGACGTCAGCGGCATGCAAATCTTGACCCAGCGCCAGCATCGCAGCCCCGAGGACGCCAGCCTCGAACAAGTCGCCGCGGCGTGGCGCGGGCTTGCTCCCCATGTGATCGCCGATCTCGAACGAGAGACTACGGCCACGGGCCTCGCGGGCAGCGCTCTCTTGGAACGCCAAGTCCAGAAGGCGGTGGTTCTCTTCTCCGAGGGAAAAGCGGAGGAAGTTTACGACTACCTCTCTCAAATCCGATCGCAAATCGCCAATGACGATGCTTTGGCGTCCGACTGGCTCTACTCGCTGATCTACATGCAAGGCGTGGCCGCGCTCAGAATCGGCGAGAACGAAAACTGCATTATGTGCCGAGGTGAAAGCTCGTGCATCTTTCCGATCGAGCCCGCGGCGGTCCATACCGAACCCAGGGGCTCTCGTCTGGCCGTCAAGCACTTTGGCGAGTATCTCGCACAGTTCCCCGATGATCTGGGCGCCCGCTGGCTGATCAATATCGCCCACATGACCCTCGGAGAGCATCCTTCAAAAGTCGACCCGCGATATCTTCTGGAATTCGACTCCTTCAAAAAATCGGAATTCGATATCGGTCGGTTCCGGGACGTAGGCCATCTGGTCGGAGTCAACCACTTGAACCAGGCGGGCGGCGCTATCATGGACGATTTCGACAATGACGGGCTCTTCGACCTCGTGCTCACCGAGTGGGATCCGCGACGACCGATGACCGTCTTCCATAACCGAGGGGACGGAGTGTTCGATGATCGATCCAAGAAGGCGGGCCTTGAGGGTCAACTTGGAGGTCTCTACTGCGTGCAGACCGATTACGACAACGACGGCCTCAAGGACGTCTTGGTCGTTCGAGGCGCATGGACCCACCAACCGCTCAGACCCTCCCTGCTCCACAATAAGGGGGACGGCACGTTCGAAGACGTCACAAAAAAGGCAGGGCTCGACGATCCCATGAATTCGATCTCGGCTCAATGGGCTGATTTCGACAACGACGGCTGGCTCGACGTCTTCATTTGTGGAGAACTCCAGCCCAGCAAACTCTATCGCAATCGGGGCGACGGCACGTTCGAAAACGTCGCCAGTAAATCCGAGTTCGACATCGCCACCGAATTCGAATCCAAAGGCTGCACCTGGATCGATTACGACAACGACGACTACCCCGACCTCTTCGTCAACAACTTGACGGGCTACGCCGAACTCTACCACAACAACAAAGACGGTACGTTTAGCAACGTCAACAGCCAGCTGAAGATCAAGGGCCCGCTCCACGGTTTCTCATGCTGGTCGTTCGATTTCGACAACGACGGCTGGCTGGACATCTTCGCCACCTGCTACGACCGCACGCTCTCCGCGACAGTCAACGGCATCCTCGGCCGGCCGCACCAGATCAATACGGGCAGGCTCTATCGTAACGTCGAGGGACAGCGATTCGACGACGTCACCGCCAAGACCCAACTCGAAGGCGCCTACGCGGCGATGGGCTCCAATTTTGGAGATTTCGACAACGACGGCTTCATCGACTTCTATCTCGCGACCGGCGAACCCTCGCTCTCTTTTCTTGTTCCCAATCGCATGTTCAAAAACGTTGAGGGGCTCCGTTTCTCCGAGATCACCGGAAGCTCCAGGACGGGGCACCTCCAGAAGGGACACGCAGTCGCGATTGGAGATTGGGACCGAGACGGCGACCAAGACCTCTTCGTTGAGACCGGAGGCGCCATCGACGGAGACCGCTACCACGACGTCTTGTTCCAAAACCCAGGCCAGGGAAACCACTGGCTCTCGATCAAACTCGTCGGCAAGAAGACGAACCGCGCCGCGATCGGCGCCCGCATCAAGGCCGTGCCCGTCGGAGACAACGCAGGGCCCGTCCACAACACCGTTTGCTCGGGTTCGAGCTTCGGCGCCAATCCGCTCGAACAACACATCGGTCTCGGCAAAGCCGACAAGATCGCCCTCCTCGAGATCCATTGGCCCACCAGCGGAACCACCCAGGTGTTCCACAATATCGACGCCGACCAGATTCTCGAGATCACCGAGTTCGCTTCAGACTATCGCGTCCTCCCCGCCAAGCGCGTCCCCGATCCACTCGCAACCTCCTCAGCCAAGAAATAGTCATTGCTTCAGATCATCGAGCCTACAGGCGCCCCAGAGCGCACTTCCTCTTCGATCCCCGCGCCGGCACAATGAACCCCTGGGCAAGTCAACCCTCAGGGCCTCTGTATGCGATTGGGTTATAACACCAACGGACTGGCGCATCATCGACCTCTCGACGCCATTGACCTCTTGGCCGAGCACGGCTATCAAAGCATCGCCCTCACCCTCGACGCAGGCTGGCTGGACCCCTACTCGATCCCCCAAGACTTGCAAACCCAGATCCACCAGATCGTCCAGGCGCTCGACCATCATGGCATGACAAGGGTCGTCGAAACCGGGGCGCGATTCCTGCTGAACCCCAGAAGGAAACACGACCCCACGCTCATGGACCCAGACTCGAAACGGAGGTCCATCCGCGCGGAGTTCCTTAACAGAGCCATCGACCTCGCTGCCCAAATTGGCGCGGAGGTCGTCTCGATCTGGTCCGGGATCCTCGAGCAACCGATTCCAGAAGACCAAGCGTTCGAACGGCTCGCCTCCTCGCTAACGCCCGTCCTCGAGCACGCTCGGGCAAGGTCCATCGTCGTGGGCTTCGAACCCGAACCAGGCATGTTTATCGATACGATGAAACGCTTCGCCAGGCTTGATGAAATGCTCGAACACCCTAGCTTTCAACTCACCCTCGACCTTGGCCACGTCCACTGCATCGAATCCGAGTCCGAGGCAAGCGTCGTTTCCGCCTGGGCCCACAGGATCGTCAATATCCATGTCGAAGACATGAAAAGAGGCGTTCACGAACACCTGATGTTCGGCGAGGGGACGATCGAGTTCGCACCCATTTTCCAAGCCCTTGGAAGCTCATGCTACAACCGAAGCGTAAACGTCGAGCTTGCCAGGCATTCCCACGCCGCGGTCGACGCCGTCAAACGCTCCGCGGAGTTTCTCAGACCTTTCTTTTGATTCCTAAAGCAGGCAGGAGTTCTCTAAGTTCAATATTACTCAGCAGGGTGGCCGGGGCAAAGTCTTCGTGCCCCGGAACGCCCATTCGAGTAGCCTGTCAGAAGGTGAAATCGTCGCAATAATTGAAGGACCTCCCGGCTCCATGAACTTGCCTGATAGCCCTTCGTCGAAGGAACTCCGGGGCACGAAGACTTTGCCCCGGCCACCCGACTTAAAAACTCTTGCTTGGCTGCGACGGAGAACGAAGCCAAGCCAACATCACTCCACGGGCTGAAACGAAAACCGCTTCGATTGGCTGAAGAACGCCAGAGGATTTTCGTAGACAATCTTTCGGATCAGCGCATCGTCATGCCCTCGTCGGCGCATCTCGAAGATGAACTCGGGCACTGCCAACGGATCGCTTTGCCCCCAATCGCCCGCCGAATTCACCATCACCCGGTCAGAACCGTACATTTCGATCATGTCCGCAGCCCTCGACGGCGTGCACTTGGTAATCGGATAAAGCGTCATTCCCACCCAATGACCAGCCTCCAGGGCGTGGCGAATCGTGTGCTCCTCGACATGGTCGATGCAGACCCGCTCTGGAACAATCCGCTTGTCGCCTGCGAACATGTCCAAAATCATCCGCGTGCCCTGATACTTGTCCGCAAGGTGGGGGGTGTGCACCAGCACCAGCTCGCCCGTCTTCGCTGCCAAGTCCAGATGCTCGAGAAAAACCGTCGCCTCGTTCTTGGTGTTCTTGTTCAAGCCAATCTCGCCAATGCCCAGAACGCCCCTGCGATCGAGGAACTCGGGGATCAGCTTGATCACTTCCCGAGCCAACGACACATTCTCAGCCTCCTTCGCGTTGATGCACAGCCAAGACCTGTGCTCGATCCCAAACTGACCAGCCCTCGTCCGTTCGAACTCGGTCAACTGGCGGAAATAATCCCGAAAGCCCTCGGGCCCCGATCGATCGAACCCTGCCCAAAATGCAGGCTCGCTCACCAACACGCAACCTGCCAACGACATGCGCTTATAATCGTCCGTGACCCGAGAGATCATGTGAATGTGCGGATCGATATATCTCATGGCGTCCAGATCCTGGTTCCAAAGACGACTTCAAAAAAGCGAGCTCGCCGAAAACCTCAGGCAGCCGTCGATGATGCGGAATCCGCCGCGGGGGGCAGGGGGTCAGTACGAACGAGGCGTCGGGGGCGACTTTTCCCGCCAAGCAGGGTCGTATTCCAAGGAGAAGATGTGCTGGATCGTCTCGGTGCGTCCAGGGCCCGGTTCGAGGAGCGCTTCGATGGCTTGACGGAGTTGAGCCCGTCGGCGTTCCGGAGCTTCTCCCGAGCGTGTGGGCGCTCGGTCGAGCCGGTCGAGCGACGCCGCAACGTCCAAGATCCGGCTCCGCGTTTCCAAAAAATCGCGGTTCAACACGTCCGAAGCGTCACGCAGCTTGCCCATTGTGGAGACCCCTAAGGTCCAATCTTGCCCCACTATCGAGACGAGAAACTCGAGCCAAACTCGCCAAACGCCCCACGTTTTCCAATTTCCCAAACGATCATCAACAACTCATCGATTTTCTCAGATCGACGCTCCGAACGCAATTGCGAGGGCAAGGAGCTTTCCAGGGGCTAAAAACTCCCTTGCCAGTGACTCTGACCCCTTGGGGTTCAAAAACATAGGCGTACACCCCCCGGGCTCCGGAAAGGGCCTTGGTGAAAAGAGCCTGGTGCCGAAAGCCCCTGGTCTGTACGGCCGTAACGGACTCTCGGATTCGTCTGCGATCGAACTCAGACGAGGGATCCCCCGCGGACCAACGGCTGGATTCTCCAGTACGTCAAACTGCGCCAGACCCATTCCAGCGGTCCGAACAGGTAAAACCGCAGCCAGATCGGGCTTAGGATCAACTGCACAACCCACACAGCCAGTACAACAAAGTAGGTCTGATAGTACTCGAGCTCGCCATAGTAATTGAGCCCATAACCGAAAAATACCAACGTGCATATCACGGATTGCATGATGTAATTGGTCAGAGCCATCTGCCCCACGGCTTCGAGCCTTCGGAAGAGCCACTGGGCATAGTGCGCTTTGTAAAGGAGGGTGATCGCCGCAACGTGCGCCATCACCAGAAAAATGCGCTGAAAGGGGTAGATCAAGCCTACCCATTCAATCGGCACGAGCTCCATGCGATGGAGCCTGGTTTCAAGGTTCGGACTGTAAAGATAACTATGATAGAAACTGTAGATGGCCAGTGGCAAACCGATCCCGTAGCCGATCGCCGCGACTTTTGCATAGTCTCGGTTCGACCATTGTCCAGACAGAAATCCCCATCGATAAAGCGCCAGGCCGAGAAGCATCAAGGCGAGCGAATCCCAGATCTCGATCGGCAAGCCTATGGTTTCGATCTTCCACGCCAGCGGCCTCAGTCGGCTCGCAACTGTGGCATAGTCCGACTTCATTTTCCGCGTATTCTCTTCAGCGTCCTGGCGATTGGGAAGCAGCAGTTTTTCAAGATCCCGCCACTGCACGAGTGCGTTCTTTTGCTTCTCCGTCAGCGGTTTGTTCTCCGAGACAAGGGCGCTGGCCTCCACGTAGCCGATCCGCTGGTTCCGGATGTACTGGTAGAAGAGCGTTTGCGTCCCGAAGTCGAATACCGCCACGAGGGGCACGCCCAGGACCAAATAGATTGGCTTCACCTTGCGGAAAAGATACACGAGCATGCCGCAGAAGCCATAGAGATAGAGGATGTCTCCGATCCACAAGATCAAATGGGCGTGGACAAGGCCAAACAGGATGAGCCAGAACATTCGCCGATAAAAAAGTCCCGTCACCGATCTCCCTGCCTGCTCTTTCTTCGAAACAAAAAGCAGCACGCCCGCTCCAAAGATCATGCCGAAGAGAGCTCGCATCTTGCCCTCGAAAACGACGGAGATCACGGCCGACACCCAGAAGTTGACGTTCCTGGGATTGCTCTTGAAAGACTCCGAAGCATAATCGGCCATGGCGAAGCCCGAGACGTTCATCAGCAAGATGCCCAAGAGGGCGATGCCGCGAAGCGCATCGATCAGTTTGAGCCGCTCTCGATCGGCAACCGGAGCTGCGACGATTTCCGGCAGGGGTAGGGGCGGGGGAGGGGTCTGAGTTTCGTTGGCGATTTCATTCATGGGTCAACGTTCTTAAGTGAGATTGTAATGAAGGCCAAGGGAACCGCCCGTCGCCGGCCGTCGATGGAGAGCGCGAAACAATCTCAGCGGGCAATAGCGCCAGAGTCAAGATGGAACGACCCGCTCCCGCGGAAGTTTCACCGCAAAAAGCTGCAGGTATGCTTATGGAGGGTCGCGAAGAACACGAAGGACGGGATCAAAGAATTCACCGCGAAGTCGCGAAGAACGCAAAGAAGAGAATTCACTAAATTGATAGTCGCTATTTTATTTAGTATGTTTATAATTACAGTATTTATGAATTTTCCCCTTCGCGCACTTGGCGTCTTCGCAGTAAGACTCCGGTGTTCGTTGGATTCCAGGTCGTATCGACTAACGATACCGAAGCTCCGACAAAACCTCCCCTGTTTTTCTTGATTGGAGCGCCTGGGGTTTTCCACTTCGGCAAATCCGTCAACGCATCGTCTGGACGACGAAACACGAGCGGCCTAGACTGCGACCATCTGTCATGCGAAGCGACAAGTGGTCGTGGACCTATTCGCATTTGCGCCGAGCCGGGGAGCATCGTCATGGATGCAGTATTTCGGCTTTCAGGGACCGTTGAGCGAGACCCCGCCGTCGAAGCGTGGCTGAACTCGCCGCCGGACAATTTGCGTTCGATTGCACGCAAGTGGTTCGCGCAGATGCGAGTGCTCGGCGACGACGTCCGAGAGCGGATCCACGACGGATGCCCCGTTGCGTGCGTACACGATGCGCCCTTTGGATACGTCGATACATTTACGTCCCACGTCAATATTGGCTTCTACAATGGCGCGTTCCTGGAAGATCCAGCAAGCCTGTTGGAAGGAACAGGCAAGCGGATGCGGCACGTCAAGCTGAGGCCCGGCTCCCCAATCGATCCGTCGTCACTTTCGGACCTTATCCACGCTTCTTACCTGGACATGAGGTGCGGGCGGAATTTGGATGATGAACGTCATTTGGACCTTGGACGCAGTCAAGGTCCACAAGCACGAGCATAGATATATGGCGCAAGGTAAAATGAACTCAAAAGCCATAACACGAAAGGGGAAGCCTCGATGGTAGAAATCAGATTTCCCCCTACAGCGAGTGAGTTCTGCTTTTCCCCACGCCTGCGTCGCCTGGACCTGACCATCCATCCCCTAATCCTTTTGCTGCAAGCAGTTGCGCCTAAAGCGCCGGCTCCCTCGCGACTTTCCGAAGACGCTGCGTGAAGACTAAGAACGCGTCTGGAGCAATTTCGGGACGGCTGCTATACTCCTGCGTGATACGACATCAGAAGTCGCCGCGACTCTTGATCGAGCTCTCATGGAAGGGGGGCTTCTCGACAGGGAAGTCGTTGACATGCCTCGTTGGCCCATCCGCATCAAATTGATCGCCGGGTTGAGTCTGGTCGTGGGGATGATGCTCATCCTCATGGGCGGATCGATCTTCGGCCTCCATTCGTTCCACTCCAGCAATCTGACACTCGTCGACCTCCTGCCCGAGCTTGGCGCGTCGAAGATGCTGATGCAGGTGGTCGGCGAGCTCGACGCATCGCCGCAGATGACCAAGCTCCAGCGTCAGGACCTCGAGCGCAGGGTCCTGATGGCTCGGGAGGCATTGGTCGTCTACTTCGACAAGCTCAAGAAAAACGCAACCAGGGGGAACAGGACCGACAACGGCCGAGACGAGCTCGGCTTGGCGTTTTTGATCGACGACGAGCTGACGTCGATTCTCAAGGATCTGAGCCCAGGTTCCTCGATCGCCCCTGTGTTTCCTGGTACTCGGCTTTACATCAAGCGAAGACAGGCGTCGAAGGTCTCCGACGAACTCGACAACGGCCGGACCGACCTGAACGCCAGGCTCGACCGCTTGAAGCGGCGGGTGATGATGCTGCCAGACATCCTGCACCGCGATTTCTACGCAGTTCTGGTCCAGTCGAAGTCGCAGTACCAGTCGAGCAGGATCATCGTCTGGACCTCTGCGGTGATGGTCTTGGGAATGCTCGGCGGGCTCTCCGCCCTGTTTCATCGGTGGGTGCTCTATCCCGTCCGTCTGCTTCAGCGGGGGGTCCGAAGGGTGGCTCGGGGTGCGTTCGACGGCAAAATCGACCTCCGTACCGGCGACGAGATGCAGAACCTGGCCGAGGCTTTTAACGATATGACCGAGCGATTGCGGGCCATGTACGATGATCTCGAGCAACAGGTGCAAGAGCGGAGCAGGCAGCTTGTGCGTTCGGAGCGGTTGGCTGGGGTTGGATTCCTCGCGGCAGGTGTAGCTCATGAGATCAACAACCCACTGGCGTCGATCGCCTTTTGCTCGGAGGCTCTGGAGAAGCGAATCGAGCCTCACCTGGGTACGAATGCGGACGCCGACTCGAAGGTGGTTCGCGATTACCTGAGGATGATCCAGGAAGAGGCGTTCCGCTGCAAACGGATCACCGAGCGACTGCTCGACTTCTCGCGTTGCGGGGAAATTCAGAGGCAGCAGACCGACCTGGTCGAGCTGATCCGCGACGTCGTCGAAATGGTCCAGCATATGGGCAAGTATCGAGGTAAACAGATCGTCTTTGCACCCCGGGAGACGGTTTACGCGTATGTCGACTCTCAAGAGATCAAGCAGGTGGTGCTGAACCTGGTGGTCAACGCGCTGGACTGCATGGAGGTGGGCGGGACCTTGGCGATCGACTCGAGGCACATCGCGGGCATGGCGGAGATGGTCTTCGAGGACGACGGCTGCGGCATGGCGCCTGAGGTTCTCGAGAACATTTTCGAGCCTTTCTTCACGCGAAGGCGGGTGGGCAAGGGCACTGGGCTTGGCCTATCGATTTCGCATCGGATCATTAGCCAGCACCAGGGCGAGATCGCCGCTCTCAGCGAGGGAGTGGGCTTGGGCGCCACGTTCACTGTCCGCTTGCCAATCCGCAAGAGCGATGCAGGACCAGGCGTGGACTATTCCCAAAATGGGGACTCGGGTCACGAGCGAACCGGAGTCTCAGAGCGGAAATCGACGGCCGCGGCGTAGGTTCTTGCGCCCGGAGACGACAGTTCCAATCAAGGTTTTTTTCAGATCACGTTCAGGCTTGCGAGTTATTGAGAACCAGGTGAAATCATGAATAAGCAGCAACAAGGCGGATTGAGGATACTGTTCGCCGACGACGAATCGCACCTTCGCGAGCTGATGAGGATCGAGCTGCCGCGTTTGGGGCACGACGTCACGGTCTGTCCCGACGGCCTGGCGGCGTTGAAAGCCTTGGAAAAGGGGACGTTCGACGTCGCGCTGTTGGACATGCGGATGCCTGGGCTTACGGGCATCGAGGTTCTGGGAAAGATTCGCCAAGCGAGCCCGGAGACTCAAGTGGTGATTCTGACGGGTCATGCCACGGTCGATACGGCTGTACAAGCCTTGCGGTTGGGCGCCTTCGATTACCTGACAAAGCCGTGCAAATGGGCGGAGCTCGAAGTGATCTTGGCTCGGGTGGCCGAGCGTCGCGATATGTCGAACAAGGCCGTGGCGCTCGAGACGCGTTTGAAGGCCGCGGAGGGCGCCCCGACGTTGATTGGAGAGGTGTCCGCGATGCAGGCTGTACGTCGGTTGATCGAAACAGTTGCGCCAACCGACGCCAGCGTGCTCATCCTTGGCGAAACCGGAACGGGCAAAGAGCTGATCGCTCGCAACCTGCACGAAAAGAGCAAGCGGGCCGCGCACGCGTTCGTCCCCGTGAACTGCGGCGCCCTGCCGGAAAACCTGGTCGAGAGCGAGCTCTTCGGGCATCGCAAGGGCTCGTTCACGGGCGCCGATTCGAACCGCAAGGGGCTCTTCGAGGTCGCCAACGGCGGCACCTTGTTCCTGGACGAAGTGGGCGAACTTGGCAAGAACGTCCAGGTGAAGCTGCTGAGGTTTCTCGAGTCTGGAGAGATCCGCAGGGTCGGCGAGAACGACCCGTTCCGCGTCGACGTCCGGGTGCTCTGCGCGACCAACAGAGATTTGAGGGAACTGATCGACGCCGACGAGTTCCGCGAGGATTTGTATTTCCGGATCAACACGTTTGAAATCAACCTCCCTTCACTGAGGGAGAGGAAGCAGGACATTCCGTTGTTGGCCGAGCACATGCTTCATCGCTTTGCGAGGAAGTCGGGCTCTTGCGCAAGCTGAGTCCATCGGCGGCCGAGGCGCTCATGAACCACGACTGGCCAGGAAACGTTCGAGAGCTTGCCAACGCCATCGAGCGCGCCAGCATCCTCTCGGGCGGGGAAATGATCGGCCCAGAGCATCTCCCCTCGCCAACGCCCTCTCGCAAGACAATCGTGCACTCTCCCGCCGCGAATTCAAGCTACGCCGGCCCGCACTTTCAGCCCCCCGACGGCGCCCCTTCGCTGCGCGACGTCGAGATGAAATTTATCCTCGCAGTGCTCGAAAAACACAA
Organism: uncultured Planctomycetota bacterium; assembly: GCA_963818975.1. Classification (GTDB taxonomy): domain Bacteria; phylum Planctomycetota; class Planctomycetia; order Isosphaerales; family Isosphaeraceae; genus CAWFUI01. Next base: position 454,930 of record CAWFUI010000015.1, on the reverse strand, counting down.
TGGAAACAAACCCGCGGCCAGCAGAGAGTTGGGCATTAGCTTGAAAACGCTCTACAATAAAATCAATCAGCTCCAGCAATCGTAGCAGGCTGGCGTCCGGCTGGAACAACATCGATCGACCTGAGCTTACACCAAGAGTCTTTGCTATGTACAAGTGCTTTGCAATTATCCTGTTCACCGCTTCGTCCTTGGCGGTTCTGGCTGGCGAAGACGGGTCGAAATCGAAGAAGGGTTCGAGGCAAGCCGACCAAGCCTCGCTCAAGCCTTACGCGGGACTTGTGGGAAGCTGGCGCGGCGTGGGGATGCCCAAACGTCAGAACGCCAAGGGCTCTTGGACCGAATCGGGCGAATGGGCCTGGAAGCTCGACGCCAACTCCGCCGCCCTCGCTCTCAAGGTCGATCGCGGCAAATACGTCAAGACTCTGGCGATTCGACCCGGCAAAACTTCGGGCGCCTTCGAGGCCGACGCAGAGCTTGTCGAAGGCGGCACGGTTCCGTTCATTGGCAAGTCAGGTTCCAACGACGTCATCGTCCTCACCGCCAAAGGGGACAAGAAAGAAGGAGTCCGCAGGATTACGCTTACTCCTCTCCACGACACCCGGTTCCTGCTTTTGCTCGAAGCCGAGGACGGCGGCGGCAGGTTCTCCAGGCTTGGCGAAGTGGGTTACACCCGCAACGGCGTCGATTTCGCGGTGGGAGATTCCTTTCCCAAGTGCATCGTCACCGAAGGCAAAGGGACAATCAAAGTAACATACAAAGGTGAAACGTATTACGTCTGTTGCTCGGGGTGCAAGGAGCTTTTCGACGAGAAGCCCGAGGAGATCTTGGCCGAGGCGTCCGCCCGAGAGAAGAAAAGCAAAAAGACAGACAAAGACGACAAGTGAATAGGCTCTAATTATGTTTTCTTTACGATTGGCTTGGCGTTCTTGGGGTCTTCGGGCCAAGCGTGCTTGGGGTAGCGGCCGCGCAGATCCTTTCTGACCTGGAAGTAGGTGTTTGACCAGAAGCCCGCGAGGTCGCTGGTCAGCTGAACGGGCCTTTGGTTGGGAGCGAGAATCTCCAGCAAAAGCGGCGTCCTTCCGGCTGCAATCCTCGGAGTTTCGGTCCAACCGAAGAGGTCTTGAACGCGGGCGGAGACCGTGGGAGGCCGGTCCTCCGAGTAGACGATCTTGGTCTGTCTGCCGTTTGGCAAAGTCATTCGATCGGGAGCATGCCTCCTCATCGCTTCCAGTTGAGAATGGGTAAGCAAACGCTCAAGAATGGGTACGAGAGGTGTGTTGCGGGCTTCTTGCTCGGAGGACTTTCCAGCGCAGGCCGATCGTAAAATCTCGGAGAAGACGGCCGGACCGATGTCGGGCAGCTCGAGCTCCGGCAAAGCGGACACGAGCCAAGCGAGCCTGTCGAGCCAGGCCTTGGCTGCGGGGTCTTCGAGGATCCAGTCGGATCCACGACCGCCTTCGAGGCTCTGGGCCAGCAACTCTCCCGCAGCCAGAGCGTCCACTGCCACTCCCTGGTCTTCCTTCAAGACAAGGTCGTGGTAACGAAGCACGGCAAGCCCAACAACCTTTCGCTTTTGCTCGTCGAACCGGATCTCGACCGACCTTCGCAGAGTGCCAGGCAGCAGCGCCTCGAGCGATTCCAGGGCTATCGCGCTGGCGATGCTTACCCAGGCCTCGAGGGCGTTCGACCGGTCGTTCTGTCGAGGATCGAGAGCCAGGAAGAGCTCGGAATCGCGAACCACCGATTCGGGCCCCAGCCGAACGCCGCCGCCGCCAACCATCACAGCGGCGTCTCCTCTTGGCCCGCGTCTGCGAGCAAGACGGTCGGGGTAGGCGAAGAGGACCAGCTCGAGCAGATCTTCCTCCTCGGGCTCGCGCTCAGGCGCGCCCGATCGCGACGCATCGCGCACGATCCGCTCGAGAACACGCCTCGTCTGCTCCACTGCCCTTGCACGCGCGGGATCGACGCCGAGATCCAAGAGCGATCGCGAAAAATTTATTGAACGTGCATATTCAAATGTATCAATACGGACGAGCACGTCGGACGACCCACGGTCGCCGGCCCTCGGCCGACCTGTACCAGGCTTGCCTTTCGTCAGGAAATCAGGCTCGGAGAGGATCGCGGCCAGCGTGGCGCCGGCTCTCGAAAACCCTCGATCCGAAGCCTCGATCAGCAGTCTTGCGATCCTCGGATGAACAGGAAGGCCCGCCATCCTTGCCCCGAGATGCGTCAGCTTCTTCGAATCTCCCTCGAGCGCTCCGAGCATCTCGAGCAGCCTTTCGGCCCCGGCCAGCGACTCTTCGGGCGGCTGCTCGAACCAGGCGATCTCCCTTGGATCTCGCACCCCAAACGCCGCATGGACCGAGAGCATTGCCGCTGAGAGGTCCACCCTCTGAATCTCCGGCCGATCATGCTCGGCAAGAAGCCGATGAACCCGCTCCGGCCAGAGCCGAATGCAACGTCCAGGCCCCGTTCGACCAGCCCTACCCGCCCTCTGATCCGCCGACGCCCTGCTGATCGATTCGAGCTCGAGCTTGTCCAACCCGCGAGCCTGATCGATGCTCGCAACCCGCGCCTTGCCTGTATCAACCACCGTCCTGATTCCATCGATCGTCAACGACGTCTCGGCGATGTTCGTCGCCAGCACGATCTTCCCCAGGCCACGTGGAGAAGGCTTAAGAGCCATGTCTTGCTTGTCCGCCGAGAGCTTTCCATGCAGCGGCAGTACCACATACTTGGATGCAGCAGCCGCCATTTCGATCCTCCTCTGCACTCGCTCGATCTCCCCCGCGCCTGGCAGAAAGACAAGCACGTCGCCAGCGGCTCCCGCTCTCAGGACCTCCTCGAGAACCGCCGTCGCTTGGTCCTCGATGCGCTTGAATGGAAGCTCTCGATACTCGATTTCCACGGGATAATTGCGAGTCTCGACGCGAATCACGGGGCAGTCGGCCAGATGCTTGGATATCGTATCGCAGTCGAGAGTTGCCGACATAACAATGACAATAAGGTCTTCTCGAACGGTCTTCCTCGCCTCGCCGACCAAGGCCAGCGCCAGGTCGGTGTGTATGCTCCGCTCGTGGAATTCGTCCAGGATCACCGCGCCCAAGCCTTCGAGAAACGGGTCGGCAACGGCTTGCCTGTTGAGAACCCCCTCGGTCAGCACCTTGAGCCGTGTCCGATGCGAAACGACGCTCTCGTGGCGCACCTGATAGCCCACTTCTTCGCCGAGCGCCCAACCCTGTTCGATCGCGATCCGCGCGGCAATCGATCGGGCCGCGATCCGTCGCGGTTGAAGCAAGGCGACGGATTCGTTCTTTTTGATGAGTCCGCTTTTTACCAGTGCGGGAGCCAAGCGAGTGGTCTTGCCCGATCCAGGCGGCGCCGAGAGCACCAAGGATCGGCGAGCGGCGATCGCTTCCAAGATTGCAGGGATGTGAACGTCGAGAGGCAGCTCGGTCACGATGAGTCTCTTCGGTCCGCCAAGAAGCTGGGCGTTGGAAAGCAGCGTCCAGGCAAGGTTTGCGGCTCTCTCGACAAACATCAGAACCCAGCACGGCGGGGGCTAGCAAGGAAATTCGTCGTTCGGTATAACATTGCGACGGCGGGGATTAGCCTCGGGCGAGGCGCCGCCTCGAATGCAATCTGTTGAGGAGCAACTCATGAAGCGTTTCCTAGCGGCGGTGCTTTGCCTTGGTATCGGCATCCTTTCCCCGATCATTTTGACCGGCTGCGATTCGGCCACCACCGATGCGCCGAAGACCGATGCACCCAAGGTCGAGACCCCGAAGAAGGAAGAGCCGAAGTAACCCACACGGGTCCTTCGCCGCGTTCCAACAAGTCCAAAGAAGCGCTCTCCGACACGTCGGAGGGCGTTTTTTTGTTTGCCCTTGGAATAAAAGCCAACCACTTCCGAATCGCTTTCTGGCCGTCTTGGACGCGAGACTTTGGTCCCTCAACGTCCTTCTACTCGAGGCGACTCTTCGTTCGCTTCCGCCCCCCCGGAACGTCGACGGACGGAAAACCGCACCCTTCAAGGAACCCACCGCTTGCGCGTCGTCGAAATCGAGAACGTAACGAAGGCCTTCGACGGCCACGTCGCGGTCGATCAGCTCTCGCTCAACGTCCCCAAAGGGTCGATCTACGGGTTCATCGGGCCCAACGGATCGGGCAAAACCACGACATTGCGGATGATCATGCGGATCTACCTGCCCGACTCCGGAACCGTCCGAGTCCTGGGCGAAAGCTCGATAGGCGCCGCCAACGACCGCGTCGGCTACCTGCCAGAAGAACGCGGACTCTATAAGAAGATGAAGATCAAGGACGTCATCGAGTTCCACTGGGAGCTCAAAGGCGGTAAACCCAACCGCCGCGAAATCCAAGACTGGCTCGACCGCATGGGCTTGGGCGATCGCGCTGGCGACCGCGTCGAGACTCTGTCCAAAGGCATGGCCCAGAAAGTCCAGTTCATCACCACGGTCGTCTCCAAACCCGATCTCGTCCTCCTGGATGAACCCTTCTCGGGACTCGACCCCGTCAACGTCGAGGTTCTCCGCGACGCCGTGCTCGAGCTCAAAACCAACGGATCGACCGTCATCTTCAGCACCCACGAAATGCACGTCGCTGAGCGTATGTGCGATTATATTTTCATGATTTATAAAGGCAAGAAAGTTTTGGACGGCACTTTGGCCGAGATTCAAGACTCCTACGGCGACGACACGATCCACGTCCGCCTCGAGGACGAAAACGAAGACTCCCGAGGCTCCGCGATGCGAGGAATCAGCGGCGTCGTTGGCGTGACCGACTTCGGCAAATACCAAGAGCTGCGGCTGGCCAGGGGCGCCGACCCGCAAGACGTTCTGGCCGCCCTCATGGAACGCGGCAGGCTCAGAAGCTTCGAGCTCGCCAGGCCGTCTCTCAACGACATCTTCGTGCGAATCGCCGGCGACGAGGCCCGCGACCACGCCAAGGAGCCAGCCCATGCGTAAAGTCTACATCATCGCCAAACGCGAATACTTGGCCGCGGTTCGGTCCAAGGCGTTCATCATGAGCCTCGTCTTCATGCCGCTGATGATGTTCGGCAGCATGGGCATCCAAGTGCTCATGGCCAAACAGGTCGACACCCGGGAAAAACAATACGCCGTCGTCGACCGAAGCCCAGGCGCGACCGTGGCGTCGGTCCTCTTGGAAGCCGCGAAGGTCCGCAACGAAAAGGAACGCTTCGACACCAAAACCAAGGAACCTCTGGGACCGCCGTTCGTCATCAAGGTTGTCAAACCCTCCGACGCCAACCCCGAAGCCGTCCAGAAGCAAAGGCTCGAGCTCTGCGACAAGGTCCGCAGCGGCGCTTACGACGGCTTCCTCGAAATCGGTTCGAAAACGGTCGACGCCAGCACCGACGCCCATTCGATCTCGAGCCTCGCCAAAGTCGCCCAGCCCGAGAAGCTCGACGACGCCTTCGTCATCCGCTACCAAACCTCCAAGCCCGCCGACACCGACTTCCGCCAGTGGGCCGAGCCCGTCGTCAACCTCGTCGTGCAGCAGGAACGCTTCGCCAAAGCCAAGCTGCCCTGGGTCCAAGTGAGCACCCTCATGCAGCACGTTCCGCTCGTCCTGAAGGGCATGACCATCCGCAACACAAGCGACGGTACCGTCGCCGACGCCCCTGAACACGCCGTCGTCGCACCCCTGATCATCCCGCTCATCCTCCTGGTCCTGATGTTCATGGTCGTGATGGTCGGTTCATCCCCCTTGGTTCAAAGCGTGATCGAAGAAAAAATGCAACGCGTGGCCGAGGTGCTTCTGGGATCGCTCACGCCCTTCGAGCTCATGCTCGGCAAGCTGATCGGCATGACCTGCGTATCGCTCACCGTCGTGGGCATCTACCTCCTCGGCGGTTGGATCACCGCCTGGAAGTACGGAATGTCCGAGTACCTTCAGCCCACGCTCATGGCCTGGTTCGTCTTCTACCAGGTGCTGGCCATCTTCATGTTCGGGTCGATCTTCGCAGCCGTGGGCGCTGCCTGCACCGACGTCAAAGAAACCCAGGCGATGCTCACCCCAATCATGTTCATCGTCACCCTTCCACTCCTGATGATCGCCCCGATCCTCAAGGATCCCAACAGCAGCTTCGTGACCATTCTCTCGATGATCCCCTTCACAGCGCCCATGCTCATGATGACCCGCCAGGCCATCCCACCCGGCGTACCCGCCTGGCAACCGTTCGTCGCCGTGGCTGGCGTCATCCTCACAACCCTCCTCTGCGTCTACATCGGCGGCAGAATCTTCCGCGTCGGACTCCTCATGCAGGGCAAGGCGCCGAGAATGAGCGAGCTCGTCAAATGGGTGCTCAAGGCCTGACCGGCAGTTCAACCAAGCTCGACCAAGGATGCAGAACTCACGAACCACAATTTCGATAGTGGGTTTAGGATTTGGTCCGCCGAAGACGGGTAGGGGAGTAGTGGCGGATCTTGACCCCAGAATCCGCCCCGTTGGAAACCCAAACTCCATCCGCGGGTTTTGCAGAAATAGCTGCTAAACCAGGTCGACCCTTCGACATCCCTTTCCCATCCGTGTGATCCGTGGTTAAGACTCCGTCGTCCCCAGAAAAGGTCAAATCCCAGGCAGTCTGAGAGTCGCGCCTCTGAGAGTCGCGCCAGGCAGTCTGAGAGTCGCGCCGTTGGATTCCGGATTCCACCTGATCGCGATTCGTTACAAAGCCCACGGCGCCATCCCCTCCAAATTCCTAGAGCTCGATCATTCGCTGCTCGCATTTTCCAAGAGCAAGCCGGCTATGGCACGATCGAGCGACGACGATGTCAACCCGCTTGGTGGGCGCGTTGGACGAATCACTCATCTCTGCCCAAGTTCCAAGTACCTGTACTCAGCTCTTGGCCGGCGTGCCGACGGCACTCATGCCGCGGCAACCTTCTCGCGCCAGGACTCGTTTGGTCCAATCGCAGACAGACGGAAACTCGCCCTATGCGGCGGCCGGCCCTGCATCCGAGGAATGCGCATCCGCGTACGAGACGTCCTCGACCTTTTGGCGAACGGTCTGAGCATCGAAGAGATTGTCGAAGAACTTCCCGATCTGGAACCCGAGGACGTTCGCGCGTCTTTGCACTTCGCTAGCCGTCGGCTCGACCATCCGAAGGGCCGACCCCAGACGGGCCGACCCCAGACAGTCTGAGAGTCGCACACGGGGAAAGGCAAAAGTGATGTGTGCGGCTCACGCCTCACAATGCGCGATGGGGATTTCAGAGGCGCGTGGAAAGGCGCTGAAGTTCAAAGGCTCGCTCGTCGTTCCAGGGCTCTCGCCGCCTGGTTATTCACCACGGCCCCTACGGGGCCAAGACCGGATCATAGGACCATGGTGACTCTAAAGTTTCGGATAACCGCATTCGCATCGGCCCCTACGGGGCCAAGACCCGATCATCGACACTCACGAACGACCCAGATGGAAATCCGTTTTATACGCACTAGAAATGCAGAGGATTCGGGTTTTGAAATGTGGGGATATTTGGATTTTCCGCCGCGAAGTTCCACATCGCGCTCACCCATCCCTCCAAGATGGGCCCTGCGGCGAGGAACTGTTGCTGGACGTGCAGGAAGACGTCCTTCCTCCAGAAGTTCCTCAACCGAAACGGTCCGTTGCCCACGGGTTCGATGGTCCACCACGCACTCTGCCATTCGGGAGGGACGGTTCCGAGTTCGATCGGACCATTCTGAATGTGCAGGCACTCGCCCTGCCTCCAGACGTTTTGAATGCGAAAGATCGGATTGTTGCCCACGGGCAGCACCAGCCAGCGCGCGCTTAGCCATCCAGGCTCGACCGGGGTGGCGACGGCGGGCCCATGTTCCGCGTTGATCAATAGGTTTGGCATCCAGACGTTCCAAATCTTGCATGGAACGCCGACGGGCGGCCCGCCTGCAAACGATTGGGATTGTCCGCCAGGATTGTTGACGGGAGCGTTGAAACGTAGCCCGACATAGGGGCAAAAGGAGATCAATATTGGACCAAAGGGCTGTTCGGAACCTCCTGTATCGCCGGTCTCGATGCCGGAGAGGATGCCGCCAGCGGTCACGTTCGGAACAAACTGGGTGTTCTGGCCGTTGAACTGGGCGACGCCGGCCTTCACATTGAAGTTGAAGAGTTCGGCGAACTCCTCGCCGCTGATTCTCCGTTGGATCAGTCCCGCGATGACCTGCTGGCAGAATTGGACGGCCTGCTGGCGTACCGCCGGCGCCAGGTTTTCGGCACGCTCTGGCCCAACTGCTCGACAGAGCGGTTGATCAAATCCTCCAGCCATGCTTCAAAGGGGCCTGGTTCATCGGTGGCGATGGAGACGCCCGCCGCGACCACGCCTTCCGCCGCGTCCTCCTCGGTCAGTTCGCTGCCGAAGGCGACCGCCCAGCCGCCCTGTTGGATTCCGGATTCCACCTGATCGCGATTCGTTACAAAGCCCACGGCGCCATCCCCTCCAAATTCTTAGAGCTCTATCGTTCGCTGCTCGCATTTTCCAAGAGCGAGCCGGCTATTGCACGATCGAGCGACGACGATGTCAACCCGCTTGGTAGGCGCATCGAACGAATCACGCCTCACTGCCCAACTTCCAAGTACCAGTACTCAGCTCCTGGCCGGCGTGCCGACGGCACTCATGCGGCGGCAACCTTCTCGCGCCAGGCCTCGTATCGGCCCGCGGTGGGCATGAGGATGATCAGGACAACCAGCAGGCAGCCGACGGCCGCGAGGCTTGCGGGCAGGCCTTCGACCAGGTAGGCGACCGCACACAGATTGGCACCGCCCTCGAGGAGCCCCTGTCACAATGCTTCTTGCCTGATAGCGCGAGATCAGACTTTCGCTGGGATTCGTCGCGTCGGACGACGAACGCCCAGACTTGTCGTAGGGCTGGCTCGCTGGGTTGCGAGGCATAGGTCCATCGAAGAGCAGGCTCGGAAGGACCAGAGCGGCCGCCAGAGCCGAGAACGCGATCCCGAGCATGATCTTGGAGATGAGAAACCCTTCCAAGGGGTTCCCAGGTGGTTGGACAAGGTCCGCCGCGGCGGCTGGCGGTTTTGCCTGCATCGACCTGAGCATCACAAAAACGCCAGTCATCAAAAGCGGACCTATGATTAAAGCGATGGTGATGACGCGCAGCGTGAAGAGCGCTTTTTTGGACTGATCGGCGACGCTGGCCGACGGATCGATGGGGAAAGGTTTCATCGTCTCGAGACCTCTCGTCAGGGATTGAAATTTGAGCGAAAACCAGGGCAGGAATGTGTTCGATGCAAGAGGCGGATCATTGACGATTGGCGAAGCTCGAACAAGAGGCAGCGGGGACAAGTTCCAGTCGGAGAGTGTAGAGCCCGGAGGCTGAGATCCAAAACCGATCGCTTAGAAAACACAGACAGCGGCAGGCCCTTCTCGACGGGATGGCAGGTGTGAAGCCAAAAAAGAACAACCCATTCAAGCCCGAAACTTCTCTGCTGGAACTTAGCTTTCGTTGGAAATTGGGCGTGCGTAGCGGTGCGTCCTTACGAACTCAATACGGGGATCGACAAGGCGTAATGCAAGATAAGGCTAGGTTGCTTTTTTGGGCTCTTTGCCTGACAATAATCGGCAGCCCTATCGTGCAAACGTGCCAATCGCATCTTAAGTAATAATTCCATGCCACGACAAAAAGCCTACATAGACAGTTTAAAGTGTAAGTTGGATGGTGGCGTCGTAGGCGCTTTGCCGAAGACGCTGACGGGTATTTCGGGACTTGACGAGATTACCAGCGGTGGCCTACCTGCTGGGCGACCGACGCTGGTGTGCGGCGGTGCGGGTTCTGGCAAGACGTTGTTCGGGCTCGAATTCTTGGTCCAGGGTGGTGTGCTTTTTAACGAACCTGGCGTTTTCATGGCGTTCGAGGAGAACGCGGAAGAATTGACGGCAAACGTCCGTTCCCTGGGGTTCGATCTGAAAGAGCTGATCGAGCAGAAAGCGCTGCTTCTGGACCACGTCCATATCGAGCGGAGCGAGTTCGAGGAGTCTGGTGCGTATGATCTCGAAGGTTTGTTCATTCGTCTGGGCCATGCGATCGCTTCGATCGGGGCCAAGCGGGTGGTCTTGGACACGATCGAGAATCTATTTGGCAATTTGAACAACCAGGACGTTCTCCGAGCGGAGCTGCGTCGATTGTTCAGGTGGTTGAAGGATCAAGGCGTCACCGCCGTGATCACCGCGGAACGCGGCGCTGGAACTCTGACGCGCAACGGCCTGGAGGAGTACGTTTCCGACTGCGTGATCTTGCTCGACCACAGGGTGGTCGACGAGGTGGCGACGCGTCGGATACGGATCGTCAAGTATCGAGGCGCCAGGCATGGCACGAATGAGTATCCGTTTTTGATCGACGACGGCGGCATCGACGTTTTGCCTATTTCGTCGGCCACTTTGAACTACGCCGCATCGAACGAGCATATTTCGACGGGAGTCGAGCGTCTGGACACAATGCTGGGCGGCAAGGGGTATTACCGAGGAAGCACCGTGCTGATTTCGGGAACGGCGGGAACTGGAAAATCGAGTCTTGCCGCGGCGTTTGTCAATGGTGTGAGCCGATCCGGCGAGAGGGCGATCTATTTCGCGTTCGAGGAGTCTCAAAACCAGGTGGTGCGGAACATGCGGTCGATCGGCATCGACCTGGCCCCTTGGATCGAGTCTGGAAATCTCCAATTCCACGCGATCAGACCCACCTTGTTTGGGTTGGAGAACCACTTGGCCTCGATCCACAAGCGAATTCGGGATTTCGAACCCAGCGCCGTGGTTCTGGACCCGATCTCGAACCTGAGCACCGTGGGTTCGGTGGGCGACGTGAAGCGGATGCTTACCCGATTGGTGGACTATTTGAAGAGCAATCAGATCACGACTTTGTTCACATGCCTTTCGCACGGGGGAGAGCTGCTCGAGCAGACCGATATTGGCATCTCCTCGGCGGTGGACAGTTGGTTGATGCTCAAGTCCATTGAATTGAACGGCGAGCGCAACCGAGGACTCTCGATATTGAAATCGCGAGGGATGGCGCATTCGAACCAGATCCGCGAATTGGTGCTGGGCTGCGACGGTTTGAAGTTGACCGACGTGTACCTGGGCCCGGAGGGTGTGCTGACCGGTTCGGCGAGGCTGGTGCAAGAAGAGAGGGAAGCGATTGCGAACCGATTGCTCGAGGAAGAAGTGGTGCGTCGGCGTAGGGAAGTGGAGCTGAAGCGACTGGCGATGGAGGCTCGCATCCAGGCCATTCGGGCCGAGTATGAAGCCGTGGAAAAAGAGCTCGAGCAATTCATCGCTTCTGATCAGGAACTGGGAATTCGAAAGTCGAATTACCGTGAAGTGATGGCGCGGAGCCGAAGGGCGGACTCGGACGGGAAGCATCTCGATCGAGGAGCATCATCGTGGTGAACGGCTGGTCGGGTGATTCTCAGGATTTGGATGTGACTGGAGACGAGCCCGTTCAGTGGGAGCTCCGTCTCTACGTGGCTGGGAAGACGCCCGGCTGCCTGCGCGCTTTTGCCAATCTCAAAAGCCTTTGCGAGAAATACTTGAAGAATAGGTATTGGATCGAGGTGGTTGACCTTTTGGAAAACCCGCATCTTGCCAAGCTCGACGAGATCGTGGCCGTGCCGACGTTGGTTCGGAAATTTCCGCTGCCGATGCGCAAGGTTATCGGCGATCTCTCGAACGCCGAGCGGGTTTTGATGGGTTTGCAGCTACACGCGCTCTCGAACTAATCGGCCGATGGGAGCGCGGGCGTCCTCGCTTGGCAACACAACCGACGTTGGCGCGTCTACAACGAATTCGAAGTATAGTGAGAGTGTCCCAATCGAGTCTTCGGAGGGTATAGGTGTCAGTGGTATGCCTCGGCCAATCGGACTAGCCGAGACGCCCGGCGGGAATCGATGGAATCGACCCCAAGCTTTGTCATGTGGGAAATGCGTGCTCCACGCGGAGCGAACAACCTCGGCAACGGCGCCGATTTTTTCGGAAACGGGATCGCGATGCCCCAACTTCTAGAATCAGACGTCCGCACTCGCCTCGCGGAAGCCGAGGACGCGCGAAGAGCCATACGAGATGGAGAGGTCGACGCGCTTTTGGTCGACGCTCCCGACGGCGTTCAGATCCGCTCGCTTGTCGATCGGACATGGCCCAGAAGGCTTGTCCGTATAACGATCGGCGGCATGTTGATTGCCGCGGCTGTGTGGTTTACGGCCGGTTCGATTCTCTATCGAACGAGCGTGCACGCCACGATCACCGCGCCATTGGCGGCTGTGCGAATACCGACTGAGGGTCTGGTTTACGGCGCCCCTCCGATGGTTGGAGAGAAGGTGTCGGCGGGCGAGCAGCTTTTTGAAGTGCAGCCTGCGTCGGCGGACGCGCGTCCTTTGGAGCGGCTGCGGGCGGAGAGCGCGTCTCTTGGCCGGACCATCAACGCGCTTGCGGCCCAGATCAAGGAACTGGACGCGATCGAGGGCTCGCTCAAAGCCCACTTCGGCGAATATCGCAAACTCCGCGTCGAGCACGCTCGTCGACTGACCGCGGAGCACGACGCTCTGGTCGACTCGGCGGCGTCGCGACTGAAATCGGCTGAACTGGAGTTGTACTCGCAGAAGCTACTCCATCAGAAGGGGAGCGTCAGCCCTCTGGACCTTGCCAAGTCCGAGCATGCTTCTCAGCGTGCGCGGCATGAACTCGAGGCAGCGCGTCAGGGGGAGCTCGTTCCAAAGTACAGCTCGACGCCGCCACGAAAGGGCTTTTCGTTGGAGAAGGCGACGGCGGGCAGGATCTGGTGGCTTCTCGTCAACGATGCGACGAGATCGAGATTCAGCAAGCGTCGCTCAGGGCCAGATTGGGCGAACTGGAAGCCCGACGCGACGAGTTGAACGCTCGGCTGGACAGCGAAGCTCAATATAGCGCCAATCACCAGCGCGTGTCCGTGTCGGCGCCGGTGGGGGGAGTGGTGTGGTCGTCGACGGTCACCGAGTCGAGCGAGGTCTCGCCTGGCTCGACGGCCCTGGAGATTCTGGACCCGAGCAAACTGGTGGTCGAGGCGTCCTTCAACAAGCGAGACGTCGACCAGATCCGCCCAGGCGTGCGCGTTCACGCACGTCTTGTTGGCTCGTCTCAAATCCTTTCCGGACGGGTGGTACAAGTGATTGGTTCGGGAGCGAGCGAGCCGCCGGCGACAGGCTTCGTTGCCAGGGTTCCTGCGAATTTGGAGGCTTTTCGAGCCATCATCCATCTCGATCGTCAACCAGCCGGTGGAACGGCGGCAAATTATTACCACGCGGGTCGATCGGCCGTTGTATGGGCGGCCCGTTAGGCGCCGTCGACGTCGCAACCGAGGAAGCGAATGACGGATGACGACATTCCTGGACAGCGAATGGACAGCGGCCGCGGCCGTCGTTGGCTTCTGCATAGCGATCATGCCCGCGTTGCCGCGCCAGAAGACTTGGGGTCGAACGCTCGCGGTCGCGGTCGGGATGTGCACGACCGCTCGCTACCTGCATTGGCGATTCGTGCAGACCGTGCTGCCGACATTGCCCTCGACCGTCGAAGGAGTCTGGATCTGGGTGGTGTTTCTGTTCGAGCTGGCGTCGATCACGAATTTTAGCGTCACATTTCTAATGCTGACGCGAACCACCAATCGGTCGAAAGACGCGGACCGCGGCGAACGAAGACTGCGGAGCCTCTCGGCGGATGCAGTTCCGTCGGTGGATGTCTTCATTTGTACGTACAACGAGACAATCGACGTTCTCGCCCGACCGATCCGCGCCGCGATGAATTTGGACTATCCCAATTTCAAAGTCTGGGTGTTGGACGACGGCCGTCGGGATTGGCTGCGCGACTACTGCGCCGCCAAGGGTGTGAACTATCTGACTCGTCCAGACAACCAACACGCCAAGGCTGGCAACATCAACCATGCGCTCTCGAAAACGCACAGCGAGTTGTTCGCGGTGCTCGACGCCGATTTCGTACCGGAGCGCCATTTTCTAATGCGAACGGTCGGGTTCTTCGAGGATCCGAAGATCGGGATTGTGCAGACGCCCCACCATTTTTTCAATCCCGATCCTTACCAGGTGAACTTGCGTCTGGGTCATCAATCGCCCGACGAGCAGCGGCTGTTTTTCGATGTGATGCAACCGAGCCGAGACGCCTGGGACTGCGCCTTCTGCTGCGGATCGGCCAGCGTCCAGCGAAGATCCGCCCTGAATGCGATCGGAGGAGTACCGACCGATTCGGTCACCGAGGACATTTTATCGACTCTAGTGTTGATGCGCAAAGGATATGTAACGCGGTTTCTCAATGAACCACTAGCCTTTGGACTTGCTCCGGAGAGCGTTTCGGCGATGTTCGTGCAAAGGCAGCGCTGGTGCCGTGGGGGCCTCCAGATGCTGTTTATACGCAATGGAGTTTTGGGTCCAGGCCTTACCTGGCTGCAACGGCTTTTGTTCTTTCCAATCGATTGGCTTGTGCAAACGCCTGTGCGACTCTTCGCCGTGCTCGTGCCCATCATCTTCCTCTGGACGGGGCTCGCACCCCTTGATCACGCCGTTCTGGCCGATTTGATTCGATATCAGGTCCCCATGCTGGTTGCTCTGGTGACTCTGATGACGTGGCTGTCCAACGGTCGGCACATGCCGTTTCTTTCCGCGGGTTACTCGGTGCTGCTCAGCTTCAGGGTCGTGCCGACGATTATCTCCACTTTGATCAAACCCTTTGGCGCACCCTTCAGGGTGACTCCAAAGGGCCTGAATGCCGGCAGGGGCGTCGATCGCTTCGCTCAGGGCTGCGCCTGTTCCTTCTCTGTCTCAACATGCTTGGCTTGCTGATCAACGCGATTCCGGAGACGCGCGTCATCGCCAATGCAGACCACATAGCCGCGGCTTGTGTCTTCTCACTGCTCAATATCTTGGTTCTGGTTCTGGTCATTCTGGCGAGTCGGGACGGCGATCATGGGCGGGACAAGAGCAGGGCCTATGGAGCCTCCGGCGGGTCATTCGAGGCGCCCGCCTACTCATCGGGCCCTTCGTTGAAACGTCTCGTCAAGGGCCTCGTTTCTCGATGTCTGGAGTGATTCGATCCATAGCAGCGGAGACTGCCGAGAACGACAGCCATTGGCAGTCGCTGGGGTGCGCATAGTCGATATTGCCGGCTGTCGGGTTCATCAATGTTCGCGATGTTCGGCCTATCGTTTCGTTCCGCGTACTGGCTTGAATCGACTCGTCCACAACCGACGGAGAGCCCAACCCAGATCCTCCAGAATGAAGAGCACGACCGCCAGCAAGTGCCCAACGAGAAAACCCGCGAGGCTTCCGAGAACTGCGGAAACCGGTCCGATGCGAAGGCCGACGCCCAACCCGCACAATGCCCCGCAAAGAAGCGCTATCAGATGTAACATGTCGCGAAGCGTCATACGATCTCTCGATCTTGTCGATTCTCTGTTCGATCCATCGCAATCGTTCTCTCGCCCGAAGGTGCAGTTCTACTGTATTTGGTCGCGAATCATCAATCGAGAGAGGCCTTTTGGCAGATCGAAGCAGGCCGTGGTCTCTCGATTCTCGTTGACATAAGCGCTCTCTTCAGCGACCCCAGTCTTGGAGCAGATTCGAGCTGCGTCTCATGATCCTGAAACACTAGCGTCGGAGGCGTCTTCGCATGCGGTTCATACTTCAAAGTGAACCCAGGGCATGCGAATGGAGCATGGAAGACGAGATCGTCGCCTTGGCGGTCGATTTTCGTGAGCTCCCTTGCAGCAGAATATCTGGCGATCTCGCTGAGCTTCATCCAGACGAGATTATCGAACCCCGAGTTGAGCCTTTTGACGATCTCTTGAAGAATCGTGAAACCCACTTCCTCGCCGTTATAATAAAACCCAGGCCAGTGTCCGACCATGATCGCGGGCTCGCCCCTGGCGATGACTTCAGGCAGTCTGCCTCCCTTCGAATCGGCAGTGATGAACTTGTCGACCGAGCCTCTCGTCAAACCATCCCATCCGCCAAACCAATCGCCAGTGCAACCGATGATCGAGACAACGCATCGTGGGTCGGCGCCGTCGAGATCCGAGGCATACTCGACCCGCGGGGCGACGCTCTCTTCGCCTTCAAGGATGTGTCGAAAGTAATGCGGGATCTCCGCTTTGAAGACATCTCGACAAGCCTGGAGCGTCCCTTGCGCCAGTTCAGGGAGAACGCGATTGCCGAACCCTCCGGGAGTGGTTATGCCCTCGCAAGAATATCCGACGTTCTTGAGTATCTGGAGCGCATAGGACATGTACCCGGCAAGCTCATCGACTGATTTTCCGTTGGTCCAGCGCCAGTTCTCCATGAATCTGTCGGTTCGCTCAGGGTAAGGCCTGCCCGTCTTGAGGTCGACAACCCATGTATGGCTGACCATCTCTGGGTGAATGTCCCAATGGGGGGTCATCAAAGTACGAACAAGATCGACGCTTTCCGCGAGTTCGCGCTTCGACCAACCTGGCATGTCGCGGTCTAGCCAACCCACACAGGCCGGGTGGGGGACCTGACTAAACTTCCCTTTCACTCCGTGCTGGTGGCACCACTCGCCGAACTTGCGGACGAACGCGTCCGGGATCTCTCGGGGCAAAGTCTTCCAGGGCTGACGGTATTGATCGGGGAAAACCTCTTGGAATTGAGGGATGCAAAAGTGAGCAAGGTTCACGAGGCAGGTTGAATCGTCGATGATCAGGCTGATGGGAACCTTGTCCATCGGGTTCAAGACACTCACGCCCCTCGGAGGGGCAGGGCGGTCGCCGGGAATCTGCGCGATTGCGGGAGTGGAATGAAGTCCGGCAAGCGCTCCCAGACCTGCAGAGGCTTGGAGCATGAATTCCCTGCGGGTTGGTTCGGACATGTCGTCGGACTCCGGACGTCGGCACTGGATTGATGAGTGTTGCTTTTGAGTGGCTCGAGATGATGGTTGTCGAAGAGGTTTCCAATTCGAGTCGGTTACTTGACGGTAACGAACCGGATCTCAACTCGTTTGTTCAAAGCGGCCGCAACTCTTCTGAGCATTGCTAGTGAGTGGCCTTGGTACTCTGAGTCCTCGATGCGACTGATGACCGAGGCCGTCGTCCCAACGAGTTCCGCGAGCTTTTTCTGTGTCAGCCCTGCCTTTGTGCGGAGGTCGTATATTTTCCGTGCTACTTCGGCGTTGGCGAGCTCTTCCTCGAACGCCTCGGCCTTTTTCTTGTTCTTGCCAATGTAACGATTGTATGCGAATTCGAGTGTTTCCGAAGCAAAACGGCTCTTTCGTGCCATAGGTAAGTGCTCCACCAGCTAGTCTTGGGTCTGAACGTGTGTCGCAACGGATTGGATTTGAATTTGTTCATTCGCTCGATGGCTTTATTCATCTCCGCATGAGGAGCTCGTTGTTCCTTTGTGATTCCGTGCGAAACCACCGCCGCAAGCTGCTCGTGAAAGAAGTAGAGAATGCGGTAATTGACGCCCTGAAGTCCTATTCGCAGCTCGTAAATCCCATCGCGGAGAAAATCCGCTTCGGGTCGACGAAGTTCGTAGCCGAGTTGCTCAAGTCGTTTCAACCTCACGAGGCATTTTACCTGAGCCTTTTCGGGCAATGCGTCGAGCCACTCGACAACTGGCACGACGCCATCGATTTCCACATAGAAGATGACTTCCGTCTGGGGCATCCTGCCTCCTCAAGAAATTTTCCGGAAGAGGATCTCGGTGTTCGGAATCGTTTATCGCAAATTTGCTATAATAAGTCAACCTGCCTAACAGTCCGAGATACAGTCTCTCTTCGCGAGCCGATGGGAATGCTTCTTGAGTTGGACGCCGATCCAAAAAACAACCGACCCTACTGAGACGGCGGCCAAGCACATGATGAATTGTCGCCAGGCAATCCTGACTCCGAGAAAATGACTAACTATCGCAAACGGAACGTGGACAGCTGACAGCCCGGCTGAGATTAGGCCCACGTAATACAGAACGTCGCCTACCAGCCACCAGCGCCGCAGGGTGCTTTCGCCGGCGCTTATCTTCATAAAATGGGTGGTCTTGCGACATAAAGCGAAAGTCTGCCGACCGCGTTATACAAACTGTCAATAAAGTTAGCCTTCGTCAAAATCTTACTGGCAAGCCAGATCTGGCTCGCCGAGGCGATTAATGCACGCCTCGACTTTCGCTCCAAAGCCATCGTTCAGGCCATAGCTGCTCAGCTTCTTGATTGCCCAATGGAATACCGGAATGATACTCCCTGTTTTGGAATCAAAGAGTGAGCATTCCCAATAAGGACTTGCGGCCATCCACTCGAGACGGCCTATGCGTTCCTTTAAGACGTATCCCAATACGGAACCGAATTCGCAAGCGACTACAAGATAATCGTTATTGAATGCGTCGGGATCCGACCTCTTGACCAAGTCTGCAACACGCTTCTTATTGTAGTGCTTGTCGAACGCTTTCACCCAATTCAAATCGACAGGCTCCTTCACTCCGAGATAGGTCGGCCAATCGGCTTTAGCTGCGTCGAGGATCGCAACAACTCGTTTCAACTGTTCCTGGGCCCCCTCCGAAGATAACTTCGACACGTCGGCTGGCTCGCGACCAACATATCCCTTCGTCATGAGAATGTCGGGACGAGTCGTCGGAAATACGTTTGCCTCTCGATCGGCATCGGTATACCAGCGGTCGAAGAAGCGGAGAAAGAGTTTGTCCGCGTCCGGAAGCCCGAACAACATTAACATCGAAGACCTCGCCCCAGAACTTACGATTCACGTCGGAGAGATTATCACTCGCATGATTGATGTTCCGGGCACCTTCACTCAGGGAACCAGGGACTCTAAACCTAAACGCGACAAGTAATGATCGTCGGTTATTCCTCCCAAAGCGAATCATCTTCACTCCATTCCAGAAGCAGCAGGGCCCTGGTCTCGAGCAACGGAGCGAGCTCTTCGTAGGATTGAGCGCCCCTGATCCGAATGCCTTCATACTCTCGCCCTGCTTTCCAGGCTTCCGCTTGCTTGAGCCAGCGTTCGGCAATGACTTTGAGAGCCTTTTTTGGGTGCTGAGGAGGCGAAACCTCCGCGGACGAGATGCAATCGGTCGGCAGGTCTCCGCTTATCACCCACCATCCGATCCACTCGGGTTGCACGAGGCTTTCGATTGCCCAGATCGATACATAGGGAGCAACATGCCATGCGGGCCATTCGCCGATGCGCCCGTGTGGAACCTTTTCGGATTCCAGGTAGTCCGCGACATTGGCTCGCTGCTCCTCGCACCAGCGTTCCTCGGCTTCGAGATCGTCGGAATCGAAGTTCGACATTCGATCGGTCCAAAGCAATTAAAAGATTTCGACCAAGCCACAGCCTCATTCATAGGACTTTCCGAAACATCCTATCACTCTTTGTCGGCAAGGGTTAGGATCGAGCTGTAAATCCGGTCGCGGCAAGACGACATGATTGAGTCTTCCTGAAGTCGCCGCGAGTTGGATCAGATCGGCCTAGACTTGTGAGTGTGCCGCCATGATTCTGAAAACGTCGATCCGACCCGCTGCTCGTGACGAGTCGGCCAGCACATACGACAATGGGAGTCATGAGCCCAAGATCGAGCTCGACGAGCAAGCCGCGGCGATGCGGATCTGCGACTCGAGGTTGTTTCACTCAGGTCGGCGCAGTGTTCTCTCGGCGCTTCCTCGAGGCCCTTTGCAAGGACAGAAGGGTCAAGCGGGCGGAGATCGACCTCGACTCGTCCAACTGTCGAATCGATTTCCAGCACGAACAGAATTCGCCGAACGCCATGGCGGAAGCCTTTGTGGAAGCGATTCAGTCCGCGTCCGCGAGCTCTCAGCGAAAATCATGGTGGAGTGGTGCTGGACGCTGGTCTTCGCTAAAGGCCTATCGAACCGAGGAGGGCGTCTCGCTTTGGGAGACTCGCATCAGCCACTCTGAATCGGTCAAGCTGATCCATAGCGGAGTGCCAGGATCGCGCGAGGCGGCTGTGGGTGTGAAAGAGAAATTGGCAGGAGTCGCCGGCATCCAGAAGTGCAGAGTCTCTGCCTGGAATCCACAGATGACCATTGTCTGCCGCAATGGACAGAGCAATACCGCTGAGATCATCGATCAACTCGAGAGCATTCTCGAGACCAAGTCATTTGCTCATCCGCTCGAGAAAGAGAGCCCAAAAACGGATTTGCCGAAAAACCCTCGCTTGGCGCACGGGTGGAAACGTCTGAGGTACGGCGTGCTGGCGGGTGGATCTTTCGTCCTATCGATCGTTGGACTGATTGTCCCTGGCGTTCCGACTGTGCCGTTCCTGCTCGCAACGAGTTACTACCTGGCTCGTTCGTCGCCCAGGCTTGATGAACGTCTGCGTCGGACGGCATTCTTCGGACCGATCTTGACGGAGTGGGAAACGCGGGGCGCCGTGAGTCGAAGGTCGAAAGGCAAACTCGTTGGGCTGACGATTGTGATCGTCGTTATCACGATCGCATTCGCGTCGGCATCGCCGATTGCCGTTGTCGCGATCCTTGTGGTCGCCGCGGTCAGCGTCTTTGGCGTTCTGCGTATGCCCGAGTTTTTGGACGAGCAACGTGAGAAGAATCAGACGATTGAAGCGAAAGCGGTGATTGCGGCGACGTAACCTCTCCCGGTTTGCTCTCATCGCTATACTCGCTAAGAATATCGTCGCGATTGGGGTCCGAAGAACGACCAAGGTGCGCCAACGCCCAGGACTCGCGATGCCCGACGTGACTCGTATACTTTCGGCGATAGAACAAGGCGATCCAGACGCCGCCAATCGACTTTTGCCTCTGATTTATGATGAATTGCGAAGGTTGGCGGCACGGAAAATGGCCGATGAGAAACCTGGCCAGACCCTCGAGGCCACAGCGCTCGTTCACGAAGCTTACCTCAGACTCGTAGGAGAGGAGCCAAAGAAGCCTTGGGACGGCCGCGTCCATTTCTTCGCCGCGGCAGCCGAATCCATGCGCAGGATCCTCATCGAAAACGCCAGACGAAAGAATCGCATCAAGCACGGCGGCGGTCGAGCGAGGGAAGAACTGACAGCCGTGGATATCGTGGCGCCTGAACCGCAGGAAGACGTGATCGCGCTCAACGACGCTCTCGAGAAGCTTGCAACTGAGAATCCTCTCAAAGCGCGGCTCGTCGAGCTGCGTTACTTTGGTGGTCTAACGAGCGACGAAGCGGCCAGAATCTTGGGAATTTCCCCGTCTTCGGCGGATCGCCACTGGACCTATGCACGCGCCTGGTTGCGTCGCGAGGTGGAAAGCAAGGGATCGGAGCGGAAATAAACTCGGAATTCCTGATGCTTCGTTCATGGTTTCGTCGCATGTCAGAAGGACGACCCCGAAGCCGGTCCAGATTCAGAGGCGCTGTCGATGGACGAAGAAAGCTTGTTTCACGCTGCATTGTCAAAGCCGAGCCTGCTCGAACGCTCGGCCTTTCTAGACGGCGCATGTGCCGGCAAACCCGAACTGCGAGCGGCCGTTGAGGCTCTTCTGGCGGCTCACGAGGCGTCGGGCCGGTTCCTTGATCCGCAAGCAAGTGGATCTGCCGCAGTCGACCCGAACGCGGATCAACCGACTTCGGAAGCCACAATCGCCCAGACGCCGACACCTGCGGGTTCACTTCCTCAATTCACCGCAACGGCCGATTATCACACCGCGGCCAAGCCTGACGCCCTGATCGCCGGTCGATATACACTCGAGCAAAAACTCGGCGAAGGCGGGATGGGCGAGGTCTGGGTCGCCAAACAGACCGAGCCTGTCAAGCGCAAAGTGGCATTGAAGCTCATCAAGCCGGGCATGGACTCGAGGGCCGTCCTCCAACGTTTTGAGCAAGAGCGGCAGGCGCTGGCGATGATGGACCACCCCAACATCGCCAGGATCCTCGACGCTGGCATGACGCCCAATGGTCAGCCGTTCTTCGTGATGGAACTGGTCAACGGCCTGCCGCTCAACAAGTTCTGCGACGCGTCCAGGCTGACGACGAACGATCGACTCGAACTCTTCGTAACGATCTGCCAGGCCGTCCAGCACGCGCATCAGAAGGGCGTCGTCCATCGAGATCTCAAACCGGCGAACATTCTGATCACCATGATCGACGCCAAGCCGGTTCCCAAGGTCATCGACTTCGGCGTGGCTAAAGCGACGGCCGGGAAGCTTACCGACGAAACGATGTCCACGCAGTTCGGCGCGGTCGTTGGAACGCTGGAATACATGTCGCCCGAGCAAGCGGCGTTCTCTTCAGAAGACATCGACACGCGAGCAGACATTTATTCCCTGGGCGTCGTTCTGTATGAGCTTCTGACCGGTTTGAGGCCGATCGACGCTACTCGATTGAAGCAGGCGGCTCTGACCGAGATGATCCGGATCATCCGGGAGGACGAGCCGTCGAAGCCTTCGACGCGGCTCTCGACGAATGAATCGTTGCCTTCGACGGCGGCTCTGCGGCAGACCGAGCCTCGCAAGCTGATGGCTCTTTTGCGAGGGGAGCTCGACTGGGTGGTGATGAAGTGCCTCGAGAAGCAGCGCGATCGACGCTACGAGACGGCGAATGCACTGAGTCGGGACATCGAGCGTTACCTCGCGCATGAGGCAGTGGAAGCAAGGCCGCCGAGCGCTCGATACCACTTCAGCAAGTTCCTGCGGCGGAACCGGGGCCCCGCTTCGGCGGCTGTCTTGGTCCTCCTGGCGCTGGCGATCGGCTTCGTGGGCACGACATTCGGCTTGGCACGTGCAAGGACAGCCGAGAAAGCTGCCCATCGACGTTTCGAGGAAGCCGAAGAAGCTCGACAAAAGGCTTTGGCTTCGGCGATCGCGGAAACCGAGGCGCACCGCAAGGCCGAAAAGGCCGAGACCGAGACTCTGAACGCCTATCGCGCCAGTACCGACGACGCCGTCGAACAACTCATCGGGTCCAAGCCCGATCTCGGCGTGAAGGAGACTGCATACTTGAAGAATACTCTAAAACGTTGGAAGGAATTCGCCAATCGAAAGGGAGACGACGAACACAGCCAAGATATCCGCGGCGAAGGACATTTCCGAGTGGGGTCGATGTGGAAAGCACTAGGCCGTTTCGACGAGGCCCAGGCGGAATATCGAACGGCCCTCGAGATCCTGAAGAGTCTCTCCAGACGACGTCCCGACGCAGCCTTATACACGCAAAACCTGGCCGTCATCCACAGCAGCCTGGGTGTTGTGCTTTTGAATCTGGGGAAGCGGACGGAGGCTCTGGTTGAATACAAAAAGGCCATAGACCTGAACGAGTCGCTCATCAGTCGTTTCCCCGACAAGCTCGAATACCAACAGAACTTGGCCAACACTCGCAACAAACTGGGGCGCGTGCTCTCTGAACTTGGAAAGAGCGAGGCGGCTTTGGCGGAGTACAAGGCGGCGCGGGATCTACAGAAAAGACTGGCGGAAAAGTTCCCCAAGGATGTCTCGTCTCAGCAAGAACTGGCCAACTCTCACACCAGTCTGGGAATCCTACTCGCGAATCTGGACAAACGCGAGGACGCCCTGGCGGAGTCGCGAGCAGCGCGAGACATCCGCAAGAAGCTGGTCCAGCTATTGCCCGACATTCCCGACTCACATCAAGAATTCGGCCATGCGCACAATAACGTGGCTATTCTGCTCGCCAACACGCCAAACGATGCGCTGGCTGAGTACCACTCCGCTCTCGAGATTTTCAATGAACTCGTTAAACAGTTCCCTGCCGTTCCCGCTTATCGAGTGGATCTGGCCAGTACACACACCAACCAAGGAGTCGTACTCGCGGGAATGGACAAGCCGAACGATGCGTTGCTGGAGTATCAGGCCGCTCGCGAGCTCCAGAGTCGCCTGGTCGCTCAGTTTCCTGGAGTGCCGGAGTACCAACAAGATCTGGCCCAGACACTCGACAATCTTGCGAACCTTTTCAATACACTCGAGGAGAGTGAGAAAGCGAGAGTGGAATACCTCGCTGCCATCGGTATCAAACAGAAACTCGTCGATCAGTTCCCGAACGTACCAGCGTACAAGATCGAGATGAGCATAAGTTCGAGCAACTACGGCCGCCTGCTCTACAACGAGCGCCAACCGATCGAGAGCCTGGAGTGGCTGACCAAGGCGATCAATGCCCTCCAATCCATCCTAGAGGTCGAGCCACGCAACCAGATCGCCAGGGACGTCCTGCTCATCGCTTACGAAAACCGCGCCCAGGCCTTTGCCGTGACTCAGAATTTTGATGAAGCCGCCAAGGATTGGGACAACGCCATTGAACTCGGTTCACCGGCTCAGCGACAGGGGCTTCGTGCGCGCCGCGCATTATTCAAACTGCAGGCAGGCCGGATTGTCGAAGCAGCCTCGGAGTTCGAGGAGCTGATGAAAACGTCGAACTGGAACGCCGGAGAGTGGTACGACTTCGCCTGCTTCTACTCCGTCGCCTGCGGCAAGAGCTCCGACAAGAAGCAGGTTTACGCTGATCGGGCGATGCACCTTTTGCAAAAAGCCGTGACCTTCGGTTATTGCGACGTCGGCCGCATACTAAAAGACACGGACCTCGACTCGCTTCGCCAACGGCAGGACTTCAAGAAACTGATCGAGTGCCTCGAAGAGAAACTGACCAACGAGCCGGAGCAGAAACCATGACCGAAGAAACACTATTCCATGAAGCGCTGGCAAAATCGAATCGTCGAGAGCGAGCCGCGTTTCTCGACGATGCGTGCGCTGGCACACCCGCGCTTCGCGTCGCAGTCGAGGCCCTACTGGCGGCTCACGAGGCGTCGGGAAGGTTCCTCGATCCGCAAGCAAGTGGATCTGCCGCAGTCGACTCGAATGCGGATCAACCGAATTCGGAAGCCACAATCGCCCAGACGCCAAGACCGAACGATTCGCTTTCGCCTGTCGCCACAACCTCAGCATACCAAACTACCCCAACCCCGAACGCCTTGATCGCTGGTCGATACACCCTGCAAGAAAAACTCGGTGAAGGCGGCATGGGCGAGGTTTGGGTCGCCAAGCAGTCCGAGCCGGTCAAACGCAAAGTGGCGTTGAAGCTCATCAAGCAAGGCATGGACTCCCGGGCGGTCTTGGCTCGCTTCGAGCAGGAGCGCCAGGCGCTGGCGATGATGGATCACCCCAATATCGCCAAGGTTCTCGATGCAGGACTGACGCCCAGCGGGCAACCGTTCTTCGTGATGGAGCTCGTCAACGGCCTGGCGCTCAATAAGTTCTCCGACGAAGCCAGGCTCACTACGGAAGCTCGCCTCGAACTCTTCGTAACGATTTGCCAGGCGGTTCAGCACGCGCATCAGAAGGGGATCGTTCACCGCGACCTCAAGCCAGCGAATATCCTGGTCACGATCATCGACGGCAAGCCTGTTCCAAAGGTCATCGACTTCGGAGTGGCCAAGGCGACCGGAGGCAAGCTGACCGACGACTCGATGTCGACTCAGTTTGGCTCGATCGTCGGTACCTTGGAATACATGTCGCCCGAACAGGCTGCGTTTTCGGGGGTCGACGTCGACACACGGGCCGACATCTATTCGTTGGGCGTGATCCTCTACGAGCTTCTGACCGGTCTGAGGCCTATCGATGCAGCCCGTTTGAAACAGGCCGCGATGACGGAGATGATTCGCATCATAAGGGAGGAGGAACCGTCGAAGCCGAGCACGCGGCTTTCGACAGATCAGTCGCTGCCGTCGACGGCGGCCTTGCGGCAAATCGAACCTGGGAAGCTGATGGCTCTTTTGCGAGGGGAGCTCGACTGGGTGGTGATGAAGTGCCTCGAGAAGCACCGTGAACGGCGCTACGAAACGGCAAATGCACTGAGTCGGGATATCGAGCGCTATCTTGCTGATGAAGCCGTCGAAGCCCGGCCGCCAAGTACGGGATACCGCGTGAACAAATTCCTCAAACGAAACAAGGGTCCTGCTGGCTGCGTGTCTGGTGGCGACGTCTCTATTGGGAGGAATCATAGGTACGACGTGGGGACTGGTTCGCGCCGAGAAGGCTCGCGATGCAGAGGCCACACGCGCTGAGGGCGAGCGGCAGGCCAAGAAAGAAGCCCTGGCCGCCGCGGAGGCCGAGAAGATTGCCAAGACACAGGCGCAAAATCGACTCAAACAGGTCGAGAAAGGGAATGAACTCTTGACCTCTGTATTCGCCGATCTCGACCCTCTCGCAGAGGAAAAAGAAGGCAAACCGCTGTGCGTGATTCTTGGCAACCGACTCGCATAAGCCGCGGCCCGGCTCGAAGGAGATTCGGTGGGCGACCCATTGATCGTAGCAAGTTTACAAAGCCGCCTTGGCGACTCGCTGTCTAACCTGGGGATGCCCGAGCGGGCGATACCATTCCTTCTGAAAGTCCGGGCTACACGTGCAGCGCTCTTGGGAGCGGAGCACCCCTACACGCTCGCCACCATGAGCAGACTCGCATTGGCCTACGAGAACTCGGGCGATCTGGACAAGGCCCTGCCGCTTCATGAGAAGACTCTCGAGCTGATTAAAGCTAACCGAGGCTCAACAGACAGTGACAAGATCAACGCCATGAATAACCTGGGGGTCGCCTATCAAGCCGTCGGCAAACTAGACCAAGCCCTGCCGCTACTCGAGGAAGCCTACAAATTCCGGAAGACTTCGCTCGGTGCAGACCATCCCGACACAGTCGTCGTCATGAACAACCTGGCGCTCGCCTATCAGGCCGTCGGCAAACTGGTTGAAGCCGAACGACTTCTCGAAGAAACAGTCAAGCTTATGGAGGCCAGTAAGGGCGCCGACCATGCTATGACGCTCAGCACCAAGAACAACCTGGCTCGCGCTTGCCAGGCTGCTGGAAAGTTTGACCTGGCGCTGCCGCTTTTCGAGAACACGCTGAAATTGCAGAAGGCCAAGCTTGGCCCGCTTCATCCAGACACACTTATTACCTCGGGAAATCTTGCGACCTGCTACCAAGAGGACGGAAATGGATTAATGGCCCTACCGCTTCTGGAAGAGACCATGGAGCTGATGAAGGCAGCGAAGGGCGCGAGCCACCAAGACACTTTGCTCTCCATGAACAACCTGGCGATCGGCTACGAGGCTGCGGGTAAGCTCGAGTTAGCACTGCCGCTCTTCGTGAAAACGCTCGAGCTCCAGAAGGCCAAGTTCGGCGTCAATCACTCGTCAACGCTTCAAACCATGAACAACCTGGGCAACGCATATTCCGCCCGCGGCAACGCAGACAAGGCCCTGCCCCTGCTCCAGGAGACGCTTAAAACACGGACGGCCCTTCTGGGAGCAGACCATCCCGACACGCTGGAAAGCATGGCGAGTCTGGGGGTGCATTTTAAGAACACAGACATGCTGGACCAAGCGTTGCCAATTTATGAGGAAGCCTTCAGGCTGAGGAAGGCGAAGCTCGGCGCCTTTCATCGCAAAACCCTTCAAAGCATGAATAACCTGGCGCTCGGTTACCTGTCCGCAGGCAAAGTGGACCAGGCCCTGCCGCTGCTGGAGGAACTCCTCGCTTTGCGCCGAACCAAGCTGGGCGCGAACCACTCCGACACCTTCAACAGCATGGTCTGTCTGGCGGCAGGCTACCAGGCAGTCGATAAACTGGAAAAGGCGTTGCCGCTTTACGAGGAAGCGTTCAAGTTGCACAAGGCCAAGCTCGGCGACAGACCACCCAAGCACGCTTCACAGTATGGCCAGCCTCGCTCACGGCTACCGTGCCGCTGGGAAGCTGGACCAAGCCATGCCGCTTCTCGAGGAAGTGCTGGTACGCCGCAAGTGCAGGCTCGGCGAAGACCACCCCGACACTCTGACCAGCATGAACAACCTGGCCGCGGCCCTTCAGTACTCGGGCAGGCGGGAGAAGGCACTTCCCTATTACCTCGAAGCGGCGGAGGGTATCGAAAAGCAGCGATTTCGCCACCAAAACGCGGGTATGATCGTCCACAACCTGATCGACTGTCTCGAGGAAATGGGACAACTCGACAAGGCCGAGGAGTGGCGACGAAAATGTCTGGACGTGGTCAAGGAGCGTTTTGGGGCCGACTCGGCGCCCTACGCCGCGGAAGTCGATTCGCTAAGCCTCAACTTGCTGAAGCAGGAAAAGTGGACGGAAGCTGAGGTCGTGATCCGTGAGTGCGTGGCCCTTCGGGAAAAGCATGCAGGAGACGATTGGAGAACCTTCAATACGAAGTCAATGCTCGGCGCGGCTCTCATGGGACAGCGGAAGTACGCCGAGTCGGAGCCGATGTTGATCGCCGGGTACGATGGTATGAAGAAACGCGAGGCGACAATGCCGCCTCAGCCAAAAGCCCGATTGAAAGAGGCTCTCGAACGCCTTGTGTTGTATTATGAGGCTGTCAGCAAGCCCGACGATGCGGAAAACCGGTCGAAACCGATGGAATCAAACAACGCGGACCTATAGACGACGGAGAAACAACCATGAACACGACGATGAAGACGGTCGTCGCGAGTTTCGCGTTCTTGCTGGGATGTTCTCAAGCGAATGCTCAGCACCTCTGGTGGAATCTGGAAGGTGAAAACAACGCCTCTTGCCTCTACGGCCAGATCACCGTCTTGGCGACCGCTCCTGGCATTTACTACTGCGGTTCGAACTGGCATCCCGGCGAACCTGCCGGCGGATATTGCGGAATCCAACACAACGGACAAAAGGAGCGAAGAACGATTTTCTCGATCTGGGATACGACGAACGAGCTTCATCCCAAGACGACCGAGGCGGACGCGCGCACTGTGTTCAACCGGTTTGGCGGCGAGGGCGAAGGCGGCCATACGCACATGATCTTAGATTGGAAAGTCGGCGAGACGTTCCAATACTTTGTGCACAAAGAACCAGGGAAGTCAAAAGACACGACGGACGCTCGCTACTACATCCACGACGACGCGTCTGGCAAGTGGCGTCACCTTGCCACGATCAACAGCCCCAACGGTGGACACAAGAGCGTGTCCACGCTCGGCGGAGGCATGAATTCATTCCTTGAGAACTTCACGGGGAGAAACAAAGGCGTTCCGAAAGTAGCGCTCTACCGCCTGTGGCTTGGCCAGAGCGTCGACAAGCTGAAATCTCTTACGCGCACTCAAGGCGATGGGACCTGGGGCCAACTCAACGACTCGTATTTCCTTGCGGAGGGCGATTCTGGCAAACTCGACGCAGTGTTCCATGAACTGGAAAGCAAGTATGGAAAGCCGACCTATGGCGGCAAAGGTAAGAGCCTCGAACCGATCTCCAGCAAACCCGTTCCCACGGACGTCTTGAAAGCGCTCGAGAACTTGCCCCGAGCCGATATGGTTCAGGATCAGTCCGACGAACCTCGAGACGGCAAGATGTTTATCATTCGCAGCGTTCTCAGTCGCAAGCTATTGGCGATTGAGAAAGGCTCGAGGGACGAAGGATCTAAGGCGATCCAAGATGCATCGCTGGAGTCCCGCGTCAGTTGGAAGCTGGAAAAGGCAGGCGATACATTCCGGATCGTCAATACTTCCAATGGGCTAGTCTTGAGCGCCCCGGACGGCCAATCGGTTTTACAAACAAAGGCGAACCAAAGCCCAAACCAGTTGTGGAGCTTTATCAAATCCGGCAACGCCTATCACATCAGGTCCAAGCCAAGCGGAGAGGTTCTGGACGTCTCCGGCGGTTCGACCGAAGACGGCGCGGCCGTCATCACGTATAGCTTGAATTTAAATTACTCGCCTAATCAGTTGTGGATGCTTAGCGAGGCGAAAAACTAAGGCGCAGAAGCGCAGGGCAACCTCTCCTTACAGTTCCGCGAGCATCTTGAACGCACCTAAAAAGTAGGCTCCAAAGCCGGCGGCCACAAGCAGCAGACCAAGCATCAGTCGGACGTTTCGCGTGTTGTTGATGAACCGTTCCAGTCCTTTTGGGCTGGCTTCCAGACTCTCGATAAAGCGAATTCGCTTGGCAATTCCTCCATGCCGCCAGGAGGGAGCGCCAGGGTTGATCCCGTTGAGCGAAGCCACGTCGGCAAGGGCTCTCGCGAAGATGCGGATGCCCACGGGGCAGAGCACCAGATCGGTGTTCTTTGCGTTCTTGGGTGCAGACGCGAGTGCCGGCGTTTCGACAGAGTTACGATCCAGATGAGGAGGACATTCGGGAATGCCGCAGGAGACCACCTGGCATCCGAAGACGTCGGCTTCGCGTTCGAAACGGCGAGAAAGCCAGCCAAAAGCTCCCAAGAAATAGGCTCCGGCGCCAATGGTCGTCAAGACTGTTTGAGCGACCTCGGACCAGGCGAATCCCGCGATTTTCGTGTTGCCTGAAATGAATCCCGATGCCAGATTTCTCGAAGCGAGGCCGATGAGCGCCAGAACTCCGACGCTTGCCAAAAAGAAGAGTCCGAAGAGTTGAAAGTGGCGTTTGGCGATATGGCCGATCTCGTGCCCAAAGATCGACTCGATCTCGTGGTCTTCGAGCCTGGCGACCATCGCATCGGTCAGTAGTACGTAGCGGAACCAGGGGACGACTCCGGTAACGCCGGCGTTAACGATGGCGTTGCCGGTGTCCCAGACCAAGATTTCGGAACAACGGAAGCCGTATCTGTTGCTGAGGCGTTCGAGTCGATCGCGCAGCGGGCCTTCCTCGAGTTTGCGGGCTGGCCACATCAACCTGACGAAAATGGGAGCGGCCACCACAACTACGACTGCGACAATCGCCATCTCGACGACCTGGGCCCATTCGCGCCCCGCGATGCCCGGACTGAAGCGCTCGAGGCAATCGTCCGCGAAAAGCAGAATAATCGCGATGGGCAGGACCATGGCAAACGACTGCCGGGCCCTGAGAACGAGGAAACGCCAAAGCGAAGTGCCCGGCTTGCCTGCGTACGAGGTGCTCTTGAGGCACTGTTCGGCAGGATACAGGCCCCACCAGACAAGCAGTTGCGCCAGAAGAAACGGCAGAAGTACCAGAAACTCGTCGATCACGAACGCCTTGCGAAGTCCAAGCCTCACTTCGACCAGCCATTTCCAACCTGCGTAATGGATTGCCGCGGCGTACCCAACCAGAACGAGAGCTTCCAAGGCCCTGACGAACACTCCATAACGTCTTCGGGCGCTGGAACTAGCGTCGTCGGACAAGGAAACCGAGCGGACGACCCACCAAGAGCACGCCCTGGCAAGCAGTGCGGGCAGAAGCACGGCGGCGGCGACCAAGCTTACTCTGACCAGATCGCCTTGGCCTTGGAGCGCGCCGGAGCGGTTCGGTACATCGAAACCAAAGCCGATGACGAGTGCAATCAACAAAGCGACCGGCATCGACGCGATCCTCAGTTTCCCAGGATGGTCTTGGCAGCGGGACCATTTTCCGCAAGCGCTTGGCTCCTTTAATGAAGCGAACGATGGAGAAGGGGTCAAGCCGGACGCGGGCGGCGGGCAACTTTCAGTGAGTGGACAAGCCCCTTGGAATCGGTCAAGCTGCTATCGGCGAGATTGCGCTTCCGACGTATAATCTGCAAATGACTGGGCTGCGGTTGAATCTCCACCGTTGCCAAAATCTGGAGCTAGCGGGCGATGCCTCGAATCACCAAGACTCTCGGGTCGATCTCGCTTGTTCTCTTGGTCCTGCTCCAGGCGGGCGCACAATCGCCCGAGCCGCCCAAGTCGACGCAGGGCGTTGCCCCGGCGTCCAAAAAAGCCGATTCCCAATCGGCCGAGGCTAAGAGTTCCAAGGCGGCTTCCGAAGAGGTCCTCGCCACGGTCGACGACGAAAAGATTTCCCGCCAAGAGGTTGTCAAAGCCCTCGAGAGCTTGCAGATACCCGCTGGTCTCGAAAAGAAGGCCTATGAGACGGCGGTCAACGGTCTTGTCGATATGAAGATTCTCGAGAAATACATCGAGCGGCACGGCGTGAAGGTTTCCGAATCCGAGATCGATCAAAGCGTTGCCCAGTTCGACAAGCAGATCCGCCAGCAAACCAATCAAAAGCAGAATCTCGAATCGGTTCTGGCTCAGCAGAAGATCACCAAAGCCGACCTTCGAGACCAAGCCAAACAACGGCTCCAATCCGACAAGCTCTTCGACAAGTCCTCGGTGAAAGACGAGCTCAGGGCGTACTACGACAAGAATCGGGACCTTTACGATCAGAAGAAGATCGTCGCAAGCCACATTCTGCTGAAGACGCCCCCAACCGCCGGACCTGAAGAGAAGAAGAAGATTCTGGATCGAATCACCGCTATAAAGAAGGAAATCGACTCCGGGAAGATCGCCTTCGCCGACGCCGCGAACAAGTACAGCGAAGACGAAGGCAACGACGACAAGGTCGGCGGGTTCCTGGGCACGATCCCTCGCAGAGGAAAGTTCAAATATGAAAAATTCCTGGTCGCGGCGTTCGCTTTGAAGCAGGGGTCCGTCTCGGATCCTGTTGAAACCGAGCTCGGTTATCACCTGATCCAAGTGACCGACAAAATCAACGGCGTGGAGTTCGACTTCAAAACCAACAGCACCAACCCTCGATTCCGCATGGAATTTTTGAAAGACGCGATCGCCGAGGAACGAAAGAAGCACAAGATAGACGTCAAGCCAATGCCCAGCGACCTGTTCCCCAGCGTCGGCAAGGAAATTCCGCCGGCGTCCAAAGGGGAAGGTGGACCAGAAGCCGCCAAGAAATCCAATAAGCAATAAGGGACTCACGATGTGAAGTCGCGTCGACTCGCGACTCATGATGAACGAAGGATGGACCCGTTGGGGCTCGAAGGAGTCGGGCTCGCATCACACTCGATCAGGAGAGAAACTCCCATGCAAGCTGGAAAACGACAAGGAAGTTTTGTTGCATCGATGTTGACCGTCGGACTGCTCGCGGCCACGGCTGCTCCCGCCCAAGCCCAGCAGCAACAGCCAGCAAACCGGGCAGGGGGCCAAGCCCCCTCGGCTTCCAAAACCGCGCAACCGCCCGCCGCCAAAACCGGGGCTCCTGCGCCTTCTCCCGGCCTCGATTTTGTTGCGCCTCGAACGCCGAACCCCGACCAGGTCGTCGCCACAGTCAATGGAGAATCGATCACTCGCGGAGAAGTCTTCAAGGTGGTCATGCACTATTACATCCCACCTGGAAAAGAGAAACAGGCCTACGACCTCGCGCCTCGACGCCGCCGTCAACCACCACTTGCTGGTTCAGTACGTGACGAAGAAGGGCGTGCAGGTGAGCGAGAAGGAGGTCGACCAAGACATCGCCAAACTCGAGGAAGAGCTCAAGGCCAACGGTCAAGACCTGGCGAGCTTCATGGCCGGAAACGATGTGACCATGGCCGATTTGCGACGCCAAGGCAAAAACATTTTGCTCTTCCAAAAGTTCATCGACGCGGTTGCAACCGACAAGGCGCTCAAGGACTTCGTGCTCAAGCATCCCGACGTCTACAACCGCACCAAGATCCGCGCCAGCCACATCTTCTTGCGGGTCGACCCGGAAACTCCGGACGCGAAGAAGGCCCAGATCAAGGCCCAGGTCAAGGCGAGCTTGGCCAAGATCAAAAGCGACATCGACGCGAAGAAGATCAGTTTCAAAGACGCAGCCAACAAATACTCGGAGGACCAGGTGAACGCGGAGAAGCATGTCGGCGGCGACATCGGGTATTTCGCCCACAATCAGTTCAACAAGAAGTTCGAGACCGCGGCTTTCGCGCTCAAACCGGGCGTCGTTTCCGAACCTGTCGAGACCGATTTTGGATTTCACCTGATCCTGGTCACCGACCGCAAGGAAGGCGAACCCGTGAAATATGAAGAGGTCAAAGACCAGGTTCTCGAGCACTACAAGCAAGATCTCGAAGAGCGGATTCTCGCGGAAGAACTCAAGAACGCCAAGATCGTCAAGAAGCCGATGCCGGCGGACTTTATTCCCGCTGCGGAGGCTCCGAAAGGCCGCACAGGGAACCCAAAGGTGGATCCAGCGTCGAAGCCCGCGAGCGGAGCCTCGACAAAGCCCGCCCAAGCTCAGTCGCCCCGCTAAGTACCAGCGTCCGCGACCGTAAAGCGATTGAAAGGATTCGACCGCATGCGATCGAGGTCGGCGCGACGACGCCTTGGGGCGCGTCTCGCGCTAGTATTCATGGCGCTGCTCGCGGCCGACGGCTGCGCGAACGTATCCGCTGTTCGCGTGCGTCGGCCGCTTTCCGCCGCGCACCTCGCAGGCGCCTTGGACCCGATGACGCCGAGCGTACCAACGGCAATGCTGCTCGAGAGCCGAGGCGTTGACTCGAGCCAGCCGATCGAGCCGAACATCGCCCTCGCCGAACTTCAGTCCGGAATGAAAGACTCGGAAGATCCCGCATCGCTATTGGCCATGGCTGAACTGCACGAGATGGCCGGGAGAAAGGCGGGTCTACTCGCTCGCGACCAAGCCGCTCGGCACGATTACATCGCCGCGGTCCTGGCGTCCAAAGTTCTCTTCGACCCCCCTAGGGCCAATTCGTTCTCGGCCACGGCCGAACAACTTGGGCAGGCGCACGTCGTCCACGACCGCGCTCTCGCGAGGCTCTTGAAACGAACCGGCGGACCCGACCTCCAAATCGGCCCGGACTGGTTCGGAGAGCTCGACAGAATCGGCCTGCCAATCGTCGTACGACAAGATCCAAATCTTTGGAATCCTTCATGGTTTCATGAAATCAAGTTTTGCAGCGACTATCGCATAAACGGCATACGTTCCCCAGTACACAACCCGGGCCTCGGCGTGCCGATGTTCGGCGTCCGAAACTTCATGAAGAACCCCGAAGCGCAGCCGACCGAAGGCGAGCAGCGGTTTTATCCCAAGATTCAAGTCTACCCAAGCGTGGCGGTGCTCCGGCCGCCAAGCGAGGATACGCACGGCGCCGCGGTGCTCGAGTTCCACGATCCACTTCGGTTCGACGCCATTCGAGGCGGATCGGCCACTCTTTTGCTCGCCTCGGACCTTTCCACGCCGGTCGCCTACCACTTCGCCACGGGCAACCTGGCCGTCGAAGAACAGATCGGCATGTTTCGACCCGAACATTTCGGCACGAGATCTGGCCTGCATCTCGTCCATCCCTACGAGACTGGCAAAATCCCAATCGTCTTCGTGCACGGACTCTGGTCCAGCCCCAAGGCGTTCGTCCAATGTCTCAACGAGCTGCGCGGAGACCCCCAGATTCGTTCGAAATACCAATTCTGGTTCTTCATGTATCCATCGGGAGACCCCTACCTGCACACCGCGGCGCTCTTGCGCGAAGACCTTAAGCAGGTTCGCCGCGTGTTGGACCCGGAACGTCGAGACCCAGCGCTCGACCAGATGATGCTCGTCGGCCATAGCATGGGTGGATTACTCGCCAAACTTGCCGTCGAGGAAGGCGGCGACCGTATGTGGAGTCTGATTTCCGCAAGGCCCTTCGATCAAGTGAACCTTTCGGATCGATCTCGCGAATTGCTGAGGAAGACTTTCTACTTCGAGCCAAGTCGCTCCGTGCGGAGCGTGGTGTTCGTCGCCACCCCGCATCGCGGCAGCCAACTGGGCAACAACCTGATCGGCAGAATCGGTTCCTCGCTTATCGAACGCCCCAAGGATCTCTCGGAACTTCACGACGAAGTGATGCGACACAACGACCCGTCAACCTTCGGCCCTTTGTTTGGGAAGCGGCTCGTCTCGAGCGTCGATGGGCTTGGAGAAGGGGATCCGACACTTAAAGTGCTCGACGAAACTCCGATCGCGCCGTGGGTGGAGGCGCATTCGATCGTGGGAAACATCGCCAACGGACCCCTCCAATCGAGCACCGACGGCGTCGTCGCGTATCGGAGCTCTCACTTGGAAAACGCGGCAAGCGAATACGTCGTGCCCGCGAGCCACTTTCTCCAAGACGACCCCAGGACGATCGCCGAGCTCAGGCGAATCTTGCTCGAGCACTCGTCGAAGGCGGGTCCGGAGATCGATCTGGCCCTGAGAAAGATCGGCGCAAAGAACGAAAACAAGCATGAATAACACGAACGTAGGCGTTTTGATTGATATCGAAAAGTGGTTGCGTCACGAAACGACGCGAATAGACGATCCGGCGCCCTTGTAGGTTGGCGAAGTTCGATCTAAGATGCTTTTAGACGCTCCAACTCGACCCGCGGGAGAGAGACCCCGATGAACGCAATCCGTTCGACCCGATTTCTCGGCGCGGTTCTGGTTTTGAGTATGTCGGCGGCGGCCCAGGCGCCCGCCCAGGAAAAGTCCGCGGCCGCGCCCAAGCCAAGCCTTCGGACCCAAGCCGAGCGGATTCGACGGGCTCTCGCCAACGATCCCGTGGTCAGCCCCTACGCCATACGCGTGGAACCTGTCGACGGAAAGCTGGTCCTCAAAGGAAGAGTCGCCACCAAACAGATTCATGACGTCGCGGTTCGAATCGCCATCGATTCGGGATTCGCGATTGGCGACGATCTGGTCATCGCGACCTCGGAATCGTACAGGTCGATCGAACAGCAGCAGGCCGGTCCTCGGAACGCAGCAGCAGCAGCCGCGGTTGGCAGACCGCAGGCTCCGACAAGTGCGTTCCGACCAGGCGCAGGGCCTTTGATCGCTCCCCAGGCGACGAATCCCGCCGTCATGGGGATGAACCAAGTCGCCTACCCGCCTCCACTCTTCGGGCGTTACGACGATCCGTTCTACGGAATGGAGCCTCCGCC
This sequence comes from uncultured Planctomycetota bacterium, assembly GCA_963818975.1. GTDB lineage: Bacteria > Planctomycetota > Planctomycetia > Isosphaerales > Isosphaeraceae > CAWFUI01. Next base: position 418,299 of record CAWFUI010000015.1, on the reverse strand, counting down.
GATCAGCTACGCACCTTGGTTTGGTCCGATGTCCGCCTACCGCCTGCGAGAGCCGGGCGCAGGCGCTGGGAACGCGCCGGTATGGGCCTCGATGCACCTTATGGGCCCAATGGTCCGCAAGCCAACCCATCAAGAAACCTGGGACCTGGGCAGGCTCAACAGCCGGGCCAATCGCACATGGACGCCGGCCAAGGCATTGCAACGGACCAACCTCCAGGCGATTCAATCGAACTGTTGATCGATCCGCTTGGCGTGGGCCTCCTTCGCGGAGTGGTGGCAACCGAAGCCGACAAGATCGCCATAGGCCAAAAAGTGGTCAACGAACTGGGACTACCCAAGGTACTAAACAACCTCGAGACCCGCGAGGCCATGAACGCTGCGGCAGGCGAGCCCAATGCGGCTGCTCCCGCCAAAGCCTTGGCCGGCGACGTGCCGCCGCCTCCGCCAACGCCCGTCGGGGCCGTGAGCGAAGCTGCGTCGGACGAGCTCGTCATCCACCCCCAGCCCAAGCTTTCCCGTCTCGAACGCATCAAGAAGGCGATCGAACGAATCCCGGCGCTCGAGAAAGAGACCATCCGAGTCTCGGAGCGGCAAGGAGTCGCGACCATCAAGGCCGATTTACCCTCGGCATTCGAAGCCATGTTGATCTATCGAGCAGTTCAGAAAACCCCCGGGGTCGATCAGATCGTCGATCAGACCCAATTTCCAGTGCCCGACGACGACCACCCCAACCCACTGCTGGCCAAGGGCGCGTCGGAAGACGTCGAGCCTTACCTGAGCCATCAAGTCCAAAGACAGCTCGGCGAAATGGCGCATGTCGAAGGCGTGCGGATGAACGGCGGCCGGTTGAGCGTCGTGGTTTCTCTGGAAAGCCCCGACGACAAAGATCGAGTGGCCGCCGCGCTCCGGTCGATGCCGCTTCTACGCGGCTTCCAGGTTGAACCGACGTTCAAATCAAACTGAGCCCGGACTTAACCGACACATCGTTTTTCCTCTCGGCACGGGCCCGCTCTGAAGCGTTGCTTCACGTGTCCACTCGCGCCTCCGCGACCGCGCTTGGCTCGGCCGGTCCGGAGCCTCGCTTCAACCCTTTCTTGAGCTAGGAATATAAGATGGGGAAGATGCATGAACTTTTCGGGATATGGGGTTCAAGAAAACGGATTAGTTGCCGTGTTTTGTGGTGGAAATGATCTTGATCGAAGCACGACGTCACCCGTAGGATACTGCCGCAACTGGGTTTAACGCCGGGGGGAATGGACGCGGAGTCGCGTGTGTGTTCGCCCACTTTGAACAGAGAATCTCCAAATACTCCGAGGGGCCAGGATTGTATGATCGCCAACAAGGATGTCGGCGTTCCACTTCATTTTCAATCTGTCTCGGAGAACGCATTCGCCCCTGACGATCTGGAATTTCCGATCGAAACGCTTAGAAGTTCGGCCGAACGCGCCAGAAAATGGCTGATCGATCAACAGCACGAATCGGGCTACTGGGTAGGCGAGCTCGAAGGCGATACGATCCTCGAATCGGAATATATGCTCTTGTTGGCGTACCTTGGACGCGAGCGAGAGCCGCTTTGCTCGAAGCTCGGCCAATATTTATATGCCAAAGCCAGACCGGAAGGCGGCTGGGCGATTTATCCAGACGGCCCGTTCGACCTTTCCGCCTCGGTCAAGGGTTATTTCGCGCTCAAGCTCGTTGGGGTTCCGATCGAAGACTCCGTGATGCAAGCGGCCCGGAAGCTGATTCTCGAATCCGGAGGCGCGCGGGCCTGCAACAGCTTCACTCGGTTTTATCTGGCGCTGTTGGGGCAAATCGGCTACGACGAATGCCCCAGCGTTCCGCCGGAGTTGGTCCTTTTGCCGAGATGGGCGGGGCTCAATCTGCACGCAATGTCGGCTTGGACCAGGACGATCGTCGTCCCATTGAGCATTATATCTTCTTATAAACCTGTCCGAAAGCCGCCCGACGATCTTTGCATCTGGGAGCTCTTCCTGAGTTCCGGCGACGAGCGGGCGGAGCCGCCGCGGCCGACTGGAGTCTCCTGGACGCTCTTTTTCCGAGGGCTGGACAAGGCGTTCAAATTGGCCGACCGGGTTTTGCCTCGGTTTTCGAGGCGGCCTGGCGTGGCCGCCGCGCATCGCTGGATGATCGACCACTTCGAAAACTCCGACGGTTTGGGGGCGATCTTCCCGCCGATGATCTATTCGATCGTGGCGCTTGGCTGTCTGGGTTACGAGAACGACTCGCCGCTGGTTTCGTGGGCCTGGCGGCAGTTGGAAGATCTCTTGATCGAAGAAGACGGCCGGGTGCGGGTTCAACCTTGCGTGTCTCCGATCTGGGATACGGCGATCACCACGATCGCATTGGCGGATTCGCGGCTGCCGAGCTATCACCCGGCGCTTGTCAAAGGCGCGCGCTGGTTGCTGGAGCGAGAGGTGCGGACGCCCGGCGACTGGGTCGCCCGACGGCCTGGCGTCGAGCCCAGCGGCTGGCACTTTCAATTTCAGAACGAGCGTTACCCGGACGTCGACGACACCGCGATGGTCTTGCTGGCGTTGCAACGTACAGCCCTAGCCGACGCCCCGGAGTTCCAACGGGCGACGGCGCGCGGCGTCGACTGGCTTTTGGCCATGCAGAACCGTGACGGCGGATGGGCCGCGTTCGACGCCGATGTGACGAATCAGGTGCTCACAAAAGTGCCTTTTGCCGATCATAATGCGATGCTTGATCCAAGCTGCGCCGACATCACGGGCCGCGTGATCGAGCTTTTGGGCAGGCTCGGCGAGACCGCGGACCATCCAGCGATTGCTCGGGGCCTCGACTATCTTTGGCGGACTCAGGAGCCTTGCGGGTCGTGGTACGGTCGGTGGGGCGTGAATTACATTTACGGAACCTGGCAGGTGCTTCAGGGTCTCGAAGCGATCGACTTTCCGATGGACCACCCCGCGGCGGCGAAAGCGGCAGATTGGCTCGAGTCGGTACAACAGCCCTGCGGCGGCTGGGGCGAATCGTGCCGGAGCTACGAAGATCCTGAATGGATGGGCAGGGGAGAGCCGACGGCTTCTCAAACCTCCTGGGCGGTTTTGGGGCTCATCGCCGCCGACAGGGTCGACGGGGCCAGCGTGCGGCGCGGCGTCGAATTCCTCCTCGAAACTCAGAAAAGAGACGGCTCTTGGGAAGAGTCCTCGTTTACGGGGACTGGCTTTCCTCGCGTTTTCTATTTGAAATATCACCTCTATCGGGTTTACTTTCCGCTCATGGCCATGGCACGGAGCCAGGCGGCGGTCGGTCGGCTTTCAACAGCATCGTCGCCGGCTTTGGCCACCCGCATTCCCGCTTTGCCCAGAAGCTACGAAATCTGAATAGCCTCCTCGCGCCAAAAACGGCGAAGGAACCGGCGCCAGTACGAGGAGGACTTCTCCATGCGATTGCGTTTTCCGCCGATGATGACCACGGCGATCGCCGGTTACATCGCCAAGAAAAAGATCTCAGGGGTCAAGAGATTCCCGATGGTGCTGATGCTCGAGCCGCTGCACGCCTGCAACCTCACCTGCACGGGCTGTGGTCGGATCCGCGAGTACGAATCGACGATCAAGCAAAAGCTTTCGCTCCAAGACTGCCTCGACGCCGTCGACGAGTGCGGAGCGCCCGTGGTTTCAATCTGCGGCGGCGAGCCGATGATTTACCCAGGCATCGGCGAGCTTACCGCCAAGATCCTCGAGAAAAAGAAGTTTGTTTACCTATGCACTAATGGTATGTTCATACGTAAGAAACTGCATGAATTCAAGCCTTCGAGCCGTTTCTTTTGGAACGTCCACCTCGACGGACTGCGCAAGACCCACGATCTTGCGGTGGAGCGCGAAGGCGTCTTCGACGACGCCATCGACGGAGTGAAGGCCGCGAAGGAGGCGGGCTTCATGGTTTGCACGAACACCACGGTGTTCAAAGAGACGGATATGAACGAACTGGACCAGCTCTTCGCCCATCTGACCGAGCTTGGCGTCGACGGCTTCATGATTTCGCCGGGCTACGGCTACTCGGCGGTGAGCGTCCGCGAGATCTTCCTGACCAGGGACGACGTCCGGACGAAGTTCCGCGAGGCGGAGGGGATGTTCCGTAAGTACCGATTCAACACGTCTCCGATCTATCTCGAGTTCTTGACCGGCAAACGTGAGATGCAATGCACAGCCTGGGGCAACCCGACGCGGAACGGCGCGGGCTGGAAAGGGCCTTGTTACTTGATTACCGACGCTCACCACCCGACGTTTGGAGACCTGCTGGACAAGACCCCCTGGGAGAATTATGGTCGAGGCAAGGATCCCAGGTGCGAGCATTGCCTTGTGCACAGCGGCTTTGAAGCCTCCGCCGCCCTCGGGGTGAACCGTCGCATGGGCGATATGTTCAAGATGATCAAATGGCAGTCTGTTTGAGCTTTTGAAAGCGGTGATTTTTCGATGACGCAGCCAGGATCGCGTCGGGCGCCGGCTCCCTCGCCTGCCGACGTGGGGGTCGTCGCAGCCCTCTCGATCGAGGTCGCGCCGTTTATTGCAAGCTTGACCTCGGTGCGCCGGTACAAAGGCCCGCGAGCGACGATCGTCGAGGGAGAGCTCGGAACAAAGTTGGTGGCGGTGGTCGTCTCTGGAGTGGGCAGGAACTCGGCCACGCGCGGCGCCGAGCTGGTTCTGGCGGGACATCGGCCCAGGTGGATCGTCTCCGCCGGCTTTGCCGGAGCGCTCGATCCCAGCCTTCGCCGAAACGACGTGTTCTTGGCCAAAGAGCTTGTCGATCTCGACGGGGGCTTCTGGAGCATCGACGTCGGCGTCGAAGAACCTCCACGGGGTCCTGCGGATCCCAGGCGCGACGCGATCGAGATCAAGTCCGGGAGGCTTCTGACGGTCGATTCGATTGTTCGAACCTCAGCCGCCAAGGCGGAGCTGGCTCGGGACCACAAGGCCCGGGCAGTGGATATGGAATCGTCCGCGGTCGCGGGGTTCTGCTCGGTGCGCGGGCTAAAGTTCCTCTCGGTTCGAGTGATCAGCGACGACGCAACCGCCGACCTCCCTCCCGAGATTCTCTCGATCGCGGGCGGATCAAAAGGCTTCCGCCTGGGCGCGGCGTTTGGAGCAGTCCTTCGCAGACCTTCGAGCGTCGCCGATCTCCACAGGCTTTACACTCAGGCGCAGTCGTCCGCCCAGCGGCTGGCCAGCGTGCTCCGCGAAACCCTTCCCTGGCTGCCCTAAAGCGGGAAGAGAAGCGAGCTTGGCGGCCACAAACGCGAAAGGTGGGCCGATAGACTCGATCATACTTCTATTCGACGTCGATTAGAGCGTCTGAATCCCTTGACATGCCCCTTGCGCGGCTTCTAGGATAACCCAGGCGTGGTCGAGACGAGGCCCCGGGGAGTTTTAGGGCTCGGCTGCCCGCGCTTCTCGCGCGTTCTCGAGGATTGTCAAGGAAGGATGGGCCGAGACTCGGCCGGCACGATGCGACCCCTGGAAGCGACTACGAGCCCATTGTGGAGCATGGATGAAGAGCGCGAAGAGGGCTCGCAAGTGGGGCGGCGCTTCGACGTCGTGGTCGCCGACGCATCATGGTCGTGGACTCAGCGACTGTTCTCGCCGCTGGCGGATCTTGGCAATCGCGTTCTCTTGATCAAGGCGTGCGATTGGAGAAACGCAATCATTCACCGAAAGCCAGCGCGAGAATGGCTTTGCCCCGGCACTCGGCTCGGCCCTTCGCTTTGGCAAAGAGATTACATCTTGCCGCCGGGTTGGATGAAGAGCTATCCAAGGATCGGCATGGCGCCGCTGGCATTGGGCGCCAACCGATGGCGGAAGGGAATGGCTTGCGGCAGACCGCTCGTACTGGCCGTCTCGTATCCCCACTACCTTTACCTGAGCAATTATGTAAAGCCCGACGTCCTGGTTTACTACAACATGGACGACTACGGGTTCTACTGGAAGAACCGCGGCGCATCGGTGCGCAGACTGGAACGGCGCGTCGTGCGAAGGGCGGACCTCTCGATTTTCTGCGCTAGGATCAGAGCCGAAGAGACGCGGATGGCGATTCCCGAGGCTTACGATCGGATCGTTCACCTGCCGCACGGGGCGCCGGCTTCGGATATCGCCGAGAGTCCGCAACACTCCCCCGCGTCGGCGCCCGCCGAGCTCGCCGGCCTTCCACGGCCCTACTTCGGCTTCGTTGGCACTCTTGAAGATCGAATCGACTGGAGCCTGATTGAATATATCTCGATCACTTTCCCTGAAGCCACGATCGTATTGATTGGCCGGCCGCCGGCCCTATCGCCAAAGAAACCCTGGCATAAGGCGTTTTTGAGCGCCGCTGCGCGGCCCAACGTCAAACTTTTGGGTTGGCGCGCTTCGGAGGAGATCGGCCGATACACGGCGGCGTTCGACGTCTGCTTGATCCCGTACCGCGCCGACGATCCTTTCAACCGCGCCGCCTGCCCCACGAAGGTGATGGACTACATGGCGGCAAGCAGGCCGGTGGTTTCCACGCCGTTGCCGGAATGCCAGCTTTACAGCCACCTTTTTGATCTGGCCGTGACTCCTCAAGCGTTCGTCGAAGCGCTCTCCCGAATTGTCCGGAAAGGTTCAGACGACGGCAAAGCACGGCTTCGTTGGGAAACCGTGCGCGCCGCCACCTGGGAACGAACCGCGATGCACCTGAACGGTCTGCTCGAAAACGCTTACCTCCGCAGCGTGGGAGGATCTCCGGTCAAGCGAGCTCGCGATGAAGAATCCCTTTTCGAGCCCCCGCATCAGCCTAAAGGCTAAAGCGCCAGACGGGCCCAACGCAGGCTTGGCCTTTCGATGGCTTACTTGGCTGTCGCCGGCTTGATGATCACTGGATCGGCCTTGGGATCGACCGCCGTACCAGGACCCGCCGACTTCCTCGGCGGCTTGGCCGCCTGAAACGGAGTGCGCGCTCGTTGGGGAACTTCCTCCCTCCGAAGGCTCTGCACAACCATCGTGGTCATCCCTGCCATGATCAGCATGGTCGCGATCCCAAAACCCGCAGCGTGCCAGGGGTTGAACCGCAGTATGAAGAGAAAGACCATGAACCAGACGACGCCCTGGATCACCGTGTACCCGATCCGGTCCGTGAACATCGTGTCGTAAGTCGAGCGCGACCAGACCAGCACCAACGCCAGGATCAACGATCCGCCCCCGACCTTCGCCCAGGCGTTCGGCGTTATTTCTTCATATAAGTACTTTTGTCCATACTCGACGACGATGTAGCACGCGACAAAAAGAACCAGCCAGTAGATCAAAAGCGGCAAAATATACTGACTCATAAGCAAAAGCCTTCGAGGACGACCGGATCGATTGGGGACGGCGTAGAGAATTGTATTCGACCACCTCGGCCCACGCCACCAAGGCCGGGTCGAGCAGGCCTAAAGCCGAGGGTAGGGACGGGGGTCCGCGAATGAATTCCAGATCCGAGACTGGTAGGATGATCTCGAGGTTGGAATTCGAAGATTTCGCCGATCCTCCCCTTTTGCCCCGCGCCAGAGTAGCCCAAAATCATGATAACACTCAGCGCCTTCGCCGATGAGATTTCCCCGGATCCCGTCGTCCAACTCGAGGTTTTGGCTGAAAATGGTATTAGGAACGTCGAGTTCCGCTCGATTGACGGAACGAACGTGCTCGACCTTGGGGACCGCAGGCACGCGGAATTCCGAGATCTGCTGCGCGACCGGGGCTTTGGATTGAGCGCGATTGGTTCGCCAATCGGCAAGATTATGATCACCGATGCGTTTGAGCCCCATTTGCAACGTTTCGACCGCGCGATCGGCCTGGCGGAATACTACTCGTGCCCGCGCATTCGCATCTTTAGCTTTTACATACCCGCGGGGGACGATCCATCCGTACATCGCCCGGCCGTGATTGATCGGCTTCGCACCCTTGCCAAGACCGCCGAGATGCGCGGGATTTCGCTCTATCTCGAAAATGAAAAAGGAATCTACGGGGACGTCCCGGACCGCGTGCTCGACGCCGTTCTGGGGGCCGAAAGCCCCGCGATTTCGGTCGCCTTTGATCCCGCGAATTTTCTCGAAGTTGGATCGTCGATCGACCAAGCCTGGGATTCGCTCAAACCGATCACTGGCCACTTTCACGTCAAGGACTACGACGTCTCGACCCACAAGAACGTCCCCGCGGGCGAAGGTCAGGGGCAAATTCCCAGGCTCATCGCCGATGCGGTCGCCTCGGGGTACAAAGGCTTTTGCACCCTCGAGCCCCATCTGGTCGTCGCTGAGAAGAGTTATGGATTCACCGGGCCCGAACGATTTGGAGACGCTGCTCGAGCGCTCAAATCGCAGCTCGACTCGCTGGGATTGCTATACGCATGAAAGCCCAAAGAAAAAAACCGACTTGGCTGGAGCCTCTGGAACTCGCGTGTTGAACGTTCCCCAAGATCGCTTTATCCGAGCCACCGCAACCTGGGCGGGTGTTGGTCCGCTGGCTCGCTTTTGAGGCTCTGCTGGAGGTCTCGAAGCGTAGAGCGAGTGCTGAATTCGGCGCCTTGACTCTTCTCCTTCTTCGAGTGTTCGCGGATCGAACCTATAGGCCAAGTGGTCTCGCCGCCACGAGGAGAAGTCGAAGGGTCTTCCAATCATGCACGGAGAGTCAACTGGCGGTCCTTGATCGCGCGAGTTAAAAACTCGAGGCGCCGATCGAAAACCAACGCTTACGAACATCTCTGTAGGGCAGTGTTCTTTTCAGGGAGAGAATTATTATGAAGAGCACACACGTGGAAGTGCCAGGAAGTCGTCGTCGGTTGTTGCCCGGCTCCAAGTTGATTGGCCACGCCAATCCCAACGAGCGGGTGGCGCTTACGCTCAAGCTGCGCAGGCTGAACCCGCTTCCACAGCTTGCGGAACGGCCCAAGACTCCCATGACCCGCGAGCAGATCACCGAGAAATTTGGAGCTTCGGGCCAAGACGTCCAGAAGGTCAAAACGGTGATGCAGAAACTCGGGCTCGAGGTCGGCGCGGGAGACCCCGCGACGCGGAGCGTCGAGGTTGCCGGCCCCATAAGCCTTCTGGAACAGGTTTTTCAGGTCAAGCTGTTCCAGTACGCACATGGGACGACTCCTTACCGTGGACGATCCGGCGCCGTGCACGTCCCCAAGGAGCTCGAGGGCGTCGTCGTCGCGGTCTACGGTCTGGATAATCGCCGAGTCATTCGCCGGCGCCATCGGAGGACGCCAAGAGCAGCCATGCCTCTGGCCACTGCCGCCGGAAGAGGCTTCTTCCCGGCGCAATTGGCTGAGATTTACCAATTCCCTGCCGGCGACGGGACGGGACAAACCATCGGCATCCTCGAATTCGGCGGGGGATTCCTCAAGGACGACCTCGCCCTCTACTGCAAGACCGTGGGCGTGAAGGTTCCGAACGTTGTCGCCGTGAGCGTCGACAACTCGCCCACCAACACCGACGACGACGCCGCGGGCGAAGTGATGCTCGATATCGAAGTGATCGCGGGAGCATGCCCCGGGGCCACGCAGGTGGTGTACTTCGGATCGACGAATTTTGACGAGAAAGCCTGGGTCGACGCCCTCGACATGGCCATCTTCGACAAGAAGCACAACCCTTTCATCCTTTCGATCAGTTGGGGTTCTCCCGAAGACTCCGACGTCTGGGCTGATGGCACCGTTGATCATATCAACGATACATTCCAGGAGGCCGCGATGATGGGAGTGACGGTTTGCGTCGCCGCTGGGGACGACGGATCGGCCGACGAGACCGACAGCGAGCCTAATAGCGGAGAACTCGACGGCAGGGCGCACGTCGACTTCCCAGCGTCCAGTCCATTTGTTCTGGCGGTGGGAGGCACCGATCTGAGAGTGAGCTCGAGCTCGATCTCCGAGAAAACCTGGAAAGACGGCAACGGCCGCCGCTTCATTCCTCCCGATGGAACGGGTACTGGGGGCAGTACGGGAGGAGGGGTCAGCGTACATTTCGACCGGCCGAGCTATCAGAGCGGGATTACCATCGAATCGGTCAATCCAGGTTCGATCGAGGGCAGGGTCGTCCCGGACGTCTCCGCCCACGCGGAGTCCGACGGCCGAACCACGGGTTATTTCTGGGTGCTCGACGGCCAAGGAGGCCCCAACGGAGGAACGAGCGCGGCGGCGCCGCTTTGGGCGTCGCTCATCGCCAGGATCAACGCCGAATTACACAAGCTTGGGCCCAACAAACGAGCCGGCTGGCTCAATCCGATTCTTTACCAATCGGACTCGAGCGGTAATCCGATCGGCGCCTCGGCTTGCAAGGACGTCACCGTTGGAGACAACATCTCCGCCTCGATCGGCGGCTACAGAGCAGGCCCTGGATACGACGCCGTGACGGGTTGGGGTTCTCCGCTCGGCGATAAGCTGCTCTCAGCCCTCAAACTCGTCGTCTAGATCCAGGCCTGGCCGACGAGCTCGAGCCGTGTTGCACCCGCGGTTTCAGCGGCTTTCCGCCTTACGAGCGAAGCCGCTGGCACCGCGGGTCTTGCTTTTTCAGTGCGTTGCGCTGGGGTCCCGAGCATCCCGCGGCGCGAAAGTGGAAAGCTCGAGACGAACCTTGCTCGTTCAGGCGCCTCTTGCCGAAGTGTTGGTGAAACATGGTTGTCAAATCACTTTCGCGCCAAGCGATTTGGGATTAGAGTAGAGGAAAAGCGGATTGATCCAGCTTCTCGGTTGGAGCCTAGCCTGGAGACGGACTCGATGGCGGGAGTCGTCCTATCGTGTCAAGGGTGCGGAGCTCTCATAGAGCTCGAGAGACCAGACCAGCCCAAACCTGCTGCCTGTCCTGTCTGTAACGGCAAGCTCGCCTCGTTCGAGGATCTGCGGGACGGACCAGAATCCAGTTCGGATTTCGTCGAAAATCCGGGCGTCGGAAGTTGGTTTCGCCAAAGCAAGCTCCTGTTTGTCGCGATTGCGTTGCTCGTGGCGCCGGGAGTGGCTGCATTCTTAGTGCATCGCTCCGCAGACATGCGGTCGAGGACCAGTTCCGCCAGCCTGACGGGTTCAGGATCCAGTATCGATCTCGTCGAACGAGGTTCTTTGTCCACCAAAACGGCGTCGCTCGATCGGGAGGTCGTTCCAGCCTCCGGGTCGACCGAGCCTCCTCCGCCTCCGCCTGCCCCCGTTGCCGCGAGCCTCGACGCCGTTCTGGATCGATCCGTCGACAATTCCACGCGTCGTTTGGGTGCAGGCGCGGCTCCACCAGCCCCTGCGCCGGTTGAGCCAGAAGCCGGCGAATCTTCGGCAAAGATCCCCGACCCGCCCGAAGAGGTCAAACCTGAAACGAATGATAAAACGTCCAAGGTTCCACCTAAACCGGAGCAGGTCAAATCCCCAAAAACAGGGACGTCGAAGCCAACCCACGTCCCAAAGCCGTCGGATCCGATTAAACTCCCTCCCCCTCCAACGGCGCCTCGAATCCTGGTTCACGACGCCACCGGCAAGGTGTTCGTAACCAAGGTCCATGCCCAGCTCGGCAACCGAACCGCTGTTTTTCTTCCAGACGGCCAGATCGGCTGGCCCGACCGCCACTCGTTTACCGAATCGCCGTTCGTTCCCGCGACCGCCGACGAAATCGCCAAGGAGCTCTCTTATGGCGAGTTCAAAGGCTTTCACGTCTTGAAGACCCAGCATTACGTCTTGGTTTATGACTGCTCGAAGAATTTTGCCGTGGCAAGTTCCAAGCTCCTGGAATCGCTCTATAACGGACTTGCCAAGGCACTCGTGAAGAGTGGAATCGAGGTCCACGAAGCCGAATTCCCTCTCGTGGCGGTGATCTACGCCCAGGAGAAAGAGTTTCGAGCACGCAGCAAGATCGCTCCCCAGGTTCAAGCGTATTACGACGTCCTGAGCAACCGGATTTATTTCCACGAGAAGTCGGACCACGACCAAAACAACCCCGAAGTGGCGGCGATGCGCAAGCCCCAGACCGTCGCTCACGAAGGTACGCATCAGGTTCTCCATAATCTGGGCGTTCAGCCGAGGCTTGCACCATGGCCGCTCTGGATCGTCGAGGGGCTTGCCGAGTACTGCGCACCCATGCAGATCAAAAAAGGGGCCACCTGGGCAGGCGTCGGCAAGGTGAACCCTCTGCACATGGCGACGATAAAAGACCTCGAGGATCAGATGACCTTGCAGTTCGTCGCCAAGGGAGAGAACACCAACAGAATCGGCAGGGATCCGCGCATTTCGCTCTGCGAATACCTGGCCACTCGGAAAGAGCTTACCCCCACCGATTACGCACTCTCTTGGGCGTTGACGCATTACCTGATCAATCGCAAACAGCCCGAGTTCATTGCTTACCTGAAGTCGCTCTCCAAACTTTCGCCGCTAGCAACTCGCACTCCCAAGGAGAATCTTGATTCGTTTCGCGAGGCTTTTGGTCTCGATTTGGCCAAGCTCGACCGCGCCGTGGCCAAACACTTGAACCAGCTTCCACACGAAGAACTGCCCTACTTCGCCGTGTTGTTCCGCCAACCGATCAACAACCGCGGGCTCGTGCGCAAGAGCGTTCTGGTCAGCCAGTCCCCCTTGATGATTCGCCAATGGGTCGAGTCAATGATTCAACCGACCGGCGGCCAACCCGAGTGGGTGCCGATCCCACACCCCACGAGAACCCGAGCCCAGTTGACGGCCCGTGAGTGGATGCAAGAACAATAGCCAGAGACGTTCGGAAATCTAGGCAAACTGGAACAAACGACCGAATTCGTCCTCGGCCGATTTTCTTGCCGAAGCCCGCCGCTTCCACTATGATCGAATAGAGATTTCGCGAGGAGCGCTTCGCCGAAAAATAACGCTCCGGGTCGTGCTCATTCGTCTTGATTCATTCGCATGCTTTAAAGGCGAACATAGATATGTGGCGATGGCTTCTCCTCGTTCTCCTGGTTGCGGCAATTTCGATGCTCGCGGCGTTTGCTCCGGTCTGGTTTCCCGCTCCCGAGCCGTCAAACGCGCTTTCCTTTCCCGCGCCCGCGGAAACGGAAGGCCCCAGGCCCAAAGCCCTTGTCGAGCCTGAAAATTTAGTCTTCGATTTCGGCGTCCTTTCGAAACAGACGGAGTCCGTCCACAAGTGGATTGTTAAGAATGAAGGCGAAGGCAGCCTCAAACTCAAGAAAGGCGATTCCTCCTGCTCTTGCACGATCGCAAGCCTGCCGGAAGACATGACCGAATACCTGCTCCAGCCTGGAAAAAGCGTCCCAATCGAGCTCAAATGGCATACAAAGGACGTGTCAGGCCAGTTTCTCAAGCACGCAAGCATCATCACGTCCGATCCCGATCACTCAGAAATCAAATTTGTGATCAAAGGCACGGTCAGGCCCGCGGTCATCGTTTTGCCTGAGAACTCGATGGCGTCCTTCGAAGACTTTTCGCCCACCCAATCCCCGGTAAAGGATTTCCTGGTCTACTCGCCCGACAAGGCTGATTTTGAAATCACCGGCATGGCGAGCTCAAGGACCGAATTCCTCGAGCTTTCCAGCACCAAGGTGTCGCAGGACGATCTCGACACTCTCGTGAAGCTCGAGCAAACCACCAGCCAGGCTGAGGATAAAGAGCGGTTCAAGGCTCTCGCGGGCTTCAAGATCGGCGTGAGAGTCAAATCGGGAATGCCGATCGGCGGCTTCAAGGAAGACTTACAACTCTCGACCAATCACCCCAAACATCCCAGAGTCAACTTGGTGGTTGTAGGCAGGGTGGTTGGACCCATATCCATATCGCCAGTGGCGCTCAACCTGAGCCATATCTCGGGAGCGAAAGGGGGCAAGGGCTCGGTCAACCTCTTTGTTCGCGGCCAAGAGAAGGTGAATTTCACGATTACGAAAATCCCTTCGCCGCTCACAGCCGCCTTTACTCCGATCGAGGATAAAGCAAGGTCCAAGGTGGCGTCCTGCCGATACTTACTGACAGTGACGGTTCCTCCGGGAACTCCGCCGATGTCGATTCACGCCGGGTCGATCGAATTCACGACGGATCACCCAGAGGCGCCGAAGATGGTGATGCCGCTCGACGTGATCGTCGAGGCGCACTGAGGTCGTTGTGCGTCGTGGGCAAGAACTTGGCGCAGCGACGGAACGTGGAAGAGCGTAACATCCTCGGTCGAGCGGCGAGGGTAAGAGGCCCCGCCGAATGGCTTACGGGAGAGGAACCCGATGTCCCGCAGATCATACTTGCCGACGGCAGTGGCGTTCTTCGCGGCAGCCGTCTTCTGGACGATTGGTTGCGGGAAGAGTGGATCCCCCGGACCAGCCACGATCCAAGCCAAGCCGCCCACCGTTTCAGTCCCCAGGCCAAGCTCTGACAAGCTCTTCGCCAACTGGCCCACCCCCCTGGCGGCGGTCATCTTCTCCGGGGAGCTCGACGGCTATCTGGAACCTTGCGGTTGCACGGAGGGTCAGCTCGGCGGCCTCGGACGAAGGTTCGACCTGCTCGAGCGACTTCAAAAACAGGGCTGGTCTGTTGCACAGGTCGACCTCGGCGGAGTGGTTCACGAACCCGTCGCCGCGCGTGGCGGACTCAAGCAATCGCTCGTCAAATACACCGTCGCACTCCGAGCTTTCACAGCGATGAACTACGATGTCCTGGTCCCCGGGGTGGACGACCTAAAGCTAGGCGTAGGCGAGCTTTTGGGACAATACGTCAACCTGTCTAGTCGTCCCAAAATCGTCTGCGCCAACCTCACCGGCCAAGGCGGGACGGACCTTCCGTTCTTGAAGTCGCTGGTGGTGAAGACGGGCTCGATCGCGATCGGCGTAACCGCCGTCCTGGACCCGAACGACTTGAAGCCGCTGCTCGATGCAGCCGATTGGCTCGAATCCAAGCCAGCCGAATCCGCCGCCGCCGAAGCACTCTTGGAACTCGAAAAGACGAGCGACGTCCAAGTGTTGCTGGTCCAAGGCTCGGCCGAGTTGGCAACCAAGATCGCTCAAGCAAACCCTGGTTTCGACCTCGTACAAGCCAGGTCGCCCCATGCCGACCCGGACGCAGCGCCAATCTTGCTCAACGACGGACGTACGATGCTGGTTCAGATCGGCAAGAAGGGCAAATACGTCGGAGTCGTGGGAATCTTCGACGACCCCAAAGATCGATTCAAATACCAGCGGGTCAGCCTCAATGCAAAGTACGCGAACGCCGAAACCATTAGAAAACTGATCGAAGACGATTACCAGGGCGAGCTGAAGGAAATGAAGCTCGTCGAGGAGTTCCCTCAACGAACCGCCCTCGAAGCCGCTCCCGGGGCGACCTACATAGGCGCCGAGGCTTGCAAATCGTGCCACCCCAACACGTTCGCCACCTGGCAAAGCACTCCCCATGCACACGCATTTGACTCTTTGAGCAAGCCTGGAAAGCGGAACGGCGTTTTTGACGCCGAATGCGTAAGTTGTCATACGACGGGTTTCGAGAGAATCTCGGGCTGGCGCTCCCCCGAACTGACGCCTTATCTCAAAGGCAACCAATGCGAAAACTGCCACGGACCGGGCTCAGCTCACGCACAATCGCCCGACGATAAGAGTCTGAGGGAGTTCCTCTCGTCTGCCGTCAAGAACGCCGATTCCAACCGGCTCTGCCTGAAATGCCACGATGAAGACAACTCGCCCCACTTCGATTTCTCAACCTATTATGGGAAAATCATCCATAAGGGCAAAGACGCGTACAACGACCCTCGGGTGCACAAAGGTCTAAGCCTCGAAGATTTGAAACCACGCTAGGAAACGGCCGACAAGCCCGCCGGGTACTGGCGGAAAGGACTTCCCATGTCGACGGCGGCTAAAGACGAGCCTTCGCGTCTGGAACGATTCGTCGCGAACTACAAGAAAGACCATCAGCACCCGGTAAACCACTTCCTGCACGTTGGCGTGGGCTGGCCGTTGGTCGCCGCCGCGGTCCTATTGGCGCCTTTTAGGCCGCTATGGTCTGTTGGACTTGTGGTTCTCGGTTATATCTTCATGTTCACAGGCCATTTCGCGTTCGAAAAGAACAAGCCTACGCTACTGGAGCATCCCCAAACGCCTTTCGTCATGGCCTGGGCCGTGGTTCGAGGACTTGCCTCCGCGGCCGTCGGCCTCTTCCGGCCGAAAGCAACCAAAGCCTCCAATGGCGAAAGTTCGACACCGATCCTCTAGGTGATTTTATGTTCAGTTCGCTCGTTGACTCTGCCCTACCTCTCGGCTAATATGCGCTTCTTACAAGCAAACGCACGATGCCGTTTTGAGGGATTGAGCCGATGCCCGAGACGATAGCCTACGAAGATTTCTCCAAGCTCGAACTGAGGGTTGCGAAGGTGCTCGAGGCGAGACCTCACCCCAACGCCGACAAGCTGATGCTTTTGCAGGTCGACCTGGGGGACGTCCAGAAGCAGATCGTTGCCGGCATTCGCAAGGATTACGCTCCAGAACAGCTCGTGGGAAAGCTGATTGTCGTGGTCAACAATCTTGCGCCGGCGATGCTCCGAGGAGAGACGTCGAACGGGATGCTGCTCGCTGCCACGTCGGGAGAGAAGGTCGTATTGCTGACGACCGACGATCCCGAATGCGTGGTCGGGGCGAAGATCAAGTAAGCTTCAACTTGCTCGCCAGGGTTGGCGGATGCTCTCGTACGAAGAGACTCGCTAAGTAAAGATGAAAACGGCAGTGTCGAAGTCTGATTCGCGCGCGACAGCCGCCGGCGCGCTCGATCGACCGTCCGGCGCCGTCGTCGCCCTGTTGATCGGAGCATCCGTAGTCGCCTCGAGCTGGATGTTGTTCTCTGAGGAGCTCTCAACGTACAGGTTGAGTGGAGACGACTTCATATACCTTGCCGATTCGCGCGACGCGAAGGCTCTGGTCCAGAACCTGTTCAAACCGCATAACGCCCACGTCGCGCCTCTCTTTCGCATCTGGGTTTATCTCCTAGCGACCTCGGCGGGAGGTTTGGACAAGATCGCCTCTGTATTTGGGGCTGGAGCCTTCTTATCTCTGGTTCTGTTGATGTTGACAGTGGGACATTTCGTCTCGCGCGAGACAAAGTCTCTGACATTGGGTCTGGCGTCGCTGGCGCTAATTGGACTCAGTTCGGTCATCGAGCCCGCGGTTGCTTGGTTTTGCGCCAGCCAGACGCTCTGGGCCGCCGTTTTGGTTGTTGTTGCTCTCGAATCGCTGCGAAATTACCGTCGCACGGAAAAACTACCCTGGCTGTTCGTCAGCCTGGCGTTCGCGTTCTTGGCGCCCTTTTTCTGGTCTGGAGGATATTCCGCTGGACTTGTCTGCGCTGTCTACTTGTGGACGGACGGTCGAAAGGCGATGAGGCGAGCGGCGGCAGCGCCGTTGGCCGCGACCGCAGTTGCCGGAATCCTCGCGTTGATCATCGCACTTGGATATACCAAAACAACCCAGGTCTCTCCGCTGGGATCTTTGATCCAATTTCGCACTGGCGTTGGGCATTCCAGCAGGGCATTTGTCGAAGGGCTCGTCTTGGGAAACCTGGGCTTGGACGCTTCGTCGTCGCTGTCCCAGGGCGTTATTCTGTCTGCCCTCGCGGCGCTTCTCTGGATTGGCTCGATGGGGTGGAAGATGCGCCCCAGTCCGCTCGAAGCCGCTGGGCTCGTTTTGATCGCTTCGACGCTGGGAATGGCGTTTACCTTCCGCGCCGGCGAACCTTACGAAATCCTTAGAAATCTGGGTTGGTATCTGGCGATGCCGCAGGTCGGCTTCGTGCTGTTCCTCGCCGGCCTGGCGTCGCGCAAGAGCTCGGCGCCAGCGCCTTATCGTATCGGCATGCTCTTTTGTTAGTACTGTTTTTGGTGAGCGTTTTCCTGGTCCAGAAACCGAGGACCGATCGCTATTTATTGGAAGACACTCCGCCTTTGACTGGGTCCGAGGAACGGTACTTCTCGACAGTGGAACGGCGACTCGACCGATCGCGCGGCTTGGCACAAAAAAGAAGCGACGCTCAGAGAACGTTTCTCGCTCGCGTTGAGAGTATTGCTTCGAGAGCGCGCAAGCTCGATAAATCCGCACTGAGGCGCCATTTCGGCAAAGTGAGGGCGCCCGGCTTCCCGCCGCAAGTCGAAGACTTGGACGTGTTCGACCTTGTCTCGCTTCCAGAGGGTCCGAAGCCCCCCACGGACGGCGAGGCTTCGATCGAACCGTTGACGCTCTCCGCCCCCGAGCCGTTTCGGCCGACTTGGATCGACCCAAGGGAACCGTGGCCTCCAAGCCGAAAGTTCGTCGTCCGACCCGACTGAGTCGGCCGCCGCGCGGATTGTTCGATCGTTTCGGCGGGTAGTTGATCGATTACTCCGGAACTCGAGGTGCTTGGGACGTGAAACGACCGCCTGCCAAGAAGATCGAACCTAGCGCCAAAGCGCCCAGACGGTCTCGGAAACCGAACAAGCCACCAAGATGGACGCTCGAGGCCTTTTGGCGTGGAATCGGCAGCAACTTCGCCGGCCGTTCAAAGTTCTCCTGGCGCTTATCGTGGTTCTGGGACCCTATGTTCTGTTTTATAGGCCATACGATCGTATACCTATTGATCCGATCCTGAACTACAGGCTTCAGAGCGACGACTTCGCGTACATCGCCGCCTCGAGAACTCTTCCGAGGGCGATATCGAATCTCTTTGTCCCGCACAACGCGCACATCGTACCAACTTGGCGAATGACAACCTGGTGCTTGGTCGCCATGTCAGGAAGACTCTCGAAGGTCCCATTCGTATTGGGGTTTGCAACCTACGCCGTCTTGGCGGTTCTCATGCTGTCGACCGGATTGTTCGTTTCGCGTGAGACCAAGCGAGAAGCACTGGGCTGGGCGTCGGCTTGTTTCGTCGCCACGACTTCGATCCAGTACACGGCGGGAACGTGGTACTCCGCGGGCCAGCCGATCTGGGCGGGCCTGGGCATTCTGCTCACGCTTTTTTGCGCTCAGAATTTCAAAAACACAGGCAAACGTCGATGGCTGGCGGCTGCCGCCGCATCGACATGGATCGCGGGCGGTTTCTGGACCATTGGCCACGCCTCGGGTCCCGCGGCAGCGGTCTACCTCTTTGCAGACTCGGCCCTCAAGATCCGAAAGCTTGCCTGGGTTCCATTATTGAGCTCGATCCTGGCGGTGGGACTGTTCTTCGGGCTTGGGCGCAAGGCGTTCGACGTCACCGTGTCGACCAACGGCAGAACCACGCTCGAAGCGGTGAAACCCGTCATGGGGCTTTGGCACACGGTACGCGCAATACCCGAAAACCTCGTCTTCGGCAACCTTGGACAAGACGTGTTCGTCGACGCTTGGCCTGGACTGGTTCTGACCAGCCTCTTGTTGCTTTCGTGGGCGTGGAGTCGAAGGGCGAAGGGAAGGATCACGCCGTTGGAAGCTTCAGGATTCGTAATTATGTCCCTAAGCTATTTCGTCGAGCTGAGCTTTCGGGGTTATTCTCCTTACTCGAGCATCAGAGGGTGGGTGCCCTGGTACGAGGCCGTCCCGCACCTAGGGCTCGTCCTCTGGCTGGCGGGCTGGGCCTCGGCGGTTTCCGCTCCCTTGGAGAAGACGCCCCGTCAAAAGCTAACGGTCGCGGGCGCGCTGACGATCGTTGCACTCGAGATCGCCTTGCTCTTGATGCACACTCCCAGAACCGACAGGCTCTTCGTGAAGAGCCTCCCGGCCATGAACGAGGCGGAGCGGCTGAGGCTCCCTGTGCTCTCGCTCCAGCGTCTGAGGGCAGGATATTTGCTTGCCGAATGCACAAGTGCTCAACACAAGCACCTCATACGCTATGAAGAAGCTGAGCGGCTCGCCGCGAAACTGGGCATAGGCCTGGACTCGATCAAAGAGGTCTTCGGTTGGGTGGCGATGCCAGAACTTCCCAAGGCTTACAATGCGGCGGACATGCTCGACCTCCCTCCTAACGGGCGAAAGGTCGACGCCCAGACGATCAAGCGCGAGCTCGAACCTTGGCTCGAGTATCAACCCGAGCCTCGACATCTGCCGGACGCTACTCTCGAAGCCATGCCCATTCACCGATAAATTGATCGGAGCCGCGGGCCGCCTGACGAACCATTACTCTTGAGCTGAACCGGCAAGCCAAAGCAGCAGACTGCCCACAACAAGAGCGTGGTCGATCGTACCAACGGCGATCATGTCCCGTACTTGACTTGCAGGCGCAAGTACGATCTCGAGCTCCTCGCTGGCGTCGGGCTTGGGCTCGGCAATTCGAGCCGCGTTCTCGACCAGAATTGTCGTGACTCTCGAGTTCAAAAGCGATGGATTGCAATAGCTCGAGCCCAGTAGCTTGGGGGGGGCGCCCGCGTAGCCGGTCTCTTCGAGCAACTCGCGAACCCCAGCCTTCGCGGGCTCTTCCCCTGGCTCGAGCAAGCCTCCAGGGATTTCCAGACTGTCTTTCCCAGACCCGGCTCGAAACTGGCGTACGAGAACGATCCGTCCGTCGTTCGTGAGCGCGATCACCTGAACGCAGTCGGGCAGCTCAGCCACGAAAAAGCGATGCGACTTCCCCGATCGCATCGAGCGGAAGACTCTGGAGAACAGCTTGAACAACCAATTTTGGGCGACGAACTCGTCGGACCCTTCCACATGCTCCCACGTCGCCTGAGTCATATATGATCAATCACGCTGAGATATGTCGTAATCAAGGATTATTTTGTTGCAGAATCTCGAGCGTACGTTTGACGAAGGCGGACGCCGCGGAAACGCTTTCGGCTGGCGAGAGCTTGAGCCCCTGAAGCTTTTCGAGGTTGTGGATGTGCACGGAGTCGAGCACTCCAGGCTTGATGTAGAGCGACCCGCATGCCAGCAGCAGGCATCTCATTCCAGCCTCCCGATAGCCCTTGCTGTAGACCAGAGCCCGCAAGCAAGCGAACATCGCCTCGTAGCTCAGGTTGCAGATATCGGCGGCGTCGGCCTTGGGGGCAGAGAGTAGGTTGTCAGCCGCTTCCAGCCGGTCGCCAGCCATTGCCAGAAGCCCGCCAACCTTCTTCTTGGCGTCCTCGTCGATGAAGAGATACGGGCTTTCGAGGCACTTCGCTAGCGTATTGACGATCGCCATGGTTAGTCGTTTCCCTGTCGAGAATGCATCAAACGAGAGCACTTCAATTTTACTGGGACTTGGCGGCGTCGGACTTGGTTTGCGCCTTTTTCGATGCGGCTCCGCCTTGGCCTTTGCGCGTCCCGCCGCCGCCCTGACCTTTCGGCGAGGCCCCCTTTGGCGCGGCCCCTTTCGGCGAGGCGCCCTTCATGGCGGCGCCCCTGTTCGACGTCGGCGACCTGCCGCCCGCGTACGGGTTCGGCGGCGGTTCGCCGTTGGGATTGGCCATGCCTTGCGGAGCACGCCTGATCCTGTCTTTCAAGTTGGCCGTCTCCATCTCAATCCTGCCCCGCAAATCGCCGGGAAGCCCCTGGGTCTTCAGCATATCTTCGTAGCGAACAAGTCGGGCCTGCAAGGTTTCAGCTCGTTGAGCACGGTACGCGTCGTTGGTTTCGAAGACGGCGACCGGAGCGTCGTTGGAAGAGAGCATCTCCGCCGCGGAAGTGCTCATCACTCCCATCAAGAGCGAAGGGCTCAGACCGAAGGTCAATACGACCGCGGACGCCAGTACGATGGGCACGGCGACAAGGTTCGAAGGGGGTCCCAGCGGCTTTGTCGCGGGGCGTAAATACATGGCCTTGAGCACTCGCACATAGTAGAAGGCGGAAACGACCGAGTTAAACAACCCAAGCGCGACCAAGCCGACGAGAGCCAGCCCCGCAGCCCCCTCGCCCCTGACGTCAAGCGCCTCCATAAACATATAAAGCTTCCCGAAGAACCCAGCGGTCGGCGGAACGCCGATCAGAGAAAGCATCAGCACGATCATGCAGACGCCAAGCAAGGGGTACTTCGCGGCGAGTCCATTCATGTCCTCGATGTTGTCGCCGCCGACGTCTCGAGCCAGCCAGGCCGCCACCGCGAAAGTTCCCACCGTGGTGAATCCATAGATCACCAGGTAAAAGAGAACCGACGCGGCGCCGGGCTCTTTTCGAACGAGACCGCCGCGGCCAGCACGCCCACCAGCATGTAACCCGCGTGTGAGATCGACGAGTAGGCCAGCATCCGCTTGAAGTTCGTCTGAGCCAGGGCCGCGAAGTTGCCGAAAGTCATGGTGGCGCCGGAGACGGCGGCAATGATTCCAACCCAGCCAACGGAAAGCGGCCTCCCAGGCAATGCCGACCAACTTGCAAGCCCGACAAGCATCACCTTCATCAGCGCCGTGAAGCTGGCGATCTTCGAACCGGTGGCGATCCAAGCGGTGATCGGCGCCGGTGCGCTCTTCGTAGGCGTCCGGCGCCCATTGATGGAAGGGCACTGCCCCCACCTTAAAGCCAAATCCCACCAGCACCAGCAAAACCGCGGTCGCCCCGGCGACGTTCCCACGCAAGCCGGTGGCCGTGGTCGAAACCAAGATCGTATGGATCGAGGTCAAGCGGGTCGAGCCGGTCAAACCGTAAATCAAGCTCAGGCCAAAAAGGAACAGAGCCGACGACACAGACCCATAGACGAAGTATTTCATACCCCCCTCGACCGACCTTCGTTTCTGCATTTCGAAGGCGGTCAAGAGGTAGAGGCAGATTGTCATCGTTTCCAGGCTCAGGAAGAGCGTTAACAGTTCTTCCGCGGCGATCAAAAACATCATGCCGACCGATGCCCAAATCAACAGCGCGTAATACTCGCCCCAACGGTCTGTGAACGACCAAACCATCGAAAGGCCGGCGACCAAGCCCAAAAGCACGATGATAAGCATGTTGAAACGTGCGGTAAGCGCGTCCGCCGCAATCGTTCCCGAGAAGATCACGGGATCGATATCGCCATTGGGATCGAGTTGAAGCTTAACCGCGATCGAAGCAGTGCGAAAAAACAACCGACGATCGTCAAGATCCCCAGGATGTTTCGCCTCTCATCGCTGGGAGCGGTGCGCAGGATGGTGATATCGGCGATCAGCACCACCAAACCCCAGACCGCGAGGAGAATCTCGGGGGCGATGTGGAGACAGTCGTTTAGAGAAGGCGTCATCGATGCTGCCCCTGAAATCTCTCGGAATGTGACTCTCGAAACGTGTGTCGATCTGCTGCGTCGGCTCAAACGTCCGCATCATGCACTCATGGCCGAGCTACCCGAGAAGTTCGTTGTACTTGTCAATGTCGGCCGCCTTCCAGCGCCTGTAACACAACAAGACCAAGCCGATGCCCACCGCGACCTCGGCCGCGGCGATCGTAATGACGAAGAGCGCCAGGAGCACTCCGTTGTTCTGCCCCTCGCCCGGGGGCGCGGGTGTATAACGCCAAAAGGCGATCAGGTTGATGTTCGCAGCGTTCAGCATGATCTCGATGGCCATCAACACCGCGATCGAATTGCGGCGCACCAGTACGCCAAACAGACCAATCGCGAACGACGCAGCGGCGAAGAAGAAAAACCAAGACAGCGGAATGTCGTTGCTCATGGCGACTCCGGACTCCCAGCCAAAACAGGTACGCCGGCCGCCTTGGGCGCGCCGTTGGTCGAAACGACGTCTTTGCGAGGTGGACCGCTAGGTTCGTGCATTTCCTCCTGCGCCGGCGTGCCGAGCCAAAACGACGGCCCCAACAAGTGCCACGGTCAACAGCAACCCCGCGATCTCGAAGGCGACCACGAAGCGAGTTGTCAGTTCGACGCCGACCATCTTGCCCATGTTGTCGATCGCCGTTTTGCGCCCTTCAGCGGCCGTTGGAGGAGAGGCGGGCTTGCCGTCCTTTGTCTCCTCCGTCTCTTTGCGAACAGCAACCGGCAGGCGGTTATCCAGTTCGCTCCATGCCTTGCGGTATTCACCCTCGAGAGGCTTGCCAACCGCCTTGGCATATTCGTACTCGATCGTGTTCTCTCGCGGGTTCCGGACCTTTTGCTCTTCGAAACCGTGCAGCAGTATGCCGAAGACAGCAAGGCTCAAAAGCCCTGTAAATATCTTGGTCGACGCGCTCGAAGTCGTCGTGTCGTCGCCTTGAATGTTGCGCGTGAGCATGATTCCAAAGAGCAGCAAAATCGCCACTGCGCCGATATAGACCACCACCTGCATCGCCGCCATGAACTCGGCCTCGAGCAAGATGAATTGGCACGCAACCACGAAGAAATAGCCGACAAGGGCCAAGGCCGCGCGAACCAGGTTTCGCGCCAGCACAGCCCATAGCGCCATGCTCAGGCCCACGATGCTCAGAACAATAAACACAAATTGCATCAAGGAAGGCGACTCCTCTCGACTATCGACCGCAAACCCGGACGACGCTAACGACCCGCGGCCAGCAAGGGCTTCTTGGGCGACCCGCGGAACCGGAACCTCGGCAAGCTTTGAAGACCTCGACCCGCGATTGACCGACAATACGATCCACACAAGCGCCAGCACCAGCACACCAGTCGCCCCCCAACCGAAGAGCCCGCGTCGCCATCCCTTGAGTACGGCGCCGAAGAACGAGAAACCTGGGTCAATCAGGTCCACGTCGTCGTAACGCACGCCCCTTAGGGCGATCTCGAACCAAACCGCGGCGATCAGGATGTTCCCCACGGCCATCGGCACAAGATACTTCCAGGCAAAGCTCATCAGCCGGTCGACCCGCATCCGAGGCAATGTCGCCCGGATCCAGAACATCAGGAACACGTAGCCAACAAGCTTCGCCGAAAAGACGCCGATCATGCCGATATTCACGATGAACGTCGGCCATTCGGACGTACCCATCGACCAGGCGATCCAGCTCAGCGGCCAGGGCAAAAGTCCGCCGCCAAGGTAAAGGACCGTGCCCAAGCAGCTCACCGCGAAGACGCTCAGATATTCAGCCAGGAAGAACAGTCCGAACCGCATCCCTGAATACTCGGTGTGATAGCCCGCGATGATCTCCGACTCCGCCTCGGGAAGGTCGAAGGGCGTTCGGTTCACCTCGGCAATGCTCGCGATCGTTAAGATCAGGAACGAAAGGATCCCCGGCGGGGACCACACGAACCAGCCCAGGTCGAACTGCTTGTCGACGATCGAGACCATGCTTAGACTCCCCGCCCACAAGATGACGGGAACCGTCGCCAGCACCTGGGGAACTTCGTAAGAAACCAGTTGGGCCACCGCCCTCATCGCTCCCAGAAGTGCGTATTTGTTGCGGCTGGACCAGCCCGCCAGAAACACTCCGAGCGCCGAGATGCTGGAGACGGCGATCAAATACAAAAGCCCCGACGGCAAGTTCACCGGCGCAAGGCCGACGCCAAATGGAATGACGGCCATCACCAGAAACGCCGACGTCAAGATGAGCACCGGCGCCAGCAAGTGGACAAACCCGTCCGCGGCTTCGGGAACGATGTCTTCCTTCGTGATCAATTTGATCGCGTCGGCGATCGGCTGAAGCAAACCCAGCGGGCCGACGCGGTTGGGTCCGATCCGATCCTGAAATCGCGCCGCGACCTTACGCTCGGCCCAGACCATATAGGCCACAACCCCTGGAAAGATCCCAAAGAATCCAACCAGAAGCCAGAGGATCCAAGCAAGCCAGGGGACGGAGTCGGGCGTTGACGACTGCGCCCAGATGAGTGCTTGCGGCAGCGCGGCGATGAAATCGAAATTCACTGCGAAAAGCTCCTCGTTCTCGACTGCACTCGCAGGTCCGCCGCGACGACACGGCCGCCCTGGAAGCCCCGGCTCAAAGCCACTTCAACCCCCCAGTTGCCCACACGTAGACCAAACCAACCAAAAGCACGATCAGAAACACAGCCATCTCGAAGAAGGCAAACGTGCCCGAAACCCGCGTAACTCACCGCCCAGGGATACAAAAACACCGTCTCGATGTCGAAAACCACGAACATGATCGCATAAATAAAATACTGAATACGAAACCGGATCCAGGTTTCGCCGGTGGTCAGAACGCCGCATTCGTAGGTCTGGCTCTTCGACGTCCCCTTCTTCTTGGGCGCGAAAATTGCCTCGACCAGAATCGGCAAGAGCGCGAAGACCAGCGACATGACCAGCAGAGCGCCGATGAACAGATAGTTGATGATCACCATCGATAGAGACCCTCGGAGAAGCTCAGGTTTCGTCTTGAACCTCGACGACGGTGTGCTCGTCGACGGCCACCACGGTGATTTCTCCGTCGTCGCGCCGAAGCCTAATCGTCGGTTGATGGCTCACAAGCGATTTGACGCCCATCTCCATGCCGCCAATGGGCCTTCTGCCCTCGGCCTCGACCACTCCGCTGGTGCGTGTGGTCCAGCTACGTCCGCCGACCCGCACGTACTGGGTGACCAGCACCTTCTTGCCGATGGGGTACTTTGGCTCTTTACGAGAAGGAATCATATGCTTTTGAATTTTCAGCAACGCGGTGATGAAGCAACTTTCTGGCGTGACCGCGGGAAATTCCATCCGCGTTCAAAAAATGCGCGCCTGGACCGCTCCGACCCAATCTCCCGGGGGGAATTTGAGCCCGTATCTTAGGGCACGCGGCCGACCGCTTCAAGGGGCCTGTCCAGGGTCCGTCGAGGTCCGCCAGACGCTCGATTCGTCAGCCTGCTTGGGTGCGGCGTCAATCACCTTCGACTCGACGTCGATCGGGGGAACCGAGAGGCCTGTTTCCGGAACAGGTGCGCCGAAAGAGGCGATCTGATCGGCGATCAGGAACTTCTGCGCCAGCTCGTTGATCCAGGGTGGCTCTGGCTGGCCTCCGGAGAGAGGTTCCGACGGGCTCCCCTTCGTTTCGCTCGTGGGGCCGGCGCTCGAGGAAAGCTCGGCGGAAGGCCGGCCCGCGGGACCCTGGCTCGCCGCATCGTCGCTTTGTTTCGACGGCTTTTTCGCAGCGGGTTTCCGAGGCATAGCGGCCTTTGAAACCGACTTGGCCGCCGCGTTCGCCGCTTTTGTTCTGGCGGTTCGAAGCTTCTCTTGCCTGGTCCGCTCTTTCTTGAGCTTTTGCAGCTCCTTGCTCAGTCGATTCAGCATCGTGAGCATGTGCTTGTCGAATTTTGAGATGATCGCTTGCGTCTTCTCGTCGGGAATCGCCCGAAACGCTCGAGCGCGCTCCAGGAATTGACCAAGTTCCCGCTCGGCCTCCTCCACGGACTTCCTTGCCGAAGCGCTGTCTGGAGAGCCTTTGCGCGGACCCGGGCGTTGTTCCTGGCCTGAACCAGTGTTTGCCGCCTATGAGCCTCCTCGGCTTCGATCTTCGAGCCCGCCGCAAACGGAAACAGCGAGGCGAATTCAAGATCGTCCTCGACGTTTTCCATCCGGTCTTCCAGTAGACGCGTCTCGACCCCTGGGATCCATTTGTCTCGGTAGAGCGCCAGAGCAATCTGCTCGGCGATCGCGGTTTCGACGAAACCCTCGGGGCCGAGCTCTTCGATCATCTTTTGGCGGTATTCCAGCCACTCCGGTTCCTCGTCGAGAACCTCGAAGCCTTCGAAATCGAACGCATCGATGACGTCGGAGCCGCCCCGACCTGGCAGCGCGGGACCGTCGGGCACTCGGCCTCTTTCCGGATCGTTTCCCGACATGGCTCATACCTCTTCGATTCAAAGTCCCATCATCGACTTAATCTGCGAGCCCCGGCGATTGCGTAGGCGCCTTAGCCCACGAATTGAACTTCCGCCGAGGGCGTCAAGCCCGCTTGGTAGGCCTTGCTCAAAAGCGTGCGAACCGCGTCTCGGCCTCGGGGCCCATAATCCAAGGTCCAGTCATTAACATACATCCCGACGAACCGATCCGCGAGTGCTGGGTCCAGATTGCGCGCGTATTGAAGAGCGTAGGCTAGCGCCTCCTCGCGATGATCGAGCGCGTACTGAATGCTCTGTTTCAGCAATCGGGCCACCAAAAGCACCGTTTCCTCGCCCAGATCCTTGCGGACGACGTTTCCACCCAGCGGCAAAGGCAAACCCGTCGTCTCGAACCACCATTGCCCCAGGTCCGCAACCGCGAAGAGGCCCTTGTCTTTGTAATAGAGCTGCCCCTCGTGAATGATCAGACCAACCTCGACCTTGCCTGCGGCGACCGCGGGCAAGATTTCGTCGAAGGGCATCACAACCACTGGAACATCCTTGCCCAGGCAGAGCTGAAGGGCCAGGTACGCCGTCGTGAGCCTGCCAGGGATCGCGATCGTCTTCCCCTCGAGTTGGTCGAGCGTCCAGGGCCGGCGGCTGATGAGCGTCGGACCGTAGCGATCGCCCATGCTACAGCCCGAAGACAAAAGCGCATACCGTTCGGTCAAATGAGTGAACGCGTGGATGCTCACCGCCGAAACCTCCAGCTCGCCCGAAAGCGCCCGCCGGTTCAGCGTCTCGATGTCTTCGAGTTGATGCACGAATTCGAGCCCGTGGGTCTCGATCTTGTCGTGCGTGATCGCATAAAACATGAACGCATCATCGGAGTCCGGACTATGGCCCACCCGGATCGTCCTGGTCGCGTTCCCCGCGTCCGTCGCTTGAGCCATGGACTTCGTCCCCCTTCGCGATTAAAGGCGCGCCCGAACAAGATCTACTCTACTCCTTTATAGATCTTCGCAAGCCCCACGGCCAGCGCAAGGGCCAAAGCTTGAAGCCGTCAGTCCGGTCTAGAACGATCAAGCGGGATCGTTTCCGAGATTGGACGCTCTCCGCGAAGCATCCGCGTTCCCTCGCCAACGATCCGGAGATACCAATCGCTCGGCAAACCTTCGTAGTCGACGAACGACCCTTGAGCGGGCGGATCGTTCCTGATCTTGAAGATCGCCGTCCCTTCGTCCACTTCGTCGAACATCGCAACCGTCGCTGAATCCACCTTCAAGCGGGCAAGCGAGTGAAACTGTTCCCACAGAAACCTGCCTCCCAGCCTTGGGATTGTGGCCTTGCCTTCGTGGTCGTGCTTCAGATTCTTCCAGCTAAAGCCTGGGTAAACGACCGGCAGCCAAAGGATCCCAAGCCGATCGCACTCGGCTTTGTCGTCTTTCCAGTAGCCCGTCGAAGCATGCTTCTCGCCTTTATTGTCCGTTCCGTAATTGCCGACGTTCCAAGGCGAAATTCCATCGAGTTTGTGGTAAAGCGACCTCCAGGCTGGTTTGGACTTCGTACGCCACCCCCACTCACACCCACCCACCACGAACGCCGCGTTCGGACCCTCTTCTTGAAAAAAGTCGACTAGCCGGTTTGCCAGCTCGATCGTCATTCCAGCGCCACGTGCGCGGGGATTCACGCCCCAGATTTGCACGACGGGCTTACCTCCTTGCTTCAAGTAACGATCTTCGGCCGTCGCGCCCAAGGCGACCAGCGATCTCCATTCCGTCGTAAGCACGTCGAAACATCGATCGATCGGCATGCCCGAAACATCGAACGTCAAGGCCCACGCTCTGCCCGTCTCTTTGGCGGCTTTGCGGACGTGCTCGAGCACCCTCCTTCGCGAAGGATACAAAGCTTCCCCGGGGCCTCCCTGCAACTCGACGACAAAGTGCTGAAGCCAAACCCCGTCGATCCCGTGATCGCGCATCCATCGAAAATGCAAATTCACAGTCTCGTAGTCGTCCGAACTGAACAGTTCCGCCGGTCGACCGTCGAGATAAGTCATACCGTCCGCTTTGAAACGCGAACTTATAGGCAATTCCCACATCTCAGGCCACATGTCAAACGTCAGCGTCTCGCTTGCGATCCTTCCCGACTCCCTGCTCCAATGCACCCAGCCCAGTCCGGAAGCGTCGCCCCTGCAACGGAACCAACCCTGGTAGCCGCAAAGCACCTTGCCTTTGAGCGCACTCGCATCGACGACCTTGCGACCCGGCTCCTCGCGGGCTGATGCGGACGCCGACTCGGGAGCTCCCAGCAACAAGAGAACGGCAAACCCGCTTAGCAGCCTGATGATCGATCGTCTTATGTTCACTCGATCGGCTCCTCATCGATCGAAAACGTCGCGCCGCCGAGGTCGTCTTTCCAGACCTCGATCGCGTTTTCGATGCGGTCCCTCATCAGCTTGAACCCTGCGTTCATCGTCCGTTTCTGCGCCGCCAAGATCGGCCAGAAGAACGGGACGATCGAAAAACAACCCTGAACTTGCTGAAAAGCGGCCAGCGACGACTTCGCGGCCCTGTATTCCGAGATCGCGTTCTTGAGGTAGAGCACTTTCGCTTTCCGGACTTCCTCTGGAGCGAGCCCGGAAAGCCCAGCGACAAACATCTGGAGTTTCTCAGGCGACATGAAGTCGGAGTGCTG
Source organism: uncultured Planctomycetota bacterium (assembly GCA_963818975.1). Lineage (GTDB taxonomy): Bacteria > Planctomycetota > Planctomycetia > Isosphaerales > Isosphaeraceae > CAWFUI01. Next base: position 388,095 of record CAWFUI010000015.1, on the reverse strand, counting down.
CTGCGTGAACGGCTCTGGCAAGAAAATCATCTCCCTTCGAACAACCTTCAAGGCGGCCCTGGGTCGCAATCCACTCGCCTATCGAATCATGCCAACTTAGCACTTGGCGTACTTCCAATTCCTGCCTTTGCCTTCGCTTATCCATTCAATCGCCGTAGCGATCCGCTTTTCCCTGGTCGCGTCGGTCTTGGCGTCGGCGATCCACTCGGCATACTCGTTGCGATGGCTCTGGCTGAACGCCTCGAACGCAGCCTTGGCCTTGGGGTTTTTCGTAAGAGCCTTTTCGAGTTCGGGCGGCACGGGGAGGGGCGGTCGCTTCTTTCGGTTCACCATGTGAGGTGCCTTCACCCCCTCTTCGTTGAGCTTCATTGCTTGCTTGATAAAACCGATTAGCACCTTCTTCGAAGGAAGGTCGGAAGGCTTGGTCAGCTTCCCAAAGTGCCCCATCGCTTTATCTTCAGGAGCGTCAAGGCCTTCGATGAGCTGCCCTTTCCAGAATCCGAAAGAGCAGTGCTCCTTGAACCCAGACATGCCGCAGAGCATCCCCTTGTAGCCAAAGTGAGGACGGCTCCACTTCATCTCTTCCTCGACCTCGGGACACGCCTCATGGACAATCTCGCGGATGCGTTCGAGGATCGGTCTGGCGAAGTCCGCCGACTTGGCGATGTATGCGTCGACTCGAGGGTCGCGTTTTCCCATGTGAATCATTCCAAGAAGAGCCGCCAACGCTTCGATTCGATATCACTACGTCTCCCCTGGGCGGGAATCTCATTTAGCAGAACAGATTTTTATCGATTCTCAAGAGGCTGACCGACGCCTATGAACATCGCCTTAAGGAATCTTTACAGAAGTCGGCGGCGGGCCTGGTACAATTTCGACCCGTCGAACTCGCCATGGCAATCTTGGAAACATCACTCGTGCCTGAGGGTCGTAGCAATGGAAATGCGGATCTCGCCGAATATTCGCGAGGCGGCTCGTATTGCCGCGGCGGCGGCCACGACTTTGGCGGTAGCGGCTGCTGGGTTCTTCTTACCAAAAGTCGAAGCGAAAGCGCGCGAAGACGACGTCAAGGCCGAATCCAAGAAGAAAGACGGTCCTCCGCAGGATCTACCCAAGGTCAAACTTGGCCTCCTGATCAACGAGCCCAAGGCGTTCAAGGGCTATACGCTCCTGAACCCCATGAATCAGAAGACGGCTTATCTAATCGATATGGAAGGCAAGGTCGTCAAGTCCTGGACTTCCGAGCACAATTCCATGCACGCTGCGTACCTTATGCCAAGCGGCCATTTGTTTCGCGTGGCAGTGCTGGATGGAGCGGAACGATCTTTCGGCGGCGGCCCCGGTTCGGCGGGACGTATCCAAGAATTCGATTGGGACGGCAACCTCGTCTGGGACTTCGAGTTCAAAAACGACAAACAACTCCACCACCACGACGCGGCGAAGATGCCCAACGGAAACGTGCTGATGATCGTCTGGGACAAGAAGTCTCGCGAGGAAGCGATCGCGGCCGGCAGAAAGCCAGAGTTGGTCAGCAATTACCTCCTGCCCGACTCGATCGTCGAGATCAAGCCCACGGGGAAGACTGGCGGCGAAGTCGTCTGGGAATGGCATCTCTGGGACCACCTGGTCCAAGACCACGATTCCTCCAAAGCAAACTTTGGAGACGTCGCGGCGCACCCCGAGCTCGTCGATATCAACTTCGTTGAAAGCTCGATGGGCCCTGGCCCGGGTGGACCAGGCGGGGCAGGACCGGACGCCAAGAAAGCAGCACCGCCCCCGCCCAGAGACGCCAAGAAAGACGCCGTCAAGAAAGCCGAGGCCGAAAAGCTCAAGACCATCGGCTATGTAGGCTCGCCCACACAGAGGAACCAACGCGTCAATCCTGACTGGACGCACGTGAATTCCGTCGATTTTAACGCCAAGCTCGACCAAATCGTCATCAGCGTCCACGAATTCAGCGAGATTTGGGTGATCGATCACAGCACCACCAAGTCGGAGGCGGCGGGTCATACGGGCGGAAAATCAGGCAAGGGGGGGGACCTGCTTTATCGCTGGGGAAACCCTCGCATCTACCGAGCCGGCGGCAAGGCCGACCAAACGCTCTTCGCTCAGCACAACGCCCAGTGGATCGCTGAAGGGTTGCCAGGCGCGGGCCACATGTTGGTGTTCAATAATGGCGGCGGTCGTCCAGACGGCACATATTCATCGATCGACGAACTCGAAACGCCCGTGGACTCGGAGGGCCGATACGAGCGCGCCGCTGGATCGCCCTTCGGACCCAAAAAGGCGCTCTGGAGCTACTCGGCCGCCAAGAAGTCCGATTTCAACGCGTTCTTCATCTCTGGCGCCCACAGGTTGCCCAACGGCAACACCATGATCTGCTCAGGCCCCAATGGCACGCTCTTCGAAGTGACTCCCGATAAGGAAGTCGTCTGGAAATACATCAATCCCGTCAAAGGCGGCTTTGGTCCAGGAGGCATGGGGCCGGGCGGGCCTCCTCAGCCAAACCAGGTTTTGGCTTCGTTCCTCCAAGATATGCTTGCACTTTCACCCGAGCAAAGGAAAGAGATCGACGCGTTCCAGAAAACCGTCGACGAAACGCTCGGCAAGCTCTTAACCGAAGGCCAGAAGAAGACGCTCCGCGATCGGAACGCGCCTGGACCTGGAGCCTTCGCTTCGATGCCTTCGCCTGGACAGATCATGTCGCTTTCCACTCAGGTGGCGCTCAAGCCCACCGCGGAGCAGAAAACGCAACTCGCCGCACTCCAAAAAGACGCCGACGCCAAGCTTGAAAAGGTGCTGACCGACGAACAGAGGAAGCAGTTCAAAGACATGAAGGCCGATTTCCTCCGCGGCGGCCCCCCAGGCTTTGGCCCTCCAGGTGGACCAGGCGGAGGGCCGCCTCCTGGCGGCGGGCCCCCGGGCGGACCTGGCGGCGGACCTCCTGGAGGCCCTGGCGGGCCGCCGCCAGCCTTGTTCGCCGGCCCACCTGGCGGCAGCGCAGTGTTCCGAGCCTACCGCTACGGTCCCGATTACCCAGGGCTCGTCGGCAAGGATTTGAAACCAGGCAAGACCGTCGAAGAGCTTCAACCCAAAGACTCGGACTCGAAACCCAAGGATGCTGAAAAGTCCAAAGAGGCCGCGAAGTCATGAGCCCCGCCCGAAAAACCCTGCGGATCGTGATGCTTGCCCTGCTCCTGACGCTCCTCATGGAGCGTCAGGCGCACGCCTACATCGGTCCAGGCGCGGGGTTCGCCCTCGCAGGCTCGTTCTTCGCAGTCTTCGCGGCCATCGGTTCCGCGCTCCTGACGTTCATCACCTGGCCCGTGCGTTTGGTAACGCGCACCCTCTTCGGCTGGCGCGCTTCGGAAAGCTCAGGTCAAACGCGTCGTGATCTTGGGCCTCGACGGCATGGACTATGGGCTCACCGAGAGAATGCTCGAGGAAGGAAAGCTGCCCGAACCTGGCCCGTCTCCGCGACCGTGGCTGCTTCAAACCGCTGGGAACAACCGTTCCGCCGCTTTCTCCCGTGGCTTGGTCGACCTTTCAAACTGGAGTGAACCCCGGCAAGCACAACATCTTCGACTTCCTCACGCCCGACCTTCGCACCTACCGAGCCAAACTGAGCTCGGTCGAGATCCGTCCGCCTCGGAGATCGATCCGCTTGGGTAAGTACACCTTTCCGCTGGGTAAGGCCGACATCCGTCTGCTGAGGAAAAGCCAACCGTTCTGGTCGGTGCTCGGCAAGCACGGAATCTTCAGTTGCGTCCAGCGCGTCCCGATCACCTTCCCCCCCGAGAAACTCCGAGGCGTCTTACTCTCAGCCATGTGCGTGCCCGACCTCCGCGGCACCCAAGGAATGTTCTCTTACTACACAACCAAGCCCAAGGACGAAGGAGAAAAGATCGGCGGCGAGTTCCATCACGTCACTCGAACAGGCCAAGTCGTCAAGGCCGAACTCGTCGGACCCCAGAATCCCATCCAACCCGACGCAGGCGACGTCCGGCTGCCCTTCAAAACAACCATCAAGGCGCCCGGGGTCGCGATCCTCGAGGTCAACGGCACTCGGTACGAATTGCGCAAAGACGTCTACACCGATTGGATCAAAGTGAAATTCAGTGCGGGAGCTGGAGTGTCGGTTGGCGGCGTTTGCAAATTTCTCTTACTCTCGACCGAGCCCGAGTTCGGGCTTTACGTCACGCCGATCAACATCGACCCTGAGTCGCCCGTCATGCCCGTCGGCTACCCTTCGGTGTATTCGATCTACCTCGCCAAGAAGCAAGGAATCTATGCCACGCTCGGGTTGGCTGAGGACACTTGGGCTCTGAACGAGGGCGTATTGAACGACGACCACTTTATCCAACAATGTCTCGACATGGACAACGAGCGCGAGGCCATGTTCCTGGATGCGCTCGACAAGGCGCCCCAAGGCCTGATCGCCTGCGTCTTCGACGGCACCGACCGCCTCCAGCACACGTTCTGGCGCGATATCGACGAAAATCACCCAGCACGACCCGAATCGTCGGTGCTCGAGGGCAGGAACGTCATCGAAGACCTTTACGTGCGCATGGACGAACTGGTCGCCAAGACAGTCAAGAAATGCGGCGGCGAAGACACTCTGCTCATGGTCATTTCCGACCATGGCTTTGGACCATTCCGCATGGGGATCGACCTGAACCGCTGGCTCGAGGAAAACGGCTATCTCGTCGTCGACGACGCCAAGCGAGGCGAAGAACACCTGGCGGGCGTCGATTGGTCGCGCACGCGCGCGTTCGCCATCGGCCTTGCCGGGATTTTCATTAACCTCAAGGACAAGTACGAACAAGGCATTGTCGAGCCAGGCCCCGAGGCCGATGCCTTGCGCAAGCAAATCGCCGATCGCCTCGAGGCGCTCTGCGACCCAGCTTCCGGCGAAAGCGCCGTCAAACGGGTCTACATCTCGGGTCAGTTCTATAAAGGTCCTTATAAAGACAATGCGCCCGACCTGATCGTCGGCTACAGGCGCGGATATCGCGTCAGTTGGGAAGCGGCGATCGGCAAGACCACCAAGGCGGTCTTTCAGCCGAACACCAAGGCCTGGAGCGGCGACCACTGCGTCGACCCTTCGCTCGTCCCTGGAATCATGTTCTGCTCGCACAACATCATCGAGAACAACCCCCGCCTGATCGACATCGCCCCCACGGTGCTCAAGTTGTTTGGAATCGACGTCCCTGAATATATGGACGGAAAAGCACTCACGGTGGAATCGGCGCTCCAAGCGCGTCCGCGGCAAGAGTGAAAGAACCTTGGCGGAGGCAGCGAGTTGATCGACCCCGACGCTCCCAAAACAACAAGAAGGACGCTCTTAGTCGGCGGCGCCGCCGCGGCGGCCGCGGCAGGGATCGGCGTAGGCAACTATTGGTTGGGTGCGCGCAGGCGCCCAGGGCGATTCGCTGGCAAAAAGGTCATCGTCATCGGCATCGACGGCATGGACCCTCGCCTCTGCGATCAATTGATGAACCAGGGCTTGCTGCCGCATCTCGAAATTCTCCGCGCTGGCGGCGGGTTTAGCACCCTGGGCACCAGCACTCCTCCACAGAGCCCTGTCGCCTGGGCCAATTTCATCAATGGGGCGGGGCCTGGCGACCACGGGATCTTCGACTTCATCCATCGCCATCCTGAAGATCAATGCGCTCCCTTTTACTCGGCGGCGGAGTCTCTTCCTGGCAAAGGAGCGTGGGAGGTAGGCGAGCATCGACTCCCGCTCGACTTCTGGCCGTTTGATCACAAGCCCCCCTCGACCGTCCTCAAGCGCCAGGGAGTGCCTTTCTGGGACTACCTCGACGCAGCGGGAATCGCCTCGACCTTTTTCGACTTGCCCTCCAACTACCCAGCAAGCCCTTCGCACCATGGACACCACAGGTGCATCTGCGGAATGGGTACGCCCGATATGCTGGGCACTTACGGCACCTACCAACAATTTGCCGAGGACGCCCCCGCCGACCCCGTGGACGAACAAGGCGGGAAACGCTCGAAGCTAACGTTCGATCGCGATACCGCCAGGGCCCGGATCGTTGGCCCTGAAGACGCATTCCGCAAGAATCCCACACCCATCAACGTCGAGTTCCAGGTCCACCGCGACCGCGACGCCAACGCCGCGGTCGTCGAGCTCCAGGGCAGGCGCATCGTGCTGAAAGCCGGCGATTGGAGCCCCTGGACTCCAATCAAATTTCCAATCTCGATGCCCAAGTTCATGCCCGGGAAAGAAGCCGGCGGGATCTGCCGCTTCTTCCTCCAAGAAGTGGCGCCAAACTTCAGGCTCTATCTCTCCCCCATCAACCTGGATCCAGCAGAGCCTGCATTGCCGGTCTCCGAACCGAGCTCGTTCGTCACCGACGTGTCCAGGCGAATGGGCTCATTCGCCACTGCGGGCTTCCAGGAAGACTACTCAGCCCGAAAGAACGGAGTCTTCTCCGACGACGAGTACGCCAGGCAAGCCGACATGGTCCTCGAAGAACGACTTGCTCTCCTAGATTACGCCGTCGACAACTATGAAGACGGTCTGCTCTTTTTCTACTTCTCCTCGAGCGACCTCCAATCGCACATGTTCTGGTGGGACTCGGACGACAAGCACCCGATTAGGTCCGACTCCGAGGCCAAAAAGTATTTTGAACACGTCAAGAAGCTCTATCGCAAACTCGACACCGTCGTCGGCGAATTGATGGACCGTTACGCCGGCAAAGCAGCCTTGATCGCGATGAGCGACCACGGCTTCGCCAACTTCGGCCGCCAGTTCAACCTGAATACTTGGCTGCGCAACTGGGGCTACCTGGGCCCTCGGGAATGCACCTCGATCATGAAAGACGTCGACTGGTCGCAAACGGTCGCCTATGGCCTCGGGATCAACGGGCTCTACCTCAACTTGAAAGGCAGAGAACGCGACGGCCTTGTCGAGCCAGGCGACCAACGTGAAGCGCTTTTAACAGAGCTCGTCGAAAGACTTCAGGCTGTCGTCGATGAAAATGGACAATCCGTCATTAGGGGCGTCTATCGCTCCGACCAAATCTATCAAGGCAATGCGACCGCGATGGCGCCGGACCTGATCATCGGTTATCGACGCGGCTACAGGGCGAGTTGGTCGACGATCTCCGGAGACTTGACCGACGAGTACATGCTCGACAACGACCTTGCCTGGAGCGCTGACCACTGCGCCGACGCTCTCGAAGTCCCAGGGGTGCTCTTCAGCAACCGGAGAATCCTGGGCAAGGCGCCTTCGCTCGTCGATCTCGCTCCTACAATCCTTGCCGAATTCGGGCTCGCGACCCCTCCGCAAATGGTCGGTAAAGACCTGTTCCACACATGATCGTGCGATTTTTCAACAAAGCCGGAGCAATGCTCCTGGATTTGCGTCCAACTTTCGGAATGAGCCAATGATCGACTTGACGGCACGGTTGGCAGTCTGGCTCAACATCGCGGCGAACGCCCTTGGAAAGATGGTTCTGGCTCCGCTCGACGTTCTGCCTGGATGGATCTCCGCCACGGCCGTCGCCGCGGTCGCCGGGGTCGTGCTGCTGGCTGTCTTCAAATACACGTCGAACCAGAAGGCGATCGAGCGCGCTCGCAACGACATCGACGCCAATCTACTGGCTCTCAGGCTATTCAAGGACAGTGCACTCGTCGCGCTCCGAGCCCAGGGACGGATCCTGTTCGGGGCGGTCAGGCTCTTCGTGCTGGCCCTTATGCCCATGGTGGTGATGGCGTTGCCTGTGACCTTGCTCTTGGGTCAGTTGAGCCTCTGGTACGAGGCCAGGCCGCTCAAGGTAGGAGAAAGCTCGGTCATCACGCTCGAGCTCGCCGGAGATCCCACTGAGCCCATGCCGGCGGTGGGCCTCGAGCCCTCCGACGTGCTCGACGTTGTGGTTGGCCCGGTCAGAGTTCGGAGCAAACGCCAGGTGTGCTGGAGCGTCAAGGCGCGTCAGCCAGGCAAGCGGCGCCTCGTCTTCAAGGTCGACGACCGAACCGTCTTTAAGGAGGTCGCCGTTGGCGAGGGCCTTATGCGATTGAGCCCCCTTAAGCCGGACTGGGACCCTTGGACGATCCTCTTGAACCCTGGCGAAGAACCCTTTAAACCCGACGACGCGGTCAAATCGATCTCGATCGTCTACCCTGAGCGATCGTCCTGGACCAGCGGCACTGGCGCCTGGGTGATCTATTTCTTCGTCGTCTCGATGATCGCCGCGTTCTGCTTCAAGGGCGTGCTCGGCGTCAAACTGTAACGACCGCTCGCTTCAGCCGCCGCCGGTTCTCGCTGGCGTATCTTCAAGCCATATTGTCCAATTGATGGAACGAGATTCGCAGGCTTTCTGAGTCAAGCGATTGGCTGCGGGTTCGACTCTAACTCTTTACCCTCGACGCTTGGGCTGAACCTGGAGATCCAAACATGATCGGCGGCGACGTCGGCGGAGTGAAAGACGGCGGAGTGAAGGACACCTCGGATTTCGTTTCGCTCAACCGTCAGGTGGCCAAATACTACGAGACCGAACCTCGCACGCGGGCGCGAATCGACGTCGCCGGCAAGACGCACCCGGGCTTGGTCCGGAACAACAACGAAGACCAGTTCCTCGCCGTCCGTCGCTACCGGGGCAGGCATATCATCACTTCAAGCTTGCCTGAAGAACTGCTTCCCACCCACGAAGACCATGCTTACACCTTGGCTGTGGCCGACGGCATGGGCGGAGAAAAGTTCGGCGATCTCGCGAGTCTGCTTGCCATGCGCACAGGATGGGAGTTGGGCGCCGACGAGATCAAATGGACAGTCCGCCTGAACGAGCGCGAAGTCGACGACCTGAGGCGCAAGGCAGACATATTCTGCAAGCTCATCGACGAGTCGCTGCACGCCGAGGTCCGCGACAACCCCAAATTGTTCGGCATGGGCACGACTCTGACAATTTGCTACTCCACGGGCCCAAACCTGTTCACCATTCATGTTGGCGACTCTCGAGCGTATCTCTACCGAAGCGGCGTTCTGAAGCAATTGACGCGGGACCACAACTTGGGTCAGTTGCTCGTCGACGCCGGCGAAGCGATGCCGGGTTCTCCCGAGGTTTTGCGGATGCGCCACGTGCTGACAAACTGCATCGGCGGGCCCAAAAGCGGCGTGAAGGCTGATTTCGACCATTACATCCTCCAGGAGGGAGACCGCGTCCTCCTCTGCACCGACGGTTTGAACGACATGGCCCCCCACGAAGCCATCACCCATGCGCTCGAGCAAAACCCAAAGCCCCAAGCGGCTTGCGAAGCCCTCATCGCCTTGGCCTTGGCAGGCGGCGGCAAAGACAACATCACGGTCATCGTCGCCGACTACCATTTCGAAACGCCCGAGGAATGACAGCGCGAGCCTCGTAAGAACGCCTGCCTATTGACCCAGCGGAGATCGCCGAGTATATTTGGCTATGCGAATGAAGCCGCGCGAGCCAACAACGCTTATCGACTCGATCGAGCTCTTCAAAGCCTTTGCCGACCCCGTGCGGCTGAGGCTCTTGAATTTGCTCGCGAGCGGAGAGGTCTGCGTCTGCCATTTATACGAGGCTCTCGACCTGCCGCAGTCGACCGTCTCCCGCCACCTCGCTTATCTCCGAAAACGAGGCCTGGTGCACGGTCGCAAGGAAGGCCTCTGGGTGCATTACCGGCTTGCCAAGGCTGCGGGAGAAGTGCATCAGCGGTTGCTCGCTTGTCTCGAGGCCAGCTCTCGAGAAGTCGAAACATTGAAGCTCGACCGCCAGCGTCTCGATAAAGGCGCTTGCTGCTGAGCTCGCGAGTTTTTTTTGGACAGTTACATCCGCCTATGCGGATTCACTAGAAGAGGCAAACGTCCATGGAAAGCGATAGCGTGAAACTGGCTGTCAAAGACCAATACGGCAAAGTCGCCCGAGGCGAGGCGACCTGCGGGTCGCTCTGCGGCTGCACCGAGAACGCCGAGGATCTGGCTTTGACCTTTGGCTATTCTCCCGAGGAACTCGCCGTTCTGCCGGAAGGTGCGAACCTTGGTCTGTCGTGCGGCAATCCGCAAACGATCGCTGATCTGAAACCTGGAGACGTCGTCCTCGACCTTGGCAGTGGAGCAGGCTTCGATTGCTTCCTCGCCGCGGCCAAAGTCGGGCCCAGCGGCAAAGTCATCGGCGTCGACATGACCGACGACATGCTCGCCAAAGCCCGCTTAAACGCCGAGAAAACAGGTTCCACTAACGTCGAGTTCCGCAAGGGCGAAATCGAATCCTTGCCCGTTGAAGACGGTTCCGTCGACGTCGTCATCAGCAATTGCGTGTTGAACCTGGTCCCCGACAAGGACGGGGCATTCCGAGAGATCCACAGAGTGCTCGAGCACGGCGGAAGACTCGCGGTATCCGACATGGCGTGGGAAATCGAACCGCCCGTCGCCCTTCGCAAGGACATGGAAGCCCTGGTTGGCTGCATTGGCGGCGCCCTTGTGCTCGACGATTACATTTCCAGGCTCGAGCGGGCGGGCTTCTCCAAAATCGAAGTCGAGAAGCACCGAAAGTCCGCCGAGAAGATGGTCGAGATCTCCGGCGCAACGCCTCCAGAAGGAATTGAGCACTTGTTGAGCGTGAACATTACTGCCACGAAATGAGGAGAAACTCCGGCGATGCATCCTTCGCTCTTCGCAGCCTTGGTGCTCTGCGCGGCTCCCCCCGCTGGAGACGAGGGTCCGTTCGTCAGAGCCTTCTGGCTTGTCCAGCAGTTTGGGACCGGAAACGCCGTCGATCCTTCAAATGATCAAAAGATCAAAACCGTGCTTTCCAAGGGACTCGGCAAAGACAACGAGCTAACGCTCAAAGAGCTCGAGGGATTCATGTCGCCGGAGACCTTCAATAAACTGGCCGGCTCGGACGAAAAACTCGTCGCAAGTGAAATCGGCAAAGCTCTCGAGGCCTCTGTTCCAGAAAGTCGGCTGAGATTGCTTCCCAAGGTTCGGAATTGCGCCGATGCTCTCACGTTGTCGTTCGACATGATCGACGACAACCACAGGCAAGCCGGCGCCAAGTTGGCCGAATGGATCGCCGAGAATTACCAAAAAGGCAAACCCTTGGACGTCATTGTCGTCTGCACTGGCAATTCGCGCAGAAGCATCCTTGGTTCAACAATGGGCAACATCGCCTCGGCGTATTACGGCATGCCCGAGGTTCGCTTTCATAGCGGCGGTACAACGCCCTCGGCTTTCAATAGTCGCACGGTGACCGCCCTGAAGGACATTGGCGTCGAGATCGAGCCCACCGACAAAGAGGCCGAGCGTGGAGAACCGAAGACAGTCAACCCGATTTATCGCGTCCGCTGGGGATCGTTCAGCGCTTCGGAACAACCTATGGAGGCCCTCGAGTTCTCAAAACGTTACGAAGACCCGGCGAACCCTCGCCAAGGCTTCGCAGCGCTTATGGTTTGCAGCGAGGCCGACGCCGCTTGTCCCTTCGTCAAAGGCGCGAGTCTCCGCGTTTCGATGCCGTACCTCGACCCCAAGATCTTCGACGGAAGCCCCTTTGAATCCGCAAAGTACGCCGAGCGCCGCGACGACATTGGCAGGCTGATGCTCGCGACAATGCTTCAGGCGCGGCAGCGCGTTTTGTCGTCGTCGCTCGAAACCCCGGCCAAGTAGCAAAATGCGTTTTCGACGATCCAACGCTCCTGGTTGCAGCGATCCATTCTTGACCACCCGCCAGGCGCCTGATGAAGCCCGGGGAGCCGTTCGGGTGTGTAATTCCCAAGTCTTCAACGTTCAGGGATGAAGGTCGTATTCGCGGATCTTATCGAAAAGCACGCGACGACTGATGCCGAGTCGCTCGGAGGTCTTGGTTCGGTTGCCGCCGCAAGCCGACAGCGCTCGCTGGATCGCCCGCCTTTCCACCTCGGCGAGCATGGCGCGGAGCGGCAGAGACTCGACTGGATCGCCTGCCGCGGGCATGGCCGGGTCGAGCGGCTCTTCGGCGTCGAGGTGTTCGAGCAGGACGGTCCGACCCCGCGAAGCGATGACCGCCCGTGCCAGCGTATTCTCCAACTGCCGGACGTTTCCAGGCCAGGGCCGCTGCTGGATGGTCAATAGCGCGTCGGGCGAGATCGATAGTTCGCCCCAGCCATGCTTGGTTTCCATGCCCCGCAAGATGTGCTCCACCAGGGACGGGATATCCTCGGGACGGTCGCGTAAGGGCGGAATGACAATTCGGGCGACATTCAGGCGATAGAACAGATCCTGCCGAAATCGCCCAGCGGCCACCTCCTTGGAAAGGTCGCGGTGAGTGGCCGAGATGACTCGCGCGTTGCTCCGAAGCGTCTCCGTTCCACCGACCCGCTCGAACTCTCGCTGCTGGAGGACGCGGAGGATCTTGGCCTGAGCCGATAACGGCAGCTCAGCCACTTCGTCGAGCAAGATCGTGCCGCCGGCGGCGCGCTCGAACCGCCCTGGTTTTTGGCGTTCAGCCCCAGTGAAGGCGCCCCGTTCGTGTCCAAACAGCTCGCTCTCGACAAGTCCCTCGGGAAGCGCTCCGCAGTTGACCCGGATGAAAGGGCCTGAGGCTCGATCCGAGTGGCGATGCAAAGCCGCGGCGACCAGTTCCTTCCCCGTGCCGCTCTCACCGATAATCAGCACTGGTGCGTCGGCGGCGGCGGCGAGGCCGATCGCCTTGAACACCTCACGCATTTCTGTGCTTTGGCCGACTAGCTCCGGCTCTCCATCCGCAGAGTCGCTTCCCATCTCATTCGATCTTTCGCCGCTCAGGGCCCGGAGCGCCTTCACCTCGAGAGACAGCGACCGCTGCCGCAACGCCCGCTCGAGGGTGAGTTGCACCTCGTCCAGATCGAACGGCTTCGTGAGATAATCATACGCGCCGCGACGCATCGCCTCGATCGCCGCGGCCGAGCCGCCGTACGCTGTGATGACGATGACGGGCAGCTCGGCCAAAGCCGGCCCCAGTGCGGCGAGCACTGCCAGACCGTCGCGGCCGGGCATTTTCAGATCCAAGAGGACCGCGTCCGGGCCATCCCTTCCAACGCGCACAAGCGCTTCGTCGCCATCGCCGACCTCAACCACTCGGTAACCGCTTGCTCTCAGGGAACAAGCGAGGCTGAACCGAATCGCTCGGTCGTCCTCGGCAATCAAGACTGTCGCGCCGCTGTTCGTCGTCGTGCTCATCGTTGTGTTCCTCCAGTGGTCGCGGCTGCGGCAACAGGCAGCGTCAGCGTGAAGACCGCGCCGCCACCGGGGCGATTCTTGGCGGCAAGCTCACCCCGGTGGGCCAGTGCAATCTCATTCGCGATCGCCAGGCCGAGCCCGGTTCCCTCCGCCTTGGTCGTAAAGAACGGTTCGAACAGATGTGTCAGAACCTCGGGCGAGAGCCCCGGACCATCGTCGGCAACGCTTGCCGTAACGGTCGCTCGGACCAGATCTAGGCGGGTCTCGAGCCGTAGCACGCCCCCTCGCTGCATCACCTGAAGAGCATTGGTCGTCAAATTGCGGAGAACCTGAACCAACGCTGGCGAAGCCATTTCGACCGGGGGCAATTTGGGTTCGAGGTCGAGCTCAACTCGAATCCCTAGCTCGCGTGCGCGGTCCTCAGCCAACCGCGCCGCTTCGGCCGCTACAGTGTTGAGGTCGCCTGGCGTAAGGTCCTGAGCATCGGCGCGGTAGAACTGCAAAAGGCGTGAGACGATTTCTTCGAGCCGATCCACTTCGTCAATCAAGTGGTTGAAACCCTCGTCTCCCAATCCAAGTCCTCGTCGCCAAAGTTGGGTGATCCCGCGGATGCCAGCCAAGGGGTTTCGGACCTCGTGCGCAACACCCGCAAGGAGCTTTCCGAGCGCCGCCAGTCGTTCGCTCCTTCGCAACTCGGTCCGCAGTCGTTCGCGCTCCACCGTCTGGCGTCGGACAGTGCGCGCCAGGCGGACGGTCAGAACGAGCGAAAGGGCAATTCCAGCCATCGCCAACCCCGCAAACCAGCGATAACCCTTGGCCGATCGATCGATGTAAATCGGATCGACAAGCCTCGTCATGGTCCAGGTGGCGGCCACAACCCCGTCCTTCACCCGAACAGGGGCAGTGCGTAGGGCGATGGCGTAAGGGGGAATGTCTTCGACGACCGAGAGCGTATTTCGCTTCCGGTAAGCCGCGTCGACTTGCGTATCGACATAATCGTAAAGATTCCGCCGAGGCAACGCCGCCGAGGAGTTTGTCGACTGTGGGCGACCGTGGACGTAATGCTCACTTGGATCGCTTGGAAGAGCGGGGACGAATGGCAGCTTCGGTCGCTTGGGAATGTAATAACCCCCTTCGACCTCGGGATATTGTTTTCGAATAAGATCCGCCTCTTCAGAGAGCTTGCGATCGAGCGATTCCCAGTCCGCCTCCTCCATGAAATCTGGGAACTGCCGAACTCGAGCGAGTGCGTCCTTTCCCCGCGCATCGAGCTGGTCGCTTGCCGCCTTCAGAAGGTCGTTCGCCCGTGCTCGTCGTTCCTCGCGCTCAACGACCGAGGAGCTTGTAAACCAAAGCGTCCCCAGAGCGGCGGCAAAGAGGATCAACACCGCGCCGATCTGGATCGCCAAGGGCAACTCGAACCTGAATCGGACCATGAGCCGCGTTCCTCGTCCGTTTCAATTTGCTAGCTCGTCGATGGCAATCGCCGCGCCAACAGCTTTCACCTCTTCCCACGTAGCGCCCGTTTGCATTCTCGAACAAGCACGCCGATGATACCACTCCACCTTGGGCTGTTTTCCCCCGCCCAAAACTGGGGGGTTGCACCCAGGAGGGGGCTGAAATCGGCGAAGTTGACCCGAAATCATAGCCTTTCGCGACTTGGCATTCCCCGTGCTCTTGCCTTTCGGGACTTCGAGAGTCGTACCTCGGTCCTCGAATCCTGAACGATTACGGGAGCCACCTCATGCTGAAACTCATCGCGATGGGACTGACAAGCGCCATCAGCTTTGGACTGATCGGCCTGCTGCAGGAGCCGCCTCCGCCACGTGGCAGAGTGCCTGCACCAGAGCCGAAGGCCAAGGGCAAGAAAGCCGCGGGCGCGGACGACTTGCGAAAGACCTACGACCTCTTGCGGCGGATCCGCGCTGAAAAAGGAAGCGGACGGACGGAGGAACGCATCAGAGACTGGACCGACCGAGCGACCGACCTCTACCGACGCGCCGTTCGGACGAGAGAACAGGGCGATCCGCGGAGAGCCCGTGAGATCGGCGTCGCCGCTCACGACTTGGCCCGAGCCGTAGACCATGCCCTGAGCGCGGCTTGGCTTGACCAGCCTGATCCCGAGTTGCCCCCACCTCCCGACGGCTCCGGACCGGAAGACCTTGACGAGCGAACCGACCGCGACCTCTACCGTGCCTACGAGCGCCTTCGCTCCGCTGGGGAGTATCGCCCAGAGGCAGAGGCGAAGTTCTATCTCGACGCGGCTCGCGACCTCTACAACTCCGCGCGGCGCGACGTTCTGGCCGGACGCGACGAAAGGGCCGGTGAACTCGCGAGAGCCGCCGAAGCGATGACCCACGTGCCAGAACACCTGAGTAACGCGGCGGCAGCGGAGCCTGAACGACCAGGTCCGCGAGGCGCATTCGACCCTCCGCCGGAGGCCAAAAAGAAAGCCCGACCCCGGCCGAAGGGCGTCTTCGACGCGACGCCCGACCCAAAGGCCGAGCGACGCTCGAGGCCGAGGGACCGCGACCTGCCCCCAGAGCTTCCCTGACGCCATACCCAACGTGGCGACGTACATGTGACAATAGCTCGATTTCAATCCTTTCGCTCCGGCCCACCCACCGGGCCGGAGCTTCGCCTCCTC
This sequence comes from uncultured Planctomycetota bacterium, assembly GCA_963818975.1. Lineage (GTDB taxonomy): Bacteria > Planctomycetota > Planctomycetia > Isosphaerales > Isosphaeraceae > CAWFUI01. The sequence continues at coordinate 372,271 of CAWFUI010000015.1, read as the reverse complement.
GGAGATCGTCAGCGCTATGGATACGCGGAATCGAATCGGACTCTACGGTTCCTACTTCCTCGGTATGGCCGGCATCGGCTTCACTTTGCCCTACCTGCCGCTCTATCTCGGGCAGAGGGGGGTCTCGGATTGGGCCATCGGAATCATCTCGACGTTCGCCGCACTGACCAGCCTGCTGCAGTTTCCAGTCGGGATTTGGTCCGATCGCCTGGGCGCCCGCAAGCCTTTTCTCGTCTTCGCGCTATCCATCGTGGCCGTCTCGTCATGGCTCCTACCAAGGGTGGGAGGGACCTTTTGGGTCGGTCTAATTGTGATCTTATTCGCCGAGAACGGCATTGGCCGCGCCATCGTCGAGAGCCTCTCAGGAGCCGAGGCCGTGGCGCTGGCTGGCAAGGGAAATGTGGGCTCTGCACTCGGCGCCCTGCGCTTCTGGAAGCCAATCGGCATCGTCCTGACCGCGCTCCTCGGCAGTTGGATGTCAGAAAAGTACGGCGTTAGTGCGATTCTCATACGGATTGCCATCCTCCAGAGCCTTGCCGTCGTCGTCGCGATGTTGATCCACGAACCCAAAACACAAGTACGCATGGACGTTGTCGATGGCGATCGCGCGAGGGCCTTCGCAGGGTTCACCCGGAAGACGCCTGGCCGGTGGTTTTCCAACGATAGAGGGCTTTGGGCCTTCGTCGCGGCAATGGTCTTGTACCACGCGGCAAACGCCCCAGGCGGAGTCTACCTCGGTCTTTTTCTCAAAAGAGACCTTCACGCCCCCGAGCGGATGCTCGCGTACGCCTTCGTCGTAAGCATGGCTGCCTGGATGATCGTGGTGTTGCCGGCAGGATGGCTTGCCGATCGATTTGGCCGCAAACCGCTCCTTGTCGCGGGTTGGACCATCATGACCGTCCGCCTGGGACTCGTCTCCCTCGTTCACAGCCCCTGGCTCGCCGTAGCCAATCAAGCGCTCGACGGACTTGGAAATGGCATATTCGCTGTGGTTGCCAGCGCCTGGGTCATCGATCGCCTGGCGGACCCGCGACGCGCAGGTGAAGCGCAGGTTATCGTCGGATCGTGCCTGGTGCTCGGTTCGGCGCTCGGACCGGCAGCGGCGGCCGTCTTCGTCGGGATTCTTGGATACCGTGGACTCTTTGCGGCGCTCGCGGCGGTCGGCGTCGTTGCGACGACAATCGTGGCCGTCTTCGTTCCGGAAACCTTGGCTCGGCGCGACGAGTCAATCGAAAGCGGGGTCATCGAGCCAATGGTTGCAACGCCCGACCTCTCCACCGTCCCCTAATTGGCCGCTCGGACGGCGTTTCATTCTTTTGACAAGGTTGCCTGGAGGAGCTTTCGCCCGTGACGACGAGTTCGGAGTCAATCCCGCTGGTTTCACTGATCTTCGGTCTAACCTACGTCGCGCTTGCCCTCGGCAAGGTTCCCGGCCTTCGGATCGACCGCGCCGGAATTGCACTGGTCGGCGCCGCGGCCATGCTCGGCGTCGGCGTACTCTCAATGCGCGAAGCCGCAAAAGCCGTCGATTACGAGACCATCGTCCTGCTCTTCGGCATGATGGTTGTCGTCTCCTACCTCCGCATCGCCGGTTTCTTCGCCCTCGCCACGGACCAGATCGCAGCGCGGTTCTCTGGGCCTTTTACCCTTCTGGCGGTCGTCATCGTTCTCTCGGGCGTCCTCTCGGCGTTCCTGGTCAACGACGTTGTCTGCATCGCGCTAACTCCCCTGGTGCTTCAGCTCTGCAAACGACTCGAGCGACCGCCAGTCCCTTACCTCGTGGGCTTGGCGACCGCCTCGAACATCGGGTCGGTCGCGACAATCACGGGCAACCCCCAGAACGTCATCATTGGCTCGCTTTCGCACATCTCTTACCTGCGTTTCGCCGCGAGGCTCGCGCCCGTGGCTGCGATCGGGCTTGCGTTGAACTTCGCCGTCGTGGCGATTGTGTACCGAAGGGCTCTCCAGCAAGCCGTTGAACCCCGCACGAACGACGACGACAAGCCCAGGCCGCAAGTACACCGCCTGCTTCTGCTAAAGAGTCTCGCAGTGACGCTCATCGCGGTCGGTCTCTTCTTCACTGGACGGCCAATCGCTCTCGTGGCGCTGGCTGCGGCAGGAGTGCTGATGCTGGACAGAGTCAGGCCCGAGAAAGTCTACAAGGCGATCGATTGGCCCCTTCTGATCATGTTCGCAGGCCTATTCGTCGTGGTTCGTGCGTTCGAAGTGACCGTCGTTCACACCTGGGGACTAGAGCACTGGCGCGTGCTTCTCGATTCTCCCGTTGTGCTCGTTAGTGCACTCTCAGTCTTACTGTCTAACCTCGTCTCCAATGTCCCCGCAGTGCTCCTGTTCAAGCCGCTGATGGACGTGATGCCGCAGAAGGAGCTGGCGTGGCTGGCGCTCGCAATGTCCAGCACGCTTGCCGGCAACCTCACTGTCCTCGGATCGGTAGCAAATCTGATCGTCGTCGAGAACGCCCGTCGCGCTGGAACGGAGCTTGGCTTCGTGGAATACCTCAAAGTCGGCGTTCCCCTCACTATCCTGACCACTCTCGTCGGGGTTGCCTGGCTGGCGCTCGTCCACTATTGAGATGGTTGCCGCACCATGATTGGCAGAGATTCACCAAGACCGGGATCGCGGGAACGAAACCCGTCCTCAACGAGCCTCCGGGCACTGGACGGAGTGAACTTTTTTCTCGCGGACGTGAGGGGCGGGATAGGACCGTTTCTCGGCGCTTATCTTCGGAGCAACCATCATTGGGACGCTGCAAGAGTCGGCATTGCCCTTGCAGCATCGCAGATTGGCACGCTACTGGCGCAGACGCCGGCCGGAGCGCTCATCGACCGCATCAAGTGGAAACGCCTAGCAATCGCCGTCGCCGCTGTGTCGGTCGCGATGTGTTGTTTAATCTTATACCTGGCGCCCAGTTTCGTGACCGTCGTCGCCGCTCAAGTGGCGATTGGCGCCGCGGCGACGGCTTTTCCACCGGCCATAGCGGCAATATCCCTCGGACTGGTTGGCCGAGCGGCAATGCCGCGTAGGACAGGGCGCAGCGAGGCGTTCAATCATGCTGGAAATGTCGTTGCCGCGGCTCTCGCCGGAGGGTCGGCGTATGTCCTCGGCTACGGAGCCATGTTCATGCTCGTCGCCGTGATGGCGGCCGCAAGCTCCGCGGCCGTCATGTTGATTCGCGAAGTGGACATCGACCACGAACTCGCACGTGGGGCCGACGACGGCGACGGGAATGCTCGCGAACCAATGAGGGTTCGCGAATTGTTTCGCGACCGGCGAATCTCCATTTTCGTTGTATCCGCCGTCCTATTCCACTTCGCCAACGCGGCGATGCTGCCACTTGTTGGTCAGAAATCCGCAGACGGCCTGAAGGACGAGGCTGCGGTCTTGATGTCGGCCTGCATCATTACCGCGGAAGTGATTATGGTTCCGGTCGCACTCGCCACCAGCCGGCTCGCGGCGTCCTGGGGCAGGAAGCCCGTGTTTCTCATCGGCCTCGTGGTGCTGCCCGTGCGAGGCCTGCTCTATTGCCTGAGCGTCAACCCGATCTACCTCATCTCCGTTCAGTTGCTCGACGGCGTCGGCGCGGGCATCTTCGGCGTGGTTTCCGTTCTGATCGTGGCCGATCTAACAAAGGGGACAGGTCGATTCAACCTGACACAAGGAGCGCTTGCCACAGCCACTGGTCTGGGCGCCGGCCTGAGCAACCTGCTTGCGGGTTTCGTGGTCAAGGAAGCGGGCTTCAACGCCGGCTTCCTCACGCTCGCCGCAATCGCCGCCGTTGCCACCTTCTTTTTCGCTCTCGCCATGCCCGAGACCATGCCGGCCGACCGCCAGACCCGAAGTGATTCGACTGAAGACGCAGTGAATGCCAACTGGCAACATCCTATCGTGAGGACGCCATGAGCCCACAAAATCCACCCGTCGTATTCGTCGTTCCCGGAGACCTCCACTTCACGGAACCAGGCATGAAGAACCATCGCGTCGCGCATTGGATGGTCGACGAGGTCAATGGCCTGGTCCGCCCTGACTTTGTTCAATTCATCGGCGACAACGTCCAGGACGCGACCGAGGACCAGTTCCGCATCTTCAACGAACTGCGCGCGCGACTGGCAGTGCCGCACTTCGCACTCGTGGGCGACCACGACGTCAAAGGCGACCCAGAAGCGAATGCTTTCCGCCACCACGTAGGTGAGACCTTCGGTTCGTTATCGCTTCGCGGATTTCGGTTCATTCGACTCGACACCCAGCAGGCTCGGCCGGTCGGCATGTCTGAGCCGCAGGTCGATTGGTTTCGCGACGAACTCGATAAGGCGCTGGCAGCGGGCGAACGGATCGTGATCTTTCAACATAACTACCCTTTTCAGATATGGGAGGATTTCGCGGGCCCAGGCGTCGAAGACTGGAGGGCGATCGTTCACACGCGGCGGATTTCGGCGATCGTCTGCGGTCACACGCATTACTGGCAGGTTGCGAACGACGGTAGAAACGTCATGCTCGCCACCCGCTCGATCGGCGATCCCGAAGGAGGCCCCCCGGGCTATACGATCGGATACCTCCACGGCGAAGACTTGGCGTTCATATTTCGTTCGGTCGATAACGACGGACCCATCGTTATGGTCACGCACCCTCGCGAGGCGCTGCTTGCGACAGGGCCTCGGCACGTCGTTAGAGGCGTCGATCAGTTGCAAGTGCGGACCTGGTCGGTCTCGCGTGTTGCGAGCGTTAGGGGACGGCTCGACGGCGGCGCGTCGTTTCCCTTCGAGCCTTGCGACTCACACACCTGGACGACTTCGCTGCCTGGCAACCAGCTCGCGAAAGGGAAGCACGACCTCGAAGTCGAAGTCGTCGACTCCGAGGGTCGGCGGGGTTGCCATCGCATGAGCTTCATGGCCGATCCAACCGGCCGCTATACGGCGGTTCCCTCGGTTCACCCTCGCGTGACGCAGACAGCATTCTGCTGAAGACGCTGAGCGATCCACGGTTGGAAGGGACCGTGTCGGAGAAAGGGCCAAAGCTCAAGGCCGCGCCAGGCGCCCCGGTTTCCGTAGTCCTGTAGCTCGACTTCCTATTTCGACCCAAAGTTCTCTGACGAAAGCTCCTTCGAATCCGCCAAATACGCCGAACACCTCAACCACACTGTCTGTGTGATGCATTCGACGATGCTCAAGGCAAGGCAAAAGGTTCGGGCGTCGTCGACGGCAAATGCGGAGACGGACAAGTAACATCAACAAACGTTTGGCGAGGTCTGTCAAACACAAAGCCTGTTTGTCGATCGGAAAGTCGCTTCTTCGCCCGAAAATCGTTACATTAAGCTCTTCACAGAGCTGAGTACCCTGCAAACACATTCATCAAGTCGAGCATCGCCCTACTCCCTGCCGAATTCGCCGTGTTGTAATTGGCAGGATGCCGAGTATCGGACTTAGAGAATCTCTTCGCTCATCCTCAATGGGTTCTGACTACACACCTTTTGTAGACTGTTCGCACGAGGAAGCGGCCGATTACCGTGAGTCCCGACCTCGTTATCCCGCAGCGCTCGCAGATCACCTGGCCGCGATGTGTGTGTCGCGAGACCTCGCTTTGGACTCCGCCACCGGCAATGGGCAGGCCGCCGGCCTGCTCGCGCCTCACTTCAAACGGATCGTCGCGACCGACGCAAGCCCTGCCCAAATCGCTAATGCCTCACGCCATCGGAACGTCAATTATATCATCGCGCACGCCGAAGCCGCGCCGCTGAGAGATTCGTCAGTAGATCTTGTGACCGTCGCCGTTGCGATCCACTGGTTCGAACTCGATAGGTTCTACCGCGAAGTCCAACGCGTCGTCCGTCCCGGCGGGGTACTTGCGTGCTGGGCTTATCATCTTCCGACCGTCAGCCCGGAGGTCGATGAAGTAGTCGGCCGTTTCTATGCCCAGACCCTTCGCGATTATTGGTCGTCTCGCGTCCGCTACGTCGAGGAGGGTTACCGATCGTTGCCGTTCCCGTACGAAAGGATCGAGACGCCGCCCTTTCAACTTCTACAAAAATGGACTCTGGGCCGTTTTAGCAAATATATAAGCACATGGTCGGGCGCTGCCGAGTACCGCGCGAGATTGGGCAAAGAGTCGCTTGAAGAAATCCGCGAAGATCTGGCAAGTGCTTGGGGAGAACCGAACTTGGACCGTGAGGTAACTTGGGATTTGCACATGCGAGTCGGGAGAGTCAACTAAAACGACGAACCTTGGCCCACTCCTAGACACACTAAATCCCCAAGACACACTAAATCCCCAACCCCTAAATCCTCAACCCGACGCCGACGTATGGACCGCAAAATTCTCCCAGTCGACCCACTGTGGAATTTCCATATTTCTTGCCGGTTTCGATCCTCGATTGCAACTTCATGTACGAGACCCATCGCTCGGCGCTCTTTGACAACTCGATTTGCAGAGTTTAGGACAACCGATGTCCGCCTTCGGGCCGCCCCAGGGGAGAGTGCGCCCAAAGCGGGCGCGGAAGGAGCCTTAGGAAAGAGGAGGGCGTTAAACTTTCAAATTGAAAAGCTCAGGGTTGCTGAGATGCGTGTCGGAAAAGTCTGGCCAGATTGAGCCTCTTGCCCAGCCAGCCTAAGTTTAAGTTCGTTTGGCAAAATGAGGTACTGTGCAGCCATTGGCCTCCGCGCATCACCTGCTGAGCGCTTTGGGTTCGTTTGGTAGAATCGATGAAAAGGCCTATTCGATCAAGAGTTGCAACGACCAACGCTTTGGCTGGGGGCTTTGGGTTCGTTTGGTAATTTCTCCGATAAGGCTTTCTGGGCAATGCTTTGCGACAAACCGGCCGACCTCGGGACGACTTTGGGTTCGTTTGGTAATTTCGGTGAGAAGATCTTCGAGCCAAAGGTTTGCGACAAGCCAGCGCGTCTGGAGTCGCATTGAGTTTGTTTGGTAATTTCGGTGAGAGGACTCTCAGTTCAATGATTTGCGACAAGCCAGCTTGTCTCGGGCGGTTCGTGTTCGTTTGGCAATCTCCCTGACACACTCTCAGCCACGAACCCTCCCCGGCTTTCTGTTGTCTCTTATCAAATCCTTCGAGTAGGATCTATCATCCGAGATCCTGCGGGTTTAGGCATTTTTGAACATCAGTAGTGAGGTTGCTTCGTGGCCACGACAGAAACAGCCCCCTCAGCCACCCTGCCGGCTCGCATGACCGGCGCCGACGTCTTGGTTGAATCGCTTTACCGGCACGGCGTCGAGGTGGTTTTCGCTTACCCAGGCGGGGCCAGCATGCCCATGCACCAGGCTCTTACGCGCTATCGCGACCGCGTCCGGACCATCCTGCCCAGGCACGAACAAGGGGGGATTTTCGCCGCAGAGGGCTATGCACGGGTCACTGGCAAGCCGGGCGTCGTCATGGCCACCTCTGGACCAGGAGCGCTCAATCTGGTGACGGGCCTCGCCGACGCTAAGATGGATTCGTTGCCGATCGTCGCGATCACAGGTCAAGTGCCCACCCACGTGATCGGCACAGACGCCTTTCAAGAGACCCCCATGGTCGAGGTCTCGAGGGCCATTACCAAGCATCACTATCTCGTCACGAACGCGCGAGACCTTGCCCGCATCGTGAAGGAAGCGTTTCATATCGCCGGCAGTGGTCGCCCTGGGCCTGTGTTGATCGACATTCCCAAAGACGTTCAAAACACACACGTTCCGAACCCCGACTTCGACCCGCCAATGGATCTGCCAGGTTATCACTTGCCGCCGAAGCCCAGCGAAGAGGCGCTCCGGCTTGCCGCTGCGGCGATCAAAACCAGCAAGAAGCCGATCATCTACTGTGGCGGAGGCGTTATCGCGTCGGGATCGTCCGATCTGCTTCGAGCTTTTGCCGAGAAGACCAAGATCCCCGTCGCAATGACGCTCCAGGGCTTAGGCGCGTTCCCCAGCGACCACTACCTTTCGCTGAACATGCTCGGGATGCACGGGACTGTCTATGCGAATTACGCCGTCAACGACGCAGACCTGCTGCTTGCTCTTGGCGTTCGTTTCGACGATCGAGTGACCGGCAAGGTCAGCGAATTTGCCAAGCACGGCCGGATCGTCCACGTCGACGTCGACGCCTCCGAGATCAACAAGAACAAGACGGCGCACATTGCCGTCGCGGCCGACGTGAGGGACTTTCTCGAAGGGCTTTTGCCGCTGGTTGAACCTGGAGACTACCGCGAATGGCTCCAGAAGCTCGACTCCTGGCGCACCAGCGAACCGCTCGCTTACGCCGACCGCGACGACGTGATCATGCCGCAATATGTACTTGATATGTTTTCACAGTTGACGCGCGGCGAGTTCTTGATGACGACCGGCGTCGGACAGCATCAGATGTGGGCGGCCCAGTGGACCAAGTTCGCCAAACCGAGAACCTGGGTCACGTCAGGCGGCCTTGGGTCGATGGGCTTTGGACTGCCCTCGGCCCTGGGAGCTCAGGCTGCGTTTCCGGACGCCTTGGTCGTCGACGTCGACGGCGACGGCAGCTTCTTGATGAACATTCAAGAACTGGCCACTGCCAAGTGCGAGAATCTGCCGGTCAAGGTGATCGTCCTCAACAACCAACATCTGGGCATGGTGGTCCAGTGGGAAGATCGGTTCCATAAAGGGAACAGGGCTCATACGTACCTTGGCCCGATCGACCACCCAGAGGCAGTGGGTCAAGGTGATGGAGACCTGCCGGACGTCACCTATCCTGATTTCGTCGCCCTTGCGCGTGGTTTTGGCGTCTCCAGTCGGCAAGTCCGCAAGAAGAGCGAGGTGGTCGAAGCCCTCAAGGAAATGATCGAAACGCCAGGCCCTTACGTCCTGGACGTTCTGGTACCTTACCAGGAGCACGTGCTGCCGATGATCCCGGCTGGCGGCACTGTTAAGGATATCATCAAAAGCTGACTAGGCTGATGCTTGGAGTTTTCTTGCCGAGACGTTCGCCCCGCCGATCCCACATTCGGACCGCCCACCTTGACGCACGCCCAGCGAGAATCGAGATCCGAGATGCCAAGTAAGACCAACCTCTTCGCTTCGGTGGGAATCTGCATTGTCTTCTCCTTGACAGGCGCCGGGCTCCTCGCAGACGAAGGGCCCTCTGGCGTCGTCAAGCCCTCCGAATATCTCGTGCTCAGGCAGGGTGGGGGGCGCGGTCGCTCGGCGTTCTCTTCAGACGTTGTCGCGCTCAAGCTCGCAACCGGAAGTTTCCCGACCCCCAAGGACGGAGACGTCTGGCAGGGCCCAGGCGACGCCGAGCTCAAATGGAACTCGGTGAAGGCAAACGCCGACGGCGGCGTCGACGCTCGCGGCGGTTATGCATTATGGGTCGTCGATTCGGAGGCCGATAAGCCGATGATCCTGTCGGCTTCGGGCCACGACATGGTCTACGTCAACGGCGAATCTCGAGTCGGAGATCCTTATTCACATGGATACGTACACCTTCCGATACCTCTCGTCAAAGGGAAGAACCAGCTACTGTTTCGTCTAGGCAGAGGCGGAGTGAAGGCCCAACTCGGGCCGGCGCCAGGCGCCACCGGCGCCAGGTTCGAACTCTCGGACAACACCTTGCCCGACGTGATCTTGGGAGAGCGTGGGAAACTCCACGCAGCGGTGGTCGTCCAGAACGCTGGTTCGACCCCTTGTGAATTGGCCCTTCTTGCGTTCTCAGAGACGGATGGACGGGCGCGGACCGAGTTGCCTGTCATAGTGCCGTACTCCGTCCGCAAGGTCGGTTTCACGATCGATCCTGGGTCGCCTACGAAAGAAGGGAACCTCGTCGTCGGACTTAGACTCGTCACTCGTGGGGCAGGGGCCTTGATCGACGAGTCCAAGATCTCTCTCCGCGTTCGCAAGCCCGATCAAACGCACAAGCGAACCTTCATCAGTGACCTCGACGGCAGCGTCCAGTACTACGGAGTGAACCCAGCGCCTTCGCCAGATCCTTGGAAAACGGCCGAAGGGGCTGCTTTCGAAAAGCCAGCGCTCTTCTTGACGCTCCATGGAGCGGGAGTGGAGGGCATCGGTCAGGCCGAGGCGTATTCGAACAAGACCTGGGGGCATCTGATCGCACCCACCAACCGACGTCCGTTCGGCTTCGACTGGGAAGATTGGGGCAGGCTCGACGCAATCGAGGTTCTCGAACACGCGTCGAAACTCTACGGAACCGACCCCGAGCGAACCTACCTCACAGGCCATTCGATGGGCGGGCATGGGACCTGGCACCTGGGAGCGACATTCCCGGACAAGTTCGCGGCGATCGGGCCAAGCGCCGGCTGGATTAGCTTTTATACGTACGCTGGGGGTCGACGAGCCGACGGCGCCGACCCAATTCAGCAAATGTTTATGCGAGCACAGACGGCTTCCGACACGATCGCACTGCTTCCCAATTACGCACAATTGGGCGTCTACATCCTCCATGGCGGCGGAGACGACAACGTGCCCGCCGACCAGGCCCGCGAGATGAACAAGAGGCTCGGAGAATTTCATCACGACTTTCAGTATTTCGAACAGCCAAACGCTGGGCACTGGTGGGATGCATCTCCGGAACCGGGCGCCGACTGCGTCGATTGGGCGCCGATGTTCGACTTCTTCGCCAGGCACGCCCGGCCGGGCGCGGACCGCATCCGTAAGGTCGCCTTCAGAACGTCGAGCCCTCGGGTGTCGAACAAGTGCTACTGGGCGTCGATCGAGGCGCAGATCAAGCCTCTGGAAATGAGCGATATCGACATCCAATACAACCCACACCAGCGCCGATTCTTTGGCAAGACGCAGAACGTCGCGCGGCTGGCTCTGGACCTTGGCTTCTCTGAAACCGTCGGACTTTTCGAGGTCGAGCTCGACGGCCAAAAGCTCGAAGGTCTGGCCGCCGACTCCGAGAAGACGCTCTGGTTGGAGCGGTCCGGAGACGCTTGGAGGTCGATCCAAAAGCCATCAGCCGAGCTCAAAGGACCGATGCGATATGGTCCCTTCAAAGACGTCTTTCGGAACCGCGTGGTGTTCGTCGCGGGAACGCGTGGATCGGCCGAGGAGAACCGCTGGGCCATTGCGAAAGCCCGGTTCGACGCTGAATCGTTCTGGTATCGCGGCAACGCCTCGATCGACGTCGTGACCGACCGTGAGTTCAAGCCGGAAGAGGCGCCCGATCGCAACGTCGTCCTCTATGGCAATAGCGAGACCAATTCCGCCTGGGCAGGTTTGCTCGCAAACAGCGACGTTCAGGTCGATTCCAAAGGCGTTCGGTTCGGAAGCAAGACCATCGAAGGGAAAGACTTGGGCGCCCTGTTCGTGAAACCAAGACCGGGCAGCGATGAAGCTCTGGTGGGCGTTGTCGGCGGTTCTGGGCTTGCTGGGATGAAGATGCTCGATCGGACCCCCTACGTAAGCTCGGGCGTCGGATATCCCGACTGCGTCGTGCTGGGCGTAGACGCGCTCTCGAGCGGCCCCAAGGGCGTCCGTGCGGCAGGCTTCTTCGGGCTCGATTGGAAGGTCGCCAGTGGAGATTTCGTCTGGAACGAGGTCGCAACCTCCAAGGAAACGAACCGATGACCGGCCAAGTTCCTAACGCAAGCCTTCGACTTTACCTAGAACTCACAAACCGCGGCCTCGGACTCGCCGGTGACCTGGATTGTCTTGACTCTCCTCGGCTCCGGCCCGATGTTTGAGGTAGGTCGCGGGATCGAGGTACGCGCAGCAATCCGCGGCTCGAGAGATCTCACACTCGTAAAGGGTTCGCAGGTATGCGTCAATTGATCGTCCTCACGGCGGCGCTTGTCTTTAGCTCGTTGGACGCACAGGCGGCCGATCTCAACGTGGCGTCGGTCTTCCCGGATCGAACTCACGACTTTGGGACGGTGGCCCGGGGGTCTCAACTTCGCCACCGGTTCCGGATCGTTAATACAACAGGCCAGGAACTTCGGATCGCCGAGACTCGCACCAAATGCGGCTGCACCGAGGTGAAGCTGGGAGCCAAGGTCATCCCTGCCCGCGCAGAGAGCTATGTTGACGCGGTCCTCGACACCACCAAATTCCTGGGCCCCAAGAAATCAGGCCTGACGCTCATCATCGACCGCCCTGTCTTCTCCGAGGTCGACCTCAACCTGAATTGCTTCATCAGGGGCGACATCCTGGTCAATCCAGGCCAAGTGGAGTTTGGCAATGTGCCGCACGGCAAGTCGACTTCCCGCGTGCTGACGTTGGAATACCAGGGCGTCGCCGCGGGCTGGCAGATCACGGGCATGAATACCATCAGCAGCGCCATTTCCGCGAAGCTCGATCCGCCTGTGCGAACCACCGGGGGAGGCCTGCAATACTCGCTTACGGCCACACTTAACCCCTCAGCCCCGGTCGGTTTCCTCAAGGAAGAGATCGAGCTGATCACCAACGACCCCAACAGTCCGCGCATCCCGCTTTCGGTCTCTGGGAACGTCCAGGCCGCTGTCACGGTGTCTCCCGCGACGATGCTGCTCGGCACGCTCAAGCCGTCCGCCGAGGTCAACAAGAAGGTGCTGTTGAAGGCTTCCAAACCCTTCAAGATCGTCTCGCTCAAAGCTCGGCAGGGCGAGATCACGGGCAAGTCGAGTTCCGACGACGCAAAGACCCTCCATGAGGTGACGTTGACGTTCAAGTCGCCCGCCAAGATCGGAGGCTGCAACGCCGTCCTGGAGATCCAGACCGATCTCGAAGACGAACCGCCCGCCACGGTTAGCGTTTTTGGGCAAATCGCGAATTGAACACCGGGATCTGGTCTACGACTTTATCCTGGATCGCTCCCTCAACCCAAGAAAAAGGCCTGCTCGCGCCCTGAGGCGAAAGCAGGCTTTGTCTGAGAACGGTGCGTCGATCGAGTTGATCAAACCGCTTGGGCGTTTTGCAATCTCAAACCTGGCTCAGGCGCCGGCCTGAGGAGTGGACTGCGGCGAAGACTGGGGCGAGGGTGACACATACGGTGCTGGAGCGTAGTAAGCCGGCGCCGCCGTGGTGCAAGCAACCGGAGCGGGAGGCGCAGGCAGCCTTCTTGTGGCAGCCAAGCTTCATTCCGGTGAACAAGCCGCCGCCGCAGAGCTTCATCTTGGGGGCCTTGCACGCTTTGGGAGCAGGAGCACAGACCGGGGCGGGAGCACAAACAGGGGCCATGGCAGGCTTCGGTGCACAGGCCACCTTGGGAGCGCACAGGCTCTTCATGTTCATCTTTGGCAAGCACATCGGGGCTTTGACAACCGCAACCTTCGGTGCACAGGTCGCAACGGGTGCAGGCGCGCACGATTTGGAATGGTGACCACCCAGAAGGCCGCCAACGCTCATCGCGGCAACCATAATCAATTGATGCATACTCTCGAGTTCCTCATTCAATTATCGCAGTCCGTTGAGATCGATTCCCGCGGCTTCCTACGCACGGCGGACCAACGCGTTCGGCAAACAATTCGCGATGCGAAAGTCCGTCTCCAGAACCTATATCCCCCAGCTAGCCCACCTAGAACGCCTAAGCTACCGGCTGAGAAGACTTGAATCTTAGAGTGACGGAAGTGTCTGAACAATAAAAATCTTGGTGATCTGGGAAAAATCTAAGGATTAACTCGACTTTAACGGCCACAGGCCAGTATGCAATTTTCGACGACCGCCCAGCCTGCCAACTTCTACCAGGCTCCGTTCTGAGCGGATTATGCCAGGTTCGACTTCACATTTTTGGTTGCTCGGTCCATAAACCAAAGCGTTGACAGAGCTTGCAAGAGTTTTGTAGGCTGGCCGAAGTTTGCCAGGTTGAATACGATGATGGATGGACCCGAAGGTTCGGAGAGCCAACGGGTCGGCCTGGTCGACTTCCGCGAAGGCATGGGCGCTGGGGAGCCGCGATGACCGTGACATCGAGCACCACGCGAGCCACCCCAGCAGTCAACACGCCTGGGGCACGGACGCCCCCTCTAGCGCTTGCCGTTGCCGACGCCAACTGGTTCAGCACCGAGCACCTCTTTGCCGAGACGCCCGGCGAGCGAGCCTCGACGCTCATGCTCAAATGCGTCGATTACTACAACGCGCTTCGCCAGGGTCGGCCGCCTTGGCGATGGGGCGGCCCGCTCGACCTCCGCGCTCCAGGTCTCTGGCAGCGCGACATGGTCTTGCCTTCTGGTTGGATGAAGCAATTCCCACATCTAGGTATGAAGCCCATAGCGCGTTCCATACAAAAGTGGAGGAGACTCCATACATCCAGGAACGCGCCTTTCGTCCTGGTGATGACCTATCCGCATTACCTCTACCTCCACGAGATGGTTCGCCCTGATTTGCTGGTCTACTTCAACATCGACGACTACAGCCAATACTGGCCGTGGTGCGCCGAGGACGTCGAGCGGCTGGAGCGAGACGCCGTCGCCCTGGCCGATCTGACGGTTTGCGTCTCGAAGCTCCGTTGCGACGAACTCAAGCTTGCAGCGCCTGAGGCCGCGGAACGGATCCAACACCTGCCGCATGGAGCTCCTTCCTCGCGGTTGAACCCAACGTCCCGTGCCACTCCGCCATCCCCTCCGGCGGATCTCGCTGGACTTCCCAGGCCGATACTGGGGTTCGTGGGGACGCTCGAAGACCGCATCGATTGGCCCCTCTTGGAGCAGACCGCGCTCGCGTTTCCCAACGCGTCCGTCGTGTTGATCGGTCGCCGTCCCATGCCCGATTTCCGACGGCCTGAGTGGCACTCGGCCTACTCACGAGTGAAGGCGCTAACAAACGTCCATGTTCTGGGATGGCGGCCTCAAGAACGAATCGACGATTACATCCGATCCTTCGACGTTTGCCTGATTCCTTATTCGAAAGACCACCCTTTCAACAGGGTTTGCTGCCCCACCAAGATCATGGACTACATGGGCTCTGGCAGGCCGGTCGTTTCGACGGCGCTGCCCGAATGCCTGCTTTATCGAGGACTTTTCGACGTCGCCGACGACCACGGTTCGTTCATCGAAGCGGTAGGATCGGTCCTTGCCAGCGGCCACGACGACGGCCGGTCGGCCGAACGCCGCGCTCATGCGCTCGAGCACACCTGTCGGAAAACGGTCGAAAGGCTGCTCGACTGGCTGCCCGTCTAGCCAACGGCGGCCGGCGCCCCTAAGCTTATTCGACAGAATCCTGCAATCCGACGCCGAAAGCCGGCCGACAAACAGGGAAACCCTTGGCTTGGCCCGCCCTGTCAAGTTACGCTAACCTTCCATCCAAAGGTCCAAAACGACCTACCTTCCTCCTTACGATCGCCAGCAGTCGGGGATATCGCGCATGCCACTGGCCCTCCGCATCAAGCTCTCGTTTATGATGGTCCTTCAATACTTGATCTGGGGGATCTGGCTCCCGGCGCTTTTCCCGTTCATGGATAAATACGGCATCAAACTCTCCGCGACCGAACAGGGCTGGGTGTTCACGGTCTACGGCTTCGGCGCGATCATTGGGCCCGCACTGATCGGCATGCTGGCCGACCGCTTCTTCGCCACCGAGAAGTTGATGGCGATGTGCCACTTCCTCGGCGGGTTTCTCTTGATCGGGGCGGCTTATGCGACAAGCTTTTGGCCGCTGTTCATCCTTCTGTTTCTGTACTGCAATCTCTATATGCCCTCGATGGGCCTCTCGAACTCGATCACGTTTCGAAGCCTTGGCGAGGGAAACCAAAGCCAGTTTCCAGGGATCAGGCTTTGGGGGACCATTGGCTGGATCATCGCTGGCCTCTTGTTTACCGCATATCAGCACGGAAATGAATACAAGTTCCTGGACCCGCTCTTCGCGATCCCCTGGATCGGCAAGCCCTCGCCCAAAGACTGCCTTCGCCTGGCCGGAGCGTTCTCGCTCATCTACAGCGTCTATTGCCTGTTCTTGCCGCACACCCCGCCAATCCCTTCCAAGGTTGGCGACCCCATCGACAAAAAGTCGGCGTTCATCGAGAGTCTCGAGCTCATGAAGAGCCGGTCGTTCGCGGTGCTCGCAATCGTTACAGGGTTGGTTGGAATCATGCTTGCCTTCTATTTCGCTTGCGAGTCGGCTTTTCTTATCCATATCGGCATTCCTAGCACTGACGCCAGCGGTTATATGATTATCGGACAGGTGGCCGAGCTTGTCCTCATGGCCCTTGTCCCGCTGGCCGTCGACAAAATGGGCGTGAAGAACACGATGCTCATCGGCGCAGGCGCGTGGCACTGCGCTTTGGCCTTTCGATGATCGGAAGTCCACAGTGGCTGATGATCTCGACAATCGCCCTGCACGGATTCGCGTTCGGGTTCTTCTTCGTCGTCGCCCAGATGTACGTCGACAGAGCCGCCAGCGCCGACATCAAAGCCTCCGCCCAGAACTTCCTCATCTTCCTCGTCTATGGCCTTGGAACCATCTTGGGCAGCATCATCTCGGGCATGCTCCGAGAACGGTTCAAGACCAACTGGGCTGTGATCTGGTCGGGACCGTTCTTCCTCACCTTGCTTTGCATCTTGGCTTTCTGGCTCTTGTTCCAAGAAAAGGAAATCAAGAAGTCTACTTACAACACGTCGGATTCAATGGTTTGAAGTCCGGCGCCGGTTGGGGCGCCAATTGACCTTATGTTCGGATCAAGACTTCTAACGCTTCTGATGAGTGCGGCAATCGTCCAATCGCCGCCGCTGGATCGCAACATCGAAGTTCGCGTCGAGGTCTTGCGCAAGCAAATTCTCGACTCAAGCGCGCCGATGCCGACTCGTCAGGACGCGGCGATGGAGCTTGCCGAGACGCTCGACCGGGCCGGCCAAGCCGCGAAGTCGGAAGAGAATTGCAGGAGCCTTTGGAAGCGCGCCTGGACCGAACTCGAGTCGTTCAACCAGGCCAATCCCAGGCACACCCGGGCAGCGATGTTCGGGCTTCAAGCTGCTGTGTACCGCTGGGTCGAGGCTTCTTCATGGGCTCGGCAGGCCGAACTCTCGCCCGCCGACAAAACCGCGCGAGCCCGCGCCTTGACTGGCTTCGAGGCGGCGATCGAGCCGTTGGGAACTCTGGTTCGTTCCCTTAGCGACAAGAAGGACCTCTCGCTCGTCGAACAAAACGCACGCTATAGGCTCGGCAAGGCGGTTTGCGACCTTGCCCACGTGGAGGCTGAGTCGAGCGATGCCGAACACGTCCGGAAAGCCGACTCGACTCGCCGACGCGCCCTGGCGGTTCTCAACCCAACGTTTGCCGAGCGTTCGCTCGCTGGCAGAGCAAAGCTCTTGGAGGCGCGTGTGCTTGCCGATCTGGGCCAATTCGTCGAAGCCTCAAAAAGCCTGGAGGAGGCGGTCCTCACTCCCAAACTTCCCGAAGACGAGGTCTTGCCAATCCGCACCTCGATTCTCATCGGCAAAGGTCAGTATGATCAAGCATTGGCTCTGATCAAGTCGTCAAAGGCGGGACGGACGCTCAAAGAGCGACTGTCGATCGAGGTCAAGCTTTCCCTCGCAATTCGCCTGGCTCCAGGTCCCGAGCGGCTCGCCGCCGAGTCGGAGGTCTTCGCGGACCTGGCCAAGCTCCGCGAAAACGGAGGCGAAGACGCGACTCTGGCTCTCATTACATTGAGTCGAAAGCTCTCCGAACCAACCGCAGGCCAGCCTGCCTCCGCATTCGACGCATTGGCCGACGCCAAGCGCGCCAGCGGCGACTTCAAGTCCGCGGCAAAGCTCGAATTGAAAGCTTCCGAAATCGCCAAATCCAAAGGTCACGAAAGCCAGTCCCGCGATTTCGCGTTCAAGTCGGGAGCACTGCTCTACCAGGCGGGCGAGTTCCTCGACGCCGCCGAGGCTCTCTCTAAGCTCCGAGACGAACCTTCCGCCGGCGAGCTCAGACCAAAGGCAGGGATGCTCCGCGCATTGGCGCTCGGCAAAGTCCTCCATGATAAGGATCGCGACAAAACCAGGCAGGCCTATCTTGATTCGTTGACCGCTCAGATCCGCGACTTCCCAAACGACAAAACCGTCGCCGAGGCGCGCTGGCTTCTGGGCGAACAGTTCGCGCTCGCGGGCAAACAGGACGAGGCAGTGTCTACCTGGGCGAACATCCCCAAAACCCACCCGCGCTGGATCGACGCCCAGATCGCCATGGCCCAGGTTCGCCAGGACGAGCTCGACCTGGAACGGCTCGGCGGCGACAAACCGACGATCGCTGCGAAATACACATCAGCCAAGGCAATCCTCGACAAAGCGCTCGAGGAGGCTGGGAACGACCGGTCCGCCGCAACCGAGCTCGAGCTTGCCAGGGCCAGGTTGGACCTTACTCCTGGAGTCGATCAGGCCGAGAACGCCAGGTTGATCTGTAAGCGACTCAAACTCCAGGCCACGCGAGAAACCCAGCGTCTCCGCGCCCTAGGACTCGAAATCGCTGCCCAGTGCGCTTGACCCGAATCGAAGAAGCCGAGGAAGGCGTAAGAATCCTGCTTCAGAGCACCTCGCTCGAGAACCTCTTGGCCGTCGCCGGCGTCATCGACGAGAACGCCGCGGTCATGGATCAGGAAATCCCCCGCCAACGCGTTGGAGCAGTTTTGAGATCCTTGCTCGAACCCGAGGCGTCTCGAGACAAAACCGGGAACCTCGAGCTCCGACTCCGCTACGCAAGAGCCGCCATTTACTCCGCCGACTACCGCCAGGCACGGTTACTTGCTGAACCGCTGCGAACCAACATGAACCAAATTCCCCAAGAGCTTCTGGCCGACGCAGCCGATCTGTTCGTTCGCGTCGACGATTTCTCGCAGGCGGCTTTGCTCTACTGGCGGCTCGTCCAGACCACTCCAACAGGCTCGCCAGCCTGGTTCGCCGCTCGTTATGGAGAAGCTCTTTGCGCCTTCCGCATGGGCAAGAACAGCCTCGCCGTCCGGATCATCGATGCAACAGCGATCCTCCATCCCAACCTGGGCGGAGCGTCGCTGAAAGAGAAGTTCGAACGCCTCAGGCAACGGGCTGCTTTCGACTGAATAGCAAGCCCGTTTGGCCGATGGTTTTGATACACCGCCACGTCAATTCATATCGATCCAGCTATTGCCATCCTGCCACCAAGGCGGCGTTGCTGGTCTTGGGAATCCAAAGTAGTAGCTTCCCTGGTTCGGATAAACCACGGGGCTCAGGCTGGGTAAATTCGGGTAAGAGTACGCCATGGTCCTGACTGGGTAGGATCCGCCGTTATACCCTCTCACGTTATACCGAACAGGCGCTGTATACGCTCGCGTTGCTGCCAACGGTCCGTAGATGACCATCGTCGTATCCTTATAGAAGTTCAATGGCGAGTATCCTCCTCCGCCCGTATAGTTTCCCCTGACCATCATATAGTTGGTAGGGTAGTACGTTCCGAGCATGGGATAGACCGACGGGTCTTCCGAAGGCGCGACATACGACGTCTGCCGAGGCCTGCGTCTGAAGAGCTGGGCCTCTGCTGAGCTCGACAGCGCCGAGAACATTCCGAATAGTGCAACGAGAAGGACAAGCCTTCGGTAGTGGATCTTAGCCATGGTGCAAGCTCGCAGTCTCTCGTGTAGCGTGTGCGTCAATGGTGCATTCGACAGCTCAAACTGAAGTGAATCTTACACGAGTCTCGCGAGCGAGGTCGGCTTGTGCAGGCTATTCCGATTCTTGGCAGGATGGGTTGTGACGGTTTGAACGGGGATAAGGAGGATCCAAGCGCGGACAGTCTGAAAGTTGACTCGTGGTAGGAAGCGAGCGTTCGAAGACGAGCGTTCACTCGATGTTGCGCCTCGGGAAGATTTCCGAGTCGTTTTGAGCTGAAAGCTGGATCAAAGCAGGCGTTTCCGCGCAATGGTGTTTCTCAACAGCCGATTCCGGGGATGATCGGCCGACAGATTGTCGGCCGACGGGCATGCGTCCGTTAGACGACAAAGTTGGGATGTCTGAGCCGAAGCGTCACGGCAAGCCCGAGCGGCGTTTCTCTAATAGCCGCTGTCGCCCTTGAGCGACAATCAACATCTGAAACGGGCACCCGACGATGGGTGTTCGTTCGAGCATGCGCGAAGGGCTCGATGACGAGCCTGTCATTCGCTCCCAAGCCGTAAATCTACGACCGTTCGGTTTCAAGCATGCTCCTTGAGTGATGTAATGAGCTGGAGATCGACCGACGTCCTCAAACCCTCCCGAAAGGCGAACTCGGCTATGGCCGACAATAAAACGTCCTTCGATCTCATGAAAGCGACATCGATTCGATTTTAGCGGGTGGGAGAAAAGGCGTAGTCACGAAACTTCGCTCGCTGGAAATCCAGCTTCGGAGCGTCTGGATTTGAACCCCAAAAAAAGCGCAAACCCTCGAAATGCGCCACGCGGCAAGCAACCGCCTCTACCCTGAAGCGAGGGATAAGCGCCACACATCGAGTTGCCGCGTCTACGTAGCAGAGTTGACAGAACCAGTCGGCTGGGCCTGAGATGGTGGGACTGTTAAAGTTCGCTCGTTCGGGCTTCAGAAACGGAATTTCAATGGGTTCCGCACACTACCGCATCCTGGCGATCGACGTCGATGGGACCCTGCTCGATCCGTCGGGAGTGGTTCGACCCCGAACGCTTGCTGCTCTTGCAAACGCTGCCCGCGCGGGCATGGCGCCGGTGTTGTGCACCGGTCGGCGCTACCGGAGGGCACTGCCGATCGCCCGAGAACTGGGCCTCGACGCACCCTTGGTCTGCAACTCGGGCGCAATCGTCAAAGACCCCAAGACGCACAAGACGCTCTGGAGGGCAGACCTGTCCGCCGATTCGCTCGAGAAGATTCGAGAGGTCTTTCAAGCGCGTGATGAACCGATCGTCGTCTTCGCCGACCAAGACCCAGGCTCGTTCGACTTCTTGATCATCAAAGATCCTTCAGGAAGGACCCTTTTCGACGAATACGTCGCACGAAACCGAACCTACGCCAAGATCGAACCGACGTTGCTCGAAGACCTCTCCAAACTCGAAGCGTTTCACGTCTGCGCCATAGGAACTCGAGAAGACATGCTTGCCTTTGAAGAAGACGTTCACGTACAAGTGAAGAGTCACGTGCGAACGTTTGTGCAAAAGAGTCCGCAATATAAGGGCACGATGTGCGAAATCTTGCACTCCGACGCCGGCAAGTGGTCGGCGCTCCTGCACCTTGCGGATCTTTGGGACGTTGAGCCCAACGAAATCTGCGCGATTGGCGACGATATGAACGACCTGCCCATGATTCAGGGAGCGGGCCTGGGGGTTGCAATGGCGCATGCTCCGGAGGAGGTTCGCAGGGCCGCCGACAGGGTGACGCATTGCAACGACCAAGACGGCCTCGCGGCGCTCGTCGAAGAATTACTATCATGAACGCGCCCGCCACTCGAGCCATTTGGCGGGGACCTGGCAGACTGTTGATGTCATTGTTGCTAAAACATACTTAATCTAGCGAGCGTATCAAATGCCTCTCGATCCCCAAGCGAGCGACTTTCTCGAAAAAGTGGCCGCGATTCGGACCAAGGAATACGACCAGATGCCGGTCGAGGAGGCTCGCGCGGCCTTCCAGAAGCTCAAGGCCTTCGCTGGGACTCTCGAGCTCGTGAGCAAGGTTTACGATCAGGAGCTCGAAGACGGGATCCCTGTTCGAGTTTACGAGCCCGACGGCGCTGTCGGCGTCCTCGTTTACTTTCACGGTGGCGGGTGGGTGTTGGGCAGTCGCGATACGTGCGACGGGCATTTAAGAAAGCTCGCCAACGCTGCTGGCTGCGCTATCGTTTCGGTGGATTATCGACTCGCTCCCGAGCACAAATTCCCCATTCCACTCGAAGACAGTTTCTCGGCGACAAGGAGCGTATGGCACATCCGCGAACAGCTCGGCGGATCAAACGCGAAAGTGGCGGTGGGCGGAGATAGTGCAGGGGGCAACTTGGCGGCGGCAGTTTGCGTACTGGCCCGAGACCTGGGCGAAATGGAGCTCGCGTTCCAACTGCTCATCTACCCTGTAACGAACTATGCGTTCGATACGCCAAGCTACAAGGAGAACGCCGAGGGCAAACTGCTGACCGAGCGTTCGATGCGTTTCTACTGGAAGCAGTACCTCTCCACTCCCGACGACGGCGAAAACCCGCTGGCCTCAGTCCTCTTGGCGAAGGACGTCAGCCGATTGCCGCCCGGCCTGGTTCTGACCGCCGAATTTGATCCTCTGCGCGACGAAGGCGAAGCGTATGCTGAGAAGCTTCGCAAGGCAGGCGTCGATATGCGTGTGAAGCGTTACGACGGCTTGGTCCACGGATTCTTTCAACTCGGCGGAGTGATCGATCGTGGCCAGTCGGCGGTAGTCGAGACGGGTATGGTTTTGCGTCAGGCGCTGAAGGGATTGAGTTCGCTCTTACCTAGATCGATCTCGCCGATTGATCGGCGATTCGGACGAGATTAAGTTAAGACGACCGGAACGAGAGGTTTTCAATCGTGGCGGCTGAGCCTCGATCAACGAGGGTGGGTCATGCCGATCGAAGTACGATGCCCAGATTGCTCGCAAAAGCTGAAAGCACCCGAGGAAGCTGCGGGCAAGCGCATCCGTTGCCCCAAGTGTAAATCCACATTCCCTGTTCCCGCACCCGACCCCGGCGAGGTTCAACTCGCCGACGACGCACATCTTGCCCCGGTCTTGGCAAGATCGGCCCAAGGGCCTCTCGACGGACCAAGCCTCTCGGCGAACGATCAAGGGGATATCTACGGACTTGCCGATGCTCCGAAGCCCAGGGCGGGGGTCGCCAAGCTGTCGGCCAAAGCCGTCGAATCGGTTCGAAACGCTTCCGCGGTTGTAGTCGGAACCACGCAAGCCAAGTTGACCCCACGACAGATCCTGGCTTCGTTCCGAGGAGAAATCGAACCCGTTCGGCCGACCGTGGCTTATCGGCTTTTGATCGTCTGCGTCGCACTCGCGATGATCGTCCTGCCTCTGATCTATCTGGCTCTGATCGGAGTGGTCGGATTCGGACTTTATTATCACGCAACCCGACATATCACTGTGTTCGAACATGTGAAGAACACTCGAGGTGCGGCTTTTGGTTTACGTTGGCCCGCTGGTTGTGGGCGTGACAGCGCTTCTGTTCATGATCAAGCCGCTGTTTGCCAAGCCTTCGAAAACGCGCTCGCTCAAACCTCTGGACCCTTCGCGCGAGCCGCTGCTGTTTGCGTTCGTCGACGCGGTTTGCCAGTCGGTCAATGCTCCCAGTCCGAGCAAGATTCAGGTCGATTGCGAAGTGAATGCCTCGGCGGGTCTGAAGGACGGCTTCCTTGGGATCCTGTCGAACGAACTGACGCTGACGATCGGCTTGCCGCTGGTCGCGGGCCTGAACGTCGAGCAGCTTGCCGGAGTTTTGGCTCATGAATTCGGCCACTTTTCCCAGGCAGCGGGAATGCGGCTCTCTGGGGTCGTCAGGCGAATCAATTTTTGGTTCATGCGAGTCGTTTATGAACGCGACGAATGGGACCAGACCTTGGTCGAGTGGGGTTCCGGAGGCAACGGCTGGGTGATGATCGTCATGCAGGTCGCCAGGGGCGTGGTCTGGCTGACTCGGAAAATCCTTTGGCTCCTGATGGTCGTGGGCCATGCGATCAGCGGCATGATGCTGCGACAAATGGAGTATGACGCCGATCGCTACGAGACTCGGATGGTCGGTTCGGACGTGTTCGAAGCGACCTCGCGAAGGCTTGGTCTGCTAAACGTCGCCTTGCAAGGCGCGTACGCCGATTTGAATCACAGGTGGAAGGAAGGCAGGCTCGTCGACGACCTGCCCAAACTGATCTTGGCAAACGCTGCGCAGATTCCCAAGGACGTGATCACCCAAATCGAAGCAGCGCACACAGCGGCAAAGACCGGGATCTTCGACACGCACCCTTGCGAACGCGATCGTATCGCGCATTCAAGGGCTGAGGACGACCCTGGGATCTTCCGGCTCGCGGGTCCGGCGAGCGTGCTTTTCAAAGACTTCGAGGGTCTGTGCAAAAAGAGCACGCTCGATCATTACAAAAAAGTACTGGGAATCATGGTTTCCGCGGAACAGCTCGAACCTGTGGCCGACGTCGTTGCCGGACAAGAGGTGATCCAGGCCGAGAACAAGGCTCTCGAACGGTTTTTCGTCGGAGCGGCCGCCGCGCTCCGCGGCCTTCCGGGCGTTCTGAATCCGATCGCTCCTGCAACCGACTTGAAGGCGGCGCGCACCCGAATCGAAAAGGCGAGGCAGGAGATGCTGCGATTGTCGGAAGGATACCGAGTTGCCGTCGCCAAGGTGCATGAGGCGCCAATCGTATCGTGGAATGTCGAGCCGCGGCGCACTTGACCAAGGCGGACTTCAAGATCAAAGCCTCGCAGTTCGAACTGGAGTCGAACAAGCCGGCGGACATCAGACAGAGCCTCGAGGACGCCCAAACGCAGCTCGAGGGGCTCGAGCCTTTGCTGGCGATGTTCGAGAACGCCGCATCGCAGAGGATCGCAGCGGCGATTTCGATTTTGCGGACCCCAGGCGCGGTGGAGCGCGTCCACGAATGCCTGGCCTGGCGCGAGGAGATCGATCATTTGATTCCGACCTACGGGAGAATGTATTCGCCCGTCATGCCCGATGCGTTCGAACTGGCCATGAACAGGGGCGCCGTCTTGCGCGTGCTCAAGGATTACCAGAACAACGACAAGAACGAAAAATTTATCAACGGGCTTCTACGTGCGAGCAAGGCTCTTGCGAACAGCCTTCAGACGTTCCAAACCACGCTTGGTCCTCTGCATTACCCCTTCGCAACAGGCGGCGAGCCCATCACCCTGCGCGATACTGCGGACTCGAGACGCCGCCAGACAACGAGGTTCAGGCACTGCTCGAAGTAAGCGATCACGTTGTTTCCACAATCTTTCATGTCTATTATCGCGTTATGGGCCGTTTCGCCCTCGTCGCCGAGGAGGTCGAGCGGGCCTTGGGCTTGGAACCTCTCGAGGCCCCAGCGCCTGTGATTGCGACAGCCGAATAATCGTCTCTCAGAAAAAATCCAGACCGTGAAAAAAAGGGCTTGCAGGCTTCTACAGCTCGTAGTAGACTTCCTACTACAAGACGTAGCAGAACGCGGCGGAGTGCGTCGCGAGGGCTTTGTCGAGGAGGCCTGCGGCTCATGGAGAATCGACCCGACTTGAGCGACGCGGAGCGCGAGGTGTTGCGCGTCGTCTGGGACGAAGGCGCTGCCACGGTTCGGGCGGTTCGCGAAGCGCTCCAGGCCAGAGGCAGAAGCTGGGCGTACACCACGGTCGCGACGCTTTTGCAGAGGCTTTTGGCAAAGGGATACGTTGGCCAGGTTGGCGAACGGTCGCCGTTGGTTTACGAGGCCAAGGTCAGTCGCGAGGATCTGCTCGAGACCAGGCTCAGAGACGCCGCGGAGGAGCTTTGCGACGGCAGGGCGGCGCCTTTGGTCTTGGCTCTCGTGCAAGGAAATCGCTTCACAAGCGAAGAGCTTGCGAGGTTTAGGAAATTGCTCGACGAAGCCCAAGACGAAGATCGAGTGAAAGACGCCAAGAAGGGCTTGCGAGACAAAGCCTAGCTCGGCTTGCAACTCGGTGTTTTCCAACAATCTCAGACATTCACTCTTTGACCCGACGTACGTGAGAGAGCTTATGTTCGATACTTCGAGTCTCATCGCTGGAAGCGTATCGATTCTTGGCTGGCTTGTCGAAACGACGATTGTCGCGACGATCCTCTTCGGCGCGGCCTGGCTCTTTTGTCGAACTCGCAAGATCGGGCCCGCCGCCAGGCACGTCCTTTGGCTTGTGGTGCTGATCAAGATGCTGGCCCCGCCGCTGGTTCACTGGCCGTGGTCGCGATCGTACGACGTGCATGCTTCGAGCAAGCCGCAACCGCAGCTCGAGGCAACCCTCGACAAAGAAGAGACGCAGGCCGTTGGGGCGAAGGTCGAATCGCTCCAACCGGTCGATATGGAAGCTTCGAATGAGCTCGCAAACGAAGAAGGCCAAAGTGGCTCGGATGCCGAGGCTGCGGTTGAATCCGAGACGCCTTCGGAATACGAAGTGGTTTCCACCGCGCCGATGGAGGACGAAGCGCCAATCGAACAAGACTCCACGGACGAATCGGCCAGTAACCAAACGGAACAGGCCGCGCCGAGTGCGTTCTGGAGCGCTGCCGAGCGTTTGCGAAGCTCGGTGGACGTCCGATCGCTGGGACAATTGCTTGCACTCATCTGGGCCTTCGGGACATTCGTCTTTGGCGCCAGGCAGCTTTTGAAGATACTGTCCTTCGAGCTTCGGTTGAGGAACGCGTACTCCGCGCCGGAGTGGCTCGAGGCCGAGGCCCAAGCAGTAGGTGAACGTCTCGGCGTTCGGGTTCCGGAGATCGTGGCGATCGAAGGCAAGGGTACTCCGCTGGTTTGGTGTTTGGGCGAGCCCAAGTTGGTTGTGCCCGAGGATCTTTTGAAATCACTCGACGCGTCGAGCTGGCGGGGCATTCTGGCGCACGAGCTGGCGCACATCAAGCGCAAGGACCACTGGATTCGCAGGGCAGAGCTCGTCGGCGGATTCATCTGGTGGTGGTGCCCGCTCTACTGGGCGGTGGTGCGGCGGCTCGAGGCCGAGTCCGAGCTGGCGTGCGACGCCTGGGTCGTCTGGGCGCTGCCCGAGGACCGGATTCCTTATGCTGAATCACTCTTTCAGGTTTGCACATCTCTATCAGATTCGACGGCGCACACTCCCACGCCCGCGTTGGGCGTTGCCGGAGCGGGCCTATTCTTCGAGAGGAGGTTGACGATGATCCTTCGCGAATCGATTTCGCGCAGACCGACCGCAGCCAGTTTACTGGCCGCCGCGGTTCTGGCTTTGCTTGCGTTGCCGTCTTGGTCGAGAGCCACCCTGGCGCCGTCAGGCGGCGAGGCCGTGCTGCACGCGAACTTCCGCGCCGAGCAGGAGAAACCCGAGCCGCCGGAAACTCCCGAGCCGCAAGTTGAAAAAAAGGTCGAGAAGCACGTCGAGATCATTATCGACTCGGATGACGACGAGGACGATGCGGACGACGGGGAAGAAGGCGACGACGACAAAGACGACGTGAAGGTTAAGAAGCCGATCAAGATCGAGGACAAGGTCTTTAAGCGGAAGTTCGTCGACGACGAAAAGGTTGCCAAGGACGCCGAGGCTTTGAGCGAGAAACTAACGAAAAAGCTCGAGAAACAGCTTGGCCCGGACTCGCCGTTCGCCAAGAAAATGGAGAGCCTTGGAAAGGATCTCGAGAAGAAGTTCGGCGAGGACTCCGAGTTCAACAAAAAGATCGAATCGCTTGGCGCCGAGATCGAGAAACAATTTGGCGAAGACTCCGAGTTCGCCAAGAAGATCGAAGAGTTGGGTAAAGAGCTCGAGAAGAAGTTTGGCGGAGAATTTACTGAAGACATCGAGAAGATGGTCAAGGACGTCGAGAAGGAGTTCGGGCCTGGCTCGAATTTCGAAAAGGAGATTGCGAACCTGGCGAAGGAGATCGCCGAGAGCGTGACCTTGAAGCTTAAGGTCGACGTTGATCAAGCCGAGGTCAGGGACGACAAGGCTGTTATCATCAAGGATAAACTCAAGAAGCTGGGCGCGATTCAAGCGGACCAGGCCCGAGGAGCCGAGCGGGCTCAGAAGCTCAAAGCAGCGGCCGCCGAGCGCGCCGCGAAGCGCCGGGCCGATCGGGAGGCGGCCGTTGCCGATCGCGATAAGGCGCTCGCCAAAAAGGCGAAGCAGAGGGCTGAGGATCTGGCTCGCGTCGCGGTGAAACTCAAGAAAGATCAAGAGGCCAAGGCAGAGGCCGCGGCGAAGCCCAGGAAGACTTCGTCGCGAATCCAGGCCATCGAGAAGCAAATCCAGCAACTCTCGCGCGAGCTCGAGATGCTCAAAGAGCAAGGCGGAGAAGAGGAAGACGAGCCGGACGACGGAGACGATAGCTAAACTCGCATTCCAGCGACGACCTTCACGCCGCCCAACCCGCCCGGAGGTTGGAGTTCTTCCCGCAAAAGGAAGGATTCCGCCGCCGGGCTCTTTGCTGCGCCATTGCGTCATCGAAACGTGTTCGAGTCGTCCTTGCTTGCTGGTTTACGGTAAGCTATGGTCGATTGCGTCGTCCCCCCCTTGCACCGAAGGCCTTCTGTTCGAGTCAGCAACATGCGCACGAAAATCCAACAGGCACTCATCTTCTCTCTGATGCTCGCGCCGCTGGCGATCGAAGCCTCGTCCGCGCCCAGGCAGGATAAGCCCAAGGCCGAGCCAAACGCGCCTGCCTCAAAGGCAATTTCCTCGGAAGAGGAGGCAGCGATCAAGTCTTCGGTCAAAGCATTTGAAGACGCCTTCGCCGCGGGCGACGCCAAGGCGCTGGCCTTGATGTTCACAGAGGACGGCGAAGCGGTCGACGACGAAGACGAATCGATCCAGGGCAGAGAGGCGCTCGAGCAGCACTACACAGCCCGGTTCGCCGAATCGACCGGCGACAAACTCGGGTCAAAGCTCGACTCGGTTCGCGTTCTCGCCCCTGGCGTTGCGCGGATCTCGGGGATCTGGGAGTACACGCCGGCAAGCGGAACGTCGACGACCACCGGCCACTTTAGCGCGATGATGGTCAAACGCGAAGGCAAGTGGCTTTTCGCCGGCATCGAAGAACAGCCCGAGAAAGATTCGAGCCACTATCAGCGGCTGAAAGAGCTCGAATGGCTGGTTGGAGACTGGGTGCAGGAATCGGAGGGAGCGGTCGTCTCTTCGACATTCAACTGGAGCGACAACCAGAACTTCCTGGTGCGCAGCTTCGACGTACGCGTCGCCGGCAAACCGGCTTTGACGGGCACTCAAAGGATAGGTTGGGATCCGCTGACCAAGCAGTTCAAATCCTGGGTGTTCGACGACCAGGGAGGCTATGGAGAAGGACTGTGGACGCGGGCAGGGGACCAGTGGGTTATCAAGGCCACGGGCGTGCGAGCCGACGGCCGCACGGCCACCGCCACTCAAGTGCTCACCTATATCAACAAAGATACGATGAGTTGGAAGTCGATCGACCGCACGCGAGGCGACCAGATCGTCGACGACATCGAGGAAGTGATCATGGTCAAGAAGCCGCCGCAGCCGAAGTGACGTAAACGCGAAGCGTCCCCCCCCACACACATCCGCGCAGAGGTTGATATGAACAGTCGGAATGTCTCGATCGCAGTGAGCCTGGTCTTGTTTGCGTTTAACGGCAGCGTGCTCGCCCAGCGCGGCGGCAGAGGCGGGATGGTCGGCCGCGGCGGAGGAGGCGGGGGGGCGGCCATGGCTCGGCCCGGCGGCTCTCCGGCGATGAGCAACGCCAGACCCAACATCGGCGCGAGGCCCGGAGGCGGAGGGGGCGGAGGGATGGCTCGGCCCAACATGCCGGGAGGAGGAATGGCCAGGCCTGGAGGAAACCCAGGCGGAAACGCGGCTCGACCCAATCTTCCCAACGTTGGCGCGCGTCCTGGAGGGAACGCTGGAGCACGACCTGGCGGAAATCCAGGGGCCAATATCGGACAAAGGCCAGGCGGCAACGTAGGTCAAAGGCCGGGGGGAATTCCAGGCGGAAACGTAGGACAGAGACCAGGAGGAAACCCTGGCGGCAACGTAGGACAAAGGCCGGGCGGAAATCCAGGCGGAAGGCCCGGAGGCGGCGGGAACATTGGCAATAGACCGCCATTCGGCGGGATCGGCGGCGGCAATAAGCCGCCAACGAACGGCAGACCCGGTGGGATCGTCGGGCCGGGAGCAGGCAATCGTCCAGGAGGCGCCAACCGACCGGGTCCGGGCGACGGCCTTGGCGTCGGAACAAAGCCCGCTCGTCCAGGCGGCGGCGGAGGCAACTTGCCAGGGCCCGGAGGAGGAGGAAATCGCCCAGGACCAGGCGGCGGGGGCGGCAATCGTCCAGGTCCTGGAGGAGGGGGCAACAGACCTGGCCCAGGCGAGGGCGGGGGCGGGAATCGACCTGGCCTCGGCGGCGGCAATCGACCAGGGCAGGGAGGAGGCGGGGGCGGCAATCGACCTGGGTTAGGGGGCAATAGACCTGGCGGCGGTGGAGGAATAAACCCGCCGACGCCCGGGGGCGGGGGCGGGGGCGGGGGCGGAGCAAACAGGCCTGGAATGAACAACCGACCGAATATCAATCGACCTAACGTCGGTAACAACAGTGGTAATACCAACATCAACAGACCCAATATCGGCAACAACATCGGCAGCAACAACATCGTCAATCGCCCGACCAACATCACGAACAATACAAACGTCTCGAACTTTTCGAGCAATAACTTCACGAACGTGAACAGGAACGTCTACGGCGGCGCCGTTGGATATGGCGGAGGCGGTAGAGGCGCCTACTGGCCTGGAAGGGGATATGGATACTCAGGCTGGGCGCCAAGCCCTTACGCCGGATATCACTCCGGTTGGGTCAACGGGTATTGGAATAATCACTACTTCCCTGGCGGTGGAGGCTGGGGATATCCAGGATATGGATGGGGATCGTTCGGACTTGGGCTTGGACTCGGAGTGACCGCGTGGGGCATCGGTTCGCTGTTCAACTCTTGGGGGTACAGCAGCTTTTACAATCCCTATTACAGCTCGGCGATGGTCATTCAGCAGCCGGTTGTTGTGCAACAGCCCGTAGTCGTCGGCCAGCCGGTTGTTCAACAACAGCCTGCCTACGATTATTCGCGCCCACTCGACGTCGTCAGCCCTCCGCCCGACGACGCCGTGGTCAAACAGGCAGTGGCCACTCTGGACTCGGCCCGCGATCGCTTTTACGCAGGAGACTATGCAGGGCGCTCGACCAGGCCAACCAGGCGCTCCAGCAAACGCCCAACGACCCGATGCTGCACCAGTTCCGCGCGATCTGTCTTTTTGCGCTGGGTCGATACGACGAATCCGCCGCGGCAATGTACACTGTCCTTTCGGTCGGTCCAGGATGGGATTGGACCACGCTCTCGGGCCTGTATGCGAACGTCGACTCCTATACGAACCAACTTCGCGCTCGAGGCCTACTGCAAAGCGAACCCGAACGCCGCATCCGCGCGGTTCGTGCTAGCTTCGCTGTACATGACACAGGGCTCCTCCGACGCGGCCTCGGCCCAGTTCAAGAAAGTGGCAGAGCTCCAACCTCAAGACAAACTCGCCTCCCAACTCGCCGAGGCGTTGACGGCCAAGCCCGAAGACCAGGCCCAGAGTGCAACGCCGCCAGGCGCCCAACCCAATGCAAACGCACCCGCGCAGCCCAACGCGCCTCCGGGCCAGCCCGCAGCCGCGGGCCAGCCCGCCGCGCAAGACGCAGCGAACAACCTGCCTCCCACGCCGTCGGGTCCTTTACCAGCCGATCTGCTGGGAACCTGGACAGCCTCTCCGGTCAAAGACGTCTCAATCACTCTAACGCTCGATCAAGAGAACAAATTTACATGGAAGGTCGTCGACCACGGTCAGACGCGACAGTTCTCCGGCGACGCGGGATTCGATAAAGACGCGCTTGCGCTCACGCCGCCGCAACAGCCGCCGATGGTGGGGAGCGTCAATAAGAAAGACGCCAAACACTTTGTCTTCAAAGCGGTCGGCGCACCCGAGAGCGATCCCGGACTGAGCTTCAGTCAGTAGGGACGATCCGTCGGTCCATCGGGCCTAAGGATTTCGCTTTTCCTCATGAGCGCTTCGATCTGGTCTACGCTCGCGGCGCCCGTCGTCGCGAGCTGATGGATGACGATCGAAGCCGCCGCCATCGCCAGCTCCATCGCTTGCTCGGCCGTGGCGCCAGCGGCGAGGGCTGCGGTCAGATTGGCGGTTACTGCGTCCCCAGCGCCCACAACGTCGATAGGTCCGCGCACTGGAAGGGATGGGACGTACACAGGCTGTTCGCCTCGAACCACGCCCACAACGCCTCGCTCGGCCAACGTCACGAAGACAGGCCGACCCGTGCGCCCAGCCAATTGGGAAGCCTCTCGCTTCACCTCGTCAATCGACGGCAAAGCCCGGTTCGTCAACTTTCCAAGCTCAGTCCAGTTCATCTTGAAACCAAGCGACGGGTAAGCGTTCAGACCTCTTCGGCAATCGGCCAGGACCAGCACGCCGTCGTCGTTCTGAGCATTCAAGAGGGCTTCTCGCACGCGTTTCGTCACCACTCCTGTTTCGGGCAGCTCGACCTGGTCCATGACGACCAATGCGTCGACTTCGCGGGCGACCTTGAACACGTTCTTGACGAGCGTTTCTTCGAGCTCGGGATTCGTCGAGGTCCGGTTCTTGACGTCGAGCCGGTTGAGTTCCCTCGGTACCGAGCCTTGCTCGTGCAACATCGGTTTGCAGTAGGTGGGCGTGCTTCGTTGATCCGTGGTCATGAAGTGGTCGAGAGCCACTCCGGGCAGGGCTTCGAGCGCTCGCCTGAGCTCGAATCCTTCGCCGTCGTCGCCGCAAAAACCCACGACTTGGATTTCGCCCACTCCCAGGGACTGAAGGTTGTTGACGATCGTCCCGGCGGCTCCCGGAACCGATCGCGTCCTAACCACGTTGTGAACCGGCAAGCCCGTCTCGATCGAAGTCTCCGATAAGCTTGCGTCGATATCCAGATATTTATCGAGAAAAACATCTCCCACAACGGCTATGCGGAGTTTAGCGTAACGGCTGCTGATGTTCTCGAGCCACTTCATGTTCATTCCAATATAAGCCGTCGAGCCAGGTGATGGAGAAACGCCATGTTGTCGCACTGAAGGTATTGCATTTGACCCCCCATGCGTGAATAGCTTTTGCAGAAGCGAAGATAGTACGCAGGGTTCGATTTTGGCGGTTCTCCATTTCGCCAATCCCAACCGCCGTTGTCCTGGAGATCGACGACAAGGATCGAGTGTCCTTCGACCGGCTTTCGACCCTCCTGGATCCGCAGGTTGTTCACGCAGCTCAGGCTCTTCTCGAACACTTGGGGGCCCATGATCGCCGAGCCCACCGACAGCACGACTCCGCCGTCCAGCCCCTCCACCGCGCCTCCGAAGATCGCGAAATCCCGCTCCCCAGCCCTTCCAATCGCCGCCCCACGATACATGGGATGGTTTGCGATGATGTCGTAGCCGACCCCTGGATGCACGCTCGCCGAAACTTGGCGTTTGAATGCCGAAGCCAATATCGATGCATGCTTCCAGGAGTGAAGAAGCTCGATCTTTCCGCCATGGATCTTGAACTCGCGCATGACTCCCAAGAGCTCGGCCCGAGCGCCGGTGAGTTCGTCGCACGGATCATCGACAATGGCCTCCTCGAGTTCATCTGGATCGGGTAGATCAACCCCGTCTTCGATAATCAGCTTGCCGACGCTCGCTGCGTATCCTAATCGATCGAGGGCTCCGCGGAGTAATGCGAGCGTCAGGTATTTGCCTGTCTCATTCCAGGCGCCAAAGCGGCCTTCGGCCGTTCCGTCCTTGACGCTCTCGGTCGACCTCCCCAGCCAAGCGTATTCCCAATCGTGGATCGAACCAGCACCGTTGGTCGCCAGATGCGTGAGGAACCCTGTTTCGAGCAGCCGATCGACGAACAGCGCCGCCCCGTTCCTGAGGAGATGCGCGCCGTAGATCAGCATGACCGAAGCGCCTTGGCGTCTCGCATCGCGAACGTTCTCGGCCGCGTGGTCGATGGCTCGACCGACGTCCTCGCTAACCGAGGGGGGCGATGAAGCAGGATCGATCAGAACCTCTTCGACCGTGGTCAGGCTTCGACGCTCGGCGAGCGGATAGACCTTCAGTTTGCTCAGATCGATGGGGCGACGGTTCCCGCTCATTGCGAGGCCCCGTCGGCGAAGATGCGTTCGAGCAATGCTCCGGCGTCTCTGTAGTCCGGCACGACAATATCGGCGCCGACTCCCAAGAGCCGATCGCGCTTCCAGGCGTCCATCTTGCCCGACCCGTTGTTCGCCTCGTCGCTCGCCACGGCCACCGCGAGTCCGCCGGCCGCCTTTGTGTTTTCGATCTCGACGTAGCCGTCTCCAAAAGCCAGCAGCCTTTCTCCTGGGATAGCGTTTTCGCGAAGGATGCGCTCGATGACCATCTGCTTCGAGAAGCTGGCGTAATCGTCCTTCGCTCCATAGATCCTGCCGCCGAAATAACTGTCGACGCCCAGCAACCGCGCCTCGTTCTTGACGAACGGTTCATCGGTGCCGCTTGCGAGATAAAGCTCGAGCCCGCGGGACGACAAACGCTCCAAGAGAGCTCTGGCGCCGTACACCAGCAAGTCGTCGGGAGCGATCGTGCCGCGCTCGAGACCGTCGAGACGATCCTGAATGCGCAGGTTCAGCCGTCTGAGATATTCATGTTTATAGATAAGCGGTTCTTCGGGAGTTCCTCCTCGCTCGAGCACGCGATCGGCAAGCTGGATCATCTGATAGATCGTTTGCTTGCCGTTGAGCTTCATTATGTCTTCGAAGGCCGTTCGCTCACGTTCTTGGTCGGTCTCTCCGGGTAATTTCGGCAAGACTTCGACGAACATCGGAATCATGATCTCGGGCCAGCCCTGACGCACAAGCGACAACGTTCCGTCGAAATCGAAGAGCACGTGGCTGATTGCCGGCCTGGGCTTAAACCTGGGACTGAACTCGACAAGCCCTGAGAATCTCCACTCCACTGTTGGCTCGCTCACGTTGCTTCGTCCCCGCCGTTGCTCATTCGCCGCCTCGACCAAGTTGAATGATCAGTCCGCCCAGGACGATCACCCCAAGCCCGATCCACGTCGACGCCGGCACGCGCTCTTGAAAGAAGAACTTGCCCACGAGCACGGCAACGAGCGCGAAGAGGCCGACGTAAACACCCAGAAGCTTCGAAAAATCCCAACGGGCCGTGTTCAACACAATCCCATAAACTGCCAGCGCCGAACAGCCCATGGCAACCCAGGCAAGGCTCCCTCCCCTAAGCCCTTTGCGCACTCGCGCGTCGCCGCCGACCTCGAGGGCGGCGGAAAAGACAAGCAATGCGTACATCAGCAGCGACATTCCTCGTCCCTTCTCGAACACGCTGGCGACTTGCTCGAAGTTCTTGGGCGGGCCTAACGGCGTCAATCAATGTTCTTTTGACTTGAACACCATTTTCACGACGAACCAGCCCTTCGGCGTCTGGCTGATGGTCAGCGTCTGCGGAAACGTGACGGGCGGATAGGTTGCAATCAGCTTGCCTGTGGAATATTCGTAGGTGGTCCTGGACCACGTCTCTTCCATGTCGACGTCGATCGTCGAACCGTCGGACGCGATCGTGATATTGTTGATCAGCGTCTTGTCCTGGTCGAGCTTGATATCGGCGATCTCGCCGTTCTTCGAGTTCTGTTCGATCTGTTCCGAGATCAGCCTGTACGCGTCTTCCGCAAAGAACGCGGACGCTTGCAAAGGATTCCCGGCAAGCACAGCTTGGGCTTGGGCCATGTCGGAAGCGAGGATGAAATCGGCGATCTCTTTCTTCCGTTTGGGATCGATCCCTGGCAGCTTTGGAACGATTGGCAGAGTGGGCAGGGTTCCCAGCTCCAAGAGATTGGCCGTCTTCGATGCACTTCGCGACAACAACTCGGAAAGCGCGCTCTTGGGCCTGGGTTCGATCTGGATGAGCAAAGGGTCGTCGAGATGCGCGGGCAACGTCATATTCGTAAGCTGGTACGAACCCGGCATGTCGATTAGCGGTCTGTGCAACGTGTTCGGATCGAAGTCGAACACATGGGCCTTGTCGCCGACGCCCACTAACAACGCATTCGGGTGATCGAGGCCGATTTTGGCGATGGGAGTCTCGCGCGAGATCTCGAACACGCCAATCGACGTCCTCATCTCGTTGGCCACCGAAACGCTCACATCGCCATTGGTGTTCACGCTGATCTTCACAGGCGCCCACAATGGGGTATAGCTGAGCGTGGTGGTCGTCGGTTCATCGACGCGGGCGGCCGTGATTTTTGACCCGTCGTAAGAGACGCCTTCGTCGGGCTTGCCGTCGCAGCCTGAGACGCTCGAGAACAAACCAATGGCCGTTCCAACCAAGGACAGCAGCCGCGCAAACCTTCTGAACATGGAAGTGGTTCCGTAGTTCGAGTTCGTCCTCGAGTGCGTCTTCAGTCGCGGGAAACGACGATCGAGAGTATCACCGATCTCGAACAATAGCGAGATCCGACAACCACGCTGGCGGGCTCGAGGGCCTTGCCAATCACCTCTTTCTGCGCGGGACTGGGGCGGGCCCTGCGACGCTTGCGGAATAAACGGCGGACATGCGCTCGAGCTCGCTTATGATCTCGTTCCGAAGGGAGTCGGGCTCGAGGACGACCGCGTGCGAGCCGAAGCTCAAAATCCAGCTCTTGATTTCCTGGGTGGTGGACAGTCGAAATTCCGCCAAGAGCGTTCCGTCGCCGGGCTTGGTCAGACGCTGAGAGGCATGCCAACGGGCCTCTTCAACGTACCGAGCGACCGTAGCCGAGAATCGGACTTGAACCAGATGGTTGCCGTCCCCTTGATAGACGCCGAACGAGCCTTCGAGAAACCTCTCGGCATCGAACTTGGTGTCGCGAACGAAGCGGAACTGAGTTTCCTCGACGTCTTCGATCCGATCGAGTTTGTAAGACTTGAACTTGTCCTCGCTCGGGTCGAAGGCCACGAGGTAGAGCGCGTTTTTGAACCAATTGAACATGTAAGGATAGACGTCGCGATACGCGGGCTCGGTGGCCTTGCTTGATTGGTAAAGGATGTGCACTGCTCGAGATTCTTCGATACAGGCGCGCAAGGCCTCGATGAAGTCGGCGAGCTGGGAATAATCGTGCAGGCCGACTCGTGTATCTCGGAAGAGCTCTTCGAACTGGCGAATCGATTCGAGCGCCTTGGGACCGACCAGCGAGCGGATCTTCTTGAACGCGGACTGGCCGGCCTCCCAGAGAAACGTGCCTGCAAGCGGCGCCATTTGACGCTCGCCTAGGCAGAGCGCGGCCAACTCGTCGAAGGAAAAATCGATCGCGGGGTGCAACGTCCCGCGCTCATCTTCCAAGACTTGCGGCCGCGCTCGCCTACCTCCTCGTCGAGGGGAAAACCCACTTCTCGGAACAACAAAAGGTCGCGTCTGATGGTCTTTTCGTCGACTCCAGCCTCGTGGGCGATCTCCTTCACGGTCGCCCCTAGGGTTCGCGTCGAGAGCATCTGGATCACGTTCCATTGCCTCCGCATCCTGGTCAGGTCGCGCGCGATGGTCCTCTCCTGGAATCGTCGGGTCCTTCGACCAACCCTCGTCGGCCTGGGATCGGTATCCACGAATTCCTTCGCCAAGGGCCGTTCGCGCGACGCCCCCTACAAGGATTGATTCTGCCGTGGCGCAGGGACGTGGGATGTCCAACGTGACGGGCGAACAGTAGCCTGAAAAGCGACGATCACCAACACAGGAACCCGTGTTCTGGCGAGAGCTGCCAGGAGCTATCTCCTCGGCCGCTGTTCGTCGCCTCTGGGGCCTTGGTCGAGACCGATGATTCTGCCCTTGGGTCGGACCCGATCGAGAACGATGGGGCCGCCGCCCGTGGTGTCGGCCGAGCCTCTGTTGCCCACGGCGTCGTAAACGTCGACGCGGACATAAAGCCTGTCGGGAACGCGTGCAGGCACGTTCCAGACGAACCTGCCTGTATTGTCGATGCGTTCGTTGGTTATGGGCTTCCAGGTCGAATCGCGTTGGTCGGTCTTGTACGAAAGCTGAACGCTTCTGGGGGCCAGGTGCTGGTCCTCGGCGTTCCAGGTAATCACCAGCTTGCCCGCATTCGCTCCGGTTCCAGGCCTGGGTTGGTCGAGCTGAACGATCGGTGGGGTGGAATCCACTTCCACCCAGATCTGGGGTCGATCTCCAGGAGCGGGCGGCATATCACCCAACCCGGACGCCGAGCGGACCACGAGGGAGAGCCCGTAGGTCCCCTCGCCGCCCAGGTCGACGTCGTAAGGGGACGTTCGGTCGGCGTCTTCGTCGAGCCTGGTCCAAGACCGGCCGTTGTCGCGTGTGACCCACAGCTCGACAAGAGCTGGTCCGCTCGGGCCTGCGTCCTCTACGTTGTATTTCAGCGGGAACCTGCTGCTGGAGACGCGAAGGGTCTGGCCTCCGGCTCGGCCCGACGGAGTTCGAGGCTTGCTCGTCTCGCCGGGATCCTCCGCGACCGTTGGATTGGAGTTTCGGTCGTCCGTTTCGCGCTCGTCGTCCGCGGGCAGTCGGCTCGACGCCGAGCGGATTTTGCGGGACGACTGGGGATCGTCTGCTTCTTCGTCCTGGCTGGCGTCGGTGGAGTTTCCGTCGGCCGAATGGATGGGAGGAGGATCGTTGGATTCGTCGGGCGTCAAGACTGCGGGAGCTGGGTTGGCAGAGGAACCGTCGGGCAGCCGGATCTCGACGTCTTGCTTGTTGCCTGCCTCGTCGGAAACCCCTGCTCGCACGCGAATAGGTTCGGCAGTGCCTGCATCCCAGGTCTGCTGACCCGAGCTCGAGAGCCTGCGAATGGGTACGCGGCGCCACTCGCGCACTCCCTCGACCTGATACTCGATATAGAGCGTCTTGGACTTCAGGTGCTCGTCGCGGGCTTCCCAACGGACGCTCGCCATGCTTCCTCTGCGCTCCAGCGGTTCGACAATCAAGGAGGGAGGCGTGGAATCGACGACCACTTTCATTCCGGGTTCGACGGCGGCGTCGCGCGGAGGAGAGACCTTGCCGTCGATGCCAATCGACCGCACCGCGAACCAATATTCACCGTCGCTGGGTGCTCGGAAGATGAAGTAACTGCGATCCCCGCCCGCACGGTCCGCTGGGCCTTTTCCCCAGGATTCGCCCTGGTCGGTCGAGACCCAGAGTTGAACCTCCTGGAGCCACTTCTTGGCCTCTTCGCTGGCGTTGAACGGGATGCGGAATCCCCGCTCGGCCGAATAGACCAAGAGTGAGCCCTTGGTCGGCTCCATTTGCGCTTGGGAATCAGTTCGGGAGCGGCTTTCGGACTGCGAGCGGACCGAGGACGAGGAACACAGGCCCAGGCCAACGAAAAAGACGACCAGCGCTCGACCAAAAGTCTTGGCGAGGGAAGTCGACCAGTTCGAGAACCTCCGGCCGGGCATCCAATGCCTCCAATGCAGAATACCGTTTTTCCGTGGCTATTTGAGAACGAGAGCAATCCCCGGCGACGCAGAGTAGAATCTGGTCGCAACGGAAGATCTGGTTTCAGAAAGGCTTGCGACATCACCTGCGACTACGAACCTGGCTGTCTGATCAGCGGCAAAGCGTGCCGCAAGCCGGCTCTTGCAGGAGCATGCGACTCCCAAAATCAGGATCGTCTCGCTCATCGCGCGATCCTCGCGGAAGATAACCCGCGCGAAAGGATTACGTGGCTGGATTGCTGGCGCAACTGCCCGTTCCTGCCAATGTATCGTCGTGTATGAAGGTGGGCTTGAGCGGAAAGTAGGAAAGATTCGGGTTCGAGGAAATTTTCCGACTGAATCAGATAAGACGCACGATTGCATGAGTGCGTGCTACATCGAGCGTCAGGGAAACTCCTTAACCTGTCGGCCGCTGAGAACGAAACTGACGCACGATGGCTGAGAATGCTTTGGCGAGTTCTTTGATCTTCCCAAAATCCTGGTTTGCGATTGCTTTGGCGTCAACGAGCGACCCACCGACGCCCAGGCAGCAGGCACCCGCCGCCAGAAACGCTTCGGCGGTGTTCAGGTCGACTCCTCCGGTAGGCATAAGGCGAACCTGGGGCAGAGGCGCCTTCACCGCTTTCAAATAGGCAGGGCCTCCCAGGTCGGCTGGGAACACCTTCACGACGTCGGCCCCAGCCTCCCACGCCGCAATAATCTCTGTAGGCGTGAGCGCTCCGGGCATAACGGGCACGTCGTATCGCCGGCACATCTTGATCACTTCGAGATTCACAGCAGGCGATACAATGTATTCCGCACCCGCGAGCATGGCTGCGCGAGCAGTCTCTGGGTCCAGCACCGTTCCGGCTCCCAAAGCAACAGTCCCGCCAAGCTCCGCTCTGGCAGCTCGCAAAACCTCGAGTGCATTCGGAACCGTGAAAGCCACCTCGACCGCCGTCACCCCCCCCTCGGAGAGCGCCCTGATCACCTGAACCAGATTATCGCTCGACTCGGACCGTACCACCGCCACCACTCCGCAGTCGAGCACGCGGGCGAGGCAAGCGTTCTTATCGTTCTTCATAAATGGGATTCTGTGTCACTCATATTCCACTCTATTTGAGGCGTTACGCCCCCCTTCGAAAGCCGCTTGGAAGCTCGATTCTGATTTCCTGGGCGACCTCGAGTCAATCCCCGGCTGGTATGCCGTCGGCGGCCGAGTCGAGCAGTTTGGCAAGTTCTGTTGCGTTAGGAACGTCTTTGAATTTGAGGATGGGTCCTGGGAACGCGAGCTCGACGTCTTCATCGACCTTCAACTTGTCGGATATCGCCAGCACGTAACCAGGAGGACCAAATTGCGGCAAGAGCCTGAGCAGGCGCTCGAGCGACCCCCGCTTCCAGAAACCGAGGACGTCGAGATAGAAGGTCTGGCCGTCGGAATTCCTGCGAAATCGATAATCGGGAACCCACATTCCGTGTTGTCCGAGCTCGAAGAAATCGGCTGAATCCTCGACTTCCCAGGCTGGGGCGATCTGGCGGAAACGCTCGACGAAAGCCCTGATCTCCGGCGGCGAGTAAACTCCCGAGTCTTGATAATGCGAGATCAGTCCGTCGATCGGTTCCAGGTGGAAGGTCTTGGGTTCGCGAGCCGGGCCCCAGCGGAGCTCGGCGTCGAGCCGATAGTTCCTGCAAAGCAGAACCGCGGGAAGAAAGAGAGCGATCTGAAGCCCGTATCGATTCGTCGCGCTAAATAGGCTCAGCGGACCATCGATGTGAAAGACGAATCCCTGTTCGCTCGTCCCAACGACGCTGTACAAAAGCCGATGAAACTTGAGCCAACGAAAGATCTGGCGATAACGAGCAGTGCTTCGAACTCGAGCTCGAGGTCGATCTTGACCGAGGCAATAGCACTGCTTGCGCCAAAGCAACGTTGTAGCGTTCGACAAGCTTCTTGGCTGAGATGTCTTTGAACGAGAGCATCCTGTTCTCGTCCTTTAGGTCGGCGAACAGAGCGGCCTCGATCTTCTCTGGCGGCATCTCGAGCTCGACTCCCGCCCTCTCGAGCGCGGTCTCACGTCGAAACGGGACGCGTCTACCCCCCTTGAGTAGATCTTGCCGTAGCTTTGCCGCGGCCTCGAATACGCTTTGGCGGACCTGTTCGGGCGGCAAATCGGCCACGACTTCAAACTCCGCTCGATCTTCCAGGACCTTGGCCAAGCCGCGATGCGCCAAGGTGGCCAGACCCTCTCCGACTAGGGCTTCGACCTCCTCTTCGATCTCCCCTCGCGTGCGCCCAACCCCCTCTCGGAAGATCAAGAGCAAGCTCTCCGCGGCCTCGAGCCAGCGCGGGTGGTTGGCGTCCAGGTAGAGTGGAATGATGCGGTCGTTGACTTCACGGACGCGCACCAGTTTTCCTGTCAGCATCGCTCGTACGCCGTCCTTTTCACGCAATCTCGCCGTGATACGCTGGACTCGAGATCACTGCTCGTCGTAGGCACTGTGCTTGCGCCTGCGGACCGATGTGAATTCCTCCACTGTGCCTCGGGTGACAACCTCGTAGAGCAGAGCCTCTTTGTCACCCGATTTTCGAAGGATTCTGCCCAGCCGTTGGACGTGCTCTCGAACGCTGCCTGTACCAGAGAGCACCACGGCGACGTTGGCCTCGGGCACGTTGACGCCCTCGTTCAGCACCCGAGAGGTCGCCACGATCGGGAACGCCCCGGAGTTGAACCGAGCAAGAATCTCGCGCCTCTCTTTCGATTTCGTCTGATGCGTGATCACCGGCACCAAGAAGCGACGCGAGATCGTATAAACCGTGGCGTTATCGTGCGTGAAGATCAATATACGATCACCAGCGTGGCGTTGGAGGAGCCGAGCCAAGAGGTTGAGCTTCGCCGGCGCCGCAGCGCGAAGGCGCGTTGCTCTCGGTAGGCGAGATACGCCTGCTTGCCCTGGACCGACCGGTGCGCCACATAAAGAAATTGGCCCCATGCTCCAGGCTTGGACATATCAATTCCGCAATCTTGCAGAAAACGGCGATAGTACTCGCGGGCCTGGTCGTATCTCAGCCGTTCCTCGTCGCTCAAATTGACGAAGAGCGTCTCCACCCGATATTCAGCCAGGAATTGCCCTCTCAACTGAGTGATTTCGCGTCTAAAAACGATCGGTCCAATGAGAGCGTCGAGCTGGGAGTGCTGGTTGTCGGAGCGTTCCGGAGTGGCGGTAAGCCCAAGGCGAAAGGGTGCGAGCGAACAGACCGCGGCTTGACCGTAGGTGGGGCCGGGCAGGTGGTGGCATTCGTCGAAGACGATCAGGCCGAAACGGTCGCCTAATCGATCCAGGTTTTGATAGGCTGAGTCGTAGGTTGTCACGGTGAGCGGCTTGACGTCGTAGGAGCCCCCGCCGATCATCCCAACCTCGACGCCGAAGGACAGCGAGAGTTCGTCGTACCACTGATTCAGGAGGTCGATCGTCGGCGTCACGACAATCGTGGGTCTGGCTGCTCGGTTGATCGCCAGGTTGGCCACGTGAGTCTTGCCAGCCCCGGTCGGCAGAACGACCACCCCTTTGCCGCCGTTGTTCCACCAGGCCTCCAAAGCCTCGACCTGATGCGGAAACGGTTTCTTGGACACCAGCAAGGGCCAAGGGGTCTTGTCATACTTGCGAGCCTCGTCGACATAAAGGATTTTATTTGCTCGCAAGTATTCAATAATCGATCGATACCAGACCCCAGGGGCCCGATAGAGTCCTCCCGCGAGCGGGTCGGGCTTCAAGCCGGGTACGCCTTGGTCGTCCCCCTCGGACAGGCCTTCGACAACGATCGTTCCTTGATCGAACCTCAATCGGAGGGCCGACTCGACGACCGGAATATCGGGAAGCGCTTCGGCCCGGGTCATGTTTCCTCGATTTCGACCGTTCCTTGGAAATCGGCCAACGAACGGTTGGCGTTCCTACTTTACCCGCGACTTCCCGCTGACAGAAGCAGGCGGGCGGCGCGGAGGGCTCGATCGGAGTTCGCGTCTAAGTAGGCCCGAGAGTTCTAAAGCGGAAAGCGGGCTCGATTGGCCAGGCTGGAGGTCTCCCAACGTCACCCCGGCAATCGCCGTACGGACGAGCCTGAGGGTTGGATGCCCAACCGCGGCGGTCATCCTTCTCACCTGGCGGTTTCTTCCTTCGCGGATGACAAGCTCGATCCACGCCGTCGGGACGTTTTTGCGAAAGCGTATCGGCTCTGGTCGTTCGGGAAGACTGGGATCGCTCTCCAAGAGCTTCGCCGCGGCAGGCAAAGTGGGCCCGTCGGAAAGAACCACTCCATTGCTCAGTTCAGCCAGTGCATTGTCGTCGGGGATACGTTCGACCTGCACGAGATACGTTTTGGAATGCTCGAACTCTGGGGTGGTCAAGCGATGAGCCACACCGCCGTCGTTGGTGAGAATCAAAAGACCCTCGCTGTCGCGATCGAGTCTGCCCGCGGGATAGACGTTCGGAACCTTGATGAAATCGGCTAGGGTGGGCCTGCCGGACGAATCGCGGAATTGGGTCAGGACCCCGTAAGGCTTGTAGAATTTGATGTATAGAAACCGGTCCGAGTCTACGCGATTAACCATGGCCGAAGCCTCGATCGAACGCTTCCAGGTCGCGCATGTGCGCCGAGTAGACCGTGCGGAACGTATCCTGATCGATCGTCCACCGAGGCGAATCCTCGGTATGCCTGTGACAGTGCTCTTCGACCAGTTTGTGGAGAAATTTGAACAGTTGCCTCGGAGTCCTCAGATTGCCCAAGGCGTCTCTGAGCGCGTCATCGGAGACCACATCGTCGACGAGAGCGCGAAGACGCACCTTCGCCTGGTCCTCTTCGTTCGCGCAAGCGCGGAGTCGATCGGTCGCCAGGTCGTAAAGCGAAGCCCCTGTCCAACGCAGCGGCTTGATCATATTCAGCTTGTCGGGCCTGGCTTTGTCGTAAAAGCTCTTGTCTTCCTTCTCGAGGTAATACGC
The DNA here is from genome assembly GCA_963818975.1 of uncultured Planctomycetota bacterium. Taxonomy (GTDB): domain Bacteria; phylum Planctomycetota; class Planctomycetia; order Isosphaerales; family Isosphaeraceae; genus CAWFUI01. The sequence goes on along the minus strand of CAWFUI010000015.1, from coordinate 328,239 downwards.
CAACTCGATCGGCAGAAGCATTTTTACACCCACGCCGGGATGGCGGAGAAACTTGTGGTCCAATAAAGGCCAAACCAGTGATCGCATTTTGCGCGGGTCGCCGGCGATCAATTGTGGTTCGTCGACGCGGTCGATCAGAACGACGATTCCCGCGTATCCAAGTGTATGCAAAAGCGACAAAAATTTACGGAACAGCTCGTAGCGTGTTTCTTCTCCGCTGGCGTGGGATGCGGTGGGCAGCGGCTGACCGCCCAGATCGTTGGGCTCGAACCAGAGTAGTTCCCACCGCAGCCCAGGGGTCTCGCGCAAGCACTCGCAGTCCCTTGCGAATATCGGCCGCGAACCACACAGCGCGGGCCAACCGCCAGCCCCAATAAAGCCAACCCGCGGCAACCACGCCCAAGAGCCAAGGCCAAACTTTCCAGTTCCTAAGCCCCTGGAACGCCGCGGTCAGAGCGGCGACGGCCAGCGTGGTGCCTACGCCGACCTGAAGGTCGCGCCGGCTCCAGAGCGGCCGGAATCCAGACCACCTTCGAAGCCTGCTCCATCTCCGCTCGATCGGTTCGCGCGTTGATTGATCGTAAAGCGCCGAAAGCAGTAGCAAATCCCTTCGTTGGTCTTGGCTCAGACTCGATAAGTCCACGCGTTTCGATGTCAACTCGTCGACGACTTTCGTCACGGCTAGCGCCAGTATCGAGTCCATATGATCCTGGAGCCGCCATGAACCGAGCGTCTGGTTCGCGTCACGGTTTTTCGAGGCGCTCGAAAAGTGGTCGAGAAACGGATTGAAGTCGTCGTACGAGACGACGAGAACGCGTTCACGCGGATGTTTTTCGTTGTACGCGTCAAGCTCGGCCGAGGTCTGAAGCCTTAGTGCGGTCTTGCCGCTGCCTTTCTCTCCGAAAACCACCGCGGTCGACGGCTCGCTTGGACTGCCGAAAAACTTGTCCCAGGCGGGATGATGGATCGTCCAAAGACAGCCCTTCTTGAAGACGTTGTCGGTTTGTGCGTCCTCTTCGCTGAACGGGTTGCCGATGATGCCGTGATGCCGCAGAAACTGATCTGTCTTCATGGGGATGCAAGCGCCTGGTCGTCTTTACGGCGAGGGTTCCATCGCCAGGGCGGCGGGGCCTCCCGAGCACGAAATTGAACCACAAACGAAGAGATCGCAGGAAGGGGAGTTTATCGGCCGACGGACGCGCGATATCTTGGTCCTCCATGAAATCCATTCGACTTTTGTTCGCCGCGACAGTACTCCTTGCGCTCTCCTGCGTGAAAATCGCGCCTCCTCCCATGCGGTTGGCGTCGGCAAGCGACCTACAGACGGTTCTGCCCAAGTTGATCGCCGAGTTCCAGAAAAACGAAACCGACGAAGTCCAGATCGTCCTCACCTTCGGTTCCAGCGGCCAGCTTGCCCAGCAGATCCGCGCCGGGGCTCCGTTCGATCTCTTCCTCTCCGCGAACAAGACCTTCGTCGAAGACCTTGCCAAGACGGGAGACGTCGACAAGACTTCGGTGGCGAACTACGCCAAAGGCGCGCTTGTGTTGGTGGTCGGCCGGTCGACCAAGGCCAAAGTCAAGTCGCTCGAGGATCTTTTGCATTCGGATATCAAATCGATAGCAATCGCCAATCCCAAGACGGCGCCTTACGGGGCCGCGGCTCGGCAAGCTCTGGAAAAGAGCGGGCTTTGGGAAAAGCTCGAGGACAAAATCGTTCAGAGCGAGTCGGTGCGTCAGGCCCTTCAGTTCGTCCAATCAGGCAGCGCCGACGTTGGACTCGTTAGCCGGGCGATCGCGAACGTCCCTGAGGTTTCGTCGTCGATCGACGTCGCCGCCGATCTCTACAAGCCCATCATACAAGCCTTGGGAGCAAGTCCTCGGGCGAAGTACAAGGACAAGGCTCGCCGTTTCAGCACGTTTCTCATCGAAGGCAAAGGCAAAAGCCTGTTGCTCGAGCACGGCTTTGCAACACCCTGATCGCTGAAAATGACGAGCTTGTCTTCAGTTCTCTCGAGTCCTCTACTCCTCTCCTTGAGAGTGGCCTTTTGCGCCACCCTGCTCGTTGTGCTTGTCGGGGCGCCGATCGCTCTGGTTTTGGCTCGCAAGCATTTTCCCGGAAAGGAGCTCCTGAACGCGGCGCTATTGCTCCCGTTGGTGCTGCCGCCGACGGTTCTTGGTTATGTACTCTTGCTGATCTTTGGACGAAGGGGCGCCGTTGGCGGGCTGCTCGAGAGCTTTCTGGGCGTGTCGATCGCGTTCCACTGGACGGGGGCGGTGGTCGCAAGCGCCTTCGCGGCGTTTCCGCTTTTCTTGATCTCCGCCCGCTCGGCGATCGAGGGCGTCGATCCTCGGCTCGAGGATGTCGCGCGGCTCCTAGGCAGGCGCGAAAGCTCTGTCATCTTCGACGTCACTCTGCCGCTGGCTTGGCGGGGGCTTCTGGCAGGCGTTTTGTTGAGTTTTACAAGAGCCTTGGGAGATTTCGGCGCCACACTGATGCTTGCAGGAGACCTGCCTGGTCGAACTCAGACCGCTTCGCTGGCCATCTACGACGCTGTCCAGGAAGAAGCTCACGGACGCGCTGCACTTCTGACTCTGGCGGTCGCGTCGATCTCGTTTGCCGTTCTCGCCGCCTCCCGCAATCTGACGCAAAAACCTCGCTTCGAGAACGGGCTGGTGCGCAAACTCACATGAATCCTCCTGGGAATCCGATCGACGATCCCGTCCTATTGATCGATTTGACGCATCGCGTTCATCCTGGCTTAAACCTCCAGATCCAACTCCGGCTGGGCGTCGAGAGGGGCGTCGTGTTCGGAACCTCGGGCGCAGGCAAGACGACGCTGCTCAGATTGATCTCGGGACTGGCCCACCCGGATTCCGGATCGATCGTCCTGGGTGAACGAACGCTCTTCGACTCCTCGCAACACATCAACGTTCCCCTCCGCGAACGAGGCGTCGGGTTCATCTTTCAGGATGACCTCTTATTTCCACACATGAATGTGGCCCGGAACATCGTGTTCGGACTGAAAGATTCGACTCGAGAACAAGCCAACGGCAGACTCGACGAGGTTTCCAAACTCTGCGGGGTCGAGAAACTGCTTGAACGCGATCCAAATACGCTTTCAGGCGGAGAGCGTCAGCGCGTCGGCCTGGCCAGGGCGCTTGCGAACAAGCCCAAGCTGCTGCTTTGCGACGAGCCCGTCTCGGCGCTCGACATGGACTCGAGACATCAGCTCCTGGGCAGGCTTCGCTCTGTGCAAGAGGCCGAGCGCATTCCGCTGTTGTTCGTCACCCACAGTCCGTCGGAGGCGATCGTCATCGGCCAAACCCTCTTTCGACTCCAAGCCGGCGCCGTCGTCGAAAAAGGGGAGCCCTTCGACGTCATCTCTCACGTGCAAGGCAGCAATGGATCGCGGTTTGCAAGCATCTATAATTTTTTTGTAGCTACGCTTGTCGAATCGTCGAGATCGGAAGGCTCGAGCGTCGTCAGGCTCGCCGACGGCACGGAGCTGGTGGTTCACGCCCCGAACAACACGATCGGCGAGCCTGTGACGGTCCGAATTCGAGCCGACGACGTCTTACTCGCTGTGGGAGAAGTTCAGGGCCTAAGCGCGAGGAACATTCTCCAGGGGAGCGTCGAGAAAATCGTCTCTTCGGATGGCAACGCCGAGGTCGTCGTGCGAACCAACAAGACGGCTTGGATCGTCAGCGCTACCGAGGAGGCAGTGAAAAGCCTGGGTCTCGAGCCAGGCTCGCCCGTTCGACTCATCGTCAAAGCGCGGAGCTGCCACGTCGATTAACGAGCGGGCGGACTCGATTTCCCTAACCGCGTCGTCAGTCCTTTTGTTTGATCTCAGTGGAAGTCACGCGGGCGCTCCTGTGGGTTTTCACGGGGAACCTAGGGCGCGCTGGAGCTTTTGGCGGAGGGTTCTTCGCAAGCTCTTCCATGAGGATCGAGATTGCTCGATCGAGCTGAGGATCCTTGCCGGCGGCGACCGCCGCGGGATCTTGCTCGACCTCAACGTCGGGCGCCACCCCTTCGTTCTCGACCCCCCAACCTTCCTCGGTGAAGAACGCCAGGTCGGGCGCGGTGACCATCCCTCCGTCCATCAACTCGGGGAAACCCAGAATGCCCACCAGGCCGCCCCAGGTTCGCTTTCCGACAAGTTTGCCGATCTTGAATTTACGGAACATCCAGGGCAGGAGGTCTCCGCCGGACCCCGCGGTCTCGTCCGTCAGCATGACCTTGGGGCCCATGATCGCCGCGTTCGGCGTGCGCAGAGTTTCTCCGTAACGCGTAGCCCAGTAGCTAACCAACGGCCTCTTGAGCAGATCGATGTAATAGTCGGCCACCTGGCCGCCGCCGTTGAACCTTTCGTCGACGATGATTGCTTCTTTGTCGACTTGAGGGAAGAAATATCGCTTGAAATAGCTGTAACCGATGTCTGCTGTGTTCGGCACGTAGACATAAGCAACCCTTCCATTGGTTCTTTCGTGAACCTTGCGCAGGTTGCCCTCGACCCAGGCTCTATTGCGGAGAGCGCTTTCGTCTCCAATGGGCTCGACGACGACGTTCTTGGACCCGACTCCATCGGCGGAGGGACCGACCTTGAGCGTTGTCCTTTTGCCGACCGTTCCTTCGAACGCGCGATAGACTTCGGAGTCGGCCTTCACGTCCTTGCCGTCCACTGCCAAGAGGAAATCGCCCACTTTCACGTCGACTCCAGGGGCCGTGAGCGGAGCTTTCAGGTTTGGGTCCCAAAACGAGCCTCCAAAGATCGTCTTGAACCGGAACCGACCTTGCGCAACGTCAAAGTCGGCGCCCAGAAGGCCCACTGGGACCGGTTTAGGCTCGTGGAGCCGTTCTCCGCCTCCAAGGTAGCTGTGTCCGACCGAGAGTTCGCTGAGCATCATCCGGATGACCTTGTTCAGATCGTCTCGTGTGGCCAGGTCGGGCAAGAAAGCTTCGTACTTTGCTTTGACGGCAGGCCAGTCGGCGCCATGCATGTTGGTGGCATAGAAATAGTCGCGATTGATCCGCCAGGCTTCCTTGAGAATTTGCGCCGACTCCGCCCTCGGCTCGACCCGCACCGAGATCGCGCCCAGATCGAGCGAGCCATCGCCTTTTGCGAATTTGCCTGCATCGGCCAGGCCCATCGCTATTGGGCCCGCCCCAGCCCCGCCGGAGCGATAGAGGGTCTTCTTGTGGTCGGCTGAGAGTTTGAATCCGTCGACGCCCTCGGCCAGCGTTTCTTCCTCGCGGGTCTTGAGGTCGAAGCGTTTCAACGCGGGCTTGCCTCTGCCCGCTGGGCCTGGCGTCGAGGACATGCCTGTTCGGCGTATAAAATAGAGTTGGCCTTCGGACCCGGCGGAAAGATTCTCGATCGCGCCAGCAGGGATTGGCAGAGGAACCACTCGCTGGGTGATCCCGTCGAGGTCGATCACCACAGGCTTGGGCTTGTCTTTCTCCTTCACCTCCGCAGCCTTGACGTCCCTTGCCTCTTCTTTCTTCGATTCCTCTTTCTTGGATTCGGTTGCTGATGCAATCGGCTTGTCGTCTTTACCCTTCTCAGGCTCGGCTGCGCCTTCTTCGTCGCTCTCTTTCAAGAAGGGATTCGCAGTCGCTTTGGCAAGCGTGATCAGGTAGACCGAGGACGTCGCCTGCATGTCAGTGAAAGACTGATCGAACCAGTTCTTGACCGGCCCCGAGTCCGTCGACGCCACAAAGTAGATAAACTTTCCGCCGGCGTCAAAGGCTGGCTGGCCCGCCTCGACTAAACCGTCGGTCAGTGGGTGCGACTTTCCGGATTCCAGCGAGTAAAGCCAAACGGCCTGATAACCCACGCGATTGGTCAGCGTGTACGCCAACCACCTGGAATCGGGCGACCAAGAGAAGCTGAGAGTGTTGATTGGACTATAGATCGCCTCCGAGCCAATCTTCTTGACCGCGCCTGAAGCAACGTCGATCCAGTAGAGAGTTCGAGAATTGTCGATGAAAGCAAGTTTGCCGCTGTCGGGCGCCCAGTTCGGTCGATCGTAGAATCCCGAGCCCGAGATCTTGAACGATTTCCCTTCGCCTAGACCATCCTGCGGGCGAACGACGAGTTCGTACTCGCCGCTTGCGTCGGAGAAATAGGCGATCGACTTGCCGTCGGGCGACCAGACGGGAGAACGATCGTTGGCGCCTGGAGTCTGCGTCAGGTTGCGTGGATCTCCCTTCTTGGCGGGCAAGGTGACGATCTCTCCGCGATACTCGACCACTACTCTTTTGCCAGTAGGGGAAATGTCGGCGTCGCGGACATATTTGACGTCGCTGGCATACCGAGGCCTGGTCTCGACCAAGTCCGCCGCGACCGCGATCTTCAGCCGCTTCGATTGCTTCGTCTCGGGTTCGTACAAGTGAATCCAGCCTGCTTGTTCGTAAATGACCTTCCCAGCGCCCGCCGAAGCGCTCGCGACGGGGAACTCTTCGTGCGTCGTGCATCGGCTCACCCGCTTCGAATTCGTTTCATACGCATAGAGATTGAATTCGCCGTCGCGATCGGAGAGGAAGTAAATGGAATCGCCAATCCACATCGGCTCGGTGTCGTTGCAGCCGCCCGAAGGTTTTGGAATCTCTTCGTAGGAAAGATCGTCGAGCTTGAGCACCCAGATCCGCGTCGACGTTCCGCCCCTGTAGTTCTTCCACTGACGGAAAGACTCTCCTCCAGGCGTGTAGGCCAGGAGCTTTCCGTTGGGTGAGATCGCGCCTTTGAACCCAGTCGGCACGGGCAGCGGCTTGGGAACCCCGCCTGTTACGCCCACAGTGAAGAACTGAGAGTGCCTGCCTGAGAAAACCGCCCTTTGGGATATGAACAAGACGTCGCCCGAGGGAGTGAATCCACGGACGACGTCGTTGCCTGGGTGCCAGGTCAAGCGAGTGGGTTCGCCGCCATCGACGGGGATGACATAGACGTCGTTGTTGCCGTCGTATCCCCCTGTGAACGCAATATGGCGGCCGTCAGGTGAGAAGAACGGGCTTGCCTCGTCGCCTGGGTAAGACGTCACCCGTTTGGGGTTCTTCCCTTCCAAGTCCGAAACCCAGATATCGCCTGCATAGACGAACGCGATCTTGCCGTCGGTGATCGCCGGGCTCGAGAGCATGCGTGCGTCGGATGCATCGAAGGCCCGAGCCTGGCTCTGCACAAGTCCGAAGCAGAGGGCGTAAGCAAGAATCGATAAGACCCTATGATTCATCCGAATCCCCGTTCTCTTTTCGCTCGCTCGTGCGTCCATTTCCGCTCCTTGTGATCTCTGGCTGTTGAGTCGATTTCAGTGCTCAACAGCCTATGGCGAAGCCATTCGGTTCGCAATGGAGAGGCGGGCCGTGTTCGTAGGCCAGCTCTTGCGGTTCAAACGATCGCAAAGAATCCGCCGCCGCAATCGTGGCTTTCGATTCTCCTCGGCATTAGCATTTTGGCTCGAAGCTACCGTGGAAGACATGGAAGGTCGGAGACCTTTCTTGAGCACCGCTCACAATGTTATGAGTTCTTATGTCTGCGTTTGAGCAATCGACACTCGACGCCGTCATCCACCTGATGTTCGCCTTCGATCTGGGTTACGAGATCGACCTCGCGAAGGCTGCAAAACTCCTTCCAGGTGAATCCGAGCCGCTGGCGCGACGCAAACGCACGCCCAGCTCGATCCGCTATCGACCAGAGCCGATCCGTTCGCCCATCGACGCCGATTCTCTGGCCCTGCCAAAGCGATTCGAAGGCTTGAACCTTAGAAAACGAGGCGAGGTCGCTGTTTTCGACTTTGGAGCGATCACAATCACCTACCAGGTTTCCCTCGAGACAACGAGCTCGGAGCTCACTGAGCTCGCGGCTTCTCTGGCAGACTACGTACCACTGACCTCGGGCGTTCGGCAGGCGGTCTCCCCCTTGATCGATCGTCTTGCGCCGGCCGTCGAAGACTTTGAACCCAGCAACCTCTCCGAAGAGTATTTCGTCTTTCAAGTTCAAGGAGATAAATCGGGCGAGTGGATCCAGGAAAGGTCGGACTGGATCGCTGGACTCGTACGCTTGGAATCCGGACCGCTGTCGCCTGAAGAGGTGCAAGAGGCGCTCAAATTGAGAATCTCTTACGCGCCCAGCGACCTTGTCGTGCTCGACTGGGCAGCGGCTTTTGTGGCTGACGACGAGTGTGCGGACACGCTCCAAGCCATCGAGTTCGCGAACGTGCAGCTCCTGGAGTTCAGGCATATCGACGATCGCCTGGACGACCGCCTCGAGGCTGCATTCCGCATGATTCAGGCTGTGACCAAGCGTCGTTGGTACCTGCCTGCGAGACACGCTCGCGGCGAGGCAGTGAGGCAAGTCCGCGAGCTCGAAATCGAGGCTGCGAGCCTGTTCGAAAGAGCGGATAATGCACTCAAACTGATCGGCGACCACTACCTCTCAAGAGTGTTCCGCATCGCCTCGCAGAGGTTCCACTTGGACGAATGGCAGCAGAGCATCAGGAGAAAGCTCGACGCCGTGGGCGACGTGTTTGACGTCTTGACGCAGCAGGACCATAGCAGACGCACGGAAACCCTCGAGATCGCGGTGGTCGTCTTGATCATGGTCGAGATCGTGCTCTCGCTGGTCAGGAAGTGACTCGAGCGAGCGTGGATTTATGCGAGGATCTCTGTAACCACATTGCCGTGCACGTCGGTCAGTCGCATATCGCGTCCTCCGAAACGATAGGTGAGTCGTTTGTGATCCATGCCCAGGAGATGGAGCATCGTGGCGTGCAGGTCGTGGACCTCGGTCTTGCCTTCGACGGCGTGGTAGCCGTAATCGTCGGTGGCGCCGTAGACGGTCCCGCCTTTGATCCCGCCGCCCGCGAGCCAAACGGTAAAGCCATAGGGATTGTGGTCCCTGCCGTCGCTGCCTTGGGCCATGGGCGTTCTGCCGAACTCTCCGCCCCAGAATACGAGCGTCGAATCCAGAAGCCCTCGAGCTTTCAAATCCTTGAGCAAACCCGCGATCGGCTGATCGACGCATCGCGAGTTGCGCTCGTGTCCTCCTTTCAAGTCGCTGTGTTGGTCCCAGCGGTCGGAGCCGACGGCTGGGCAGAGAACTTCCACGAAGCGCACTCCGCGCTCGACCAGCCTCCTGGCCAAAAGACACTGAGCGCCGAAGAGCCGCGTCGGCTCGTATTCGGCGTCCAAACCATAGAGGTTTCGAACAGACTTCGATTCGCCTGCCAAGGACGTCAGTTCCGGGACTGCCGACTGCATGCGGAAGGCAAGCTCATAGTTCGCGATCGACGCCTCGAGGCTGTCGTGCTTGCCCAGTCGGCTCAGCACTCCTTTGTCGAGCGTACTGAGTAAGGCCCGTTCGCTGGTTTGTCCTTTGGCGAATTGTTCGGGAGAAGCAAGGTTGGCGACGGGGTTCGCGCCGTGCTGGAAGATCGAGCCTTGATAAGATGCAGGCAAGAAGCCGCTGTTGAAGCAATCGACTCCCCCGGGAGGAATGAGACCGCTGTTCAAGACGACAAAACCCGGAAGGTTCCTCGATTCGCTGCCGAGACCGTAGGAAACCCAGGCTCCGTGGCTTGGCCTGCCCTGAAGCCCCGAGCCGGTATGCATGAAGTAATTGGCGCTCGTGTGCTCGGAGAAGTTCGAGACCATCGAACGGATAATCGCCATATCGTCGACGCATTCACCAACATGCTCAAAGAGCTCGCTAACGGGGATGCCGCTTTCCCCGCGGTTGCGGAACTTCCAGGGGCATTTCAGAACGTTGCCGACGTTGTTGAACTGGGTGGGCTGGGTTTTGACTTTGATCGGCTGGCCATGCTCTCTGTCCAGCCTGGGCTTGGGGTCGAACGTATCGAGATGCGAAGGCCCACCGTCCATGAACAGAAAGACGACGCTCTTTGCCTTGGCAGGAAAGTGCGATGGCTTCGGTTCGAGCGGGTCGAGCGATCTCGTTGGTTCCTCTGCGACCGCGGCGCCAAACGCGGATTCGCCCAGAAGCGACGCCAAAGCCAACGCGCCAAAGCCGTTCGCGGCCTGGAGCAAGAGCTCCCTGCGATTCATCGGCCCGGTTCTGAAGTTTCCACAATGCATGGCAAGCTCGCGCCTTGGCTTTTCCTAAGGAACATAAACGAACTCTTTGACGTTGATGAGCACATGGCAGAGCTCGGTCCATGCTTGTAGCGCGTCTGCCTCGCGGCCTCTCTCCGCCAGGAACTCCAAAGCCGCTCCGCGTTCGTCGACTGAAGGACTTCGGCCGAACGCCGAACGATAGGCGTGGTCGATGCGTTTGGCGTCGTCTTTGGCCTCGAGCTCACTGAGCCGCTTGGCCCAGTGAGCCGACTGATCGACGATGAAAGGATCGTTAAGCAAGGTTAGCGCCTGAGCCGGCACGTTCGATACGTTGCGCCTGCCGATGGTCGTCGTGGGGATGGGATAATCGAACGCCAGCAGCATCGGACTTAAGAAGTTGCGCCTGACGTTCAGATAGACGCTGCGTCTGCCTCCGCCGTCGAGCGGCCCCGAAGACCCTGGCCTGCCTCTACCCGTCATATAAGGGCTCAAGTAAATCTGGACGCTCGGACCGCCGAGTTTGTTTTCGAGCCTGCCGGAGACCGCCAAAATCGCGTCGCGCACAACCTCCGCCTCGAGCCTTTTGACGTTCATGCGATGCAAGAGTCTGTTTTCGGGATCTTTCGTTTCAAAGGCAGGATCAAGACTGCTGCTCATCTGATAAGCATGTGACATGACCATAAACTTGTGCATTTTCTTGATCGACCAGCCGCCGTCGACGAACGCAAGCGCAAGCGCGTCCAGGAGGACTGGGGTGGACGGCGGCTGACCCATCACGCCGAAATCGTCGGTCGACTTCACCAGGCCTTCGCCAAAGTGGTGCTTCCAGATCCGGTTGACCATCACCCTGGCAAACAAGGGATTGTCTGCACTAGCAATTTTGCCTGCAAGCGCCAGCCTTCCCGAGCCTCGATCCGCCAACGATTCCTCCGCACCGTCCAAAACTTGGAGATAGCGCCGTGGGACGCTTTCACCCAGCGTCTTCGAATTCCCTCTGATGTGGACCCGCTCGTCCTCGCCGTCGCCGTCGACGATCGCCAGTGCGAAGGTTGGGTCCGGGATTGAAGTCTCGAGCTCGTCGTAAGCCTTTCGATCTTCTCGCGAAATCGTTCCGAAATCCAGCAGGCGAAGGTCCGCCAGGCCCAGGAAGAGCAGGGCGGGGCCGCTCTCGGAGTGACCTTCGAGCCAAGCCTGATATCCTTTCTCGACCAAACCTGCATATCCTTTTGCCAGCGATTCGAGTCCCGACGCCGCCGGGGTTAACTCGCAAACCTCAGCCACGGCGTTGGCGGCTGGCGGAGCCTCGGGCCGATCGGAAAAGCGAATCTCATCGATCGCAAGGAAGCCCGACCCGGAAGTCAGCAGCGTTTGCCCTTGGCTAAAATCGGACAGCCCGCCGTCGCCGAGCTCGATGTAAGCCTTGTGACCAATCCACATCGAAACGTCCTGAACCCGCCAGGCAAATTGATCGGCGTTGCCCACGTCCATCGACAAGACCCCGTAGATGGGGTCTCGAATCTTCTCGAAACCGTCGACGACCACGTGAATCCTGCCGCTTTGACCTTGAACTCGATAGAGAATGTACTTCTTCTCGATGCGGAAGGTCTTCGACCGGAGCACGCCTTGGAGCCTTTTCGAAGCGCGGCCGCTGTGTGCAATTCCGCGGGCAAGCGGCCGAACCACCTCGCCGGAGACCAAGGCCTGCGCTGGGCCCGTCGGGCCTGTGCCAAAGGCTTGGCCTGTAACGTACCAACCGTCGAATGAATCTTTATTGAAGTCTTCGAACAGCGAAGAATCCGACTTCGCGCTTCCACTTGCCGCGGCGATCGACGCCGCGCGTCCCGGTTCGAAGACCCCCTTGGGGTTGTTTTCCGCGAGCGCGATCCAGGCGTAAAGCGGATGCTCGGGTCTCCTGGCTGCGGGATCTTGAAATGCCTTCACCCATAGAGCGAGCAGGTCCGGTTTGAGTTTGCTTCCGCACACTGCTGCGACAAGCCGGGCCTGTGGATCGAGGTTTTCGAAGCCTTTGACTTCGATCGAATTGGGATCCCAGACGACGCGCCAGGCTGCGAACAGGTATTCAGGAAGCGATTCAATCGAGGCGGCCGCGTGTTGTTTTCGAGCTTCACAGGCGAGCCTATTCCTCAGGTCGTCGAGCTTTGCAGCTTTCGCCGAGATCCGTTCGGGAGCGTCGAGAAACGCCTGCTGATGTCGGGAACTCTGGAGAAATCCCTTAAGGGCGTAGTAATCGCGGGTGGTGATCGCATCGAACTTGTGGTCGTGGCAGCGGGCGCATGAGACCGTCAAGCCTTGGAAGGTCTTGGCCAAAACGTCGATTTGGTTGTCCATCCGAGCCGAGGCGTCTTCGCGGACGTCGACCGGCGAATGCGTGCCTTCGCCCAGAAAGTAGAACCCTGTCGCCACAATCGATTCGTTGAGGCCCGTCGCCGGATCTCTCCGAGGGTTGGTCAGCAGGTCGCCGGCGATGTGTTCTACGGCAAATTGGTTGTAAGGCAAATCGTTATTGAACGACTCGATGACGTAATCACGGTAGCGATAGGCGTTTGGAATATCGTAATCGAACTCGTGACCATAGGTTTCGGCGAACCTGACAAGGTCGAGCCAGTGCCTGCCCCAGCGTTCCCCATAGCGCTCCGATGCGAGTAGGCGGTCGACGACACGTTCGTAGGAACCCGGGTCGGGATCGTTCACGAACGCTTCGACTTCCTCCACCGTTGGAGGCAGACCGATCAGGTCGAAGCTAACCCTTCGTAGCAGCGTGGCTCGGTCGGCGTCCGGGGCTGGCTCGATACCATTTTTCTCGAGCTGAGCAAGAAGGTATGCGTCCAGCCAATTCTTTGCCCAAGATTTATGTTGAACCTCTGGAGGATTGGATCGCATTGGTGGCTGCCAGCACCAATGCCCCGAGCGTTCTTTCAGATTAAACGGCTTAATCTTGCCAGGGCCTGTTGCATTAGGCGACCCATGGGGTTCGCTGGGCCAAACGGCGCCATCGGCAACCCATCGCTTCAGAACCTCGATTTCAGAGGTCGAAAGTTTTTTCTTTGGCGGCATTTGGACAATGTCGCCGTAGTTGACAGCATCGATAAGCAGGCTTTCGTCGGGTTTGCCTGGAACCACGGCTGGTCCGTTGCCGCCGCCCTTCAGAATGGCGTCACGCGAATCAAGGCGGAGGTCGCCCTTTTGTTTCTCAGGACCATGGCAGTTATGGCAACGGTTCGTGAGCAGGGGCCGGACGTCTTTTTCGAAGAACTCGAGAGTCTGCGAATTGGGTGTGGTCGGAGGGTCGCCGCTTGCCGCTGAAACACGACTAGCAGAGAGAGCAACGGAGACGAGGGTGAACACGACGAGCTTCTGACAGGCTGACATGCCCAAAGCCCCTGTATTGGTCCGATTTTCAATCACGCCCGTCAGGCCCTAACTGTTTCAACAAAGTTTAACATCCGCGGCGACTGCCGACAATCGACGTGTCTCTCGCACCTGGTTGAGTGTGAGGCTCTTTGTCATGAAAGACTGTATTGGAGATTTGGATAACGCATGGGATCAGCGTGATGCAAAAACCATGGCCGCCGGAGGACGAGACGGAAAGACTCTTGGAAGCCGGTCGGGCGGAGATTCACAGGGGCAGACCGTTGGCCGCCTGGTCGAATTTCAAACAGGCTCAGAAGCTCTCGCCGGATGACGACCGCGTGGCTCGCGAACTGCGCATGCTCCGTTCACTGCCAGTCTTGCCAGCCGCGGCGCGGCGCGAATATGCGCTCCGAAAGCGCGGCGCCTCGGGGCGAGCGGACCTTTGGGCCGCGGCGCTCGATCCCACCGAGAATCTGGACCCGACGACCGTCGAGCAGCGCTTCAGGGCGATCGTCGAATCCGATCCAACGGACTCCGCTGCCTGGTTCAACCTGGCCCTCTGCCAGGCCTGGTGTGGATCGAACGCACAGGCAATTGATTCGCTGGATCATGCGTGTCGAATCGACGCAACTGCCGCTTTTGATCTCGCCGTCGAGGCTTGGCTGCTCGCCGAGATTCTCCGTCAAGGCGCTGGCGCCGAGGAGCTCTGCGACGACCTCGAGCACTCGCTGGTCGCCGAGCTTTTGGACGGCGACGATCCGCTGGCGTGGCTTTCGCCGCTTGGCAAACTTTTCGTTCTTGAACCCATCGTCAAATCCGACGGCCCCGCCCAAGAGCGTTATTCCATCGCTCGGTACGAGCTCTGGTCGCAGCCCGGTCCGACCGAACGCAGCGCGGTTAAAGCCGCGAGACTCTACGCCAAGGTTTTCATCGAAACGCGCGGCGGCGCGAGGTCTCTGGCGATCTCGAGCTTCGATCCTCGACGGATCGGCGACCTCGAAGAGCTGATTTCACAGATCCTGGGTCCTTCGTCGGATCGTTGGCGAAGGTGGTCGCGGCCGCTTTCGATGTTCTTCTGGGCCGCCGCGGCCTGGCCCGCGCGTTTGCCTTGGAACTGGAAGGGCGAGGAAACCGACGCCCAGGAGCTGCTCCGAGAATTGGTCGAGGAATGGTTTGAGCACGTTTGGATCGCGATTCCAAGACACGGCTTGGGTGGCGTTTCACCGGCGGCCGCCGCGCGCTGTTGAACAAGCAGACCCAGTCGCCAAGGCCAAGCTCGAAGCGTTGGTGCAATTACGCGAACAGCTTGCCGATGCGTTTGCCGCCGACGCGATTTGGCGCGAGCAAAAAGGAGGCGAAAAGGCGCTGGCCCGCATGCTCGTGAACGGCTATCCCTTCGACCGCCTCAGGCGCAGACTCGGTCTTCCGCCAATCGAGCAAGCCAGCGTCGATTCAGACGATTATTCCAGCGCGGGCGGCGCGGAGCTCGACGCGATCGATCCCAACGTGCTCGACGATTTCAAACTCTCCGATGCGTTCCGAGCGGCGGCAAGTCTGGGCGACGACGAACGCACCTCGCGTTTCGCCAAAGTTGTGCTTTCACGCGATGGGCGCATGCCAATCAAACACTCCGAAGCGCTTGCCCCTTTGGTTCGGCGATTGACCCAGGAACGCAGATGGAAAGAGGCCTCGACCGAGGTCGATAAAGCCGTTGGTCAGGCGCCCGAGGAACGCAGAATGTTGGCGATATGGAAGGCCGAGATCCTGCGCGTTCGGGAGAAGCAGAAGCGGCCGGAATGGTCTACAGGGAATTGCTCGCGGAGAAGTCCGACGATTTCGAGCTCGCGCTCTCGGCGGCCAGAACGTTTCTCGACGCTGGCGCGCTTTCGCTCGCCCGCGAGATGATCGAACACGTCGAAAACGGTTGCGACGAAGCCCGCGAGCCAATCGTCATTTTGCGAGCCCGGAACCTCGAGCGCGCCATCGACGCATACTAAGCCTGCAATCCAAGGCCCACTCAGATCTCCGTGCTCAACTTGCTCCTCGGCTTGGGAATGTCCGCCACCAGCCTTCCGTGCTTGAAAATTGAGACGGTCCCCGTCGACTGAGATACGCATACGGCAACCGCCGCGGTCGACGCGGTAACCGCCGCAGCGGCTTCGTGACGAGCCCCCAGGCCCTGGGGAAGCGGTTCGTCGGGCTCGTGCCCCGACGCCAAATATCTTCCTGCACACAACAGCACGCCGTCGCCGCGCACGATGAAAGCGCCGTCAATCGCCGAGAATTCCTTGATCGTCTCCTCGAGCCGAGGGTCGAGGATGTTCCGCTCGTCCTCGGGATAACCGTGAAACGGGTTGATCACAAGCTGCCTGCTCTGCGCCAGAACGTTGTCGACGTCTCCCAGTACGAAAACCGTCCCGACCGTCCTGCCTTCCCTCCCCTCCAGGCCAAGCTCGCTTGCAAGCGTGAGCACGCGTTCAAAAACCGCGGGCTTGACGTCCAGGGGGGGCGGTTGCGCCGCGGCCGAGGTGAACATCTCGAGCTCGTTTCCCAGGTCGATCACCACGATCGTATCGAGCGTTCCAGAACCGTCTACGCCTGTTAAACAGACGATCCGATCGCCGGAGGCGACCAGGCTTTCCGCGGCGGAGACCAATAGCGCGATCTTGATCTGCCCCGACCTGGTCATCCGGATGTTCGGCACGTGCACCACCTTGCAGAACTCTCCCCAGCCCTCGGGCGCTTCGAAAGCCGTCCTGCGAGTGACCAGGATCACCCGAAAGTCGACGTCGCGAATCAGGTCGTCCAGACTTTCGTCCTTGTCGACGGCGTCCACGTAAAGCAAGACCACACGCGCCTGCGCCTCCTGCGCCACGGCGTGGGCATGCCGAACCAGGCTTCGAGAAAGCGTGTTCAACGCCTGGGCCCGTCCTGTTGGGTCGAGATGAGCGGCAAAAGTTCAGTTCGTCGTTTCCGATTCGACGGCAACCGAGAGAATTCCCAAATCGTCGAACCCGCCCGCCTTCGTCGATTGGCTGGGAAGCTGCCGCAACGTCAGCACGTTCTTCCCAGGCTTCAAGAGCCCCTCGGGAACGGGAACGCGGATCCTTGTCGCGGATTCGTTCTTATCGAAGATATATTTATTGATATAATCGAATTCTTGGCCGTTGAGGGCGATCATGGTCCTGAGCTCGCCCCGTTTGACCAGGGCTGAGTAAGACGGGTTGCCTTGCTCGCCCACCACCTCGATCACGTCGAAAAGCAGCACGCTTCGGCCAGGCTTGGCGTCGGGATCGTCGAAAGCGAGCTCGAGGCTGGGACCTTCGGGGCTCGGAGGGAAGAGGTCAGGGAAGAATTCGTCGCCCAAGTGGCGAGCGTTCTTGTCGATGTTCGTTCGTTTGGCTCTGCCTTGAACCTCGAGCCGCTTGACCGATCCGCGAGGCACGGAGATCGTTCCCGCAAAGGGCGTCTCGAGCGTCACGACGTTTTCGTCCGCCGCCAAAAGGACGCCTTCGATCCTATCCAGGTCGCGCGGGTCGTCGCCCGGTTGGGCTCGCCAGGAAAGCGAAGCCCAGAGCCCCTCGAGCGCGTTTGCTCGAGCGCTGCCGCGGCGAAAATGGACTCCCGCAACCTCGGTCCAATCCACCGTCCGCGTGCTCTTGGCTACGTTGAAGACGATCTTCCGAGCGTCCGCGGATTCGAGCGACCCAAAAAACTGATCGCCGTCGACGGTCTGAATCTCATCCTGATTGGGATCGATCTCCCTACCACCTCTGGGCTCAGCCAATCGCACAATCCTCAGCTCGTCGACGCGTGCAGCGAGTTCGACGCTCTTCTCGGGCGCCTGGGCGAAAGACTGCGTCGCCACTCGCACCTCGACCAGCGGGCCCGAGGGGCCTATTCCGTAGGCCAGTTCCGCTGAATCAACCGCGATCGATGTGCGATCTTCACCGAACCGCGCGGCCAGCCGATGCCAGCCGCTCGAACGATTGAGCCTCTGAATCGCCAGTTGGGGACCATCGGGCGATTCGACAGCCAGGCTCGATTCCGACCATCCGAGCATCGTCCGAACCACCTCGAGCCCGTTCGACCCTCCCTTGAACACCAGTTCGACGAACCAACGCTCGTCAGGCACGACCGACCCAGAATCTTGGAACGCAATCTCGACCCTTCCCGCTCCCACAGGCTTTTCGAGCCTATGGGTGATTGAAACCCCGCCGCCGTTCAGCTTGAGGCAAGACCCGCCCGCCACGCGAGTCGAGGAATCGACTTTAGGCGCCCCAACAACCTCCCAGAGCTTCGCGTCCAAGGATTCGAATCCCTCGCGAAACACCTCCGTCTCGCCAGGAGTCTGAATGAGTCCAAAGAGAGCGCCTCGGTCGATCGAAACTCCGCCGCCCTCCGTCTCGAGCTTGACCAATTTTTGGTCAACGCTTGCCAGCCTACCGGAAATCTGTTGGCCCAGGCCCA
The DNA here is from genome assembly GCA_963818975.1 of uncultured Planctomycetota bacterium. Taxonomy (GTDB): domain Bacteria; phylum Planctomycetota; class Planctomycetia; order Isosphaerales; family Isosphaeraceae; genus CAWFUI01. Next base: position 310,325 of record CAWFUI010000015.1, on the reverse strand, counting down.
AAAGCGCATGGAAAGGGGGAGTCGAGAGCGTCGGCTTCCCAAGGCCGCTTTCGAAATCGATCCGCGAGCCCGCCTCGAGCGGAAGCGTTTGGCTCCCCCCCTCAACCCGGAAGCTGAAGCCCGACTTTGCGTTGCCGGCGACGGTCCCTTTCTTGCGAGACCCATCGGGAGCGGTCAGGTAGTCTGCCCTCGCGGAGGAACACGCAACAAGTGAATGAACCGCCAGGGCACAACAGACGAAGGTAAGCCATCCCAGCATTCGACGCAAACGATTCGAAGTCTTTTTCATATCGAGATTCTAAGACCACCCCGATGAGCTCGGCAAGTGCGGGGCGTGAAACTCGCTGGGAGGTTGGGAGAGTGTTAAACCCCCGCCAGCGCAGCGGAGGTTGAATAAACCTCGGCGGCTGCCTCGAGCGGATCGGCCTGGTCAGAGCAACGACCAACGGCGTTACCAACGCGTCGCCCGAACTCTCTCTTCTCGACTATCCCATCAATCCTGAGCGTGTGGCCTCGGCTCGATCGATCTCTGGTCTCCCGCCTATTTCCCAATCTTTTTATGCCCCGCCCCCTTCGTATTCCGCACAAGAGTTTCGAAGAATCCTGCGTAGCACTGAACGAGCTTGTCGGTCTGCCGACGCTTGGATTCTTCGAGCGCCAGCGCCCGGTGTCGTGCCTCGAATGCTGGGTCGTCCCAGAGCTTCTCGATGATCGCCGTCCAGGGCGCAACGTCCCTTGCCGTCGGCATCGTCGGGCTCGTTGGCGTGTGACGATCCGGAATCGTAAACAAGAAGCCCGAGTCGCCAAGAGTCTCAGGCAATGCCCCTCGGTCGCTCGCCAGAACGGGGATCCCGTTCATCATCGCTTCCGCTGCCACCCTCCCAAACGACTCCCGCCAGAGCGAAGGCACAAGCAAGATCCGGGAGACCTTGTAGAAATCCCGCGGGTCGCTCGTGTTGGTCATCCGCTGGAGGTTGCTCAGGCCCGAAAGGTCGAGTCCCTAGTCTCCGAGCTCCCTCGCCTGACTGCGACCTTCGACGACCAGGAGCGGGATGTCCGGTCTCCTCCTGCCGAGCTCGTACGCAATCCGCGCCAGGACGGTCGCGCCTTTGGTCCGTTCGGGATTCACGAACGTCACATACCTGGGCGTTCGATCGGCCTCGGGCACGACCACGCGATCGGGTCTGATCGGATAAGGAATCGTTGTGGATTCGACGCCAAGGCGTTCTTGGAAGAAGCGCTTGGAGTACTCCGATGGCGTGACGACCGCAGCACAATGTTCGAAGGCTCGCCTGTCTCGATAGGCGAAGTTGTGCAGGTGGAAGACGACCGGAACGCCGAGGTTCTTGGCGCGTTTCATCAGCTCGAGGTTCGCCGGATGGCCGCCGTAGGTGAGCACAATATCGGGCCTGAAGCGGTCCAAGAGTTGGTCGGCAAGCATCAGGTAGACGAATCCCTCGGCTTCGCTGGTGCGCGCTCGGCTCTGCTCGAAGACGTTGGAACGATGGCAACGCGGACTCCTTCAACTGTCATGTCGATGATATCGGTGGTCCAGGTGTTCGGCAGCACGGCTTGCCGGCGCTGGTATTCAAAGCCTTTGGAAGCGAGGAGGTCGTCGATGGGGGTCTCGTGGGCGAAATCGAGCAAACCGCAGGTGAGCGCGCGACAATCCCAACCACGGGCGACGAGGCCCTCGAGCACGTCGCGCGTGGCAAGCGCAGCGCCGCTGGAGGGGTCGATATAACAGTGAGGCGAAACAAACAGGATGCGAAGCATGACTTGCACAGGAGCGAAAAAAGGAGAAAGGGAAAAACCGAATCCGGATGAACAACAAAAGGAAACGAAGGAAACGAAGGTGAAGACAAACTAAGAAATAATGGAATTTATGATCTTTCGATGTGTGCGAATTCGTATCCTTCCCGTCTCTGTCCTCGGTTTCCTTCGTTTCCTTTTGTGGTCAAATCTTCGCCTTTTCTTATCTTTGATTTGCTGATCATCCGCAGATTTCTCCTGTGCTTCCCTTCTCCCGTCTCAGCGCCTCAAGGTTTTTCCTTGTCAGCTCTCCGTAAATCGCCGGGTCGTACGAAGAGAACGTCTCCGTTGGCTTGAGCGTCAGCACCTTGTTCCAGCACGCTTCCGCCGTCGCGTCGTCTCCCGTCAATCGGTGGACCATACCTTTGCGGAAGAGGAGCTCCGCGTCGTTCGGTTCGAACGTCAGCCCCTTGTCCACCGCGGCCTTCGCCAGATCGAAGTCGTTCATCCGTTGGTGAACACGGGAAAGGAGCGAGTAGAGCTTCTTGGTGATCGAATCGTTGGGCTTGGAGAGCATCAGACTCTTGTGCAGGAACTCGAGGGCTCGGGGATTGTCACCACGCTCGAGGGCAATTGAGCCGAGGTTGAACAAGACAAACGGTTCGTTGGGATTATCCTCGTGTTCGCCGAGGAGGATCTCGAAATCGCGACCCAGCTTGCGATTGCGCAGAGCCCTGTCGACATACCCAACATGCCGAACCATCACGTCCGACCACTTCACGTCGATGCCGGCGTTCCTGAGCGAGGGCAGGATCTGCTCGTGGACCCTATACGTCCAGCGGCACTCTTCGCGTACGGGGAACAGCCGCACGTGGTCGACGACGGTGCCTCCGTTGCCCTCGGGGTCCGGATCGCATGCGCAGCGGACAACATAGGCTGTCTTGGCGGGCTTGGTCAGCGAATGCAGCAGCCGTTCGAGCTTTTTCCGCTGGTCGGGCTCGACCCTGTCGTCGGCGTCGAGCCAGAACGCGTAGTCTCCCTTGGCTCGGGCCAATGCGGCGTTTCGTGCAGCGCCAAAGTCGCCGACCCAGACAAAGTCGAAGACACGGGCGCCGAAGGAGCGAGCGATCTCGGTAGTGCCGTCCTTGCTTCCCGTATCAACGATAACCGTCTCGTCGAAGAGGCCCCCGACCGATTCGAGGCAAGCGGGCAGATTATGAGCCTCATCGCGGACGATCATCGTTAAAGATGTGCGCATGGATTTGGCCGATAAACCTGCGCGATTGAACCTTGGAAATCATGGATAAGGGACAGGGGCTCGGATGACCTACAAAGAGGGAAGGAGGTAACGGAGGACCGGAAAAGGCAATCGAACAGAATTACAAATTATGTCTTCTTGCATTTTATACACATCAAAGTTCTTGTTCTGTTCTGCCCTCCGTTACCTCTTTTCCTCTTTGTGGGATGTCTTCGTTTGTCCCGCGCCGATCGGCCCGAGGGCTTCGGATAGGGGCTTTTTGCCGATCTCGCTCGCAAAGTATTTGACGCTCCTGGATTGGACAGGGCGGGAGATTCGCGAAGGCAAGAGCGGAGCGATACCGAGAGGGTTGAAGCCGATCCTCGAGCGATTGGGTCTGAACAGCGAAACGTGGGTTGATCTCGTCGCCAACTTCGGCCGATGGTTCAAGCGAGCGGTTGGCCGAGGGGTTTCGATGGCGGCGGAGGCCGAACGAACGGATCGTCGTTGGTTCCACGGGCCAAAGCACGCCCGAGCGGCTTTTCTGTAACAGCCGCTGTCGCCGTTTAGCGCCAATCAACATCTTAAACGGGCACCCGACGATGGGTGTTCGTTCGAGTATGCGCGAAGGGCTCGATGACGAGCATGCCATTCGCTCCGAAGCAGTGAATCTACGACCGTTCGGCTTCAAGTGAGCTCCTTGAGGGTTCGAATGAGCTGGAGATCGACGGACATTCTCAAACCCTCCCGAAAGTGGACTGTCTGAATTGAATCTTATTTTCCACCAATAAGTATCTCAAACGAGCACCCGACGATGGGTGTTCGTTCGAGCATTCGCGAAGGGCTCGATGACGAGTGTGCCATTCGCTCCGAAGCAGTAAATCTACGACCGTTCGGCTTCAAGTGTGCTCCTTGAGGGTTCGAACGAGCTGGAGATCGACGGACATTCTCAAACCCTCCCGAAAGTGGACTGTCTGAATTGAATCTTGCTCCTTCGTCAGAAGGCTGAGGTGGTCTCGGTCCATCGGTGCAAAGTCGATGCAATGCGCCGGCCTGTTCAGACAGAGGTTCGAGAAACAAGACAACGCTCCTCACTTCCGCCCTTGTCAAGTCATGCGTAGGCGGGCTACTCAAATACGTGACAAGCTTCGAGATAATTGCGACATGTCTGCTGAATACGACGGCAGTTAGCCCGAGATCGGCCGGCTCCCAGTCCTCAGAGGTGCGCGTAAGCAGGTCAATTAGCGTCTCCCGATAGGTTTCAAGAGAGCCGAGGAAATCAGTTTTTGACGTAAGCGCGTCAAGTAGCGTACTTTGTTGCATATCGATTTCGCCAAGAAGGTCCGCAGTTCTCTTCCAATCGATTGCGTCGTTGGACGGCATTGGGGCTCGCCTTTCGGGAACCATCGTTGATCGAAAACCGTCAGGCAACTCGAGGATGCCTTGCGCATATGCGTAGGCTCTTTCTAGTATCTCATCTGCAGCAATTCTCGACTTGTAAGATTCTACGAAATCCTGCATAATAGCAAATGATTTCTTACTGGTGAAGAGATCCTTTGGGGTGCGAGGCCTTTTAGAGCCAATTTTTAAGAGGTGCCACTCTATATCCGAGACGAGATGGGTCGTCACTATTCGATCCATTAGGGAGTTTTTGTACTCGTGACCTCTGCCTTGAGCGGCTGCGGATCTCCTCTCGATGTCTATTATCAAATTAAGCTTTGAGAGCTCCAACAGACCCGCCCGCGCCTCCATATAGTGTGCATCGACTTGCCTACCAGCGAGCAAAGTGACTTCCCTCGCCTCGCGTGCAAAGCATCGTACTGGTAAACCCAGTGATGCACGCAGCTGCATAAGTTGCGAAACGGCGAAACCAAGGGCAAACGCAAGCAGCAGCAGCGGAAAGATGAGGAAACGCCGACCTCTTTCTAACATGGCAGTTGCCCTCACGGTAATTAGTGGTAGCGGCATCGAGTTGGATCCACGGGATCGGTCCAGGCGATTGAGTTTGTTCAGATTCCTGCAAGCCCATGTTAGGGTTGATGGATTGGTTCGGGGCTTCGACCGCCGAAATAGGAACCTAATAACTGTGAGGCTTTTTCCGCACTCTGAGATTTCTGCAATTGAGAATCACTAGTATAATATTCGAAGAAAAAAGCTCGAAACCAAGGCTCTCTGCAAGGGCCCGTTTAGAAACCTGGGAGCGGCTTTGACGGTTTGGGAGTTTTTGGAATTGTGAAACCTGGCTTCTTATTCATTCCTAGACTGAGGACGTACGCTTCCTGCGCGGCGAAAAAATATTCCTTAAATTGTTGTGCCGCATTCGCTCTTAGTCCCTGATACTCTTTCCTTTGTTGGTCGGTGATTGAGTAGAAACTCCCATAGAGCAACCAATTAGATTCGAAATCAGACTGGGCATTGAGTGCTGCCTGCCATTCCTGCTTTTGCTGGGTCCTGTTTTTTATGGCGGCATTGTAGTACTGGGATGAGAGTTTGGAAGCCATTTTGCTCATAGCTTGAAACAGATCGTCGTTCGCAGGGTCTCGAGTTATGCCTTGTTGTTCTGCCATATAAACAAGCAGTATGTAAACCCGCTGAAGTGTTTGCTGTCTATTTAGTTTGGCCGTCGTTGCGAGAAGTTTGTTCTTGTAAGCAGTATAATCACCCGCTGGGCCTGACCTGTTCGAGCCTTTACGCAATTGTGTCATAAGTTTCATCGCATCGTCGAAAGCTTTTTTCACGTATTCAATCCTCTGATTCTCGCTCTCGCGAACCCCCGCTTTAAAGACGGCCTCTTGAAGCGAGTCATTGAAATCGGTCATATATTTTTGGATGTCAACTCCTGGGGCAGGAGGGTCCTCCGATCCTTGAGTGGCCAGTCCGGTTACATCTACCAGATTGATAGGACTATTCGAGGTGAATTCGTAAAGATCAGTCTCCCCAGCACCGAACCCCGAAGGATCTTGAGTAGCGAATGCTGCGTCGGTCGGGTTATAATACCTCGCATTATCGTAATACGACCCCAGCGCGGCATCCCACGCCATTCCGTCGAATTTGAATCGGTCTCCGTTCGTCGGCGAACTCTCGTTCGTGACGTCGCCAAAAGCATCGTACTTGATGTGGTCGATCACTGTGCCAGACGAATTGGCGATGTCGCGGACCGAGCCGAGCATATCGTCAAGGTACCAGGCCGTCGTGCCGCCGCTCGAAGTTCGAGCCAAGAGCGAGTCGAGGCCGGCGATGTAGGCCGGACCCGAGAGATAGCGCTCCTGGAGCGTTCCCGAGCCGTTGAAATCCATAAACGGCATGTTCGATGAGCCGTTAAAGACCGTCCAGGTCGTCGTTGACGTGCCGCTAACCGTCTCGGCCGTTTCGATTCTGCGATCAAGGACGTCATAGACGTAGGTTCCTTGAGCGATGGTCGTTCCGCCTGAGTTCTTCTCGGTGAAGCCAGTCATCTGGTTATGGTAATCGTAAGAATACGTCCATGTGTCTCCGGCAGCGTCGGACTTGCCCGTCATATTGCCTTCGGCGTCGTACGTGTACGTATATGTGCCATCATTGGAAAGCTCGTTGTCCGAACCGGTTGTGTAACCGGTCATCGTCCGATTTCCATTGGAATCGTAGCTGTAGCTCTCTGAGGTCGCGTCGCCGACCGCGGTAAGCTCATCGGCATGGTCGTACGTGTATGTAAAGGTTCCATCGTTGTTCGTCTGGGTAGTCACACCTCCGCCGGAATCGTAAGCGTACGTATAGCTCGCGAGAGTCGTCGTCGTATACCCGCTGCCGCCGGACGGCACGCCCTTGTTATGCACGATCGTGAGTATGCGGTCGGCATGGTCGTAAGTGATGCTCGTGAGGATGGCGGTGCCGCTGCCGCCGATGTTCTCGGTCTGGCCTGTCATCCGGCCGCCCGAATCGTAGCTCATCGTCACGTACGGGCCGGCGCTGCCAGCGATCGATTGCTCGATCGAAGTAAGCCGCAAGGCCGAATCGTATCCGTAAGTGATCACGTCTCCAGTGGCATAACTGTCAGAGAGCGTCGTCACCAGGTTGTTTGGGCTATAGCCGTAGGTGAGCGTGACCGTCGGTTGCGTAGGCGTGCCGGAGTTCGAAACCGTAGTCACGCGTCCGCCGGAGTCGTACCCCCAATTGAGCGTGCTCGATGGATCCGTAATCTGGGTGATCTCGCCATCATGATCATACGTGGTTGTGATGGTCTCGAGGTCTCCTCCCGAGCTCGTCAGCCACTCCTCGGCGGTTTGCCAGCCGTCGGAATTATAGCTATAAGACGTCGTCCGATTGTCCCGGTCGGTATAGCTCGTCAATTCGCCGCCCGAGTCGTAAACGCTCGTCGTGGTGCCGAGAGGGGAAATCTCGTTGACCGCACGCCCGGCGTGGTCGTAGACCCAGGTTGTGACGTTCAGGTCGGGGTCCTCGAGCGACGTCATCTCCCCGCCAGAGTCATATCCATACGTAGTGGTATGATTATTGCCGTCGGTCGTAGTTATCACCCTTCCGGCATGGTCATAGCCCGTGGTCGTGGTATTCCCGTTGGGGTCGGCAACCGACGTTCGCTCGCCCGCATTGTTGTAGGAATATGTTGTGATATCAAGAGCAGCATTCTCTGAAGAGCTGAGCCATTCTCTCGCGTTGTATACATAGCTGGTGGTGTTCCCGTTGGGGTCTTCGACGCTCTTGACGTTTCCAACGGGGTCGAACTGCGTGGTCGTGATATCCCCAAGGGGATCCTTGACGCTCACAACACGTTCGTCGGCATCATATGTGTATGTGTAACCGAGAGACCCGCCGCTGGTGCCAGGGACGATCTCGTCTTGGAGTTGATTCGGCAGATTGTCATACGTATAGGTCGAGACGTTCCCGTTGGGGTCGGTGATCGTGGAGGTTTCCCCACGGACCGTATAGGTGTATGACGTCGTCCGTCCCATCGGGTCGGTCACCTGCGTCACCTCCGAATCGGCGTCGTACTGCGTCGTGGTCGCGTAGCCCATCGGATCCGTAACGACGACAGGACGATTTAATCCATCGTACTGAATTTAGCGTGATCGGACCGTGCGTTCCACCTTCCTTCGCGGGATTCGAGGCCCGCGAATGGTCGGTCGTAACCGAACGTCGTGATCTTGGCCGCACGAACCGCCACAGTCAAGAAGGTAGATCTTAAAAATTTGAGACTAGGACATTCATGCTCTTGGCCGATGGATTCTATGGAATTAAGACTCCATCGCGCGAGCTCTTACTCCCTTAGAACATCGTTCGCCTCTTTAGCACATATATATCATGATAGAGGTCGATCGATCGCAAATCAGGAAATCGACCGCGAGGCGTTGGGCGAACCCCCGTGGCTCTGGCTTCGACCTGTCTGCCTCTGCCCTTCTCGTCGGTGCGGCGATCGAACCAAATGAGCGCCGTCACAAACTCACCGCATCTTGCTTATTGTGATATTCGGAGAAAATCGCGATATTTGTCCCCCGAACGCAAATTCGTGTACTATACTTTCTACTTGGTAGGTGCTCTTTGACAATCCGGCATGCAGAAGGAAGAACAACGGTCGTCCGTTTTGGGAGACGGCCGAGCGTACAGCGCCTTGACCACGCGCGGAAGGAGCCTGGGCCGAGGGAGAACGCGGTTCCCGTTTGCGAACAGGAAGCGTACCCGAGATGCAAGCTTGAAAAAGCCGCATCGACCCGCAGATTTTACCCAAAGCGCCTCAATTTGGGTTTCCGCCTCCGGCGGACTCAAGGACGCTGAAATGCCTCGAAATTGGCTCAGCCCGCTTTGATCATGGACTCGTCACGTAACAACATGCCAAGTCGCTACAAATTGGGTTCGAATGGTCAGAGGACGCGGAAATGCAGGCGCCCTGATATGTCAGTCACTTCCTGCGCACGAGGTTCTGGCCTTAAACAGTTGCCGGCGCAGCGGAGGTTGAATAAACCTCGGCTGCCGCCTCGAGCGGATCGGTCTGGTCGAAACGACAGCCAAGGTCGCGCAGGCAGGTTGCCAGCGCCGCCAGGCAGAGCGTCACGTACGCCCTTCGCGACGAACAACCCATCAGGCCGATCCGCCACGCCTGGCCTTTCAAGGGGCCCAGTCCGCCGCCAATCTCGATTCCCCACTCTTGCAAAAGCCGTTTGCGCACCGAAGCCTCGTCGACCCCCGAGGGCGCTCGCACGCAGTTGAGCTGGGGAAGCCGAGCGCCCTCGGGCGCCACGAAGTCCAGACCCATCGCATCGAGCCCTGCCTTCAATGCGCGATGGTTCAAGGCGTGCCGCTCGAACCTGGCCTCCAAGCCCTCTTCGAGAACCAGCGCCAATGCCTCCCGGAGTGCGTAGTTCATGCTGATGGGAGCTGTATGGTGGTAAAACCGGTCGCTTCCCCAATACTTCTCAATCATCGTCATATCAAGATACCAAGATTGAACCTTGGTCTTGCGGCGATGGATCGCGTCCAGGGCCCTCTGGCCGAACGATACGGGAGAAAGGCCGGGGGGACAGCTCAGGCATTTCTGGGTGCCTGAGTAAACGGCGTCGACATCCCAGGCGTCGATTTCGACGGGAACGCCTGCCAGAGACGTGACGGTATCGATGGCGATCAGGGCGCCATGGGAGTGGGCGATCCGCGCGATCTCGTCGACCGGCTGCCAGGCCCCTGTGGACGTTTCCGCGTGGACAATGCCGACGACCTTCGGTTTGTGCTGTTTGATCGCGGTTTCCACCTCTTCGGGATCAAAGATTTCTCCGTACGGCCGTTCGATCGAGGAGACCTTGGCCCCAGCCCTGCCGGCCACGTCGACCATCCTGCCGCCGAAGACTCCGTTGACGCACACGAGCATCGCGTCGCCAGGCTCGATCAGATTCACCACCACCGCTTCCATGCCTGCCGAACCGGTCCCGGATACCGCCAGCGTCAGCTTGTTCTTGGTTCGAAACACCTGGCGTAGAAAATTCTGGGTCTCGTCCATCAGCTTGACGAATTCGGGATCGAGGTGACCCATCAGCGGCATGCCCATCGCGGCCAAGACTCGGGGGTGAACCTCGCTGGGCCCGGGACCCATCAGAACCCGCGCCGAGGGGTTGGTAAACGGGATCGACGTCGATTGAGAGTTGTTCATGTTGGAGGCCCTTTTTCCATAACACTTTCACAAATGACAACAAATAACGCGCAAACCTAGAACCCGAACTTCTCCTCGGGGTGGAAGTTCTTGACCAGGGCGCTCAATTCCTTGAACTTCGGATGGTCGGACGTTTCGATCCATTCGAACATCACCGATTCGGTGGAAGAAACGACGGCGCCGGCGAACTCCATTCTTCTCAACGCGAACTCGTGGTCGAGGGGAAACCGGGCTGACGCCGCGTCGGCCGGCACCTGAACCCGCAGCCCTTTCTTGAGCGACTCGAGCACGGTTTGAAGTATGCACACGTGAGTTTCGATGCCAGCCACGACGAGGTGCTCGATCGTCCGTCCGTGGATCTGCTCCAACAGTTCCGGGACGGCCAGGCAATGGAAGGTGGTCTTTGCCCAACGCCGCGGGACGACCTCGGCGAGCTCTTCGACGAAAGGGCCCAGTCTCTTGGGGTACTGCTCGGTGCCGAAGACGGGAACGTTCAAGAGTTGAGCAGTCTGAACGAGTCTCAGGCAATTGGCTCGCACAATGGCCGAGTTCTCAACCAGGGGAACGAGCTTCTCCTGGACGTCGACTATCAAAAGTGCGCCTTTGTGTCGCCGTCATGCGATCGAAGTTTTGCATGGATGTTCTCCGTTATTCCTTAAGCGCGATGCTAAGTCGGGTCTTACACGACTGTCAAGCACGACGGATCCGTGCGCGACGGTCTCGAGCAGGGCGAAAGCCGTGGGGGGCGGCTTGTTTCGCAAGGCGCAACAGGGTTACGATGGCCTGATTACGCACTGGCGGCCGAAGTCGCGGGCCGGGACGGGTGGTTTTCGCGGCGGAGAACGAGTTGGGTGGCTGAAAAGCCTCGGATTCTGGTGATCGAACGCGGTCCGGACGCAGGCAAAACAGCCCGCGAAGCGTTCGCCGACCGCTTCGAGGTCGTCTCCGCGCGGAGCGTGGCGCGGGCGATCATGCTCCTTCGACAGGAAAAGTTCGTCGGCGTCTTCGTCGAGACCACCAGGCTCTCCGCGGTCAGGTGGGCAGGGGTCCTGCTCCAGGCCGACGAGATCTTGGACGCCATCGCCGACGGCGCCGCGGTCGTCGATTCCGACCTTCGACTGCTCTGGTGCAACCCCCAGTTCCAGAAGTTCATCGAGCCCGGCGTCGAGCCCATCGGAGCCAAATTCTACAGGCTCTTGGGCTCTCCCGAAGTGATCGGCCCCGACCATTGCCCGTTCACAACCGCCACGGCCTCTCGCGAATCGGCGACCACCGTCCTGCGGATCGGCGCGAATCGATACCTGAGAGTCACCGTGAGCCCAGCCTACGATTACAACGGCACGCTTACTCAGTTGATCGCGCTTTCACGCGATATCACGTCTGAAGTGCAGCAGGAACAGAAGATCAACGCGATTCACAAGGCGGGAGAAGAGCTGGCCGATCTGACCCCCGAGGAGCTGGCCGAGTTGGGCGTCGAGGAACGGACCGACCTGCTCAAATATAATATTGTAAGACATATGAAAGATCTGATGGGATTGGATTTCATCGAAATTCGGCTGCTCGAGCGCCCGGGCGGCAAGCTCACCGCTCTTCTGACCGAAGGGATGACTCCGCTGGCGGCCAAGCGCGAATTGTTCGCCAAGAAAGAGAACAACGGAGTCACCGGCTTCGTCGCGGCGACAGGACAAAGCTACCTGTGTTGCGATACGACCACCGACCCAACGTATCTTGAAGGCGCCGCCGGCGCCCGAAGCTCGCTGACCGTTCCGCTGACTTACCACGGCACCGTGATCGGAACGCTCAACGTCGAGAGCCCCCAGGTCGACGCTTTCGACGACCGCGACCGCCAATTCTTGGAGATCTACGCTCGAAGCGTCGCCAGCGCCTTGAATACGCTCGAGCTCTTGCAGGCAGAGAAAATGTCCACAGCCTCCGCCTCGGTCGACGCGATCAGCCGCGAGCTCGCCTTGCCGCTGGACGACATCCTGAGCGACGCCACGACGGTGCTCGACCGCTACGCAGGCCACGACGAAGAGGTCATCGCCAGGCTCAGGCATCTGATCTTCAGAGCCAGGGAAATCCGCGAGCTCATCCAAAAAGTCGGCAGCACGCTCGTCCACGACCAGCCCGAGGAAGATGGGAAGCTGCCCAGGCGTCTCGCGGGAGCGCGGCTGTTGGTCGCCGACGCCGACGAGTCGATCCGCAAGGCGGCCCATCAATTGCTTGGCAACCAAGGCGCCACGGTCGAGACGGCGCGAGACGCCCACGAGGCCATCGCCCTGGCTCGCGAATCGAATTACTCCGCGGCGATCGTCGACATCCGACTTCCCGATATGGACGGCTACGAGACCTTCAAAAGGCTCCGAATCGTGCGTCCCGGCGTTCCGATCATCATGATGACCGGATTCGGATACGATCCCAAGCACTCGATCGTCAAGGCGCGCCAAGAAGGCCTGCAAACCGTGCTCTACAAGCCGTTTCGCATCGACAGGCTGCTCGAGGCCGTCGAACAAGCGATCAAACCGGCAGGTCAAACCGACGATTAGACGCCATAAGCTCGGGGGCATCCCAACGTAGGCGCGGACCTAGCGAACTCGCCCGACCTTCCGGAACCGATTTACGACGTCAACGTCGCTACAGGATGATCATCGCATCACCATAGCTGTAGAACCGATAGCGCCTCTCGACAGCCTCTTTGTATGCAGACTTCACGAACTCCACACCCGCGAATGCAGAGACCAGAACCATGAGACTGCTTCTCGGCAGATGAAAATTCGTGATCAGGGCGTCGACGGCGCGGAACTCCGTTCCAGGTCGAAGGTAGATCGAAGTCTCTCCACGGAACGGTTCGACGACGCCGTCGCGTGTTGCCGCGGTCTCCAGCAATCGGGCGGAGGTCGTACCCACCGCGACCACTCGTTTGCCATTTTCGCGAACCTGGTTGATGCGTTCGACCGCGGGTCGCGAAACCTCAGCCCATTCCGAATGCATCACGTGCTCTTCGATCTCCTCGACCTCGATCGGCCGAAACGTGCCAAGCCCGACGTAGAGGGTCACGTCGACCCAGCCGATCTGGCGAGCCCGCAGGTGGTCGAAGACGTCGCTCGTGAAGTGCAAGCCAGCCGTCGGGGCGGCCGCCGTCCCAGGGTTCCGAGCATAGATCGTTTGATAACTCGTTCGATCCGACGCACCCTCCACCCCTCCGCGAATATAGGGCGGAAGCGGCGACTTTCCGTGCTTCTCAAGTAGTTCAAAAGTAGGGACTTCGGCAAACAGCCCGTCAGGCCTGACGATCCAGACGCCGGCTTCTCCCTTGGCTTCCAGAAGAAGCTCGAGCCCGTCGCCAACCCGAACGCGCTCACCAGGGTTTGGCTTGCCTCTGGTCTTGGCAAGAACCTCCCACTTGCCATTGGTCAGCTCGCGAAGGAATAAGCCTTCCCAGGCTCCACCCGTAGCCGTACGCACGCCCAAGAGCCGAGAGGGGGCGACCTTGGCGTCGTTGCGGACCAACAGGTCCCCAGGCTGGAGAATCTCTGGCAGATCGGCGAAAACCCGGTGCTCGATCGTGTGCGTTGCCCGATCCAGAACCATCAACCTGGCCCGATCCCTCGGCGTCTCTGGATGCTGCGCGATCAGTTCGCTGGGCAGATGGTAGTCAAAAAGCTCGGTTCGCAAGCGACTGAGTTCAAGGATTAAAGATATCGATGTCGGCGGCGGCGACCGCTTCCTTGGCGTCGATCAGACCATCGCCGTCGGCGTCGATCTTGCGGAAGACGTCCTCGGGGCCAAGGAATTCCCGACGCGAAACGTCGCCGTCGCGATTCCTGTCCATCCGATGGAACCAGGGTGCGCCAGGGACGGCGGGTGTAACCCCAGGGACGCCTTGATTGATCTGGAACGTCTGTTGATCCTCGGGGTCAAAAACCTGTCCGCTGGCGCTTCCTTTGCCCATCTTGATCCGAAACCTGTGGATCACTTCCTCGAAAGCGAGCTGGCCGTCGCCGTCTCGGTCCAAAGCAAGCAGCTTCTTCGCCTGACGCAGCTCGCGAACCGAAAGCCTCGAATCTTTGTTCAGATCTACCATATCATAAATTGATCGGCCTTTGTCGCCGATCCGGAACGAGACCCTGCAACTCGCAGTCCCTTCTTGCTGGGCTACGAAGTCTTTCAGCTCCTTCTTGGTGGCCTTGTTATCGCCGTCGCGATCCATCAGATCGAAAAACTGGTTGAGAAACCCGTTGCTCTCGGCTTCCTTTCGCTCCAATGTGCCGCTCTTATCGCCATCGGCGGCCGAGAATTGTTGGGTATAAAACTGATCGAGATTGTTGAAGTTGTTCACACCTTCGGTCCAAAGTGCGACCAGCGAGTTTTCAAACGGCAGCTCGAACCCGCCCGCCTGCACCCCCGTCATCGCCGCCCCTGCCTGAGCAATCGCGTTTCGCTGTTGATTGCTCGGCGTCGCGGGCTTCGCCGAACCCCTTAATTGAACAATTGATGCTGGGTGCGTAGCGTCCGGCAGGTTCACTCGAAATTCGAACTCGGGCAAAGCTTTCGAAAGCCAGGCGGCCACTTCCTCGCCGCTCAGCTTCGCGTCGCGATCACGATCCGCGGCCAAGAAATCGGCCTCGGAAAGTCCGATTTCGCAGCGAGCGAGCAGACCGTCCCCTGCCGCGGCCAACTTCGCCCGACCGCCGTTGTCGAACCGAGCGACGATCGTCGAAGCGTACTGGGCCTTGGGCGCCGTCGGATCGATCTCCAGAAAGCGAGGCTGAGAGTCTTGCTGAACCGCCGCCTGGTAGATGAATCGCGTGGCGTAGGCAGTGGACGACGAATTCAGTTCGGGCGCGATGATCACCTCGTCGTCGTCCAGATCCAAAGCGGAGAAACGATCGACAATGTTCGGCAAATCGTCGGTTGAAAGCTCTCCATCTCCATTCGCGTCCAAAAGCTTGAACAACTGCTCCTCACGAGCGTCGGGGGTCGAACTCAAGACAACCGCGAACGGGCTCAACGGCGCGCGAACGCCCGCCAGAAACTCATCGATCGAAATCACGTTGTCTTTGGGATTCGAATCGATCTGGTCGGCGCCGGGGAACTGCCCGTTCACCTGGAGCGAGTTGCCGAATGGAGAGTTCACAAGACTGAACAAGTTCTGCTGCGAGTATTCGTCGACGGCGAGCTTGCCGTCCTTGTTCTTGTCCAGATAGCTCCAAAGCTTGGTCATCTGATTTGCCCAGGCCATCCGAAAGCCCTTGTCGCCCGCCCAAACGTGGAACCGGACGAGCACGGGCCGATCGCCCTGAACAAAGATTACATCTTGCTCTTCGTCGTCGCGAGTCACGGCCCAAACCTGTTTAGGCAGGTCTTCGGCGGCAAAACCGGTGCTCGAGACAAGCGACAACAACGCGGCGAACAAACCTAAAAAAGCGATGCAAAACGTCTTCACGCGAGCAGCTCCTTGATCGGTTTGGCCTCGGGAGCGGCGATTCGAATGGGTCTGCCGACGTCCGACATGTTCTGCTTCATCGGATCGATGCCCAGCGATTTGCAGATGGTGGACATAAAATCGGGAACGGTCACAGGGTTGTCGGCGACCATCGTGCCGTCGGCCGAGGTCTTGCCGTGCGCTTGCCCGCCTTTGATTCCGCCGCCGGAAAGGACGGTCGTCCAGGCGTTGGGGAAGTGGTCTCTGCCCCCCTGACCGTTGATCTGAGGCGTCCTGCCGAACTCGCCCATCCAAACCACCAGAGTCGATTCGAGCATGCCTCTGGTCCGCAAGTCTTGGAGCAAGGTCGACCAGGCTGGGTCGAGGGTGCCGCAAAGCTTCTTGACGCTGTCGAAATTCTGCTGGTGGGTGTCCCAGCCGATGTTGCCGCCGCCGTCGACGCCGTTGAGCGAGACTTCGACGAAGGGAACCCCACGCTCGATAAGCCTGCGAGCCAGGAGACAACCCTGGCCGAACAGGTTGCGGCCGTAGGCGTCGCGGAGAGATCCCGATTCCTCGTTCAGATCGAACGCCTTGGCGGCCGGAGATCGCATCATCTTGACCGCGCGTTCGTACGCCGTGCGATGCGCCAGCGGCGATCCGGCGGGCCTGTTGGCCATGAAGTCTCGCTCGACTCCTTCGAGCAAGCCCAAACGTGCGTCGGAGCGGTTTAGCTTGATTCCGCCAGGCAGATCGAGATCTCCGACCTTCAGGGCCTGCTCGTAAGCGTTGCCCTGGGGGACGTTGAAACCGACGTCGCCAACCACAAGTGGGGCGTATCGCGGGCCCCAGGAATCCAGGTCCAAACGCCCCTGGGCTCAGGAATTTGAACGGGGCGACGCTGATGAAACTGGGCAGGTCCGAAGTCGCCTCCTCGAGCTCCTTCGAGAGCACCGACCCCATGGTCGGGAACTGGATGCCGCCTTGGGGAGTATAACCGGTTCGCAGATAGTACGTCGCTCGGCCGTGGTCGCCTTCTTTCGTGCTCATCGAGCGGATAATGGCGACGTCTTTCATCTCCTTGGCGACCTTCGGCAGATGCTCGCAGATCTGTATGCCTGGAACGGCGGTGTCGATCGGCTTGAACGTCCCGCCGTTGGCGTGGCCTGGCTTCATGTCGAAGGTGTCCATCTGGCTTGGCCCGCCGCTCATCCATAGCAAGATGCACGCCCGTTTCCGCGCTGGGTCGGCCGCGGCGCTGGCCGCGAGCGATTCGATCCAGCCGGAAGCCGAGAACGCGGAGAAGCCCGCGGCGGCCAGTTTCATCCAGTCGCGTCTGGAGACGCTCGAACCCAGATCATCCGCGCTCGTTCGTTTCATGTCCCAATACCTTTCAAAAGGTCGCCGAAGCTCGAGGCGAGGTTGAAACGGTGCATCAATGATTCAGCATAAATTCGGCGCTGTTGAGCAGAGCCCAGAAGACGTCGGCAAGGGCTTTCTTGGGATGGCCCGTGGGCCCGCCCCGTTCGACGTATTCCACCATGCGATCGAGCTCTTCGGGCTTGGGCGTGCGCGAAAGAGCGGCAAGATAGAGCGCCTCGACCTTGCCCCTTGCGTCCAGGAACTGAGCCTCCGCCACGGCCGAGTAAGTGCCCGTCTGCTGCAAGTCGACGGCGTTCTGAACCATCTTCCCGTTCATCAGGGCGAGGGCTTGAAGAATCGAGGTGTCGTGCTCGGTCGGCTTCTCCTCGGTCTTCCGGAACTTCTCGACGAAGCCCGCTCGGGTGTCGTCGTTTTGGTTGATGACGAACGGGTTGGCATTGAGTCTGGATTCGACGACCATGCCGATCGCCTGCGCCAGGCTGTCGTAAAGTTGTTCGCCGGAAAGGCCTTTGACGGCGTGGTGCGTGAAGAGCCGGATCTCATCGCCGCTGGAGCTGGGCGTCGCCGGTATGCTCGAACGCTGGTAAGCCTTGCTCGCCATGATCGCCCTGAACAGGAACTTGACGTCGTAATCGTGGTTGGCAAATTCGCGGGCCAGCTCGTCGAGCAGCTCTGGATGGCTCGGGGGATTCTGATCGTTCAGGTCGTCGACCGGATCCACCAAACCAATCCCGAAGAGCCACGCCCAAACCCGGTTGGCGCCGGCCTTGGCAAAGTAAGGGTTTTCTTTCGAAGTCATCCAGTCGGCAAGTGCAAGCCTGGAAGAGACGTTGAACTTGAGCTCGGGCTCGCCGCCGCCCAAATAGCCGGGCTGAATCGCCCGTTCGGACCCTGGAACGACCACCTCGCGACGGTCTACCACCTCGCGCATCGCGAAGAAGATCTGGTCGTCGGGGCCGGGTTGCCGCTCGACTCCGCCAAAGAATGCGGCGAAACCCCAGAACTCGTCCCGCTTCCAACGCGCGAAAGGATGGTTGTGACACTGGGCGCATTCGATGCGAATGCCCAAGAAGGTGCGAGCCACAGCGGCGCCCAGATTTTCCGGCTTGGCGCCCTTGGCTGTGAAATACGCCGACGGACTCGGCGTCTCGCCGGGGTTGAAGAAGCTAAAACCTCCGTTGAAATTCGAATTGAGCTTCATCGTCACCACCTCGCGAGCCAGATCCGCGTAGCTCGCGTTGGTCCTGAGCTTGTCTCTCAGCCAAGCTTCGAACGTCGGCACAACGTACTTGAGTTCGAAAGACGTGTTGGTTTCAGGAAGCAGAAGCTCGCGCCAAACCTCGGTAAAATGCGCGGTGTAATTTGGGCTGGCGAGCAGCTTGTCGACCAGCTTCTTGCGTTTGGCGGGATCTTGATCGGCCAGGAACGTCGCGGGCGTCGGCGGCGGCTGGGATCTTGCCCGCGACGTCGAGCCAGGCTCGGCGATGGAATTCGGCGTCGTCGGCGACGGGAGCGGGAACCACCTGGGCTTCGACGGCCTTGACCTCAACGAGCTCGTCGATCCTTTGCGCCAGCTTCTGTACGTCGCGCTCGATCTCGGCGGCAGAGCGTTTGAGCTTTCCAGGAGCAACCTTACCCGGGGAGGGATCGGCCGCCGGTTCGCTTGCGCGACTGGCGATAACCGTTAGGGCAGCGCCCAATACGGCGACTCCTATAACGAACCCGCCGATCTGCTTCGTTCCCGGCTTACTCATGGAATCGAGCTCCCGTTTGAATCCGTGCCGCTAGTCCTTGCGGCGTCCAGAGCCGCCTGGACGTCCCAAATTCTTACCGACATGTCCAGGCCGCCGGTCGCCAGAAAGCGGCCGTCTGGGCTGAACGCCGCGGAATAACACGCTTGAGGATGCCCTTCAAGCACCGTCAACTCTTCCAAACTTGTCGAATCGAAAAGATGAACCGCAGGATCGTTTTCGAACAGAACCGCCAAAACTCGACCGTCAGGGGAATAATAAACCCGATAAACATTGGCTTCGAATGCGCCAGCATATCGCATCAAGGTTTTACTCGATACGTCCCAGAGTCGCAACGTGTGGTCGGAGGCGCCCGTCGCCAGCGTCAACCCGTCTGGACTGAACGACAAGGTGCGGACCGCTTGCGTGTGGCCCTCGAGCTTGCCGAGCTCTTTGCCTTCGACCAGATCCCAGAGCCTCAGTTCCCCGCCTTTGCCCTCGTTCTCGAGCTTGCCGGCTCCCGTGGCGCAAATCCGCCCGTCGGGACTGATCGCCATGGAAAGGATTGGGTATTCGTGCCCCTTCAACGTTTTGACGAGCTTGCCGTCCTCAAAGTTCCAAATCCGGATCTCTTTGTCTTCGCTCGCGGAAACCACGAACTTGCCGTCCGGAGTGAAGGCGGCCTTGACCTTTGCTGCGTGCCCTTTGAGCGTCGTCTTCTCGGTCCAGGCGGCCGCGTCCCAGATTTTGACGGTTTGATCCCAAGACCCGCTAACGAGGTACTTGCCGTCGCCGCGAAACGCCAAAGACCCAATGCCGTTGGCATGGCCCTTGAGCGTCTGCTCGAGCTTGTTTTCCGAAAGTTCCCAGACCAGGACGTTCGCCGGGTTTTTGTAATCCCCAGTACCTGCCGCCACGCGTTTTCCATCGGGACTATAGGCGAGCTGCCAGATCGGCTGGGGCGAGCCAGCAAGAACTTTTAGGGCTGCACGTTTAAGGTCTCGCAGGTTGTGGATAACAACTTCGCCAGGAGCGCTGCTCACGCCGCCGACGGCCGCTAGAGACTTGCCGTCGGGCGAGAACGCAACACCCTCAACCCAGCGGACGTGCCCAGCGAGCCTCGCGCGGATGCTTCGAGACTTGAGGTCCCACAAGAGCAGTTCGGACGACTGACCGTAGACGCCTCCTCCAGAGGCCAGCATCGAACCGTCGGGGCTGAACGCCAGACAAAGCGCAGGCGCGGTCAACCCTGCAAGCTTGGCCGTTTCCGTCTTCTTGGCGACGTCCCAAAGCTTGATCTCGCCTGCCTGTTGTTGCATACCATTGTTCGGGTTGTTCGCGGCCGGCGAAGTGCTCGTCGCCAAGGTCTGCCCGTCAGGTGAAGAGCGCCAGACCGTTGATCCCCACGTTATGGGCGGCGACGTCGCCGACTTCTTTCTGCGCGGCGACGTCCCAGAATTTGACGTGGCCGTCGTATCCGCCCGAAACCAGCGTCTTGCCGTCGACCAGGAACACGAGCGCTCTTACGCCGTCCTTATGACCGCTGAGCACGCATTTCTCTTTCAGCGAGTCGACGTCCCAGAGACGTATGGTCGAATCCCACGAGCCCGACGCGAGCAGTTTACCGTCCGGGCTGAACTTGACCATGAAAATCGGCGCTGTGTGCCCTTTGAGCACAGCCTTTTGGGCGCCGGAGTCGAGGTCCCAGACTATGATTTCGCCCGCCTCGTTGCGTTTTTCGTAATCTCCGCTGGAGGACGCCAGCAGCTTGCCGTCTGGGCTGAACGACACGGACCAGACGCGCTTCGAGTGGCCTGAGAGTTTGCGGATTTCCTTCTTTGTCGAGGCGTCGAGGATCCTTACTGTCTTGTCGTCGGCGGCGATCGCTATCCGATCTCCTTCTGGAGAATAGCAGACGCCAAGCGCCGCTCCGTTCTTCCAGATGATCTCGGGCTTTTTCTTGGGAGTAAGATCCCATAGGCGAATCGAGTCGTCGCCTCCCACGCACGCCGCGGTCGAACAATCGGGCGAGAAACAGAACCCGTTGATCTGACCAGGGTAGCCTTGAAGGGTGAGCTTCTTGCGTTTCGTCGTCGTCTCCCACAACGCCAACGAGCCGTTTTGGCCGCCAGCCGCGACGAACAATCCACGAGGTGCAAACGCGACCTCTCGAATTCGGAAATTGACCGGTATCGATTCGAGGGCCTTCATCTCCTGGAGGTCCCAAACACGGATTTTCTGTTCGTCGCCGCCTGCCGCCAGATACTTGCCGGATGCGTCGAAGGCGACCGAGTGGATCGGCCTATGCTCCCCCTTGACCACCGCCAGCGAATTGAGCTCGCGCCCCGTGGCCACGTCCCAGAGCTTGACCTCGCCAGGTCCCTGCTCGTTCGCCGAGCCCGACGCGGAAGCCAAAGTCCTGCCGTCCGGACTGAAGGCGACCGCATTGATCGGACTGGCTTGCTCGGAGTAAACTCTTAGCTCGCGCCTCGAATCGACGTCCCAAATTCGAATGGTCCTGTCCAGCCCGCCGGTCGCGAGCAATTTGCCGTCGGCGGAGATCGCCAACCCAGGGACGCTTTTGGAATGCCCCTCCAAAACGCTCACGCATTCGCCCATATTCAGATTCCACAAGCGAATCAACCCGTCCTGGCAAGAGGTGGCCAGCAAGAGACCGTCGGGCGTGAACACAGCATTGAGTGGGACGGAACCCATCATGTCGATTTTTTTCATAAATCGACGCGTCCGACCGTTCCAGATTTGGATCGTCCCGTCCTCTCCGCCGCTGGCCAAAAGAGACCCGTCGCGAGAGTATTTGACGAACCAGATTTGTCCCTTGTGGCCGCGGAGCGTCGCGAACGGGGAGAGCGTGGGAGTGGCGGGATGCCACGTGCGAACGAGCTTGTCGTACCCGCCCGTATAGAGCATTCGTCCCTGATCGGCGAACGCGAGCGAAGAGACCGCGTCGGAGTGCCCTTGAAGCGTCTCGACCTCGACCCCGGCGACGGGATCCCAGACTTTGACCATGCCGTCAAACGAACCCGACGCCAAGGTTCCGCCCTTGGGCGAGAACGCCACCGACCAGACGATGTCGTTATGGCCTGAAAGCGTGGCTCGTTCTTTGCCGGACCCCGCGTCCCAGAGCTTGACGACGTTGTCTTCCCCAGACGAGGCGATGGTCAAACCGTCAGGACTATAGGCGATTCCGCGAATGCCGCCTTTGTGCCCCTTGAGGCTGGCTTTTTCCTTGAGCGACTCCAAGTCCCAGATCTTGATCAATCGGTCGCCGCCGCCGGAGGCGAGCGTCTTGCCGTCGGGTGCGTAAGCGAGCCCGCGCACTGCGGCGCGATGGCCTTCGAGCGAGCCCGATTCGCGGCCGTCGGCCACATGCCAGAGCCGAATTGTTTTGTCATAGCTTCCCGTCGCCAAAAATTGTCCGTCGGGTGAGAATGCCATGCAGAGCACCCAGCCCTTGTGTCCTTTCAGCGTCGCCCGCTCCTTACCCGTCTCGGCGTCCCAAAGTTTGGCGACACGGTCGAAACTGCCTGTCGCGAGCGTCTTGCCGTCGGGACTAAACGCAATACAAGCAATGGCGTCTTGATGCCCAGTGAGCGCGAATTTCATCTTCCCAGTCAGCGCGTCCCTAACTCTTACGATCTTGTCCTCTCCGCCGGTTGCGAGCCATTTCTCGTCCGGCGAGGCTGCCATTGCCAGGATGATCTTGGGCTGTTCGATCTCGGCGATGGGGGGTAGAGAGGCGAGCTCGGAGCGGTTGGCTGGGTCCCAAAGCTTGAGCGTCTTGTCCCAGCTTCCCGTCGCAAGAGTCTTGCCGTCGGCACTATACGCCAGCGCAAAGACCCGGTCGTTGTGCGCGGTCCAAGACGACGATTCTTTATACGTTTGCAGGTCCCAGGTCTTGACCTCTCCCGGGACGGTCGTTTCGTCCGCCACTGGGGCGGCGGGTTGGGCTCCTCGGCGGTTCGGCGTCGGGGTCGCGGGCTTGGATTCGCCTCCTCCCCATCGACCGCTACTGGAGGCCAGCGTCTTGCCGTCGGGCGAAAATGCCACGGCCAAAACCGCTTCCGCATGCCCT
Organism: uncultured Planctomycetota bacterium; assembly: GCA_963818975.1. Taxonomy (GTDB): domain Bacteria; phylum Planctomycetota; class Planctomycetia; order Isosphaerales; family Isosphaeraceae; genus CAWFUI01. The sequence goes on along the minus strand of CAWFUI010000015.1, from coordinate 287,576 downwards.
TCAAGTCGAGCCAGATCCTTGCCTTCCGAGGCATCCCAAATCGTGATCGTCTTGTCCCAAGAAGCCGAGGCGATTTTCGTCCCGTCCGGACTCACTGCCAAGAATTGAACGACCCCGGAACCGCCTTTGGAGGCTTGAACGTCTTGAGTTCTTTGTGTGTCGCCGTGTCCCAGCTCTTGACCTGAGCGTCCGCACCGCCGGTCGCGACCCATTTCCCATCGGTCGAGTAGGCAACCGCGTAGCACCCACCTGCGTGCGCCTTGGCGTGCCACTGCTCGGCGCCTTTCTCGAGGTCGAAGACTCTCACTTGGTCGTTCTTCGCTGTGGCGAAAAACTTGCCGTCGGGGCTAAAGGCAAATGCGTCGATCCTGCCGTCTTTGCACTTGATCGTTCGCATCTCGTCGCCGGTGGCTGGGTCGCGGAGCTTCAGTTCGCTGTTCTCCGCGGTCGCGAGGGTCTTGCCGTCGGGAGTGAACGCCAGGCAGCGAATCCAAGCGTTATTGGCAGCGGCGAGATTGACGAGTTCCTTCCGCGTCTCGACGTCGTAGATCTTCAGGTAGCCAGGTCTGTCCCATTTTCCAGAGGCAATCGCAACGGTCTTTCCGTCTGGGCGAAACGCAGCCGCCCAGATCTCCGAGAAACGGCTTTCAAACGTCGTCGAAGTGTTCTGCTCGAATGAGAAAGGTTCTTCTACAGCACCCGCGAAAAGCTGAGACGACTTTGCGGAATCAGAGTCCTGCTGGGCACGTGCGCCGAGGGCCCAGGAGTTCAAAATCGCGAGCGTAAGCATCGTCGAGGCGAGCAGCCGACCGCCCAAAACCCCACCCCGTCCCGCGCAACCATAACCATTTGCAAACGTCCTCTCAACGGAGCGGCTCGAAAGGCCTGGCGGACGAAACGAGCACTGCCAAAGAAATCCATTCGCCCGACGTCGTTCGAGATTGAACGCAAAATGAATCGACTGAACAAATCAGACGCGAACTTTAGCCTCTTTTTTCTGCCTTCTTACGAAAGTCGTACTTGGAGGCTAACCGACTCCCGGACATTCGTCAAGTGCCTGATGTTTTGGTTTTCCAGAATTCGCGTCGATCGGGAGCTGCGTCACCCCAGATAGACTGGATCGTCGAGTTCCACGACCGCCGAGTTGCGCGTGTCGATCGACACACCGAAAAGCCATCGTTTCTCGATGCGAGAAGGGCTTGCGACGGCTTGAGTCTGGATCGCGATTGAGACTTCCACAGCCTCCCACGTTTTGGCGTATCGATCGACAACGGTCACCTTGCACGAAAGCGGGGCGTCCTGATCGGCAAGCCGAGCGATCGCGTGGTTCCGTTTGCATGGAACGTAGCCGATCTTCCGGTCCTTCCAAAAGAGAGCGACTGCACGGTCGTCGTGCGGGTTCGTGGGCTCGCGAACGAGCGTCAACTCCTGCCCCTCGGTCATCCTGTCCAGAACCCTTGGACCTTCGTGGTATTGAAATCCCGCGATATAGAATCGATCCATCTCGTAGGCCGGAAGTGATAAAGGTCTTTTGACTCCTCGAACCCATGACAAAAACGAGAATCTCAGGAACACTCCGCGACTCGAGCGCACTGGCGCCTCCTATCGAAAGGGAATTGACGACCAAACGCGGCCGATCGACGACTTGGCTCGTCGAACAGCCTCGAACGCTCCGGGACTTGAGATCCTCGAGGAGCGGAAACACAAAATGTCGGCACAACGCCCAATGGGGAACCGCGGCGGGCCGATCGAGGCGGTCGAAGCCTCTAGCTAAGGACAATTCAATCTTGCGCGATACTCTCGAGGATGTGAAATCTGTACGTTCGTCACGTTGGACAGCCAACGGGGGCCTTCCTGAATCGACGGAGCACCAACTAACAGATTCGTGGGCGCCCGATTGACCAGCCCGCGGGGGACGAATAAGCTTCTTTAAGATCCAATAATGATACAAGATCATGTGCGGAGACGAGGCGCCTCAACGAGAAGCAATTAAATTGCCCACACTCAACATCACCTCGATACTCCACGGCATCCTCGAAGGGTATGTCCTTCCCTGGGACGGCGATCATGGCATCGCCCACTGGGCAAGGGTTCTGGAAAACGGGCTTAGGCTGGCCGAGGAAACTGGGGCCAGCGTCGACGTCGTGCAGCTCTTTGCCATTCTGCACGACTGCCGCCGGGTTAATGAAGGCGGCGATCCCAAGCACGGACCTCGCGCCGCCGCATTCGCACTGAAGGTGCGAGGGACGTTGTTCGACCTGCCTGACCACGAGTTTCACCTTCTGCACTCTGCCTGCACAGGGCACTCTCACGAGCGTACCCATCCTGACGTCACGATCCAGACCTGCTGGGACGCCGATCGGCTCGACCTTGGTCGCGTAGGCATCACCCCTCGCCCGGACCGACTCTGCACCGACGCTGCGAAACGCGCCGAAATTCTGAAGTGGGCGGACGACAAAGCGACCCTCGGCGTCGTCCCGGAAATCGTCCGGACCTCTTGGGGGATCGATTTGGGGGCTTACCGGGAACGATCAAAGAGCGTCTGAGGTAGAGAGCTCATTCAGCTTGGCCTTACGGCGTTCTGCTCCCGGTGCACACTATTCCAAGCCGAGCGTTAGATCGTTCAAATCCTGCGGAATGATGTCGTGGTTGGTAAGCGTCGCTCGATGATCTGCATCCAAAATTGGTGAGATGCCGACGAACTGATGAGACCAGCAGTGGTATGCCGGCATTGTCTGAAGAAATCGTGCGACATGTTCCTTGAGGCCGATCGCAGACTGTCTGAAAGTTCGGTCTGAAAGTTCGGGCGAGCCCATTAACACGCGCTCGCCACTTCATCACCACGGACCGCCGATCGCAGACTGCCTGGAAGTTCGGGCCGAGCCCATTAACACGTGCCCGCCACTTCATCACCACGGGATCGTTACGTTTTCCCAGCGCGTGAACGTACCTGTCGGGCCGTCCGGGCCGAGCAGCGCGACGCGCACCACCTCGCGGGAGCCGTCCTCGACTGACTCCGTGCCCGCATATCCGTTAAGGTTCGTCTTGGTGAAGCCCTGGAGAGACCAGGTTGACCTTGATCCCGGTCGACTCCAGTTCGATCATCATGGCCAGCGTCATGGCGTTGAGAGCCGCCTTGGACGCAGGGTAAACGGGGCCGAAGATCGCGCTGGTAAGGGATAGGCCGGGTCCGCGTTGCTGCGTCAGCGAGCCAACGCCGCTCGACACGTTGACGATGCGGGCGTCCGACGACTCGCGCAAGGAGCGGCAGCATCGCCTGGTAAACGGCGAGGACGCCGAACACGTTGGTCTCCCACACCGCGCGCACTTCATCGAGGGACACGTTGCTCGGGCAGGCTTATCTTGCGCGTACTCCCGAAGGGACAAGCCGGCCGCTTCCTTGTATTCGAGATAGCCGCGTTGTTGACGAGCAGGTCGAGGCGGCCAAACTCCTTGCGGATGCGCTCCGCCGCGGCGGCGATCGAAGCCTGATCCGTCACGTCGAGCTGGAGCGCGATGGCGCCCGGCCCGATCTCCTTGGCCGCGGCCTCGCCGCGCTCGAAATTGCGCGACCCGACCAGCACAGTGAAGCCGTGCTGCCACCAGTTCCTTTGCGACCTGAAGACCGACTCCTTGATTGGCCCCGGTGACCAGGGCGACGGCGTTTATCTTGCATAGTCATCTCCTTTTTGTTCATCGATGTGTCGTGCAGAGCAGCCCTGCTGTGCTAATTCGACTCAAACGGAACACTGTTCCGGATTTATACGGAACACTGTTCCGCTTGTCAAGTGGAGGCGTGGTGAGCGACAATTGAAAAGAACAAAGCTGATGGAACTCGGAGCCTCGCGGCAGCGCAGATCGGCCCGTGCGCGCCGACGCGCAACGCAATACCGACGCGTTGCTGGAGGCGGCCATGGCGGTGTTCGCGACCTCTGGCGTTGATGCCCCGGTGAGAGAGATCGCTGAGAAGGCCGGCGTCGGCATCGGCACGTTCTATCGCCACTTTCCGCAGCGCGTCCGACCTCGATCGCGGCCGTCTTCCGCCATGAAATCGATGCCTGCGCCGACGCTGCACAAAGCTTGGCTGCCGAGCACGAGCCTGGCGAGGCGCTGGCGCGATGGATGCAGCGATACGCCGCCTTCATTGCCACCAAACGTGGGCTTGCCGCGGCCCTGCATTCGGGAAACCCGGCCTTCGACAGCTTGCCCGCCTACTTCGAGAAGCGACTCGAACCCGCACTTGGAAAACTTCTCGAGTCCGCCGCGACCGCCGGCGAAGTCCGCACCGATGTCACTGCCGAGGAACTCTTGGGTGCGGTCGCAAGCTTGTGCATGCATGCCTACGCTCAGGGTCCCGATCACGCTCGCCGCATGGTTTCTCTGCTCGTCGATGGGCTACGTTATGGTGCAAGTAGGAAATCCAAAAGAAAGCCGTGACAATCGCCTTCCCAAGCCCTGACCCCGGTCAAGGCGTTGATCGCAGACGGTGCCGATCGCAGAGGGTGCCGATCGCAGACTGTCTGGATGTTGGGTGCCGATCGCAGACTGTCTGGAAGTTTGGGTGCTGAGTTCGTCAGAACATCCTGGGGGATCGATTTCGGGCGTACCGGTAACGGGTGCAGATCGCAGACTGTCTGGAAGTTTGGGTGCTGAGTTCGTCAGAACATCCTGGGGGATCGATTTCGGGCGTACCGGTAACAATCGAAGAGCGTCCAAGGTCGCGCACACGATCGTTAGAGTCTTTGAGAGCGGAGGGGAATCCCGATCTTGTCGAGGAGTGAGCTTTCAAGCCGGAAACCTGGTAGCAGAGATCCTATTGAACGGATAGGCGCCACGAGATTGCCCTGGGTACTTGACGGGATGAATGGTCCGGCAATCGTGGAAAAGTGGGAGGTGAATCATGACCGAGCCGGAATGGATGGCTTTTACGGATCCATGGGAGATGCTCGAACATATTGCTGGTCCACTCGAACGGATTCGTGGGCCACAAGGGAGCTTACGATGTGTCATTGCAACCGATCGCCAGTGTCTCCTTTGGGGAAGTGCGTGCTGTCGTCGTATGGGGCCTTTCGTCGACGACGCTCGCTGGCTGAATGCAATACGGATCGTCGAGCAGTTCGCCGATGGGAAAGCAACCTACCCGCAAATGCTGGCCGTGAGTGGCGAAATGGAAAAATGGTTTCAGGATTTGGGCAGTTATGAAAGCTGCACGCCTGCTTCAATGGCAGCCCGGTCGTGTGCGGATTTGTCGAGCGGTGTGGACTCGGCTTTTGACTCGATGCGGACGCCGTTTCTGTCCCCCGCATATGATGCGAGCCGCTGGGCCGTTGCCGCAGTCCGGGAGAACGCTGGGGAACGAGCGGCGGAACGAGAACGCGTAGTGCAGTGCTGGCGCTCCTGCACGACATCCTCGGCAACCCATTCCACCTCGCCGCTGTTCAAGAAGAGTGGAGAACGGCCGCCGTCCTCGCACTCGCCGAAGAGATTGATCTAGGCAGATCTTTCGGACGCTTACCAGAGCTCGCAACGGCTCTGGCTGAGGCAGGATGCGATAACGCGGCTATCATGCAGCATTGCCGAAGTGATGGGCCGCATGTTCGTGGCTGCTGGGTCGTGGATTTGTTTCGTCGAGCGGAGGATCCGTTGCAATGGAAGTGAGTTGCAAGGAGGGAAACCGATCGCAGACAGTCAGGTTCGAAAGGCCGTCAGGTTCGAAAGCCCCGCAACTTGATTTATTGCTTCCCACATGAGAGCTTCTGTTACATGGAAACGATGTATCGAATCGCAGCAAGGTTTTAGGAATCGACCCGGAGTTGGGCAACGTGGCCGGCGAGGCGATGCAAGGAGAGAGCCTGATCGGGATCGAGAAAAGCGAGCGATTGCCCCCGCCCCGTGATTCTAAGATCAAACTCGAATATCTCAAGAACGGTGATATCCGCATCGGAGCTGCAGCGTCCGGTTGTGACGCGGGATTTGTCATAGCCATGATCATGGCCGCGACGTTAATCGTGCTGCCACTGATCGAAGCCGTCCGGCTGATTCATTACTGGTCGAACGGCGTCCCGTGGATGGATGACGGGCGCCAACAGAGTTATCCCGCAGCCATTCTGATGTCGATTGGCGTCAGCCTCGCCGGCGTGTTTTGGTCGAATCACAATTTCAGGGCCGCGCACAGGGGTTTCATGCTAGTGGCCAGTCGCGAGAAGCTGACTCGCACGATCTTTGGGTGGAAGGGTACTACGACCAAAATCTGGCGAAATTCGGAAATCGTGTGGCTTCGCGTCGTTTCCCAACTCGAAAGCGACGGCGAGTTCGGCACATATTATCACTATGATATTCGCATGCACACAAAATAATTCTGTTGATGAAACCGATGTTTTGCTTGGCGTGCAGTTAACAAAAGACGAACTGGAATGGCTGGCCGCAACGTTGCGAAACGTCTTGAATGCGCCTGACTCGGTTCCAGCGACGTGGGCGCACTTCGGGCGCTGATCGCAGACAGTCTGGGAGTTCAGGTGCTCGATTTGGTTTAAGGTGCTGCCTTGCAAAAGAGACTGCCGATCGCAGACTGTCTCGAAGTGCACGATTGTGCGATGACCGATCCGTATCCCGATCATTTCAAGCGTCGAGGTCCTGTTATAGAATCGCTTTTTCGGCTAAGGAGAATCATTCGCTCGTACGATCGGTCCAAACGTTTCTCTGGTCCCCTGTCAGGAGTTGCTGTTATGGCTTTGTTGCAAAGGTGCTTTGACACGCTGGCCTTTGGTTTGACTGTTTTGGGGCTGGCCTTGAACGCAAATGTTGCGTCCGCCGGCGACAAGCCACTGAAGGTGTTTATCTTGGCAGGGCAGTCGAACATGCAGGGGCACGCGAGGATCTCGACTTTTGATTCCATGGCCGACGACCCGAAGACGGCCCCGCTGCTCGAGGAAATGCGGGACAAGGCCGGCAAGCCTAAGGTGTGCGAAAAGGTCTGGATCACGTCGGTCGGTTGCCTTGGCGACGCCTACTCGGACTTGAATGAGGCGAAAGGCAAGTTGACGGCCGGGTTCGGGGCGCCAGAGGACAAGATCGGCCCGGAGTTCACCTTCGGCATCACGATGGAGAAGCTGCTCGACGAGCCGGTGCTCATCATCAAGACCTCGTGGGGCGGTCGGAGCCTGCACACCGACTTCCGCCCGCCGAGCGCAGGGCCCTACGTGTGGAGCGAGTACGAATTGGCCCAGTGCAAACAGCGGGGCGACGACCTGAAAAAGATCAAGGCCGAGAAGGAGAAGGCCACAGGCGTGTACTACCGCGAGATGATCGGGCACGCGAAGAAGGTGCTCAAGGACATCAAGCGGGTGGCGCCGGACTATGACGAGAAGCAGGGGTACGAACTGGCAGGGTTCGTCTGGTTCCAGGGTTTCAACGATTACGTTTCCGACTGGACCTACGACAAGCAAATGAAACCCGGCGGGTATGACTTATACACGGAACTCCTGGAGCACCTCATCCGCGACGTGCGGAAAGACCTCTCGGCCCCGAAGATGCCGTTCGTCATCGGCGTCATGGGGATTGGCGGCGAGAAAGAGGGGAAGAAGGCCCCCCAGATGCACTTCCGCCAGGCCCAGATCAAACCTACAACACTTGACGAGTTCAAGGGAAACGTGGTGGCGGTGGAGACGGCCCCCTTCTGGGACGAAGACCTGGACGCCCTGCAACAGAGAATGGATAAATACTGGCCGAAGGTGGACGCGAAGGTCGCCGAGGAGAAGAAGAAAAATCCAAATGCGGATTCATGGGAGAACAAGATGAAGATCATGGCTCAGAACTTCACTCCGGAAGAATGGAAACGCCTGAAGGGCGTCTCCAACGGCGGATACCACTACCTTGGCGCGGCCAAGATTCTCGCTCCCATCGGCAAGGCCTTCGCGGAGGCCGCCGTCTCCGCCGGTGGAAATAAGAAAGAAACTGCGAAGTCGCCCGAGAAATCGGACCTGACGAGATTGGCAGGGCGCCTGCACGTCTCGCACGAGAAGGTGGACGCCAAGTAATAAGCCGGGCTCTCGATGTCAATGGTCACGAAACCGATCGCACAAACCGATCGCAGTGAGCCAGGAAAGCCATCGCCAATCGAAGTCAACATGGAGGTTCGTTGGCTAGACGAATGACGCAGGCCTCAGCTCACTGCTTGCTCCACGAGCACCGCGCTCTTCGCCTCGTCGGCGGGAGTCAAAGCTTTCTCTGCGAAGGCGGTCGGCCACATCGCGCCATCGTCGAGGTTCTCCTCGTGCATGAAGCCAAGCGTCGCGTACCTTGTTTTGAACTTGTGCGCGCTTTGGAACAAGCGAGAACGACTTTGCCGCCCTTGGCATACGCGGGCATCCCGTACCAGAGCCTGGGCGAAAGTGCAGAAGCGTTGGCTTTGATAATCACATGCAGCCTTTCGCCTAAAGCGCGATCCGGTTGGGGCGTCTCGGCGAGATTCGCGAGCACTGCACTTTCCCCGACTGCCTTTTCCGCTCGAGGGCCGGGGCGCGCAACCGACTTCTTCCCGCTCTGTTTGGCGGCGATTGGGATACTCCCAGTCATTGTTGTTCCCTCACGCTGACTGAGTTGAGATTCTCATGGATCGCCCTAATCCTCTAATCCCTTTCCTTTAAGAATCTGGTGCATACATTTTTCAATCCTCGACTCCCGAGTTTTCGATTGTTTGGGCGCGGAAAAATGAAGGATGTATCCTCTTTGTCGCCCAGGCGTCAACGCATCAAAAGCAGTCTTCAAGCCAGGGTTTTCGTCCAGTTTCTTTTGAAACTCTTCGGGAACGGCGAATTCTTTGGTCTTCTTGAGTGTCACTTTCAAACCGGCTTTTTCGACTTCAACGGCTTCCTGAATATAGGCTTTCAGGATCGTTTTCATCCTGACGATTTCTTTGAGGTTGGTGAACCGAATCTGCCGAGCAGCCTGCACATTCTCCGTTTGTTGGATGAGAAGGCGCTTGGAGTCTTTCAACAACGCGCCTTTCATAAACAGAAGCGCGCAATACTCCTTGAATCCATGAATTAAAACGATGTTCGTTTTCTGAAACGTGTAGCACGGACAACCCCACTTCAGCTCCTCGCTTAGTTGACAGTCGAGAACGATCGTTCTCAACAGCTCATATTCTTCCCGCCACTTCGTGGCTTTACTGAAATAAAAATCAACCTTGGGATTTGTTTCATTCATTTGTTGATACTCTGAAACACTGTGCACTTATCTTACTAGTCCGTTCGTTTCGAAAAAAGCCGTAAAAGCACATGGCCTTTCCAGATCCGGGGAATGGTTGCAGACAATCTGGGACTGTCGGGGAATGTCGTTGGGAGCGATTCGGAGACCTGCAAACGGTCGCTTACAGCTTACCCGCCGAGGCGTCGGCAGTGGTCAATAGCGAGCCCAGGAAATTGGAACCCCGCGGCGCCGATTTTTCGACTCGCCAGCCCACCGACAGCCAGAGATCCTGTGTGTCAGCGATTGATGCAAGTTTCAACACCCGGGCTTGAGTCCGGCAACCAACGTATTATCCGACCAGAGCCTGCCTTTGAACCATCTCGGCCAATGACGTCGGCTCCCTGGAATGCGCCCGTCATCGCTGAACCGGGTTTCGATTCCTTGGAGACCCACCTCGCGGGCGATGCGCACGAGGTCGATTTCGAGCAACGCCGACAGGTGCGAGGGATAGCTGCCGGGGGCCTCTTGGAACGCTGGAAACTGGCCCTTGACCATAAAGCACGCCTTGGCCAGCAAGCTGTTTTGATTTGGCGTGGTGATGACGACCAGACCGCCAGGCTTGCAGAGCCGAAAGAGTTCGCGAGCGAACGCTCGAGGGTTCTCAACGTGCTCGATCGTTTCGACGGCCGCCACGACGTCGCCGGTCTCATCAGGAAGCGGAACGCGGCCAGCCTCGACGTCGATTTCGTGAAACGTGCCGTCGCTTGGAAATCCGTTGTATCGAACCACGTCCGCGCCAAGGTAACCGTTGAAGCCTTGGCCGACGGTTCGCCACAAGGCTCCGCTCCCGCAGCCCACGTCAATCAGTGTACCCAGGCCTTTATGGCGCTCTTGGACGACCTTGGCGACCATCGCGTAAATCGGCTCCCCACTCGAGCCGAGCGACTGGCGAGCGCGGTCTTGAATGCTTGCGGCGGTTGCAGTGCTCATCACGTGATTTTACGCAAGCCCTGATGGTCTCGCTAGAATTCTGTGTATTTGTTCACTAAAATTATGGAACAGTCTGCACGTCATACCAGCAAGCCCGCCGGACTCGCATACTGCACAGCCTTTCTCCCCGGCCGCTCCAATATGTGGGATCTGTTTGGAATTTATTCGCACAAACGCAAAAGATTTGGTTTATCCAGTTCTCAACTTTATCGAGATTCGCCTAGAATTATTTGGATAGCAGTTGGATAGCGGTGACATAGAACCTGGAATTATCAAGAAAAATCGACCCTTGAGAACCGAAAAAAAAGACCATGGCAACGCCGTCTCAGATTTACGCAAACGCAAGACATGCGAAGCGGTCCACCGGTCCCAAGACGCCCGAAGGCAAAGCAAAATCGTCCAAAAACGCTCTCAGACACGGACTTCGGTCCGAGGAGATCGTCCTCCGGTCGCTCGAGTTCGACGAGGACTGGGAGGCACACTTGCAAGCCTACATTGAAGATACTCAGCCCGTCGGCGACGTCGAATTCAAGCTCGCCGAGAAGGCGGCGATGTGCCTCTGGAAGCAATCGCGGGCCGCGATGATGCTGGCGCTGGCACAGGACACCCAGGTCGAGCACAAGGCAGCCAACCTGATCGGGCATCGAGAAGGCAGAAAGATCGACATCGACGACCGGCCTGCGATCGCCCAACGACTGAAGAGCTTGAAATGCTTCGGGTTGCAAGAACCAGGATTCGATCGCGAGGCCGCTCGTGAAGCATGGCTGAGGATCGACCTGACCGAGCCTCAAATCGAGGCTTATTTCCGCTATTACAATTCGTTCGAACGCGGGTTCTTTCGTGCCTATCGCGAGCTCGAGAAACGGCGGATCGAACGCAAGAACGATGCCCACAGGGCAGAGAGGCTCGAGCTCGAACGCAAGAAGTTGAGCATGCGAGCGCCGAGCACCCCGACGTTCGGAATGCTCGTCGACGAGTTCAAGACCAAGTACGACGACGACGATCTCGAGTTCCTGCTCTCCACGACGGGCCTGCTCGATGCTGATAAGCGCCTGGCTGCGGTCAAAATTCAGAAGGATCGCCAACTCGAGAAGGCCCTTGCTGAACATCGAGCCAAGAAGCGGGCAGAGGCCGAGCTTTTGGCGCAGGCCCAGGCAGCGAGCGAACCCGAGGAGGAGTACGATTGGGACTCAGCTCCGCCTTGGGACAAAAGGCACAACCTGGTGTATCGCGATACCGACGACGCCTACGTGAGGGAGAAGTCTCACCTCCATAAAGACGACCCCGTTGTCGACGACGAGCCGGCCGACGAATTGGGTTTCCGCCTCCGGCGGACTCAAGAAACGCAAATTACTTGCGAATCTGTGCTGGCGTCCGATTCCCGTAGGGGCGAGACCCTCGTCACGCCCTCTTCATACGGCGATGGCCTACAAAACCCCGGAGGGCGGATCGGGGGATCCGCCCCTACGCTGATTGATTCCGATCCCGGTACCGGCGAGACCCCCGTCACGCCCTCTGTGTCCGCCGAAGAATTGGGTTCGAATGGTCAGGAGAGGCAAATTGTTTGCGAATCCGTACTGGCGTCCCAATCCCGTAGGGGCGAGACCCCCGTCACGCCCTCTTCAGCCGGCGATGGCCTTCGAAACCCCGGAGGGCGGATCGGGGGATCCGACCATACGCTGATTGAGTCCGATCCCTGTAGGGGCGAGACCCCTGTCACGCCCTCTTCATACGGCGATGGCCTTCGAAACCCCGGAGGGCGGATCGGGGGATCCGCCCCTACGCTGATTGATTCCCATCCCTGTAGGGGCGAGACACCTGTCACGCCCTCTGAGGACGCCGAAAAATTGGGTTCGAATGGTCAGGGGACGCAAATTGCTTGCGAATCAGTGACTTACATCGAGCCGATCGTCGCCGAAAACGCCTTGGTCACGCGAAACGACGTGATCCAAGGCCACCCAATCAACAACACACCGTTGGAATCAAATCCATCGCAGGGCCCATCGGCCTAGCGAGCGATCGGTTTCGTCGGTTCTACGGCTCTTTGGCAATCCGGCTGCATCTTGAAGTCCGTCCCCCGGTCGTGGAGAGCTGGGGACCATACGGAAGGACCGCGCACGAGGCGCGGACGGAGCCTGGGAAGCAACCTCGGCATGGATTGTGCTTAGTGGATTCTATGTGTTTCTGGATTTGTTCGCTTTTCAAATGAAACCGATGCTCGAGGGATTTTTCCAATGAGTGATCATGAATGGGGACTGTGTAAGGACTGCAAGTGGTGGCAGATCGAACCAGAGGTTGCGGTCGCGGGTACGACGTTGGGGCTCTGCATCGACGAAGAGCTCCAGGCGTTTCGACTTCGAGTTTCAGGGAACAGCGGTTGCAATCGGTATATGGAAGGTAAGCCTGCCAGGGCCAAGGGATCCGCGGAAGCTCCGCCAACTGCCAAGCCGAAACGTTGAATCACGCGTTTGGCTTAGACCACGGCGCCCAATTCCCGCTTGCGCGACTGGCGGCCAGCCTGAGTACGCCTCTTAAGTCTGGTTGACGCCGACGTAATCCGCTAATCTGGCGACTGTGGCTCGAGGCTCGCAATTTCGCTTTGAGGCAGTCCCTTGAACGCATGGATGAGCGCCAGGCAGTCGGCTGGCTTTCCGATATTCGTCCTTTGCTTTGCGTTTGTCGGTGTAATGCTTGTGCCGCAGGCGTACTCGGCGGCCGCTCAAGGCGATCGTAAACCTGGCGGCCAAACGGCTGGGGTCGAAAAGTCCAGCACCGACGACGTCGAGGAATCCTCAGGCTCGCCGCGAATCGCCGATTCGGGCTCGTTCCTCGATTGGATGCGCGAGGCCTCTGGACCAATAGGCCTGGTCATTCTGCTCTTATCGTTCTACCTCATCGCCTTGGTCGTCTGGATGTCGATCGAATACCGCAGGAAGGTCGCGTTACCGCCGCTGCTCTTGCGCGAGTTGAACGACCTGTTGACCCAAAAACGATTTAACGACGCCTACCACCGGGTTGCGAACGACCGTTCGTTTCTGGCAAGAGTGCTCGCGGCCGGCGCCAGAAAGCTCTCGCTGGGTCGAGACGCAGCTCTCTTGTCCGCGGACCTCGCCAACGAAGATTTGACGATGGAGATGGAGCACAAAACCACCTACCTCGCCACCGTCGGCACCCTGGGCCCAATGATCGGCCTGGTCGGGACGGTTTATGGTATGATCATGAGTTTTCGTGTTATGGCGTTCGAAGGCGCGTTGCCTCGAGCCAGCCAGCTTGCCTCTGGAATCTCGACGGCGCTGTTCGCGACGCTCGAAGGCATTGCCCTTTCAATCCCGGCGATCTGCTTTCATGCATTCTTTCGAAACAGGATTGCGCGGCTTTCGCTCGAAGTGACGATGGCGGCGGAATCGCTTCTGGACCAGTTCGCCCCCGGCGCCAAGCCCGCGTCGACGATGGGGGGCTTGTGCTCGGCATGCAAAGGTCTGGGCCCACGCAATCGAGCTCGATTCACATCGGCTCGCCTCAGTTGCCGACCGTCGGCGGTCCGGCCGCGGGCGATTCGATCGGCGAACTCGACGCCCAAGGACAAGGCTCGGATCCGTAAAGCCGAAATCGCCCGCAGGGCGTTCCCATCGGATCGATCGACCTAGAGGCGTGGATATGAGGCGTTCCAGACGATCCAAGCGCATCGAACAGGGTCAGGGATTGAACCTCACTCCGTTGCTCGACGTCGTTTTGCAACTGATCACGTTCTTTATGATGCTCGTCCACTTCGGCACGAGGATCGAAGGTTCAACCGTGGCCGTACGCCTTCCGGTGGCGGCATCCGCGATGCCCAAGGCGGATATGGGCGTTGATCGGTTGGTCGTGATCGTCGACGCCTCGGGAAGCCTGGTCTTTCAGGGCAAGGCGATGCAAGACGCAGCGGCCGACCTGTGGTGGGACGAACAGGCCAAGCTGCGCAGGACGGGTCAGGAGTTGCTGGGATCGACCCCTGGGGAGCTCACGACCAGGGTCTTCATGCGAGCAGACAAAAGGGCGCCTTATGGCATGGTTCGCCGCCAACTTGCAATGGCCCAACGACGCGGCTTTGCTCGATTCACTCTGGTCGTCCTGCGGAGCCAAAGATGAGCTGGCCAAGATCGACTCGCCGCCGCCGACGCACAGCAACCCTGGAAGAGGTTGTGTTCCCAGTGACCCCCATGCTCGACATGGCGTTTCAGCTCCTGGCCTTCTTCATTCTGACCTTCCGGGCGCCCTCTCGGGAAAGCAGACTCGACCTCTACTTGCCTGTGGCGCCCGCGACAATCGAACGCAGACGCGCGGATCTTCCGATCGAGTCGAATGCGACTCCAGCTTCGAAGGAGCCCGAAATCGGCGAGCAGTTCGAGAGCGACTTGGTGGTCCGGGCCGAGTCCGACGACCTGGGCGGTTTGAGGTCGATCCGATTGGGCGGAGGACCAATCGCGAACGTCGATCTGCTCCAGGAGCGACTCACGCGATATCGGGAAATCCTTGCGGATCGCCCGCTACGGGTGCTGTTCATCGCCGACGACGCTTTGGTTTACGACCAGGCAGCGAAGATTATCGGAGCATTTTCGCAAGCGGGCGTTAGTTCGATTCGCCTCGCCGATCCGGAAACGGATGAACCGCCCAAGGGTTCGCTTCGATAATAAAGCTTCAATGACAAGCCTCATACTCTCGGCGATGATCTTGATCCTGCAAGTGGTGGACGACGACCCACCCGAGGGTTCGCCGTTTTCCCAAGCCGACCTGCCGCTTTACGCCAAGGCTCTGAAAGACTCCACACTTGGAGGATCGCCCCAAATCGTCTCTTTCGGAGCCCTCTGGAAAGACCCTGCTGCATTCACAGGCAAACGAATCCGCATCCATGCCAAGGTGGAGCTCGAATTCAGACAAGGCGCTTCCGGGGCGTTTCCTCCTTTATGCGAAACATGGGCATTCGACGCTCGAGGCAACCCTTACTGTCTGGTCTGGCCGCTCGAAGAACGTAAGTCGAAGTCGATCGAACCTGGGTCTGAAGTGGATTTCGAGGGCGTCCTGGTTCGTTTGATCGAATACGAATCGCGCGAAGGATCCCGTCTGGCGCCATTGATTGTCGGCGCGGCTCGGCCGGTTCTCGAAAACTCTCGCCGCGGGAAAGGGTTCAAAGCCGCCGAAAAAGCCGTGGGCTGGACTTTGGCTGGAGTTCTTGGACTGTTCGCTTTTTTGATCATATTGACTCGACACATAACAAAAAATCAGAGCGTGCGAAACGACGAATGGCTCGACGGCCAAAACGATCCTCGGTTTTCGAGTTAGAAGGAGCCGAAAATGAATCGTTGCACAATGGTCTAAACGCGCGTAGCGGAAAAGCACGTTGGCGGGTCTCGAACGTGAGGGAAGCCAATAAGTGAGAATTGAATGGCTGAACATCCGGAATAATTTCGCGAGACACCCAACTCAATTCGCCGTAACTCGACTTGCACATCAAAGTATCGCGCATCCATCCAAATACTCATGCGTTAGTGTTTGTTAATTTTTTTCAACTTTCGCGGTCGAGACCAACTCCAAGGCACTTGCTTTGAACGGTTCCTTTCTGGTAGTTCAATAGTGTCTTTCCGTTTTCACTCGGTGGTGGAGCGGATCGCTTGGGCTGCACGAACAGTCCTGTTGGTTCGGTCCAAAGTTAGCATCCGGCGGACGACACTCCTTCGATTGAAGATTCGAACAATTCGATCTCTCTCCGTGGTATTGCCCCGGGCCGACTGCTTCTTCGCGGTCTGGCCGTCGAATTGCTGTCCTGGCTTGGCGCGCCCCGCTCGCCAACATCCTGGGACGAAGCTTCTCGACTTAAAGTTGCTATATTAAACACATAAGTATACGTTACAAATTAGACATCGCATCAGGAACTTCTTCCATGAAACCGAACCGTAAGCATCCAAGGCCTGGTCGATTCTCCGGGCGCGGCAAGGCTCACGCGCGGCTGCCGCGTCTTGAAGAACTGGAAACGCGACGTCTGCTTGCAACCGACGTGCTTTCTTATCGCTACAACGTGGCAAGCTCCGGCGTGGACGCGACGGAAACGGCTTTGACGCCGACGACGGTCAATCAGCAGGATTTTGGCAAGGTCGCCCAATCACAGGTCGACGGCCAGATCTACGCCGAACCGCTTGTGAAGACTGGGGTCAACATCACCACGGGCCTCTACCAGGGCGTTCACGACGTGGTCTTCGCGGCGACCGAACACGACAGCGTCTACGCCTTCGACGCCAATTCCGGCAAGCTCTTGTGGCAGCGCAGCCTGTTCGACACCGGAATCCCAGGCGCCACGTCGGTCACGACCGTCCCATCAACCGACGTCGCGTCGGGCGACATCACCGTCGAGATCGGCATAACCGGCACCCCGGTGATCGACCCTGCAAACAACACCATGTACGTCGTGGCCGCCACGAAACAAATGGTGGGGACGACTGCGCACTACGTCCAATTTCTGTTCGCGCTGAACATCTCCAACGGCGCCAACGCGATAAGCCCGCACATGATCGGCGACACCACCGACGCTCCAGGGGATACGAACGGCACGAATATCAATCAAAATAACACACAGATTTATGTTTATGGAACTGGTTCAGGTTACGTGAAGGACCCGTACAACAACACTGGCAAAAACGTGGACCAGT
This sequence comes from uncultured Planctomycetota bacterium, assembly GCA_963818975.1. Lineage (GTDB taxonomy): Bacteria > Planctomycetota > Planctomycetia > Isosphaerales > Isosphaeraceae > CAWFUI01. The sequence goes on along the minus strand of CAWFUI010000015.1, from coordinate 270,717 downwards.
TCAACGCGCTTCGGGAAAGCCAGCGCGGGCGCTGACGCTGGTGAACAACGTCGTTTACATACCGTACGCTTCGCACGGGGACAACGGCCCTTACCACGGCTGGGTCCTCGGCTTTAGCGCGTCGAACCTCGCCTTGACCGCCGTATTCAACGACAGCCCCAACGGCACCGCGGGGGGGATCTGGGAGGCGGGCGGCTCGATTGCGTTCGACGGGACGTACTTTTACTTCGAGTCGGGAAACGGAACGTTCGACGGCAACAACGGCACGAGCTCCGCAACCAACCCAACCTCCCCCGCGCCAGGACCCGTCACCGGGCTCAACGCCGCGGGATTTCCCGCCCAAGGCGATTACGGAGATTCGTTCGTCAAGCTCGCGATTGATCCCACAACAAGCGCCACGAATGAGAATATCAACGGCTGGGGACTTACAGTCGTCGACTACTTCACTCCTTACAACCAACTCTACTTGACCGCGCACGACCTGGACCTCGGCTCCGGAGCGCCTTTGATCCTGCCCGCCTCGGCCGGCAGTACGGCCATTCCCAACCTGATCGTTGGCGGCGGCAAAACCGGCACGCTCTATCTCGTCAACCGCGACAACATGGGCAAGTTTGGCCTGACCGACAACATCGTCCAGGAAGTCGGCGGGGCCTTGAGCTCCTCTCTCGATACGGCGGCCTATTACAACAACACGATCTACTACGTCGAGGGATACGGAGGCAACGCCAAAACGTTCTCGATCTCCAATGCGGTTATGAGCTCGTCGCCAACCACTCGCTCCAACGACACGTTCACGTTCGCGGGATCCACCCCCGTCATCACCGTCGACGGCAGCGGTCAGGGTGTGGTCTGGGACGTCGATCGAGGATCGAGCCAACTCCGAGCATATTCCACCAATGGTTACAACCTAGAGCTCTACACCAGCGCACAGGCGCCTGGAAACCGAGACTCGTTGGGGCAGGCGGTCAAGTTCGAGGTGCCGACCGTCGCCAACGGCCACGTCTACGTCGCGTCCGGAACCGGCAACCCGAACAACTTCCTGGTCATCTATGGATTGATCAACTCGCCGACGAGCCCGCCGTTGCCGCCCTCCAACCTCACGGCGACTGCCGCTTCAAGCTCTCAGATCAATCTTTACTGGACCGACAACGACGTCCAGCCCAACCTCGCGGACTACTACGCGATTGAAGACTCCACCGACGGCGTGAACTTCTCGCAGATCGCCACAGTCGCCGTCGGCGCCTCCGCGTATTACGTCGGCAACCTTCAGCCGGATTCCACTTATTACTTCCGAGTCCGAGCCCACGACGCCGTTGGTTTTTCCAGCTATACGAATATCGCCAGCACAACCACCCTCCCCGCGGGAGGGGCCCAGAACCTGATCAACTTCCCCAACGGATTCGACAGCAGGCGCAAGGTCCGCTTACGTTCAACGGCGGCGCGTCGATCAGCGGCAGCTCCCTGATCTTGACCAATGGAAACGCCGCCGAGACGAGAAGCGTGTTCTCGACTTCAACCGTTCCAATCAATGAGTTTTCGACCACGTTTACGTTCCAGATCACCGGACCTGGGACTCAGGGCGATGGGTTCACATTCACAGTCCAGGGAGTCTCTCCAACGTCAGTGGGGTCTACCGGCGGCGGACTTGGATATCAAGGCATCAACAACAGCCTCGCCGTAAAATTCGACCTCTACAACAACGCTGGGGAAGGCAACGACTCTACGGGGCTGTACGAAAACGGAGCCGCCCCAACCGTCCCCTTCGTCGACCTGAGTTCTTCGATCAATTTGCACAGCGGCGATCTCATGTCCGCGACCATTTCGTACGATGGATCGACGATCTACGAATCGATCACCGACACAGTGACCAACGCGTCGTTCAATACGAGTTACACCGGGATCAACCTGGCGTCGCTCGTTGGCAGCTCCAACGGGTATGTCGGCTTCACCGGCGCCTCGGGCGGCGTAAAAGCGACCCAGGCGATCGAGTCATGGGTCTATACGGTCAATACGGGGGCGACGGCCTCTCCGCCCGCTGTGCCACAGAATCTCCAAGCATTCGTCACCGGCTACACCGCCGGGTCAACCACGCCGGTGCCCCTGGGCGCCACGGTCACCTGGAGCACTGTTCCAGACGCGCAGAGCTACATCGTCGAGCGCAGCCTGGGCGACGATTTGCACTACCAACAGGTCGCCACGACAACGACGCCCGCGTTCTACGATACAGGCCTTGCGACCGAATCGACCTACTATTACGAAGTGGCGGGAGTCAATCAGGTCGGGCAAGGCGCCTTCTCGACCGAGACCTCGATCACCACGCCGGCTCTAGCCCCCACCCCCTCGAACGGTCAGCCCGTCAATATTACGCCGACGTCGATCACGCTCACCTGGACCGACAACGCCAACAACGAAGCAGGGTTCCAGATCTTCAGAAGCGTTAACAACGGCGCCTTCTCCCTGCTCGTCTCGCTGCCCGCCGACCTGAACCCCGCGCCCAGCACCGACACGTACACCGACTCGGGGTTGACCCCCAACACACGATACGACTATCATATCCAGGCCTTTAATTTAGCTGGATATTCAGACTTCACGGGAGTGACGGCCTACACGCCTCAAGTTCCAGCAAGCGCCCCGCCGGCGGCGCCATCGGCGCTTTCGGCGACGACGTTCTCGAGCAGTCAGATCAACTTGTCGTGGACCGACAACGACGTCTCGCCGAACCTCGCCGACAGCTACGCCGTCGAGGAATCGACCGACGGAGTCAATTTCACGCAAATCGTTCTCTTGCCGTCGGGATCCTCGAGCTACTCCGTCGTCGGGCTCTTGGCCTCGACGCTCTACGACTTCCGAGTTCGGGCCCACGACACAATGGGCTACTCGAGTTATTCGAACGTGGCCTCGGCGTCGACGAACAGCAGTTCGATGAATTTCTCGTCGGGCTTCGGTTCGGGTACGTCTGGAATCTTGACCTTCAACGGCGGAGCAACCACGTCGGGCTCGAACCTCGTTCTCACCGACGGGCAACCGCTCGAGTCTCGCAGCGTGTTTACCACCGCCCCCGTCGGGATTTCGACATTCACTACAACGTTTACGTTCCTCATCACGGGCTCGCAAACGCAAGGCGACGGGTTCACCTTTACCGTTGAAAACACGGCAAACACCGCTCTGGGCGCCAACGGAGCTGGGCTCGGCTCCCAAGGAATCGCCAAGAGCCTCGCAGTCAAGTTCGACCTTTACAGCAACGCAGGGGAAGGCAACGACTCGACGGGAGTCTTCACCAACGGAGCTCTGCCCACAACGCCGGCGATCGACATGACAGGCGTCGTGAACCTCCACGCGGGCGATCTCATGTCGGCCACGATCGCTTACAACGGTTCCAACCTGGTCGAAACGCTGACCGATCTCGCTACCAATCAGACGTTCACACATACATATACTGGCATCAACATACCGTCCCTCCTCGGTGGAACGCTCGGTTTTGTAGGTTTCACGGGTTCCACGGGAGGGTTCAAGGCCACCCAGGTCGTCAAGACCTGGACGTTCTCGGACCTCCCGAACCCCGCGACGAACCTTTCCGCCAACCCAGCCTCGCCGACGGAAATCGACCTCGCCTGGACCGACAACGACGTCGCGCCAAACCTGGCGACGGGCTATTCGATCAAGGAATCGACCGACGGAGTCCATTTCAATCAGATCGCAGTCGGGCCCCCGGGGTCGACCGCCTACAACGTCGTTGGGCTCCAGCCCGCCACGAACTACTACTTCATCGTCCAGGCCCAAGACGCATCGGGAGTTTCGAACCCCACGAACGTCGTCGCTTCGGCAACGCCCTCCGTCCCGATCAACTTCCCGACGGGTTTCGCGACCGGCACGTCCGGCGTACTCTCGTTCAACGGCGGCGCGGGCGTCACGGGGTCGAATCTCGTCCTAACGGACGGCCAACCCAACGAAACGCGGAGCGTGTTCTCGACGACGTCCACGAACGTCAACGTGTTCTCAACGACTTTCGAATTCCAGATCACTGGCGCCCTCCCACTTGCGGACGGCTTTACGTTCACGATCCAGGGAGTCGGCAATGCGCGCTTGGGCTCGGCAGCGCCGGCCTTGGCTATCAGGGTATAACCAACAGCCTTGCGATCAAATTCGACACCTACGACGACGTAACCGAAGGCAACGACTCGACCGGACTCTACATCAACGGCGCCGCGCCACGGTGCCTTCGGTCGACCTTTCCGGCTCGATCGACCTGAACTCCGGCCACCCGATTTACGCGACAATCTCCTATGACGGATCGAATCTTATCGAAGCGCTGGCCGATTCGATCACCGGCCAGGTTTTTACTCAAACCTACACAGGGGTGAACATTCCTTCTCTTGTCGGCGGCAACACGGCGTACGTCGGCTTCACCGCGTCGGACAGCACGTTGACCGCTACGCAAGTAATCAAGAGCTGGACGTACACGCCAGGTTCAGCCACGTCCGGAGCGCCATCAGCTCCCCAAAACGTGGCTGCCGTGCTCCAGGGATACAACGCAACCTCCACGGCCAGCGTTCCGATGACGGCCATGATCACGTGGAACCCCGTGGCTGGAGCGACCGGATACAACATCTATCGAGCCTCGTCCAGCGACGAGGATTTCTACCTCTACGCCACGCTAGGCGCCAGTAACGACGAATACAGCAACGTTAACCTTTCACAGGGCGAAATCTATTTCTACGAAGTGACTGCGACGAGCCCTGGTGGAGAAAGCGAAGACTCGGGCGAAGTCTGGGTCAGCACGCCGGTCGCAACGATCGCCCCGACCAACGCGGCCGCGGCCTCGATCACATCGAACTCGATCAGTCTTACGTGGACCGACAACGCCAACAACGAAGACGGATTCCAGATCTATCGAAGCGTCTCAGGAGGAGCGTTCTCGCTCTTGGTCGCGCTGCCCGCGGACGTCTCCGTCGCGCCCAGCACCGACACGTATACCGACACGAACCTTCTTCCGAGCACGACGTACGACTACAGGATCCTGGCGTACAACGCCTCCGGACCTTCGGCGTTCACCGAGGTGGATACCGCGACGCTCCCAGCCGGGCCAACGGCCGCGCCCACGGCGCCAACCAACCTCGCGGCGTCCGCGTTTTCGACTAGCCAAATCAACCTATCGTGGACCGACAACGACGTTGCCCCCAATGTGGCCGACGGCTACGCCGTCGAGGAATCGACCGACGGAGTCCACTTCACCCAGATCGCCGTTGCTCCGGCGGGGGCAGTGGGTTACTCCGTCGCCGGATTGGCTGCCGGAACGTCTTACGAGTTCCGAGTACGAGCACATGATTCCATCGGGTACTCCGGGTATTCCAACGTCGCTCAGGCCTCCACGAACAGCAACGGCGGAGTCAACTTCAACAGCTTCGCGACCGGTTCGGCTGGTAGCTTGACCTTCAACGGAGGCGCCTCAGTCTCGGGCTCGAACCTGGTTCTCACCAACGGTCAGATCCTCGAATCCCGCAGCGTCTTCACCACCGCGCCCATAGGAATCTCGACGTTCACGACGACGTTCACGTTCCTCGTCACCGGCTCTGGAAACCAAGGCGACGGTTTGACCTTCACGATCCAAGGCTCTGGCAATACAGCTCTCGGAGCGAACGGCGGCGGACTGGGCTACCAGGGAATCGCCAAGAGCGTCGCGATCAAATTCGACCTCTACAACAACGCCGGAGAAGGCAGCGACTCGACCGGCGTTTTCATCAATGGCGCGGCGCCCACGACCCCAGCGATCGACATGACCGGCTCGGTCAATCTCCACTCGGGAGACCCGATCTCGGCTACGATCTCCTACGACGGAGCGAATCTTGTCGAAACGCTCGTCGACTTGGTCACGAAATCAACGTTCAATCATACGTACACTGGAATTAACATTCCATCGATCGTTGGCGGGACCTCGGCCTACGTCGGGTTTACCGCGTCGACTGGCGGTTTCAAGTCGACCCAGGTCGTCCAGAACTGGACGCTCTCGAACCTGCCCAACGCACCATCGAACCTCACGGCGACGGCGGTCTCGCCGACCGAAATCGACCTGGCCTGGACCTCTAACGACGTGAAACCGAACCTCGCCACCGGTTACCTCGTCGAGGACTCGACCGACGGGATCCACTTCGCAACCATCGGGTTCGCTCCAGCAGGCTCGTCGACGTTCCAGGCGCTGGACTTTCGTCGGGAGTCGCGTATGACTTCGTCGTCCTGGCGCAAGACGCGTCGGGCCTCTCGAACCCCTCGAACATGGCAAACGCCACGACGCCTCCCTTCGTCAATTTCTCCAACGGGTTCGCCTCGGGCGCTTTGGGAGTTCTCACATTGAACGGAGGCGCCGCCGTCAGCGGGTCGAACCTGGTATTGACCGACGGCAACACTCTCGAAGCTCGAAGCGTCTTCACCACGGTGGAAGAACCCATCAGCACATTCACATCCACGTTTAATTTTCAGATCAGCGGGACGGGGACGCTGGGCGACGGCTTCACCTTCACACTCCAGGGCTCGGGGAATACCGCCCTTGCGCCATCGGCGCGGGGCTCGGCTACCAGGGCGTCGGCAACAGCGTCGCGATCAAGTTCGATACTTTCAACGACGCTGGAGAGGGGTCGGACTCGACGGGGCTCTACACCAACGGCGCCTCGCCCACGACTCCCGCGGTCGACATGACGGGGTACGTCAACTTGCTCTCCGGCGACCTGATGACCGCCACTCTCGTCTACAACGGATCAAACCTGACCGAGACCGTGGTCGACGACGTCACAAAGGCGACATTTACACATATTTACGCAGGCCTGAACTTGAGTTCGATCATCGGCGGCTCGGTCGCGTACGTTGGCTTCACTGGGTCGACCGGCGGGTTCGCTTCGACCCAGGCGATCCAGACCTGGACGTATTCGAGCTGAGGCTTTTGAAGGAGAAACCAACCAAGCCCGTCCGCTCGTTTGAGTTGGCGGCCGGGCCTGGGGGTTTCAAGTCAGGAGGCTTCTTGTCCTGGCGCTTCCTTCAGGCGCCTTCCTCGTTCGGGCCAGAGGCGATCGTTTGAAGTTCCTTTCTCTCCTCGGTTGCCAAGGCGGCCGCGTTCGAGGCTGGGCTCAGAGCGCAGTCCTCGGCGTCGCCGATCGCCTGGGTTGGGGCGCCGTCGAGCACCTCTCGCGTCATCTTTTCGGCGTAAGCCTCGAGGCTCGAAAGGGCTTCGCTTCCGTGTTCTCCGTTGGGATGAAAGCCCGACTTCTCGGCGACCAAGAGGCCAATCAAGGCGCCCATCAATCCGTTGGCGCCCAACGATTCGCCGTCGCCGTTGCCCCCGCCCCCGCCGCCAGCCATGAAGACGCGCTCGGGAACCAAGGGCTGCGTGCTCTTCGAAAGGTTCGCCGCGGTCTGCGCCAGGGCGTAGAGACGCGAGTCGCCCATCGACTGGATTTTGCGGAGCATGACCGAAGCCTCGGAGAGCCCGACTTGAAGAAGTCTGGATGCCTCGCCTCGGCCTGCGAGAATGCGTTGCTGGCTGTCGGCCTGCGCTGTAACAACCGTCTTCTCGGCTTCCTTGCGGGCGTAGGCCAAGGCCGCGTCCCCTTTGTTTTCGGCAATCTGAACCTGCACGCGAGAGTTCGTAAGCTGCGTCTGCATCGCAGCCTGAGCCTGCGCGTGGTTCAATTGCATCAGCTTCTCCGCAGCCGCTTGTTGCCGCCCGAACGTCTCGATCTGCTCGATCGAAAGCTGCCGCAGACGCAACTGCTCGAGCAGGATCTCGATCTTGTCGCCGGCAGCCGCCGTGTCGGGCTTGCCGATCAGAACGTCGACGCACTCGATGTCGAAATCGTGGAACTTCCGCCTCAGCTCGTCGCGAGACTCCTGCTGAATCTTGTCCCGCTCGTGCAGCAGCTCGAGCATCGTTTTCTTGTGAGCGACGTCCCGAAAGTATGCGCTCAACATAGGATCAAGCGTTTGTGTGATCAGCTTTTTCACGTCTCCAAACCTTTGGATCACGCTGGGCGCCTTCTGGTAGTCGATGTGCACGACGACCGAAAGCGGCAGAGAAGGCTCGTAGGCGTCGCGAGTCACCAGGTCGATCGATCGCAGGCTTTCGTCGTATCGGTGGGATTCCGACCTTCCGGTCACCCAGTGAAGCACGAAGTTCGTGGTCGGGACCAGGATGATATTGCCCGCGTACGTGTTGAACGGATATTTGCCTGGACCCAAAGGACGTTCCCAAACGCCTCGCTCCCCCTCGGCGACTCGCTCGCCGTGACGGAAAGCCTCTCCCGAGAGGTCGTGACCCGCCTGTCCGTAGTAGCTGATCACCACGCCAACGTAGCCGATCGGCACGACGGTCTTGGGAATCTCCTCGATCGTGGCGAACCAACGATTGATGAAGTATGTGCCGTCCGTCAACGAGAGATACTGCCTGCCTCGTCGGCCCCCAGCCATCAAGAACGCCTCGGGATCCTGGAAATTGTTGTGGTAATTCTTATCCGATCGATCGGCGCCAACCGATGGCGCGATGATTTCCCCCGGCCCAAGGAAGGTCCGTCGTGCACTGTCACGATGCCGATGCTGTCGACCGTCGTCTCCTTGCCTGGGTTCAAAGGGTCCGGCGCCGCGATCGGAGGGCCAATCACCACCGGGCTAAAGCCGTCGATCTCGCGCAGCGTCTTCTGCCACGCGACCAAAGTCTCGAGCTCCTTCTGACCCTGAAAATTCAGCCGGAAGACGACGTCCTCGGTAATCACGACGAAAAGCGCAGATTGATCGCATAGACGCCTTCGCGAAGGATCTTCCTCTGTCGACCTCGCTGGCCAAAGCTCGGTTCGGAATCGCCCGACTCGCGCTCGCCAATCAAAAACGTGCGTGCATCTTGAAAATTATTCGATTCGACATAGTGGCCAAGCGTTTGCGTGGTCGAAAGCGGTTCGCCGTCGCGGGCGTAAACGTAGGCGACTTTGCCTTGGCCAATGCTCACAAGCGAAACCTTGTGAACCCGAAACTGCCAGAACCAAAGCCCGAAATGCAGGCCGCCGCGAAGGACGTCGGCCTGGTAACCCGCCTCCCCGGCAAGTGCAATCAGCCTTCCTTCCGGCACCGACCCCTTGGAAGACCAAAGCTTCTCGAGGATGCCCACTTTGTTGTTGGGAATGTAGCGGACGCCGGAAAGAACCGCCGCCGCCAAAACTCCGACCGCCGCAAAGACAAGGACGCTCACACCCGTCCCCATGCCTTCAAACTCCGCGAAAACCAATCCCCCACTCAGAAAGCCGCTCAATGCTGCGCCCATTCAAGGGACCTCTTCTATAACACAAACCCGGACCGCCGCAGCCATACGAGGCCAACGGCCCTCGGTCGAGTAGAAGATTCGCTCGCCAGACCGTTTTATTCAGGATTTACTTATCTCTTGGTCGCACTTGGTCTTCTCGAGCTTGAACCGAAAGTCGCAATGACTCGATCCTTGCATTATTGTTTGCGTGCGTGCGAGCGTGATATCGGCGTTAAATCCTCGAGCGAGCTCAAAATCGCGAACGCAGGAGAGCGAAGAGCCAAGGTCGGCAAGGCCAAGCACCTTGTACATTTCCGCATACATACAGCGGGTGACGTTGAACGAGAGCTCGTTTTCGTTGCCCTCGAGCACGTCGATCTCGAGGGCTCCTCCCTCGCTCCAACGGCCGAGGGTCTTCGCGAAGGCCTGGAGAGTCGCTTCGCCAACCGATGCGGCGAGCTCGGCGCCGCTTTCGCGTGCGAGTTTCGAAACCACGCCTCTGACGATCTCGAGTGCTTTTTCCCGGCCGACTTCCTCGGCAAACGCGCGGATGAGCGGAGCCGCGATCCCAGCCTCGATCGTACGGCGCTCGAGCAGGGTGATTGGAACAGGGCTCTCGTCCATCATTATTCTATTACTCGTTATTTAAACGTATTCATTTTTACTTTGTATCACAACACCTTCTCGCGCCAGCACTGCTTGTTTCAATTCACGAACGCGGTGGATCTGGACGGCGCCCTCCCGGCCCCCGGCTTCGCACGCCGCGGCTCGCACGGCGAAGAGATCGGGCTCGAAGGCGTCGAACCGTTCGATCAATTGCTTGTTCAAGGAGCCGGCGGCGACGACGAACCGCCCCGCGCTCTTCGCAAGGCGGGCGCATTCGAACAGCATGTGGCTTGCTCGGTCGATCGAGCCCGAAGCCTTATCGAACGTGTCGAACAGCACGCCCGCGATATCCGCCGATCGGTTCGCCTCGTCGACCACCTCGCGTGGGTCAGGCGCGTGGGCCGCCGCGTGGTCTACATACGCGACCGCCACCCACTTCAAGGTCGCGGGGAGCGATTGTCTCAATCCGCGCCACTCTTGCCGCCATTTTTTAAACAAGCAGCCAGCCAAGCCAAGCTTGCAAAAGGCAACCGAACCAAGCTCGGCTTTGATCTTTTCGATGTCGTCCAGTGGGTTGAGCCATTCAGTCAATTCGCCCAGCGCAGCGCTCATCGGCGCGTCTGGACCAATCGCCTGGCGCACGAGTGTCCAAACGCCTGCGTCGGCGCGCCCGAGGGCGCCCCTCGCGGGTTCCTTGACGTCGATCACGTCGGCCCCTCCTCGCAGGGCCGTCAAGGCTTCTCCCGCGTCTCTGACGCTGATCAAGAGGCCGCTCATCGAACCTCCTTCGCCCAAACTCTAGCGAATCACCTTCGAAAGCCGCTGGGCCAACCGCTCGAGCGCGGGGCTCCGGTCCATCGGGTCGAGGTGGATGTTCAGCAGACTGTAGCTCTCGACGTTCGCCAAAGCCTTCTCGAGAGCGGCGTCGAGCTCCTGCTCGGTGCGAACCTCGAGCCCCAATCCAACGCCCAAGAGCTCTGGCATTTTATGATAGTTCCATACATGGATGTCGTTGTAATCGCCTTCCAGCAGGAAACGTTCGGTGGTATAGCCTCGGTTGTTCATGACGATAACGATTGGATTCATCTTCATGCGAGCAATTGTGGAAAGCTCGAGTCCGGTCATCTGGAACGCGCCGTCGCCGACGATGACCAGAGCCCTGGCGTCGGGGCGGGCGGCGCCCACTCCGACCGCCGCCGGAACCGCAAAGCCCATAGACGTATAGTACGCGGGGCTTATGAACTCGGTGTGCCCGGAAGTCGAGAGGTCGACCGATCCAAAAAGCGAATCTCCGATGTCGGCGATGACGACCATCTGATCGGCCAAAAAAAGGTTCAACCGCTCGAACAAGCGTGCGGAAGTGACCTTTTGCCCGTTCTTGGCCTTCCAGAGCGCGTCGGCGGCCGGCCTTGGCGGAGGCAGATTTCGCACGGTCTTGGGTTTGCGAAGCCTGAGACCGGAGATGAAATCGTCCAACCTCACGTCGTGATAATGGTGATGCCGAATTTGCAGATCTTCGCTTGTGGCGTTGATGCATCTCGATGGATCGATCTGGGCGGTGAAAATCCCCATGTTGATGTCCGAGAGGAAACAGCCAAGCATCAGCAGGCAGTCGGCCTCCTCGACGCAGCGAGTCACCTCTTCCCTGCACATCGCGCCTTCGTAAACCCCCACGAAGAGTGGGTGGGATTCGGATATGACGCTCTTACCGAGGATGGTGGTGGCGATCGGGATTCCCATCTCCTCCGCCAGAGCCACGAGCTCTTCTTGAAGGCCGAAGCGGTGGATCTCGACGTCGGCCAGAATGACGGGCCGTTTGGCCGACGAGAGCATGGCGCAGGCTTCGTCCAGGCTCTCGCGCAGAGCGTCTGCGTCCGAAGGGGGAATGCCGATCGATTTGCCGGCCAATACAGGTTGCTCGATCAACACCTGATCGCGTGGGAATTCGATATAAACGGGCCTCTTGTACCTCAAGGCGGCGCCGAGCACGCGATCGATTTCCGAAAAGGCGCGAGCTGGGTCGTCGATCACCGTTTGGGCGACGGTTATTTTTTCGAAGACCTCGAGCTGGGTCGAAAAATCTCGCACCTTGTGGTGCAAGAGCGGATTCCTGGCGCGTTCGGACACTCCAGGAGACCCGGAGAGAACCACAACCGGAGACTTCTCGGCGTACGCCCCGGCGATGCTATTGCAAAGGGAGAGGCCGCCCACGCAATACGTCACGCACACGCAGCCGAGGCCGTGCACGCGCGCATACGCATCCGCCGCGAAGCCGGCGCAGTCCTCTCGAGTCATGCCCACTACATCGATGGGGCTCTCCTCCAGCAGCTTATAAAGCCCCAGAACGTAGTCCCCAGGGATCCCAAAAACGTGCTTGACCCCAAGCTCCATCAAACGATCAATCACATATTGACCAACCGTAGTAACCGAGGTTTCGACTCTCGCGGGCGCCGATTTTGCCACAGGCATGCTCAAACTCCAGGTTGCCATCGCGGAACGTCAGCCGATTGCATTCGAGACGTCGCCGATTCCGAGCAAATAGCCGCGACCAATACTATTCTAGGCGCACGTTCTCGAAAAGAACTGATCGACCTCCATTTCGCCCGTCGCGTTCTTTTTAGTTCCGTCGCTTGACTTCAATCGAACGGCACGATAACCTAACCTAGTAAGTTAGGTATAGCCAAGTGAATCAAGAGAAAGGGTGGTTCCAGTGTCGGAGACGACGCCCAGCGAGCGCGAGCTCGAAATCTTGAAGGTGCTCTGGGAATTGGGCGAGTCGAGCGTGCGTCAGGTGCGCGAACGCATGTGCCCCAACGGCGAGCTTGCTTTCAATACGGTCCAGACGCTCCTGAGGATCATGGACGAGAAAGGATTGGTCGCCCATCGACACGAGGGAAGGACGTTCTATTATCGCCCGCTCTACAGCCGAGATCGCGTGAGCTCGAGGTTCCTGGACAGAGTCTTCGATGGCGCTGTGGATCAGCTCGTCCTTTCGCTGCTGTCGTCGCGCAGCGTCTCCACCCAAGAGCTCGACAAACTCGAGGAACTGGTCGCGGAAGCCAAGAAAAAGAAAACCTCGCGAGCGACTTCAAAAGGCAAGGGGGGCCAGTGAGATGATCCACTTCTTCGATCCAGAGAGCTGGCTGGCTAACACAGCGATCGTGGGTTTCGTCATTTGTCTCTCGGGGCTCGCGGCGACTCATCTCTTTCGTCAGCCCGCGCGCAAGTTGAGGATCCTCGAGCTCGCCGCGGCGGGCTTGATCGCCTGCCCATTGCTGGCGCTTGCGTCTTCCGCGGTTCAGGCGAGCATCCTTGCAACCCTACGCCCAGGATTCGTCAATCCGCAAGGTTCCCCAAAAAAGGCGGGCGACGCGCCCAGCGCCCAACGAAGGTACATCTGCCATTGCGATGGAACCGAACATTTTCATACATATAGCTCCTCCGATGACCTGGCGATGAATCCCACGCCGCGTGAACCGAAGTTCGATTCGGTTGGTTCGATCGGCAAGACCCGGTCGCGTTCAAGTCTTCCTTCCAAGCGTTTGACAGTGGTTTATCTTTCGGGCCTGTTCGTTCTCGCTTGCGTGCGTCTCTTTGGTTTGGCCGGCTTGGAGCGTATCCGCAAGAGAAGCAGGAAATGCGAAGGGAGGATCTCGACTGCCCTGAGATCGATCGCGAGTGGGGCGACCGACAAGGCCCTCTTGCTCGAGAACGACGCAATACGGCTGCCGATCACCATCGGTCTTCGCAGGCCCACGATCGTCTTGCCGCGGAGCTGGGAGAACGAAAGCGAGCGATCCGTAGCACTGGCGCTGCGCACGAATGGTCGCACGTCGAGCACAACGACGTCTGGACCTGGCACCTCGCGAATATCGCCCAGCTCGCCTTCTGGTACAACCCGCTGGCATGGATCGTCCGCGACCGGATTCGCCTTTATCAAGACTTTATTGCCGACGCGCGTGCAACCGAGCTCGCGGCGTCGGCGGAGGATTACGCGGCGTTTTTGGTCGCCGCCGCCCGACGTTTGGATCCCGTCCGCGCCTTGGCCCCTCTGGGGCTCGGTTCTTATCCGTCTCATCTTTCTAGGAGAGTTCACATGATTATTTCTTCCAATTTTGTTATCGAGAAGCGATGTCCGCGGGCCTGGGGCCTGGCGGCTTTTGCATCCGCTTTCGTCTTGGTGGTGGGCTCGAGCTTGCTGCCCGCTGGCAAGACGATTGCCCAGCAGATTGCCCCTCCGACGACGCCGAGGCCGGCGTCCACGGTCCTATCGAAGCAGGTCTCGCTCGAGCGATCGACCTCGAAGCCAGCCATGGCGGGTATTCTTGCTCCGCCGCCGCCGACGCCGGCGTCGGACCCACTGATCAACACGAACGTCGTTGTCAATGGAAACGACTTGGCGAAACCAGAGCCCGAGCCGGCGCCGATGCAGTTCGAAGGAGTCATTGTCGACAAGGCGACTGGTCTGCCCGTCGCGGACGCCCAGGTGGTCGTCTCGATGTTCCCTTACAACCCCATGGGCTGCGCGACGAGCACCCCGCAGGTCCGGCCGACCTTGGCCCAATCGCAAACCAAGACCGACAAGCACGGCAAGTATGCCTTCTCGATACCGGCGAAGTTTGGCCAGTTGCAGTCGTGGAACAATGGACTGATGCGGATCGACGTTTGGCACGCCACCGACTACATTCCGCGCGAGGACGTGACGGTACCGTTCATTCAGGTCTTGCAGGACCGCGTGTACGGCAAGCCCGCGTTCTTTGAGCGCTTCGAGCTCGTCCCCGCGCCACTCTGGACCTGGTTGGCAAGCTGCTCGACAAGTCGACAGGCAAGCCCGTCAAAGGCGCCGAGGTGAAAGTCTTTGCGTTCGAGAGGCCGGACGTTCTCCATCCCGACGTGCTCAAGCCGATCCGCGGCGGCGACGGCAACTCCTCGGCCTTCTCGAACGAAAAAGGCGAGTTTGTCTTTACGCTGCCTCCCTCGGTCACGGGAAATCCCAAGAATGTCTTGCGCCTCGAAATGACGCACGCAACCAGCTACGGCCGAGCGGTCGTTCAAGGCGAGACGATTGGCAAGATCATCGAGGACCGCAAGCGCGGCGACCAGCCGTTCTACCAGCATCTCGTCATGGAAGAGACCCATGGCCCTCGGGGAACGGTCGTCGATTCCGCTGGCAAGCCGGTACCTAATGCGAACGTACATGTCTTTGTCGCGAGCAAAGGCAAATCCGGATACAGTCAGCTCGGCTTCCGATACGCCAATCCTGATGGCACGTTCGAGTTCGGTCCAACCGCCGCGGGCGATCGCTATATGCTTGTTGTTGGGTCGAACGATCTATCGAAGGGCTTGGCCAATAAGGTCAGAGCGTTTGTCGAGGCGCCCAGCGGAGACGCAGGCTCGATCGTCTTGCCTCAAGGACATTCCATCAAAGGGACGCTCAGGGACGAGCAAGGGAGGCCCATCGCCAACAGGCAAGTTGTGGCGAGCGAGATCTATGGCTCGAGCACTGAGCATCAACCGCTATCTCAGGACGTGCACATCTATGTCCTGAACTATGGCTCGGCAGTCACAAACGAGTCTGGCGTCTTCGAAATCGCCAACCTTGCCCAGGGCGTGTACGACGTCAAACCAACCCCAGTATCCAACGAGACTGGCGGCGAAGCGACCTCCAAGATCTACCTCGCCAAACGAGTCGAGGTCATTGAAAAGTCCAATACGCCTTCGATCGAGCTCAAGCCAACGCAGGCTGTGGTGGTCGAAGCCAGGATCAAATCGGAACTGCCTCCTCAGGCACTCAGCGTAATCATCAAGGGTTCGCTTGGATCGACGACTTGGCAAACGATTCGCACTGTTCAGCACGACGCTCGCGTCGAGGTGATCGTCCCGCGAGAGCTTGCCGACGCGACGATCGAGCTCTTGAGCGCCCAAGCCGTGCGGGCAGGCAGAATGCCTTTGGGTGTCGAAGAGGACCTCCCGCCCGTCCTCTCGAGGGCCTATCCCCTCGGCAAACTGACCGAGGATGTACGCGACCTCTGGTTCGTCGTCCAACAATCCGCCGTCGCCACAATTCGCGTCCGAACGATCGACGGAGGAAGTCCCGAGCAGCTTGTCGTGAAGGGCGTTTATGGACGCTCCGCGACATACTCAGCCGACGCGGCTGCAGTTGACCTCGTTGCTCGCGGCGACGGCGAGTTCCAGACCGTCTCGCTCGTTCCCGAGGAGTACGCAACGTTTACCGCAACGGCCAAGGGCTATGCTGCGGCCGTCCGGACCGTCAAACTGGCGCCTGGAACCGCAGAGACCGTTGATTTGACTCTCAAGAAAGAATGACGTTGTCGAGTGGATTTGATCAATTCACAAAGGGCGTCGACCGATCGCGGCCGGCGCCTTTTTTTGTTGTCATGGCCGCCTCTCGCTACGCGGAAGGTGGTGGTTATCAAGAAGTACTTTCGCAAAGTGAAACCCAACTCGAGAACCGTTGTTTTAGATATCAATATCCTTGGCCGTATACGCCTCTTCCATGATGAACTTGAACCTGGCTTCGGGTTCTTTGCCCATCAGGTCGCTGACTGTGCTCTCGGTGTAGGGGCGGTCGTCGTCGGGGACGACCACCCTCAAGAGTTTTCGTCTGCGGGGGTCGAGGGTCGTCTCGAACAAGAGCTTCGCGGGCATCTCGCCAAGACCCTTGAACCGGGTGATGTTCGGTTTCGCGTTTTTGGGCAGAGAGTCGAGGATCCTCGCCTTGTTGGCGTCGTCGGCTGCCCAGTGGGTTTCCTGTCCATGGCTGATTTTGTAAAGCGGTGGACATGCCAGGTAGACCTTCCCGCCTTCGAAGAGACCGGGAAGATGCCGGTAGAAGAAGGTCAATAAGAGCGTGGCGATGTGGTGGCCGTCGCTGTCGGCGTCGGTCAGGAGAATGACCTTCCCATAGCGCAGTCTGCCAACGTCATACTGGTCGTCCATTCCACAGCCCAGGGCGCTGACGATATCGGTCAGTTCCTTGTTGTCGAGCACCTTGGCCTTGCCAGCTTGCTCGGCATTCAAGACCTTGCCCTTTAGCGGAAGGATGGCCTGGACGTCGCGGTCGCGTCCTTGTTTTGCAGAGCCTCCCGCCGAGTCTCCCTCGACGATGAAGAGCTCCGAGATCTCCGGATCGGTCGAATCGCAGTCGTGCAGCTTCCCAGGCAAATTGAGCTTGCCGCTGATCGCCGTCTTTCTGCGAACCTGGGACGCCGCGGCTCGGCTCGCCTCGCGAGCCTTGGCTGCACGAATCACGCGGTCTGCAATCGCGTCGCCAATGCTCTTGTTCTTGAGCAGATAGTCCTCGAGCCTGGGCCTGACCATCGAATCGACCAGGGCCTTGACCTCCGGATTGTTCAGTCTGCCCTTGGTCTGTCCTTGAAACTGAGGTTCGTGGACAAAGATCGAAAGGACAGCCGTGAGTCCTTCGCGAATGTCCTCGCCCTTGATCTCCATGCCCTTTTTGACGACGTCGTGATGGCTCATGAACCGTTTGATCGCGGCGCCCACTGCATCCCTCAGGCCCTGTTCGTGAGTGCCGCCGTCGCGCGTGGGAATCGTGTTAACGAAAGACCTCAACACCTCGTCGGTCGACTCGGTCCAAGCCAAGGCAAGCGAGAGCTTGATCCCTTCATCGGAGTCTTCGCGCTCGAGCACGAAAGGGGCAGGGGAGACGCGCTGGTCGTCCCGTTCTTTATTGATCGAGTCGAGATAGTCGACAACGCCGCCCGCATGCTGGAATTCGGTCGTCTGGCCGGTCTTCTCGTCGACGAGCTGGATCACCAAACCTTTATTCAAGTACGTTTTCACATCCAGACGTTCGGCAATAAGCAATACGTCGAATTGCGACTTCTCGGAAGATCTCGGGGTCTGGAGAGAAGGTGACCGTGGTGCCCGTTCCCCGCGCGGGCTCGCCCTTTTCGATAGGGCCCAAGGGTTTTCCGCGACGGTAACGCTGGGTGTAGGTGCGGCCGTCGCGCCTGACGACGGCTTCGAGGCTTTTTGAGAGCGCGTTGACGACGCTGGCGCCCACTCCGTGCAGTCCACCGGCCACCTTGTAGGCGTCGTTATCGAACTTGCCCCCGGCGTGGAGTTTGGTGAAGACCACTTCGAGTGCACTAAGCCCTGTCTTGGGTACAATGTCGACAGGAATGCCTCGGCCGTTGTCGGAGATGGTCGCTGCGCGATGGTCCTTGGCAATCGAGACGACGATCCTCGAGGCGTGGCCGTTCATCACCTCGTCGACAGAGTTGTCGACGATCTCCCAAAGCAGGTGGTGCAGACCCTCCTTGTCGACGCCTCCAATGTACATCCCAGGCCGTTTGCGAACGGCCTCCAGGCCTTCCAATACGGTGATCGAATCGGCGTCGTAACGTCCAGAAGCCATCGCTCAATCCTTGTTCGTTCAATACTAACGACTTGGCATGCATTCAAACCAAGAGTACGCCTGCTACGTCCTTGTTGTTACTCTCACTTCTCTTCGACCACGTCTTCCATCGGCGGAATGGGCTCGGCCTCGGCGTGGATCACTGAATCGAGGCTGCCTCGCTGGAGCACTGCATAGCCTTTGCCGCCGCGCGAGGCGACGGGATATTTCGTGGCCCTGACGATCATCGACGCGCCCCGGCTGGTCCGAACCTCCAGGCCGTCCCGCTTGCGGTTGGCGAGCGTAAAGCCGATCACTTTGTCCTTGGGGTCGAGCTTGATCGCCAAAACGCCCTTGGCCACTCCGGCGACGACGTTGGCCTCGGTCACAGGGAAGATCAACACACGAGCGCTCTTTGTCGCCAGGCAAACGTTTTCGGTCCCGTCGGTCGCTTCGACCCCGACGACCACGTCGTCCTTGAAGTCGGCGTCGAGCCTGACAACGCTTCTGCCCTTCTTGGTCGAGACGGAGGCGTGCTGGGAAAGCGCAAACCTGAGAACCTTGCCGCCTGCGGTAAGAGCAAGTCCGTAAGGCGGCGGAGGAACCACTCCGTTGGTCGAATGGCCGTTCGACCTCGCGGCCTCCGCCAGCTCGGCCGAGAGGAAATGATCGTCGGGCTCGGATGCGCCCTTCAAGGCGGCAACAGTCGCGGGCGGCAGACAGCGCGGGTCATGACACACCACTCCCACCACATGCTCTTGATCGTCAAAGGCGAAATGGGTTTGGATCGGCTCGCCGTGTCCGGTCGTCATCGGCACGTCGTTGACCCGCATCGTATAGCCGACTCCCCGATCGGTGAAAAAGGTGAGCGTCTTGGTGGCCTTGGCTCGATAAACCCAGCCCACCCTGTCGTCGTCGCGCACCCGGATGCTGGCGACGTCGGTAAACGTCTTTTGTCGCTTGATCCAACCGTCGCGGGTAACGATGACCCAGGCGTCCTCGTCGACGATATAGTCTTCCTCGCGGAATTCGACCGTCTGTGCTTCCTCGATCTTGGTTCGCCGGGCGTCGCCGTACTTTCGGGAAACCTCTTTGAGCTCGTCGCGAATGATCTGCCAGCGGGCCGACTCGTTGTTCAAGAGAGCCTGAATCTCCTTGGCCCGGGCTCGCTTTTCCTTGAGCTCGCCGACGATGTCTTTGATTTCGAGCTTGCCCAGGCGGTAGAGCTTGGTTTCGAGCACTGCATCGGCCTGGAGGTCGGAGAGGTCGAACCTCGTCATCAATTTGGGCGCAGCGTCGGCCTTGCCGTCGGACGCTCTGATGATCCGGATCGCCTCGTCCAGATTGTTGAAGACGATCGCGAAGCCTTCGAGGATATGGATTCGCTTCTTGAGGTTCTCGAGCTCGTGCTGGAGCCTGCGGGTCACGATGTCGAGCCTGAAGTCGAGGAAGTGCTCGAGAATCGTCTTCAAGTCAAGGCGGTCGGGCACGGCCACTTCGGCGCCCGCCGCCGGCAGCAGGCACGTCAGGTTCACTCCAAAGTTCGTTTGCAGATTCGTATTCTTGTATAAATATGCAAGAGCTGCGTCGGCGTTCGACCCCGGCTTGAGCTCCAGGGCGATGCGGATTTCGTCGGTGGAAAGGTCTTTGACGTTCGTGAGCTGGGGAACTTGGCCTTTGGAGATCAGTTCGCCAATGCGCTGAACGAGCGCGTCTTTTTCGATGCCGTACGGAATGGAATCGATAAAGACGACGTTCGGTTTCTCGGGCTCGCGCATATGCGTGCCCCTCAAGCGAATCGATCCTTGGCCCGTCGCATAGATGAGGCGGATTTCCTCGGGCGAGTTGAGGATGACCCCGCCAGTCGGGAAATCGGGACCATGGACAAACTTCAAGAGTTTGTCGGGGTTTAGCTCTCGATTGTCGAGAAGTGCAACGAGCGCCCCGGTCACCTCCTTGATGTTGTGCGGCGGGATGTTCGTTGCCATGCCGACAGCGATTCCCGAGGCGCCGTTGATGAGCAGGTTGGGGACCCGTGCGGGTATGACGATCGGCTCTTCCGCAGTCGCCGAGTAATTCGGTCGATAATCGACCGTGGCGTCTCTCAGTTCGATCAAGAGCTCTTCGGCGATCGGTGTAAGTCTTGCCTCGGTATAGCGATACGCCGCAGGTGGATCGCCGTCGATCGAACCGAAATTGCCATAGCCGTCGATTAGCGGATAGCGCAAGCTAAAGTCTTGCGCCATACGGACTAAGGCGTCGTAGATCGCCTGATCGCCGTGCGGGTGATAGGTCTTCATCACCTCGCCGACGATCGCGGCCGATTTGACGTATCGACTTGTGGCCGTAATGTTTAGATCGTTCCAAAGAGCGTAGAGGATACGCCTTTGGACGGGTTTGAGGCCGTCGCGGACGTCGGGGAGGGCGCGTGAGGTAATGACGCTGAGGGCGTAGTTCAGGTATCGCGAGCGGGCAGCTTCGGCGAGTGGGAGGATCTCAATGACCTCGCGACTGGCGCAGGCCTTTTTCCATCCTTCGAAACGCCCCTACGATCCCTCTTCGCCATTTCGTTCGCACTGCTCCGTCTCGAAACAAAGACCCGCCCGGGTCGCGCCCATGCCGTTCGGGTCGACCGGGTTCATAGAACCGGAATCGACCCCAACATAACCCTTTCGCCAGCGTTTTTGCAATCTCGCCGATAATCTTCCTTACACCGAAATTCGTTGACGAAAGCCGTCCTGGGCGTCGAGTTGGCGGTGCTGGGCTGGACCGGCCTGGCTTGTCCGATCATGCTGGCTGATCGGAAATCGCCCCATAGTGGGCGGAAAAAGGCGACCCAACCAAGTCCGGAACGAAGCATGAACGACCCATCGACCCCGCTCTCCAAAAACATCCACCTTCTGAAATGGGTCGAGAAGATGGCCAGGCTGACCGCGCCCGACGCGATTCACTGGGTGGACGGTTCGATCGAAGAATACGACGCCCTTTGCGACCAAATGGTCTCGAGCGGATCGCTGATCAAGCTGAACCAGCAGCTCTGGCCTGGTTGCTTCCTGGCTCGGTCGGACCCCGGCGATGTGGCAAGGGTCGAGGACAGGACGTTCATCTGTTCGTATTCCAAAGAGGCGGCGGGACCGACCAACAATTGGGAAGATCCGTTCAAGATGCGTCGGAGGCTCAAGACTTTGTTCGACGGATCGATGCGTGGAAGGACGATGTACGTGCTTCCGTTCAGCATGGGGCCCGTTGGCTCGCCGATGTCGCAGATCGGCGTGCAACTGACCGATTCGCCTTACGTCGTCGTCAACATGCGGATCATGGCGCGGATTGGCCTGCCGGTCTTCGCGGAGATCGACAAGGACGAGAAGCGGGTTGTGCCTTGCATGCACACGGTTGGTGCTCCGCTGGCGCCTGGCCAGAAAGACGTCGCCTGGCCGTGCAACAAAGAGAAGTACATCGTCCACTTCCCCGAAAAGCGCGAAATCTGGTCTTACGGTTCGGGGTACGGCGGCAACGCGCTACTGGGCAAGAAGTGCTTTGCGCTGAGGATCGCCTCGAACCTCGCCCGCGACGAAGGATGGATGGCCGAGCACATGCTCATACTTGGCGTGGAGGACCCCAAAGGAGAAAAAACGTACGTTGCCGCGGCGTTCCCTTCGGGCTGCGGCAAGACGAACTTCGCAATGCTGATTCCGCCGGAGGGTTTCGAGGGTTGGAAGATCTGGACGGTGGGCGAGGACATCGCCTGGCTCAAGCCCGACGCGGACAAGCGGCTTCGTGCAATCAACCCCGAGGCTGGGTTCTTTGGAGTGGCGCCGGGAACTTCGAAAAAAACCAACCCAAACGCGATGGCGGCGTTATCGCGGAACACGATCTTCACGAATGTCGCGCTCACGCATGATGGGGGCGTCTGGTGGGAAGGGATGACCGACGAGCCTCCGGAAGAGTGCATCGACTGGAAGGGGAACCGCTGGACTCCAGCGCTCGCCAAGGACACAGGCGCGAAGGCGGCGCACCCGAATGCGCGGTTCACAGCGCCTGCTGCCCAGTGCCCCACCATCGATCCAGCATGGGAGGATCCACAAGGGGCCCCGATCAGCGCGATCATCTTCGGCGGCCGCCGCGCAACAACGACGCCGCTGGTGTATCAAGCGTTCAACTGAAGCGCAGGGGTCTACATCGGCGCGACGATGGGGTCGGAGACGACCGCCGCGGCGGAAGGGGCGCTTGGCCAGCTCAGGCGAGACCCAATGGCCATGAGGCCTTTCTGCGGGTATCACATGGGCGATTACTTCAGGCATTGGCTCCGGATGCAACGGGATCTCTCGGAGACGCCCAGGATCTTCCACGTCAACTGGTTCCGCAAAGACGCGGCAGGCAAGTTCATTTGGCCTGGCTTCCGCGAGAACATGCGGGTTCTCAAGTGGATCGTCGATCGCGTCCGAGGCAGGGCTCTCGGCAAGGAGACGCCCATCGGCTGGACCCCGCGCTATGCGGACATCGAGTGGAAGGGACTCGAGTTCCCCAAGGAAAAATTCGAGCAGCTCCAGGCTTTTGACCGCGGCGAATGGCGGGCGGAGGTGCTTGCCCACGAGGAGCTTTTCATCGAACTTCACGACCGCTTGCCGCCGGAAACCATCTACGAACGCGAGCTTTTGATCTGCCGGATTTAGCTGAAAGACGCCAGGCCCGAACCAAGGACGCCGTCACCGGTCTGTTGACGCTGGTCTCTGGAGCGAATAAGACAGTCACCGTCCAGCCTTTCTCCAATCATGTGTCACAATTTGATTTAAGGCGGATTCGCGTGGTCTTTCGTCGAGGCCCATCGCATACGATCGGTTGCGCACTCTGTAGGGGTTGTTCTTCATGCGTAAGTACATCGTTGAGTTCATCGGTACGTTTTTCCTTGTGTTTACCGTCGGCATGACGGTGATCGATTCTTCCAAAACAGAAGGCTACGGCAACGCCGGCATTCTGGCTGGGTTGGCAATAGGGTCGAGCCTGATGGTCATGATCTTCGCTGGCGGGCACATCTCCGGCGGGCACTACAACCCAGCGGTGACCCTGGCGGTCTGGCTGAGAGGCAAGTGCGAGATCAAGGACGTCCCCTTTTATTGGCTTGCACAAATCCTTGGCGCATTGGCCGCGGCGGGGCTCGTCCGTTTCCTGAAGCACGGGTTCACGCCTGAACCCTTGCCTGTGCCAATGTTAGACGGATTGATCGCCGAGTTCCTGTTCACGTTCGCTCTCTGCTACGTCGTGCTCAACGTGGCCACGGCGCAGGGAACGTCTGGAAATTCGTTCTACGGCCTGGCGATCGGATTCACGGTTGTTACCGGTGCGTACGCTGTGGGCAACATCTCCGGTGGGGCGTTCAACCCAGCGGTCGCGACGGGAATCACGGCCATGGGCCTCAAGCCGATCTCGAGCATCTGGATCTTCCTGGTAAGCGAGTTCGCTGCTGGAGCGTTGGCTGCGTTTGTCTTCAAGTTCGTGAACCCCGAGACCAAGGTCTGAGGCTTCGCACGGCGGGGCGAACAACCCATCACGATCGGCCGCGGCGATCACTGATCGCCGCGGCCTTTTCCGTTGCTCAGGGCGTCGCCTTTGCCAGAGCCGACTTCAGCGTAGCGATGCTCTTCGACGCCGTCGCCTCGGGGCCTGGACTGAAATCGAACACCTCGACCGAGACCCAGCGGTCGTAACCCGAATCGACCAGGGCCTCAAGGATTGGTACGAAATCGACCTCACCCATCCCTGGACCCTTCATGTTCACGTCCTGCGCATGAAAGTGCCCAGCGGTTCGGGCGTGCTTGCGAATTAGCTCGGGAACCGTCGCCGTACGCTCGCTGCTCTGCGCCTTGACGTCCATGTGCAGCTTGAAATTCGGCAGGCCCACGCGCGCGATCAACGCGTTGGCTTCTGCGCAGGTGTTCACGAAGTTCGTCTCGCTGGGCGCCAACGGTTCGAAACAAAGATCCAGGCCCATCGAGCCGAGTTCGGTGGAAACCTTCGTGAGCACCTCGACCGCATAGTTCATCGCGGCATCGTACGACACGCCATTGAGCACGTCCCGCTGCTTGGGCGAACCAAGGACCATGAGATTGCCGCCAAGCTCCTTCGTCACGCGACCAAGCTCGATGAGATAGTCGCCCGTCCGTCCGCGCACCGCTTTGTCGGACGAAGTCAGGTGAAAACCCTCGGTTTTCGCCAGAAGCCAGTGCAGACCAATCGTCTCCAACCCGGCGTCCGAGACGACGCTCGCCAAGTCGCTGAGTCGCTGGCTCGGCAAATCGACGATCCGCTGCGCCAGGGTAAACGGAGCGATTTCGACCCCGTCGTATCCCAACTTCTTAATCGTCTCGCACGTCTCTCTAAAGCCCCAATCCTCGAAAAGCTCGTTGCAAATTCCAAACTTGATCATGCTTTTAAGTTCTCTCGAGAAATCAAACCGGCGGATTTCAAAGTGTTTGCCAGAAGCATGGCGATCGTCAGAGGTCCGACGCCGCCGGGGACGGGACTGATCCAGGACGCTTTTTCGCGAACTTCTTCGAAGGCGACGTCGCCGCAGAGCGATCCATCGTCTCGCTTATGGATTCCCACGTCGACCACCGCGGCGCCTGGCTTGATCCATGGGCCGCGGACGATTTCGGGCTTGCCGATCGCGGCGATCAGGACGTCGGCGGTCTTCGAAACCTCTTCCACATCCTTGGTGGCGCTGTGGCAGACCGTGACGGTTGCATCGCCGCCGTCCCCTTTCTGTAAGAGCAGCAGGGCCATGGGCGTTCCGACCGTCGACGACCTGCCCAACACGACCACGCGGGAACCTCGCAGGGCAATTCCATAATGCATCAACAATTTCTGAATTCCAAGTGGCGTACATGCGACGAATCTGGGCCTGCCCGTCGCTAGCAAGCCGGCGTTTATGGGATGAAAACCGTCGACGTCCTTCCTGGGGTCGACCCGGTCGATCACTGTGTGGGCGCGGATCGAAGAGGGCAGGGGGAGCTGAACCAAAATCCCATGGACCTTGGGGTCGGCGTTGAGACCGTCGACGACTCCCAATACCTGCTGTTCGGTGGTATCAATGGGCAGCCGCACGACTTTGGCGTGGAAGCCGTTCTTGTTGCAGGCGCGCTCTTTATTGCGGACGTAGACCTGGCTTGCGGGATCGTCGCCGACCAACACCGCCGCCAATCCTGGAACGACTCCCGTGGTCTCCGCCAGCCGCCGCGCCTCGGCCGCGATCTCGGTCTGAAGTCTCTCTGCCAGCAGCTTTCCGTCCAGTATCGAAGCGGTCATGGCCAATCGCCCGAGAACACTTCGGTCGCTGGACCCGTCATGAACACCGAGGCCGTGGGAGAGGGCCAATCGAGCTCGAGCGCGCCGCCAGGCAAGTTTGCTTTGAGCTTACGGTCGGTTGCTTTTAAGAGAACGCCGGCCACGCATACAGCGCATGCGCCCGTGCCGCAGGCCAAGGTCTCTCCCGACCCGCGCTCCCACGTCCGCATCCGCACCTCGCCGCGACCGAGAACCTGGACGAAGTGGACGTTCACCCGCTTGGGAAACGCGTGATGGCGCTCAATCGCAGCCCCAAACTCATGAACAGGGTATCCACGTACGTCGTCGACATAGATCACAGCGTGCGGATTGCCCATGGAGACCGCCGTGATATGGAACGCTTTGCCCGCGGCTTCGATCGGCATATCGATCGGTGGGTCGCCTGGCAACGTCGTGGGGATCAATTCCGATCTCAGGATCGGCGGGCCCATATCGACGCGGACCCTCTGGACTTTGCCTGCTTCGGTCTCCAAGTCGAGAGCAAGCACCCCTCGACCGGTCTCGACCGTGACTTTGGGCTTCTTGACGAGGCCATGGTCGTGAATGTACTTGGCGACGCAGCGCACTCCGTTGCCGCACATCTCCGATTCGGACCCATCCGCGTTGAACATCCGCATCCGAGCGTCTGCCTTGCTGGACGGCTCGATCAGGATCAGACCGTCGGACCCGACGCCAAAGTGCCGATCGCTGATCGCCACTGCCAACGCGGCGGGGTCGGCGGGCGGCGTCTGGTCAAACGTGCAGACGTAGACATAGTCGTTGCCGATGCCCTGCATCTTCGTAAATCTCATGAAAGTAGTCTTGGCAAACCCGGCGGGCTTCGTCAACAACCGCCTGGGAGGAACCAGGGGCTGCGCTTGGCGACTCGAGTCTGATTCGAGAGGCAGGTCGTACAGTCTCGGCTTGTTGCGGGGTACCCTGACCTATAGGCTGATGATCGACGAATCGTTAAGCGGAAGCTTTGCTCCGCGGCCGATCGTCCAGGGAGACGCCAATGATCGGCGAACCGCAGCGAACTGCTTACGACTGGAATTTCGCGCTCGGCGACTTCCCGGTACGAGTCCATCCGTTCTTCTGGCTTACCGCTTTGCTCATGGGGGCTCAGGCCAAAGGCGGCCGAGAAATCTTGGCCTGGGTGGCGTGCGTGTTCGTCTCGATCCTGATTCACGAACTTGGACACGCCGTGATTGCGAGGATCAACGGAGCAAGACCCTGGATCGTGCTGCACGGACTTGGAGGCCTTTGCGTTCATGAGAAAGGCAGGCTCTCGTCTGGCCAGCGTTTGACCGAGCTCGCATGCGGACCCTTCGCTGGCTTCCTCTTTGGAGGACTTATCGCGGGGCTGTTCTACTTATTTCTCGGCGCCAAGCCGATCGAAGTGCTTGGGTTGTTTACTGGAGGAGAGGAGCTCGACTCGCTGAGGAGCGCTTTCGGCGGGAGGCCTTTACTCTTCTTCGTCTACTTTCAACTGCTTTATATCAACTTCGCCTGGGGTCTGGTGAACCTCTTACCCATCTACCCGCTGGACGGCGGCCAGATGACCCCGATCTTGCTCTCGGCGAGCCGAGCGCGGAATCCGCAGAAAACCACGCACATTGTGTCGATCGTCGTTGCTGGAGCATTGGCTCTCTGGGGATTTCTCCAGAAGAACCAATATCTCGGGATCATGATGGTGATCTTGGCGATCTTGAACTTCCAATATTATCAAGCGTTGGCTCATTCGTACGGCTATGAAGAGAACGATCCCGCGGATTGGTGGAAATCCAAGAGGTAGGCCGCGCGCGAGCGGTACGCGACTTCCATGAACCTTCTGCGCACGTTGCTCTTCATCGTCGTGGGAGCTCTTGTATGGAGACTCCTGCGAAAAGGCTTGCCGTCCGGCGCCGATCTGTCGATCGACCATCGCCCTGGCAGGCCCCCGAAGGTCGGCGGTCGACTAGCGCCTGCCCGGCGAAGCCTGATCCGCGAATTCCTCGAGTCCGACCTAAGGGCCTCCAAGCCCTTCAGGGTCCGCGCCTGGAAGGTCCCAGCTAAACCTCCGCTTCTCAAAATCAGCGGCAAGCTTTCGATCTTCCAACGGCAGCGGATCCGCAATTTCCTCATCGACGTCATGAGTCGATAGCGGGGCTTTCGTGTTTTTTTGGGACGGCGGGTTGCGAGCGTTGTCTATAGATCGAACGAAGACCCTGGCGCCCGTTTTCGAGATCAGATGGATTCCGAACTGCTGGGAAAGTTGATCGACCGCCACGCCGACGCGCTCGTCCTGTTCGCTCGGGTGCGTTGTGATACGCCCGAGGACGTGGTCCAGGAAGCGTTCCTCAAGCTGGTTGGGCTCCAGACCATGCCTAGCGATGTTTGCGCATGGCTCTACAGGGCTGTGCGCAATGGTTCGATCAACGCAGCCAAGGCGGCAGGCAGGCGTAAACGCCACGAGAGCCAAGCTGGAGCGTCCAGGACGGCTTGGTTCGCGCCACCGAGTCTCCATTCCTCCGAAAACATCGACCCGGAGGCAGCGACCGAGAGCGCTCGAGTCGCTGCCGGTCGACGAACGCGAAGTGGTCGTCGCGCACCTCTGGGGCGCGCTTTTCGTTCGAACAAATCAGCAAGATTTCCGGAAGGTCGTCAAGCACTTTGCATAGGACGTACCAAACCGCCATAGGACGTCTGAGAGATCGATTGGGGGTGACATGTCCAGGCCAGAAGAAATCGACGCGGACGAACTGAAATCGCTCGAGCAAGCGCTTGCATCGCTTGCTCCTCAAAAAGCCAAACTCGACCGCGATCGTCTCATGTTCCGCTCAGGGGAGCTTTCGGCGGTAAAACCATCGCAATTTCGCAGCGCCTTGCCCTGGGCGGTTGCCGCGACTTTCGGTTTGGTCGCCGCGGTGGAGGCGGGCTGGATCGCGACGGCCTCGAGACCACTCGGTGCAGCTCCAGTCGTCGCTTCGAACACGGGGGCGGAATCGCCTCTGCCCAAGGAGAACAGCGTTCCCAAGTCGACCCCAGCGGGCGATGCGAACCCCCGGATTGTCGCAGCCACCTTCGATCGACCTGCCTATTCGGTGGCGGAATACAGCCGCAACGTCGACAGACTGGCTCGCCTGGGACTCGACGCCCTGCCTCAACCTGCTTCGGCCGCTTGGCTCGATCACGCGTCAAGCGGTACGCATCAAACGTCGCAATACCTATTGAGAGAGGAGATCAACACGTTGCTCAAAACAGGAGAAACACTATGAATCGGACGTCCCTCGTTATCGGCTCCGCACTCGTTTGGACGATTTGTGGGGTCTCGACTGGCCTTGCGTTCCCCAGGCCCGCCTACTGTCAGATCCAGGGGATTCAGTCGAAAGTCGCCCCGGGCCAGCCTCCCCCCAAGCCCGAGCTCAAGCCGACGATTCTGGTCGTCACGCCCTCCAAGGCGCCCAAGCCGGCGCTCAAGTATTCGCTCGTTCCTTCGAGGCAGGAGTTGGTCGCTGGAAACGCCGCGATCTTCTACCACAGGGCGATCCAGATGCTCATCGAGCGGCGGTCGGCCAAGCTTATCGAGGAGGCCAAGCTCCTCGAGGATCAGAAAAAGCCGGCGCCGGCGGCTGGCCAGCCGAAGCGCGAGAGCCAGGACGTGAAGATCCACAATTGGCTGTCGAAGCCTCTGAGTGAACTGCCTCTCGACGACGTCCGCAAAGTCGTCTCGGAATCCGCCAACGTCCTCAATGAGATCGAGCTTGGCGCCTTACGAAAAAGCTGCGACTGGGAATTCGACTCGCGAAAGGAAGGCTATTACCTGCTCTTGCCGGAAATCCAGGAGATGCGCTCACTTGGCAGATTGGTCTCTCTGAGAGCCCGACTGGCAATCGCCGAAAAGAAATTCGACGAAGCGATGCACTGGATTCAGGTAGGAATGGCGATGGGCAGACACGTTGGCGACGGATCGTTTCTCATCCAAACGCTCGTCGGCTTGGCGATGAGCCAAATCATGCTCGTGGACGTCGAGGAGTTCATCCAGCAGAAGGGCGCCCCGAATTTGTACTGGGCTCTGGCAACCAGGCCCAGGCCGTTCGTCAACCAATCATTCGCCTTCGACAACGAACGATTCATGCTCGAGCGCGAACTTCCCGATCTGCGAGAACTCGACGGCGAACCGTGGTCGACCGAGCACGCCCGCCGCTTCCTGGACGAGATGCAAACCAAACTCGCAGCCTTGACCGAATCGCCGGTTCTGGGCAAACCCGGCGGCGGCAGTGGAGGCAAACCAAGCCTAAACGCGTTCCAGGCCCGACTCGTCATGGCGGGCATCATCGCCAAAATCTACCCGGAGGCGAAGGCAGCGCTCATCGCCCAGGGAAGGCCCGCGGCAACGGTCGAGGCCATGCCAACGGTCCAGGCGGCCACGCTCTACGCCATCCAGACGTACTCCGAATTCCGCGACAACGCCTTCAAATGGAACAGCCTGCCTTACTGGCAATCGTACAAGGGTATGATCGACGCGTGGAGCGGGTTCTCCACGCAGAAGACCACGAACCCGTTGGCGACAATTTTCTCGCTGCTGATGCCCGCAGTGCAGAGCGCTCGCCTGGCCTCGGTCCGCTTCGAACGTAAGTTGGACGCGCTCCAGTGCGTTGAGGGTCTACGACTCTACGCCGCTGGCGCCGGAGGCGAATTGCCTGCTTCTCTCGACGCGCTCGTCGATTCCCCGGCGCCCATCGACTGCGCCACAGGCAAACCGTTCGAATACAAAGTCGTCGACAAAGTCGCCACCCTCTTCGGACCGATCGTTCCCGGAGGCCCAGACCATCCCACATACGCGATTCTCTACGAAATCAAGATCGCCAAATAATCGGCGATTGAAATCATCACCGTTTACCGTACGACAGGAGACTTCAATATGATGCGCAGGGCAACATTGCTAGTTGTGTCCACGGCTTGGCTGGCCTCGGCCGCCTCGGCGTCGGGCCAGGAACCGATCGCTTCTTTCGCCGGAGAAGAGACCGCGGCGATCGTCAGGATCGACCTCGAAAAGTTCGATCCGACGGCTCTGGGAATCAAGATCTTGGGGGACGGCGTCAAGGAACCCGGTCAGACCAAGGACGCTCTCGAGAAGGCTGCGTCCCTCATCAAAGCGATCACGCAAAAGGGGGGTAAACAGCTCTACCTCCTGATCGACCCAATGGACGTTCCAGGCGCTCCAGTGGTCGTCGTCTCGATGGGCTCGGGAGGCGACCCGCAGGCGGTCGCCTCGTTGCTGGAAGGCAAGGCCGATCCCAAATCGCCAGTACATTGGCCAGCCTCAGCGGTGATACGGGGAATGGTCGTTGGGGCCAGCGCGGAAGCCATCGAACGCGTCAAAAACGCCAAACCGGCAAATCGGCCCGAGGTTTCCGCAGCGCTCTCGGTCTTCTCCAAAGCCGCCGTACAGGTGGTGATTGTTCCCAGCGACACGCAACGGCGCGTCCTCGAGGAATCGCTTCCCGAACTTCCCGCCGAGCTCGGAGGCGGCAGTGCAACGCCGATCACAAAGGGGCTGAACTGGGCCTCCGCCGCGATCGAGATCGACCCTAAGCCTACGCTCCAACTCGTCGTCTCAGCCAAGGACGAAAGCTCGGCGAAGGCGCTCGTCGAATTGGGCAAAAACGCTTTCAAACTTGGTGAAAAATTGAGTGCTGACAAACCCAAGCTCAACGCCGTCGTCAAGGAACTGGGGAAGGTCGAACCTCAAATCGACGCCGGTCGAATCAGCATGGCGTTCGATCTGGATAAGGCCTCCGCACTCGTCAGGGTTCCCGTTGAACAAGCGCGCGAGGCCTCGCGGAGGTCGCTCTGCACCAATAATCTCAAACAGCTCGCCCTGGCGATGCATAACTTCGCCCACAGCAACGGACGTTTCCCAGGAGCTTACACTTCCGATAAGACCGGCAAACCGCACCTGAGCTGGCGCGTACTGCTTTTGCCTTACCTCGATCAGCAAGCTCTTTACAACGAGTTCCACCTCGACGAGCCCTGGGACAGTCCGCACAACAAGCCCCTGGTTTCCAAGATGCCGGCGATATTCGCCTGTCCGGACGAAGCAGGCAAATTGACCGCCGAAGGCAAGTCCACCTACCTGACTCCACGATCGAAACAATCGATCTTCCCTGGCAACCTTGGCGTCAAGCTCGAGGAAATCACCGACGGCACTTCGAACACGATCATGATCGTCGACGCCGGCGATCAGGCGGCCGTGGTTTGGACCAAGCCCGACGATTGGGAAATCAACGACGCCGATCCAGTAAAAGGCCTGTTTGGGCATCATTCCGACGGGACGAACGTCTGTTTCGCCGACGGCGGCGTCCGATTCTTGAAGGCGTCGGTCAATCCGATGGTCTTGCTCAGCCTCCTGACCAAAAACGGCGGCGAGGTGATCAACTCCGACGATTATTGAGAACCCTGCAAGGCCTGCCACAACCAGGACCGAGGCCGATATCCAGGCCTCGGTCTTTCTTTTTTTGGAGCAATTGAAGCGAAAAACGCCAATAATATTGCGAATCCGGGATTGCGAAAAGGGGCGCATTACTGTATAAAGAGATTTGCCTTGGAAGGTTGGGCAGAGGCGATGCTTGGATACTTCAATTGGAGCTTTCCGGATGTCTCAACGTAAACGTGTCACGAAAGATTCAGGTTTGACGCGGAGGTCTTCGGGAGAGCTAATCGAGGCTTACGCGCGGCAATTGTGCGGTACGATCGGGATTTACGCAGGGGAGCCGACAGTTTCCTTGGCGTGCGAGCTTCCGGACGAGCTCCGCGACGCCGTGAGTGAATTGGCGCGGATGTTCGACTCGAGCCTGCCCGAGAGTGCGGCGTGAACTCGGTCTCGCCGCGACAATTTCGATCCTACGACCAGAACGAGCGACACGATCGCACCAACGCTCGGGAGATTGCCGTGAACAACGTCATTTGCCTTGGCATCGACGGCCGGCGCGGCCGATCGTAGTTCTGCACTGGATTTCTTCAAGGCGAGTCGTCGTCGCTCAGTCGGCGCAGCAGGCTCACTCCTCGATTCCCCAACAATTCGAGACGAACGTTTGGGCAAGCCTTGATCGTCGTATAGAATTGATGGTGTAAGGCGAGATGTAGGGAGGCGCCGGCGCCTTCATTGGGAACCGTGAGTCGCGGCGGGTCAAAGCCGCCTCTTTCTTTTCGGCGCGCACTCATCGACAATCCTTTGCAACCCGGTCGCGGGCCGGGGCAAAACCGGTCCACTGGAACGCTATTTTCCTTGATAGATAATTGAACCTCATATGGCGAAGACTCCAAAGCGGCGCACTTCCACCGGCAAGAGACGAACGACCACTCGAAGCAAATCGGTTCGCGCCGTCGGCCCAGAGCCGTTCGTGAGCTCGAGCTCCACTGAAGACGAAATGCCGGATCTGATCCCGCTGCTGCCGCTCTCGGGAGAGGTCGTCTTTCCTCAAACCGTCGTCCCACTCGTTGTCGATCGGCCCTCGGGCATTAGGCTCGTCGACGAAGTCAACTCCGGACACAAAGTCCTCGGCCTCGTCACCCGCAAAAACCAAAGCCGGGAAGAACCGAAGGTCGAGGATTTGCACGAATGGATTTGCATCGGCTCAATATTGAAGATGCTCAAATTCCCGGACGGAACCACCCGGATCGTCTCGCAGGGACTTGCCAGGGGCAAAATTGTCGAGCTGGTTCAAACCACCCCCTATTTGGTCGCCAGGGTGAAGCCGCTGGAGGACGTCGTCCAGCCCGGGCTCGAAACCGACGCCCTTGTGCACCACGTACTGAAACAATTCCAACGGATCGTCGAGCAGAGCCAGCAAGTGCCTGAAGACCTTCAGGTTGCCGCAATGAATACCCCAGAGCCCGGCAGATTGGCCGACCTGCTCGCCTCGAGTTTGCCGTTTTCCGTCGAAGAGAAGCAAGAATTGCTCCAGCAGATCGACGTCCGGGCGCGGCTGTTTCGACTGGGACAGTTTCTCGACAGGCAAAACAAGATCCTCGAGCTTTCGAGCAAGATCCAGGACCAGGTCGGCAGTGAACTCTCGAAGGCCCAACGCGACCACTTCCTGCGTCAGCAGATCAAGGCCATCCACGAGGAACTGGGAGACGGCGAGCGAGAGAACAGCGAATCCGACGAGCTCTGGACCCGAATCGAGAAAGCGCAGCTTCCCGACGAAGCGCTCGTCGAAGCCAAGCGAGAGCTCGACCGCTTGAACGGTATGCACCCGAGCTCGGCGGAGTTCTCAGTCATTCGGACATATCTCGATTGGCTGGCCACTCTGCCGTGGAAGAAGGAAAGCAAGGACAGGCTCGACCTCCGCAAAGCCAAGAGAACCCTCGACGCGGACCACTACAACCTCGAGAAGGTGAAGGAACGGATCCTCGAATATCTCGCCGTTCGGAAGCTGAAGAAAGACATGAAAGGCCCGATTCTTTGCTTCGCTGGGCCGCCGGGAACGGGCAAAACCTCTCTCGGCAAGAGCATTGCCTTGGCTTTGGGCAGACAATTCGTCCGGATCAGTTTGGGCGGAGTGCACGACGAAGCCGAGATTCGAGGCCACAGGCGCACCTACGTGGCGGCCATGCCTGGAAGGATCATTCAGGGCGTGCGCAAGGCAGGCACGAACAACCCTGTCTTCATGCTCGACGAAGTGGACAAACTGGGTCATGATTTCCGAGGAGACCCCTCGGCCGCGCTCTTGGAAGTGCTCGATCCCGAGCAGAACTCGACGTTCCGCGACCACTACCTCGACGTCGATTTCGACCTCTCGAAAGTGATGTTCATCGCCACGGCGAACATGCTGGAGACGATTCCTCCCGCGCTCTTGGATCGCATGGAAGTTCTCGAGCTTCCCGGCTACAGCGAAGAAGAAAAGACTCTCATCGCCAAGAAGTTCATCATTCCCAAGCAACTCGACGCGCATGGGCTTGCGCCGAAGCCCTGGTCATGAGCGACGACGCGATCCGCAGGGTCATCGTCGACTACACGCGCGAGGCGGGCTTGCGAAACATGGAGCGAGAGATCGCGACCATCTGCCGCAAGGCCGCTCGCAGGTTCGCCGAGGGCAAGCGCATTGTCGCGCCGATCGGCGCCGAGAAGATTGCGGAATCTCTGGGCCCTCCGAAATACTTCCGAGAGATCGCCGCCTCGGGAAATCTGCCAGGCGTTGCCACCGGCCTGGCCTGGACCCCCGCCGGAGGTGAAATCCTCTTCATCGAGGCCACCGGAATGCCCGGCAAGGGGGCGCTGGCGCTCACGGGACTGCTCGGCGAAAGCATGAAGGAAAGCGCCACGCGGCGCTTTCTTATCTCAAGAGCCACGCGCAGATACTGGGCCTGGATCCGGCGAAATTTCGTAATACAGATGTACATATACACGTACCAGCAGGCGCCGTCCCCAAGGACGGCCCTTCCGCGGGAGTGGCTCTTGCCGCGGCGCTAGTAAGCTTGTTCCGCAAGGAGCCCATCATTCAAACCCTTGCCATGACCGGCGAAGTCACCCTCACCGGGCGCGTTTTGCCGGTCGGGGGAGTGCGCGAGAAAGCGCTCGCCGCCCGCCGAGCGGGCATCAAGACCGTGCTCATCCCCAGGCTCAACGCCAAGGATCTGGCGGACCTGCCCGCCGAGGTCAAGGCCGACGTCTCCTTTCCCTTGATCGACACCTTGGACGACGTAGTCCCTCGACTCTTCGCAAAGGTGAAGACGCCGTCCGAGAAACCGAGACTCGTCAAAACCAAAGGTGGTCGGACCTCCTCGAGGTCGCATTACGACAAACAGCGTTCGATCTCGCACAGCACGAGACCGCAACGGAAAGTCTGAAGCAAGGCCGGCTTTCCAAGTGAGTCTCTTGGGCCTGCCATTGTGGGTCCAAACGCACCTGCGCGCCTGCTCTCCGCAACATTCTTGGCAAAGATCGAAAGATCGAAGATCGCTCACTTGCCTGCATCGCCTACAATAGCTTAATGTGCCGGTTAAGTGGAGTTGCCGCCGGAGCCCTTCAAGGACGAATCTCAGTCCTTGACTGGCCGGCTTCGGGTCAAAGCTCGCGTCCTACACCTTGGGGCGCTCATCAAGCGTCGTGTTGCTTGTCGTCATTACTGGGCAATGACGAAGCTTCTCATTAGTACTAGTCCTTGGCCGTTCGATTCAGTGGTCGATAGGCATAGTTCGTCTAGGAAACCCATGGTCGCGCACCAACCCGGAAGTCCAATGCGCGCCGCGCCCGGCTTTCTGGAGTCCGAATACGGCGGAATAGCTTTGCCCGCCGGGACGTCGGCGCCTGAATCGCATAGACCTCGAATCCACTGGCGCAGGCAACTCGCAGGCTTGGTCGTGGCCTTGATCACGATGTACGCAACGTCCGTCGCGCTCGATTTCTTCCCCTTCCTCGAAGAGGGCGGGACGCTCCTTGTTCTCTATTTTTTCATCATTGTTTCGACGGCCTTGGTCGGCGGGACTCCCCCGGCGATCGTGGCGATCATCTTACTCACGATCATCACCTGGCAATATGATATGCCAACATGGCGGATTGTGCGCTTCGTTCTAATGCAGCTCGAGGGCCTCACCATGGTCTCCGTGGTCGAGTTACTCAGGAGGGCCACCCAGAAGGCCAAATTGGAAGCCGAAAGGAACCGGCTGGGGGAGCAGCGCTACCGCCTGCTTTTCGACGAGAACCCCCAGCCGATGTGGGTTTACGACGTCGAAACGCTCCGCTTCCTCGCGGTGAACGCCGCCGCCGTCCGAAATTATGGATATACACATCAAGAATTCATGGGAATGACGATCCTCGACATCAGGGATCCGAAAGAAGAGGCCGCGGTCAAGGCGGCTGTGCGAGAATCGATCCCCTTGAAGGAACATCACGCGGGGATCTGGAAGCACAGGCGGAAAGACGGCTCCAAGTTTCACACCGAGGTCGTCTCGAGCGCCATGGAATTTGGCGTCCGATTGGCTCGGCTGGTCATGGCCACCGACGTTTCCGCACGCGTCCAAGTGGAGATGGAACGAGACCGCACGCACCAGAGCGAACTCATCGCCAGGCGCGAGGCTGAGGCGGCAAATCGGGCCAAGGACCGCTTCATCGCAATGCTGAGCCATGAACTGAGAACCCCCCTGACCCCCATTCTCGCTTCGGTTACTTCGCTGCTGGGCTCGACGCACATCGACGCCTCGGTGAGGAAGGCGCTCGAGGTCGTCAAGCGAAACGTCGAGCTCGAATCGCGACTGATCGAAGACCTTTTGGACGTCAGCCGCATCCGCGAAGACAAGCTGACCTTAAAGCTCGAGACCGTTGATCTGCGCGAAGTTGTCAAGCGAGCCGTCGAAATTTGTCGCGAAAGCGCGGAGCAAGGAAACCTCGAGCTCCGTCTCGAGCTTCAGGCGGTTCAGAACATCGCCCGCGCCGATCCTGCGAGGATCATGCAGGTCGTCTGGAACATGCTCCAGAACGCAATCAAATACACTCCCTCCGGCGGCACAATCGAGATTCGATCGTCCAACCAGAGCAACGCCAAAGACCCTTCTGGGCCTCCGATCTGGAGGCTCGAGATCAGGGACAACGGCGTTGGCGTCGAAGCCGGGGCGCTCGAGAGGATTTTCGAATCTTTTGAACAAGGCGCAATCGCCAGGATAAGGGGCCCTTCGGGACTGGGCCTTGGTCTCTCGATCTGCAAGGCCATCGTCGTCGCCCACGGAGGATCGATCCACGCACACAGCGAAGGAAGGGACAAAGGCGCCGTCTTCACGATCGAGCTCAACGTCTTCGCTCTTGCTTCCGAAAAGCAAAACCAAAAGAGACTTGAAGACGAAGACGCCGATGCTCCTCCAAAGTCGTCTCGCATTCTCCTCGTCGAGGACGACGACGACACCAGAGGCATCCTTGCGGGACTGCTTTATAAGATTGGCCACGAGGTCTCGTCGGCGCCCAACGCCGAAGAGGCTTTGAAGCTCGCCGCCATTCGCGAATTCGACCTCCTGCTCTGCGACCTCTCGCTTCCCGGAATCAGCGGCGCCGAGCTCATGAAAACGCTCAAGAGCAAGACCAACATCAAAGGCGTGGCGCTCACGGGCTGGGATGGAAGCCTCGAGCTTGGCGTCGTCCGATCAGCGGGATTTCGAACCATTCTCACCAAGCCGATCGCGTTCGACGACTTGAAAGCCGCCATCGAGCGACTGCTCAAGGCGCCTCCGAGCTCTTGAGACGTCATTCCGAAATGTGCAGCAGAATCTTCGGAGCGCCCCCTTGAACGCGAGGCGAGGGCCTCTGCCAGTAGATGTCAAGATTTCAACGAGGCGTAAGGTCCATCGACTTGACCAAGGCCGGTCGGCTGACCTACCATGGCGCTCGCACCCTCCTCCCACCTATCGCTCAAGATGTCGAGCGGTCTGTCCCATCGCGGGCGGGCCATTCTCGGCCCCATTTCTGTTCTGCGGGGTGCGAACATGAGAGAGCGGGAGAGAGAGCAGCTTTGCGCCCGATCATTAGAGCCCCATCACACGCGCATTTCGAACACATCAGAACCCTGGGAGGAGTTCCCTGACGGAGAATCGCTTCGGCGTTTCGTGATATGGATCGCACGCACCTGGCACGCCCCAAGATGCAATAAATGCCAATGGCGGGACGAAGTTCTGGCGGCTGACCCGTCTGGGAGATCCGTATCTGTCGATCGACCGGGCACAGTAAACACGGCATTGGGAAAACACAGAAACCGCCAGCCTTACGGCATTTCAGGGACCGTGACACCCAGCCAGCGAGTATCGCCTGTATGTGTGCAATAAAGATCGACGCGCCTCGTTCGAGCGCACGGCTGCTTGCTCTCGCGGGATTGGCATCATTCTTCGTCGCCGGAGCAGCAGTCCTCTGCTTTTGGTTCTACCAGAGTCGGCATCATCGATCTCAAACGGACGCCAGCAGCATCGGCAGGCCGTTCCGTTATGGCGGTCCCGGGCCTCTTCCAGCGGGCGATCCGAGGCTCGAACCTCCATACCCGCCGTATCACATCGAGATCGAAAGGCCAAAGTCCCCAGCCACGCTCTCGCGCGGCGGAAAGTCGGAATGCCTTGTCCGGGTAACCGTGCCATCCGTGGCCTCGGGCGGTTATGGTCCAGGGCAAGTACAGGTCCGGTTCGAGGGCGCCGTCCAGGCGAACGGCCGTCGAGTGATCGCTAACGCCTTCAACGCCGAGCCCAACGTGAAGGAAGCCGAAAACGTCTACCTCTATAGGGCGTCCCTCACCGCACCGGCTCGACCAGGCGCGTACTCGTTGGTGGCAGAGACGTTTCGACCGATTATGCTCGACAAGGGAAGAAAAACCGAAGACTTCGAAGTCCTCGAAATCCTTCGTTACACCTCAAATCCTATTGAGGTCGAAGTCCAATGACCATACCTTGCTCCGGGGAACGCAATAGCCGCGGGTTGACTTTGATCGAGCTCGTCGTCGTAGTGACCATCATCGCTCTCTTGGCAGCGCTTTTGATCCCCGCCGTCCAAACGGCGCGAGAGTCGGCGCGGAGCACCCTTTGCTCGAACAATCTGAGGCAACTCGGCATCGCCTGCAACAACTACGTTTCGTCGTACGACGTCTTCCCCGCGGCTTACAACGGGAGAGGGTTTTCGCCCTTTGCCGTCCTCCTGCCGTATCTCGACCAGCGGCCTCTTTACGACACAATCAACTTCACTCCGACCGTCGCGGGGGCGGGCCCGAGCTCGCCCAACCAAACGTTCTACACCGTCATTTTGTCCCAACTACTCTGTCCGTCGGACCCGCTGTGCGCTCCCAGCCCCAGGATCTTTGGGTTGGACCAATTACGCAGGCTGCTTCGGCCACACGCCTCAGACCCTGGGCTTCAACGGCCTGTTTTCGGGCCCCGCCGACTTCGCCTGGCTCCCAAACGGCGGCGCCCAGGGCGCCGTCGGACCTCGAGACGTCTCAGACGGAACGTCCTCGACCGCAGCCTTCTCCGAGTGGATCCATGGACCCTTCACCCTCGACGCGAGGGAAATACGGAGAAACATCCTTGCCACTC
Organism: uncultured Planctomycetota bacterium; assembly: GCA_963818975.1. Lineage (GTDB taxonomy): Bacteria > Planctomycetota > Planctomycetia > Isosphaerales > Isosphaeraceae > CAWFUI01. Next base: position 231,094 of record CAWFUI010000015.1, on the reverse strand, counting down.
CAGACCAATTGTTCGGTCCATCGGAAGTAGATGCGTTCATCTCAGAATGCCACAAGGTCGATCCCGCCACGGCGCCCATTGCCTTTCTCAACCTGAAGGGAAGGTATTGGCCCGACGGCGAGGTTGGGTCGAGTCTCTACGAGCATTTGCTCGCTCCGAACGACCGAAGCTGCTCGAACGGATCGGACGAACTGAATCGTGGCGCGGTCGGCGCTTCGAGTTTTCACGGCGCCGGAGTGCACGTCTGTTTCGCGGACGGTCACGTCTCATGGATCAAGTCCTCGATCGCGCTCTCGGCCTGGCGGGCAATGGGAACTCGCGCAGGCAACGAAATCGTCTCCACACAGGATTGACGAGAGTCCCGCTAAGCTAGCTTACCGGCACTCTCGCAGGACGGGCCGAAGACATGACGCTCACTCGGAAACGTCCAGCACGATCTTTCTCGCACCCTTCTTGCCCGCCGCCGCGAAGGCCTCTTCAGCGTCGTCCAAGGAATACTCTGCTTCCACAAGTCTTTGTACATCGATACGCTTCTTCGCAAGCGCGTCGAGGGCCTTCGAAAAAGGCCCGCAGCGCGAACCCACCACGCGGATCTCGTCGATGACGATCGGCGCCAGCGCCAAATCGTGAGAGCCGACGACCGTGGTTTTGAGCACCACCGTACCCTCGGGTCGGACCAGCTCGAGCGCGGTCGGCAGCCCCGAAGTCGAACCCGAAGCCTCGATGACCACGTCGAAGGTCTTACGCAGTCGACCGATCTCCCGATCAAAATGAACCCCAACCCCCTCGCCAGCCAATCTCAGCTTTTCCGGATGTCTGCCGATCAGATGGACCTCCGCACCCTCCGACGCCGCGACCCAGGCGCACAAAAGCCCGAGTTTTCCATCGCCAACCACCGCCAAGCGGATTCCTGGCGCCACGCGCACTTGCTCCGTCACCCGAAACGCCGCGGCCAGGGGTTCGATGAACACGGCCGATCGGTCGTCGATCGCGTCGGGAACCGCGTGCAAGTTTCGCTCAGGCGCACACACCCAATCGGCCATCGCCCCGTCGTGATTCAAGATTCCCAGAACGCTGCGGTTGGGACAATGATTCGGCGATCCCGATAGACATGTTGCGCATTCATGACACGAGTTATTGATCTCGGAGACAACGCGCTTTCCGCCTTCGGTCCTGCCCACGAATTCATGGCCAAGGATCCCGGTAAAGCCCATATAGCCGCGGGCCAGGTGAAGGTCTGTGTCGCAAATCCCAGCCTTCGTCACGCGAACCAAAACTTCGCCGGCCTGGGGTTTGGGTTCGGGCAGATCTCTCAAAAGCTGGGTCGACTCGAGCCCTCGATAAAAGCCTCTCAAATCTCCGGCCCTCTTGTGCGGTCGGCTCGGTTCATGTCTTGGGTTCAGCCTCGTTCTTGGCCTTCTCCTCGGCCTTCCCTCTCAACCATTCACGCCATTCGTTGTCGAGCTCCTCGAGCGTCTTGGCCGTCAATTCCTTGAACAGCGTTTCGCGATACGTCCCGCCGCGCATCGCCGCGTTAAGCCTTTGCACGATCTCCGTGTTGTAATGCTCGACCAGGTACGCCAAGAACGCCGCCGAGACGCGGTAACTGCCGTTAAAATGCGGCTCGTTGAGCGTTGATTGGGCCCAGCTTGTCGGGCTCGTAGATGAAGAATCGCAAATAGTCGGCGGTCCCTTCCACAAGCCACGAGGGATTCCGCCTGCCTCGGTATTGCTGCACAACATGGACCGTCTCGTGGATCATCGCGCCGACGTCGCTGGGTCGCTTGGTGAAGTAGTCGACCGAGCCGGTGATCCGGTTGCCGGAAGCCGCCGCCACGCCGTTGTATTTCTTGGAGAGCGTCATCTGAACGACTCGAGGCGGCTTGAATCCAGGCGTCGCGAGATAATCGCAAATCCATGGATAAGCATTTTCGCATTCTCTCGCGACGTTCCCGGCCCAATCCCCCATTTCGGGTGCGTCGGAGACGTCGATTTTGAACTCGACTGGATGACGAAACACCGGCAAAGCCTGGTCCGATTCGATTTCGATCTCGCGGATCGCCAGCGGATGGTCCATCCCCGCGAGAACCTTGATTCGAACGGCAACGACGCGTTCGCCTCCCAATAAGACCGCGGCGGAGCCGTTCTCGAGAAGCCCGCCTTTGGGCTGATGAAAGGACTTGGCGTCGGCGGAGATCTCCAGAGATCCTTCTTTCAAAACCCCAGAGCTCCGATCCAGATCTCCCGTGAAGACGGCGATCCGATTCATCGGAATCAACTTGTTGAAAACCAGCGTGAACTCGTCAGAGGTCTTCGGGTTGGTCTTCGAGACGAAACAGGTCGATCGGTCGCCGTCGAAAGCATATTGCCTGATCTGGTCGCCTTCGGTTTCGAGCGTCGTCTCGATTCTCGCTGTTGCCGCCGAAGGTTTCGAATCGCCGAAGGCTCCGCAAACCGCGAAGGCCATCGTCCATTTCACTGTCAGCCAAGCCAAAGCCATAAACAATCCTCGAATAGCCGAACGAAAGAAACCACCTCGGCCATGGTGCGGTCTGCTCACTTCCAAGCGATGTCGCTTGAAGGATTACGTTCCAAGATAGCGTTCTTTGGAAGGATGTTGCACCAATTCGATCGTTTCGGCAGTGCGCAGAGTGCTGGCCGAACGAGCTTCTGCCGTCCGGGAACCCCCTACATTGCCAATGAAGGGGGCAGACTGGAGTCCTCTCCGCTGGATTTAAAGTCTTTCCTGAGCGCTCTTTAAGTTGAAAGATCAGGAGCGGGCCAAAGACTTGGCACTGGCGTGGGTCGGTTTTGTCGACAAAAACGAGAATTCGGTGGTTTACAGTCCTATAAGAACAAGTAAGATTATGGCTCGCGTGGGGTCGATCGAGGTCCCTTTTTCCGAGATTTCCCCCCAAGGCCCACGAACCAAGGTGAAAGTCATCGCGTTCTCGCCCCTTCCTTTTGCCCACCGCCTGGAGATCGCAGCCGCCCCCCCGTGGCGCCCCAAACAGTCAATCGGTGTGCAAAAGACCTACTGGGTGGGCAATTGTTCCACTACCCTGGCGAACCGGTATCACTAAAAGAAAGCCTCGCGTTTCGCTTTCTCGAACAAACCTGAATCCTTTGCTCGAATCCGGCGGGTCCTCCGGAAGTCGAGTCAATGAGAAGAGATCTGCAAGAATGACTATGACGAATTCGACGGTCCCGGCCAAGAAGGATGTAAGCTACCTGGCATGGGGCCCCATCATCTGGATTGTCTTCTTGCACTTAGGAGCGCTCCTGGCCTTCTACCCAGGCTTCTTTTCCTGGAGTCGCCGTTGCGGTTTGCGTGTTTCTTCACTGGGTGACCGGCGGCGTCGGCATCACCATGACTTACCACCGTCTGCTCACGCACCGCAGCTTCGCGACGCGTCCGCATTGGTTGGAATACGTGCTCACGGCCGTCGGTTGTTGCGCGTCTGAAGGCGGCGCGATTGGCTGGGTGGCCGATCATCGTCGACATCACGCCCATTCCGATCAAGAGGACGACGCCCACAGCCCGAGCCGAGGCTTCGGCTGGGCTCACATGCTCTGGTGGATGACTCCCGACGTCACCTCCAGACACACCCACGAATACCTGCAAAAATGGGCCCCTGATCTCCTGAAAGACAAGGTCCATGTCTGGCTCAACAATTGGCACCTGATCTTCCCCATCATTATGGGCGCGGCCGTGTTCGCCTTGGGCGGCGTGAAGTGGCTGGTCTGGGGCTTCTTCCTCAGATCCGTGCTGGTGCTTCATTGCACCTGGCTGGTGAACTCCGCAACCCACGTCTGGGGATACCGCTCGCACGAAACCCGCGATAAATCGACCAACCTCTGGTGGGTTGCACTCCTAACCTACGGAGAAGGCTGGCACAACAACCACCACGCCTACCAAACCTCCGCCAGGCACGGCATGCGATGGTGGGAGATCGATACTACTTACATCATGATACGAACGATGAAGCTCGTTGGTTTGGCGCATAGCTTGAAATTGCCCAAGCCTGAAAGGCTCGAAAAGGCCGCGAGTCTAGACGCCAAGCCAATCAAGAAAAAGAAAAAGCGAAAGCACAAGACTTCGACCGAGGAAACGCTTGCCGGAGTGCCCTGAGTCGCTTTGTTACCAATCCAACCCTCGAACTGGCCGCCGCGGGCAATGACGCCCGGGCGGCTTGTTCGTTTTCGAGGCCTAACGAAACCACCAAGCATTCTAAAACGCCGTTCCCTCGATCTTTGAAATGGCGTCCCTGACGTCTTGGGGAAGGGGATGTGGTTTCTGTGCTTTGTAATCGAACAAAACGATCGTCGAGGCGCCGTCAGCGACGAGGGCGTTTTGGCTCGAGCTCGCAACCTGGTGCTCCATCGTAAAGCTCGTCCGACCAATCCGAGTCACCTTGGCGCCAATGTGAACCGTGTCTGGATAAACCACGGGTTTGCGGTAATGACAGGTGATCGACGCCATGATGGGCCCGATACCGAGTTCCCTATACATCTTCGAGAGCGCCAGTACGTCGCAGTACGAGATTCGCGAAGACTCGAACCAGCGCAGGTACACCGTATTGTTCACATGCTGAAAAGCATCCTGATCTCCCCATTGAACCGGCAGCGAAATGACGCTCTTAAACCCTTCGAGCAGAGCGTGGGCCGGGGCGTGCATCATCGAAACCTCGCTTTCGAAGCGCCGAGCAAGGGAAACTGACGGAGGACGCCTCCGAATTCATTAAGTCTGGCCGAACGCCGCTTTGACAAGCGGCGCCCCCGGCGTGCATGATAGAGTGTCCATAGCTCGGTTCCCGAATGTCAACCTCCGGTTCCGGAGAGCTTCGGTCGCCGGTCAATCCACCGTCGCGAGACGCGCCTCCATTTGTTGATCAGTAAAAACAGGGATTCCCGATGCCGATCATCTATATCGAATGCCCATCTTGTGGAGTCGAGGGCAAAATCGACGAAAGCCTCGTCGGCAAAAAGATTAAATGCAGGCAGTGCCAGCAGCCGTTTGTCGCCGAAATTGGCGGCACGTACGATCTCGAGATCGCTCCAGAACCCGAAGAACCGGCGTTCCCAGTCGCGGCGCCCAAAGCGCCTTCCCAAGGTAAACGCGGCAAGAAAGCCGCGAAGGCCAATCCACCCGCCGAACCACCCGGCGCCAAGCTGAACGCATTTCTGGAAAAATGGCCCGAAGAGTAGCGCCGGTAAGCGCTACTCCGCCTTTCTCCGTTGCTCCAGGCCGAATCTCGCCAAGACTCGCAGATGCACGCTCACCTGGTCCGGCTGAGCCCCCTCGGCCGTCGAGAGATCGACTTCGCCTCGTTGGTCCGGCTTTTTTCCAGCGGAAAAATCGCTGGGGAAGTTGAACTTCGTCTCGACGTTGCTCAACTTGATCAGGGGCTTGTCCTCGCTCCCTTGCGCCAAGATCCACTTCCAGAACGAAAAGCCCTCGTCGCCAGGGTCGATAAGCCGCATGCTCTGGACGCCGCCCAGCCGATTCCCCGCAGCCCTGGCCAAGAGACTCGCTTGCTCCTTCGCCTTGTCGAAAGCTTCCGTGACCACCATTTCCCGTTCCTCGGCCGTCAGCTTGTGAATGTACTTGAAATCAAGAGCGAAGTAATGCTTGATTTCATCGATCACTACCTTTGACTCGGGAGCTTCCTGAAGGATTTCGAGATATTCCTCTCCTCCGCCTGGAATGAAGGCGTCGACCATCTTGTCGAACCCAGTGATGTTCTTGGCCTCGATCATTTCCCGAATCGAGGCGCCTTTGGCGATGGCTTTGTCGCCGTCGGCGTCGAGCGGCCATTGGGCCGAAACGGTCTCGCATACCACGAATCTTGGGGCGGGAGTCTCCGGCTTGTCGTCGTCGTCTTTGATGTGGGTCGCGGCGGGCTTTGGTTTGGAGGCGTCGGACTCGAGACTGTTCTTCTTGACCGCCGGATCTTTTGTTTTGGTAGGGACTTCGGCCGCGACAGGCGGAGTACCAACCTGAACGGATGGCGCAGGCTGGATGCTCGAGTTTGCAACGTCGGGTTCAGTCCTGGTCGGCGCATCGGTTGGCGGAACTACAGCATCGCCTTCTTTTTCGCCCTTTATAGTCGGAGCGTAATTAGGTGCGGGAATCGGAGTAATCGTGGTTGTTCCAGCCATGGGAACGTTGATCTGCCCAGGTAGGCCCACGCCCCCAAACGCCATACCAACCAAAGATTCCAAACCGGCGTCGATGAATTCGAGCAAGTGGGAAGGCTTGGCCTCGGATGCGGCGGGCTGATCCGAATTGGCTCCGTCTCCCCCCTCCGCCGGCTCCGATGCCTCCTCCGACAGCTTGATCAGCGATCTCGCGATCCTGACGCCGCGTTGGAGCAGTTCGTCTTGTTCGGGCCTGCCAAATTTCAAGGAGGCAGGGTCGGCGCCCGATTCCAGAATCGCGGCCTTGAGGGCGGAGCGTTGCGATTCAAGGCTTTTCATCGCCTCTTCGATCGTCTGACCCGTGGCGATGATCTTGGCCTCCATTTTCAGCCGATCGGCTGGGAAGACCAGCTTGCTCGTCCCCTCGGATTCAACCGATCCGGCAGGCTCGTCGGAAGCGGCGATCAAGGGATTGCCGAAGAGGAAGAACACGAAGGCTGGAACGATAAGGCGGGATGATCGCGTCATTGGAGTCTCCATACTCAGTCAAACGAAGCAGCATACGACGACCCGAGACTAAGTGGAGGCTAACAACGGCTCGAATAAGTCGCAAGTCCATTCATCCGTCGTTAACTCCCTCAACCTCCGTACAACGGCTCAAGGATGTGAAATTCGCGATTGGAATGATCTTGCGTGCGCTACACCACCCGTGTACATTACTCCTCATAGGCACACTGGCTGTAAATGCAGTGTTTTGGCCGGTCCCGCCTTCGTTTCAGGCTGGGCGTCCGCAACTTTTTTGACTCGAGGCCTTCAACAAGAAGGAGTTCCTTCAATGGCCGACCTGGGAGCTTTGACCAGCAGACAAAGCGAAATCTATAAATTCATCAGGCAGAAGATCCAAGGCAGGGGCTACGGACCGACCGTTCGCGAGATCGGCGTCGAGTTTGGCATCAAGAGCCCCAACGGTGTGATGTGCCATCTGAAAGCCCTTCAAAAGAAGGGTCTGATCCATCGCGAGCCGAACATGTCGCGTGCGATACAGCTTCTCGAGGACTCTCCCGGCGGCCGTTCCGGCCTCAAGCTTCTCGGTAGAATCGCGGCAGGCCAGCCCATCGAAGCAATCGAGGACGCCGAGCTCCTGGGCTTCGACGAATGGCAAAACTCCGACGACAAGTTTGCCCTCAAGGTGAAGGGGGATTCGATGATCGAAGCCCACATCGCCGATGGGGATTTTGTCGTCATCCGCCGCCAAGAAACCGCCAGGAACGGCCAGATTGTCGCGGTTCAAGACGACAACGGCGATGCAACGCTCAAAATCCTCCACAAGGAGAAGAACCGCGTTCGCCTCGACCCGGCGAACAAGACCATGAAGCCGATCTATCGCGACAAAGTAAAGGTACTCGGCATCCTGGTCGGCGTGGTCCGGAAGTACTAATCCGAGTTGACGCACGCCGACTGAAACTCGACAATCTGCGACTTGTCGGTCGATCGCGTGCGCGCTTGGCCCTCTGACGACTCGAGAACAGGCGGCGTGGATCTGCTATGACAGCGGCTGGATCAACAAGTGAAGAGGATTTTGTCCAACTCTTTACCGATGGAGCTTGCAGCGGGAACCCAGGCCCAGGGGGCTGGGCCTTCATTCTCAAACATCCTTCTACGGGAAAGAGCCGGTCCGACTCCGGCGCCGAACGGCTGACGACCAACAACCGCATGGAGTTGACCGCCGCGCTCAAGGGCCTGGAGTCTCTGAAGCGACGCTGCCGGGTCGAGCTTGTCACCGACAGCCAGTATGTGGGCAAAGGCCTGACGGAGTGGATGAAGGGCTGGAAGTCTCGCGGCTGGATGCGCAAGGAAAAGGGCGGGCTCAAGCCGGTGATCAACGTCGACCTCTGGAAACAGCTCGACCTGCAGATGCAGAAGCACGACGTAAGGGTCACCTTCGTCTTGGGGCATACCGGTCACGCCGAGAACGAAGAGTGCGATCGGATGGCGGTGGCGGCTTATAAGCAGCTTATCGCGGCGAGTGTCGGATTGGATGACGATTACTAGCAACCCAGGGGCGGCAAAGCCGCCCCTGGCTATTGACCGCGGCCCACTTCGGGGCCGATGAAAAGCACGCCAATCCCGACCCGGGAGGGGTCATGGTCAATAGCCAGGTGGCGTAAGCCCCTGGTCCGCGGCCCCAACCGCCTCACTCCCTCACTTCCCTCCCTCTGCCTTTCGTTCGAGCACGAAATCCATATTCTCTATGTCCGCCTGGCCTCGCGCCACATCGAGAGTCTTCACGATCTGAGGGTTAGGGTAGGCAAACCCGTCCGGCAGGGCGTTGAAATACAATCGTGCGCCGCCAGACGGAATGCGAAACCGATAACGACCGTCGGCGTCGGTCATATCACCTCCCAAGCCGCTGCCGGGATCCGTATCCGAGACCGCCGAGATCGCCGCGCCCTTCACCGGCTTCCCGTCGGGGTCGAGCACTCGTCCGCTAATCATCGCGCCCGGTTCCATGTTGATTTGAATTTTCGTGCCTTCGCCGGGGGCGATGTGCACATCCTCGATGGGCCGCATCATCCATTTTCCTTTAGGATCCGAGGCCGTCAGAACGACATCCTTCGAAGGAAGTCCATGGATCACGAATTCCCCATTCGCACCTGTGAAAGTCGTAAAGGTTGAGTGGTAATAAACACGAGAACTGTCAGAGATCCTCGCTGCCACCTCAATCCCGACGGCTGGCTTGCCATCGGGAATCTGAGCGCGGCCAGACAAGCCGCATTCCTCCGAAAGCGTCAAGTCGATTGGCACGTCGATCGTTTCTCGTTCGTTTCTCCATTGCGCCTCTGCCAATCCTTTCGCGCTTGTTACCAGTAACATTCGTCCTCGGAACGGAACGTCGTCGAACTGAATCTTGCCCTGGACGTCGGGGTGCCGTTCGAAGAGGTTCGGCAGCGACGTATCGAGGCCGGGGAAGTGGTCTTCACGAGTGAACGAGTGATGATCGAACAACTTCGGACCGTACCTGATCTCCATCGTCCTCACTTTGACGGTCACTGATGTGACGTCAAAGCCCGGGGGAACTCTCACTTCGCCGGCAACCGATGTCGAAGGGTAGAGCGTGACCTTGCCCTGTGGGTTGATCGGCTTGCGGTTGGTCCACTTGGCGCAACGGGTCGCTCCCACGAACTTTCCAGGAACCCTCGCGTGGATCCAACGATCAAAGTTCCCGGATTCTTTCTGGATGAGCGGCTCAGGGCAGGTTGCCTTCCCCTCGTCGTCCGACTTGAAAGGTCCGAAGGTCTTGTAGCGATCGGCGTCGTGGTCGAACTGGAAGAGATGGATTTCAGCGCCAGCGACGGGTTTGTCGTCCGCATCCACGCAGAGCATATCTACGGTCTGTGCGGGCTGGCCTTGGCAGGCAGCGACCGGTTTCGAAGTTAAGCCCGCGGCATTCGCCAGGCAAAGTAGGAGCAGCAAATGGCGGGTCGACCAGTCTCCTGGATTCCGTGATTCAGACCGCATAGGAACCTCCAAAGGGTTGCACTCGCCGCGAGGAAATCTATCTACGAAAACCGACTATATTGATTAGTCGAATCTAGGCCAAAGCCCGACCCGGACGAAAGGATACCAGAGTCCACGCACCACGATAGGCCCCATGTGGGAGCGAACGTAGGAGTGGTCCAGATCTTCGTAACGCACTCCTTCAGTAATCTGCAGCAAGCCGATATCCGTAGGCAAGCAGTCGGAATACCCTAACTCGCGGATGATGCCGACGGCGTCTTCCAAGTCGTATGCCGTGACGCCAAATCCGAGCGGACCGTCGCGATTTGGCGGGACGATCCAGAATGCGGTCAGAAGCTCATGGGTCATGGGAGACGGGTTGCCTCTCAATATCCGCACAACTCCTTCGAGAGAAATAGAACTCAGTCTGACCGGGATTTGCCCCACGGAAAACGGGTAATTCACCGCGGATTAACACCGAATAACACGGACGCCAGAATCAACACATAAAAGTTAGTTGATATTTCAACGAACGGTCTTTCAACGAACGAGCCGACGCACTTTTTAGGAGGCCCTTCCCGCTGCTCGTTCTGGTCCGTGAAATTCCGTGTTGGTCCATCGCTAAGATCGAGTGGTTTCTCCGAAGGTCCCAAGAGCCTGCGTTCAGATCTTCTCCACCGCCTCCCTCGCCTTCACCATCAATGGACTGTCGGGCGTGCCCGCTGCAGGCAAGTTGAACATGAGCGCGGCGGCCAGCGGAGCTCGCCACTTATCGTCGGACGCGAGTTGGTGCTCTTCCCATGCAGCGACGGCATACTTGTAATCATGTGCATCCCTGCCCTTCGTAAACACCATCCGTCGAGCCGACTGGAACAGCAAATCAAAAGAACCGCCTTTCGAGAGATACGCCAAAGTCTTGTTGGCAGCCTTGGCTCGGCTCGACCCGACCGTCGCGAAAATCTCTTCAATCGCCTCAGGGCCTGACGCGACGTTCTCTTCGACCTTCATATCGTCGATCACAAGCCCAGCAGCAGCGCCGGACCCTTGCCTGAACATCGGCATCCACCCCACAGCTTGAAGCAAAGCCAACTTGCGCGTGGAATCGTCTCCGCAAGCCCCGAAGATGAAATGCAGGGCATTGGCAGAGGTCACCGCATGAATCGATAGAATGCCAGGCGCCCGCATCAGTCGCTCGGAACCCGCCAAGGCCACGGCATCCCAAAGCGAATCCGGAGCGATCCCCTCGTTCAGCAGTCGAAGTGAATGCGCGCAAGCGTCCTCTGAAGAGGACTTCCGCATCGTTTCGAGCAGTGCCTGGGTTGCGGCTGGGTCGTTGCGACCTACCTGCCAGTCGCCGCGAATCTTCTTGGCATTCTCGAGATTCACTGTGAAGGGGCCTACCGGCGCCGGCTCCTTGTTCGAATCGCCTTGAAGGTCGAGGATTCCGAAGACCAGGGAGCGGAGCACGGGCTCGGCATGTTGCCAGCCGATCGCCTGAAGCGTTCGCCAAGACTGGGCAGTGAAGATCGCCTTGTGGCCGATGTTCCGCTGATCGCGGATTCCTGCACGCCAAAGCGGCGCCATCACTTCCTCCGCGCCCGCGGATCGGCAAAGCGAAGCCACAGCGGCGTCCGCAGCCTCCGCGTCCCACTTTTCGAGTGCGCGTTCGAGCTCGGCACGCGCCTGGGAAGGCTTGGGCAAACGAGCTTCGTCCACTTTCGAGAGGGTCCAATCCCCCTCGCGCTTGTCCTGTTCCTGCGAATTCTTGAACGTGTCCAGTGCCCAGAACAGCGGCAATAGTCGATCTTTGACAGCAGCGGTCTGACCGAGAAGATGCGCGGAGTTGATCACGAGGATCGCGTGGAACTTGAAGCCGACAGGCCTGGGCTTGACGTTGCGGATGCCTGCCAAGAACAGACCTGAGAGGAGGTCGCGGTAGGATAGTCCTTCGCGAAGCTTGGCGACCGCGAAGTCGAGGATCTCGTTGCGAGGCGTCTCCTCGATCCAGCGAACGATCGGTTCGATCTCGGGTCTGAAGACAACCGCGTCGGGACCAACCTTCATCGCTCTGGCCAGGGCTGGGGTTATGCCCTCGAGAGCAGACCAGCTTCCGAGGCCAGCGCCCAGGCCGGCCGCGGACGCGCCTTGGAGGAAACTGCGACGGCCGAAGTGTCGACGTTCCATGGCAAACCTCTCTGTGGAATGGGTGCAGGCGGACGCTCGCGAGGCAAGCAATCGAAGGCTCGGGAGAGATCGACGCAAAGGCGCCTGCACAACCAACTCCTATTGGACATCGGAAGCGGGCCGCTTGGAACCCCCCGGTCCCCAGATCGATCTCAAGGAGCGTCTTCTCCAGGCAATTCCGAGACAGGGCCCAGCTTGTGATCGCTGCGATCCAGAGCCACGAAATAGATCCCAATGCCCACGAGCATTCCGCCGACGACGAGCGGAGTCGTCAGCGGCTCCCCCCTCGTCAATTTGCCGAGGGCCACTCCAAAGATCGGGGTCAGGAATGCGACCGTCGAGATCCTCGACGCCGAATGCCGCTTCAGGAGCACCATCCAGATCGAGAAACAGACCCCCGAGACCATGACGCCCTGATACAGAACGCCAAGGCAGGATGATAACGTGAAATGATAAGTAGAGAATCCCTCGGTCAACCCGCTGGCGACGAAGAAGATGGGTATCGCTCCAACGGTCTGGGCGAAGAGCAAGCTGGTCGGTGGAACGTAGGGATAGGTCTTTTTTTGCGCGATGGTTTGCAGTCCGAAGATCACTCCGGAAAGTAGAACCGCAATGTCGCCAATCCGCCCCTCGGACGATTGGGCAGGCGCCGCGAGCAGCGTCGCGAGGCCCGCGGCGGCCGAACACAACCCCAACACGCCTCTCCAACCGAGCGTATCGCCGAGAAAGATCCAAGCGAGCGGCGCGACGACGATGGGATGCACGTTGACGAAGATCGACGACCTGCCTGCCAAGCCGTGGCTTGTACCCCAGGTGAAAAGTCCGATTTGAAGCGTCGTCAGAAGGGTGTGCACGAGCAGAATCCACCAGTGCTCGAGGGGGATTCGGATCGAGTGCCCAAGCCGCCTGCACGCCCACCAGATGACTGGCAAAGCCAGTACGAACCGGACCCCCGCGGAACCAATGGGCGGAAGGTCCGGAACCGTGAACTTCACCGCGACGGTGTTCCCTGCCCAAAGTAAGCAGCATAAGACGCCGGCGGCGGCGCCCTGGACGTCCAGCGGAATGGGACCTTCTTCTCGATCGGTCGCCATCAATTCGAACACTCGATCATAAACGTATCATGTTGTCGATGACTTATTAGCTTATACCTACTCATCGAACCGATTAGTCAACGATGTGTTTTGGCTTTCTCGATTGTATACGTTGGCGAAGCGTTGGGTTGAGACCATGGCCCAAGGCAAGGATTTTGGCGGGGTGGAGCGTCCACTTCGGAGCCGCCTGTTCCATTTGCATTCGGCAGGCGCCGCACTCGGTGGCGCCCAGATCGAGGTCCGGTTCGAGCAGGCGGTTGGTGAGCGGCCTCCCTGCCTTGAGCGAAGTGCGAAAGTTGGCTTTCGAGAGGCCGAAGGTTCCCGCCATGCCCGAGCAACCTCGGTCGATGAACTGGACGTCGAGTCCTGGGACCGCCCTGACCAGGTCGAGCCCTGGAGTTCCTATTTCCAGAGCCCTCAAATGGCAAGGCTGGTGGTAGCCGACCCGAGCGTTCAAGGCCGTCTCGGGGGCTGGCAATAAACCTCGCGCGTTCAGTCCAGACAAGTAAGATCCAAAGTCCATCGTATGCGCGGCCACCAGCGAGGCGTCGAGATCGTCGCACAGTTTTGGGTATTCGTGAGTGAGCATGAAAGCAGCCGTTGGCTCCGTGCATACGATCGTATAGCCGTCCCGCACCGCGTTCCCGAGCACGCGGAGGTTGGCAAGGGCAAGCTGGCGTGCGTGTTCGAAGTCTCCGGACACCAGCGCCGGCATGCCGGAGCCGCGCTGACCCGTCGGCACAAAAACGTTCACTCCCGCCGTCCTGAGCACCGCGACCGCTGAGTCGGCCAGTTCGTGGTCGAAGTGGTTTGCGAAGAGATCGACGAAATAAGCGACCCTCGGGCCCGGCTGGGAGGGCTTGGGCTTGCCCATGCCGCGCCTCTCGGCCTTCTTAACGAAGGCGGTGCGCCTTGCCCTTGGCATCCTGCGGAGCCGAGCCAAACCTACCGTTCGCTCGAGCAGCCACCGAGCCGGGCGGCTGGACATGACCATATTGAAGGTCAAAGGGAACCGCCCAGCCAATGCGGCCCACCGATCCAGACGGGAAAGCAGCCAGTCGCTGGCGGTAAGCCCGTGGTTGCGAACGTACGCGGCCTTCGCTTCAAGCATCAACTTCGATACGTCGACCCCGGATGGGCACTCGATTCTACACATATTGCAATGTACACATAAGTTAGCGTTTCGCTTGAGCTCCTCGGCGCCCCAAAGTTTCGGATCGAGCCGGCCGGACGCGATCTGGCGCACCAGATTGGCCTGGGCCTTTGGGGAAGCGGCCTCGCACCCCAAAGCCCGAAACGTGGGGCACATCCGCATGGCGGGCTCAGAAGTCCTGCACGCCCCACAGCCGTTGCATGCGTTGGCGATCTCGAGCAGAGTCCCTCCCGTCGGACGCAAAACCTCCACAAGCGGCCTTGATTTCGCCGGCTCTTCGAGGCCGCCCGGCCCCTCGGATTCCTCCTCCATGTTGGATGTCGCGGACGCTGGTTCCGCCGTGGACGCGACCGACGGATAAGATCGAAGGTCGTCGAGAAGACTCGTCTGATCGTCCGCCACGATCTTCCCAGGATTCAAGATGTTCTTGGGGTCGAACGCGTTCTTGATCTCTCGAAAAATATTGTACATATCTTCATAATGCGACCTAAGATACCGAGTCCGCGCCAGCCCGCAGCCGTGTTCGCCGGAGATCGAACCCCTGAGGCTCTTGACCGCGGCGTGCACTTCATCGGAAAGCGGCTCGATCTTCGCGCGGTCAAGCGGAGAGGAAAGGTCCAGGAACGGGCGAGCGTGAACCTGGCCGGCGCCTGCGTGGGCGTAGATCGTGCCGCTGACTTCGTGGTTCTTGAAGATCGTCTGGAGCGTCTGGAGGAACTCCGGAAGCGCATCGACCGGCGCAGCGGCGTCCTCGAAAAGGGGGATCGGCCGGGCCGGCAGCGCCGTCCGCAGCAAGTGCGGCAACACGCGCTTTCGAGTCCCAAGCAGCCATTCGCACTCCGGCCTGCGGAAGAGTTCGATCGGGTCCGCCACGATTCCTTCCCGAAGCGAAAGCCGACGCGAAAGCTCTTGTACGTCGCGTTCGACGACTGCTGGATTGTCGCCGCTGAACTCGACGATCAACATTCCTTCGGACGTGTCGGGGACGGCGTCTCTCAGCATCGGCGCGTCGTCTCGAGCCAAACGGATCAATCGACGATCTAGGAGCTCGCACGCCGATGGGAAGAACTCGAGACAATCGACCACGGCGGCCGCCGCCGACACGATGCGATCGAACGAGACAGCCAAGACCCCTTGAGCTTGAGGCGTGGGCACGGTTGAAAGCGACGCCTCGATCACAATCGCCAACGTGCCTTCGGATCCAGCGATCAACCTCGAAAGGTCGATCCCCTCCGCCTTGGCTGCCGACCAAAACGCATAACCCGCGCGATCGCGAGGAGAAAGCGGCAGCGACTTGGGTTGACTCGAGTAACGCTTGTGCAGAAGAGCGAGCTTCTGGAGCAACTTGAACTTGAAATCGTCGGAGTCGTCCTCGAGCGACGGCCAAGCGTCATAGCCTGCCTGTGCCGTTTCGCCGTGAGCAAAGACCAACTCGAGCGATCGAACGTGGTCCGAAGTGATTCCATACTTCAGAGAGCGGACGCCTCCCGCATTGGCGGCGATCATCGCGCCTATGGTGCAGGATTCCGCTCCGCCAGGATCCGGGCCCAGCCGACGACCCATCGGCGCGAGCTGGGAGTTGAGCGAATCGACGACCACGCCCGGCTGAACCACGACATGTTCTGGTCCAATCTCCAGGACGCGACGAAAATAGCGGCTAAAATCGAGGACCAAGCCCCGGCCCAACGTCTCGCCGGCCAGTCCGGTGCCACCCCCACGGGCGTGGACGGGTATGTTGTTCTCCCACGCATATCGCGTCACGGTCTGGACGTCCTCGACCGAGCGGGGAACGATCACGCCAAGCGGGTCGATTTCGTAAATGCCGGCGTCGACCGCGTATGCGGCGCGCTCGATCGGCGCCAGCAGCAGGTCGCCGGAGATCAGCCCCCTCAAGTCGTCGTGGATTCGGCTTCGCTGGTCGTCCATTCGTAGCGCCGGGAGCATCCCTTTCCGCCAGCTCGATCAAAGATTCTCACTCGAGCTCGGCCAAGATTTCGCGTTGTTTCAAGTCGCTGCGACCGTTTTCGTCCCAGAAGACTCGCTTTTCAAACTCCCGACTCGTTCTTGAGAACCGCCGAAGCCCGAGCTTTCAGTTCCTCGATCCGAATCCGCTCCTGGCGGTATCGCTCTCCCACCGCAAGATCGAACGAGGGAAATCCGCCACTCCTGACCGGCGCCTTCCCACGATACTGAGATAGACATCTATAACAGATGATCACCTCAGGAACCGTCTTGAATAATAAGAGATCAAGCGCGGCTGAAAGAATGAAGACGCCGTAGGTCCAGAGGGGCATTTCATAGTACCAGAACACCGTGCCCACGGCGAAACCCGCGATGACGATCAGGAGCCCAAGGCCTTGCGGAAAGTCTTTCTGGGAATAGAGATCGGGAGTCGAGCAGACCAAGCAGGCGGCGAGGCCCTTGTCGTCGAAGGCGGTCGCGGAGGGGGTTCGCGATTCTCCGCATTCGCTGCACACAAGCTCGACCGCGGGGTCAACCGAGGAGAGGGCGTTGGGCGCCTGGCAACGCGGACAATTCCACGTTAGCTCCATGAACAAGAACGCCTAACTCTTAAGAGGTCAATTTCCGAAACTCCCGGCGGGCGGGTCCAGCCGACTAGAGGATGATGCCCCCCGGACGTGGTAGAGTCAACGCAGTGGCCTCGCCGAAGAGGACAAGTATCATCTGAATGTAGAGGATCCCCGTGGCCGACTGCGTCGCGCCGATTTGGATCGTTCGACGAGCCAGGAATGCTGCGATCAGGGGACAACCCAGGCCCACCAGCCAGCGCGCCGCCAGGACGTAAACGCCGATCCCCGAGGACAAGAGCTCTTGAATCGAGGTCGACTTCGTCCAGATCCAAAGTCCAAGGGCTGCAATGCAAGCCCTGAAGATAAGTCCAAACGCCGAACTCAGATTCAACCTTTTGAGCGGAACGAGCGACATCGCCGGCGCCGTCAGGTAATGGTGCCCGAGGAGCATCGCCGAGAGCGTGCTTCCCAGCAAGAAGCCGGACGCCAGTTTACTCGAAGGGGCAAACAGCCAGAGGTTGAACCCCGAACCTGCTCTCAGGAGGCTAGGAGACGCCAAGACCCAGACTCCCACCAGCAGGCCCGCCGCTATCAAGGGAACGCCCAAGCGAGGCAAACCCAGGCCCCACGCGAACCCCGAGAGAAATGCAAGTATCGCGCCCGCCAGAGCCCACTGGAGAGGAGCAATCGACCCGCCGGCTCGTGCGGCGTCGAGGGCCGCAATCACCCACAATGCCAGCAGAATATGGCAATGCGTCCGAAAGTACGCGGTTGGAACCTCTTTCCAAGAGATCAAAAGCAGAGAGCCGCAGACGCCCGCCGCCAAGGCCGCGCAGAGCTCAAAAACCAGCGGCAGGTTCATGGGGAGGTCCGCAAGTTCGACGAATTCGGCCGGCGTCCGCTGTATCGAGCTTACCTCTTGCCGCCGTAAATGAGCGATAGCACCTCGCTCCGGCTTGCAATGCTTTCCTTGAAGATCCCACGCATCGCGCTTGTTATGCAACTGCTTGATTCTTTGTGCACCCCCCGCACCGTCATGCACGTGTGCGAAGCTTCCATCACAACCGCCACTCCTCTGGCCCCCAGTTCGGACGTAAGCAGCTCGGCGATCTCCTCGGTGAGCCGCTCTTGAACCTGCGGCCTTCTGGCGAGGGCTTCAACCACTCTGGGAATCTTCGAAAGCCCCACGATCTTGCCGTTTGGCAGGTACGCCACATGGGCGACGCCGAAGAAAGGAAGCAAATGATGCTCGCAAAAGGATTCGAAACGAATGTCTTTAATAAGTACAAGTTCGTCGTATTGCTGAGTGAAAAGCGTTTCCAGATGGGTCCGCGGGTCTTCTTTCAGACCGCTGAAGACTTCGGCGTACATCCGAGCCACTCGATCAGGGGTGTCCAAAAGCCCCTCACGGTCTGGATCTTCCCCCACCGCAACTAGAATCTCGCGAACCGCCTGGCGAATCCGCTCGAAATCGATCTCTTTCTTTCGGGCGCATCCAGGAGAGCAACGCCATTTTTTCGTCCAAGCTGCTGGGTCATTTCAAACCTTCCCAGACTCTGAAGTTTGGGCGTAACTTCAATTCTAGACTATGTTTCGGGATTCTCGCACGATCCCTATTGTAGGACCGGCGGGGGTCGAAATCAAGGATCGCGGCGGCGGACCTAGTTTGAGCTAAACGTTGGGGGAAAGGGGAGCAGTCTTCGCCCGAATCGGCCAAGTTCCGGATCTTTTTGGCTGAGGTATTCAAACAGCATCATCGTTCTGAGCCCAACGCGAGGCTCGGCCAGCAGGCTTTGCTTCAAGCTAGAAGGCAGGTCGAGAGCGTGGCTAATGAGGTCCAGGAGCACTCCAACGGGCGCGCTCGAGGAGAGCACCTCTTCGAATTCATGTTCGTGAGGCTTGCGGCTCAATTCACTGCGCTCGAAAGCCAACTTCACGAATTCACGCAGAGCTGTCTCGGATTCAGGCCCTGGGGGGTCGTCTTCCAGCAGCACCGCTTCCGCCTGTCGATAGAGCGTATCGCCGCCTATTTCACGCACGATCCTCGCACGCTTACACCCCAAAAGCAGCATGTTGAACCTGCCGTCTTGGAGCTTCTCATGGTCGATGATCTTGCCCACGCAACCCACAGACTCGATGGGCGGCTCCTCCAGGTTCGACCAATCGGAATTCGACTTGAGTTGCACGATCGTAATCAATCGATCGCCTGCCAGAGCGTGAGTGGTCATCTGGCGGTACCTCGGCTCGAAGATGTGCAACGGCAGCACGCTATGCGGGAAAAGCACGACGCCAGGCAGGGGAAACAGCCGGGAAACTCCGGAAAAATCGTTCAGCGCCGTCTCGTCGTGCATCAATTCCGCCCTTTTAGTCGCGAACCTGAGACCATTGAAGAGTCTTTCTATTCACAAATTGAAATCACGATGATCAGGATCCAGGTTCGTTCCGGTCGGCGGCCCAAGGCTGGAGCCTGTTTGAGAGCTCTTCTAAAGGGCGTTCGATTCTGGAATTAGGGTTATTCTATGTTCCTGGAGGCGGCCGGCAAGGCCAAGGGATCGTGTTGACTTGGCGGGCCCGCGTCGCGACGATGTGGTTCGAATTTCACGATCGAAGTCCCAAGGTGTTGGCATGGCCAAATCGAAACCCAAGAGCAGCCGCGCCAGCCGCTCCGAACGTGTGCGGGACGTCCACGGGATTTTGGACGCCCTCCATAAAGCGTATCCCAATCCGGAATGCGCCCTTGGCCATAAGAACGCTTTCGAGCTCCTGGTTGCCACCATCCTTTCGGCCCAATGCACCGACGCGAGAGTGAACCTGGTCACTCCGCTGCTCTTCGAACGGTTCGCCGATTCAAAAGCGCTGGCGAAAGCCAAACCGGAGGAGCTCGAGGAGTTCATTCGCTCGACCGGGTTCTTCCGTGCCAAAGCCAAGAGCTTGCTAGGGACAGCCAAAGGCTTGGTCGAGCGCCACAAGGGCCAGGTTCCAGCCGATCTGGACGCATTGACCCAACTTCCAGGCGTGGGCAGAAAGACCGCCAACGTCGTGCTTGGAACCGCCTTTCGAATCCCTTCAGGGGTTGTGGTCGACACTCATGTAAAGAGGCTTTCCAGACGATTGGGGCTGACGAAGCAAACCGACCCAGAGAAGATCGAGCGAGACCTGACGGCGGTTTTGCCGCAAAACGAATGGATCGACTTCAGCCATCGTCTCATTGCCCACGGCCGCTTGGTCTGCAAAGCGGCTCGACCCAGATGCGATGCCTGTTCGCTCGAGGCTCTTTGCCCCAAAAAGGGCGTGAAAGCGGCGTCGAGTGACTGAGATTGAAGGTAACCCATGCATATCCAGGACATCTTTCGACTTCACCGTACAACCTTCAGCTTCGAGTTCTTTCCTCCAAGAACCGACGAAGCGGCCGAGGATCTGTTTCAGTCGATCGCCGAGCTTCGGAAACTGAAGCCTTCGTTCGTGTCCGTAACCTACGGCGCTGGCGGTTCGACTCGCCAGAGAACGCAAGACCTTGTGGTCAGAATCCAAAGCGAGACGGGGCTTACCGCGGTGTCTCACCTGACCTGCGTCTGCCACCAGCTCGACGAACTCGAGGCAATCGTCGATCGTTACGCCGATTCCGGAATCGAGAACATCCTGGCGCTCTCGGGCGATCCGCCAAGAGCTTTCGCCGACTACGACCGAACCAAAGACGCCTTCCACTACGCCGAGCAACTCGTTCGCTTCTTACGAAGCCGAGAAACGCCGTCCGATCCGCGCGGGTTTGGCATAGGGGTCGCTGGCTTTCCCGAGGGCCATCCCGCAACGCCCAATCGACTCTTGGAAATGGACTACCTCAAGCGAAAGGTCGACGCCGGGGCCGACTATATCTGCACTCAGCTCTTCTTTGACAACCATGATTTCCTGGACTTTCGAGAGCGTTGCGAGCTGGCGGGGATCAAGGCGCCGATCTTGGCCGGCGTCATGCCCATAACGTCGCTTTCGGGCATGAAGCGGATGGCGGAACTGGCCCTGGGGGCCAGGATCCCCGCGAAGCTCCTGCGAGCCATCGATCGCTGCTCGGGCAACGACGATTCGATTGGCAAGGTTGGAGCGCACTGGGCCGCGGAGCAATGCCGCGATCTGCTCGATAATCAAGTGCGAGGAATCCACTTTTATACACTCAATAAATCCGATGCAACCCGCCGGATTTACGAGACGCTGAGCCTCTAGGCCCGCGAAGCGAGGAGGCTTTCGTCAATGCCCGATTCCTTCGAAGCAAGGATCAAAGGCAGGGGCCTGGACCTGGGGTTCGACTGGATCGGCCTTGCCTCGGCCTCTGCGCCGGCTGGCTACGCACACTTCCTCCACTGGCTCGATCGTGGGTCCCACGCAGGCATGGAGTACATGGCCACTGGGGCCGCGGCGAGATCTCATCCAGAGAGCCTGCTTCCGGGCGTTCGGACCATCGTAGTCGCGGCGATGATCTACGCCCATGGAACCGAGCCTCCGACTGGGCCAAGCGAGGGTAAGGTCGCCCGGTACGCCAGGGGCTTGGATTACCACGAGGTCTTCTGGAAGAAGCTCGACCTCTTGCTCGATTGGATCAAGCAGGAGCGACCCAAAGCCGTGGGTAGGTCCGTGGTCGACTCCGCTCCTCTGCTCGAGCGAGACTTCGCAAGACTGGCAGGCCTGGGTTGGATCGGCAAGAACACCATGCTCATCAGCAAGGGTCTGGGCAGCTATACACTCCTGGGAGCGCTCTTGCTCGACCTCGAGCTCGAGCCCGACCAGCCCTTCGAGCTCAATCACTGCGGAACGTGCACGCGATGCCTGGAGGCGTGCCCGACCGACGCATTCGAAGGCCCGTATCAACTGGACGCCGGCAAGTGCCTCAGCTACTGGACCATCGAACACCGAGGGATTATCCCCGAGGAATTCCGTTCTCGGCTCGATGGATGGCTCTTCGGCTGCGACGTCTGCCAAGACGTCTGCCCCTGGAACCGAAAGGCTGGGCCGCCCCGATCGAACGACCTCGAGCCGACGCAAGAACACTCACATATCGATTTAATAGACTTGATTTCCCTCGAGCCGGCCGAGCTTTCGAGGCGCGTCAAGGGGACGGCTCTCAAGCGGGCGAAGCGGTCCGGACTGATTCGCAACGCCGCTCTAATCTTAGGCCAGCGGAAGAACAGGGAAGCGCTCGCCGCGCTCGAGCGACTGGCCGAGGACGCCGACGCCGTAATTAGAGACGCGGCGCAGTGGGCTCTCGATCAAATCGAACAGGCCGATCAAAAGCAGAAGGCCGAACCAGCCCGCGAGGGCTGATCCGGTCGCTTTGATCCTGCTTTGCGTTCTTCAATCCATTATATGAAGCTTTTTCAAGACCCTGTCGGGTTTACATATTCTACTGGGCTGATCGATCCAGAAATCGTCTGTCCGAACGAGTCGGTCGAGCTGACGTTGAAGTAGTTTTCGCCTTTGACGAGCGGAACGGTGATGGTGTAGTTCCCGCTCGAATTGGCGGTGGTCGTCGCCGGGCTGAAGACGCCCTGCGGGCTGGTGTAGGTGATGGTCGCCCCTGGGCTTGCCGTGCCGTCGAACTGCATCGTTGAATCGAGCGTCAGCCGCGACGGGTAGGCCGTATCGGTGCTGGGATCCAGAGACGACGAAAGGTAAGGCATGATCGTGGTCGACACGCCGAGGTTTTGCTTTGCGTAGGAAACGTCGCTGGCGTTGATCCTGCCGTCGCGGGTGACGTCGGCGTTGAAGCTGTACTTCGAAGACGCGGCGGTCACGTGGTGAAGCCCCTTGATCGTCTTGATGTCGGCCTTGGTCACCGCGCCATTGCCCGTGACGTCTCCGGGCAGGTAGAAGTCGACGGTCAGATTGCCGCTCGTGCCCTTCTGGGCGGCGACGTTGACGGTAAAGGTCGCCGCGCCCGAACCGTGAAGATTCTTGATGGGAATCAAGACGGCGTTGTCGACCACGCCTTTTTTATAGCCCTTGAATCCGTGGGTCACGTAGAGGGTCTTGCCGGATGGATCGGTGATCGAGACGATTTTGGGGTCGACCGTCGAGGTGGTGGTTGGAGCCACGTCGATGCCCAAAAGCATATGCCCCTTGGGCAGATAGAAATTCCGTGAATCTATGGTGAATTTCACCGCCGAAGTCCCGTTGGGGCTGGCGATGTTCGCGCCGAAGAGGGCGAAGGAGTTGCCGGCTCCGCCTGTGAGGAGCTGGCGACTCTCGAGCAGCTCCGGGGCCAGGACGGCTGGCTGACGCCTGCGTTTGGACGCTTTCTTGATGGAACCCAACATACGGCCTCCCTGGTTATCGCCGGAAATGGACCCGGCAGGCCGCCGGGAATGGTAGAAGAGATGTGAGCCGACGCGAAACGTACGTTTAGAGAAATGAAAAAGCGCTCTGATGATTCAACTGAATACTGTTAATGCTTGACGAAAACGCCGGACTTGGCCGACGAGACAAAGTGCGGCGAGGCGATCGATCGGGCGGTCTCGCTCGAGCGCTCCGCCATGAGCCGCCAAGCCGTCGCGGCGTAGAGCACCACCGCGCCCCAGAGAAACATCCCAAACCACTGGGCCAGCGAATGCCCCTCGCCGCCGTAGAACCAACCCCCAATCTCGCTCGACGTCGTGGCCATCAGAAGGGTGGCCAGAACCAGAGCCCCAACCAACACGCGCTTGGCTTTGACGCCGATTGTCGGATCGAAACACCGATAGACGAGATATGCGTACGGCAACAGAAGAGTGACGAAGTGGTGCTTCCAGCTACGCTCCGAGACGATCAGCATCGTCAGCACCACCAGCGAGAACTCCCCCAGGAGCCGAGGGTCCAGCCGACGCTTGGCGTTCGTCCGGCAGAAGAGGGCCAATAGGGCCACGAACGCCAACTGGAACCCCTTGACGAGGTACTCCACCGTCCGATGCGCCAGAGGATAAAGCGGTTCGAGCTGGAGCTCGGGATCGTACCTGCCCCCCTGTGGACTTGGCGTCCAAAGCCGGAACATCACCCCCACCAGCGATTGGTTCATCTCCTGCCTGCTGGCCACGCCTTCCGAGATGAACGGGTTCAAAATCCGCTTCCACCAACTTGCCAGGCACTGCATGTTGAAGCTCCAGCCGATGAACACGCTGGGCACGACAAACACGAACAGCACCATCCCGAAAAGTATGCTCGCGACCATCTTCCATGATCGCTTATACATAAAATAAGGGATAAACAGGCCCGGAGTCACCTTGAACGAGATGGCCAAAGCCATCAAGAGCCCGGCCGGGACGTCCCAGCCTTTTCTCCAAAAGTGCAAGGAAGAAACAATAAGCGCAAGGATTATGATGTTATTATTCGCGTGATGCAAATCGCTTTCGATGGTCCGGAAGGCCAGGGCCAGGGTGATGGCGACGACCCATGGAGAAAGGGCGTCTTCCTGGTTCTTGGCCATTCGGAAGCACATCAACGCAGCCAACGTGGCCAGGGCGCACTTGAGGGCGAACCAGGTCATGGCGCCGACCGACTCGGGCAGGGCCATGATCGGATAGACCGTGATCGGAAAGATGGGCGGGTTGGGGAACATCTGCTTATCGAAGATGTTCACGCCCTGGACGAAGCTGAGCACCTGGGGCCGCCAGCGTACGAACGCGCCTCTCCCTTCCTGGACCTTGACCCAGTGGTATCCCGCGGCGCCGACGAGAACGACAGCCCATATGCACCAGACGATTCTGTGCAGAAGCCGATCGGTCTCGAAGCGAGGATGATTGCTGGCGGGCGCCGAAATGCTCGACACTTGCAACTCCTTCCTTGGAGTTGGGGCGAAGGTCCGCGCCCCAATGTCGCCCCTCAGTTCCCATTGGGAATCGGCGTTCCAGCCGCGGGTCGCGGCGGTTTTGCACGGTTCCGATAGGGGGAAAGCTCGATCACGAACGGTCCATCGCCGTTTTCGAGCCCGATGAAGGGAACAGGATCTCCGTCAATCCAGACCGGCACAAGACCATGTTCGGGCCGGCAAAAGAGACCCGGGGCGTGGTGATAACGCAGGACGGTCAATCCGTCAAGTTCAGCCGCCAGATTGCTGACAAAAAGCCGGCCGGGCTCCGCGACAACCCCTGCTTTGCCTCTGATGGTCGAGCCTTCATAGCCCTTAACCCTGCCGAAGAGCACCTTTCCGTGCTCGCCTATGATCTCGATCAAGTCCGGGTTGGCCTTGCAAAAGTTACGCGCCCAAGGGCTCCAGCAGAGAATCGCCGAAGGCCTGTACATCATGGCGGCCTTGATGAAGTCTTCGCGTCCCCAACGCGCTTTTCCAAACAAGAGCCCTTCGCCGAACTGGGTGTGGTTGGTCTTGAGCGAGGCGTGCAAATAAGGTCCTCCCAGGACCTCAACGCCTGTGAGCTGCGGCAAGAGCCCGCTGTACCTGCCGTTTTGAAACGGGTCGGGAACGCCCGGAAGCCCAAACCCGCCCTCTTCATAGAGCAGCCGCTCGCCCGGCTTCAACTGCTCCTTCACCTGGTTGACGATCCATGTCAGATGCGGCGGCGGCCTGCTCGATAGGAACGGGTCTCGACTCAATACCCTGTACTTGAGCGAGGCTGCAACCTCTCGAGTCGTGGCCAACAAGACTACCGCCGCAATCGCGATGCTCATGCAGAAAGCCGTCTTGAACCCAACCTTCCGGTCAAGGAACCCTACGAATGCGACAAATGCCGATCCCGAGGCAAGTGCAAGGGCTGAGTAGAACATATAGGTGTGCCTGCCCGGCTGAAGGAAGTCGAGCGACTCGAAAGCACCTGCCAAGTACCCCCAGAAGAACCCGCAAAACGCGAAGGCGGCAAGCCCAATGAACCTGAGCGGCGCCCTTCGGGCAAGTAAGCCCGCAAGGACGGCCGCAATCGATGGAAGAATTAAAACCTGTTCAATCTTTGCTTCCGAGCTGAAGATTTTGGCGAGCCTGCCCCAAACCGATTCTCCCGAATGCGCAGGACGAAATCGCTGGCGCCTTTGGACGACGCCAGGAAGATCCCCGGAGTCCACCAGAATCCGTTCAAAACCAGCGCAAACGCGCCGATAGCGGCCAGCCCTATCAGTCGCTTCCAGAACCAACCGCGCGGGCTCTTGTCGCTGCGAGCAAAAAACGCCGCGGCCCGTAGACCGCAAACGATCAAAAGCGCCGGCGCGACGATCATTGCAGTGGTCGGGTGAGCCAGGAATGCAAAAGATGAGAGCAGAGCCGCCAACAGCCACAAGTCCCATGATCCCGCTTCCAGGTAACGACACATCGCCCCAAAAGCCGCGAGAGCCGCTGGCGCAGCCACAAAGTAAGGCACCATGCCGAAAACAGCGTAGTTGATCGGGAAGTCGCTCCAGATATAAATCAAATAAAGTCCTGTTCCCACGGAGACCGTCGTCGCGTCCAACCTCCAAACCCAGCCCGCGATTGCAAAAAGCCATGCTGCGCCCGCCGTACAGACCAGCACATAAAGCTTGTAAACCAAGGCGGGATCGGTATTGCCGGAGAGTGCGAAAAAGACTTCGGGCAGGGTCGAAGAGGTGGGCCAGACGACGCTCTTGGGGTATCCGGACATGAAGCTGGGGTCGTAACCGGCGGTCGTGCCTGAGATCGCCAGAAACTTGCGCGAGACCAGAGCGCTATGGAAATAGGTGGGATGGTCGTGGATCGCCAAAGGCCAAGGGCCCAGAAGCCCCGATCGCCCGCCCATCCCTTCATAAACAAGCCAAGAATGAACCGAGCAGAGCAATAAGGTGCAGGCGACCGCTGCAATGCGGGCCACGAGCCTTGGCGGGGTGGCTGAGGTCGCCTGGTTGGCTTGTCGAGGTTTCAAGGACGGGATGCTCGCGGTCGTTTGTGGTTCTTACCCGGCATATGCGAGTGGCACCGGCCCACCGAGAAGTAAATGCGGCTCGCAGGGATCGAACCTGCAACCAAGGGATTCAAGGGCCCCCAGGTTTCCCTGGGGCTTGGACTATCTCATCCTCCACATCGGCAAAAAAAGGCCCAGTGGAGGCCGGGCGCTTTTACGGCGGGGAGTATTGTTGGGACTCACCCCGCTAGTCTCTGAACCCACCTGGCTACCTGAGGAACACAGGCCTTGGTTGAATCCGCCGGTATGACCGGCGGTGATCGACTCGAGCTCGCGATCCAAATCCCTGCCAGGCTTGGCTGCGGATTGCCATGCCGGAGCGTGTTTTATGACGCCGGTTTAGGTTTCCCGCAATTCACCCGGTTCGCGTTCGGAAGTTGCCTTCCGGCGCCACCTCGTCTCTACAAACGTTGATGAGTCCCTTGCTCTACCATTGAGCTAGAGCCGCGACACTCTGATCATCACCAGCCGACGATGGAGTTTCAAGTCGAAGTCGGCTGGAGAGAGCGAGGTCTTGGCCCCGGATGGGGCCGGAGTCAATAGCCAGGGGCGAAAGCCCCTGGATCGGTGCAAGGCCTTACCCGCACACAATCAGCTCCTCCCGAGGCGGGACCAGACCGCGCGGGGAATCTCCATCGACCGCTCCCAGCCACCCTGCTGGGAGCGGTCAAGACGCCTGAAGCCGAATTGCCAAAGAGCCACTCTCTAATGGAGACGCCCACGCCCCTTACCGAGGTTCACGGACAAGTTAGCATCTCGACTTAAACGACCACCCTAAAAGACATTGCGCTCGCGACTCTCGAGCTTGAGTCTGCGGCGGCGCTCACGCTTGAGTTGACGCGGGGTCAGGCTCCCTTGCGTCTGCTCTGCGTAAGCTTCCACCATAGGCGACGGAACCGGCGCATGCGCAGCCAAGGCGGTGGGATGCGGTGTCGCGTTCGGGACGATCGGCGCCGCAATCGCCTTTGCTTCGGTCAAGCGACCATTGGTCTGCTGCGAACACGCGATCGAGACCGGGGCAACGGGTTTCTGAACGGGGGCGACGGGCTTCTGATCCGAGACCGAAGTCTTTGTTGGAATAGGTTTTACCCCGTTATTACCAAACGAACTCCCCC
The DNA here is from genome assembly GCA_963818975.1 of uncultured Planctomycetota bacterium. Lineage (GTDB taxonomy): Bacteria > Planctomycetota > Planctomycetia > Isosphaerales > Isosphaeraceae > CAWFUI01. The sequence continues at coordinate 203,500 of CAWFUI010000015.1, read as the reverse complement.
CACCTCGCAGCGGCTGGGTCGCCACGACAGCCTGCGGTTGAACCACCGTCGGCGCCGACTCTTCGGGCTCGTCGAACTCCAGCTCTTCGACCTCAGGTCCGTGGGCAGGCTTGCAATCCTTGGAGTGGAGACCGCAAGGACCAGGGAGCTGGTCCATCGCCATCTCGAACATCCGCTTGTACATCGCCTCGCCGTCTTTCTTATGCGAAGCTCGCCTGCGCTCGAGCTCGCCAATGACCTGCGAGAGCTCGCGGAGATAAGAGCCTCGAAATCGGAGCAAGGCGTTCGAGTCGGTCGTATCGGGAATCGAATGGAGGACCAACACCTCGAGCAGCCTTTGGACCGTCGGATGGTCAGGACAGTCTTCGATCAATTCGTCGATCCGAATCGATTGGTCAATCACTCCCTGTTCGCTCGGCGGAGGCAGCGTTGGATCGGCCAAGAGCTTTTGGACCGCGGCACGCATTCGCGCCGCCGTCATCAACCGCTCGAACCGCTCAGCTCGTCCGAGCTTCCATTTGAGAAGCGCTGCCCTCTCGGCAAGCTCCTCCTCGAGCGGATCTCTCGGCGCCCATGCGCCGACATAGGCGTCCCTGTGCGTTTCCCATTCGGTAAAGCACTCGATTCCATCGAGCACAGGATTCTCAGCCCTGAGGCCGTGCTTCGTTGCATTTCGGGACGACCGAGCCTTGCCCTCATGAGAACGAGGACCGGTCGCTTTGGGAACTTTTGCCGAGCTGGTCTGTAAACGAGATTCAGGCGACATCGGAGAACCTCAAGATGATGAAACAACGATGAGATTCGTCTGCCCGTTGATCCTCGACTTCGAGAATCTTGGTAAACTTTGCGGGTCGGGCAAACTGGAGAAAGGCGAAAGCCGGATCAAGAGATCGGGATTCGTCGATCCGTGGAAATCTTATAACATGGCCGGCCTAGATTTGCAAGAGAATGCGCTTTATTAAAGGACGATGCGCTGTGTTCTTCTTTTTCAAAGCTTACGTCAGCCATTCGGGGGTTCAGTGGCAGCCGCACAGCCGACGTTAAGACGCCGATCGCCTAAAGCCCGCCTGGGTCAAACGGGCAGGGTATCATCATTGATCCAGCAAGACGTTCGCGAGGCGCGAACCAGGCAAGATGTTTCAGGCCTCATCGTGTAGCATGGTTTGACGGTTCGTTGATCGCTGCTTCCAGGAGCGGTTCGTGTCCCGGAACATTCCCAAAACTGGCAAACAGGTACGACCCAAAACGGCCTTGAAAGGCAAGCGGTATCTCTGCGCGAAATGCCGCAAGCGAAGTCCCAAGCCCGTAAAAACTCCTGCGCCTTGGTACTGCCCCAAATGCCTCCAGGAGCGAGAAACTTAAGGGTAATTTTCCCGGCGGTAATGCCAATATTTTCCGATACGCCAATGCGTGCGCAGGCTGCGGATTGACCAGACCGACAAGCGGAGTTTCTTATCTGGATGCTACTTATGAAACCGCCTTTCGCTTCATTACTTGCCTTGATTGTGCTGGGCTCCTCTGCAAAGGCCGGCGAACGCCCAGTACACCGACTGGCGCCCGTGCCGATAGAGCATGTGACGATCCACGACGACTTCTGGTCGCCCAAGCTCGAGGTTTGGCGCGAGACGACCATCAACGACTGCTTCAACAAATTCGAGAACGACCGCGGCGGGGCGATCAACAACTTCGACCGCGTCCGCGACGGCCTCTTGGGCAAACATGCAGGGCCTGAGTGGTACGACGGACTGATCTACGAGATGATCCGCGGCAGTGCGGATTTTCTTGCAGCAACTCCCGACCCCGATCTCGAAAAACGCATCGACGGCTATATCGACCGCATCAGCGCCGCGGCCGCCAAAGACCCAGACGGCTATATCAACACCTGGACGCAGTTGATGGCGCCTGAGAAGCGATGGGGACTCAACGGCGGCGACGACGTCAAGCAGCACGACCTCTACAACGCCGGCGCACTTGTTGAGGCTGGCGTCCACTATTATCGAGCAACCGGCAAGACCAAGCTTCTCGAAGCAGCCGTCCGACTCGCCAATCACATGGCCGGCGTCATGGGTCCTCCGCCCAGGAAGAACATCGTCCCGGGACACTCGCTCGGAGAAGAGGCATTGGTGAAGCTCTTTCTCCTTTTCCAGGAGAAGCCCGAGCTCAAGGCCCGAATGCCCGTCCCTGTGGACGAAAAACGCTACCTCGAGCTTGCTGAGTTTTGGATCGAGAACCGAGGCAACCACGAAGGCAGACTCGACTTTGGCGCCTATGCGCAGGACCACGAGCCAGTGCTCAGCCAGAAAACCATCGAAGGCCACGCGGTAAGAGCCACTCTGCTCTGCGCTGGGCTTGCGGCGGCAGGCCACGTCAACGGTCGGATCGACTATCTCGACGAGGCCAAGCGTCTCTGGTCGAACATGGTCGAGCGGCGGATGTATGTCATCGGCGGCCTGGGCGCCATTGCAGGCCACGAAGGCTTCGGGCCCGATTTTGTCCTGCCCAACAACGGCTACCTCGAGACCTGCGCTGCTATCGGCGCGGGCTTCTTCCATCACAATATGAACCTGGCTCTCGGCGATGCACGCTACGCCGACGAGCTCGAACGCGTTCTCTATAACGGAATTCTCAGCGGCGTTTCACTCGCGGGCAATCGATACTTCTACGAGAATCCGCTCGAAGCCGGAGCGACCCGGACGCGGTGGTCATGGCACGGCTGTCCATGCTGCCCGCCGATGTTCCTCAAGATCATGGGCTCGCTGCCGAGCTTGATCTACTCGCAAGACTCGAACGGCGTTTATGTGAATCTCTTTATCGGCAGTCGCGCACAAACGACTATCAATAAGACCAAGATTGCGCTCCAGCAAACGACGCGTTATCCATGGGAAGGTAGGGTCAAAATCTCCATTGATCCCGAGCGCGAGACCGAGTTCGCCGTCAATCTGCGGTTGCCTGCGTGGTGCGACAAACCGGGAATCCAGGTCAACGGAGCAGCTCTGAAGAATCTCGACGTGATCCGAGGTTACGCGCGTCTCGCGCGAAAGTGGCGTCAGGGCGATGTGATCGACCTGACGCTTCCGATGCCTGTCGAACGGATCAATGCCCACCCCAGCGTCGAAGCCGACCGCGGCCGCGTGGCGCTCCGCCGAGGCCCGATCGTCTATTGCCTCGAGTCGCTCGACAACGGCGGTAACGTTCGCAACCTCGTCATTCCTCTGGACGCGCCTCTTCATGCCGAGCACAGACCAGACCTTCTGGGCGGAGTGACGATCGTGAAGGGACAAGCCCTCTGCTTAGAACGTGCAGCTTGGCCAGATGCGCTTTACTTGCCAGCCGTGCGATCGCCAGGCGTCACAAAGGTGGAATTCACAGCAATCCCCTATTTTGCCAATGCCAACCGCAAGCCGTGTGAGATGATGGTGTGGGTGGCGGAGGAGGTCGACAAGGCAGAGCCGCGAGCGCCTGCCACACAGGCAAGCCGCGCCAAGCCCTCAGCCTCGCACTGCTGGCAAAACGATTCCGTCGTCGCGCTCAACGACCAGAAGGAACCCACCACGTCCGACGATACCGGGATCCCCAGGTTCACCTGGTGGGACCATCGCGGAACGAACGAATGGGTCCAGTACGATTTCGATCGCGTGGAAAGCGTATCCTCGATGGAGGTCTACTGGTGGGACGAACGGCGCATCCAAGCGCACTGCCGCGTCCCGCAAACCTGGCGGGTGCTCTATCGGTCGGGCGACGAGTGGAAGTCCGTTACCGGAGCGTCCGAGTACACGACAGAGATGGACAAGTTCAATCGCGTGACCTTCGACCCTGTCCAGACCAGTGCTCTCCGACTGGAAGTGCAGCTCCAACCCGATTGGTCGGGCGGCATCCTCGAATGGAGAGTTCAATGAGAAAAACCCAGTCGAACACCTCTTGGAGAGCGTCTGAAGCGGTGGAGAGGACCCTGGGCCGAGGTTCGAGGTTTCGTTTGTTTACGCGGCGGATTCATCGCCAAGCCTGGGTGGCTCTTTGGGCTGAATCAGCCGGTCACGATGTTGCTCCTGCAATTTGATGTAGTAGGCCACCAGCTTCGCTGGATCATGGCCAAAACGGGCCGATATCCGATGTCGGATCTCGCGGATCTCGTCGATCACCGGATCAATTGGTTCCTGAGCCATCATCGCCTCCAAGTAGTTGCAAGGGGGTGACCAACGCCGGCACGAAGAGTCCAAGCATCGTGTTGACCCTTCGAATGCGGCCAAATTTGTTCGCGTTGGCTAGATGTCGACAGTTCCAGGTGACCAGGAAATCGCACTGTGGAAAGACGCTAAAGCCAGATGGAGCGCGTCGCCGCCGGGATCGGCCGGCATCACTCGATGTCGAACGTACGCCTCAACGATCTCGACAACTGCAGAATCGATGGTCAAAAGAGGCAAATCTTGAATAAGCCGTATCCAATCGACACTTTGCTCTGAAGGGCCTTCCGCCAATTCGTCGAGTACCGCTTCGCTCGTTACCAATTCGTGCTGTTGAGCGGCCCCGTCCCACCACCTTCGAGTCCAATCTCTTCGCGCGATAATCTCTGGTGTGGTTCGCGCCTCAAAGTAAAAGCTCGGGATAGTGGTCTCTACGTAAGTCCTCGTCTTATCCATGTTTTCACGATACCCTGATCGATGATGAGCAGGCAAGATAGGAACCCTCTTGAAGGCTGTTCAGATGGGATTCGTATGGGGAGCTCTCCGGGTTTGAATTTTGAGGAAAGGCGATTCCGAGGGGCGTTCCTCCTGGCGGACAGGATCTTGCCGAGAAGCCTCGAGGGTATAGCTCTAAGACGCCTCCCGAGTAACAATAAATTATGCACGTAGGTGCGCGGCCGGGCCGCCTCGTTAGAAACTTTCCTCCAATCCAACGAGACCCCTCATGAAATACCTCGCTTGTCTCTTTTTGGCTCTGTGCTTCGCATCGTCCGCGCGCTCAGACAACGTCAAGCGGGACCTCCCTTACGCCGATCCCACTGACAAGCTCCAGACGCTCGACGTCTATGCGCCAGACAATGCCAAGAACCTGCCCGTGGTTTTCTGGATCCACGGCGGCGGCTGGCAGGGCGGCGAGAAGGAAAGCGTTCAATCCAAGCCAAAGGCGTTTGTCGAGAGGGGCTTTGTCTTCGTCTCGACGAACTACAGGCTGCTGCCGAAAGTCGATATGGAGTCGATCATTCATGACGTCGCCAAATCGATCCACTGGGTCCACGAGCACATTTCCGAGTTTGGCGGCGATCCGAACAGGGTTTTCGTGATGGGCCATTCGGCAGGCGCCCAACTGGCGGCGATCATCTGCACCGACGAGAGCTACCTGAAGGCAGAGGGGTTGACGTTGGGCTTCATCAAGGGTTGCGTGCCGGTCGACGGCGACACCTACGACATCCCGATGATGATCGAAGCCGGCGCCAAGCGCCGCAAGGCGCTCGGCCAGCCCGATCCGAAATTTGGCCATTACGAAAAGTTCGGCAGCGATCCCGAGAAGCACAAGAATTTCTCGGCTGTGAACCACGTCGGTCGCGATAAAGGCATTCCGCCGTTCCTGCTGATTTACGTCGTCGACCATCCCGATACGAGCGCCCAGGCCAAGCGGCTGGCGAACGTTCTCGAGGAGTCCAGTATTCCCGTGAAGCTCTTCGGCGCCGAGAAGTCCGAGCACTCGAAGATCAACGAAAACCTCGGCCTGCCCGACGACCCGTCGACGAAGATCTTGTTCGCGTTTGTGGATGAGATGGCGAAGAAGTGAGCAGATTTTTCCGGCTTAACAGATCTTAATGTATTTATATCTATATTCCATGTAGGGGCGAGACACATCTGACTCCCTCTGAATCGATGATGCGGATGACGTCTCATTCTCAGTTGGAGGGCGGGTCGACGGGTCTCTCCCTTACGCGGAAAGAGAAAACGAGAGAACCGACATGTCGATCCACGCTGGTGCAATTCTGGCTTCCACAGTCCGAGGTTGCCCGAGCGCTAGCTTCGGAGATAAACTGCGATGCGAATTAATAAACGACTCCTCCTTCTATTCGTGGTCTTCGCTGGTTGCTCGGGTTCCACTCCGACTGCGCCTACGCACACGCCCCCGGCCGCGACAGCTCCGCTTGATGCAACGGAGGCGGCCATTCGCGCACTCGAACGAGCTGGCGCGAGGATCAACTACAACCCTGATGGGACGGTCATAAGTGTTGACGTCTGGCACGGGCGGGGCGAGTCGGTGCATTTCACCGACGCGGATCTGCTCCCAGTCAAGGAGTTGAACAGGATCGAGAGGCTGTCCTTTCAAGATGCGCAGATCACCGATGCGGGACTGGTCCATCTGAAAGCCCTTCCACATCTCAAGGAGCTGGTCCTGATCGGCTGCCCCATCACGGACGCCGGATTCGACCAACTGAAGACGCTCACAAATCTCCAAAGCCTCAGCCTTGCTGGGACGAAAGTCTCGGGCGCGGGTCTCGCGAAGTTGGCGGGAGTAACCCGACTCGATTTCTTGAACCTGTCGGGCACCGAGTTGACCGATGAGGGACTGATGCCAATCAAGGACTGGGCACGCCTCAAGTGGCTAAGCCTGCGCGGCACGAAAGTGACAGACGCCGGACTCTTTTCGCTGAGCGGCCTGACGAACCTCGAAGATCTCGACCTTAGTCACACTCACGTCACGAGCGAGGGTCTCGTCGTGCTCGAACGGATGACGGCGTTGAAGGATCTCGGCCTGGCAGATATCGAAATTACGGATCGAGCCGTGGCCGTCATGAATCAGCTCCACTGGCTCGTGAACCTGGACATGGAGCACAGCAATTCAGTGAGCGAGACCACTTTATCGTCACTGAAGAAGCTGAAGCATCTCAAGAACTTGAATTTCTGGAATTCGTTCGGAATAACGGATGAGCGACTCAAGAGCCTGCGAGAGGCTTTGCCGGAAACGGATATCCAGTCCGGATACGTCCACGATTGATCTGCGGCTCCCATCCCAGACAGTCTGCCTTGGGTGGTATTTCTTTCATTGTGAAAGCCTCTAGGTCCCGCCACGGTCTCTGTAGTACCTCTGAATTGATGTTTTGGGGCTAGATGACGGCATCCCAAGTCGACGTGTTCCCCACCGGCGACGCTGCGATCTTGGCTCGATTGATACGCCCAGACAGACACGACCTCTCTGCCGCGGCTGCGAAAGCTCTGCTGCGGCGTTCGCTTCGACGGCGACGACCTCGAGCGGCTTCACGAATTGGTCGCGAAGAACGAGGACGGCGCGCTGAAAACACGCGAGAGGATTGAGTTGGAAAGCTATCTCCGGGTCAGTTCCTTCCTCGACCTGATGCATGCGAAGGCGCGTTGTGCATTGAAAAAACGGGACTGAGAACCCCTGGCGTGGACGCCGCGCTCCATGATCTTATTTGGCAAAGAGCAGTCTGACGGTGTGAGTACTGCCGCTTGCCTCGGTTTTATGTAAGACCGCCCAGACTTCCAAGCCGATATCGTAAACCACGCTCCCTCGAGGTATCCTGGGTTGTATGAGCGATGCACAAACCACTTCGATTCTCGACCGGATGCTCGACCCTCTGAGTCGCTGTCTCGATGCAGAATCGGCTAAGCGGGTTTCTGAGCTGAGCATCGATCCCGTTGTTCAAGCTCGCGTCGACGTTCTCGCCGAGCGCCGAATGAAGGGCTCCTCTCACCCGAAGAGCGGACAGAGTACGAAGCCTATATCAACGCCGACGATTTTATCTCGATCCTCAAGATGAAGACGGCGCGACATCTCGGGCCCAACGGCTCCTCCTAATGGATGCGACCACGCGAGGTCTTGTCCGCGAGCGGGCCGGTAACTGCTGTGAGTATTGCCTTCTGAGGCAAGAACCCGGCGGGCTTTCGCACCACATTGAACATATCGTCGCAAAGCAACACGGCGGAGGGGACTAACCAGGTAATCTCGCATTGGCATGCCATCGTTGCAACGCACGAAAGGGGCCGAATCTCTCAGGGATTGACGCGGAGAGCGGCGAAGTCGTGCAGCTTTTTCATCCTCGGCGTGATTCCTGGGCGGACCATTTCAGGTTTGAAGGGCCGTTTCTCGTGGGTCAAACACCAACGGGAAGGGCTACGGTCTTCGTGCTCGCGATGAACGATGAGCGCCGGGTTGAACGACGGGTCGAGCTCTTCGATCGCGGGAACCATCCGTGACTGGAAGGGTACGAACTCGATCGCGGAGAACCTCGCGATTGCCGGTCCCTACGAGCGGGTATTCCACATTTGAGGGCCTTGGAAGCCAGAGTCCACTGAATTCAGACAGGCTGCTTTCTGGGGCCTGAGCCGCGCCCGATCCATCTCGCTATGATGTTATCAGGTAACGTGCACAGTTGATTACACTTTCACTTTCTACTTCTCCAAATCGACTTCACCAACTCACGCAGCTCTGGATCGTAGTCGAGCCTCGCCTGCTCGGGCGTTGTGCTTGTCTCGGGCGGAGAGGGCGAGATCACATGCCATTTCCAGGCGGATAACATGCGTCGGTGGCGCTTGACGGCAGCCTCGTCGTATTTGGTCGGTCGTAAACGCGCTCTACAGTGGAAATCGTCGCTATCCTCGTCGTGAAGGAGAGACTCGTATGCCTCGAGGCGCTCGCTGTGCCAATCGACCATCTCCCTTGAAGTCGCCATTCGCTCGCCGATTGCCAAGATCAAGCATGCCGCTCCGATGAAGAGGATGTACCTCTGTAGAAACGAGATTCTCCCCCAGAATCTCGAGATACGTCCGATTTGGCAGCGAAGGGTCGGGTACATGGGCGCCGGAATCCGGAACATCGATATGGAGGAAGACTTCGCCGACCGTAGGCGTTGGCGGCGAAGCATTGACCGATTGTATCTCGGTTCAGGCTTCCACGGGTCCTAACTACTCCGTCTAGGATCGAGACGAAGTCAATGTTGACAGCGAGGCTCGGCAAATCAGCGCGGCGCGAATAAAGGCACTCCGACGGCGACCGCTGCCCGCTTGAGGTCTACGTGAATCGTTGCGAGCGGGATCGCAAGGCGGATTGCGAGTTCCAATTAGGAGGCGTCGTAAGCGGTGAGACTGTGGCCTCGGGCCAACGCCATCGTTCCAGACCATGCGTGCGCGTTCGTATCAGGATCCACTCGTATCGGCAGCCGCGAAAGGATCGAAATCCACTTCAGATTCTCGGCTTCGGTCGAACGCTTCCTTCGCTCACCCATGATCAGTGCGTTCGCTACCTCGAGCGGCCATAGTCTAGTAACGACCGCACTGGTCGCCGACAGACTATCGAGTACGGAATCAGCGTACTCGCTCTCTCTTCGTCCTCGAACGTCCACGCCATCGCAATCGAGTTGTCGAGCACAAACGCGGCAACATGCTTTCTTTTGTTCTTTTGGTCTTTGCCATCAAAGCCGCCTGCCTTCCTCGACCAACTGGCGAATGGTCACGTCGGTGCCAAGCTTGCGTCCCTTTCGGAACTCTCGAACTTGCGCGATGACGGCTCGCACGTCCTCCTGCTCGTCGTCGGTCTCGGGGATCAACCGAGCCACGGGCCTGCCGTTGCGTGTGATCCGGATCTCTTCGCCAAGAGCAACTCGATCGAGAAGTTGAGTTAGGTGCGTTTTCGCTTCGTAGGCGCTGACGGATTCCATAGATTATGTCTTTCAAAAAAGACCAATCTATCATGCCTAAAATCCTCCGGGAAGGCTACGACGTGGAACCTTGATCGCTGTTACTTCGTCGCGGCGCCTGTCTCGATGTCGATGCGATAGACCTTTCGGTTGAAATCGACGGCCTCTATTGAATCGGTGTGCAGTTGGAAGCCTTCAGAGAAGATATCTGCTCCTCCGACACTCCATACGACTTCGCCGGATAGGCTAACACGGGCAATCTCCAACTCACCATGTGAAATCAAGCATCCGTATTTCGTTGAGTGGTAAACCCCGAAACAGGTTGCTGCATCGACCCGCCGATGCCAGAGAAGGTCGAGCGAGGGCAGTTCCAACGAGCAAAGCGTATCACCCACGGCAACGAAGCTGGCGTCACCAGTGCAAACGGCGGAATGCTGGTGAAGCCCGCTTGCACCGCCGCCAGCGAGCAGTATGCACGACTGTCTGACGATGCCATCCTCGCGTAGTACCACGCCGTGCCGCGAAGAGGATCTGTCGTGCGCATCGGTGAAGTCGTACGCGCGAGTAAACGCGGACGTTGTCGGCTGATCCGGGAGTGTATAGCGGCTCGTCAATGAGCTCCAACTCGTACTTCCCGGCAACGAAGCAGACGCTCGCTCTGCCCATTTCCGGCTCCGATCCCAGACGGTCTGCCTTGGGTGGTATTTCTTTCATTGTGAAAGCCTCTAGGTCCCGCCACGGTCTCTGTAGTACCTCTGAATTGATGTTTTGGGGCTAGATGATGGCATCCCAAGTCGACGTGTTCCCCACCGGCGACGCTGCGATCTTGGCTCGATTGATACGCCCAGACAGACACGACCTCTCTGCCGCGGCTGCGAAAGCTCTGCTGCGCGTTCGCTTCGACGGCGACGACCTCGAGAGGCTTCACGAATTGGTCGCGAAGAACCAGGACGGCGCGTTGAAACCACGCGAGAGGATTGAGTTGGAAAGCTATCTCCGGGTCAGTTCGTTCCTTAACCTGATGCATGCGAAGGCGCGTCGTGCATTGAAAAAACGGGTCTGAGAACCCCAGGCGTGGACGCCGCGCTCCATGATCTTGTTTGGCAAAGAGCAGGCCACCGGTGTGAGTACTAATCCCATTTGAGCTATCCTGAGACGCCGGGAACATGCATTGGGCGTAGGCCTCGCCACGAAGAGGGCGGGTCAGGGATCCCGCCCCTACAGGGAACGGACCGCCGAGACTACGGATTGTCCGCATTCCGCTCCGCCTCGGCCATCTCCTTCTCGATCTCCCAGGGCGATATTTCCTGGACCCTTCAGTCGCGCCAGATGATCATTGGCGTCCCGGTTTGTTTTGCCACTTCAATGGCCATGTAAGTCGCTCGCCGAAAAGCAGCCTCGATCCCAGGAGTCATCGAATCTTCGGGCTGGGTACTCTGGCTCATGGATTACACCTGGATCGAAGGCCTCGAAGAATCCGAAGGGCTTTCTCTCGATAATAGCCTGTTTCCCGCCTTCGTCCACCGCGAGGAGCCGAGGAGGAGACTCCGATCCATCATAGAGCCACCAACTCTCGGCAAGCGGACGATAGAGTCGTAGGAAATGAGTTACCCAGCGCCGACTCACGCCTTCAGCATCTCGGCGATGCGGGCGCTGTAGTGGTCGATCATGTGGTACTGGATGCGCTTCTGGGTGAAGCTCCAGATCTTGTCGGCCACCTCGGGCTGGGTTGTCGAGGGTTCCTCGCCGAATTCGGATTTGAGCAGAGGCTGAGCCTGCGACTCTTCGCGATGCTCGGTCTGGAGCAGGACTTCTTCCACGCAGTGCCCATACTCGTTGGCGACGAGGCTAAAGGTTGGCAGTTCGGGCACAGGGTCTCCGCAATCGACGAATCGATAGACCTTGCCAGGGAAGTCCTTTTCGAACGCCTTGGCGGCCGCTGCGTTGCCGATCATCGGTGCGCCGAACGTGTAGACCTCGTGCACCTGGATGAAGTTCTGCTGGAACCGCCAAGCCGCCAAGAGCGCCAGAGCCCCGCCCAGGCTGTGGCCTGTGACCCAGACAGGCCGCTCTTTGGCCTGCACAGCGGCCTCGACGGCGGGGAAGAGTCCGTCCCAGATATCTCCCAATGCCGACAAGAAGCCCCTGTGGAACCTGGCGCCGACGCCCGCGGCAGCGAAGTCGGTGCCGATGCGTCCTTCGGGCAGAATCAAAAGATCGTTCGCATTGGTCAACAGCCAGTCCTTCAGACCGTCCAGGCTCGTCGGCGCCTCCGAACCTCGAAACGCGACGACGATCGCAGTGTCGCTGGTTGCCACATACACCTGTGTGTTGCTGGCGCTGATGAGTTTGGCGTCGAGCCCCAAACTCTCCTTGAACTTTGCAGAGCCCGCGGGCTCAGGGAGATAGGCGATCTCGCACGCCGCCGCCAGGAACTGGGCATTGCGAGGATCTCCCGATTTCGAATCCGCCAAGATCATGCTCATAAAGTCTTTTCCAAAACGTGAATTGAGGCGAAGCCCGTTCCGTTGGGTTTACTGCATCAGCAGTCTGCCGGAACGGCGTTTCTTCCAGGCCTGGGCGGTTTCTTTGGTCACCTGGGTTTGGCGGAGGTCGAGCTTCTGAAGTGTGTCACTCGAGTCGAGGTATCTCTTGAAGCCCTGATCGGTGATCTTGGTGTTCTTGAGCTTCAGTGACTGAAGCGAGCTCAGCGTCTTCAGGCTTTCGAGGCCAGCGTCGGTGACCTGGGAGTCGTTCAAGTCGAGCTCGCGGAGCTTGGTCATGCCCGATAGGTATTCGAGCGTGCGGTCGTCGACGTCGGGATTGGCCATCTGCAAGACGACGACGTCGGGTTTGGTTTTGAGGAACGCGTAATCCTTGCGATCCCAGCCTGTGAGTGTGAGATGGCGTTCTCCGTTGACCATTCGCTCACGTTCGCCAAGGTCGATGGGGGCGAGTCGATTGACCGCGATTGCGCCCGCGGAGAGGGCGACCCCAAGAAGACCCAAACATAGCGGCCAGACGGCTCGTTTGAAGTGGAAGATCGAGAATAGCGGGACGCCGATGGGAAAGGCGAAAAGCGTCCCCAAGCCCCACGCGGTTTTGGTTCGGAATGCCGCCGCGACCATCCAGATGAAGGCGATCGCCAGGAGCGCAGTGCCGGCCGCCAAGACGTAGGCTGAGTAGACTTCCATCTGATCGGTCAGGGCCGGCATGGTGCGATTCCGCTCCACTCGAGTAAGCCCGGACCCACTGCGAATTTGAGACGACTGCCAGTAGGGCCAGGACTCGGACACCTATTGGACCCTTGGGAACGATCGCACGCAAGCAATTGGATGCTGCGTCCGGAGTCGAATGGGACTCCAAACGGTTGCGCTCACATACCCATTTGGGTGATATGCCAGCGCACGGTGTTCAAGTGGTCCGTATGAAGTGGTCGGTAGAGGCCGTGCCAGCGACGGACGCCGGGGACGGAGATGTTTCGTATGTTGGGGTAGGGGGCTGGTCTGCCGAATCCGCTGGGACTGTCGACCCAGAAATGTTCGACAAGCACGGCGGACGATCCAACCTCGAACGTCTGGAAGATGAGAGGGTGTTCGCGAATGACAGGGTCGATGAGCGTGACCTGCTGAACAGGGACGCCGCGGCGGTCGGCGAGCCTTCGGGCAGCCGCCGCAACGACGATGCAGCCTGAGCTTTGCCCGATCAACTGGAGTTTGGAGAGGTCCAGGCCGGCGGCGTCGACGGCGTCGGCGAGCATCATCCCCTGCGCGACCGAGCGCTTGTCGGTGCATTTGCTCGTGACGCCCAAGCCCGTCGCGGCGTTCCAATCCCAGCCCAGGACGTTGACTGAGTTTCCGTATTGCGCGCCAATCGACTCGCCATAGCGGACGTCCATGGCAAAGTGGAGCACGGGGTGGAACGGGTTCAGTCCGTGCACGACGACGACGGTCGGCCTGGAAATGTCGGGCGGATCAAACGGGCGGGCGCCGATAGTCCTGTTGACGAGCAATCCTCTTGCCTCGTCGGCCCCGTATTCAGCGATTTTGACCTCGTCGGGGTCTGCTCCATAAAGAGCGACCGCCGCGGCCATCCATAGCGTCGTTAAGGCCATGTCTGATTGTTTTCGCCGGAGGCCGTTGGGCGTTTTGTTCGAACAAGTCTAGCATGCAATCGTTACTCCGGCGTGGAGCGATTGAATTGCATACTTTTGCTTTACGCCCAGTCGTCGACGGAGGGTTTGATGACGAGCTCCGGGACGTTTGCTCGTGGATCGAGTTCGACCAGGAAACGCACTGCGGCGCCGACGTCCTCGGGCTGGAGGATCTGCTGCCTGCGCTCGGCGCGACGGCGACCGGACGTTTGTCGAGGATGGGGGTCTCAACCTCGCCTGGATAGACCACCGACGAGCGGATTCCGTTTTCGCGTTCTTCCCTGCCAATGCAAATGCCCAGGGCGGCTTGGCCGAACTTGCTTGCGGAATACGCAGCGCCCCCTAAAGGAGTGGCTCGCAAACCGGAGATCGAGCAGATCTGGACGATCAGACCATTCTTTCGCTTGCGCATCTCGGGCAGGACGAAGTGAACCAGGTTATAAGCGCCTGTAAGATTGACTGCCACCAGCATATCCCAATCGGAAGGGTCCAGGACGCCGAGGCCTCGGTTGGGCACGTTGACGCCTGCGTTGCAAACGAGGACGTCGATCGAGCCCAAGACGTCGAACGCTCGGGCGACCGATTTCTCGGCGCCGGCGCGATCGGAGACGTCGCACTCGTCGTACCAGTGAGGTCCGATCGAGCAGGGGGGGAGCTTCGACGCGGCGGTCTCGAGCTTTTCGCGAGACCTGCCCAAGAGCCCGATCCTTAGCCCAAGGTCGGCCAAGGCGGAGGCGATGCCGTAACCGATGCCGCTGCCGGCGCCGGAAATCAAGGCTGTTTGGGGCTTGGCACTCATGATGCTTGGCTCCGGCGGGCGCGTGGTCAGGCGGGTTTCAGGTTTTTATCCTAACGAACCCGCTTGCCTGCGTCCAAGAGCCTGGAAGTCGAGGATCTGGCGAACCTGGCGGCGGAAGAGCCTGGCGCCGAGATCGACGATTCCACTTTCGATTGGGCAACTTTTTGGGAATGCGATATCAGCATTTGATGCTTCAATTTCGCGTGTTCGGAGGCGACGGTTCCGGCGGCCTTGGCGTTCCAGATTTGGATCGAGGTCCAAGTTGTACCTGCGCCCAGCGACGTACCCGATTGGCCTGCGTTCCAGACTTGCACGGTTTGGAACGACCCGAGCTGGTTCAAGACCGAGAGCACCCCGCCGAAGCTCGAATTGGCCTGAGCTTGGCTGAACTGGCCTTGGAGTTGGCCGTTGACGTAGACGGCGACCTGCTGACCGGTGCTTGTCGAGGGAGTGGGGTTTGCTGGAGTCGTCTGCGCCGCGGGTTGGGGGATGAGTGCGGCGGCCTTGGGGATGTCGAGGCGATCGAAGGTTAGTCCGGTGGATGGGTCGCTGACCGGGTCTGAACCCTGAGTGAGCCATTGCTTCAGTTGCGCGACGCTCGGTAGAGATCCGAAGCGACTCTCGTAGATTTGTTGGAGCAGGATCACGGCGCCGGAGACCTGAGGGGCGGCAAAGCTGGTGCCGGTGACGCTGACCGACTGATTGTTGGCGCCGATCGAAGTCAGGTTCACTCCCGGAGCGGCGAGGGTTGTACCGCTGGCGTTGGCGTTTGATCCGAGCCGCTGGGCGTCGGACGCGAGTTGATTGGCGCCGTTGGTCGCGGTCACGCTGATGGCGTCGCTGACGATCGCCGGGAAGCCCATGCCCTGGGCGCCCGAGTAGCTGTTTCCCGCGGCGACGACGACGGGAATGTTCATGCCGTCGAGCTGGCCGATCAGGTTGGTGATCTGTTCGCCCACGCTGCCGTCGTTGGCAAACCAGTTGCCAGCGTAGTTGTTGCCGTCTTCGATGGAGATATTCACAACTGTAATATTATTGGCTTGATGGTTGGCGACAACCCACTGGAGGGCCTGTGCGACCCAAGCAAAGTTTCCCTGGTTGCTATTGGAGAAGACTTTGAGCGGGACGACGTCGGCGCCAGGCGCGACGCCGGGGTTGGAGGGATCGCTCGATGCGAGGATTCCGGCGACCGCTGTGCCGTGCTGGCTTGAGGTTGCGACGGGGTTTGGCGAGCTATCGGCGAAGTCGTAGCCCGCGACGACTTTATTGCCTGGGCCGAAGCCGCCGCCCAAAGCTGTATCTTGATAGTCGACGCCCATGTCGATGACGGCCGCGGTCATGCCGCTGCCGTTGACCCCGTAGGTCGC
Source organism: uncultured Planctomycetota bacterium (assembly GCA_963818975.1). GTDB lineage: Bacteria > Planctomycetota > Planctomycetia > Isosphaerales > Isosphaeraceae > CAWFUI01. The sequence continues at coordinate 187,547 of CAWFUI010000015.1, read as the reverse complement.
CCGGACTTGGGAGGCGCCGTCGATCGAGTCGAAGGTGGAAAGCGAGAGCAGCCGGCGGTCTTCGAGGGCGTCGAAGGAAACGCGTCGGCTGGTTTTGCGAAACTTGGGACTGGGCCGATTGGAGAGGCGAAGTTTGGCTGGCGCCATCGAACGAGAGCTCCTCAGACGGCCGCCATGCCATTGGCTATTGGCCGCCCCGCGGTTCGGTGGTGAGAGCCCCCCTTCCATGGCGCGGCCCGCTCGTTTGATAACGAGCCTGCCGCGGCGGCGAACCCGCGCGAAACAACCGCGCGTGTTTTGCCGACGGAGCGCATGCGAATCGAGAAGTTGGAGCTTTCGGCGAATCTAAAATCAAATCATTTGATCAAAGGCTCACCTAAACTCCGATCGCGGAGGGAATCGTGGGCTCGCCCGCTGGTCGACGTGGGAGGGGCCTAGGCGCTTCGTCCGACGGCGGCGAGGCCTTCATGACCCACGCCGTTTCGGTTCGAAGCGGACCGGGCTTTCGAAACCCAGGCCGATCTTGGACCTTTCCCAGGGCTGACCCTTCGAGACCCTTTCGGAACCGCCTCCTGCCGAACGGCGAGGTCCGCCGGACTTCGCCGAGACACTGCACGAACCTTCCAGGCTCGCTTGCGGAGCCGTCGCTTCGTCCCCGATCCTTGCTTGCCGATTCTTCGCGGCTATAGTGGCCTTGGCCGACCGCTGGACCGGATTGCCTTGGGGCTCTTGGCGACGTGCCCCTTCTATCGGAAGTTCGAACGCTGGAGGTTGCCTGGAAAGATGGAAATCGCCGTGGTGATCCCTGCTCGATTCGCTTCGACCCGGCTACCCGGAAAACCTTTACTCGAAGAGACCGGCAAACCTCTGGTCGTTCACGTCGTTCTGGCGGCGAAACGCGCGAAGAGGATCAATCGAGTGATTGTGGCCACCGACGACACGCGCATTCGAGACGTCGTTTTGGCGCACGGCGGAGAAGCCGTCATGACCCGCGCAGACCATGCAAGCGGAACCGACCGCGCGGCGGAAGTGGCAGCTCAATACGCTCACGTCGGAATCATCGTCAACGTCCAAGGGGACGAACCCGAGATCGAACCCGAAGCAATCGATCTGGTCGTCCAGCGGCTTCTCGACTCTCCAGACGCGCCCATGGCCACGCTGGCGACCCCCATAAGAAACCAGGAGACTTTCCTTTCAAACGCCTGCGTGAAAGTGGTGTGCTCGCACGAGGGCAAGGCGCTTTACTTCTCGCGAGCTCCGATCCCGTTCGATCGCGATAAATCGGCAAGGGCCGGCGACCCTTTGGGTTATTTGCATTTAGGCATCTACGCCTACCAGCGCGACTTCTTGCTGGGGTATCACTCGCTCCCCAACTCGCGGCTGGAGGGCCTGGAGAAGCTGGAGCAGCTTCGCGCTTTGGAGGCAGGTCATTCCATTGCGGTGGGGATCGTCGAACACGCCGCGGCGGGAATCGACACTCCAGAGGATTATGCGGCTTTCGTGGCTCGTTGGAAGAAGCGAATGAAGCCTTGAGGTTCAACGTGATTCGTTCGTCAAGTTCGCCCCGGCCTTGGGTGCGGTCTTCAGGCTCTTCAGGTACTCGACAAGGTCGGCGAACTCGACCGGGGAAAGCCGATCGGCAATACCGACAGGCATGATCGAAGTCTGACTGATCTTCCGCTCCTCGATCTCCTTCTTGGAAACGACCGTGGTCTTGGCGTCGGCGTCAACGAGCTCGATCGCCTGATCGGTCTCCGAACGCACAAGGCCGGTGAGCACCCTGCCGTCGGTCGTGGCGAGGACGACGGGTTGGTAACCAGTCGCGATGCGGTTGGACGGTTCGAGGACCGAGCGAACAATCTCTGCGGAATCGTACTTGAGAGCCAAGCCCGCGAGGTCTGGTCCTATGGTCGCCTTGCCCTTCCCGGCGACCGAGTGGCACTTGACGCAGCCGACGCCCCGTTCATCGAAGAAGATCTCTTCGCCGCGTTTGAGGTCTCCTTTGTGTCCAAGAGCGAATTCGGCGAGTTGGGCGATCGTGAAGCGAGGTTTTCCTGCACTCGAGCCAGCGTGCAAGGGAGTGGAACACTGGACGCTGAAGCACCACGACCCCACGCCCTGGCGGGACTTTACAAGGATTCTATTCACGCCCTTCTTGAGGGGGGCGAGACAGTAGTCGGAGTCGGGTGCATACGCCCTGCCCGCGAAGTTGTCGTAGGAGTAGACGGTTTGCTCGTTGACCGTCACGAGCATCGACCCCGAGGAACCAACTCGAAGGAGGATCTGCTGGGCCGCGCCGGACTCGACCTCTGCATAGGCAAACGTGCACATATCGGGATTGCTATTCATGTCGTAGCCGAATTGTCCGACCGTCGGTTTGCCTTTCTTTAAGTCTTCGATCACGATCGCGCCGTCGCGTCGCTCGGAGGTCCGGGCTTGCCAGGCGATCGTCGTCCCTTCGACGCCCGAGTGCTTCTTGTTGAAATCGATGGCGGGCTCGCCGACGAAGACCCGAGCCGTGGTTCTCGCGAAAGGTCCGATGACGCGCCATTTGGCGATAGGGGTGAAGTCGGCGAGAATTTTCTCGATTTCGATGCGCGTGGATTCGTCGATCGAACCGCTGGTCAGGGCCTTGCCAAGAGCGGGCTCGGCGGCTTTCCTGATGGTCTGGAGAGCTTTGAACGCGAGCCGCCTTGCGGCTGGGTCTCGGTCGCCCAGGGCTTCGAGATAAACGCCCACTGCCGATGAATCGGGCATCGCAGCCAGCGCTTGTAGGGCTTGCGGCCGCGTTTCTGGATCGGACGCGAGCTTGACGATCTTGGGAACAGCTTCATGTGCGCCCATCACCGCGGCGGCTCCGGCGGCGGCGCGGCGGACCTCTGGAACCGGATCCTCGAGGCAGTCCAACACGGCGGGTTTGAGCGTGCGCGAGTGCGACTTCGCGCTCTTGGGCCCCAGCGACGATAGCGCCGCCATGCGCACGCTTGTACTTTTATGATAGATAAACGATACAAGGTCGTTTGGAGGTAGAAAACCGGCTTTGCCCAGAGGGACGATCGCTTGGCAGAGGAGGTCCTCCGGAGCCTTCTTGTCGAAGATGAGGGAGAGTTGTGCTCTCAAGGCTTGCGGACCTCCGAAGGAGGCCAGTCCCGCGAGCGCTGCCTTGCGCACTTCGGGCTTCTCTTTCGCGTCGAGGAGGATCGACTCGAATTGGGGCTGGGACTCCAGGTCCATGGCCGTAGTTAGCGCGGCGACGACAATCGCTTTGTTCTCAGGATCGCTTTCGACCGGAAGCCTCGTACGGAGCAACTTGACTCCATCGGGTCCGATGGATTTCAAACCAACGATCGCTTCCTTGCGGACGCTGCGCATCGGGATCTCCCGCTCCCAGGGCGAGCCCTCGCAGCACAACGCGCATGGCAGGGATGTCCCACGGGTCGGTTTTCTTGGGCATGGCCCCTGCCAACGGATTGGTGCCGAACCAGGCGCCGTCCCATTTCGGAAGTTGGAGAAACTGACCTGCAAGGCAACCGACGATTCGGGCTCGGAACTCGGGGTCTTTGGTCTGCTCGAGGGCCTTGACGAGCGACTTCTCGACGACCACGTCGTAGGCCTCGTCGCAAAGCACGATCGCCGATTCGCGGGTTTTGGGATCCTCGAGCGCCGAGACAAGCTCGTCCTCTCGCCAAAATCCCAACTTCTTGATCGCGCCTCGGACCGACCAGGCGACAAAACGATCGGGATCTGCAAGCGCTTTCATGAAGCGCAGGGCCTGCCGTTTGGACGTTCAACCTGCCGAGGCTGACGGCTGCCTCTCTGCGGACGACCGGAGACGACGAGCCAAGGGCGGCGGACAAACCCGCTGCGGACGCTTGATCTCCAGCAAGCCCCAAGGCTCGAATCGCTTGCACCTGGACCGATTCGTTGGTCGAGTCCAAGGCCCCGCGAATGACCGCACGAGCCTCGGGCGTGGGAATTTCGTTCAAGGCCCAAACCGCGTGCAATGCGGCCCGTCCGTCGGTTGGGGATTGCACCAGCGGAGCCAAGCTTCTAATTGCCTTGGCGCCTTGCTTGACGAGAGCGCGCTGGGCCTCGAGCCGAACCGAAAGCGCTGGGTCGGACAATCGCTCAATCGGATCGCCGTTGGGATCGAGAGGCTTGGCCTCCGGAGATCGTTCCTTTCCTTCGTATGCGAGTTTGAACAGCCTGCCGGTCTTGGGTCCTTCGGCAAGCCAGCCATTGAACGCCCAATCGACGAGATAGAACGACGAACCGCGAGGGACCGTTGCGATCGAAAACGGCCTGAAGTCTCCCAGTTTCCCTTTCGAAACGATCGGTTCCCTCGCGGAAAGTTCAAACGTTCCCGCCTTGCGGGCTACGACGATACGATCGAGCCGTTGCAGACCCCAATCGCAAACGAAGAGGTTGCCGTCGAATTCGGCGGGCAAGGCGCCTTCGGTATAACAGACCCCCTGCGTTCCCGATCCGCCGATAAGCCCGCCGACGATCGGCAGGCATCGCCAAGGCTTGGTCAAGAATTCGTATGGATATCCATAGTGTCCGCCGACGATGTGATGCGTCAGACTGTTTGGCCAGAGCTTGCTGTCGTCGTCGTTGCCGTAGGTGAAAACCTCGTCTTCCGCGGTCAGCATCACCGAAAGCGGATTGCGTTCGCCCGAGGAGACGACTTCGAGCCGGGAACCATCGGGCCGTACGCGGACGACGCCTCCGCCTTTCAAAGTGATGTGCGAGCCGTCGGCGGCTGTCGCCTTGGGAATCCCTTTGTCTCCGACCGAGATATAAAGAGAACCATCCATCCCAAGCCGGATTCCCGAGGCGACATGGTCGTTGATGCCGCTGAAGCCTGGGAGCTTGGGACCAAGGCCGACGACCAGGTCGGTGCGATTGTCTGCCCTGCCGTCCCCGTCTAGATCCTTGAACGCCGAGAGGAACGGCGGATGGACGACAAAGAGCGTATCGCCAGCCCACTCCAAACCCATTACTGCCCAGAGCTTCTCGGCAAAGATCGAGACCTTGCCATCTTTGATCGCAAGGACCGAGTCGCCTGGAACCGTCGGCGGGCCTGGCATGTCCATCGGATCCTGGCCGAGGTAGATCGTCCCGTTGGGAGAAACGACCACGGCGGTGGGAAAGACGATCTCGGGGGCCGTCTTCACAAGTTCGATCCGCCATCCTTTGGCAAGTTCCAAGGCGCTAGCCGGAATGTTGGCTGGCTCTTGATAGGTCGCCTGAACCGACCACGAAACGCCCAAGATCGAGGCAAAGACGACGGACGCAAACGCTAGGGGTTTTCGCATCGGTGCAATCCTTTGGCTCTCGGAGGCTCGGCGGAATGCGGAAACGGCTTACAATGAAGACGCTTGCTGGATGTTATACGAGAGAGCCCGAAGCGACAATGCGAGCAAGCTTGGTGCGCTGGAAGGCTTTAGATAGAATAAAACCCTCCTTCAGCCTAACGGCTGATTCCCAATTGAGCCGCTTCGAAAGGAACGATCGACGTGTCGGACAGCCCGCTAGCCCCCAAGAACGAAGACCCGCGTTACAACCCAGCTTACCCCGCGCCACTCACGCCTTCGAAAAAGCCCGCTGGGACGAGGTCCTTCTGACCTGCAAGGAACGGGTTCTCTCTGCCACGAAAGCAATGGCGACGCTTCCCGAGGGGCCCGAATGCGAGAAGGCGGGTTACCTTTACGCGCAGATGCTGGGCACCCTGGACCAGGCCACGGAGTCCGTCGGAAGACTGCCGACCGAGACCGGTTCTTTGTACCACGACGATCTTCATAAACTCGAGGAGGCGCGAAAGGCTCTGGATCGCGTCTCTACTCAATGGGACGCTCTGTTTCGGTAGGCCCCGCCGCGCGTCCGCACATCGCCTTTACACCCTATTCCACGAAAAATAAGACGGGGCTTGACTCTCTTACAAGCGTCCGAGATAATACTCCGAACGATCGAGCGAATAGGTGTAGAAGTGTGTGATGAAGACGAACGAATTGACGGGGTGGAGAGATGATCAAACTGACTGGCGGTGTAGGCAACGAGAAGAGCATGTCGGAACAAATTCGGGTGCTCGCCCGAGACGTCTGGCGCGATTCGCGCGAGCACGAGGCGGGCGGTCCGCATAAAGGTCTGCTGCTCGAGCGGATCGGCTCGATCAAGGATGAAGTGCCTATGGGCTCGGAGAATCCGCTATTGAGCTGGCTTGGCAACCTCGAGCGGACGGTTATCGAGGCGTAGGGCGTAGAATGCGCCCTCGCGCGGGGATGGGGAATGCGGGAAAGTCAAAAGATCAGTCCATGGGCGACCCGCCCCTGGCTACGACCCATCGCCCCCTGCGGAACTGATGAGACTTGGGCTCCGGATCACTTCCGACTGCTCCAGTTCAAATTCCGATCAAGGAATTCGAAAGTTGCTTCGCCCTTGATCATGTGGCCGCCGTTGAAATACGAAATCGCTGCTCGGTCTGAGATTCCGAGCGTGTCGTAAAGCCTACGGATCTTGGCGAACTCGTAACCAATCCATTCGTCGGGCGCCACGCCGTCCTGATGCCCGCGCTCGACCATGAAAGGCCTTGGGGCAATGAGCGCTGCCATCTCGGCGTAGTTGAACCGCTCCGAGAGGCCAAACTCGTACATGTCGTATTCAATTGTATAGAGATAGCTATACGATCGGTCGACGTTCGTGCATTTGACAACCCACTCGTTGAAGTCGGCCGAGCAGATCGATAGGCAATAATCCTTGAGGATCGCGGGAACGCGCATCGCGGTCTTTCCTCCGTAGGAAAGACCATAAAAGGCGATGCGATTGGGGTCGACGAAGCTCAAGGTTTTGAGCCACTCGAGCGTTCGCTCGTGCTGGCGGACAATTACCGAGAAGAGGTTCAGACCTAGCGGGTTTGCCTTGCGCATGATCGCGCGAAAGCCGTCGTCGTAAATGTAAGGGTTCTGAGGAGCGTAGACGATATACCCACGATCGGCGAGTTGGGCGCCAAAAGCGTTGTAGACCGACTTGATCTTGCGATCGACGATCGGCTCGGGCGTTCCTTCAAGGCCGTGCTGGCAGACCACAACGGGCCTCCGTTCGCCCTCTTTCAGATCCTTGGGAACGAGCAGAACCCCCGAGGCGAAGACTTCGTTGTACAGAGGCAGTTTGACGGCATAGCCTTTCCACTTGGGTTCGTCGTAGGCAAGCACGGACTCGACGGAGAGGGGTTCCGTGGGCGGAGGCAGCTTGCCGATCAAGTCATCCCAGAACCGTTGGCGATACTGCTCTGTCGAAGCCTCGTACTTCTCGAGCGAAGACAAGTCTGCCTTTTTCCAATACTCATACCGTCTGAGCTCGGACGTGCGGATGTGTTTCTGCGTAAGCTCGGTCAGTTGGTCGACGATGTGCTTCTGCCTGGCCTCCTGGTCGATGGCTTCGGTCTGGGTGGGGCAATCGACGCCGAAAGGGGATTGATCTTTCGAAGGGGCTTGGATCCCCAAGGCTCCGAGGAATGCGGACGACGCCCTCACTTGTTCGTCGGAGTTGAGCATTCCGGCGTCGTCAACTGTTTTGGCCAATAGGATCGCGTCAGGGCGTCCCAGACGTTCGTAAGTGGCTTTAGCCCGTTCGAATTCCTTTTCCACCTCGGCGATCTTGGGCGTTTCGAGCCTTCCTGACGTGGGGCTTGTGGGAGCCCCGAAGCCTGGAACCGCTCCGGGAGAATTTGGGACCCGGAGCGCTTCGACAATCAGTTTTCTAGGAGCTATGAGCGCAGCGAGCTCGGCGTCGCCAAAACGTTCGAGCAGGCCCCAAACGTTGCGGTCGATGGGCTCTTTCCAGACGTTTTCCCTGGGGGCGAAATATCCACGGACGCCGACGACAGAAACTCTGGGGTCGATCGCAGCGGCGAATAGAGCGATCAATCCTCCTTCGCCGTATCCAGCGACTCCCGTAGGAACGTTGGGCTGATTGGGCGGGGAGAAGCAGTCGATCGCAGCACGAACCTCGTCGACTTCGTAGCCGATGATGTGTTTGCCACCTTCATAAGCCATTCTGTAGATCCATTCCCTGTGCGTCAGCTTCGAAGGCCTGACTGTGGGACTGCCTGAGAAATCGCGAGCTCGGCTGACCAAAGTGGGCACAAGGATCCGCAGGCCAGGTTGATGGAGCAGGGGACGCCAGATCGCCTCCGGCTTTCCTGCACGCGAATCGAACAAAAGGGCCGCTTCAGGCGTTTGATCTGCGTCGGGCAGGTAGACGACGTTTGCCAAGACCTGGCCGTCGGTCGGTTCTACTAAAAGCCCCTCGGCCTCGAAGCCTGGGTAGACGCCCCAGCGGACGGAACGGATTCTCATCTTGCATGAGGTCTCGGCGGGCGACGCAGGATTGCCCAAGCTCGATACGTAGATCAACTCCGATTTGCTCGATCGCTCCGCCGCCACACCGATGATCTCGCAAAGCCTGGCCCGATTGGCAGCGACCGATTTCTGGTAAGCCTCGGTTGAAGAGAAATCGGCCTTCCAGTATTTCTGGCGAGTTTGGACGCTCGCAGCGAGCATGCGCTCGAAATATTTATTGATCCCTTCGACCATCTCGCGCGAGGGATTACCTTTGTTTTCCAAGAGCTTCGTGCCAGGCAGGGCCTGGGCAAAGGCGGAACTCGTCGAAATGAAGATCAAAATGGAACAAGCGAGGGTGGATCGCAATTTCATGGCGGCGGATCCTGGAAGCAAAGTGGCGGGGATCGTCCAAGCATGGACCCGCGAGAGCCGCTGGGCAAGCGAAAAACGCTCAAAAACGAAAGCGGCCGCCTTTGTGAGAAGCGGCCGCTGGAAACACTCGTTTCGATATTGTGACGAACGATCATCTTTCGATTTTATTCTTCAGTTCTTCGAGGGTCTTGAGAACGTCGACGAGCTTCTTCTCAACGTCTTCGATGCGCGACTTCTCGCTCTTTTGCTGAACCGGTTGCTCAAGCGTGTCATTCACCGATGAAGGCTCATTCGCTACGGCTCTATGCGCTTGATGGTCGCGCGACTGTTCAAGGCAACGAACAAGATAATCCTGTTCGATGTAAACGGTTCGCTCTTCGGCCCGATTCTTTCCGGTCGAGTTACCAACTCGGATCACGGCCTGGTAGTGCTTATGGACAAGATGGCACGGGCCTGCCAACGGATACACCTTGCAGGCGTCTACTTTGTCGAGGATTTTCTCAGTTCGGATTGAGAGCTCTACAATCGACAAGCTCTTGAGATCTGGCGACTCAGCGAGAAGATCTGCGAGCGTGGGAGGGTTGTCCGCGAAATCTCTACCTGTGGGGGCTGAGTCCAGGATCGGCACCCTCTTAGAGTCGGCAGCTATGGTGGAGTCATTACTGTTAAATTCAAACTCAATCACATTCCCTTGGCGGATAATCGCTCCGGGAATAATCTCGTTTCTCGATTGGGAAGCCGCTGCGGCAGAAGTGGCGGGCTTCTCTTGAACCAGGAGCGCGTAACTCCCCGCCGACCCGCACAGAACCAACAGTGAGGCAAGTGCCATCTTGAGTCTGACGAGCATCATGGCGTTGCAAGCTCCATCTACAAGCGCCACGACGAAAACCGAGACATTCCCGGCGCGGCAGAATTCGGGTATTCGCCCGAATCCTAGCCGGCCTCGAGAATTCACGCAAGGCTTGACGATCCAAGACATCCCGTAGCTCGCCGAAAACGGTAAATGAGCAAAACCAGCTCGCAACTTTCATATTCACGGATTGTTCTTTCGTCGTTCTTTTTACTTCGATAGCTTCAACGGTGCGGCGATCGCCACTCGGGCATTGCTCGAGTATCTCTCCCGACAAGGTTTCGCGACGGAAGTGCTCTGCGGAACGATTGTCGACGGGGACTTCGAAGGAGATCCCCTGGACTGGTTCTCCCAGAGGGGCTGGCAGTTCGCCTCATCCAACGGCGCCGCGTGGACAGCAATCGCATCGGGCGTCCGATCAACAGCGCCGCATCTGAAACTCCGTCATAACGGCGTGAACGTTTCGGTGCTCCGCCGAGATTTCCATCGCTACGAGGATTCAACGCTCGCCGAGGCCGCCGAGGTTCTGCCGCTTCTCGACATGCTTCTCGAAAGCTTCAAGCCCGACGTTCTTCTCACCTTTGGCGGCGACAGTCTCACTCGCGAATGCATCAGTAGAGCCCGCCGTCGCAGCGTCGCTACGGTGTTCTCCCTACATAATTTCTTCTATAACGATCTTTCGCTTTTCTCGGAAGTCGACGCCGTTGTCGTACCATCGCAGTTCGCCTCCGAGTACTACAAAGACGCACTCGGTCTGGAATGCACTGTTCTGCCGAATTTGGTCGATCCCAATCGGGTTAAGGTCGAGCAAAATGAAACAAAATATGTTACGTTCGTCAACCCGTCGATCGAGAAAGGAGTTTATGCGTTCGCCCGAATCGCCGACGAGCTCGGCCGACAAAGACCGGACATCCCAATCCTCGTCGTTGAAAGTCGAGGCACTGAAGAAACCGTCGCGGCTTGCGGACTCGACCTCCGAGCCCACGGCAACGTCTTTTTCCTGTCTCACACCCAAGACCCACGCGATTTCTGGCGCCAAACGCGGCTTTGCATCATGCCGTCGTTGTTCTGGGAATCGCAGGGCCTCGTCGCTGTCGAGGCTTTGATCAACGGAATACCCGTCATTGCAAGCGATCGGGGCGCATTGCCAGAAACGCTCGGTCGGGCAGGCTTGGTCCTGCCTCTTCCAGAGCACCTCACTCCCGCAACCCGACAACTTCCAACCGCCGAAGACGTACGACCCTGGGTTGAATCCATCAACCGGCTCTGGGACGACAGCGAAGCTTACGAAAACGCGCGGCAGTCGGCGATCGAGCAATCGAAGCCTTGTGATCCGGAAGTGCTTGGACCAAAGCATCTCGAGTTCTTCCGCAACGTCGCCCCTCGCGAGGAGGTCCGAAAGCCCATCCCGAGGGGCAGGGCGAAATCGGTCGTGCTCGTTCCACACCTGAACTCGGTCGAGTGGCCGTGCGAGGAATCGCTCCGAAACCTCGAAAAAGAGGGCCTAGTAGTCGTCCGTCGCGAGGGTTGCTCTCAGATTGACCTGGCTCGCAATGAGATGGCCTCCGAGGCGCTGCACGACGGCTTCGAATCACTCCTGTTCATCGATGCGGACATCGGATTCGATCCGACCGACGCGTTTCGCCTCCTGGTCCGTCCTGAAGCGATCGTTTGCGGAGTCTATCCCAAGAAGGGCAGGAGGGAGCTTTCGTGTAGGTTCCCGGCTGGCGTCGAGGAGGTTATCCTTGGCCCACACTCTCCTGGACTTTATCCGCTGGAGTATGCTGCCACGGGATTCTTGCGGATCAGGTCTCACGTGCTGCGCGCGATGATCGAGGCATTGGATCTGCCGCTCTGTAATACGCGCTGGCGTCGCGGATTCTGGCCGTTCTTTCTTCCGCTTCTCGTACACGACGGGGAAGGCGGATGTCATTATCTAGGCGAGGACTGGTCGTTTTGTCATCGGCTCGAGCAAATCGGCGTAACGCCCTTGGCCGACTGCTCGATGAGGCTCTGGCACTACGGACGCTATGGTTATGGTTGGGAAGATGCAGGGGAAGACGTTGTGCGTCATAGGAACTACTCCTACCGAGCCTCCCCCAATCATGGAACCAAGGAGGAAGGGCCGTGGTTGAATCGCCAATGGAAACGGCCGCCTTTGTAAGGGGCGGCCGTCTGTAGCTCGATAGAGGGAGAGTTATGAGATCGTTCAGTTCTTGATGGTTTTCTTGAGTTCGTCAAGCGCCTTCAAGACGTCGTCGAGCTTTTTCTCGACGTCTTCGATGCGGGATTGCTGGCTCTTGATCACTCGAGGCTTTGCGTCATAGACGAAACTCGAGATGACTTTCTGATCGTTCGTGAAGCCGGGATTCTTATTCAGTTGAAACTGAACCTTCTGGTTCTCATTCGTCTCGCCCGAGGCAGCCGTCGTAAGGACATCGTATATGGCCTGAGCCGCCTGATGCTTGTGAGCCGAATCCGAGCAGCGAACAAGGTGGTCTTTATCGATATAGACCACGCTCTCTTGGACGGCGTGGTCCTTGCCCGCCGAAGCATCGGTCCTGATGGTGGCTTTGTAATGTTTGTGGACAAGCTGGCAAGGCCCCGCGAGCGGATAAACCTTGCACTCGTCGGTCTTGTCGCCGATCTTCTCGGTGCGAATCGCCAGCGACCCGATGGGCATCCCCTTGATCTGAGGCGCCTTGGCCAGGATGTCGTCGAGCGTGGGGGGCTGATCGAGCTCGATCCTGTAGTTCAAGACCTCTATCCTCTTGGGCTGAGCGTCCTGCGGATTGACGTCGCTGGTATAGTGAATTTCAGTGACGCTCTCCGGTTTGATCTCCACTTTGAGATTGTCGGTTACGAAGTCGACAAAGCCGGCGCTCGTGACGTTCTCCGGCTTGACGGTCACTTCGAGTACTTCGTCTCGAACGACCTGTGAGGCCTTGGCGCCTGGGGCTCCCGGCTTGGCCGGCCCATCCTGAACCAACAGGGCGTAGCTGCCTGCCGAGCCGCACAGAACCAAGAGAGCGGCGGCGGCGATTTTCAATTTGCCGAGCAACATGGCTTTACAAACTCCTTCGGAAAGAGCTGCGACGGCGGCCGAGACCGCCCCGGCCGACGCGGCAAGCTTTTGGTCTGAATTCGATTCATAAACGGAATTAACTATTGAAGTAATGAGCGATTTCGGGACCGCCGCCTGCGAGGATTCGCACGCAAGCAAACTCGAGAGCCCTGCAAGCGAAGGAACCGCGACGCCCCGGCGAATGAGCCTGTGCCTGAGCTGTTCTTTGCCTCTGGCCAGTCGGCTGCGGACGGTGCCGACGGGCCAGCCGAGCTGGCGAGCGGCTTCTTGATGACTCAGTCCCTCGAGGTAACAGACGACGATGGCCTCCCGAAAAGGGTCTGGCAGTCCAGCAAGCTCTTCGTCAAGGACGCTTCTGAGCTCGCGGGCGTCTCTGTGCTCGACGTACCACGGCTCGTCAGCCTCGTGACTGGTTGATTCGTGGGTTCGGCGCCTGGCGGAGGTCTGCCTGAGCCGCTTCGCAACCCGAGTGCCTACTCCGTGCAGCCAACGTCCCAGCGACCCCTCGACGCGGACCGAGGAGGCCTTGCGAACCAGAACAAGAAACGTCGCCTGAAACGCGTCTTGGGCGTCGTGTTCGTTCGGCAGAATTCGCCGGCAGACGCCAAGAACCATGCGCCCGTGTCGTTCGACCAAGGTCGCGAAGGCTACCTGAGCGATCTGACTCTGTTCGCCCAAAAACCGTTCGAGAAGCTGCTCGTCGGAAAGGGCTCCAAGGGCGCCCGATCCAAACAGAGCCTGCATTTCTCGATAGACGACCGACTGACCTGTTCTCATTTCCCCAACATCCTCAAATCACGTTGGCTCCATCAAGGTTATGCATCGAGAGGGCCAATCGAATCCCCGTTTTTGGGAAATCTCTCGAAAAAGCTTCGTTGCCATGCGGGTTCGTTGTCCTCCTTGGGCCCAGGGCTCTATCATGCACGTTTAGAGTTCACCCATAGAAGGGCAAATCGGGCCAGGCCGACGCCTGGGCCTGCTCGGCGTTCGGCTCGAACCTCCGCAAGGAGCGCGGCAAACGACCGCGACGGCCATGAACAAGTCAGACGTTCGAAAATGCACAACGGCATGCGGCCTTCTTCTCTTTTTCATTGCCGCAGTCCCCTGGGCGCACGCTGAAGGACCAGTGGTTCGTTTCGAACCAATCGAGCTGAAGGTGAAGGACAGTCTGGGCAACGCGGGATTGATCAACTCGATCGACGGTTCTATCAGTCTGGGCGAGGGTATGGACCTCTTCTGGTCGGCCACGGGTGGAGCGTACATCGTCAAGCAGAAGGGATCTGCGTTCTGGATCACTCCAGTGGCCAATGCAACGTACGGAGCTCCATGCTGGGACGGCGCCATGATCTGGATCCCCGTGAATCCGAACGACCGGAGCTCGCCCTCGATCATCCTTTACGACCCCAAGAAGCTGGGGGGTTACCACGTCGGCAGGGAGCATGGTCTGCCTTATCCAGCGCTCGATCCCAAAGGGACCGAGCCCAATCTCCAGATTCTCCAGATTGCGACCGTCAAGAAGGGCTCGGCGTGCGTCTGCGGATCGGACGGCGCCGGTGCATTCGTGGCGAGCATCGTCACCGACTCGTTCAAAGGAACCAAAGTGAAGGTTCTACTCACCGCCAAGGAGTCCGCGGCGGGCGAGCAGGCGAACGAGAAGACGGCATTTCGGCCTGTCTATATGCTCGGGCTCGATCCCTTTGGCGAGAAAGACGTGCGGAGGATTCTGATCGGGCGCGGAACGCTCACGCCAAACCAGAGACCAAACATGGCTCAATGGCGTCGACCGCTGTTGGTCGACCTGGAGGCAGGGACGGTCAAGCCGACGAGCGAGGAAATCGACGTCGTTTATGAATTCGCCCCGACTCTTCACGATGGATCGATTTATTGGGTGAGCGACCGCTCGGGAAACCCAGTGCGGCAAACTGTCGATTTGCGACGCCTGAAGGTGGGAGTACCAAGAGTCGAGACCGCGGCCAAGGGCGTCTATTCGGGAACAAGTCTATACCAATCGCTGGCCTTTGACGGAAAGCGCGTCTTGATGGCGTCCGACGGAGTCTGGTCCGGTAACGACGCCACGTTCAAGTTCGAAAAGCTTGATGGCATAGCTCCAGGAATGGACGGCGGCAGGGCCTATTCGCTGGCTTGGAGTTCGGTCTATCAAAGCTGGCTGTTGATCTCGCCCGGCGATCCCGTCTTCATGATGAAGCTGGGCGCCGCCGCGAAAACCGACGTCGCGGGGAGCAAAGCAGCGAAGCCTCGATCCGAGATCCTCGGCGGCACGGTCTCCCGAGGGGCTTTGTACGCGCCAGTTGAAAAGGCGGAGAAGGCAAAGACCAAAGGGGTCGTTTTTCTGGGCAGGCCCGACGAGACGATTCCGTATCGGAATGTCGAGGATCGAGACATGGCCATACTCGCACGCGAGATCGTCCGCCAGGCGTTTCTGATCTCGGCGAGGGAAGAGCTTGGCCTATCCACTCGCGACGAGGTTTTGGACGAGCGAGATCCCAATCTCGAGGAAATCGCGGGGTTCGAGCTCGAATCCTTCGTCCATTCCGGCAAAACGGTCGACGTTTCGCTCCGACTCGTGCAAGCGGCCAAGCGAACGGTCGTCTTCTCCGAAGAGATTCCATTGGATGAGGACCCTGGAACAGGTTATCTGAAGCTCGTCGCGTCGGCTGAAAAGGCGTCTCGGAACGAGATGGCGCTTTCCTTCAAGAAGAGCGGAGCGGTTCCGACGTCGAAGCAAACGGGCAAGGCGGGCAAGACGCCGCCCGAGGCGGTGAAGCGAGCCTACGTATCGACGTTTTTAGAGCAGTACGAGTCCGTGCGGCTCATTCATGACGCCGTCCGTACAGCAGGCGAGTCGTCGGAGCTCTTGCAGGCTATTGTCGTCGGCTACGCCCAGCTTGGGTTACTGACCCAGCACCACTGGAGCGCCGCGCATAAGGTATTCAAAGCGCGCTCGCTGCTTTACGCGCAGAGGCTCATGGCGAAAGAACCGGCTTCGCCTGAGAGTTACTGGAGCAGAGGCTTTGCTCTGGCTTTGACAGGGTTCCACAAGTTGGCGCTCGACGATTTTGCGACGGCGCAAAAGAAACTTGAAGCCCTGGGCGGAAAGGCAAAGGCGGGCGTCGCCGCGCCTGCATGGCTCGCCGTGGTCGAGGCGTATTGCAAAGGAGACCTCAAAACGCTTGACCTGCCCGCCCGAGAGCCGCTTGCGCCTCTGGCGCGCACTTTACGATATATGATCCTTCAGTTTACACCAGCAAAAATGGCAGCGCTCGAATCGGCAAGCTCGGCGCTCGAGGCTGAACCCGAGAACTATTTGCTTTACGACGCGATGAGCCGTCACGGGGGCGTGGCCACTTTGCACGCGTCGACCGAATCGGGGATCGATCGCTTCTCGGACGGATTCCCGAGGCGGCTCAAAGAATTATCAAACACCCCTGCCGAGCTGAACCGCGTTCTCGCCGATTGGAATGAGACGAACGCGATCGACGCACTCGTTTCCAGCGGAGATCCAACGATCGATCAGGGCGAGCCTTCCTGGACGGTCCTCGGAGAGCTGGCGCGAGAAGCGCGTTTCGTGCTTGCTTTCCGCAGGCTTCATTTCATGAAGTATGCGTGGGACGTGCCTGTCGACGGCTTCCTCCCCAGTGCGCTCGAGATGAGCAAAGGCCATCGCTATAGGGCCTATCTCGAAGCCTTGGGGCTCGATCTGAATCGGAACACGTCCGAGATCGTCGATTTGCTCAAGACCATCAAAATCCCAGAGGCCGAGGATTCCGAGATACTGATGTTCGACTTCATGGTCGGATTTAACGATTGGCGGAGGCCGTTTTCGCGCAACATGATCGAATCGCATCGCGATCCGATCGCTTTCGATTTGGCGGCCGAGTCGCTGGACAATCGCGTCCACATCACTGGCAGAATCGCCGCGGCCAAGAGGCTGCTGGCGATCAGTCCCAATTCCGCGGACGCTCGAGCGGAGCTCATTCGCGAGGATTGGGATCACGTCCAAAGCAACGCGGAAAAATGGGAGCGGGAGCTTCCTGGAAACCCCACGGTCTTGTACGACCTCTGCCGACGCTACATGGATTCCAAACGAATGATCCCCGCCGAACGATGCTTGAAAGAGCTGGTCAAGCTTTCCCCAGAACGCTGGGCGTACGAATCGCTTGCGGACATCTATCTCGAGAAGGGCGATTGCAAACGCTGGAAAGAGACGCTCGACGAGTTCCTCGAGAAGCCCGAGATCGCGCTCAACCACGTTCAGGTGCAAGTGAGGATCGCGGACCAACTGATGAAAGAAAAGAAGTGGAAGGAGGCGTTGCCTTATTCGCTCAAGGCCGCGAGCAGTTGGGCGTTGTGGGCGATGGAGTGCGCCCAGCGTTGCTACGAGGGGCTCGAGGACTGGGATAACGCCGAATTGTGGGCGCGGAGGGCGACGAGAGCGCTACCAGCCCTCGCGCTGGATTTCCTGGTACTACTGGTGCAAAAAGCACGGGCGCGGCGACGTCCAGGCCGCGGAAGAGTTCGTACGGAACTACATCGAGGGCATTGGCGCAGCGCCCTCCTATCCAGAGCTCGAGTCGATCGCCGCCTTCTACCTGCTGACTCATGACGATCGCAAGGCGCTCGACGCCTACAAGAAGGCCTACGCAATGAGCAAGTCGCCGAACGACGCTCTCCTGGTCATCGTGCTGGCCGACGGGCTCAAGGATCAACCTTCGCGGGACCAAAGCGTGAGCTTGATGATCCAAGAGCCCGCCAACCCGCCAAAGGCAAAGCAGCTCTTCCTGCTGCTCCGAGACTGGTTCGCTGAAGGCCCACACGCCGACCTGGACGTCAAACGAGACGACGAAGTCTACGCAACGTTCGCGCCGCAGGGCAGGGGCGTTCACGATTTCTTACTGTGGCGACTGCTCGAAAACCGCGGTCAATCGAAACAGGCAAAGGTCTTTCTCGAGCGCTGTGCAAAAAACAAAGAGACTCTGGCCACCCTTCGGCTCGCCGCTTTGAGCGCGATCCGCGACGCAGGCGAAAAGATCGATCCCTGATCGAAACGTTTAATCAGCCGGCAACGATCGCTGGACGCGCGTTTCTCTGCCTTCGGAGAACGCCGTCACCAGCTTGGCGTCTTTCATTTCGTCTAATGGGCAAGTAAGCAAATCCCTGTCCAGAACCACCAGGTCGGCGAACTTGCCGGGCTCGATCGACCCGATTTTGTCCTCCATGAACATGATCTTGGCGTTATTGATCGTATAGAACTGGATCGCTTGCTCTCGGGTAAGAGCCTCCTCGGGATGAAAAGGCGTCTCGGAGCCCTTGCCGCGGCGAGCGATTGTGATCCACATTCCCAGATAAGGATTGTAAGGGTTGATCGACCTCATCGATCCAATCTTTTGCATGTGATCGGACCCTCCGCCGACTACGACGCCTGCCTCGAACAGGCTCTTTAGAGGCTGAAACCAACGCAGCCGGTCGTAGCCGAAATGGGCCTGGAGGGTCCGCGAATCAAGGTAAAGCCACGCGGGCTGGACGTCGATCACCACGCCAAGTTTCTTGGCCTTGGCGATCGCTGCCTTGGTCATAAAATTCGAGTGCGTAATGCAGGGCCTGGTTTTGGCGATGGGCGTCAGCTTATTCACCTCTTCATAGGCGTCCAAGAGAGCGGTCACGGCGCCGTCCCCAACGCTGTGGGCAGTGAATTGGAGATCCGTTGTGGCAGCCATGCTTGCCATCGACACGAGCAATTCGTGAGGGATGAAACGGACCCCTCGATAGGATGGGTCGTCGATCGAATAAATCTTGCTCACGCCCCAGGGTTCGAGCATATAAGCGCTTCCTGTAAGCATTCCGCCGTCGAGGTAGGTTTTGACTCCGATGATCCGCAATCGGGATGTTCCTCTGACGAGCGGATCCATGGAAACGCGGCGGATCTCTGTCATAGTCTCGTACCCGCCCTTGACGTCGATGTGCCTCGAGATCGCGACGCGAATTGGCAGCTTTCCCTCGGCGTCGAGCTTGCGATAGCGCTCGACGTCTTCTTTCGAAGCGTCGCGGTCGATGATCGAGGTGATTCCCGTAGAAAGGTAATCGTTTAAGAGCTCGAGCAGGCGGGCTTCCTTCTCGGCATCGGTGGGCTTCTTGCCTGTGGGCTTGATTTTGAGGGCGGATCGGCAATTGCGGAGGATTCCCGTCGGCTCTCCGGTCTTGGGGTCGAATTCGACCTTGCCGGGACCGTCGAACTTGAACCCAGGGCCGATGCCGCTCTCCTTCAAGGCCAGCGAGTTGACCGAATCGTCGGGTCCGGTGGCGAAGTCGACGGGATTTCGGGGCGCGGCTTCGTCGAGCTCGGCCTTGGTCGGATACCTCTGCTCGCGCAATCGCGTAATGAAGACCTGGCTCAAGACGATCCATTCGCCCGGCTTTGCCGTTTCCGCACGGTTGCGTACATATGCGAGCACATCGGCAATCGTTTCCATTTCTGGAATGGGGTGGTCAAATTCGGTCAGCGATGCGCCGTTGGGATGCGCGTGCGAATCAATGAGCCCTGGGAGGACGGTCTTGCCGGAAAGGTCGACGATCTTTGTAACCACGCCCTTCTTGGCCAAGACTTGGTCGCTCTTCCCCACGGCAAGGATCTTGCCATCCTTCACGGCGAGGGCTTCCGCAATCGAGAACTTGGGGTCGACCGTCACGACCTTGCCGTTATGGAGGATGAGGTCGGCCTCTTGGCTCGCATGAACCGAAAACGACGCGCTTATCGAGAGGAGAAGGAGAACCGCACAACAGTTGAAACGCCAGGGCGTCATGAATCGGCCTCGAAGAGGTTGGCTTCTTCCGCGGAGAGAGGAATTGTGGCGCACTCGTTCGGCACAATCCACTTGAAAAATCAACCCAGGGAATGAACCCTGATAAGGTCCTCTTCAACAAGCCTCGAGATTGCGCCATGAGGTTTTCTAACTACGCAGCGGTCATTCTCTTTGCTCTCGTGGTCGATTTCGGCTGCTCGGGTCCAAACAACACCCCGACCGAGCCCGGAAAACCGAGCGAACCCGCTACTGAGAAGACGGCGGCCCGCACAATCGAATCCGTTTGGCCTAGCGCACCCAAGGAAGCGGGAGATGCAGGCGGAATCGCTCGCGGCGCGCAGGTCAGCGACGACGCGAAGGAGATTGCCAAGGTCAAGGCTCTGTTTCAAAAGCAGACCGAGGAGCGATTCTCGAACGCACTCGAATCGATCCGGAAGGGCGATTGGCCTGGTCGAGAGGGTTCCTGGGCTTTGAAACAAAAGAAGGACAAGGCCGTCGAGGAGCTCACCCAGATCATGGAGGGGGAAAGCGACGCAAGCGAGAAGGGCAGGGTAAGGGCTGCGGTAGAGCTCTCGGACTTCGACCCGGTCAAGCCGACGGTGTTCTTGCTGGGCGCGCTCAAGAATTCCAACGCCAAGCTCAGAGCGGCGGCGCTCGACGCTCTGAATTTTTATGATGCGAGGATTGATTGGTCGAACACGGAACGGCGAAAGACTGTACTCGACTTGATCGACGACCCAAACGCCGAGACCTCCAGGGAAGCAGTCTGGCTGTGCGTCGGAAAACACATCGAAGGAACCGAGGCCAAGCTGGCAGCGCTTCTCAAAGAGAAACGATCCCCTAACCCAGTACAAACCGCGGAAAAACTCGCGGAGGTCGCCACCACGCCCGAGTCGATCGAACTCGTCGTCCAGGCGCTCTTCAAGGATCGGACCAAGGATGCTCCCAGGATCAACAGTTATTGTTTGGAAAAGTTGCTCGCAAACCCCGACAAGAGCCTCACTGAGCCCGTCAGAGCCGCCTACTTGGAGTACTTGAGCGGCTTCGACAAAAAAGAGCGTGGCAGCCAGCCTTTCATACGAATGTTGGCCGTTGCGGCGGACCGATCGACGATACCAGAGCTCGAGGAAATCCTGGTCTCGAGCAAAGACCCCGTCAGCCGGTCGATCGCTCTGGAGGCTCTCGCCAAGTTCGACCCCGAGACGGCGGCAGACAGGGTGTTCGATTACCTGAGCAAGAATGGAGTCGACGCCTGGGAGGTCCGGCTGCTAAGGCCTTACGTCAACGACGATACGATGGACTCGGCGATCGCGCTCTTGACCGATCCTGGACACGGACAGGTCGCCCATTCAGTTTCTCTGCCCGCCGTCAAACTCCTGGTTGAAAAATGCGGGGAAGACGGCGAGGAGGCCGTGCTCAAAGCCTGGGACCGGCTCGAGCCCGACGCGAAACTCTGGTCGACCTGGCGGAAAGAGGAATTCAGGCTCGAAGAGGCGCTGGCGGAGCTCAAGTCTTCGGGCGTCATTTCAACAAGCTCTGGCGTTATTATCGCAAAGATGCGAAATGCCAGGAAGAAGCTCCAAGGGTCGGACGATCTCGATCCGACCGACGGCTCGACTCTGCTGGAAGCATTGGGTTCAGCAGGGATCGTCACGATCTTCGACGCCGAGACCGACAGTTTGCCGTGTTATCACGACTTTCTCATCTTCGAGTTCTCGGAAGCGACAAACGGCGGCTTCGTCCCGGAGGCCGCGGTGCAGTCCTGGAATGGAAAGAAGGAGGACGACCCGGAAGGCTTTTACACTGTGAAGTTTATTTATAAGAACAGACTCTATCGCTTTGACGCGGAATATCGGAGCGATTGGTACGACGTCGAGGCCGTTTCGAACGCGCTCAATTTTGCCTTGGAAACTTCGGGATCGAAGCAGAGGTTCATCCCACTGGCAAGCGACGGCCAGATTGCCGAGTTTGTCTTCGCCGACCCTTCGATCTTCTTGTCGATCGCCGAGAAATACGCGATTCCCGTCTCCCCGGACGCGGACGACGCAGTGCTCAAAGGTAAGGCGTTCGAACAAAAGGTGATTGATAGACTTCGAGCCAGCGAGGAGTGATCTCGCCAAAGCTCGATCAGATCGAAGTCGAATGGGCCTGAGAGCGACTTTCGATTTGGACCGGTGAGGTCTTCCGCAAGGTTTTCCAGCTTTGCCCTGTGATTCGTTCAACAACGCGTATGGCGGAAACGACCACTGCGAGGGTTCCCTGGCCTGGGAAGACAGAGTCGCCGACGAGCCAGAGGTTCTTTCCAAGAACGTCCGAGCCTACAGCAAACGCATTGGTTGAGCTCCGAGACGCAGGAGGACCACCCACTCTGCCTTCGACCCTGCGAGTGTACCGCGCGAACGACCTGGGAGTGCCAAACTCCGCATGAAGCAGAGCGTCTTTCGAACCTGGAAGCGCTCTTTCGAGCGCGGACAAAAGCCGATAGCCCATCCGGCGTTTGAATTCATCGTGCTGGGTCCGATCGAGCTGGGACCAAAGCGCGGGATCGGTATGCGTGGAGAGCGTGACGACGCGCGTGTTTTCGGGCCCATAGCCTTCGTCGCCTGCGGGAGACAGTGAAACGAGGACGTTGTTGCCTTCTTCGAGAGGCGTATTGTAGCTTTGCACAACTTGATGAAACAGAGGGGCGTCGTCGTCGATCGCCGATCGATCGACTGCCAAATAAGCGGTGGCTGCGCTCCAGACGGCCCTGGACTTCTTTTCGTTCTTGGCGAAAGCACCTTCGATTGGCCTGCCAAGCAAACTTACTGCCAAGTCGAGCGGTAAGTCGAACGCAACCTGCCTGGCGTGGACCCGTTCCCCCCTGCGACGGAGACAGACGTTGAAGCCTCCGTTCTCAGCGGGCTCAACGCGGTCGACAAGCGCGGCTGTGCGCAAGTTTCCACCGAGTTCGACAAATCGACCGGCAATCGCGTCCACGAGCGCTCGCATGGTTCCGATCGGCCTGCTCATCCCAACCCGATAAGCCTGAAGGCAAGCACACGCGTTGGCGTAGGGAACCACGCTGGCGTCCGTCTGCGCTGTGTCTTGCAAGAGCATGTCGATAAACGTGCGGAAACCCTGGTCGCCATTAAGGCCTGCGAGGCGTAGAACCGTTTGAACGGTCAGCACGCTCGCGGCAGCGGCTGCGATTCCAGAGAGACCGAGGATTCTGAGGTCTTGGACCAGGTCGCCCAGCGAACGAAGCGGGAATCTGGGAATCTCCGAGGCAGCGGCGAGCAGGCGTTTGCCAATGGCGGCTTGGAGCTTCCAGAAATTGCGTAGTGATCGAGGATCAAGTTTCGGGAATGCCGAGACGACGTTGGCTTCGAAGACCGAGTCGTTAGGAACGATGCTGATCTCTCGGTCAGGAAGCACAACGCGATAGACATTCGTTCGGGCCGAAGAGAAAGACGCCCCGAGCAGGTCGAGAAGGTCGCCGATGGGGTCGCCTTGCTCCAGGCCAACAAGCGCAGTGGCGCCGACGTCGAACGTCCAACCTTCCCGCGAGTACCACCCAGCGCAGCCGCCGAGCTTTGTATGCGCTTCGAGCAGCACGACCTTCAGACCCGAATTCTGGGCAAGGGCGGCGGCCGCAAGGCCCCCCAAACCGCCCCCAACCACTGCCAAATCGTACTCGCACACTCTGTGGACGGTTCTCTTCGGAGTTTGTGGAAAATCCCTGTCGTCGTGAAAGGAAAGACCGAAGTCTTTCGCATTCCCGCAGCTTTCTTCTACAATTGACAATGTAGGAGACGAAGGTATCGTCGGCGAGGTCGAGGAATTCTTGCCTCCAAACGAGAGCCTCCTTTGCCTTGGTGGAAGTGATTCTTTGTCAAAAGCCAACGCTCTGGCGCCCCGCTTCGTATAGCTTGAGGCAGGCTCGCTTTGGCGACTTGGTTGTATTGGTTCGATGTGTGGAGTGGTTGGAATG
This sequence comes from uncultured Planctomycetota bacterium, assembly GCA_963818975.1. Classification (GTDB taxonomy): domain Bacteria; phylum Planctomycetota; class Planctomycetia; order Isosphaerales; family Isosphaeraceae; genus CAWFUI01. The sequence goes on along the minus strand of CAWFUI010000015.1, from coordinate 164,107 downwards.
CCTGGATTCGTGAAGTTGGCTACCGTCGACCAAATCCCTGCTGGATCTTCGCTCGAGCTCGAGCATGAGGGTCGAGTGTATGCTTTGTTCAACGTCGACGGGGAAATTTTGGCGATCGACGGGATATGCCCCCACCAGGGCGGCCCGTTGGCAGATGGCTCCATCGAGGACGGCTGCGTCACATGTCCCTGGCATGGCTGGCAGTTCAACCTGAGAACCGGAGCCACGCCGCTGGGAACGAGGCTCCGCCAGGCGGTCTATCCCGTAAGAGTCGAGGGCCAAGACGTACTGGTCGAAACGGTCTGAACCGACCAGCCCCGGCACGAGAGACCGCTCGGTTGCTAAAGCTGGTTATCACTGGAATGCGGCGCGGTTTGCCGATTTGGAATGGATCGCACAGTTGAATCTACGAACCAGATCAGAAATCTTAAACCAATCGAAATCCTGGTGACGCATCTTCGCACGTTTCGTAACAGCGACCCCCCCGCGCTAGCGGAGCTGTGGAACAAGGCGCTCGTAGGCCTGGTTTGGGGCAGCGCTGCGCTGCCGCTTTCGCCCCACGAGCTCGATCAGGAGGTGATGGGGAAGCTCTGTTTCGACCCGAGGGGACTGATCGTCGCGGAACGGGACGGTCGGGTTGTGGGATGGGCTCACGCGGTATTCGGGCCTGATCGGGTTGAAGAGGACGTCCATCAGGTTTCTCGCCAAATGGGTGCGGTGGCCATGCTGGTGGTCGACCCTGAGGCCGACGACGGATTGGTGGGGTTTCAGCTTCTGGCGGAGGGCGAACGCTATTTGAAAGATCGCGGTGCCACGGTTCTCTACGCCGGCGGACAATCGCCACTGAATCCGTTCTATTGGGGTCTTTACGGCGGCAGCGAATGGGCAGGGATCCTGGGGTCGCACCATGCGTTCGAACAGTTGGTCTCCCAGGCGGGTTATCAGGCGGTGTCAGACACGATTTTGCTCGAATCTCAACTCAATCGTTATGTCGATCCGCGCGTGCCTCGATGGGCGCTCCTGAGGCGACAAACCAGGCTCGAGATTCGCGACGACCCTCCCCCCAGCGCTCCTTGGAACGAGATGGCGATCGGCTCGTTCTTCCCGGTCCGTTTCGAGCTGGTCAACAAATCCGACGACCGCGTCTTGGCCCGCGCAACGACCTGGGACATGGAATGGTTCAGCCGCCAAGACGACCGGCCCAGGATCGGCCTGATCGAGTTTTCGGTCGAGCCCGAACATCGACGCCAAGGTCTCGGAAAACTGCTCGTCAGCGAGATCTTGCAAACCGCGAAATCAGGGCGTCGAGATTGTCGAGCTTCAAACCCGCGCCACGAATCATGCGGCGATTGGGCTTTACGAAGCCATGGGTTTTACGAGAATTGAGACCAGTACGCTCTACCGTTTGCCCACCGAAGTGATGCACCTTGGCATGCAGGAGCGAGGAGTTTCGGCATGGCGCGACGCGTGATCAATCGGCGAGAACTTCGGGCCGAGGCCGAGGCCGCCGAGGCGCGGGGGATTGTGTTTACACCCGCGGCCAAGAAGCCCGATCCGGAAAAGGCAGCCAAGCCCAAGCCGGGAGCGGTACGCATGAGGATGGTCTGGGCGGTGTGCGACGCCGGCGGAAAGACCGTCGTCACGTTCCCCTACCCGGAGAAAGCCGCCGCCGAAGAGCTTGCCGCCGAGCTCAAGAAGAGAGGCAAAGGCTTGCACTTCCTGCGGGCGATCAAGGAACCGATCGAGAATCATCGTTCGGACGAATGAGCTGCCCAGCAAACGCCCTTGGGGAAGCCAACTGCACTGCCCACTCGAACGGCTTGGGCAGCCAAGCCGCAAGTTGGACCAAAGCCCAGGCTTGCCAGGTGGGAACATAGAAAAGGCGCCGACGCCGAGACATGATCGCCCGAGCGATCCGGCGAGCGACCAGCTCGGTCGGTTGGCCTCTTCCAGGAGTTGGCTCGGGGTTCGATTCGCCCCGCGCCGCGGCGTGAAATTCACTCTCGGTTCTGCCTGGGCACGCAGACCACATGCAAACGCCCGTCCCAGCCAGTTCGTACGCCATGGCGCGCGTAAACCCATTGATCGCATGCTTCGAAGCGGTGTAAACGGCGGAGTAGGGCGCGCCAAAGAATCCCAGGATCGACGAGATCTGAACAATCTGGCCGAATCCGCGCTCGGTCATATAACGAATCGCTTTCTGAGAGAGGTCGAAAACGGCCGAGACGTTGGTTTCCAAGATCGCTCGCATCGCTTCGGGCGATTGGTCGGCAAACGTCGAGTAGTTGCCAAGGCCTGCATTGTTGACCAGGACGTCGACTCCGCCGTCGAGTTCGATCGCGCTTTTCCAAAGTCGTTCTCGGAACGAAGCGTCCGATAGATCACCCGCAAGGTAAATGAGCTTCCCCTCGGGCAGCGATTGGGCCAGTTCTTGAAGCCTCTGCTCGCGCCGAGCCGTAGCGAAGACTCGGACCGAATGATCCCTTACGAGCAATCTTGCAAGCTCTCGACCGATGCCGGAGGAAGCTCCAGTGATAAGCACGTTGCGAATCACTTGATTGGCGCGGAGAGCCACTTCTAGGAGGCGCCCTTGACGACGCCTTCGAGCGCAAAGCGCGCGAGGGTTTCCTGGTATTTCTTCTTGCCGTCTTCAACGACCTTGCGGATGGCCTTGGAGCTTTCCTCGCTCTCTTTGCGGAGGTCGGCGATCATGTTCAGCGAATCGATCTGGTAGTCGGAGATGGCTTGAACCAGCTTCTCGACCGATTCTGGCTTGATCGTCGTGCCGTAACCGGCCTTGATGGCGGCGTGCTCGAGCTCTCTACCCAGCTCCGCGACGTCTTCGAGGCCCTTGTTCACCCCTTCCTTCATCGCCTCTTGGGCCTGAGTCGCCTCGTGCAGGCCGTGCTGCGAGGTGTAGACCGTCCCCAAGATCGTAAAGACGTGCTCATTCGTCGTGAAGAAGGTGACCGAGCGGCGGTAAACGCGGTCCTTCACGTCGTGGGTCTGCTTGAGTTTGGTTATGAGCGTATCGCCGACGTCGTATCCGACCGAAAGGTTTTCGGTGATGTCTTTCAAGAGTTGGTAGTTGCGATCCTCGACTTCGAAGGCGTTGGAAGCCTGGTCGCGGGAGAGCTCGAGACGCGATTTCTCGACCTCGGCGCCAGTGAAGCCCGCGACTTTGGTCTGGGCTTCTCCCAAAACCTTGCGGGCGTCTTCCAGGAGAGCGCTTTGCTTCTCCAGGAGCTCGCGAGCAAGCACTTCGGACTCCTTGAGCGCGAAGCGAAAATCGATGTAGGCGTCCATGATCTTTTGCTCGCGGTCGAGTTGATCTTTCGTGTCCTTGGCCACGGATTTGTAGACCCCCGCGATCTCGTCGAAGCGTTTCGAAGGCGTGCCGCGGCGGAGCCTCATCCAGAGGTTTTGCATCTTCTCGGTAATGCTGATTCGACCGTCCTGAAGCTGGTTGATCAGAGTCTTCGAATCTTCGCGGATCGAATCGAACATCTGGGAGATTTCGAGATAGCGGTTGCCGACGTTGATGTTCTCGACGTTGTCGCGCACGAGTTGATTGAACCGGCTCATGTATCCGATGGTGCGGGAAATCGCCAGCACTTTGGGCTCGTCCAGGTGCTTCACTTCCTCAAGCAAGCGAATGAGCTGGTTGTTGCCGTCGTCCTTGTCGGCGAGATTGAACTGGCCGAGCACTTTCACCGCTTTGTCAAGGTATTTCTGGATCGGTCCGCCGGCGGCGGGGGCGTCGGTCGTTGCGTCGGTCGGCTTGGAAGCGCTGGCCATAGTGTTGAGAATCTCCAGGGGTCGAATCCAGTCGTTTTTGCTCGAGGGGAGGGGGATGTTCGACCGGAACCTTTTCCGCGATTAAGATAATCGAACGCCGAACGAACTGTAAGTCAGACGCGTGGGGCAGAGGGGTTCGGCTGAAATCCCATGATCTCGGAACGCGTAGTCGGCGCCTGGACCCAGAGAGCCTGTTTCGATGTCGACAGTCAATCGCGATCGGCCCGACGCGCTCTCGATGGCGGAAGTCCTGAGGATCATGGACGTCGCGACCGCGATCCGCCAGGACAGGGAGGTCGTGGAAGAACAGCTCAACCTCGACGAACTGAAGGCCAGACTTCGCGACCGGATGATCGCCACGGCGAAGGTCACCGGAGAGGAAGTGACGCCTGCGGAAGTGGACGCGGCGATCACCCAATACTACCAAAGCCTTTACACCTTTCACGAGCCCGAGCCAAGCTTCAATTTGATCTTGGCTCACGCATGGGTTCGAAGGAACCAGATCATCAAGAGCGGAGGAGCGGCGGTTCTCGCCTTGATTTTGACCTGGACGCTCGTTTTATCGCCTTCGGGCCCGCTGACGATCACGGGTCGAACTCGCAAACAATTGGACGCGCTGACCACGGATGTGAACAAGAGGCGCAAGGCGATCTTGTCGCTGACGAACCAGCAATCGCCTCCCGACGAACTGTATCGTTTGAGCGAAGAGGCGAAGAGGCTCGGCGATGCAGGCGAGGTCGAAAAATTGCGGAAAGTCGACGCCGCTCTGGCCGAGCTCGAAGCGAAACTCGAGCGAATCCAGTCGCTGGACAAGGAGGTCGACGCCCTCGTCGACGAAGTTCGGGCCGCCGCGAAAGAGCAGGGCGTTGGCCTGGAAGTGGACCGACTCGCCAAGGAGGCTGAGACTTACAAGAATCGCAACGACCCAGAGCGTCTCGAGGAGGTTCGAAACCAGCTTTCCGAACTCGACCTTCGCGTGCGAGCCGAATACACGGTTTCAGTGATCTCGAGGCCCGGAGAGCGGAGTGCGATCAAACGCGCTTATTCCGATAAGGAAGGCAAGAGGCTCTCGGGCTATTACGTCATTGTCGAAGCCAAGAACCCCGACGGACATGTGGTCAAACGGCGCGTGCACAACAGCGAAACGTCTGAAGAAGTGGACGCAACGATCTGGGCCGAACGCGTTCCGGAAGAGGTTTACAACCGCCTGGGAAAGGATAAGAAAGAGGATGGAATCCTCGACGAGACCAAGTTCGCTGTGAAGCGACGAGGCTACTTGAACGAAGAAACGACGATGCCGGGTTCGGACGGCCGCCCCCTCGCGCGCGGCAGCGCAGATAACGAAGTGGTAACGTATGGAAGGCTCCGAGGTCTGGCTAAAACTGAAGCGGGAGCTCAAAGAGTCGAAGGCCGAGCTTGCGCGATGCCAGGCAACGGCTGGCGAGCTCGAGCAGAGCATCCAAAAGGTGCTTTCCCAACGCGGTCAAGCGATTGCTCAACTGGCGCGGATCTATCTCCCAGAGGTGTCGCGTACCGCCATTGAAGCAACCTTCGGGGCGATTCGATCCGACCTCATCGAAATCCTCGAACGAAAGGACGCGCGGCAGCGGCAGCTCCAAAGCCAGATCAACGCGACCGAAGACGAAACCCGCCGAAGAGGCAACGACCTCGACGAGCTGACGACAACGCTCAATCTCAAGGTCAAGCAGCGCGAAGAGCTCGAGGCGCGGGTCGCCGAAACGCTGAGCCGGAACAAGGACTTCCAGGAACGTTCGAAATTGGCGATCGAGGCCGAGGAGCGACTGCACAAGAACGAGGGGCGCGTGCAAGAGATCGAGCGAGACGCCTCGGAAAAGCTGCCGCATTACCAGAAAAGCAGGCTGTTCACTTATCTGTACAAGCGCCGTTTCGGCACAAAGGACTACAAGGCAGCCTCTTGGGTCGAGGAAATCGACGGATGGGTTGCAAAGCTCATCGATTTTGGAAATGCCAAAATCGGTTACGAGTATCTCGAAAAGACGCCCTTAATGGTTGCGGAGGAAGTGGCAAGGCGCAGGGAACAATTCAACCAACTCATGCAACAGGTGGAGGCGATCCAGCACGCCGAAGCTAAAAAGGCTGGCCTTAGCTCCGTGCTCGAGGAAGGAAACGCACTTGGCGACAAGCGAGACCTTTTGGTCCAAGAGATCGAGCGATTGAGGCAAACGTCCCAGTCGCTTCAGCAGGAGTTGGCGAAGCTGGCCCAGACGCAAAACGAGTTCTATACCGAGGCGCTCGCGAGGTTCGAGTCGTTTCTAGGCGAGACCAAGCTTGCGGTTTTGAGCCAGCGGGCGCGGGAAACGCCCGGGGCGGAGGATGATGCGATTGTCAGGGAGCTTGCCGAGTTCAATCGAAAGAATGACGAGCTAACGCGTCAAATGGACGACCTTTCTCGGTCCAGGCGGGAGGCCGATCGGCTTCAGGAGGGCCTTGATCTGGTTGCGCAGCGCTATCGGCAAGCGAATTTCGATTCGGAGCGATCCTACTTTTCCGATGGTTTCGATTTATCGGCGCCTCTCGAACGGTACAGAGCAGGCGGCTCCGACGCCGACAATCTCTGGCGCGCCATTCAATCCGCTCAGCAATTCCGTCCCCACTGGGTCGAAGCGACGAGTTCGCAGGCAGGCCAGGTGATTGCGAGCCCGTCGGGACGAGTGATCTTGGGGGCCATCCTCGACGTCGCGACCGCGGCGATGCAGAACGCGGCAATGCGCGGAGTTCAGAGACGCGACAGCGGAGGCGGATTCGGTTCGTTCCCGTCGTTTCCAACTTCGTTTCCAGAGAGCCAGCCGTCGAGCGCCCCCCCAACTCCGGATTATTCACCGACCTCTTCGAGCGGAGGTTTCACCACCGAGGACGGGTTCTAGAGCTCGGCGAGCCCTTTTCTTCAAAGCGCGGAGCTCTGCACGCGAATGACTCCTGGCGAATAGCGAGCGGAGCGATTGCGATGTTCATCCTTAATTGGGCTTGGAAGCTTGCCGAGAGAGTCGCGGTCGGTATGGATTTCACGATGCGGGTCATAGCGGCGATGCCTGCGACCCTGGTTCGCGAATTTGCGACGATCGTCGTTCAGTTCGAGAGGGTCGCTTGGGGCGGGTTTCCTTTGGCTGCGGTTGCAGGCCTTTGCGTTGGGCTTGTGACGTGGCTTCAAACGCATAGGCTGCTGGCCGCGTATTCGCTGGAGATCAGCACTCCCGGCATTCTGATGGTGGCTGTGGTCGTCGAAACGGGACCGATTCTGGCTTCGCTTTTGGTCGCAGGGAGGATGGGAGCGGGCTTAGCGGCCGAATTCGGCTCGATGACGCTGACCGAAGAACTGGACGCTCGACAAGTTCTCGGGGCCAGGATCATACCCACACTGGTTGCGCCAAGGGTTTGGGCCTGCATGTTGGCGACGCCTGTGTTGACCATCGTTTTTGACGCCTTCGCCCTTCTGGGTGGATTGACGGGCGAACTAACAGGAGGAAGCCTCTCGTTCGAGGGCTTCCTCGGAAGGTCGCTCGATTATCTGGAGCTCGGCGATTCGTTGTCTGCGACTGCGAAAACCGCAGTGTTTGGATTTCTGATCGGAGTGATCGGCTCATGGACGGGCCTTCGAGCGGGGGGATCGACCGAACAGGTTGGCAGGGCTTCGACTCGAGGGGTGGTTTCGTCTTCGCTCGCGGTCTTTATCGCCAACGCGGCTATTGCGCCATGGCTACAGGCTCTGGTAGCCGCACTCGACGGCGGAGGCTAGAATTCAATGTTCGAACTCAACTGGCTCGGCGTGGAAGGGTTGCAATTCCGACCGACGAGACCGAAGGTTCTAGAAACATGATTAGGGAGCTTGGCAAAGCGCGAATCGCGGCGAATCTAGCGGCGGCGTGCCTGATCTTGGCGCTCGCCGGTTGGGGCGTGACGTTCATCGCGGCGCGGCACTGGCATGTGCAACCGACATTCACGGCTCGGGCGGAGTTTCCCACGATCGACGGCATTACGGTGGGAGACCCTGTGCGGGTGCAGGGCATCGACGCGGGCGTCGTCAAATCGATCGAACCGCCGGCAAAGCCCTCGCTGCCCGTTCGGCTAACCTTACGAATCGACAAGCGTCTGCATTCGCTGGTCCGCGTCGACGCGGTTGCCCGGATCAACGCCCAGGGGCTGGTGGGCGGTAAAGTGGTAGAAATCGTCCCGGGCGCCGCCGACTCGGCCGAACTCCCCGACGGGGGTGTGATCCGTTCGGAGCCTCCCGTCGAGATCTCCGGCCTACTGAAATCGGCTACGAAGACGCTCGAGCAAATCGACGAAGTCGCCAAGGCCGCGCGGGTGGGCCTGGGAGAGGTCAACGCCATTGCCGCGGGTATCCGCCAAGGCAAGGGAAGCCTTGGCAGATTGGTTCAAGACGACCGCGCCTACGACCGGCTGATCGACCTGAGCCGGCAAGGCGAAAAAACCCTGGTGAATCTCGAAGAAAACCTCTCGGCCATGAAGCGAACTTGGCCGCTTTCGCGCTACTTCAACGACCGGGCGTTTTTCGACCGTGATCGCGTGTTGTTTCATCCAGGAGCGGTGCGTGACGAAATGGTCATCGGCGAATCCGAGCTCTTCGAACCCAATCGATCGGTTTTGACGGCCGGAGGCCGGCGAAAGTTGGACGAGGCGGCGGCGTGGTTCCAGAAGTGCGCACAGACCCACGTCCGAGGTGGTCATCGCGGCGTTTACCGATAAGAATCGCGAAGCAGATCTGGCGGAGGCACTGACTCAAGAACAAGCCGACGCGGTGCGTCGGTATTTGGTTGAGAAATACGCGATCGATTCGATCGGATGGTTCAGCGGCCGCAAAGTGGCGGCGGTCGGGTTTGGATCTCGCACGCCCGTGAGCGACCTGAAAGACGCCAATCCGCCCACTCTGCCTGCTCGGCGGGTGGAAGTGATCGTTTTCACCCCCCAGGGATAACCTCCGGCAGGATCGAAATTGGCCTCATTGTATGTGATCCAAGGCGCGGACCAGGGAAAGCGGTTCACTCTGCGCGAAAGGCCCATGGCTCTCGGCAGGGAGGGCTCCAACCCCATCCGGATCAACGACAACGAGGTCTCGCGAAAGCACGCCGAAATCCGTCCCGTAGATCAATCCAAATCTTACCGAATTGTTGATCTTGGCTCGGCCAACGGCACCTTTTTGAACGGTGAACAGATCGACCAGGCGCCTCTGAAATCGGGAGATCAGCTCCGTCTCGGTCAGACCGTGATGGTGTACGCAGAGGAGGCTGTCGAGGAAGAACGCGATCTGACCGCTCGCGTCGACATGCTGAGCAAAGCCGCGTCTCAAGATCGTTCCGCGATCTTGAAGAGCATTCCCATCGGTGAAGGCTCGAAGGTGTTGCAGGCTCCAGGTTCTGTGGGCGAGTGGCTAAAAGTCCGCCTGGCGAACCTATCCGTGATGTACCAGGCCACCCAAGCGGTGAGCGCCATCATCGACACCGACGCGCTCTTGCAGCAAATCCTTCAGCTTGTCTTCGACTCGATCAACGCCGACCGCTGCGCTCTTCTCCTCCGCGACTCCAAGGGAGAGCTCACGCCCAAAGCCGCTCGCTGGAAAGGAGAGGTTGAACCCGACGAACGGATGGCCATTTCGCGAACGATCGTCGACCACGTTCTCGAGCACGGCCAAGGCGTGATCACGACCGACGCCACTGCGGACAAAAGGTTCGGTCCCGCACAATCGATTTTTGACTATGGGATCAGGGAGGCCATCTGCGTGCCTGTGCAGGGAAGGCACGAGACCATGGGAGTGCTCTACGCGGACGTCCGCGCCAGCACCGAAGTCAAACCCGCGAAGACCTGGAAAGAAGGGCTCCAAACTCGCTTCTCTCAAGATCACCTGATGCTTATGGCGGCTATAGGGCACCAGGCGGGCCTGGCCATCGAGAACACAAACTTCTATCAGGCCAAGCTCCAGGCGGAACGCCTGGCCGCCGTCGGGCAGACGATTGCCACGCTCTCGCACCATATCAAGAACATCCTTCAAGGCATTCGCGGCGGAAGCTATCTGATCGACCTGGGACTCAAAGAAAAGGACGAGGCGATCGTCCGCCGCGGCTGGACGATCGTCGAGAAGAACCAAGGCAAGATCTACAACTTGGTGATGGACATGCTCTCCTTCTCAAAGGAACGCGAGCCTTCGTTCGAGAACGCGCAGCTCAACCAGACGGTGGCCGACGTCATCGAGCTGATGAGCTCTCGAGCCTCGGACTTGGGGGTCGAACTGAACTGGGCGCCAGCCGGCGACCTTCCTTCATTCCTGTTCGATCCCGAGGGGGTCCATCAGGCCGTCCTCAATATCGTGACCAACGCAGTCGACGCCTCGGAGGAAGCCGAGGGGGGCGGAAAGGTTCGAGTCTCCACCTGCTGGGATTCGGCCGCGAACGTAGCGAAGGTCGTCGTCGAAGACAACGGAATCGGCATTCCCCCCGAGGAATACCACACGATTTTTCAGGTTTTTGCCTCAACCAAGGGCGCGAGAGGAACTGGGCTCGGGTTGCCGGTTTCCCAGAAAATCATCCAAGAGCATGGCGGCGTGATCGAAGTGGTTTCGCATGTTGGAAAGGGCTCGCTCTTCTCGATCGAGATTCCGATTCGCTGCGTGCCAGCCCAGAGCACTGGACCGGACCCGCTCGCAACCTTGAGCTGAACCCCTCGGCTGGTCTCAACGCCTGAGCGCGAGCAGCTTGAGAGCACGTTCTCTCAGTGATCGCCACGGCTCGTCGATCACGCTTTCTGGAACAATCTCGGAGGATGCTTGTTCTGGGAGCGTCTCGGGACGCCCAGACTCTCCAATTTGGACGAATTGCATCAGCGAATCGCACCAAGGACCGTTCCGTTCGAGGATCGGCAGGCCAAACAGCGCAACGACCAGTTGCGTCTGGGCTCGCCAGACGCACCTTCCTTGAATCTCAACAACCTGTCCGACTGGCACGGGGTAGTAGCAGCGGAGGTCCAAGACCCTCTTGAGCACCAGATTCCCGCCTACACCGGCTGTTCGATACGCGGCGGCGTATCCTGCTTCCAAAGCAAGGCTCAAGATCGAGCCGGCGTAAAAGGTTCCGTGATGGTTCGCGTCCTTGGGCAGAACGAGATGATGGGTCGAGGTAAGGTGCGCGTTCAAATTGGGTGAAAGTCCTTGATCTCGAATCTGCTTGGGCAGAGATTCAAGCAGACATTCCAGCATCTTGAAACTGCAACGCCAAACCGATTCTTACCCGGTGCATGAAATTTCTGAGATACGCGATACCATGCCGTCATGCGCGTGTTACATGTACGGAGAACATGCCTCGAGCACGTCTTTTGGAGGAATTCCAAGAAAACGAGTCCGCTAAAAACGACAAAAAGGTATATTAGAGAGGTGGAGAAAGTTACGCCGGCAGGAATCGAACCTGCGACCTCCAGGTTATGAGCCTGGCGAGCTAGCCGCTGCTCCACGGCGCAAGTTCATAATATCGGTCAGAGTGTCAGAAGAAAAGGCCGAGCCGGCTTTTTTTGATTGCTTCGCAGTGCGGCGAGTGGAATATGGAGCGATTCGAAAGAGTCTGTGTGAGCTAGTTTTGTGAGGAGGAGCTCGGAATCGGAACGGAACCCGGATTCTGAGCCTTTGCCTTCGATTCTCAGGCAAGATTGGTCATTTAGCAGCACTATTGCTGATGGAGACCGCCGCGCCAGGATCCCGACAACGAACGGGTGGCGCAAGAGGAGAGCAATTGAACGACTCCGCCGCGAATAACGCGTTTGCCCGAGAGTTTCTCGACCATATGCGCCGAGAGCGAAAGGCTTCGGATCATACGCTTCGAGGTTACACGCAGGACTTGGGCCTGCTTGTGGAGTACTGCGCCGCGCAACGCCTCGAGTTGTTGGCCGCCGACTCGCGGGCTCTCAGGGCATTCCACGTTTGGCTGAGCCAACGCGGCGATTCCGCGAGCACGATAGCCCGGCGACTCGCTTGCTTGCGATCGTTCTATAAGTTTCATCGAAAACGGGGCTCGATCGCCGCCGATCCAGCGGCAAGTCTGCGCAATCCCAGGCAAGCCAAGAAGTTGCCAAAGCTCTTTGGTCAGGACGAAGTTGGCCGGCTCTTGGATGGAATTGCGTCGGAACGACCTCTTGATGTTCGAGACAGAGCCATTTTCGAGACGCTCTACGGTGGCGGCCTGCGGGTTAGCGAGGCGGTCGGACTGAATATTTCAGACATCGATTTCGAACGCTGCCTCTTGAAAGTTCGAGGTAAAGGAAAACGAGAAAGGCTTTGCCCCATTGGGGATGCGGCAGCCGAAAGCCTGCGATCTTGGCTTCAAATCCGTTCGCCCGCTCGAGCCGATGAACGTGCTGTTTTCCTGAATTACCAAGGAAAACGGATCACAACTCGGAGCGTGGGCAGATTACTCGAACAACATTTGAAGGGCGTGAAGTCGTCCGTCCGGCATAGCCCACACTCTTTGAGACACAGCTTTGCTACTCACTTGCTGGACGGCGGAGCCGACTTGCGGAGCGTTCAAGAAATGCTCGGCCATCGACGACTGACAACGACACAGATCTACACCCACGTGAGTAAAGAGCGGATGCTCGATAGCTACAAACTCGCGCACCCAAGAGCCGAAAGTGAGTCCGCTTCTTCGAAATCATCGCGTAACGTACATCGAAATCCAGAAACATCCGACGACTCCGAGCTGAAGGTTCCCAAAAAAAATTAATCAGATTTCGCGACACCGATGCTTTTTTGCTACGTAAGTGTTATCATGAATAACGTCAACGCTGCTTGTAGGCACGCTTTGGAACGGCACAAAGGCCTCGTGTTCGCGGGTGGGCTCGGTGGCTCCGCTGCGGATCAACACCTTGTTACAGGGGTTTCCTCGGGAAGATGGAAACCACGTTCTTCATTCGCGTTCTATCATTCCCTCAAGGATGACGCACCGGCTCCGCATCCCTCGGCGGGTGCCATTTGAGAGAGAATGATCCCATGACTCAGTCGCGCCTGCTGGTCGTTCATCCCGATGTTGCTACTCGGGAACTGTTGTTGTCGATGCTCCAGACCCTGGGGCACAAGATTGAAGAATCGACTTCCGACCGCGCTGCGGTGCGGATGCTCGAGCAAAGCGAGTTTGATCTCGTAATCGCCGGGGTCGACCCAGAGGATCCCGAGTGCCTCGAGCTTGTGAGCTACATACGCCGCAAGAACGCGAGAGTCGGCTGCATCCTTCTCTTCCAAACCGCGCACCCAGAGCGAACCAAAGAGGCAACCAGGCTTGGCGCAAGCGCCGTCTGCAAATTCCCGATGGCCGCAAATTGCCTGAGGGCGGCTGTGACGCAGGCGCTTGAAAACATGGAGTTGAAGCACGGACGGCCGAAGCCCAAGAGCACAAACGGCAGTCCGCTCCCCCTTTCCGGGAGCGGCATCTCGGCGGCGTTCGCCGTCCAAGCTTCGATCGACCGCCACGGGAGCTCCAACGGCAACGGTCATAGTTATGCTCCGTCCGTCGCCCAGCTCTCGGTCCAAGCGACAACTTATCTGGGCGAAGATCCAGCGATACAAGCGGTTTATGAGTTGGCTCAGACCGTGGCGGCCTCGAGGACCTGCCTCTTACTCCGAGGAGAACGGGGCACGGGCAAAACACTCTTGGCTCGGTTCATTCACCAGCAAAGCCCGCGCAGACACGGACCGTTCGTGAAAATCTCTTGCACCTCGATGAAGGAAGCTTATCTGGAGGTCGAGCTCTTCGGTCAACGAGGCGCGGCGGGCGACCTGCCTGGCAAGCTCCTCCAGGCTTCGGGGGGAACGATCTACATCGACGAGGTCGCGGCGTTTTCGCCCAGACTGCAGGCCAAACTCTTGGATTTGATCCAAAGCGGCGAATTCGAGCCAGTGGGTGCATCCCAATCGGTCCGCGCGGACGTTCGAGTCTTATTGGGAACCCGCGAAAACCTCGAATCTCTGGTTGAGGAGGGCCAGTTCCGACAGGATTTGTACTATCGGATTGGCGTCGTAACGCTGAGCCTGCCTTCGCTGAGCGAAAGACCTCGCGACGTCGAACGACTCTCCGCTCATTTCCGTGACAAATTCGCGAGGGAAATGGGCAAAGAAGCCCCTGAGTTCAGTCTCGAGGCTGCGGAAGTGCTGCGAAACCACCCTTGGCCGGGCAATATCCGAGAGCTCGAATCGGCGATCGAACGCGCCGTCTTGCTTTGCAAGTCGGGGCGAGTCTTGCCCTCTCACTTGGGTCTCAACGCACAATCCGAACGCAAACCGACGCACGTTGGCGGCATGCTCGAAGCCAAGGTTTCCGGCGGGAAGGGCCAGACTCCCGGCATCCGACCGCTTAAGGAAGCTCTTGAAGAGCCTGAAAAGCAGATCATTCTGAGAGCACTCGAAGCGCTCAACTGGAACCGTCAAGAGACGGCTCGCGTTCTCGACATCAACCGAACCACGCTCTACAAGAAAATGAAAAAGTACGGTCTTTTGATCGACGAGCCGGCCTGGATGTGCTAATCCGGCCAACCAGGCGAAACCGTGGCGAGCTCTAAAGCCGATTCCTCGAGCGCCGTTGCGATTGTCTTTCCCGTTGGTTTGGGAAGATCTTCGGCGTATGCGATGAGAAGAGCCAAGTCGGCCAGACGGTTCAGCCTCCTCGGCAAGCCTAGCGAGGCGTGGTGAAGCTCCTGTAGGGCGGCCTCGTCAAACAGGGGTTCGAGCGAACCGGCTGCCTTGAGCCTCCCCAGCACATATTTCGCGCTTTCCGGCTGTTCAAACGGCGCCAGGGGACAACGCGCTGAAATTCGATCGGCGAGCCCGGGGGGCAAGTTCAACAAGACTTCGGGTCCACCCACCATCAACAGGCTCAAATCGGGAGGCCCGAGAGTTGCGAAATTCAAAAGGAGTCGAATCATTTCGAATGTCTCGTGATCCTCGATGAGATGTGCCTCGTCGATGACGATCAGTGGTCGCTGCGCGACGCCTCGCCGCGGCGGAAAGCGTGGTGCGTAGGCGTCGGACAGAGCCCACCACTCGCGGATCGGCGGGGCCAACGGCCGCGGCGAGCTCGTCGGCGAGGAAGGCGAGAAGCTCGTGGGCAGGCATCGAAGGGAACGCCACGTGAACCGTCGGCATTCCGATTTCCCTTGCCAGAGCCCGCGCCAGAATGGTTTTGCCGACTCCCGGAGGCCCATAAAGCAGAGTTGGCCCTTTGCCATGCTCCAGACCGTATCGGAGTCTGCGAAGAGCAGCCATCCTGCTCGGCAACGGGACAAAGTCGTCGGAACCGATCGTCTCCATGAACGGACAATCACGCAAAGAATAATGCGACTCGTACAACCACCCGCCCTCCTGGCTTTGAGAGAAAGTCGCCATCGTCGATGGGAACGGCGACCTAAAGCTTCCAACCCCACGGCGACCGGTCAGACGAACGTCTCGGCTACTCCCAAAAGCGGGACGCCCCCAGCCTCCAAAACTTCCCGGGCTCGGTCGATTGATCGTTCGTTCGTCAAGCCGCCGTTTCGAACCAAGACGGCGGCGTCGACGGAACGATGCAGCACCACAGCGCTCAAACCGACGAATAATGGACCGCCGTCGAGCAAAACAAGGTCGAATTCGCGTCTGAGTTTCGCCATCAGGCAGGACCAGCCGGGCCCAGCCAGGAAATCACGCGGGCGAGTCACTGCCGACTTGAGTGGAAGGATCGCCAAGTGATCCTCGACGTCGATGAGCGCGTCGGCGACGGCAACTCCATCCTCCACCACGTCCTCGAGACCTGAAAGCGGCCGAATGCCCAGCAGCCGAGCGATCGTGGGCCCTCCGAGGTCGGCTTCAACCAATATGGTTCTCGCGGGTTTTCGAGCCAGGACTCTGGCCAAAGTCAACACAAGCGTCGTCCTTCCCTCGGCGCGGTGACAACTTGTGAAGAGCAGGACTTTGTTCCTTTCCTTTCGCGACCGCTGTAGAAGCACTTCGGCGAGCTCTTCGAACTCGTGTCCATGCTCTCGCTCGATCGCCTCGACAGTCGAAGGCCAGCGAATCTGTAATCGTCCTGCGGTGGAGGCGCCTTCTTCGGTGGGAAGCGAGAATCGAGAGGCGTTCCGTCGCCATGTTCGATCCTCTTCCGCCGCGGATGGCAGCGCGGCTCCCTTGGATGCGTAAGCACGCGCCAAGACCTGATCAATTTCCCCCATGAGGCTCCTCCCCAGAGCGGTCGTCGGCCCGCATCAGCTCTCCGGCAAGCGCCACTGGCGGCAGCGGAGACGCCGCGATCTCATTCGGACCCAGAGGTTCAATCGCAAGCGATAATCGAACCAAAGGGATTCCCGTTTCCTCGGAATTTGTCCCCGAGCTTCGGTTTTGCCGATCGACGTTTATTGGGGACCCGTTGGGGGTCAACCGTACGGGAGCAAGGACCGCCGCGAGACAAACCAAGCCAAGGATCGCGAGCGCTCGGCGCGGGCCCTGACGAAGCCGACGCCGACGTAATCCAACGGACGCCCGAGATTCGAGAACCTGTACGCTCGGTACGGAGCCAAGGAGTGCAAGCTCCCGCGAACTCCGCGTCTCGATCGGTTGGGCCAATGCCAATACACAGTCGAATGTCGCGCCCATCTTGGTGACCTTCGCTTTCAGACAGTTCGGCTGGGAAGCAGTGCTTGTTCCGTCCGTTCCTTCCCGCATTGAGGAACATCGGTCGGTTGGGCAGTTAAACTTGAACGGTCTTGTCGAGTGGAGCGCTCGGGCAAACCCCCGCGAGGAATCAGAGGTCTCCGGTCAGGGAAAGCCTGACGGTCGATCCCGATGCAATGAGTAGGCGAAGGCAAGGGACCTCGATGGAAAACACGAAAGGCGGCGAAGCCCGTTGGCTCCGCCGCCTTCTCGTTTGTGCATTCAACCAAACTCTTCCAGCAATCCTTTGCCGTTCCGAGGTCTGGTTCAGCGGGCGCCGAAGATTCGGAACAATCCTCGTCTCTGAGGCTGATTGCTGGCGTCCGAGCCGCCAAATCCGAGCAATCCGCGCCGTTCGCCGCCGTTGTTGCCGCCGAACATCAGCGGTCTGCCCGCCTCGTATTGAGCAACGCTGGAGAATTTGGGAGGCGCCGAGGTAAGAAACCGAGAGCGTCCAGTTCCGGCGCCGTTTGCCAGGTCCAGGGCGCGAATGTTGGCCTCATTGACCATCGGATTGTGCCCCTGCCAGGTTGTCTGCACCACCTCGAGGACGTTCAGGGGAGCAAACATCGCCTCGCCGCCAACGCCCAACCAATCGGCCTCGCCCGCTCGGTTCTCGTCGATATCGCCATTCACGTTATAGGCGATAATATAGGAATAATTGACCAACCTGGGCTTGTCGTCCTGACCGTTGATGCAGGAACCCGAGTTGGCCGAGACCTCGACGTCCAAGCGAACCACCAGTTCGTTGCGGCCGGGCACGGAGTGGTACTTCGCCGTGTACTTGCCAACGCCCTGATTCCAGACCTCGTCCGCGGTGCCTCGAGGCGGGAAGGCCCGCATGTTGGCCAAGAGAATCTGCTTTTGGCCGCGGATGTGGTGCTCGAGCATGGCGTGCACGCGAGGAGCAAACTGATCGCAAGGATCCCATCCCGGCTGAGGCGGACCAGAGGGGATGTTCGTGGCGAAATCCCCGATGCGATGGTTCATGTGGTTCTCGCCCAACTCAGCCCAAAGAGCCTTCAGTTCGTCTCTACTCATGCCGGATCCAGGAGCGGGGGTGGGCTCGCTGAGCAGAATCGAGGCCACGGCCCCTCCGAGGCAGTGCCCAGGCCAGCGCGTGATCTTATTGTTCTGCGTGTTGGCAGCCTCCCATGCCCGCGCCGAGGTTCCGTAGAGCTGGTCGTACTTCAAGAGAGGCGAGGGCGTCCAGTACCTTTGTCCTTTGGCGTCGGACCATTCGAGGTCGTCGGAAAGGTTGGGAAACCAAGTCGATTCATCGCCAGGAGCCACTGGGGTCTCCAACAACCCGTTCGCCCCCGCGAGCACGATATCTTGGCCGGCTGCGATGTATGACCCTGGCGTTGCGATCAAAACGTCGTCGCCCATCACCTGATAGGTGTCGACTCGGTTGTTGTAATTGTTCCAAGGCTCGTGGATACAATCGGTTTTGGTTGGCCAGTAGTAGAAGTTCCACGGCTGACGGCTGCTCAAAGCAAGCTGTTCGAACGTGGCCTGGACCGAGTAAGGCTTCTCCGAGCCGGCCACGCGGAAGGTGTACCAGCCGTGGTGGTTTTCTCCAACGTCCTGCCCGTTTTCCTGCGATCTGCCTCCTGGTCCGGCAAGATCTTGAATCTTGCCGTCGGTCGCCTGGATCGTCAGCACGCCGCCGAACCGCGTCGGCACATAAACGGCAAAGCGATGCTCGCCTTTGAGATCGCGAAGATTGCCTCCGATAGGAACGCGAATTGGCTCGGTCTGGCCATGCGCCGTCGCGGCGCCGAGCACGAAAAACGCCAAAAAGGCGAGTCCGAAGTTTCTTTCAACCATGTTGCCCTTGCGCATGCGGCCTCCCGTGAACCCCAAACGTTCCATCGGTCGCCCCCGTTCGACGAACCGGCGAAACTAAGCCCGACCAAGACGCTGTCGGGTTTGCTTGATGCTACAGAACACATGGTTCGGCATCCATTCCCCCCACGATGGACCAAAACAGAACGAGTTCTATCAGGCCTTCTGGCTCATCGTCAAAACCCTCATAATTCCGAGCTTACCAAAGTCCACAAGTTTTTCCCATTTTCAATCAGAGACTGGAGTGGGTCTGCCGATGAATAGTGCTGGCCACCCCAGGGTGGATGTCATGTTCGTTATTTATGAACGAATCATGGCTTCTCGTCGCTAGTGTCGCGATGGCGGATACGACGGTTCCCGGTTGCGGGGAAAAACGGATTTTGGCCACGCGAAACGGATCGAGCTCGCATCGAGATCGGTTCGGCACGGACTGCGGCGCTGGTTTTGGGACGTTGTGCAAGCGACGTCCCGGCTAGCCTGGCGGGGGTTGTGTGGTCTTTCAGTTCTTCACGGAATTGGGCCAACTACAACCTAACATCAAAGTTTAAGGACATCGCGATGACCAGTGCGGTATTACTTATTGCGATGAGCGGATTGGGTGGTCTTGGCCACAAGACGACCTATGCCACGCCGCAAGCGCCGAGCAAGGCGCTTCCGGCTGCCCAGGCGCCCTCGAAAGCCGCCGTCGCTCCGTCAAAAGCGGCGATGGCCCCGTCGAAGGTTGCTCCGACCGCTCAGGCTCCTTCAAAGGTCGCCATGGCGCCCTCGAAGGTTGCTCCAGCTGCTCAGGCTCCTTCAAAGGCCGCCATGGCCCCGTCGAAGGTTGCTCCGACCGCTCAGGCTCCTTCAAAGGTCGCCATGGCGCCCTCGAAGGTTGCCCCGACCGCTCAGGCTCCTTCAAAGGCCGCCATGGCCCCGTCAAAGGTTGCTCCAGCCGCTCAGGCTCCGTCAAAAGCGGCAATGGCTCCTTCGAAGGTCGCCCCTACTGCTCAGGCCCCGTCGAAGGCGGCTATGGCCCCTTCGAAGGTTGCACCGGCCGCCCAGGCCCCTTCAAAGGCGGCCATGGCTCCCATGGCGCCTCTCAAGGCCACCCCGCAATATTGAGCCGATTTCCACCGGCTCTGGCCGGAGAAACCTCGTCTCTTACGGGAGCGGCCCCGAGCCAAACCCAAATCCGGCGGCTGCTTCTCTTTTAGGAGGGAAGCCCGCCGCTTTTTCGTTTAACCACATCGACCAGCGAACGTTCACGCTTCGCACTTCTTCCATTCGGCAACGGCCTTCAACATTTCGTCCGCGAGTGCGTCCTGGGAAGAAGACAAGGGAATCAACCCATATCTTTGCGCAAGCCCTTGATAGTTGAGAATGCTCCTGCCGGAAACAAAGACAGGCACGTCCTTGATTCGTGAAAGCTCGTCGAACCGTTTGTGAATGCTCCTGGAAAGAACGAATGAAACGCCCACTGCGTCCGGTTTGTACCTTTCGACCGCGGCCTGGTATTCGCTGAAGGGAAGATCCACGCCCAAATTCAGAGTTCGCCAATTCGCCAGTTCCAGGAGTATGCAGCCGAGCATGACTCCTCCCTCGTGACGGTCCCCTTGAACGCCGCCGACCACGATCGTTCGAGTGGGAGATTCGTTTCTCAGCCTAACTTCCTTGAGAAGGATGTGAAGCTGCGAGCGAATGAAATTTGTGACGATATGCTCTTGATAGATAGCCATATCCCCCTGGAACCATCGCTCGCCGGCTTCGACGAGACATGGAGTGGCCAAGAGTCCAAGCAGTTCTGGGACGGTCATCCTCGCTTTGGCCGAAAGGAAAAGAGCCTCGGCCTGGCCGAGCCGCCCCGATACCAAATGATCGATCAAGTCTTCGCGTAGATCGACCAAGGCTTGGGCGGCGCTCGCCGGCTGAACGGCCGAATCCAGAAAGGCCGCAGCTCCTGGCTGCTTGAGGTTTTTCACGCAGGCGCCGATCGTTCGCCCGCGACGAACCTCTTCGGCAAGCCAGCGGAGCGTGTTCACTTGGTCGAGGCTGTATCGCCGATGGCCCGACGGGGACCTTGTCGGCTCGAGAAGTCCATATCGACGCTCCCAAATTCGCAAGGTATGGCAGCTCACCCCAGTAAGCTTGCTTACCGAAGCGATGGAGTAGCCGCACGATCGTGTTTGGCGAATCTGATCGCCGCTTGAAGACATCGAAGTTGCTTCTTGGAAACGTGGAGCCGATAGCAGACGTCTATTTGGTTGCTGAGGTCGGTCGCGGTCGCCTGCATAAATAGGCGGCCCTGGCGAAGATCACTCGAATTCCCCCGGATCTGCGAGGTGTAAGCCGCCAAAAAATAAACGCGTGATAGACACTCTTTACTCTAACATTGCGCCATCCGCCACTGGAATCAAGACTTTTTTTCCTCGAGTTGTTTTCGGAATTCGTGCACCGCCCTTGGTTTGACAGCACGGGCTAGCCGGCCTAGTTATTTGGTAGAGCCGTGAAGACGCATGTTTTGTCCTGAGAAGACATGCACTTAAGCATAGATATGCTCATCAAAAGTCTTTACGGCCCAGCGGCCGACGCCGCGAGCGTAACACTCGGCGATGTTCAGCTGAGCGGCGGACTTGAAGCGCCAAAGCGATTTCTCGAGTCCTGCGCATGGTTTTTCGTGCCGGCTTTTTTACGTTGGAGATTTGCCATGTTATCGATTCGATCCAACAGCACCCGCGGCGGCCGATTGCTTTCGAGGAACCGAAAGCCGAGCCTCGAACGGCTCGAGGATCGGCTCGTTCTGTTCGCAGCCAACGGCGGCGCCTGGCTGTACAACACAATTACGTACAGTTTCGTCCCGGACGGGACTCTCGTCGCCCAGAGCTTCCCAAACAATATCACCAGCAATTTGAACCAGAGCTTCAACGCCGAGGGGATCTCGACGCAGGTTTGGCAGCAGCAATTCGAAAAAGCCGCCTCGGTGTGGGAGGCGGTCGCGAATATCAACCTCGTCCAAGTCGGCGACGACGGTCTACCCTTCGGTTCCAGCAACTACCAACAGGGCAATCCAACCGAGGGCGATATCCGCATCGGCGGGTACAGCCAGGCCCCTGGAGTTCTCTCGCAGACCTTCATGCCGCCGC
Organism: uncultured Planctomycetota bacterium; assembly: GCA_963818975.1. Taxonomy (GTDB): domain Bacteria; phylum Planctomycetota; class Planctomycetia; order Isosphaerales; family Isosphaeraceae; genus CAWFUI01. Next base: position 142,633 of record CAWFUI010000015.1, on the reverse strand, counting down.
CCATCAACGGCGGTTCGATTGCGGGCGACATCCTTTTCAATACCAGTCAACCTTGGCAAGTCAATGCGAACTACGACGTCGAAACTGTTGCCATCCACGAAATCGGCCACGCCCTCGGCTTGGCTGATTCACAAATCCAGCAGGCGGTGATGTACGCCTACTACGGCGGGTTGAGGCAGCAGCTCGCCCCCGACGACGTACAAGGAATTGATTCGATCTACGGACCTCGCCAAGCCGACGCATTCAACAGCAACGGGAACCATAACGCTACCTATACGACGGCGGCGAACATCAGCTCCAGCTTCACCTCGCTCGATCAGATCACGCTTACGAACCTATCGCTGAACACCGCCTCGCAGAGCGAATGGTTCAAAGTGGTGATCCCAGCCGGTGGAAACGGAAGCCTCTCCGCCGCGATGCAGAGCGCCGGCCTTAGCTCGTTGAGCCCTGGCGTGTTCATCTACAACTCGTCGATGCAAATGGTGGGGTCCGCCAAGGCCCCAGCGAGCTTCGGCGGTACGGCGACGGCGACGGTGAACGGCGTGGTCGCGGGCCAGACCTATTACATTCGCACTTTCGGAGCAGACACTGGCCCCTCAGGCATCGGCGCCTTTGGACTCCTCGTAAACGCCGGCTCGAGCTCGATGACTCCCATCCAAACGCCGAACACCGTCGTCTACGCCCAACCCAGCCAAGGCGGCGGATTCGAGTTCCAGTTGGTGGGTCCCATCAGCCCTTACTTGCCAGGCGGCGGAAAGAGCGGACAAGGCTTGATCGAGATCGGAAACTCTGGCTTCTGGGCCAACGGAGACCAACTCTCGACGGCAAGCACTGCCAGCGGACCGACCGGCCAATCGGCCAATTGGGCGCTGGCGCAGTCCGTAATTTCCACAACCGCCGTCGGCTCGTCGCTAGGCTCGTTTGGACTATCGGCCGGTGCGGGCAACGGTTTGCAGGGCGTGGTCTCAACCGCTCTTGCGATTCTTTCGAACGCCCAGGCTCAAGGCTCGTCGGGCTTGCTCATCACCCTTGACCAGGTGATCGATCAGCTCTTCGGCTCATGAGCCGAAGCGGAACGCTGGGCCGCCGCGAAGCAAGAATTCAAGGTCTTGATAGCGGTCGGCGCCCGATCGCGTTGATTATTCAAGACTGCGCCCAAACGGCGACCTACTTTTGTTCTATCGAGGACGTCCGCGCGATCGACACTTCCAGGACGCCCCAACGAAAGCGATTGGTGCCAAATGAAACGCCCGCATCGATTCCATTCTCGATTATTGTCGGCTCCGAGTCTGCACTGCGAGCCTTTGGAACAACGACTGGCGCTTTCAAATCTCGTACCTAGCCTGGAATCGCCGGTTGGCGGGTCGACGCTGACGCAATCGCCAACGACGGTCGTTATCAACTTCAACGAGCCGATTGATCCCAACTCGCTGAGCAGCGACCCAACATCGCTCGAATCCGACGTCCAGATCTACAGCCTCGACAGTTCTGGAAACCAAACCCCGCTCATCGGAGTTTCCGGACTTACGGCAACCGAAGCACTCGATCCGAACAACCCAACAAAACTGGATATCACGCTCTCTCAGCCGCTTTCGCCGGGAAACTACGAGGTGGCGATTTCGACTTTCTCCGCGATCAGCGCGCTCAATGGAGATCAGGATCCGAACCTGCTCATGGGGGATGACGATCTAGGGTCGTTTACGATCGTGAATCTGCCGACGATCCATCTCGGAGACGCTTCGCTCTTGCCAACGCCTGGGCCAACGCCGCTGCAGCAACCTGGAGTCGTCGACCTCTCCGGCACGAACCCCGCGGTCCAACTCTACAGGTTCACGACCGGTCCGGCGACGAGCTGGGAGTTCGGAGCGCAGGTTCTCACCTCGACCGTTGGCTCGACGCTGGCTCCAACCCTGGCTCTATTCGATTCGAGCGGAAATCTGCTCGACGTCGCCCAGGCTGGGCCTGCGGGAGATCCCAACGATCCGTTCCTTTTCGATGGTCTGAGCCCAGGAACTTACTATCTGGGAATTTCGGACCATAACAACGTTCCAGGCACGCCCAGCGGATACAACCTCCAGACGGGTTTCGCTGGTTCACTCTCGCCCTCTTCTTCAGAGGGAAATTTTACTCTGGAATATGTCGCGACTGCGAATCCGCGTCCGACCGTCGTGACTTCGCTTTCGATCGACCATGCCGACCCTCTGAGTTCGGTTTCGACCGGTTTCACGATTGGGTTTTCCGGGGCTCTTGATACGAGCGTCCTTCCGGGCGACCCCTATGTCGCGCTTGCCGGAGCCTTTCGGGTCGTCAATCAACAAGGCGTGGCGCAGAGCATCACCTTGGAGTCTTTCAACGAGCAGACTTCGACGCTCAAGTTTGCTTTCAATTCACCGCTTGCTCCTGGGATTTATACGATCGAAACATCACCCAACGGCGGTCTGGTCGATTTGAACCACGTCGCTCCGCGCGCTTTGAATCAGCCTGCGGGAGTTCTGGGGAAATTCGTCGTCGTGGCCCAGGCCGCCGTGCAGCCAACGCCGAATGCCAACTCCATCAATCTGAGCGTGCTGTTCCCGGGTTCGGTCTCCGGCGCGGGCTTTCAGACGAGCTCGAATTTGCCCACTTCCCAGGTGGGAACCGAAACCTATCGCTTCGTGATCGTTCAGCCCGGAACCTATCAATTCTGGGCGCGGTTGACCGGCTCGGCAGACTACAGCCTGTTGAACGTCGTTACGGGAACCACGGTCAACGGCGCTATCAGCCAGAATGGGCAGATGAGCAGCTTCACCTGGAACCTGCCCGCTGGTCCCTATTACCTCACCTTGACGAGCATTCCCAGCCATTCTCCGATAAGCACGCCCGGGCTATTTGGGCCTCGGAGCACGTTCCATATCGATTGGGGGCTCGTGTTCAATAGTTGGGAGCCGGATGCGGCGATCGCTCTGGGCATCGATCCCGGCGCAGCGCTCAACCTTCGATTGATCTCGGCAAACGGATCCAGCACTTCGGAAAACTTCGTGGTTGCTTTTGGCCCCACGGCCTCTAGCAGTAACGTCGAGACCACCACGGCTTCAAGCGACGCGTCGAACCCGACAAGCTCCAGCAATACCACGATCGACTCCGTGACCTTGCCTTCGCTCGTCGGTATCTCGTTGACGATCGGTGGAAATCCGATCGGCAGGCCAAGCGCCTCGAACGAACAGGTTCCGTCGGTTGGCCCGTCTGGCGTCGGAACATCCGTCGCCTTGGCGGCCGCCTCGGGACGCGCAATCGGGATCAATCAAGGCGTCGGAGAAGGTCCAGAGCTCGGATCGGATACGGTTTCCGTAGCCCTCGATTCGAACTTCGACGGGGATCTGGCATTGACTGTCGACAAGGCCGATCGTGCGAAAAACGTCAAGCCTCAGGCCGACTTGCCTACGCAATTGAACACGCCAGGAATCGAGGCTTCTCCATCCGAACCCGCCGCCGGCGAATCTTTAGTTCAAGGCGGTTGGCTGGACCGATTGACCGAGTGGTTCGCCGACCTCGCTCAAACAAGCAATTCGGCGATGGACGTCGAGTCAACGCCCCCGCTCGCCGGTCAGGGTGCGACGCCATGGGGGATCGAGTCTGGTAAAGCCGAACACGCCACAGCAGGCTCTCCGTTCGGAGTAGGCGTCGCCGTCGTCGTCGCGCTTCAAGCACGACGACGCATCGCCGTTTGGTTGGGTTTCGGCGGGAAAGGGTTGCATCCGAAAACGGACGCTTCAACCCGCGTAAAATCGCACATCGCCTTCAAACCGAGAACCCCTTGAAGGAGTTGAGGAGAAGAGCAACGTCAATCGCCTTTCAAGGGTTCCACGCCTAGCTCGCGAATGGTGACGAGCGCATGGAACGGAATATTCTTGGCGGCGAAGGCTTGCTCGGCTCCTTCAAGGCGGTCCAAAACGGCGATTACGCACGCAACCTTGCAACCCATCGATCGAACGGCGTCGACAGCCTGTAGCGACGATCCGCCCGTCGTGGCAACATCGTCGACGATGGCAACCGTTACTCCGCGAGTTAGCGGACCTTCGATGAGCTTGCCCGTCCCATGTTCCTTCGCTTGCTTGCGAACGAGGAAACCGCTGAGGACTCGTTCTCCAGCCGAAAGTCCGGACAGCGCCAAGACCGCGCCTACGATCGGGTCGGCGCCCATCGTCAATCCCCCCACGGCCTCCACCTCCGGCTTGCCGGCAAGAAGCTCGAGGATTTCCGAGGCTATCAGGGCAGCACCACGAGCGGAAAGGGTCACCAGTCTTCCGTCGACGTAGTAATGCGATTTCTTGCCGCTGGCAAGCGTGAACGACCCCGTCTTCAATGCGTCGCGCTTGAGCAACTCGATCAGTTCAGCCTTTGTCTTTCCCGCCATGAAAGAAGCATGCCTCCGCTAGAGTTCCATGTGGCCCGCAAGACTCGCGTTCATGAGGATGATCTGCTATTTTGAAGTCGAGTGCGAGGCCAATGGCCTTCAACGGTTCCCGCGGCCCCGACCGCACCCGCCGAATGAAACCTCAGCCTGAGTTCGGGAAAAGAGGCGCCGACCCGATGCCCACGATCCGCAGCCTCATTGTCCTCGCAGCCATCCTGACAATCGCCCCGCCGCCTTCCCGTTCAGCCGCTGAAGACCTGGTCCCTAGACCCGAACATCCGAGACCCGAGGCAGCGCGAACGCATTACACGATCCTCAATGGCAAGTGGGATTTCAAATTCGACCCAGAGGACAAGGGCGTCGGCGAGGCTTGGTTCGAACCGGGGAAGGTCAAATTCGAGAAGTCGATCACCGTCCCGTTCGGCTGGGAGAGCGAGCTTTCCGGCGTTCACGATCTGACTTACCGAGGCGTCGCATGGTATCGGAAATCGTTCGGAGCAGACTCGCCGGCGAACCAACGGACTTGGCTCCGATTCGAGGCTGTGGACTATCAAGCCAAGGTTTGGGTCAACGGCAAGCTTGTGGCTGAGCACGAAGGAGGCTACACGCCTTTCGAAGCCGACGTCAGCGACTCACTATCAAAAGACGGCATGAACGAGATGTCGTGAGAGTCTTCGACCCGACGGACCCCAGTCTTCCGATCGGCAAGCAGGTTGGATGGTATACCCCAACGTCGGGGATCTGGCAGACGGTCTGGCTGAAGCGTAGGCCGGCCTCGTACATCGAGACTTTACCGTCAAGACTACGATCTCCCGAACCTGCCGCCCGACCCGACGGGCTCGCACACTTGCGCATGGCAAGCCTCTCGACCGGGAAGTATACGACATTTCGGCCGGAGAATCCGGGCGCCATGTTGAGAAGGCCAAGATTCGAGATCTCGAGGAGGAGCCCGTCTATTGCTCAAGTTCGATGTCCTCGCCGAGCGCGAGCTCTGGACGCCCGAAAACCCTCGCCTCCATCCGATTTGACCCTGGTAGCTGAAGAAGCCGGCGAAGTCGACCGACAAGATGAAGACCTATTTTGGCCTGCGGACGATCGCCCGCGGGAAATACGGCGACGCTCAATTTCGAGAGGATCCTGCTCAACGGCAATCCCGTTTCCTTCGACGGCGCTTGACCAATCGTTCAACCCCAAAGGAATTTATACGGCGCCTGATGATGCTTTTTGAAGCACGACGTCGAGCTCGCCAAACAGATTGGTTGAACAGCTCCGGATCCACATCAAGCCCGACGAGCCCCGCCGGCTCTACTGGGCGGATAAGCTTGGCCTGCTGATCTTGGAAGACATGCCGAACTCCTGGCAGCAAAACCCCGAGGCTGAAGCGCTGGGAAGAGACGATGCGCGAGACCGTCGCTAGGGACATCAACCACCCGGCGATCATGCCTGGATCGCCTTCAACGAGACCTGGGGCCTCGGTCGTCCCGATCGATACAAAGCCAGACAAGGACACACAGGAATGGGTCGGCCGACATGGTCTCGCTGATTCGCAAAGCTCGACCCCTCAAGATTCGTCGAGGATCAGCTCGCCGTGCAACTACGATCACGTCGAGGGCACCGACCTAAACACTTGGCACTTTTACATTGACGATTACAGCCGGGGCCGGCCATGTGACGAGGTCGTCGAAAAAAGCCGAGCCTGGCAGCGATTTTAACTATTGCCCTGGCCAAATAATGAATTCCGCTCCACTGATCAACTCGGAATACGGTGGAGTCGCCGCGGGCAGCGGCGATCGCGACTCTCTTGGGCTTTCGCGATTTGACCACGCTTTTCCGCGACAGCCCAAGATCCAAGGTTATGTTTATACCGAGCTCGACGACATCGAGTGGGAACACAACGGATTCGTGAATTACGATCGATCGCTGAAAGATTTCGGCTATCAGGCGTTCATGCCGGCATGACGCCGGCGGACCTGAACGGCGCCGATTTCGTCGGCTACGATTGCGAACCAGCGATCGTGGTGAAGCCAAACGAACCGATAAGGATTCCGCTTTTCGTCAGTCATTATTCCGATAGAAAGGAGCCGCCGGAGCTCCGTTGGAAGGTGATTGGATACAACCACCTCGGAGAAAAGGTGGAGCACGAAGGTAAGAGTCGGCCGGTCACTTGGACCGCTTACGGAGTGAAGGCCCAAGAAAAACCGATTTCGCTCAAGATCGATACGCCCTACGTCGGCGCGGTGGGCTTCGAACTCGTGGACAAAGCTGGGAAACGAATCGCGGCGAATTTCGTGAACATCGTGGTGGCGGGCGAACGTCCCGCACCGAGGATTGAACGCAAATCGGACAGGGAGGCGATCGTTCGGTTCGATCCCGAGGAGTTCTCCAAAAACGACTTTCCGAGCAAAGGCAAGCACGTTGAGGGCAAGGTTCAAGGGCGCGGAAAAGGGTCGTTTACCTACAAGCTAAAGCTTCCCGATGCGGTGACGAAGGCGAACCCAGTTTCGATTTCGATTCTCGCGGAAGCGTCTTCGAGGGCGGACAGGGAGCGGGTCGACTGGCCTGAGCGAACAAGTTCCGAGGACAACCCTCAGACCGACGAGAAGAAATGGCCCTCGACTCTCGAATTGCTCGTCAACGGCAAATCGGCCGGTCGCGTCGAGCTAACCGACGACCCAGCGGACGCGAGAGGCGTTCTCTCACATCTGCGCGAGTCGACCATGGAAGCTACGGTCAGATCATCAAATTGAACATACCTTTGACCGATCAAACCAAAGACGCGCTTTCCAAAGGCGAGCCCTTGGAATTGACCTTCAAGGTTCCCGAAGACGCCAAGCACTTCGGGGGTTTGGCGATCTTTGGCGAACGGACAGGGGCGTATCCATTCGACCCGACGGTTACGATTGAAACCGAAAAGGATCTTCCCAAAGTGCTCGGGCGCGGCGCCCGACAAGTCTCTGGCGATCGATACGCCCATAACCCGCACAACGACGGTTTTGGCGACGGGAGAGCGGACAATCCCAGAACCTGCGACATGGCGGTTCACCACCGACGAACCAAAGGCGGGTTGGACGGAAAACGACTTCGATGATTCGTCATGGTTGAAAGGCCGCGGCGGCTTTGGCTCCGACGGTACGCCTGGGGTTCGCACAGCCACCTACTGGGGAAACGACCACATTTGGCTTCGAAGCGAATTCGATTGTCCAAAGCTTGCTGAAATGGACCAAGCGCTGCTGCGAATTTTTCACGACGAGGACGCCGAGGTCTACCTGAACGGCGTCCGGATCCACCAAGCCGCTGGATATACCACTGCTTACGAGGACGTCGAGTTGGGCCCCAAAGAACGTTCCGTGTTCAAGGAGGGTCGAAACCACATCGCGGTACATTGCAAGCAGACAAGCGGAGGGCAAGGTATTGACCTCGGCCTGAAAATCGTCGCTCACGATCAAAAGGATTCGGCCCACTGAGGAATTCAGTAGGCAAATCTCCTCGTATTGCTCAGAGGAGAACGGAAGAGGCCGACCAACGGAACGTATTCGATTTCAAGACCGCGATGCGGGAGGAGCGTATTTCTCCCCGTCGCCGGTTAGAAGCCAATGCACGTCCGCGTGCGTCACTTCAATAAACCGAAGAATGAGTTGAGCCGGAATTGTGCAACCTTCCTCGTAATTGAGCCACGTGCGGAAGGGGATCTCCAGCTTCTCAGCGAGCATCGGTCCGCCGTGCTCGCCGTACATCTCTTTTCGAATCTCGCGAACACGTCGTGAGAGATCGAGTTTTATCGAACGCGCGTCGGAACGCATCGTAGATGTCTTATTCATGTGTACATCCAAAGAACAACTCTGGGCGGAGGTCACGCCAACAACCCGACGACTAATTAGTCGCAAAGCAAGAACTCTCGCGTCAATGTAAGCCGAAATTCGCCTTACAATCCAAACTACACGAGAAGATTAAGGAGCCGTTGAAGCACGCCCGATTAAACTCAAGCATAACAAAGTAGGTTTAGCGAATCCAGCGGCGTCCGGGAATGTCCTACCCATTTTCTTGGCACTCGGGCTCAAGATTTATTGAAGTCTCGCGGGAAGGAGCCTTTTCGAAAGTGTCGCAGGGGATTCCTGATATACGATAGGCCTCTAGGCCATAACCTATTGCAGGGAATGAGGTTAGGGTTTCTTTTTGTGCGTGCGAGAATCTCGGAGACGAACAGAATTGGGTGAAATTGAAAAAAAAATCAATCGGGTTGTCGCGGTTTGGAAAATTTCGCGGGTCTCCTTTTCGAGAAGATTGTGGGCCAGGATGGCCGCCGGCTCTTCGCCGAGTACTCAACAACCCGCTTCGAGGTGGCTGTGAACATTTCGCTTTCGGTCATCGATGGTCTCGCCTCGAGGATTGAGCGGGCCTACCGCAGGAAGCGTTTGAACTTGGTCGAGTGCGGGCTCGGTCCGCGAGTTTGGGAGACGGCCGCGGCGCTCCTGGCCGAGCTCCAAAGGTCCGAGCCTTGGATTCCTTTGGATCCTGAGTTTTTTGTCGCCTCGCAGGATTGCGTGGCACTTTTGGCCGATCCCTGGAAGGAGCTCGCGAATCCGAGGGCGATTTCGCGTTATCGGCGTCGTGTTCGCCAGTCGGTCGCGTATCTGAGGAGGGAGATCGCCTCCGAAGTCCGTCACGCGGAGCGCCGATCCGCGGCGGGAGATCGGCTCGAGGATGTTTTGCTTGAAAAGGATCGTCGTCTATCCGACATGGGGCGATTCATAGTGGCTCATCGGGCGCGGATGTTTAGCCTGCGAGAGTCTTTTCGGTCCGGGGCGCAGCTTCAGCATCGCTCTTGCCCCCTTTACCGAGAAGCCTGTCGCAGCCTAATCGCCGCCAGAGACTATCCTGTCTTACGCATCGCATACGGAATTGAACTGGTCACGGAAGAGGTTCGGGGTTTGCCGGGGATGAGCCGGAACTAAGAGACGCCCTTTCATTCAAAGCGACAACGTCGTCGTTCAATCCTCAAACTAACTTTCTTTTTGCTTCGTCGACAGACGGGTTCTGCAAGTGTTCTTTTTCTCCTTTATTGAGAGGCGGGTTCCCATGCGCGTTGAGAAAAATGTTCGTAGGCCGTTCCGTTTCGCCCCTGAGATCGAGTCGATGGAGATTCGGATCGCTCCGTCGGTTTACTCGGCCCCCTGCAATTCGATGTCGGACGTGTCAATTGGCTCGACCTCTACAACGCCGGCTTACACTGGGCCCATGTCGATCTCGACGACAGTCGTCGTTTCGAGCTGACTTGCCCAAATCATGCCGTGGCAGCGATTGCGACCCACCAAGCTTGCAGGCTTTAGAGTCGTCTCGAACTGCCGGGATGCTGGGACTACACCAAACGTCCTCATTCGACTTCTTGCATCAGGAACTGGCCCTAGCACAACTGGGTCTCCACTGGTGATTTGGCAATCAACCCGCTTGACCAGGATTGTTGGCGATGCGACCACCCAGCGAGGCATCTCCCCTCCTCTCGCTGGAAACGGTTGCAGAATAAGCCCGCTGGCTGTTTGCCGCCCCCGCTTGATGGTCACTTCTTAACGTCGCCGCGACTGGTCAGACCTTGCCTTATCGCTCCACCAGTCGCTTTCGTCACTCGTTCATCCTCCCTCGGGTCGTCTGCGCGTAATTGGGCGACCAAGGTGGTTGACCCTCGTCAAAACGCAAAATCGCCTCAAATTCAGGGATTCCCCGACCCTTTCAATGGGCACATCGCAGACCAGATCTCGCAATATCTAAAAAAAAACTGTTTTTTCCTTCCGCGCTTGAAGGCTACAATTGGAATCGAGCGGTGGGAGGGAACCATCACGACGCCGCTTAACTACGCTTTGTTAAGCTAGGAAGCATTGAAGCCTTCCGTTTCCTGTACAAGGGGAGGGCAGTGGTGGATACGTCGATAGATCCTCGACGCGGAGAAACAGAAGCGCTATTCGCACGTGCCAAGCTTGGAGACCCCCAGGCTTGGGAGCAGCTCGTCAGTATGTGCTCGCCAAAATTGAACAGGGTCGTTCGGCGCAGGTTGGATCGGCCGTTGCGATCGCTCTACGACACGATGGACGTCGCGAACGAGGTTTTCGCGAGTTTGGCGATCAAGTGTTCCAAGTTCGAGTTTGAGTCGTTCGACAAACTTATGTCGTTCTTGGCTCACTCGGCGGAACAAAAGATCGTGAACGAGCACCGCCGTCGGCACGCGCAAGAAGCGCGATATTGACCGCGAGCAATCCCTTCAGTCCGATGCGAACGACTTGAGCGACGAGATTACGTCGCACGATCCAACTCCAAGTCAATTCGTCGTGGCCGACGAGAAGTACGAGAGCCTGCTTTCCGGAGCGACGGGCGTACGCCGCCGAGTCATTGAATTGAAAAAAGAGGGCCACTCGAACGAAGAGGTAGCCGAGATGGTGGGAATTGGGGTTAGGGAGGTTCAGCGAATGCTGAAGAAGTTGCACGATTCTCAGTAGTCGGTTCTGGTTCTCGATGATGAGTTTATTACAGCATGGAGACGATGCTATGAAGACGATGACCGTCTGGAAGCGCGAAGGTCAAAGGCAAGATCCGGTCGAGCTCGCCTTGACAAGGATCGAAGACGTGCGATCTCAATTGATGTCAAAAGAGGATCTTAGGCGTCTCTGGCTCGAGACCGACCCAGAAGGCCCGTTGGAAGTGCTGACCGCGTTTATCAAGTCGCACCTGCGAGTTCGCATCGAGGCGGGAGAGCAAGCCGCCGCGTCCGACTACTTCGAAGTTTTCCCTGAACTCCTTGAAGACCGTGAACGGGTCGTGAGCGTGGTGTACGAGGAGTATTGCCTTTACGACGAGCACGGGCAAGCTCCGGACACTGAACTGTTCTACGAGCGCTACGAGCGTTGGAGGGATTCATTCGAAGCCCAGTTGAATATCCACCGCATCTTCACATGCAAGTCCCAGCAATCGGAAGACCTTCAACCGATGCGATTCCCGGTCCCCGGCGACGATTTCCAGTCGTTCCACTTGCGCTCGCTGCTTGGGAAGGGAGGCGCGGCTCGCGTCTTTTTGGCGTTGGACCGTGAACTTGGCGACCGCGAAGTCGCGCTCAAGATATCGAGGGATCATGGCAAGGAGCCCTCGATCCTCGGCAGGCTGAATCACCCACATATTGTGCCCGTTTTGTCCGTGAAACGTGATCTGGAGTTGGGCTTGCGGGGCATGTGCATGCCCTACCAACCCGGCCTTCCGTTGAACAAGGTGGTCGACCTGCTTCGGGTCATTCCGGGAGAAAAGTCGGCCAAGGATCTTTGGACGCTCGCCAGGAATACTCCTACCTCCCGTTCCAACGAGACAAAAACCCAACCGCAGAGTGCCGGCGGCTGGAATGGATACCCAATACAGGGCTCCTATTCCCAAGGCGTCGCCTGGATTGCAATGACGTTGGCGGAGGCTCTGCACTGCGCGCATTCCCGCGGAGTGCTTCATCAAGACGTCAAACCCGCGAACGTTTTGCTGGCCGCGTCCGAGGGTCCTCAGCTTCTCGACTTCAATATGGCTCGTTTCCCAGACTCCGTCGACCAGGCGACCGCCGCGGTCGCCGGCGGTACGCTGCCCTACATGGCGCCCGAGCAATTGGATGCGCTGCTCGACGGTTCCTTGAGCACGCTGGTGCGAGAACCCGCCGACGTCTTCGCCCTCGGGCTCGTGATGCGCGAGCTCCTGCTTTTGAAATCACCCGAATTGCCTCGGGGATCGCTTCCCGTTTCTCGAGCCGTTCGAGAAATGAAAGACCGCCGTTCGATCCCGCTCCAAAGACTCCGTGAGTGCGATCCGTCCATTCCCCATGCATTGGATGCCATCGAAAGAAAATGCCTGGCCCCTGCGCCGAAAGACCGATACGCCTCGGCAGCCGAGCTTGCGGAGGATCTCGCAGCCTTTTTGGCCTTCCAGAATCTCCCGCACGCCGTCAACCCCTCAAGGACCGAGCGAACCGTCAACTGGGCGATTCGGAACAAGCGAATTGGGTTGATCGCCGCAACCGTCTTCTTTTCGACCGCGCTGGCGGTCTTGATCGGTTGGCAAGCCTACCTCGCTCTGACTCGAGAAGGTCCGACGCTCAACTCGAGAGTGGCTGCCGCGATTCGAACCGGGCATCTTTCCGAAGCTCGGAGGGCGCTCGATTCCTCCGACGCAAAAGGCTCGACTCTCTGGTTGGCTTTGGACGGAGTTGTTCTATGGAAAGAGGGAAGTGAAAAGGAGGCCATCGAAAGATTCCGACTTGCAGCTGGATCGCCAGATGAGCTTTCGGCCTTTCGAGCGGCCGCAGCAGCCGCTCCGAACCTCGCGGCAGCGCACGAACAACTTGCATGGGCGCTCGTCAGGGCGGATCGGAACCAAGAGGCGATCGAGTCATTCAGAAAAGCATCGGAACTCGACAAATCGTTCAATAAACTCAACCGTATAGCGAGAGAGTTGGAAACGAAGGAGAAGGCGGGTTGGGAGGAATTGCTCCGCGGCATGGCATGGTTCGCGACCGGCAAAGACCGCGACAAGGCCGATCGAATCTTCGTGGATTGCATCGGTTATTATAATGCGGAAGACCTCTTCAAAATCGCCGTGGACGTGTCGCCTGCAACTCCGCCGCTGTGGACCAGTCTCGGCTGGGTCTTTTGGAGAGCAAACCCCGAGGAACCGGCGAACAAGGAAGCCGCGAAATCAGCCTTCGAGAAAGCTTTGAAGTTGGATTCGGAAAATCCCGCGCATGCCAGGGAATGTTCCTTTATTACTTCGATCGCAAAAATTATAAGCTTGCATACGAGTACATCGATCGAGCGGTTAAAGGAGCTGTAAAGCACGCGTTCTCGGCAAGAAGTGCGGCAAGTTTCTACAAAAATCGTGCAGCCGTGCAGATGTTCATGGGTGAAAAAAAGCAGAACGCATTGAGCTTGAAACTCGCGGAAAACCCTGACGAGCCGACTCGTGCATCATTAAAGCCGAGGCAGAGGAACACAAAACTCTCTTTATCAATGCATTGCTAGATTTGCCAAGGGCGATTGGTGAGATCACGCGAGATGAGGTCGCCCTTCGGATGGCCAAAGCCGAACTGGGATTGGGAGATGCGTTCTCCTTCCAAGACAACTACGAACAGTCGCTGGAGCATTACAAAGCCGCAGAAGCTGAGCTCGCTTCGATCGATCCAAAAAGTCTCGCCAAGAAAAATCAATTCGTTTCGGATTTTCAGGAACTGAAAACAGGGCTCAAAAAACGCTTCGCGGCTGACACCGGGATGCAAGAGCTTGAACGCGCAAAGGCCATGAAGCCCTCCGCCGAGAAACGAAAGGAGCTATTCCTTGCGAGGGAAAGCTTAGAGAAGGCCTGCCAGCTTGCTCCCAAGCAAATCGAATTCGCTCGAGCTCTTCGCGAAGCTGACGTCGAAATCGAAAAGCTAGACGGCTCTCTCGAGAAAAGCGACTGATTCGACGTCTCGTTCAATCGCCTGCCGATGTGCGTACTACGCTTCTCGAGCGTACGCACGATCGACCGGGACTTGGCGTTCCTCCGCCTCGACTCAATGGCCATTGGATAAGAGTTATGACCGATTTGATCACGGAAATGTGGGAAGGACTGCGATCCGCGGGCCTGCCCGAGGTTATGCTCTTTCTGTCTGACGGCTCGGCCAGCCGATGCCATTGGGACGATACCGCCATGGTTGGAGAAGTTCGAGTGGCACTTCTCGGCGATCAAGACCGCAATATCGTGCGTATCATCCCTGTCGCAAGCTGCGTGGGAATTGGCATCGCGAGCCCGAAGGGCACGGATCCCATGACCTACAGAGGGGTCGTCAAAAATAAGCTCTCATCCCATTTCGCTGAAGCGAGCGCCTGACCTCAACCCAGTTTTTTCAAGCTCTTGGGATGCGCATCGGCTTTCCGCGAACGCGGATGAAACTGCTCGTGTAGGCTCAACAACATGCTCACCTCGACCCGCGTATAAATTTGCGTAGTGCCGATCGAAGCGTGCCCCAGCATTTCCTGTACGACTCTCAGGTCGGCTCCGCCAGCCAAAAGGTGTGTGGCGAAGCTATGCCTCAGCGTATGCGGACTGATCGAAGTAGACAAACCCGCCTTCTGAGAATACGCTTTGACGATGCGCCACAGGCCGACCCTGGACATCGGCTTTCCGGATCGCGAGAGAAACACGGCCTCGACTTTCAGACCTCGCGCTAGGCAGGCGCGATCATTCGCGAGGTAGCATTCGATAGCCTTTCTCGCGGGAGCGCCCAGCGGCACAACCCGCTCTTTCCTCCCTTTGCCAATACACCTGGCAAGCGATGCGTTCAGGTCGACGTCGGCCATTCGCAACCCAACCACTTCGGACGCTCTGCAACCTGTTGCGTAAAGCGTTTCGAGCATGGCGGCGTCGCGACGGCCAAACCGCGTTGTGCAGTCTGGCGCCGTGAGTAGACGATCGACAGACTCGGGGCTCAAAACGTTCGGAAGCCGATCCCATAGCGAAGGCGTGCTCAGGAGCTTGGCCAGGTTCTCCTTCATCACGCCTTCAAAGATCAAATACCGAAAGTAAGTCGATAGACTTGCGAGATGCCGCGCGATCGATGCAGGCGCAAGCGAGCGTCCTGCCAGATAATCGGCATAATCCTCGAGATCGTGAATTTCCAACGTGTCGACGGCCCCCAAAGCTCGCAACTTTTTCCATCTCAGGAAGCGAGCCGTGTCGACGCGATATGCGGCAAGCGTGTTGGGTGAAACGTTGCACTCGGACATCAGGTAGTGCAAGAACGATCCGAGCGAATCGGCGGCGAGCGCCTTGGGCTCTCGAGTGGCCATCGAATCCACCTCCAGGCGAATGGAATCGCGCTCAGTTCGCGCGATTCGCCCGTAGTAGATCTTCGACCGGACGCTCGAACGGCTTCAGTCGTTGGGCGTACGATCGAGGCTAGATGTTGGGATCAAAAAGCTCCGAGAGTTGAGTACCCGCCGACAAGACGCGAAGCTTTTCCAGAGCCCTGTCCTGGATTTGGCGGACACGTTCCTTGGAAACCGAGAGAACCTTGCCAACTTCGCTGAGAGAGAGTTTCGGCTGGTCGTTTAGGCCGAAACGAAGAGCAAGGACGTGCTGTTCGCGCGGGCGAAGCTCCTGGAGAAGTTGGCCAATGGTCTCCTCGGTATCGACGATGTCGGTATGGTCCGACTCTCTGTCACGCATCGTTTGTAAGAGATTGAACTCGGAATCGCTCGAGACCCTGGCGTCGAGCGAAATGGTTGGGCGGGTCGCAGCATGGATCTTTTGGATCGTATCGGAAGAGACGTCGTGCTCGTCATGAACCACGGAATTGGCCTGCCTGGTCGATCCTCCAGGCCCAACTTCGTCCTGATTTTGAGCAAGTTGACGCAAATGTCTCGGGCTCAATCGAACAGGATACGCGCCCTCGGACACGGAACGCTGGACCGCTTGGCGAATCCACCACGTGGCGTAGGTGGCCAGCTTGTTCTCGTGGGAGGGATCGAATCGATCGATCGCCTCGAGCAGTCCGCAAAATCCATCTTGCAGCAGGTCGCTGTAGGGAACCCCTCGATTTCGGAACCTTCGAACGACATGCGCGACGAGCTTCATGTTCGCAAGCGCCAGAGCCGAGCGAATCTCGGCGTATCTACGGAAAACAGCGCCCAGGCGAGCCTCTGTGCGAATGTTTCCGGCGTTGATCGCTACGATATATTCGGAAAGGCTCTTGGGGCCGTCGCCCGACTCGGAATTAAAACTGGGGATGCGAGCCAAGGCCTCCCTGAGTTTCTTTTTGCATTGCGAAAGCTCGTTCAGCAGTTTCCGCTCGTCTTCACGCGTTGGAGCCTCCGCATCAACTCCAGCTACCGTCGTATATCCATCGAGTTCCCCGCCAAGCACCGCCGTACGCATGGAAACGTCCCTTCCTGTCGAAGAAAGAAATCACGCCGAAACCGGGCGATCCTTCGCCGTCGCCTGGGAAGATCCAGACGAGGTCCTCGTCAACCGCTTGACGAATTCACCAAAGTGAACCATCCGATCGCCAAAGCTGGTGTAGACGATCCGCGTTCGAAGATCGGGATCCAAAGCCTGCCCGCCGATCGCCAGAGCGCATTCGAATCGAGAAGCTTCATGTTGAAATTTGTTAAACTCTTGAATAAAGAGTTCTTTGTCTTCGATATAATTAATTGACAACCATACCAGTGAAGGTTTTTGCTCGACGACCGCGGCCTGGAGCGCCTCGAACGGCAAATTGCAGCCAAAGTTGCAAACCCTCCAGCCGGTCTCGAGGAGGATCAATTCGCAAAAAAGCCCAGCGAGCGTGTATGGAGAACGACCAGGGGAGGCGCCAATCGCCAACGGCCTTTGTATCGAGTCTTTTCTCTCGAGGTTGGCGAAGCGGGCGGCCTTTACGAGCTCCAGGAGAATCGATTCGACGATCCGGGTGGCCACGTGCTCGTGATGGACGCCGAGGGCGCCCGCCTTCCAATCGCTGCCGATCCGTTTCATCACCGGGCCGACGAGCTCGTCGGCAAGCCTCGAGGCGTCTTGGAATCTCGATTGGAACGACAAGATCAAAGTTCTTGCCTGTTCTTCGTTCCCGTCGACCAGCGCGTCGGCCAGTTCCTCATTCCACCGAATGAGACGAGCCTTGGAATCGGCGGGATCGTCATCCTGGAAAACAGCAAGATCCCTGAAGGGCAGAGCGTATCGACGGGCCAAGTCGCGGGCTTCTGAGATCTTCACGAGCCTGTGTTTGCCGACCGTCCTGGCTGCGGGGAGTGCCCCGGAATCCACCCAACGTTTCACCGTACTGGGCGAAACACCCAATACTTTGGCAACATCTCGAGTCTTCAGTAAACGGTCGAGCGGGTTCATCTTTGCTCCAATGAACGTTTTGAACGGTTTCATTGTAGGGCAATCCGGAGAGATGACAAGCATTTGACGAGCTTATTCTCATTTTTGTTTTGACGTATTCTAAAAATAGTCGCTTTGAACGATTTTGGAGAGTCACACTCGATGAACCTATTGAGCGGCTTGCCGGACTCTATGCCCCATCGTTAGGATAGGATGGGTCACTGGCGGACGATCCGCCATAGATGGGGTGTGGATTGCGCTAAGAACCAATTTCAAGAGAGCCTGGTCACATGTCTTTCATGAACGGCCGCGGCTGGATTCGACTCTCGGTTTGGCTCATTGTTGGGCTCGTATTCGGGGCAGGGGTCTCACTGCATTCGACCTATGGCTTCGAGGGGGAAAAGAAGCCCAAGAAGCCGGATTCGAAGAAAGAACGCCAGCCCATCGCCGCGGTGTTCACCACCGAGGTCGAGCCCACTGAAGCGAAGCCTGGAGAGACGGTTACATACAAAATTCAAGTTAGGCTTGATGAACATTGGCATATCTATAAATATTCTGAGAAACAGGCTGATTCTGGACCTCGGCTGACAATGATCGACTTTTTCGACGATGGCGGGCTCGGGGTCGAAGGCGGTTGGAAGTCGACCGCCCCGCCGCTCAAGGAGAAGGACGAGGCGTTTCCGGAGATCGAGTTTCTCGAGTTCTACAACGACGCCGCCGAATGGACGATCAAGCTCAAAGTTCCAGCCGACGCCAAACCCGGGAAGCGCGTCCTCCGCAGCCAGGTCTTCTATCAAATCTGCAAGAGTGGAGCGGGGGGAACGTGCTCGATACCAGGCGGATGGACAATCCCCGACGCCGAATTGACGATCCTGCCCGGGGACGGCAAGGCGCCGAAGGAGGATAAAGCCGAGAAGCTTGCAAGTGAAGCGGATGCGCCGAAACCCGCGGAGAAAGATAGTCCGACCACCCCTCCTGCATCGTCCAAGACGTCCTCCAAAAGCAGTACTTCCCCTGCCACTCTCAATGTTGTCGAGGCGTCGATCGAACAGGGGCTCATCCAGTTCATTTCGCTTTCGATTCTTGCCGGCCTAGGCGCTTTGGTCATGCCCTGTGTCTGGCCGATGGTCCCCATCACGGTCAATTTCTTTGTGAAACAGGGCCATGAGCGCAAGGGGAAAACATTTGGGCTTGCACTCGTCTACTCGCTGTCGATCATTGTCATATTCACGTCCATCGGAGTGATCTTTTCCCTGATTTTTGGTCCTACTTCGCTCCAAAGCCTAGCAACGACATGGTGGTTCAACGGCCTGATCGCGCTCTTGTTTCTTACGTTTGGGCTCAGCCTTCTTGGATTATTCGAGATCGGCCTGCCAAATTTCCTATTGAATGCATCCGCCAAGCAAGAGAGCAGGGGGGGGTACGTTGGCGTGATTTTCATGGCGACGACGCTGACGATCACGTCGTTCACTTGCACTTTTCCAGTCGTGGGTCCTCTCATCGTGATGGCGGCTCGAGGTCAGTTTTTCTACCCAGTCCTCGGTCTCGGACTGTTCTCCACCGTCTTGGCGCTGCCCTTCTTCGCACTCTCTCTCGCCCCGGGGTTGCTCACAAAACTGCCCAAAAGCGGCGACTGGATGAACGCTGTGAAAGTTGTGGGCGGGCTGGTCGAAATCGGCGCCGCCTTGAAATTTATTAATAACTTTGAGCTTGCGATAAAGCCGACCGATCCATGGTTTGGGGCGTACACGGTACTGACGATTTGGGTCGTGCTGTCGCTCGTATGCGGACTTTACCTGCTAGGCTTGTTTCGCACGAACCACGATTACGGCGAGTCGAAGGTTGGCCCAGGGCGAATACTAGCAGGCGTGGCTTTCTTGAGTCTCGCGTTGTTTCTCACGCCTGGTCTTTTCGGCAATCCCCCCAAGAACACTCGCATCTGGGACGAAATCGTCGGGCTGCTGCCACCTGACGTTGGCAAGCTGTCCGCTCCTGCGGCGACAATGATCGCAGGCAGTGGAATGCCGGCGGGCGACGTGGAAGCCACTTCGTCCGACCCGAAGATCGCGCTGCACACAGCAGAAGAAGTTCCATGGGGTCGTGTGGGGCTGGAGCTACGATCAAGCAGTCGCCGAGGCCAAACGATCAGGCAAGCCCGTGCTCATCGACTTCACTGGAGTGTTCTGTCCTAACTGCCGCAAAATGGAAGAAAGCGTCATGCCCAGGCCCGAGGTCGTCGATCGCCTCAAACAATTCGTAACGGTCCAGCTCTATACCGACCAGGTGCCCATAAGCACGCTTACCATCGATCAACAAAAGGAATTGGCCATCCCGCACCAGGATATGCTCGCGCGTTTTCTACGAGAGATCTCGAATCCCTTGTATGTCATTTTGACGTCTGACGAACAAATCCTGGGCCAAAAAGCTGGTTATGTCGATCCGAGCACTTTCGTCGCTTTCCTCGATTCTGGACTCGAGAAAAGCAAGTCCACGCAGACCAAAGCCGCCAGCAGCACGGCGGCCAATTAACTCCGAACCGGGTCCGGCTGCGTAAGGATCGGCTTGATCACTTTCCCATGGACGTCGGTAAGTCGCCGCTCGACGCCGTTGTGTCGATAGGTGAGCCTTGTGTGGTCGAGCCCGAGCAAGTGCAGGATCGTTGCATGGAAGTCGTGTACGTCGACGACGTTTTCGACCGCTTCGAAGCCGAGCTCGTCGGTTGCTCCGAAGCTAAACCCTGACTTCACGCCGGCGCCCGCTGCCCAGACGGTGAAGCCCTTCGGATTGTGGTCTCGCCCCTCCGTGCCTTTTTGGTACGTCGGCATTCTGCCAAATTCGGTCGTCCAGAGCACAAGAGTCTCATCGAGGAGCCCACGTGCTTTCAGGTCGACGAGAAGCGCCGCGGCGGGCTGATCGAGCACGGGTCCGTGGCGTTCATAGTCGGATTTGATCCGTCTATGGCCGTCCCAATTCTGCACGCCTTCGCCCATTGCGAACGCCCCGTTGTAGAGCGTAATGAATCGGACTCCGCGCTCGTTCAAGCGGCGGGCGAGCAGGCAGTTTCGAGCGAAGCCTGCCTTGATCGGGTTCGGGTCGTCGACTCCGTAGAGTGCTTTGGTCGCCGCGCTCTCCCTACCCAAATCGCCAACCTCGGGCACAGCCTTCTGCATTCGACCAGCCAATTCATAGGCAGCGATTCGAGCAGCGAGGTCGGCGTCCTGTGGGTTCCGTTCGATGTACGACTCGTTGAGCAGTTTAAGGAAATCGCGGCCTTCGCGCTCGGAACCACTCGTGACGCTTGCTGGTGCGGCAAGGTGCTCGATCGGCTTGTCGGCGCTCCAGGGAGTTCCCTGAGAAAACGCCGGCAGGAACCCATTCGACCAATTCACAGGGCCCTGTTGCGGTACGCCTCTGGGATCTGGAATCGCCACGAATGCAGGCAGATTGTCGTTCTCGCTGCCCAATGCATACGAGACCCACGAGCCCATGCTCGGGAACCCCTCGCGCGTAAAACCGGTGCTCATGAACACCTCGCCAGGCCCATGGGTGTTCGTCTTCGAGGTGATCGAATGCACAAAGCAAAGATCGTCGACCAGCTCTCCCAACTTCGGGAGAAGGTCCGAGGTAAACTTTCCTGAGTCGCCTCGAGGTCGAAACGTCCAGGGGCTCTTCGCAAGGTTTCCGTTCTCTCCCTGAAATGTAACGACAGCACCCCCGCCTGGTCCGGTCATCGGCGTTCCATGGCGTGCGATCAACTTCGGCTTATAATCCCATGTATCCAGATGGCTCACCGCCCCAGTGCAAAAGATGTGAATCACTCGTTTAGCAGACCCAGGAAAGTGCCCAGGCTTGTTCGCCAGCGGGTTGGGTGTTTCCCCGAGGCCTGGCGCCTCCTTCCGCGAAGCCTCCCCTGCAAGAAGCCGATCTCGAGCCAAAAGCCACGAGAGCGCGACCCCACCCATCCCGCCCCCCAGCCCCGAAAGAAACGCTCGGCGATCAAGTAGAGCCAGGCCAGGTAGAGTAATGATAGAGCTATGGTCTTTCATGTTTTCGCAATTTTAGTATAATATTCTCTTTATTCGTAAATCTTCTTATGTGGTTTTATGGGGAAATGATAAATTCATTGCTATTGAAAAGAGCGCGTGCAATCGCCTCGGCTTCCCCTTTTGAAACCGAGCGAAGGGCGGCGTTGCGTTCGCGCCGGCTCGGCTTTCTTCCCAGGGTGATCGCGAACATCCGGTCGACCGCGCGATCGGCCTCGCCGCCGGATTCCCGCTCGGCTCGCAAGGCAAGTGCCTTCGCGCGGCCAAGAACAAATTCGCTGTTCCAAAGGGCGAGAGCCTGAGCCGAGGTGGTCGAAATTGGCCGCCTGGAGACCACTTGAGACGCGTCTGGGCAGTCGAAAACGCCAAATGTAGCGTCGAGCCGACCGCGCGGGCGGAATTGGTAGATCATCCGTCTGAAGGATTCCGGGCCTAGCTCTTTGACTGGAGTATACACCGCGACGTAGTTCGTGTTCTTTTCCCAGATCGAATAGCTTGGCCCTCCGATGGTCAGGTCGAGCTCGCCGCTGGCAAAGAGCATGGAGTCTCGGATGGTCTCGGCGTCGAGTCTCCGCGAGGGATTGCGCCAGAGCCAGTCGTCGCCCGCGTCGACTTCCAGGCCTTCCCGCCGAATGCCGTTTTGCTGCCTGTAGGCCTGGGAAAGCATGATCAAGCGATGGATTGGCTTGATTCTCCCGCCATTCGATTGGAACTCGGACGCCAGCCAATCGAGAAGCTCGGGATGAGTCGGCGGAGAGCCCTGGAGGCCAAAGTCGGAAGGCGTGGCGACAATCCCTTTGCCAAAGTGATATTGCCAGATCCGATTGACAAGCACGCGAGCGGACAGGGGATTTCTTTGATCGGAGATCCATTGGGCAAGAGCTGCACGACGTTTCGACTCGGGCGCCGACGGCTCGAGACCGACCCTGGGTGCGATCGACGCGGGTGTTCCTGGAGCGATCGCTTCCCCAGGCCTGGTTGGATCGCCGCGTTCCAGCAAATGCGTTTCGGCTGGCTGCGAGAAAATCCCCGCGAAAATCTTCTGCTCTCTGCTAAGTTCCGCAAAGCGAACGCGAAGTCGATCGCGATAGGCCTCGAGCGGCTTGCGCTCTTTGGAAAGCCCCTGGTCGATTCCTTCGCTGGTCGATCCGGGCGAATAAGGCGCACGATCCGCCGAACTTGCGACAACCGTCCATTGCTCGGGCTCGAGAGCAACTTCGATCTTGTACGAAGTCGCCAGTCGGTCGCGGTACTGGCCCGATCGATCCCTGCCCCATACCACGTGGTCGACCAACACCGGCTCGACGAAATCGATGCGAGCCCATCCCTTGCCAGGCTGGTTGGAAATCCAGCTCCGATCGTTGTTGAACCGACCGTCGTTCAAATGTGCGATTTTGTGGATAGGGTTGTTGGGATACTCGGAGGACGCCGACGGACTTGCTCCCTCGCTCGCAAGTGCTCTATTTGCAAAGTCCGCCCCGGCGGGGTAAACCTCGAGCTCGTCGATACATGGCTCGGCGCCGTCCGAAGTCGCCTCGATCAAGATCCGGATCGATCGTGCGAGTGCCGGCTCAAAACGCTCTACGTTCCTTAGAGGATCGACCGGCCGCCGCAAGACTTGATCGGCTTCCGGATGTGCGAGAGGTTCGAATCCGTCGAGCAGGCCCTCGATCCGCGCCAGTTCCTCGCCAACGCTCTTCCTCTCAGCCAATCGCGCGGGTTCCGGCGCCAGAGGGATCTCCCGTTCTCCGTGCTGGACGCCTGCGAAGACCGCCTGAAATGCGTAATAGTCCTTCTGACTGATGGGGTCGAATTTATGGTCATGGCATCGAGCACACTGGATCGAGAGCCCCAGGAACGTCGATGAGGCCGCCGCGATCATGTCGTCCAGGTCGTCCATTCGCTGTTGCAGCATGCCCTCGCGGGTCGCGTTGCCAACCTCGTCGTGGGTACCCGCCACCAGAAAACCGGTCGCCGCCCTCGGAAGTCCTTCCCGGCCCTTCGAGACGTCTCCGGCAAGCTGATCGAAGACGAACTGAGAGTAAGGCAGATCTTGGTTCAAAGCCTCTACGACGTAATCGCGATAGGGCCAAGCGTTGGGCCTGGGCATATTGGTTTCGTAACCGTGGCTCTCTCCGAACCGCACGACGTCGAGCCAATGCCTGCCCCAACGCTCTCCATAATGTTTAGAAGACAGAAGTTTATCGATCAGACTCTCGTACGCGCTCTCGCGAGGATCGTTGACGAACGCCTCGACGTCCTCGGGCGTCGGCGGAAGTCCGATCAGATCCAGGCTCGCTCGACGGATCAGAGTTCGACGATCGGCTGGCGGATTGGTGCAAGCCCCTTCTTGGCGAGCATCGCACCGATGAACAAGTCAACCGGGTTGTCCGAATTGAAGACCTTCGAGACCGGCAAGGAAGGCCTTGCCACCGGCAATAACGACCAGAGCGGACGTCTCGCGGCAGGTTGGTAGACCAGAGCTTCGCCCCCGTATGAAGCTCCTGATTCGATCCATTTGCGAAACGCGTCGATTGTTTCGCGATCGAGCGGTTTGTTGGGAGGCATCTCCCCCGATTCAATCTTCTGAACGATCGCACTCTCTTCCGGCTTGCCTGGAACTAGGCCTCCATCGCCGCTTTCTCCGCCGGCTTTTGCCGATGCAAAACTGGAGAGATCGAGCCCTCCCTTCTTTTTCCCCGAGGAATGACAGCCCAGGCAACTCGCACAAAGGATCGGCGAGACCTTCTCCTGGAAGAGTTTCTTGCTTGCCGCCGATTCGACGCTCGAGTCGTCTCTCCAAGTCCCCGACGAAGGGCCCTCCGAACCTGTGCGCAAGTTCGCACCTAATGCCAGTAGCACAGTTAGGGTCCAGGACAAGCCAGGCTCCTCTATGTAAATGAATTGGCAGAAGGTGGGGACTATCAGTCTTTCGAGCAGGCTGTCAAACCGTTCTATCATACGGATCGACGGAACGCCTGCCAAATCATTCTTGATATGGGCTAATGCTGATGGCTCATCATCGCATGTTGCTTCGATCCGCCAAAGAGGACGGCTCCGGCCGCGTCGACGAGGGCCGTGCCGACAAGCGCGATAGCAACCGAATAGCCTCCGGTCGCGCCCGCCTCACTAGCCAGGAAGGCAAGACTGTAGGCGTAGGCTGCGGTCGTGCCGAGTGCGATAAGAGTGTCCATGTTCGACGAACCGCGAACGGCCAGGCTCCAGGCTGATCGGACGTATGGACCGCCAATGAAGGCTTGAAGGATCGTTGCGGCCGGCAGCATCAACCAACCGATCCAGCCGATCTGACCCATCGCATGAGGGAACGCCATCGGTGCATAGGCCAGCACGACCAGGGGCAACGTCAAGGCAATCCCAAGAACCAGCCGCTGCTTCCAGAACCCAACTTCCTCCGCGCGGAGATCTCGCATTTCGGCGGCGGCTGCTTCTGCATCGCTCGTCGCCTTCTTCGCGGAGTAACCCGCGGCTGCGGCGGCGCTCGCCAGAGCGCTTTCGCGGGCTCTGGTTGGATCCACGATCACCCTGGCGCTCTCGGTCGCAAGGTTCACCCTGGCCTCCCTGACTCCGGGCGCCTGTGCCAATGCCTTCTCGACTCGCGTCACGCAGCTCGCGCAGTGCATCCCGCCGATGTTCAAGTCCCAAGCCTCCTCCTCGGCGGCTTGTGAGTTGACTTCGGTTGCTCGTGAGTTCTGGTTGTGGCTAGCCGATGGATCGCTCTTAATCTGGGGCTTTGCCCCAAGAGGCTCGATCGACACCAACTGATCCGGCTTCGGTCCGCGATCCTCGCTCTTCTCCGACGGAACGTTGATTCGAGCCTGATATCCTGCGTCCACGACGGCGTTCACGAGCAGGTCGGCTTCGATCTGGTCTCCGGAGAGCGTGGCCTCAGCCGAATTCGAAGCGAGATCAACGCTTGCACTTGCAACGCCAGGAACGGCTTCGAGCGCCTTCTTGACCGTTCGGGTGCAGTGATCGCAAGTCATCCCTTCGATCGATAGCTTGATTGTTCGGCTCATGGGATCCTGTTCTCGAGTAATGCTCAACCTAAGAGGTAACATGGACCAGGCTACAATATTTTATCTCGGATCGATCGCAAGAACGCGAATCTACGCGTTCGTAAAATAGGCCTTTTGCCGAGCAGCAGTTGAGCTAACGCACGAAGTCCGTTCGATTCCGATAAGCTTACTCGTGAGAGGAATGTGACGAATCCAATTGTAGATCCAAAGACAATCATGGGTGAGCATTCGGGTTATCAACCTGTAGTCCGGACGCAGCGGCCGCGGCGTTGAGTTCAAGGCCAGCGGAGATTAGCGTCACAAGCCCAACGCCGGAGGATTCGTAGATTCGGTTGGCTTCGAGAGCCGATGCTAGTTGCACCGCATCGTATGCACGCAGGCCGTACCTTCGAGCGACAAGCATGGCGTCGGTCACGAGCTGGGGCGTCGCCTCAACGATAACGTAACGCTGCACGAGGTGGCGACGAAAATGGCCGAGGATAGCACTGGCCTGCGCAGGTCTTAAGCTTCTGCCACGCTGCCTACGTGTTATCGCGGCGAAGACCTCGACCGCCGTAATTCGGGCGATAAACACCGTGTGCCTCGCCTTCGCCTTGGTCAACGAACGAACCCAAGGACTTCCGGATTCGGCTACATGAGCTTGACCAGGGCACTGGTGTCGAAAAAGAAAGTCGCCATTTCACCGACGTTCGCGGATGACAGTTTCTGAAAGAGGCTCGCCTATTATCGTGATGGGCTGGTCGTCAGGGTCGTCGAAGTCGGCCGATCTCTCGGGCAGTTGCGAGATTAGTCCTACATCCAGCATATGCTGCAAGACCTCTGCTTCGGTGAGTTTCAGCCTGGGCTTGCTGGGCTTCCGAGGCATCCCACGTTTGCCAGGTGACTGGGTTTCTGTGGACGTCGACTGCTTGAGCCGAATGAGGGCGTCGCGGATCACGTCGTCCTCGTGAGTGTACCGGCCGGAGCGTACCGCCTCCGCGACAAACCGTTCCAACTCTATGGGTAAATGTACAGTCATAGCTAAGGAATCCTTTGAAGGAGAGTCCTGCACGTTGAGTATACCTTACGAAGCAATTATCTCGACGTGAGTCTCACGGAGATCGCTTACCCCATTCCTCTCGCGCTTGCCCATCCCCAGCGTCTGGGTGTATCGTGATACGGCCCAGCGAGCTCAATGAAACGCTGGCCCCCAAGCCCGAGAATCCCATTCCCATGGACAAGGTCAATCCCAAGCCGGCTTCGCCGCTCTTCGATTCACAGGCGTATTCGCTCTCTCGTTACGCAGGGACGACGCGTCGGCTCGGATTCGAGGCGACCACCGTCCAGGACGCGAAGAATTGGCAGATCCAAGCGAGGCAGAAGCTCTCGGAGCTGCTTGGGATTCTCAATGTCGAGCGCGTCCCGCTCGAACCGGCCTTCGGCGAAACGATCCAAAAGAAAGACTACACGCGCCAGACCGTGGTCTTCACGACCCGTCCCGCGATGTCGGCGTTTGGCTATTGGCTCGAGCCGATCGACAAGCCCGGGGCGCCCGTTGTGATCTGCATTCCTGGTCATGGGCGAGGCGTCGACGACTTGGTCGGCTTTGATGAAGAGGGAAACGAACGCGAGCATTACGACGGCTATCAGCACGATTTTGCAATTCAATGCGTCCGTCAGGGCTATGCAGTGCTGGCGCTCGAGCCTCTCGGCTTCGGCCACAGGCGAGACAACGAAGCGTGCCGCGGAGGCGGCGGCGCCAGCAGTTGCCAAACCGCCTCTGGTTCGGCCCTGATGCTCGGTGAAACTCTGCTCGGCTGGAGAGTCTGGGACGTTATTCGATCCATGGACCTGATCGCGACCATGCCCCAAATCGATCGGTCGCGAATCGCGCTCATGGGAATTTCAGGCGGGGGGACCATCAGCCTCTATGCGGCTGCGATCGACGAGCGCGTCCATACCGCTGTGCTCTCTTGCTCATTCTGCACGTTCAAGGACTCGATCTTCAGCCTTTCGCATTGCATCGACAACTTCGTCCCGAGCATCCTCAATTGGTTCGAGGCGTCCGACCTGGCTTCGATGATCGCACCCAGGCGGCTGTTCTGCGAGGCAGGCCTCGAGGACAAGATCTTTCCCAAGCCTGGCGTCGAGGCGGCTCTCGAATCGTCAAAGAAGGCGTACAGGGTCTGGGGGGCGGCCGATCGGCTTGCGAACGACTTCTTTAGCGACGGCCACGTCTTCAACGGCAAAGTTGCATTCGAACAGATTGGCAAATGGTTTAGCGATCGCGGATGATACCGGTTCTTCGCATCAGAATCCAAAAGGGTTGAGCTGATATGATTTATATTGGCGCGGGAGATGGGATTTATCGCTGGTCTCCAGGGGCCTCCTGGCCCGTGTTTCATGCTTTGGAGCAACGCTCGATCGCTCAGCTTGCATCGCCAGGGTCTGGAAGATGGGCGGTGGTCGACGAGGAAGGGCAGGTGCTCGAAAGCCGCGACAACGGGCTTTCGTGGCGAACCATTCCGACTCCGGGGGAGGGCGTGGGCAGGCCTGCCGCTCTGGCCGTTGGCGGGCCAGGGTTGATCGTGCTGGCGGTGCGTCCTTCGGCGTTGTTCTATCGCTCTTTTGGATCGGCGTCGGCTTGGACTCGCCTGCCCGATCCGCCGATTCCACAGAGCAAGTCCGGATCGAACATCCGACTCATTTCGAGTCCCTCCGCGGAAACCAAAGTTTGGTACGTCTCGGTTTCGAAGTTTGGGCTCCTCCGCAGCGACGACGCCTGTGCGACTTGGACGAAATGCGAGAACGTGCCCGAGGACGTATACGCGATCCGAACGTGCAGGCTCGATAAAGGCGGCGAACTGGTTGTCGCGGCCACCTCCGCGGGCGTCTGGGCCAGCGAGGACGCCGGCGCCACCTGGTCCGAGCGCAACAACGGGCTTGGCAGTTCGCTTCACGTTCGCGCCGTCGAGATCGAACCTGGAAACCCCGACTATTGGCTCGCGGGCGCGGCCCCAGCCAAGAGTTCGGAACCCAGTCCCGTTGGGAAGCCCGCGATCATGGGCTTTGCGCTCTACGAGTCGAAGGATCGCGGCAAGTCCTGGGTGCACGTCCGCAGAGGGTTTCCGGAGATGCTCGAATTCGAGTCGATCAACGACATTCGCTTCGACCCCCAATCGCCGGAATATGCGGTGACCGCCTTCGAATCTGGCGAGCTCTGGCGGACGCGCAACGGCGGGGACTGGTGGGAACCGCTTGCCCGGCAAATCAGTTCAGCAAGAACGCTCGCCGTCACTCCCTGATCCGTACCACACAAGGAACGCGCCATGGCCGGCAAGAAGTCCCGTAACCCTGCCGGAAGCCGCGACGACCCGCGCGATCCACCTCGTCCCGAACCGTTCCCTGAACTGCCGCCGATTCTCCAGGGCCCCTTCGATTTTAGCGAGTCTGAGGAGGAAGACGACGAGGAAGACCTCGACTCCGACGAGCCACGGTCCGTGCTCATTACCGGCGCCGCGGGAAACATCGGCCAGAAACTGATCGCCGCGTGGAAAGATCAATATCAGCTTATACTTATCGATTCCATCGAATCGCCAAAACACGACATCATCGTCGCCGACCTATCGATCCGCGACGAAGAATGGACGTCCTACTTCGAAGAGGTTGACGTTGTGGTGCACTTGGCGGCCAACCCCAACGAATTCGCCTCTTGGGAAGAGCTCGAAAATCCCAACCTGGACGTGCTTTCGAACGTGTTTCTCGCAAGCGCCCTGGGCGGCGTGGATCGGATCGTCTTCGCCAGCTCCAACCACGTGATGGGCGGGTATCGCGAACTGGGCGATATGCCGATAACCGTCGATCTGCCAGCCAGGCCGGGCAATGCATACGGCGCCAGCAAACTGATGGGTGAACGACTGGGAATGGCAATCGCCGAGGCGTTCGGAATGTCGTTCGTCGCACTCAGGCTTGGGTGGTGCCAGCGCGGGATCAACAGGCCCGACGCATTGCCCGACGATTGGTCGCGGAGCCTTTGGATTTCGAACAGCGACATGGTCCGACTATTCGAATGCGCCGTCGAGGCCGAGCTTGGAGACACACCTTCCGTCGTCTTGAACGGCCTTTCCAACAACCGCGGGACGCGCTGGGATCTCAGCAAGACCGCGGAGATCCTTGGCTTCATCCCCGAAGACGACGCTTACGCCTTGGAACTCTAAAGCGAACGAAACTAGCTCGATTGTTGCACCAGCGCCGGGCCTGGCAAGACCGATTCCACGGGCTCGAGCGGTTTCAACAGCGGACCTTGGCCAAGCCCCTCGACCAAGGCTTGGATTCGCTTGTGAAGTTCGGAAGTGATCGCCCCTACGCTCTGCCTGGGCTTCTCCGAGCTCGAAAGGTACGTTCGTACGTTCATTGGCTCGCCCACTTGCAAGACTGCGTTCCGAAACGTCCGAGGTTGGGCTTCGTCAACGCCCAGAACGTCTTCTTCGAACTTGAGCAAAATCTCGGCGATGCGCTCGCGCGTCGGCGACTCTCGAACATAGTCTCCTGGATATGTAAACGTTTGCATTACGAAGAAAAGGTCGCCAAGGTCGCGCCTGGCGTTTTGTTTCTCTTGATCGGAAGCGCCTGCCTTGGCGATCCGATCCAGGCACGCCTTCCGCAGGTCTTTGACTCTCGAGGGAACGTGGTCGGTCGAACGCCTGCCGAGCAACCGATCCTCGAGATTCTCCAGGATCTGTTCGCGGATGGAGGCGATGCGCGGCTTGAGGTCCCCTGTGCGGGTTTCTCCTTTATATTCGATTTCCTTGAGCGCCAGCATCGCGCCCGCGTACCGATAGATGCGTTCGACGATGAAGTGATCGGCCCTCGACTTCCAGTTGAACCTGGCCTCCAGATCGTCCATCAACTTCAAGAGCCAGGGCAGGGGGTCTTCGCTTTCGATAAAGCGATACTTGATTCCCACCGGAACGATCCAGATCGTCCTGGAGGCGTCTTCAATTTTCCGCAATGCGGAGACCGCGAGCGACGCAGTCCCCTCCCAAATCGGCGCGACGCGATCCGAGAGCCGATAGATCTCTCCCTCGGGAAACACAACGAGCGGGTTCTTGCCCTCCTCGAGAATCTTGATGCTTGCCTTGAAGGCCTTCAAGTCCGACGATTCTCGATCGACGGGATAAACGCCAAGCCTGGGCAAGACTTTGCCGTACAAGCCCGTGAAGATCTGGTAAGCCGCCATATAATAAAACGGCTTTCCCATTGAACGAGCAAGCTCGTAGACCACTCCGCAATCGGGGTGGTCGGCGTGGTTGGGCGCTGACGATCACTCCATCGCCTCGGTTCAAGAGCGATGCAAGTCTATCGACGCCCTTGAATTCGAGCTCGGCCACCTTATAGTCCCTCCGCATCATCCGCTGGATGAACGGGCGACAAAGCCAGACCCAGAAGTTGCTGAGCTTGGGCTCGTGGAACTGGTATGGAAGCTCATCGGAGAGCGGCAGCCGCTTCATGGTCAAGCTCCCTTCGCTTGGCCGCTAATATGGGCTCAAAAGGCCTCTTAGGGTTCGAGAGGGTCCCGCCGCGGCCGGAAGAGAAACGCAAGGGCAATGAACAACAACAAGACGCTCAGGCTGTATTGAGTGCTGTTCAAGTTCAACAACATCCTGACGGCGAAGCTAGCAAGCAACGAAAAGCAAAACGCCAGGCCGAGTATGGCCGCGTAGGGCAGGGAGGAGAACCGCTCGCCCAGGGTGGGCGGGGGCAGCTCGACGCCCACCCCCGCGGGCGAAATCGCCTGGCCGTTGCGCCAAACCGGCCGAACCGCGACTCCTGCCTCCAGAGGAGCGCTAGGCCTGCCGCATTCGGGACACCTCAGCCAGCAATCCTTGGGAGAACCCTCGGCGGAGAGCAATGCTCCGCAACGGCTGCATTCGTAATCTTGAAGAAAACGTACAACAGAATCCGAAGGCTCCTCGGTGTGGTTGCTCCCCGAAGCCAGGAACACGATGTCTTCAGCCACGCCTGAACCTCGAAAGATCAACCACCCGCCGTCTAGTGCCACGACGAACTTCAACGATCATATCGGACCTCGAGCTTCGACGCGATCGCTTGCCAATTCCAGCGACCTTGAAGTCCTCTGGCAAGTCCACGATACTGCAAGGAGTTGAAATTCAGCCTGAGAATGGGCTCGAGCCTGCCTCTCGCCGCTCGTCAAGCCGTCTCGAATCCGACTCGATTCCCACATGAGCGAAATCGACCCCAAGCCTGCGCCACGACTGGAAATGCGAAAGATCACCAAGCATTTCGGCGGCATCCATGCGCTCCAAAACGTATCGATCGACGCCAGGGCTGGCGAGGTCCATTCAATCTGCGGCGAAAACGGTGCTGGCAAGAGCACGCTGATGAAGATCTTGGCGGGCGTCGTCAACGACTACGAAGGTGAAATCATCCTCAAAGGCAAAAAGGCCGTCTTCTCGACCCCTCGCGACGCCGAAGACGCCGGGGTCCGGATCATCTACCAAGAGCTCAATCTGATTCCCGATCTATCGGTCGCGGCAAACATCTTCCTGGGCAGGGAGAAGACCAAGGGAGGTCCGTGGCTCGACAACAGAGCCATGGAGAAACGCTCGGCAGAGCTGTTCAAGAGGCTCGCGACCAAGATCGACCCTCGAGCGAACGTCGGCGACCTCCGGATTGGCGACCAGCAAATGGTCGAGATCGCCAAGGCTTTGGCCTTCGACGCCGAGGTCTTGATCATGGACGAACCGACCTCGGCCCTTTCCGACGCCGAGGTCGAAAGACTCTTTCGCGTGATCAAGGATCTCCGAGCCGCGGGCGGAACGATCTTGTACATCTCGCATAAGATGAACGAAGTGTTCACGCTTTCAGACCGCGTTACGGTTCTCCGCGACGGCAAATTCGTCGCCAGCGACAACCGCGAAAAGGCCACGCCGACACAAGTCGTCCGCTGGATGGTTGGCAGGGAAGTTGCTGTCGCCGATACAAAATCTCACCTACGCGAAGGCCCAGCGATCCTCAACGTGAACCGACTCAACCTGCCAAGCCCTCGAGGCAGCGGCCGACCGACGTTGAAAGACGTCGGCTTCGAACTCAGAAGTGGAGAAATCGTGGGGGTCGCGGGGCTCCTGGGCGCGGGCAGAACCGAATTGTTCGAAGCGCTCTTTGGAGCAAGCCCAGAAAAGCCAACGGGAACAATCGACGTCGGCGGCAAACCATCCTCCTTCAAGACGCCAACGCAGGCAATCGCGGCCGGAATCGCGCTTGTGACCGAAGACCGCAAATCGCTCGGTTTGTTCGACCAGATGACCGTCGCCGAGAACATCACCATCCGCAGGCTCTTCGAACTGACCCGCCTTGGTCTCGTCGACCCCATAGCGGAGGCAAAAGTCGTTTCCCAATCGATCAAACAACTCTCGATCAAAACCGCCGGTCCTAAGGCAGCGATTACAAGCCTCTCCGGCGGAAACCAGCAGAAGTGCATTCTTGCCCGCTGGCTCCTGGTCGAACCGAAAATCCTGTTATTGGACGAACCGACTCGGGGCATCGACGTCGGCGCCAAGGCGGAGATCCACGTCCTGATGCGCAAGCTCGCGTCGGAGGGAATGGCGATCCTCGTGGCATCGAGCGAACTGCCAGAGCTCTTGACCGTTTCCGACCGCATCCTGGTGCTCTGCGAGGGCAGACTCACAGCCCAGTTCGATCGTCCTGAAGCCTCGGAAGTGGCGATCATGCACGCCGCAACCCAGTTCATTGACAAGACAGCGCAGGCCAGAACGGTCGCATAAGTCTAATTCCAATACTTTAATTCAGCGAAAGAGATTAGCGAAAGGCAGGCGATGACCCGCGGGACGGAATACGTGCGCCTGCGAATCTCGATCAGCCCACAGGGCCTTTGGTCGCCAGTACCGCGTCGAGAGGAGAATCGGTCTGGCGCGCCTCGACGAACGTAAACCCAGCTTCCTCGAGCAGAGCGGAATACTCCACGAGCGTTCGCTCCTTGCCCTCAGTGCAGATCAGCATGTTCAGGTTTTGAAGCTGGGCCCAGGAAGGACCGAGCTTGTCGGCATCGAGGAGCTTTTCGGCGATCAAGAACGCCCCGCCAGCCGGCAGCCGATCGTGAATCTTGGCCAGCAGCAACTTGATCTTCGGCTCGCTCCAGTCGTGGAGAATCCTGCCGAGTGCGAAAAGATCGGCCTCTGGGAGCGGATCTTCGAAAAAATCACCCTTGAGGACTTCGATCCTGGCGCCTGACGAAGATCTCGAGACGACGTCCCTTGCAATCCCCGTCACCTCCGGCAAGTCGTAGACCGCGGCCTTGAGCCCGGGGTATCTCTCGGTTGCAGCGATCGCCAGGTGACCCGTCGCTCCGCCAAGATCGACGAGCCTTTTAAACTTGCTGAGATCGAACGCCGCGACGACCTTGGGCGAGCTCAACACGCCATATCCGTGCATGCCCATCAGAAATTCATATTTGGCCTTCTCGTCGCGGAAGAAATGGCTGAAGATGGGTCCATCGGAGCCGAACACGTCCTTCCAGCGGTTCGTTCCCTCGACGACCGCCGACTCGAGCCCCGCCCAAAGCCGCCACATCACGTCGTTCGAGTAGTTGATGTACCCCGTCAATCGATTCGGGCTGTTGCTCGTGAGATAGGCCGATGCGGCTGGCGTGTTCGCGTAACGGCCGTCCATTTTCTCGAGCAAACCAAGTCCGACGCACGCGTCCAAGAGCCGCTCGAGCGAGTCGGCCTGGGCCAAGAACTGGTCGCACAGGCTCTCCAGACTTTTTGGCCCAGCCGAGAGAGCGTCGAAAACTCCCAGCGAAACCGCGGCGAACATCGTCTTCGACTTGCGAAAAGCCACGATCAGGTCGAGGACCAAGCCTGCGTCCGGAAGGGACTCATGATTGCTCATTTTTCTCTCCCAGTCATCTGGACAAGAATCGCCGCGGAGGAAGGATCGAAGCCGCCCCACGTCCAACGTCTCGAGACATTCTAACGCCTGGAAATGGTATTTGGCATTTTCCAACAGTCGTTCCGTTAAGCACCTCAGGCCCCTGGCGCCAGGACGCGTCGATGGTAGAATCCTCGTCGTACGGTCTCCCCCACTGCTTGAAAGAGCGGCGGAGCGCTGGCTTTGGTACTACCTTTCCACGCCGATTTCGGTGGGGAAGGGAGGGCGGTCATCACGGAGTTAGAAGGCCGCCCGTTCCTTGCCTCCCTGCTTAAGACGCTCGAGCACCGCATGGCGATTCGACTCGATAAGCTGGTCGCCGAGCGATTCAGCCTTTCTCGACGCACAGCCCAAGAGGCTGTGTTGAACGGCCGGGTCGACCTCGAAGGCGAGGTTTGTGAAGAACCCGGGAGGCTCGTCGAGCCTGCGGCAAGCGTCTTATACGACCCCAATCGACCGAAGGTTCGGAAGGTTCGCACCAAGTTGGTAGTCCTCTACGAGGATCGAGACGTCATCATCGTCGACAAGCCCGCGGGTGTTCTCACACTCCCCACTGCCAATCACGAATCGAACACGCTGCTCGAACGCGTGACCAAATACCTCTCGGTCCGACACGGCGGCGGTTCACATTACGTGGGCGTTCTGCACAGGCTCGATAAAGACACCTCGGGCGCCCTTGCCATGGCCAAGAACGCCAAGGCTCTCAAAGTCTTCCAAGCCTTATTCAAATCGCACGAGATCGAACGCCAATATCTAGCTGTGGTCGAAGGCAAGGTCGTTCGGGATCAAGGCACAATCGATCTTCCGTTGGTTGCCGACCGCGGCGACTTGCGCAGAGGCGTGGCGCGGAACCCTGGCGAGGGCAAGACCGCGGTCACGCATTATCGCGTGCTCGAGCGGTACGGCGGTGCTGCAACTCTTCTGGCGTGCTGGCTCGAGACCGGCAGGACGCATCAGATCCGAATTCATATGTCAGCCATCGGGCATCCGGTTGTCGGCGATGCGGTCTACCGTCCGAGAGAACACGTCAAAGGGCGTATCAAGCACGACCGCCAGGTGCTTCACGCACAGACACTCGGTTTCGTTCATCCACGAACTGGGCTAACCATCAGAACCGAATCGCCGCCGCCGGAAGATCTCGAGAAGCTTATCACAGGCCTCCGAGGGCGGTTCGGCGAGAACCTGCCCACCCGAACCAGGGTGTGATCAATAGGGATCGGGTAAAGGGGGCAAAGTCACGGCGCCTGATATGCATGAATGTTAGCGTATCACATGACTCGCGAAGCCCCAGATGGGTGGCCGGGGCAAAGTCTTCGTGCCCCGGAAATCCGGTGGAACAAGAGGCACGGATTGTGTTTTGCCTCTCTGTTCTTAAGGCCCGAGAATTCCTAGCGAAAGCCTATCGATTCTGCGTTCCGGGGCACGAAGACTTTGCCCCGGGCCACCCTGTGAGCCTTGGTGTTCCTCTTAGTTTGGTGCCTATGGTGCACGAAGACTTTGCCCCGGCCACCCGGAAACGTCTTGTGTTCGCCCTGACGCGGCTCAGCCGCAAAACGAACCTTCTGCCTTTGAGCCCTGAAGGGGCGACTTAGAAAAGCCCAGGGCAACGCCCTGGGATCCGATACGGCGATCGCATGCCGCATTCCCACATCTTAGCCCTGTGAGATCGACCGAACCGAGGAGATTGGACGCGGCGCACGGTCTTGTCCGTTGGTCCCAGGGCGTTGCCCTGGGCTCCTATGAATCGCCCTTTCAGGGCTAAGAACCAACTCTGGGCAGCCAACAAACATCTCCGCACCGTGGCGCGCATCCTCGCCGTAAGAAACGAAACTTGGTGCGTCTGGAGTCTGATCAATACCGCTCGGGCCCGAGCTCGATCTCTTCGATGAGCGCGTTGAAGAGCACTTCGATGTCCTTCGAATTCGGCTTATCGCGCAGCCGTTTCGGCTCGAACGAGAGTAGACCCTGGCGTGTTGCGCAGCGGAGGCAGAGCTTCTCATCGCCGCGTTTGAGATAAATCTCGCCGTCGACCAGGCGATGGTGATAGTCCTGGCCAGGCGAAATCAAGTGGCAGAACGTCCGTTCGCTGCCGATCTTGGCCTCCACCCTCCAACCGGGTTCGCGGATGAAGATTCGGGGCGGGAGGTTCTGATCTAATCCGCCATCCTGCTCGATCGCTTCGCCTGTTGCCATCGCTTGATCGAAATCTCTCATGGCACCTTCTCCACGTGCTCGCGACCTTGAACCTTGGTTTTCAGAGGTTTGGGTGGATGGATGCCGCACGTCTCGTCCGTGCACGGCTCGTCGCGAGGGCGCGAGGCCGCAATAGCATCATAGACCTTTCGTCCAATCCAGGAAACTCCCGGAACGAAGCGCAACAACGAAAATGCCCATGTCAGAGGAATCCAGCCCATCACCGCCATCACTGCGTCATAACCTGCCTTCACCTTGCCGTCGCTCTGAACAACGTGCATGGCCTTCAGCGTGGCTTCTCTCGAAAGCCGAGGGTCTAGCTTGGCGACGTCGAGCGAGTTCAAATCGACCGGTTCGAGCACATGATCAGGATCCCCAGCGGATAACAGAGCCATAGACGTCCGACAACGCGGGCAATAGCCGTCGTAGAGCACCCTTCCCAAGGGTTGAACCCGGCCAGAAACCAGGCTTCTTAGCCAAGCTCCCGAAACAAACGAAAGGTTCGCGGCCACCATGGTCAGACCAAATTCCGTAAGTCCCAGGGCAAGATCGATACCCAGGTGCATCATCACCACGGCCATCAGAAGCCAAGGCCTGATCCGCTTGTTCCAGACCAAGAAGGGATAACTCACCTCGAGACTTACGCCCAAGAGCGTTCCCATCTGAACAAGCAAAGGGTTGTCGCCCACGAGCCAGGTAAAGTCGAAGCGGCGAAACTCAGGCGTCACTAGGATGAGCGCGAGCGCCGACCCAGACCACCACGCATCGCCTCGAAGCTTCGCCAGCCCCGCGGCGCAGTAGATGAGAGCCAGATGGATCTGAATGAGCCTGAGACCGATGTTTGCGTTCACCGAGGGTTTCGGAACTCCCGGTTCCGGCGTCCACCTGCCTTCAGCGGGCCTGCGGACGAGCTCTCGCCGCGCTTTCTTCCAGCGTTGGAAGAACCGGTCGAGCGACGCCGCTTGGCCGCTCGCACCCGTCACTGCCAAGTAAAACATCCACGTCGAAAGCACATTCTCGAAGCCATGAATCATCACTGGAAGTCGTCTGGCGGTTGCCACGACGATCAGCCAGGCAAGCACTGCCGTTACGCGGCTCCATAACCCAAGCGTGAAGCAGGCGAGCACGACGAGGCAGAAGACCCAGAGGGGCCAGAGCATCGAGTCTGGAACCCCAAGCCAAAACGACCACAGGAACGACCACGTCCCCCTAGGGATTTGTTGAGAAACCAGAACGGGGTCGACCCAGCCTGTGGAACCCAGTGCGCCGTGCAGATCGAATCCAAGCGTCAGCAGGCTCCAAAACGCCAATCCCCCCGTTGCGACTCGGATGAGCCCCAGAGGCGTTGGATCAGCTGGACGAAAGAAGAACGCGTTCCAACCCTTCGTCAGATCGCCAGCGGTCTTGCCGATCAGATTCCCAAGTTCAATGAGCATCCGGTTCAATGGTCGACTCCGGTTCCAGACGATCCGAGCAATCGTAAGTTCCCACGGCAATCCTGGGTGAGCGGAACGACTCGTTGTCGAGATCGAACTTCAGCCGACCGCTGGTGCGCGATTTGACGATTCGCTCGGGATCAGGAAACAAATGCGTCTGAACATAAATTTCAACGTTCTTGCACTTCTTGGTTCGACAAATGTGCTTGGCGAAAGACCTGGCCCACTCGCTGTCGTGGGCGGAAGCGTCGCCAAAGTGGACTTCCACGTCGCTTGCGAGTTGATTCGCCATGGCAAGCTGGCGTTGGAATCGGAGCCGGGGCCAAAGTCCGGGCGTGGGCAGGCGGACTGTTTCTTCATGGCCGTCTTCGTAGACGAGCTTCGCGGTGGCCACTGGGGTTGCGCGGGGTTCGGGGCGTAATAGCCGTAACCCCAGCCCTGGTAAGTCAATTGGTAGTAGGGACCAAACGCGTCGGAGATGCGTCTCAGCAGATTCGAGCCGCCTTGAAGCTGGCCAAGCCCTGCCGAAATGACAGCACAGACTTGAAACAAAATCGCCGCCGACGCCAGCAAACGGGCTCCGAGCGGCCAAGAACTGGCTTCGGCGTCCGTCGGTTCCTCCTGCCCAAACTCGTCGACGCGGTGCTTCTTGGCTTCCATGACGCCTCCATTCCATCGTACCCGACGCTTCCATTCTATCCGAGAACCGGAATTCACACTATCCGGAGCGGTTTGGGCAATCCTCAGCCGCATTCTGAACACTTCCAAATTGGTAGCTAAGAAACAACTCAGGGGTCCTAACACGAATCGTCGAGTTGCTTAATTGATCTGCCCTGGACGAGTACCCCGGCCAGAATTTCAAATTCGGCGGCATTCCATTTCATAAGGCCTTTGCAAACCAGGGTTTATCAGACATACGCGTAATAAGGACGGAACGCCGATCGAAGCCGCTTGTGTCTTTTGTCGCATCTTACGGAAACCCCCCAATCCCACTATTTTGACAAAATGATTGTGCGGGGGTTTTGCGTGGTGTACAATTTGCGGTATCTGAGCAGAGATTGCCGATCAGAATGGACTTTGGCGGTTGCGTGGATTGGTCTGCGCCTTGATCCATGCTCGGGATGAGAGGGTTCTCGCTTCGTCGTGTAAAGGTGGGCCGGCGACGTGCGTGTTCTGCCGGTCTTCGTCGTGCATCGCAACTTTTGGAGGTCAGGACATGCAGGGAACGATCGTCATGCTGATGGCCCTTTCGGGCCTCGGCTGTCACCACAGCCATTGCTGTGACGTCGGTTATGCTTCGTCATGCTATTCGAGCTACGGCGGGTGCTATTCCAGCCCGGTCGTCAGCTCTTGCTATGGGGGCTCATACTACGGCTCCAGCCAATCGATGCCTTCCAGCCAATCGACCATCGCCTCTGGTCAGGTGATGTCGTCTGGCCAGGGCGGCTACTACTCGTCGTTCTACGGCGGCGGTTACTCCGCTTGCTATAGCTGCTACTCCTCGGGCTACGACTCGTGCTATTCTTCGTGCTACTCGTCGTGCTACGGCGGCGGCCACGGGCATTCTCACAAGGGGCTTTTCGCTTGCTTTGGCCGCAAGCACTGCGGGGTCTGCAACCCGCATAAGTCGAGCTGCTATTCATCCTGCTACTCGAGCTGCTATTCCTCGTGCTACTCGGGCGGCTATGGAAGCTGCTACAACGGCTATAGCGGTTACGACATGGGCTACGGCGGCATGACCTATGGATATGGGCCGATCTACGGAAGCTATACGACCCCGCTTTCGCTGGGAACGCCCTATAATCCAGGTGCCACCCCAGTGGACCAGGGAGGCATGACCAGCCCTGTTCAACCGACGCAGCCGATGGATGCGACCACCCCTGCTCCCCCGCCCACCGACGCAACGCCTCCTCCCTCGCAGGAGCCGCCGGCCACGCCCCCAGCCAAACCGGAAGAGACCACTCCTCCAGTGAAGGCTGAAGACGCTGCCAAGACCGTCGATAAGGTTGAAACCCCTCCGGTCACGCCGACGCCCAAGCCCGAAGCTTGAGCCTGTTGGCTCCGCCCACCGGCGAAGTCCACCTCGAACCGCTGGAGCTTTGCTCCGGCGGTTTGTTTTTTTTGGAGCGTTCAACGAAGGCCGAGTTGCTTGCCATTGGCGCAAGAAAAACCGGCCTCGGGTTTCGAGGCCGGCGGTTGCGTCGGAGTGTTGGATGAGTTCGAAGTCGGACCTGGGTTACAGCCCTGCGGCGAAGCCTGCGTCGTGGTCGGCGGAGGCCATGCCTTCGGCCGATTCCTTGCTCCTGGGGGGAACGTGAGGACCGCGGAACACCGAACCGCCGCGTGAGTGCTGGGTGTGGCCGCGGAGCGGGCCTCTTCGCAAGGGCGGCTCGCCTTGGCCCATTGAGGAATGCATGTGGCTGTGCCGGCGCCAAGGGCGATACGATCGGAGCGTCGAACGGAGATTCGTAATCGCCGTCGATGTCGTCGTACCTGCGACATGTAGCCTGGCTGCTTGGATCGTTCCAGCTCGTCGGCGTAGGCCTCGAGCACGGCCGACTGGATCCGCTCGCGGCCGCCGGAGTTGATCGGGTGGGCGATGTCCGCGTGCAGCTTGGCGCGGCCGTCGGCGTCGCGCATCGCTCGATTCTCGTCGAGCCTGGCGCCGCACTGGTTGCAGAACCGGCTGCGGAGGTGGTTCTTCGTGCCGCAGTGGTTGCAGCGGTCGGTCAGCTTCCGCGACGGCATGGCCACGAAGAAGCCCTTGGCGCCTTCGATGATCTTGAGGTCGCGAATGACAAACATGTCGTCGAAAGTAATGCTGCAAAACGCTTGCAGCCTTTCATTACTTCCCGAGGCGTCTTCCATGAGTTTGATGCGGACTTCGGTGATCTCCACGGCCGGTACTCCTTTACGTGGCGGATTCGCTTTGAATTAACTGGTAACGCCGCAACTGACGGCTTGCACCCGGCCCAGGCCGAGTGCCTCGAGCCGTCGGGCGGCGTCCGACGCCGCCTTGCTGTCGCCGCAGAGGCCGAAGTAGCTCGACCCGCTGCCGCTCATGAGGGTTCCATCGAAAGACGGGCGATGCTCTTCGAGCGCCTGCCGAACCTGGAGGAGCCCCGGCTGGAGCGACTCCGCGACCGGCTGCAATCGGTTGAAAAGGCGGGCGCCCAACAACGATGCGTCTCCACTGGCCAAAGCCGACCGAGCGGGTTCCAACGACAAAGGACGCTCGGGGGGCGTCAAATGCCGGTAAACCGACGCGGTCGGAAGGTGCACGGGGGGAGATAACAGAAGAAAATGAAGCGTCAAGTCCGATTCCAAGGCTTCCACCCGCTCACCCCTGCCGGAGCAGACCGCCAGAGGCGAACCGCACAGGAAAAAGGGGACGTCGCTGCCAACTTCGGCGCCAATCTCGGACAATCGCCGTCTCGAGAGGCCCAGACCCCACAACCGGTCCAGCGCCGCCAGCGTCGCCGCCGCGTCGCTCGATCCGCCCGCCAGCCCTGCACCCATCGGAATCGACTTCCTCAATTCGATCCTCGCGCCGAGAGTCTCCGGATCCCGCGAATGCGGGAGTCCTTCCGCCTCCAAGCGCAGCCGACTGCGCGGCCTTGGTGACAAGGTTTGCTTCGCCGTTGGGCAGCCCAGCGTCGTTCGTCATTTCCAAACGACCCGATGGGTCGTCTTGAAACGTCAGGACGTCGTGTAAATCGATGGCCGCCATCAGCGTTTCCAGTTCATGGTAACCGTCGATGCGGCGACCATGAATCTCGAGGAACAAGTTGACCTTTGCCGGGGCCAGGACTTCCAGGCCTCCGACGCTTTCTCGGACGATCATGAAACCAGAGTCCCACGCTCGACCGAGTCTGTGCAACAGGTTGGAATCGAGATGAAACGCGCCGCCCGGAAACTCATTTCCCGGCCCTGATGGTGAGAACCCAGACTGTGTGGCAGAGCAACCAGCCCAAGCTCAGACTCTCGACGGCTCCATCCGTCATCGTGACCCGTACGGTTCGTGGTTCTATCCCCAGAATCCGTTCCTGACAAGGTGAAAAACTCATCAAATCGAAATTCAAGGCCGACACGCGACACGGATGGGAGATGCTGCACTCTTACGGGGCTTTCCTGACGCTCGACTCGGCTTGATCGGTTTGACTATTCGAGAGCCCAGTCGTGTACCCGTCGCGCTGAATTCTTGGACCACCCCAAACTGGTCTCGGTCCGTCGATTCCGCGAGAATTCTTTCAAGGATCCAGTCCATTGAATGTTAGAGACCTACTTATGCTATTGAAGAAAGATGGATGGGTAATCGACCGGACAAGAGGCAGCCGCAGGCAACTCGTTCATCCGACCAAGAGGCCTCGTCACGGTATCTGGTCATCCAAGCGACGACATTCATCCGAAGACCCTGAAGAGCGTAATGCTACAGGCTGGACTCGGGGAACCCCAATGAAGGAATACACAGTCATAGACGAGCGGGGCGAGCGAAACTGGTCGGCATACGTTCCCGATCCGCCCGGTTGCATCGCCACGGGCGTAACGCGTCGACAAGTCGAAACGCAGAGACGCGGAGCCATCGAGTTCCACATTGAGGGATTGAAGAGGCGAGGCGAAGCGGTCCCAGAGCCCGCGGTCGAGGCAGGAAGGGTAAACGCGTCGGTCGATTAGCGGGCGGGGACGACTTACTTCACACCAACCGATTTGCTCACTACGCACCCAGCGGCGCCGGCCGAAACTTTCTCACGGCCAGCGTTCCAAGCACAATGAACGCGACCAGAGACACAACCTGCACGACCAAGAACGGTGGTTCGGATTGCTTCGGCGCCAAGGCATGAAGGGCAGGGACTTTCTGGAACGACTGCACGATCAAGACCAAAAAGTTGAGGTAGAACGCGA
Organism: uncultured Planctomycetota bacterium; assembly: GCA_963818975.1. GTDB lineage: Bacteria > Planctomycetota > Planctomycetia > Isosphaerales > Isosphaeraceae > CAWFUI01. Next base: position 99,813 of record CAWFUI010000015.1, on the reverse strand, counting down.
CTACCGCCCCTATGACGTACACAGGGCGCGCATGCGCCCGCGAGTCTTCCCGCGTAGCGTGCATAAATCACTGCGGTCAGCAACACGATCGAAATGATTCCGATCACGATGCCGGGGGTCATTCCATTGATCGGGAAACCGAAGCCGGTCACGCTTGTCAGTAGAGTGGTTGCCAGGAAGAACGCAGTCCAGCCATCGAGACGTTTATTTATGATCATCCCATACACAACGATGAATCCCGATAAGATGGCCGCCAGGCTGATGGCAACGTGAACGATCGTAAAGGCCGGCAGGGCGGAAGTTGGAATAAGCACCTGGTGATGGCTCCTATCTGGGACGTCTTGTTCCTGAAAACGCCCGAAGTTAACACATCCCAAGCAAAGAAGCCCCTTCGCCGAAAGGAGCGTTCGACGAGGGGGCTTCGAGTTGGTTGACGTAGACGACTTTTACCTGTGCGTCCTCACTGCAATCGACTTCGGAGCGACCAATTAGTGAGTCGTCACATCTTCACATTAGGGTAACCCAAGATCGGCTAAGAGGAATGCAGGGTGGCCGCGGCAAAGTCTTCGTGCCCCGGAATTCCGGTGGGCCAAAAGGCCCTCATTGCGGTTGGCCGCTTTGTTTCCAAGACGGCTCAGCCGCAGAATGAACCTTTGGTTTCTTAGCCCTGAAGACGCGACTTACAAAAGCCCAGGGCAACGCCCTGGGATCGGATGGGGCGATCGCATGCCGCATTCCCAGATCTTAAGCCATGACAGCTCGACCGAACCGAGGAGATCGTATGCGGCGAGGGCCTTCTCCCGTGCGTCCCAGGGCGTTGCCCTGGGCTAAAGTGAATCGCCCTTTCAGGGCTAAGAACCAAACCTCTGCTCTCGATTCTGCGTTCCCGGGGCACGAATTCTGTGCCCCGGACACCCGGGAAGTCTTGTGTTCACGCTTAACGGCGCCCCGGTCCCCCAGTACCAGCTCTTTCGGATCATCCTTCCGGGGTGTAACCCAAGACAATGTCCCACTTGGCAGCCAACTCGCCGATCTTCGAGTCCTTCCACCGGGGCGAATTCGAGGCACAGAGTCGCATGACCTTTGGGGTCCCGGGCTCGGATCTGCTTGAACTGCCCGTCGTTCTCGTTGTTGGCGAAGCCCTTTGATGAAGCACTCGGTCGTCAGCAGCTTCTTCTCCTCCCTTCCAATCTCGCGCATGGATGTGCGCAGCGGGCCTCCCCGGTAAGGCACCGGCTTGATCGTGCGGAAGTAGTACTCGCCGGTTGAGCTGGTGAGGAATCGCCCGTACCCCTGAAAGTTCGTGTCGAACGTCTCGCCGTCTCGCGTGGCCTGCTTGAGGTACGTTCCGTTCTTGTCGCACTGCCAGATCTCGATGACCGCGTTTCGAATGCGGATCCCCCTTGGAATCGAGGAGCTTGCCGCTCAGGCGAGTGATCTCGCCGACCGCGGGTGTGATCGCATCATTAATGATCAAGCAAGTCGTTGTCTGTGTCGAGCGGTAGCTTGGTTGGGATAAAACGGCCCCTCGTTCGTGGTTGGCGTCTTGGTCAACTCGTCGGCGAAGTCGCCCTTGGCTGTAAAAGCGGTCGCGCCAATAGCGAGAGCGCCCAGGAACCCGCGGCGGCTGGATCTGTAGTTGCCCATTGATGGAAGACTCCTTTTCTAACTTCGGATTGTGAACAAAAGTCAAATCGATTGAGCGAGGACGCCTTGATCGGAGTACGACCGCGTCCGTAAGCAAGAGGCGACGAGAGGCTTCACTTCGACCGTCTCTATGAGTGAAATGCGTTTCATCGTCTCGAACTCGGAGGCCGAAGCACGGTCTGGGCAAGCAAATACCCAGGGCCCAAACCTGAAATCCATTTCATCAAGCCGACATGTCTCCCCTCGATGGTCCGAGTTTGCTGTAATGAGGAAGGTCGGATTGCTGTCAATGCCGTCGGCGGTTGGCCATGGCTTGCTTGCGAGGCGTCATCGTGAAACGCGTGTTGCTTGTCGAGGACGATCCTGGTCTTGCCCAGGCGATCATCGATGGGTTCTCAAGGAGGGCTACACCGTCTCGCACGCCGAAGACGGCAACTCTGCCCACGAAGCTCTCGAGGTCGGCGGCTGGGACCTCGTGATTCTCGATTGGTGGCTTCCCGGACCGAGCGGGCTCGACGTTCTGAAGAGCCACCGACGCGACGGCGGCAATACGCCCGTGATCTTCCTGACCGCGGCGCGACGCGGTCGGCGACCGAATCCGCGGTCTCGATGGAGGCGCCGACGATTATCTCTGCAAGCCGTTCGCCTTCGACGAGCTGCTGGCCCGCGCTCGCGCGCTGATCCGTCGCGGCCGGCCGGTTGAGGTCGCGACGCTCTCCTATAACGACGTGACCGTCGAGCTGGCCGACCTCAAGGCCTGCCGCGGCGGCCGACCGTTGGACCTGAGGGCCAAAGAACTGGCGCTGCTCATCTTCTTCCTTCGCCACCCAGACGAAGTCTTATCGCGGGCTCGCATCTACGGGAGCCTCTGGGGCGAAGACTACGAGTTCACCTCCAACACGCTCGAAGTTCACATCAAAGATCTCCGAAGGGCTCTGGAGGCCAAAGGCCCAAGGTTGATCCAGACCGTCCGTGGCCAAGGTTACATGCTGGCAGACGCATCCAAGGCGAGTGAGGACAACCCATGAGCCTGGTCAGCCGCGTCTCGATCGCATTCCTGGTGGCGCTCGCTCTGGCACTCGGCGGTTTCTCAGCATCGCTTTATTACATTGCCGGTCTTCGCCTCCGGCTCGCGCTCGACCAAGAGCTGGAAGCGACGCTCGATCACTTTCCGGATGGCCCAGAGGGCGTGAACGGTCGGGTGACCTGGGCCCAGTATGATGATAAGGGGCATAGAGTCGAGGGCGTGACAGGCTTTGGGCGGAGGATGGTTCTGGACGGCAAAGACCTTGCGCCAATCGCAGTGGACGTGGCGACGACGATCGAAGCCTCCGATGGGCTCCGCTGGCGCGTGCTCGCGCAAGATCGGCGGCGGACGTCCCGGCCAAGGTCCACCAGACGGCGGCGGCAGAGAACATCGCCATGGACCGTCTCCGAAGGACGATCGCCGAGGCAAAGCCGCGTCGCGCGACCACCCAGGTCGCGTATTGGCTGCATGGGCGCCGCTTGAACCCGTTGAGGCAGAGATCCGCTCGCTGGCTGCCATATTGCCTTTGCTCTCGCTTGGCCTATGGGTGCTTACCGCTGCGATCGGCCGCTATTTCGCTCGACGCGCCCTGGCGCCGTTGACCCTCATGGCAAAGTCTGCACGCGAGATGCCATTCGACGATTGCCGTCTCCCCAGTCCTGGCACTCGAGACGAGCTGGACGACTTCGCAAACAGCTTCAATGGGCTTATCGACCGCCTCCAAGTGGCGCTCCAGCGGCAGAGGCAGTTCACAGGCCAGGCATCGCACCAGCTCCGCACCCCATTGGCATCTCTGAACGCCACGATCGAAGTTGCGCCGCCGACGCAGTCGCACCGTCGAGGAGCTCGAACGCGTCCTGGACAGGGTACACAACGACGCTGGTCGGCTCTCTCGGGTTGTCGAAGCAATGCTCTTTCTTGCTCGCGCCGATGCAGACGCTGGTTTGCCAGGCCTGGAGCCGGTCGATCTGAACGCGTGGACCGGCGACCATCTCTCGACGTGGTCTGCTCACGAACGTTCTGCCGATCTGCGATTCGAACGAAAAGGCATTGAGCCGCTCTGGACGAGGGCGCATCTGCCTTTACTTGGTCAGTTGCTCGACAACTTGCTTGAAAACGCGTGTAAATATAGTGAAGCCGGAACGCCGATCCTCGTCCGTACTTGGTCCGAAGCCAAGTCCGTCGTCATCGCCGTGGAGGACCATGGCTGCGGCATCAAAGCCGACGAACTTCTTCACGTCTTCGAGTCGTTCTTCCGAGCAGACTCGGCCCGACGGACAGGCCATTCAGGGGTCGGGCTTGGCCTGGCCGTCGCTCGGCGCATCGCCGAATCGCATCGCGGCACGATCACCGTAGAGAGCGAGCCGGGCCAAGGCAGCAACTTCATGGTCCGCCTACCGAGGGCGCAGGCGGCTGTCGAACTTTCCCAAAAGCCCGTTCCGGCTCCAGCTTGAATGGGTAGTATCGCCCGCCTTGGAACCGCTGAAAAGTACTCATGGACGCTGTCGAACGCATCTCCGACGTTTACGACGAAATCTTCCAAGAGGTCGGTACGAACTGGCGAAAGGTTGCCAAACTGCCTGGCGCGAGCAGGCTTGTCTTCGACGTCGTCTCTGCGCGTTGCGAGATCGACATCGATGGTTTCCAGCACTCTTCGAACAGGGCCTGCCCAGGGACGAGCTCGTTTTCCTGAGCACAGGTATCCGCGATTTGAATGCTCCGTCGAGCGTTTCGTAGTGGTTGGACTCCTGACTTAGCGTCTCTGGAAAGATTTGGTAAGAATCTTGCAAACATTTCTGGGAAGATCCCTCGATCTTTTGATTTGCGCTCACGTGTCGATACCAAAAGCGCGAAGGGTTTCTATAACCTACTCTGTTCGGCCTTGGCTCGAGTCGAGCCGGCTTGCCCAGTTCCGAACTTCCCTCGCTTGTTCTTTCTTTCCGAGGCCTTCATAACAACGGGCCAGACCCTCGACTGCCTCATAGAAGGGCCCATTGGCAGGCCTCCTCGACGGCAGCTTGCCAGAGAAATCACGAGCGAGCGCTCGCTCGACCAGCTCGACCACATAACCGAAGTGACCTCTCGCCAGAGCAAGGTCGCGGTCGGTCTCGAGCGCAATCCGGCCCAGGGCCACGTGGGCCTGCAAGAACGCGTCGGAGCCTTCAAGAGCAAACCTCAGGGCGTCTCGCGCCGCCTCGACTTCATTCTCCTTGAGCAGCTCCATCGCCTCTTCGTAGTCGTCCCAGAGCTCTTCGACGAATCGCGGATGGACGAGCTCGAACTCACCGCGGCCGAGCGGACGCAAGCCAATCGGGCCTTGCCTGCCCGGAGGTCCGCCTGGTCCTCGCGAAGGCGGTCTACGAGACTTCATAAAATGACCTGTTCATTTGTTCGAGAGAACTCTTCAGAACCCAAGGCGCTTTCGCCCGAATCGGCTCGTCTCCTTGCGGCAATCGCGTTTCGATGAGAGCCCTCGCTGCACGAACTCTCGCAAGCGCCTCGCGAGGGTCGGTGCAGACCGAGGTCAAATGGCCCATCTTGCGGCCGGGCAACGCGGCCGACTTGCCGTAAAGGTGCAGTTTGACGCTCGGGTCGGACGCCAATACAGCGTCCCACGCTGGCTCGCCAAACTCCCAGAGGTCTCCCAAGAGGTTCGCCATGGCAGCTCCTCCTGTTCGAGCAACCTCGCCGAGCGGGAGACCAGTAAGCGTTCTCACTTGCTGCTCGAACTGACTTGTCACAGCGCCTTCGATGGTGAGATGTCCCGAATTGTGGGGTCTCGGCGCCAGTTCGTTGATCAGCAGGCTCCCATCCGGCTTCACGAAGAATTCGACCGTCAACACGCCCACCACGCCCAGAGCCTTGGCGACCTTGCAGGCCGTCTCTCGAGCCTCGAGGCTGACAATCGGTCCCAGGTCGGCTGGGGACATGGACGTATCAAGAATGTGACGCGAGTGCATATTCTCGGAAACGGCATACGCACACATGCGCCCATCGATTCCTCTCGCTACGACCACGGAGGCCTCGAGTGCGAAGTCGACGAAAGCCTCGCCGACGCAGGGGACGTTTCCCAGGCGATTCCAGGCTTCGAGTGCGAATGTGGGTTCGTCGATCGCGATCTGGCCTTTACCGTCGTAGCCTGCGGCGGCGGTTTTGAGGATCCAACGCGGCGCCAGGCTCCGAGAAGCTTCCTCGAGCTCGTGAAGGTTCCGAATAGGAACCCACCTTGACAGTGGGAACCCATTGCTCGACAAAAACGTCTTCTCGCGGATCCGGTGTTGGCAAGTCCAGATCGCCTTCCAATTCGGTCGAACGGGCGTTCGCTTGCCCAGCCATCTGAGCGAAGGAGCGTGTACGTTCTCGAACTCGACGGTCACCGCGGCTGCTCGACGACTGAGCTCTCGGACGGCTTCGAGATCGTCGTAGTCTCCCTGGATCGCCTCGTCCGCGGCCTGTACCGCGGGGGCGTCGGGTTCGGGGGCAAGCACGACCACGCGATACCCCAAACGCTGGGCAGCGTGTACGAACATCCTGCCGAGCTGGCCGCCGCCGACAATCCCCAAGCAAGTAGACGGGAGAACGACCGAGCCCGTCCGATGATTCGAGTCGCTAAGACATGAGTTGTATTCGATCATTCCGGAGTCTCGGGCACGGAGTTGGTCTGGGCCAGAGCGTAGGCGGCGAGCGCGGATTTGATCTTGGGGCGGGTTCGAGCCAGGATCCGGGCGGCCAAGAGCAGTGCGTTGGCAGCGCCTGAAGTTCCGATGGCCAATGTTCCGACGGGAACGCCCTTGGGCATCTGGACGATCGATAAGAGCGAGTCGACGCCCTTCAACGCCTTGCTCTCGACGGGAACGCCCAGGACCGGTAAGAGCGAGATCGATGCGAGCATCCCTGGCAGGTGGGCAGCGCCGCCGGCTCCGGCGATGATCACCTCGAGGCCCCTTTGCTCGGCGGTGCGAGCGTATTCGAAGAGGCGTTCGGGAGTCCGATGCGCGGAAACGACCTTGGACTCGTGCGGAACGCCCAGTTCGTCGAGGATCTGGGAAGCGTGCGCCATGGTCTCCCAGTCCGAACGGCTTCCCATCACAACGCCGACAAGAGGAGGCTCGGAGGACTCGGGCGAATCGGCCATTTCGTTCTCGACTCGGATCAGGACCATTGACGCTCGATCGAATTCATCCAGATCGTGCGTCCATGATCATAAAGCCCAGTCGGCGCCGCCTCCAGTGCGACTATGGCTGGAACCGTTGATTCGTTATCTAAACCGTTGACAGAGCCACGAGGGCGTCGCTACAAAAGAGTGTGGGTTGTGGGCGTTCCTCGAGATCGTCCTCGGAGGTTGGATGACCTTTCCGAGACGTGATCTCCCCGGCGAGTCTTATCAGGCTCGCGCTCGTGACAAATAGGTCGCTGGCGGGGACGTTCCTTCCCGCGGCGATTTCCATGTCGGAGCCTCCTCGAGGCCCGCGCACAGTTCGAGCGGGCGGGTCGGGGGATTGTGGCTTTTGACGTGTACCGCTGCTTCTCGAAGCTCACGTTCGAGATGCATGCGAGTGCGTGATCTCGCCTCCGTTCTCGAGAATCCACGCCAGGCGGAGCAAAGGGCATGAGCGTTGACCTGATCAGGATCATCGACAGCATCCATCGCGAGAAGAACATCCCCAAGGATGCGCTTTTCGAGTTGACGCTCTCCGCGCTGACCACGGCCGCGAAGAAGCACTACCCAGAGGCTTTGGACATCCAGGTCAACATCGACCCCGATTCGGGGCAGATTCTCGCGACCAAGGACGGCGAGAAGATGGACCCAGGCGAACTGGGCAGGATCGCGGCGCAAACAGCCAAGCAAGTGATTATTCAGAAGATTCGTGAGGCCGAGCGAGACAGCCTCTTCGACGAATTCGAGGATCAACGCGGAGATTTGGTCACGGGGACCATCCAGCGGTTCGAAGGGGGCGCGGTCACGGTCAATCTCGGCAAGACCGACTACGCGATCCTGCCCAGAACCGAGCAAATTCCAGGCGAAACCCACTCACCAGGCGAGCGCGTGCGGGCCATCATTTTGGACGTCCGCAAAGTTGGCCAGCGAGTGAAGATCATTCTGAGCAGGACCCATCCAGACTTCGTCCGCAGGCTCTTCGAGCTGGAAATTCCTGAAGTCGCCGACCAAACGATCGCCATCCGGGCTTTGGCTCGCGAGGCGGGCTATCGATCGAAGGTGGCGGTCAGCTCGATGGATTCAAAGGTCGACGCCGTAGGCGCCTGCGTCGGCGTGCGTGGAACGCGGATCAAGAACATCATCGACGAACTCGGCGGCGAGCGCATCGATATCGTTCGTTGGAACGAATCTTTGCAAGTGCTTATTCCAAACGCACTTCAGCCCGCGGAGATCGACGAGGTGATGCTCTGCCACCTGCTGGGCAGGGCAATTGTGCTGGTGCGTGAGGACCAGCTTTCGCTGGCCATCGGACGGCGCGGACAGAACGTCCGACTGGCGTCGAAGTTGGTGGGTTGGGACATCGAGATCATGACGTCGGAGGAGCTCGACGAGGTCATCGAGAAAGGCGTCAATCTCTTCACCAAGATCGACGGCGTCGACACGGTTTTGGCCGAGAAGTTGGTGGAGCAGGGCATCTTGAGTTACGACGACCTCTCGGTGATGGAGATCGCCGACCTGGTGAACACGATCGACGGACTGACCGAGGAGCTTGCCGTCGAAGTCGTCGCCCGGGCCGAGCAGTTTGCCGAGGAGCAGGTGGAAGAGGACCTCCCTCGACGAAAGGGGGCGAGAGCCTCCTCCGTGGAAACCGAATCGGTCGGCGAGGATGGAACGGCGGAATCCGACGGCGTCGGATCGGACGGCAGGACGCCCAGCGACGAGAGTCTGGTTGCCGCTGCGCTCGAGGATTTGCTCGACACCGGCGAGGCCCCGATAGCCAATGGATCGGAAGCGCCTGGCGAATTCCGCGATCTCGACCTGGCTGCCGAGCCAAGGATTTCCGACCACGAGATCACATCCGCACCGAGTGACGACGACCAGAGCGAAACGCTTCACATAGTGACGGAAGCCGTGGAAACTGGGACGCCCTTGCAACAAATTGAAGCCAAAGACGCCGAATCCGCCCCGTCGGTCCCCAGCAGACAGGCGGATTTGGGCAACGAACACGCCACCGACCAAGATTCAGAGGAATCGTAAACGAGCGAAGCGCCGAGGCTAAGGCATGCCTCCAAGCGCATTTCTGGGGAGAGACGCCGTCGCCAACTCGGGCCAATCGGGAATTCCCGTTCTTGGCTCAAATGCCGCCATGCCAGAGAGATTGGGCTTGGCACCGGTTTGCTGGGTAGTCCACAATAACCATCTGGTTCGGGATTTCCGGCGGGGAAATTCTGGGCGGAAACCTGGAGGAGTCGCCTTTGTCGACGCGAGTTCACGAGTTGGCGAAAGAGCTCGGGCTTAAGGCTCGCGAGTTGCTTGACCGAATACAGATGTGGAAGCTGGACGTCAAATCCAACGTCTCCGCCACGGTCGAGCCAGCCATCGCCGACCGTATCAAAGAGCTTTACGCTCTGGAAAGCTCCTCGACCGCCCAGGCAAAACCAGCGGCTGAACCGACGAAACCGCGAAACTTGGAGAAGGAAGCCATCAGTACAACCGCAACTGCGCCCCGACCAGCGGGGCCGGCGACGAGTCCAAAGGTCGAGGCAGACCTCGAGGCAGGCAAGGGCGACAACGTCCGCCAGCCGAGCGGACTCCACATCAGCGCATCGGTCGTCCCACGTTCCCTCGACCGCGCCGGTCGCGGCGACCCAGCCGAAACCGACGGCTCCCACGCAGCAGCCCGCCAGCTCCGCGGCTTCGCAACCGTCCAGCTCGGCTACTTCGCAGCCGTCCACCTCGGCTACTTCGCAGCCGTCCAGCTCGGCTACTTCACAGCCGACGCGCGGCGCTCAGCAAACCGCTCCCCAGGTCGAGGCCGCGGCTCCTGCGGCACGCGTAACAGCCACGGCGGCAAGCCCTTCCGGCCCGCCTCCTGTGCCTCGACCAGGTCCACTTTCGCGATCCAGCGGCCCGCTCTCCGGCCACACTCCGCATCGGACCGGGGGCCACGGAGGCGCGCTTTCTTCCCGAATGGGCGGTGGAGGCTCCAGCGGGGCCGGCTCTCAGCCTCAGCCCGACCTTAGACCGCATCCCGCGTCACCGCCTCCGCTGAAACGATCGGATTATATCTCGCCCACTGGAACCCGCGCACCCAGTTCGGCCCCGATCGCGCCACAGGGACCCTCCATGAGGCGACAGCCCGACTCTGGTCAGGGCTCGGGCTCCTCTTCTGGTGAACCCAGGCGAGATTCAATGGGAGGCCGCAGGCCGCTGCCGCCCGTCGCCTCCTCGGCTCCCCCGTTGCAGCAACGTAGGTCCGACGCGCGACCCAGCGGTCCAGAAGCCAAGACCCAGAGGCCTGAAAAGAAGTTCACGCCCGATCAACTCCGAGAGATGATGCAATCGGGCAAAATCGCCGGCGGCTCCCCTTCGCAAGCCGCTGGTCGGCAAGCGAAGCCCGGGCCGGGCGGACGAACCGGTCCAGGACTTCCTGGCAGGCCCGGCTCCGAAGCCGACGCACTCGCGGCGCGCAAAGCCGGCGCCGAACCGCCCGTAGCCCCGCCGACGCTCGAGGACGAAGACGAGCCAAAAAACCGCACCGGAAGGCTGGGCTCTCCCGTCGACCGTGCCGGTCGCCGAGCCAAACGAACCGAGCGCGCGCTGACTCGCAGGGTCACTTCGCCCATGCCCGCCTCGGCTCTTCTTACTGAAGAAGAGGACGGCAAACGCGTCCGCACCCGTCGAGGTTCGCAATCGAAAAAACAAAACCGCTCCTCGACCGCCACTGAAACGCACCGCGAGGTGATCGTCGAACCGCCGATCACCATTCGATCGCTGTCGATGGCCATGGGCATCTCCGCCAGCCAGATCATCTCCAAGCTCATGGCTTTGGGTCAGCTCGTAACCATCAACGCGGACCTCGACGAGGAAACGGCGCAGATGCTCGGCATGGAGTTTGGCGTCGAGCTGACGATCGAGCACACCCAAACCGCCGAGGACGAAATGCTCGCCTCGATCAGTGGCGCGAAGATTCGTCCGAGGAACTCGTTCCTCGTCCGCCGATCGTCACGATCTTGGGTCACGTCGACCACGGCAAGACCTCGCTCTTGGATCGCATCCGCCAGTCGAACGTGGCCAAGAGCGAAACCGGCGGCATCACACAGCATATCGGCGCCTATACCATTGAACACGCAGGGAAGAAAGTGACATTTGTCGATACGCCAGGCCACGAGGCTTTCACGGCGATGCGCGCCCGAGGCGCCAACGTCACGGACATCGTGGTTCTGGTCGTCGCCGCCGACGACGGAGTGATGCCTCAGACCGTCGAGGCGATTTCTCACGCAAAAGCCGCGGGTGTGCCGATCGTCGTCGCCCTGAACAAGATCGATTTGCCCAACGTCAACTTGAACAAGATTTACGGAGAGCTTTCACAGCAAGACTTGCTGCCGCAGGAATACGGCGGCGAGACCGAGGTGGTCAAGACCTCGGCGCTCACGGGCAAAGGCGTTCCCGAACTGCTCGAGACTCTCGGAATCCTCTCCGACCTTCGCGAACTGAAGGCCAACCCGAAGCGACCCGCCACGGGCACCTGTTTGGAAGCTTCGCTCTCGGAAGGCAGGGGCGTCGTCGCGACGCTGATGGTGCAAGACGGCACGCTCAAAGTAGGCGACGTACTGGTTTGCGGCGACGGTTTCGGCCGCGTTCGAGCGGTCTTCAACGACCGCGGCGAATCGATCCAGGAAGCCGGCCCCTCGACCCCGATCGAAGTTTCGGGTTTGGACGCCGTTCCAACAGCCGGGGAACACTTCGCCGTCGTCGCCGACATCTCCCAGGCTCGCGAGATCGCCGAGGCCCGCAGACTCCGCACACGCGGCCTGAACCTGGGCGAGCGCCAGGCGGTCACTCTGGAAAACCTCTACTCGAGAATGGCCGAGCAGAAGACCAAGAGCCTGAACCTGATCCTCAAAGCCGACGTCCAGGGCTCGCTCGAAGCTCTGGCCAAAGAGCTCGAGAAGCTCGAGAATCCCGAGGTGCCCATCCGCGTCCTGCACAAGGGAGTCGGCGGCATCACCGAGAGCGACGTCCTCTTGGCCAACGCGTCCGAGGCGATCATCATCGGCTTCCGAGTGGCGCCGGAAGACCGGGCGGTCTCTCTCGCGGACGAAAATTCGATCGACATTCGAAGATATGATATTATTTACCAAGTCACCGACGAGGTCAAGAAGGCCGTCGAGGGGCTGTTGGTTCCCGAGGTTCGCGAAGTGCATCTTGGCCGAGCGACCGTCCGTTTGGCCTTCAAGATTTCCAAAGTGGGCACCGTGGCCGGCTGCATCGTGGCCAGCGGCACGATCGAACGCGGCGCCAGCGCCCGGATCATTCGCGAAGGCAGGGAGATTTACAAGGGCCAGATCGAGGCGCTCGAGCGCTTCAAGGACGACGCCAAGGAGGTGGCGCGAGGGTTTCGAGTGCGGCATCAAGATTACCAATTTCGACGACGTCAAAGTGGGCGACACGATCGAGGCGTTCAAGATCGAGAAGATCCGCCGAACGCTCTAGAGATTCAAAGGTCGCGCCCGTCTTGACGGCTTCGCGTCACACCCTTAAGGTTTCATGACTCATGCCCTCGCACCGAACGCGCCGCGTGGCGGAGGCCATTCGCGAGGTAGTCGCCTCGGCCATTCTTTTCGAAATGAACGATCCGCGAATCAAAGGCGTCACCGTCATCAACGTGGAAGTTTCCTCCGACTTGCGTGCAGCCGTGGTCAACGTTTCCGTGATGGGCTCGGCGAGCGAGCAACACCGCGCCGTGAAGGGTCTGGAACACGCCTCGGGCTTCATCCAATCCAAGGTCGCCGCTCGCCTTCAGACTCGGTTTACTCCTCATGTGCGTTTCAATCTCGACGACAGCGTCAAGAAATCGATAGCGATGTCCCGTTTGATCGATCAGACGCTGGCTCAGGACGAACAAACTCGTCCGAACGCCGTCGAGGAAGACGAAACCCAGCAAAGCCAAGAGGAGAGCCAAGCCGAGCAGTGACGACGGCGGCCGTCCTCGCGGTCGCGGACGGTTCGCGAAACATCGCCGCGGCGGGTTGGCAACGCCGCTCGCGTCGAGTCTTTTCGAGTCAATCCAGTCAGGGTCTTATCAAGAAAACGCGGTCAATCCCACGAGGGGGGCGGAGATGGGTCCTCCCCCCAACTCAAAAACCAACCCGTCTAACGTCAAGAGACATGGCCTCACAGAGTAAGACTCAACTCGTCGGCAAAATCCACGGGCTCTTGCGCAAGGAATACAAGCCTGGCCCCGCCGTGGAACGGATGTCCGTCCTGGAGGCGGTCGTCTACGCCATCTGCCACGAAGGCGCGGCTCGCGAACAGGCCAACCAGGCCCTCTCTCGCTTCAAGGACCAGTTCTTCGACTGGAACGAGGTAAGAGTCTCCAGCCTCGAGGAAATCCAGGCGACCCTGGCCGACCTGCCCGACCGCGAAAGCCGAGCCTTTCGCATCCGCCGGTTTCTCCGCCAATTGTTCTCCAAGACGTTCAGCTTCAGCCTCGAGGCCCTTGCCAAGAAGCCGCAAAAGGAAGCGATCAAAATCCTGGGCGAATACGAGGCGTTGGCTTCCGACTATGTGGAAGCAAGCGTGATCCTCTATTCGCTCGGCGGCCACGCCATCCCTTTGGACGCGCCTTCTCTTCGGCGCTGGCGCGTCTGGGCCTTTCCGAACCCGAGGCGGACCCGAAGGCCGTGCGTTCCTTGCTCGAGCACGCAATTCCCAAGAACCGAGGCGGCGAGGTTGTCGATCTGCTCGAGGATCTGACCCAGAGCGTTTGTCTCGAACGGGAGCCTCTCTGCCCGAAGTGCGGACTGAAGAAGATCTGCCCGACCTCGTCCAGGCGCGAAGCCGAGCAACAAGCCGCATCGAAGGCCGCCAAATCCCGTCCCGCCGCCAAGCCGAAGCTCCCGCAGCCGGAGCCCAAAAAGCCCGCTCCCACATCGCCTAAGCCGACCCCCAAGATCGAAAAGCCCGCCAAGAAGCAAGCTCCCAAAAAGGCGCAGAGGCCAAAGTAAGGTTCACGAACCTTCCCTCTGCTCGGATTTGGCGCTGATAAGGGCTTTCCGTTCCGTCGACGGCGCTCGCGCCGTGCGCCGCTTTTTAAAAATCGCTTCTGGACGACGCCCTTCCAGCGCCTACAAACATAAGGGCAAACGACGCTTTGCATTCAACGCGTCGTACTATATCGTGCATTAACATCCAACTAAGAGGTGCATCTATGCGTAGGATTCTTACGCTTGGGGTTTTGTTCGCGCTGCTTTCGCCTGCCGTCGCCGACGATAAGAAGGACATCGTTGATACAGCCGTATCGGCGAAGAGCTTTGGCACACTGGTCGCGGCTGTAAAGGCCGCGGGTCTTGTCGATACGCTTAAGGGGGACGGGCCTTTCACCGTGCTTGCTCCTACCGACGAAGCTTTCGAAAAGCTGCCGAAAGGAACCGTTGAATCGCTGCTGAAGCCCGAGAACAAGTCGAAACTCGCTGCGATCTTGAAGTATCACGTCATCCCCGGTAAAGCCTTGGCTTCGGACGTGGTGAAGCTCGACGGCAAGAACGTGAAAACGGTCGAGGGAAACACCGTCAAGGTGACCGTTGCCGACGGCAAGGTCAAAATCAACAAGTCGAACGTGGTGAAGACCGACATCATCTGCTCCAACGGCGTGATCCACGTGATCGACGCGGTCTTGCTGCCTCCCGCCGAGTGATCCAGATTATCGCGGACGAGAAGGGAAGCCGCATCGAGATAATTTGCATTAAGCGGTCTTAAACGTAGTGGTATATTTGACCGTGGACGAGGGTTTGACCCTTGTCCGCGGTTTCTTCGCTGCGCCGCTTTCTCCTGGACTTTGTATAATTTCCGGCGACTCGAGCGAGTACGCGGCGTGGAACCGTTCATCGTCTCGAGAAGCCGCGGGCGACCGCGCCATGGCGATTCTTCGCCATGCTTTTGGAAGAGGTTCGCGGACGGTGGTATTGGCCGAAGTGGGGTTGGCGCTGGTTCTACTGACCTTCGTGCTCAGCTACAGCTTGGGCTGGGCGACTCGCGTCTGGGCGCCGGTCTTCGGCCTCGTTGATCGTCCAGGAGGTCGAAAGCAACACGGAAGGATCGTTCCCTTGGGCGGGGGCGTCGCCATTTGGCTGGCGACTGCGCTGGTGCTGGTTTCAGCCGCCTTGATCATCCTCTCGGGCGGAGGCGAATTGCCTTCGGAGCTGGTCGTGCATCTCGGCGGGCTCAGGCTGAGGCTCGGCGAGCTAGGCCTCATCTTCGGCCTTGCAACCGGGATCATGATCCTGGGCCTCTGCGACGACCGCATCGGCCTCGGGTGGGGAGTTCGACTCGCCGCACAAACCCTTGCGGCCGTAATCGTGGTCTGGTCGGGAACGCGGATTACGCTCTTCCCACCGTTTTCGAACGTCTATTTGACAGGCTTCCTGACTGTCCTTTGGATCGTTGGTCTGACCAACGCATTCAACTTTCTCGACAACATGGACGGCCTCGCCGCCAGCGTCGGTCTCATCGTCGCGGTGCTCTTCGCAGCCGCCCAACTTGCCGTTGGCAGCCTTTTCGTACCAGCGGTGCTGTTGTGCCTGGCCGGGGCGCTGGGGGGGTTCCTGGTTCACAACCGCCCGCCGGCGCGGCTGTTCATGGGAGACGCAGGCAGCAATTTCCTGGGCTTTTTGTTAGGTACGCTGACCGTCTCCGGTACGTTTTATAGGGAGGGCTACTCGCGGTTCAGCGTGCTTTCGCCGCTGGTTGTGATGGCAATTCCTTTGTACGATATGATTTCCGTGATTTTCATTCGTTTGCGCGAGGGGAGAAGTCCGTTCCAGGCCGACCGAAGGCACTTTTCGCACCGATTGGTCGATATGGGCTTCTCTGGTCCGATGGCTGTGGCAACGATCGATCTGACAACTCTCGCCAGCGGCTCGGGCGGCGCTCCTTTTGCACAGACTTGGGCCTTTTGGAGCGGGCGTCGTCATCACTCAGACTCTGCTCATCCTGGGCGTGGTTGCGTGTCTCGAATCGACGATCAACTCCCCAGCCGCGAATAGCCAAGTCGAGGACGGCAGTCATGGCCCGGCGTAGTCCACAAGATCCGCCCACAAAGCCGGCTCCGACGCCTTTGCACCCGGATTCGGAAGTTGCGGAGTTTGCCGTCTGGGGCGAGCGCGGCCGCCGCGCGGCACTGGGTCTGACAGCCCTCTTGATCGCTTCTCGACCGTACTGGCCCAGCGAGGACGCCGCGGCGTCGATCCCGGGCCTCACCTGGGTTTTGGCCGTGACCATCACTTTCGCGATTGCGATGGTCTCGTCGATCGTGGGCGGGGTTGTTCGCCTGCGATTCTCCTGGACCGACTTGGCCGTCGTGGCGCTCGCAATTTTGGTCGGCGTCTCGGCGGGCAGAGGAGTCGACCACAGGGCCTCGGTCAACTCCGCGTGGAACTGGACGGGAGTGGCCCTTCTGTACGTCCTGGCCAGAGTCTTGCCTCGAAACCGACAGGAAACCAGCTGCGCTTGCCGCAGTGCTGGTTGCCGCGGCCGTCTCGGTCGCCTCCTACGGAGTCTATCAGGCGTTTGTCGAGTATCCCGAAATGCGCAAAAACTACCATGCGCATAAACCCCAGGTGCTCCGCGCCGTCGGGATTCGGCCAGGATCTGTTCAAGAATATTTATATGAACAGAGACTCAATTCCAATGAACCGATGTCGACGTTCGCTCTCACCAATTCGCTCGCGGGGTTTATCGTGGGGCCGTTGGTGGTCGCTTTGGGGCTGGTTGCAGGCTCTCTTGGCGTTCGCAAGGGAAAGGGCGCCGGGAGAATCCATTCCAGTACAATCACCTCGATCGCGGTGGCGCTTCCACCCATCGCAGCGCTCTTGGTTTGCCTGATGTTGACGATGAGCAGGAGCGCTTACATCGGCCTTGCCGCCGGACTGGGAGTGCTTGCTTGGCGACTGGCGCGAAGCCTGCCCAGAAAGACGCTTCTCGTCGGCGGAGCGGCGGTGGTTCTCGCGCTTGGCTCGGTGGTTGCGGTCGGAGTCGCCGCGGGAAAGCTTGATAGGCTGGTGATTCTCCAATCGACCAAGTCGATGCGATATCGAGCCGCGTATTGGGTGGTGCTTGGAGACTTATCCGCGAGAGTCCGTCGGTGTTTTGGCGAGGGGTTGGACCAGGGAATTTCGGATCGCACTACTTGAGGCACAAACTCGAGACTTCGAGCGAGGACGTAAAAGATCCACATGATATGTTCATGGAGGTCTGGGCTTGTTCCGGACTTCCAGCGCTGCTCTGCTTGGTCTCGGCTCTTGCGCTTGGGATTCGCTCGATGCTCGCCGGCGAACCAGGGGTCGATCTCGAATTCGGCCCGAGTGTTCCGGCGCAGACGCCCGTGCGAGGCGCGGTTGACTTCCAAAAAGGATACTCGCGAGCTTCGAGGTGAACCGCCAATCGATCCAACCTCGCCACCCAGATCGGCCGCCTGGATCGTGATCTGCGGCGGAGCAAGTTGGCTTGCGGTGGTGCTTCTTGGCTGGGTGGATCCGATCGACGCTTCCTCGCAATCGGCATCCGCGCGTTGGTACCTGCTGGGGATTTCGTGGTGTCTGACGATCGTTTTCGGGGCGCCGCTGTGGCGAAGCGTCGGAGGACCCCCGGCCTCGGCGTTCGGCGCGGCGGCGCTGGCGATCTCCGTCAATTTGCTTGCAGCAGGCGGAATTAGCATGCCCGCCGTCGCGCTCTCGCTGTGGATCTTGATCGCGCTTGGGCTCAATCTGCGGGAAGACCTTGGATGCGGGAAGCTTCGAGAATACGCTGGTCGAACTTTCCCGTTTCTGGGAGGCGTCGTCGCGGCGATCCTTCTCGGGCTCTCCTACCGAGATGTGACGCCCTATTTGCGATCCCAAACGCTCATAGGCCGAGCACGCGACCAGATCTCCCGAGAGAAGCCCGATTTCGATCGGGCGCGCACTGCATATTTCAACGCAATATCGGCGGATCCGTACGATGTAACGCCCTGGTACGGGCTTGCTGATCTCGAATTCCAATACTGGTTGTCCCGCGGGGCGAAAGCCGGCGAGCCGATCTGGAAAGAAGTGGACATCGCGCTTTTGAAGGCCCTCGACGCCCCCAGAGATCCTCGAACTCTGGGCGTCCAGTTGCAGAGGGCAGGCTACGCCCGCGAGATCCTCGCCCGCAGGGGCGCCGATCTGACGCCCCTCGAGATCGTCAAATTGCGTGGGACAATCGTCAATGCGATGCGTAACGCGACGATCTCGCATCCCACAAACGCCCTCTATCACGGAGAACTGGCGGAAGCCTCGGCGGAACTTGGCGAATACAGCGGAGCAGTCAAAGCAGCCAAAGAGTGCTCAGGCTCGACGAAGCGACCCAGCACCTCGACCGCAAATTGCCCGTAGCACTCCGTAAGAGATTGGAGAAGAGCGTGCCCGTCTGGGAGATCCAGGCCCAAGCCTTCGAGAAGAAAGAAGTCGGCGCCGACGCCAAGGAGAAAAACAAAGATCCCGCGGAATCCTCACCCAAAAAGTGAACAAAAGCTCCCTGCAATAGCCGTTTCTCTGGGCTTCTCTTGTTGATACTTTGGAGATGTGATATCAAGCACCGCTTTTGCTTTTAGCAGACTCTCCGGGAAGGAGGTCCCGCGATGCTTTGCCTTTTGGTCGACGCGTCCGAAACCCGCCGCACAACCGGACCTGGTTTGAGATCCCTCGCCATGGCTCGAGAAACCTCGATCCAAACCAAGCCTCGTCGGACTTCGCGCCAAAGATTGACGCTCCTCCTCAAGACCGGTCTCGTCTTTTACATCGTGGTGTTGCTTTTGCTCGCGTCGCTTCAAAGCAAGTTCATCTTTCCTGGGCATGAGCGGCAGGGCAAGTCGGATTCGCGGGTAAAACGTTTGCCCCAAGGGGCCGAGCTCGTCGAGCTGGCCCTACCGAATGAAACGAGACTTGTCGGAGTGTTTGGCTTGGCCAAGGACGACGACGGAGCCGTACTTGATACGTCGGTCAAACGGCCGACCATCGTCTACTTTTACGGCAACGGCAACTGCATGAACGATACGCTCAATCACGAGCTCGAACTTTATAGGCGTATGGGCGTGAACGTCTTCGTGGTCGACTATTACGGTTATGGCATGAGCGGGGGCGAACCGAGCGAACGGAATTGTTACGACGCTGCCAATCGTGCATACGATTATGTCTTGACGCGAAAGGAAGTGGACGCCAATCGAATTATCGCGGCGGGATGGTCGCTGGGAGGGGCCGTGGCGATCGACCTTGCGTCTCGTAGGCCGGTGGCTGGCCTGATCGCCTTTAGCAGCTTTACGAGCATGATCGATATGTCCCATCGAATTTTTCCATTCGCGCCGGCTCGTCTGCTCTTGAAACACCGATTCGAAAGCGAAGCCAAGATCAGGACCATCGAGTGTCCCATCCTGATCGGCCACGGGTCGATCGATCCACTGATCCCGGCACGGATGGGCAGGCGCCTCTATACCACAGCCCGAGCGGCGCGCGACGACGTAGGTCGAGATTCCGTCCTCTTCTTCGAGGTCCAAGGCGCGATCCACAACGACTTTTACGACAAGGGCGGCGAGCAGATCGACCGCGAGGTCAGGGCGTTCTTGAGGTTGATCAATTAAGGTTGAAATCCGTTCGGCGAATCGCAGGGCGTCTGGGACTCGACATCTAGGAGTCGGCTCCCGCCAACTACGGGCCTCGGTCTAACGAAGTCGTCCGCCGAACAGGGATCGGCATCTCGATGGATCGTTTGAATCGTACCTTTCTAGGATCTCCGACGGGGCTACGCTGAGTCTAGTGGTGAAAATTAGCACGGATCCTGATGGAAGATGAGCCCGACGATCCAAAGACTTGGCATCGACCAGTTGAGCATAGCCGAGCGGCTGGAGTTGATCGGCCTGATCTGGGACAGCCTCACAGAGGATGATGCTAGTAATGACATCCAAGACTGGCATCGGCGCGAGTTGGAACTGCGACGAGCTTCGGCAGATGCCGAGCTCGATTCAGGCATCCCTTGGGAGGTCGTCAAGGCCCGCCTGGCAGATCAATCGTGACGTTTACCGTCGTACTCCGTCCCGAGGCCGAACAGGATCTTGTGTCGGCGCGGAACTGGTATAACCAGCAGCATTCAGGCCTAGGCGATGAGTTCTCGACAGCGGTTTCTGACGTGTTCGATCGATTGGCAACGATGCCGGAGTCATACGCGGTGCGCTGGCAGGACGTCCGTTCATGTCGGCTTCGGCGGTTTGCTTAGGTGGTTTACTACAGAGCTTTAGCCGACTGCGTCGAGGTGCTGGCCTTGCTTCACGGCAGCCGGGATCCGTCGGCCTGGCGATCTCGCACGTAATCGTACTGCAGATTGTTGTCGAATCGGAAGTCGTTCTCGGCGGGGTGAGCCATTGGCTCGATTGCAGACGCTCTCGTACTTGGCCTCGTACTCGGCCTGGGTCAATGACGCCTCATTCGACGGAAGCCTCTCCAGGCGATGAGGAGACCGACGTCGTTGCAACGAATTGTCGCCACATCCCGACTCACAGACGAAAAACGGTCGTTGGCAGCGATGCAACGCCGAGGCTGTCGACCCAAAGGTTTGTGATCGAGACGCCGTCGCGATTAGCAGTCAATGCGTGCGCATTACCTGTTTCCGACCATTCATCTCGCAATCCACTAGCGATTTCATCGAGGATTGCCGTCAACGCGTCGCAGCAGGAGATCGAACCTTGGAGGTCTTGCTCGAGATATGCACCTACGAGCGGATGAAGATCTACCGGATCCACTTGCCTGAAGCCATATTCGTCGATATAGCAATGAATAATGTTTGACCTCGAATCCTTCTCTCGGAGTGAGCTGCGGGGGCCGATCCATTTCCTGGGGAGCTGGAGTCTGGACCGCGAAGCTGTAGAAAGCGAATAGCAGAATGAATTATGATCCTAGGGTCGGAGCGCGGACAACCAGCGAACGCTTGGCCCGGCTCGATGCGTGACGGGACCGAAATCGAACGGTGGTACGATTACTTACCGCTCCGATCGCGGTATGGTCGCGTAACGTGAGCCAAACCGCTCCACTGGCTCTCCCAATTTCACGATGGCGCCATTATGCTATTTTCTGTCTTGGGACGTTGACTTCTTACGATGTCGCAACTGGGTGGGAGCGAAGAGCATGCGTTTTGCCTCGGGCGTTCGAGCAGTCTGTCCATTGGTCGTTATGGCGTTGGCCAACGTTTGCCTGGCGCAGGACCCCACCAAAGCGACCGCTCCCGCCAGCGCGACGAACCCGGCTGTTCCGGCCGCTGGTCACTCGGTTCATGGAGAGGCGTTCAACGAGGGGCCCAGACAAAAGGCTAGGATCATGCCCGGAATGGGCAAGATCGACTTCAAGATCACTACCGACAAGCCCGACGCCCAAGCATTTGTGAATCAAGGGGTTGGCCAGCTTCACTCGTTCTATTACTTCGAGGCGGAGCGTTCGTTCCGCCAGGCCGCCCAGATCGACCCTGACTGCGCTGCCGCCTATTGGGGTATGGCCATGGCCAACATCTCGAACCCAGGCCGAGCCAAGGGATTTCTCAAGAAGGCCAAAGAAATCGCAGCCAAAAAGGCGCCTTCGCGCCGCGAGCAGCTTTATATCGACGCCCTCGAGAAGCTCTATCAGGAAGGAGGCGACGACAAGGCTCGCCGCGTGGGACATATGCAAGCCTACGAGGTCATCGTCCAAGAATTCCCCGAGGACCTCGACGCCAAGGCTTGGTTGGCAATGATCACATGGCAGAACTCATTTCAAGATGGAATCGGCAGCCGCCAAGCGGTTGACACCCTCCTGGACGTGGTCCTCGCCGCCGAACCAATGCATCCCGGCGCCCACCATTACAGAATCCACCTTTGGGATGGATACAAGCCCGAGCGAGCGCTCAAGTCCGCGGCGTTGTTCGCACCCAGCGCCCCGGGCATCGCCCATGCCTGGCACATGCCAGGCCACACATACACAGCACTGAAGCGATACGCCGACGCAGCCTATCAACAGGAGGGCTCGGCGCGGGTCGACCACGCATCGATGACTTCCGAACGGACAATGCCGTTCGAAATCCACAATTACGCACACAACAACCAATGGCTTGCGACCAGCCTAAGCCACATCGGCCGGTTCAAAGACGCCCTGGTGGTTGCCAAGAATCTTGTCGAACAGCCGAGAGACCCGAACAAGAACAACAGCCACGACGGCGGCTCGGCTCAGAGGTCCGGCAGGCAGCGTTGGGCAGAGATTTTGGTGAAGTACGAGCTTTGGGACGATCTGATCCAAGCGACGAAGTCCGGGATTCTCGATTGGTCGAGCCTGCCCATCGAACAACGCGAGCTTCACTTTATGCTTGGCCTGGCGTACGCAGCCAAGCACGATAGGCCCGCTCTCGACGCCGAAATCGCGGCTCTCGAAAAGCTCAGCGGCGATCTCTCGAAAGAAAAGAACCGCAATGAAGGCCTGGTTCGATCGCTCAATACAGCGGTCGCGGAGCTTCAAGGCCAGAGGGCGATCCAGGATGGTCAGGTCGAGCTTGCGTTCCAGAGGTTCTCTCAATCGCCTGGCATGAGCATGGAAAACCTGGCAAGAGCGCACCTGGCGGCGCGCAACCTGGGATTTGCCGAGTCGAAGGCAAAGGCCGCAGCCGACAGCCATGTGAACGAAGTTGTACCGATGGCTGTCTATGTAGAGATCCTCCAGGCTGTTGGAAAATCGAAGGAAGCCCAGGAAGTCTACAGGACCCGGCTCATGCCGATCGCGCGAGACGCAGACCCCGATTCACCGATTTTTCAAAGGTTGGCTGGGATCGTCCAAACTTGGAAAACCAGCGAAGGCTGGCAGACGCCCGCCGCATCGACGGAAACCGACGAGAGCAAGTCGCACAAAGTCGATCTGAAGACGCTTGGCCCGCTGGCCTGGGCGCCGTTCGCGGCCGAGGGCCTCGAGCTCAACGACACCGATGGAAAGAAGTGGTCGCTCGCCGATCTCAAGGGCAAGAACGTGGTCTTGCTCTTTTACCTTGGACAGAAATGCGTTCACTGCCAGCAGCAGCTCCAGGTTTTTGGAAAAGAATATGAAGCGATGAAGAACAGCGATACGGTTGTCCTGGCGATCTCGACCGACGACCTCGAGTCTTCCCGATCACTCAAGGCCAATAAAGACGGCGTTTCCATTCCAATGCCGATTCTGCCGGACCCTTCATTTTCGGTTTTCAAGGCTTATCGGGCTTATGACGACTTCGAGTCGACGCCTCTGCACGGAACCTTTTTGATCGACTCGAACGGCTTTGTACGCTTCCAAAGGATCGGCCCCGATCCTTTTATCGACGTTGAATTCATCAAGTCCGAGTCCCAACGAATCCGCAAGTTACGTTGAGATGAACGCCCGCACCAACGCACCCCTGGGATCCGGAGAGGACTTGTCCGCCGAAAGGTCGGAACGGGAAGCGGTTGACCCCGAAGTCCTTCGTCAAGCACCCCTTCATCGACTTCGTCCACTGCAGGATAAGAAGAAGGGCGAGCTCGTCGTCCACGAGATTTACCGAAGCATTCAGGGTGAGAGCACCTACGCAGGTCTCCCCTGCGTCTTTATCCGGCTGACGGCTTGCAACCTCCGATGCGTGTACTGCGATACACCTCACGCCTTCCAGGAGGGTGTTCGGACGAACCTCGAAGACGTGGTGGCCCAGGCGCTTCATCTTGCCGAGGAGGACGATCTCTTCGAACTAACGGGCGGCGAGCCTTTGCTCCAGCCCGAGGCTTTGACGCTCTTGTCGCGATTGGCGGGCACAGGCAAGAAGGTGTTGCTCGAGACCAGCGGAGCGCTTTCGATCGAACACGTCGACAAACGCGTTATCGTGATCTTGGACGTTAAAACGCCTGGCTCCGGCGAGGTTTCGTCGAACCATTGGCCGAATATGGATCTCTTGAGGGTTCACGATGAAGTCAAGTTCGTCATCGTTGACCGAGCCGACTTCGATTGGTCGATCGAGCGGATCCGCGAGTACGACCTTGCCGGAAGGTGCTCGGTTTTGATCAGCGGCGCACATAGCCGGGTGCATCCGAAGGAACTGGCGTCGTGGGTGCTCGAATCGCGACTTCCACTTCGCTTCCAGGCGCAGTTGCATAAAATCATCTGGGGCCCGGACGTTCGAGGGGTATAGCCCTTCCTAGCGAACTCGAGAGCCCAGATCCTCGTCTTACCGAAGCGCCAGGTTGTATCCCGCAAGCCGCTGCGCGAAGAACATGACGGCCAGCCAGAAGGAAGCCAGCAAGAGCGATCGGGTTAGGTTCCCCACCGCCTGCTTCATGCCGGCGGATGTCGACAGCGGGTCTTTGCCGCTGCGAACGACGATGACCAAGCCCAGAACAAACAACGTGATTACGCTGGCCAGTACGGCGACGCTTTTGAAATCGAACCCACGCATGGCGGCAATTCCGGTAGAACCCATTCGTTTTTCCAAGACACACTGACCATATAGCTCATTATATCCATAGTAAAGTACACGCAATGCCGTTGTGGGATAAAAAAACAATCCAAACCGTCATGTTCGTTCTAATCGATACAAGTCACATCCCGCGAAAGGTTTTACTCGTTCGCATCCGCCTCCCCGTTTTCCTACTTTAAACGCGATGCGAAAAAGCTCTGGAACATGTACCGATTGGGAAAGCTGTGCCGACGCAGCGGTCAATGAGGATATTGAGTAGGAGAGGCGAGGACCGAGTTGGCGGGGAGGTGGAAGAGTTTGGCCGCGTTCTCCGACGTGGCATGAGCAAGGTCGCCAAACGAGAGGTTTCGGATCTCCGCCAATTTTCTGGCGGTGAATGCGACCATGGCGGGTTCGTTCCGCTCTCCTCGAAAGGGATGGGGCGTGAGGTAGGGACTGTCTGTCTCGACCAGGAGACGGTCGATCGGGATCTTCGACGCAGCTTCTCGCAAGGAGTCGAGCGATTTGTTCGTAAAAGTGATTTGGCCGGCGAACGAGATCATGAGGCCAAGATCGAGGAACCGCTTCGCAAGATCCCAATCGCCGGTAAAGGAATGTAAGATGCCCCGGATGGGCCTGGGTCTGTCGGCAAGTTGGGCCAGGATGTTCTCCGCCGAATCCCGGCAGTGGATAATCAATGGCAGCGAGAACTCGGCGGCGAGATCTAGGTGCCTGTCGAAGTTCGCCTGCTGATCCTCGAACGGCGTTTTCTTCCAGTACCGATCGAGCCCGGTCTCGCCAATTGCAACGATGTGCGAGGCCTTGGTCCGCGCAAGCGAGGAAATCCTATCGAAATCGGCCTCGGTTTGCTCGAAAACGTGGTTGGGGTGGATTCCGACCGCTGCGAACACTCCCGAGGTCCTCGAGGCAAACTCGGCGAGGGCCTGGCTCGAATCCGCCGTTGTTCCCACCGCGACGACCTGTCCAACGCCCGCCTCCCTGGCGCGCATCAGAACACTTTCGACCTGATCCCAGAGCCTCTGGTCGTCAAGATGAGCGTGCGTGTCGACGAGAAACGGGGTATTCATCATCAACGAAAATACGAAAGTATCGAGAGCGAGGCGAGACGCTCGCCGATCGAGTTCAGGCCAAGCTTGCGAAGGACGAAGCGGTTTCTTACCGTGATGCATCGACTGCCGCGACCGATTGGGCATTGAAACATGGTGGGCAAGGATGGAAGACGAACTGGAGTTCGTGAAGGATTTGATGCTCGAGGCGACTGATTTGGCCCTCGACCGCTGTCTCTGCGTCACTCCCAGCGAGAAGGCCAATCTCAGCTTCGTGACCGACCTCGACCGGGACTTGGAGCGGATGATTAGGTCGCGGTTGAGCGAACAATTCCCACTCGATCGCTTGACTGGCGAGGAGTATGAGGCTTCCGGCGGAACCGGCTCGAGGTCTTGGTCAATCGATCCGATCGACGGGACCGGCAATATGGTCCACGGGCTGCCTTTGTGGGCCATTAGCATCGGCCTCTTGGACCATGGGGAACCGGTTTTGGGGGTGATCGCCGTGCCGCCGCTTGGAGAGCTTTACTGGGCGACCAAAGGAGGAGGCGCCTGGCGCGACGGCGAGCAGCTTTTGGTCGAAGACGCCGAAGCCTTCCACGATCAAGACAACGTCTCGGTGGGTACGAACGCATTGAGGGCTGTCGACCCGCGAACGGTCCCAGGCAGACTGCGCGATCTTGGAAGCGCGTGCTGCGAGCTGACTTTTCTGGCCTCGAGCCGGCTTCATGCGTGTATCTTTTTGGGCGAACATGCG
Organism: uncultured Planctomycetota bacterium; assembly: GCA_963818975.1. Classification (GTDB taxonomy): domain Bacteria; phylum Planctomycetota; class Planctomycetia; order Isosphaerales; family Isosphaeraceae; genus CAWFUI01. Next base: position 73,687 of record CAWFUI010000015.1, on the reverse strand, counting down.
CACGACGTCGCCGCTGGATCGATTATCGTCTCCGAGGCGGGCTGCGGGTTCGCCGATATTGATGGGAACCACCTGACCGCCGCGGAATTCGTCGCCAAAACCCCCGTAACCGTGCCCAGTTTGGTCGCCCCAAGGAAACGGGTCGACGCACTGATCGCGAATGTGCGACGACTGCCGCCAAGACCATGAAGCAAACGTCGATGTCTTGCCATCGTCCATGGATACTACGAACTTATGAATCGGTTGGTCGTCACGCTTCCGGAATCCCTCGAGGAGATCGCTCTCATCCGGCTTGGGTTCATGGCGCACAATCTCCAGGCCTGGCTTTACCTTGTGAGCCTGGGAGGCCCGATCGGCCGGAGCGCAAGCTGGCCAAGGAGAAGGACGCCGGGCTCTTGTCGTCGGAAATGTTCTTCTTCTCATTCTCACACGTAGGCATATTTCAATATTGGCGGAGTTTCGCGGAGCTCGAGGCCTGGTCGCACGCGGAACCTCATTCGTTCTGGTGGAAGGACGCCGTCGAGCGGAGTCGAAAGAAGTCGGATTTCGTGATCTATCACGAGTCTTACCTGGTTCCCAGAGCGAATTTTGAATCCATTTACTTGAACCTGAAGCCCAAAGATCGCGTTGGAGCGGCGGCGTTTGGCGAACCCAAGGAGGCGAAAGGGCCCTTGACGGCAAGTCGAGATCGGCTGGGCAGACGTTAGGGTCGGAATTCGAAATCGTTGGGGATCGAGGTGATCGCGTGGGTTATTGGGGCGTCAAGAGCTACGAATTTGATGAAGCAAGCGACGCGCTCGACGCGGGCTTCGACCGCGTTCACGGCGCCGAATACGAGAAGCTGATGGACGATCGAAACCCGCTTACCTACGAGCAAGTCCAGGAGAAACTCGCGAACGAGCTGACGCTCGAGGCTGCAATCGATCAGATTATCAATGAGCACGGGAACGATTTCTCAACCTGGGAAGACGTGGCTCGGTTGGCATATGTGGGAGTGGTCGTCCGGCATGCCGAGCTGGCGGTTCCTCTGCCTGAGGCAGTAAAGAGGAGTGCGATTGAGTGGCTTCAGAACGAGACGATCGACTGGGACGAGCCGACGAAACGCAAGCTTCGCGTGGAGAAGGAACTGAGACTTCTTGGAGCACGTTGACGCCAACAGGCGATGAGCCGTCGGCTTCGGCGAAGTCGAGAGAGGGACTTTAAATCTTTTCTGCGCATTCGCGGAAATCGCGCGCTATAATCTGGATAACACGATCCAGGCCTTTGCGCCTGGCGGCCGCCCCTGGGCCGGCGTGATTTTAGGACCTTGCCGCCCTGGCGCGGCTGCGACCCGACGTGCACCTTCCTGGCTCGCCAGGCAGTTTAATCACAATTCTCCGGGCGTCCGTCCGGTTGTCACGCTTTCGATCCCGAGCTCTCTCGCGTTGTCGAGGGGGCTCGGGTTTGCTTTTTTGGGCTGAATTCGAGATGCTCCATTGACTGGGTGAGTGCCCGTTGGTGGAGGGTTGAGTCCCAGAAAGACCCCCCTCTCGAAGGAACCAAGGATGGATCGATTGAGGATGGATACGGGACCAATTTCCGTCGATGCACTGCCGACGTCGCGATCGAAGGAAACCCGGACGAGCGCAATCGTCGCCTCCGTGGCCTTTGCACTCCTGGGATGCGCCATCGGGGCAATCTGGTCAACGCGCTGGTTCGCCACCCAGGATGGTCCTTCGCACATTTACAATGCGAAAATCATTGCCAGGTCGTTATCAGTGGACTCGCCGTTCGCGAAGGCCTATCGCGTCCAGTGGAAGCCTCTGCCGAACTGGTGCGGGCACCTTTTGGCGATGGGGATGTTGCGGGTCGTATCTCACAGGGTCGCCGAACGGCTGATCACGACGATCACACTCGTCGGCTTGGCGGCTTGCATCCTCTGGCTGAGAGTTCAAACCGCGGGATCGAAAGACGTCGGCTTGGTCTGTTGCTTGGCGCTTCTGCTGGCAATGAACTTTAGCTGGCTCGAGGGTTTCGTCGGATTCGAGCTGGGTGCATGCCTGTTCGCGATTTCTCTCGCATGCTGGTGGAAACACCGAAACCGGCCGAGCCTTCCTTCGCTGCTTATACAAGCTTTACTCGTAATCCTTGGTTACTTTTGCCATCCCGTAAGCTGGGGGTTGACGCTCTTTTCGCTGATCGTCCTGGCGCTCGCGACGCCGCTCGATGCGCGGTTCAAGACATTCTGGTGGACGCTGCTTTTCATTGCCCCAGCCCTGCCGTTGGCACTGATGTATAGGTCGATGGTCAGCGGCGGCGGCGCGATCGTCCCACAATGGGGCTATCTTGCTCATCCATGGTCGCTCGTGGCGTGGTCGAGGCAAATCGGCTGGGTTGACCCGATCTCTCTGGCGAGCAAGCAGTATGTACCATTCCAAGGGGATCGGGCTTCGAACTTCGGCGCGGTCTTCGCTCCGGTGGTCTGGTTCGTATTCGCCTTACCAATCGTGCTGACTCTGGCCTGGCAGAATCGATCGCGCGAGCGCCGAGGTTGGCTCGTCTTGGCGGTTGTTTTGACGACGGCAGGGCTCCTCGGGCCCGATTCACTTGGCTATCAGCACGGACAGTACCTGCCTCAGCGGATGATCCTCCTGGGGCTCATCGCTCTCGTCCCATGGCTCGAATTCGGTCCCAACTCCAGGATCAAAGCCTTGGTCGCACTGCCGCTACTGGTCTCTTGTTCGCTTCAGGTCTTGATGGTTTGGGACTATGCCGGAAGATGCGATCGATTTGGCAGGGAGTTTTCCAGCGCCGCGGCCGCCCTGGGCGAACGCCAGCGCGTGGCGACTCTGCTGGTCGGCGTGAGCACGCCTTTTCGCATCAATCATATGCTTCATTTTGATTGTATTCTGGGGACCGATTCCGATTCCGTCATTTGGAGCAACTACGAGCCCACGCATTACTATTTCCCGGTTCAGCCCGCCGAGCCACGGCCGTTGCCGGAGCTCGAGTTGGTGTCGATCGTCGCTTCTGGTTCCCTCGGCATGGACGAGCGAGGCGCGTCGAAGGAGCAGCTCTGGTCGGGTGTTCTCGAACAGAACGCCGATCGTTTCGATAAACTTTTGGTCTGGGGCAAAGATCCTGCTCTCGATGAAATCAGCTTCCGTTGGTTCGATCGCCAGCCCTTGTTCGAGCGCGGAATGACAAGAGTGTTCGCTCGTCGAAAACCGGTCCTGGAGCCCGAATCGGCCGCCTTGGGGCGTTCTTCGATTGCCAAATGAGCCAACCAGGCCCACAATAGAGAGAGAAGAGTTCCCGCTCGAGAGCGGGTCGTTCGGGTGCCCGGCCGTGCCGCCGGGTCTAACGGAGGTGATTTCAAGTGCGTTCGAGCAACCCTGTATTCGCAGGCAATCCGTATTCGACAGCCGTTGACGAAACCTACGGCTCGGCCCGCAGTTCGACGATGACCGTCGGCGGCACCGTGGGCAAGACGTTCATTTTGCTCGCCATCCTGACTGGAACCGCCGCTTGGACTTGGGTCCAGCTCGCAACCAAGAGCATGGACATCATGCCGCTTTTGATGTTCTCGCTGCTCGCTGGCCTGCCAATCGTGCTCGTCACGACGTTCTTCCCCAAGGCTTCACCCATCACTGGGCCCCTCTACGCAGCCGCGGAGGGCGTCTTCTTGGGAGCGATCTCGCAAATTTTCAACGCCCGCTATCCTGGGATCGCTGGGCAGGCGGTCGGCGTCACGATCGCCACCACGTTTACCATGCTGACGATCTATTGGAGCGGGATTATCAAGGTCACCGACAAGCTCATCATGGGCATTACCGGCGCGACCATGGCCCTGGCCCTTTTCTATGTCGTGGTCATGCTGCTGCGACTCTTTGGCGTACACACCGCTGGGTTCCTCTACCAGGCCAGTCCCTTGGGCATCGGCTTTAGCCTGTTCATCGTCGGCTTGGCTGCGTTCAATCTGCTCGTCGATTTCGAATTCATCAAGCGCGGCGCCGACGCTTACGCTCCCAAGTACATGGAGTGGTACACGGCGTTTGGCCTGATGGTCACGCTGGTTTGGCTCTATATGGAAGTGCTGCGACTGCTGTCCAAACTCCGCGACCGTTGAGCATTCGAGTTCCTTCGACAACGCGTTATCGATCATGGCCCGAACCGTTTCGCCTCGTGCGGAACGAACTCGGGCCAGTTTTTTCGCTTTGGCCAAAGTCGAGACCGTTGCAGAAGAAATAAACCATGCTCCGAGCCTCGATTTCTGGTCGGGTCGGGACGCAATATGAGAGGGATTTGGAATCTGTCATTGACCCCCTGACGCCTGTCTTGGAAAATCAGGAAGGTCGAGCGAGTGGATTCCTCATCCTCGCGAGAGTGGCGGAACTGGCAGACGCGCGGGACTTAGGATCCCGTGCCGCAAGGCGTGAGGGTTCAACTCCCTCCTCTCGCATCGGCAGAGCTTCTCCCTTGCCAACGGAACTCGAGCGTGAATCGGACGGTTTCCTTGGAATTCCCCTGATCTGGGCCTAGAATTCCGGCAGGGGGCCGAGGACGCGGGGGGCTTGTTCATGTGCGCGGCGACGCGTTTCTTAATGATCATATGCCTGGTCTATGGCGGTTCGAGCCCGGCGTTGGCCCAGCACGGCGGAGGTCACGCCGGCGGCATCCCCGGCGGTTTGGGCGGGGGAGCCGTTGCGGGCGGCGGCGGGTTTTGGGGGCCTTCTTTCATCTACCTGGGCTATGGCCCAGTCGGCCCTTTTGCCGTTCCGCCGACGGCGTTTGTCACCCCCGTCTACCCAGGTTTTGCCCCTGGCTACCTCGGCGGTCCTCAACCTGCGTTCAATGGGGCTCCTTTCGCCTCGAGCGCGCCTTCGCTTATGCCGATCGCCAGATTCACAAGGGTTTCTCGGCGAATCGAAGCGGATCAGGCCAGCAAGCCCGTTCCGGAAGAGGTCCAGCGAGCCGAGCGTACAAAGTCCGACGATCTTGTCCTCCGCGGCGACCGCTTCTTCAGGGTAAAAGACTACACAAGAGCCCGCAATCGTTATGCGAAGGCAGGCGCGGCGGATCGAAACGCCGTCGATCCTTTGATTCACGAGGCCCAGGTCGATATGGTTCAGGGCCGATATCAGGACGCGGCGGAACGTGTTCGCCAGGCGCTGACGATCGACCCCGATTGGATCTTCAACGCTCCCGACATTCAGGCGATGTACGCCGAACCGGCAGACTATGCAGCCTTAATCGGCAAACTCGAAACGCACCTCCAGGCCAAGCCAGACGATCGCGACGCATGGCTGGTCCTTGGCCTCGAGAAATATTTGAACGGCAAGACCCGGCAGGCGCACGACATTTTCACACGCTTGACCGATCGCCGAGGCGATACAACGCTCTTCACCCTGCTTCAGGCAGCGACCCCCAAAGACGACGGTAAGGCCCGGTAAGGCGCGCCGCTCGACTCAGAACGTTCGGGTCTTACGCTACCGCCGTCGCGCTCGATCGCCGTATACTCAAATTTCGCCTTTCACAGGGTCGTTTCGCGGCGCCGGTCAATTATTCATCGATTTCCAAGACCGGCAGGCCGCTTGGACCTCGAGGCGAATTTAATCCATAATCATACAAGAGGAGTTTTCACGTGCATACGTCTTGCGTACCGAGGCGAGGTTGGCGGCGCCGCTTCATCCCCGCGTTTCTCTGCATATTGGCTCTGGCGACGTCGGGCTGCTTCGGAAAGAGTGGACCTAAGGCGGGAAATCCTCCGAAAGCGAAAGTCAAGCTGGTCGACGAGATCCCAGCGCGGTTTTTGGACATCGTGCTGGAGAGCCACGCCGTGGGCGTCGGCCACATGGAGCGCTACGATTACCTGGCGGCGATCCCTTATTTCCGTAAGGTTCACGGCTTGGCGCCCGGTTGGATCCCCGGGACGATCAACCTGGCAATCGCGCTTCTGAATCAGAAGGGTCAGGAGGCGGCGGAAGAGTCCGCGAAAAAGAACGACAAGGTCGAACTCCCAGGCGACGTGGTGCTGGCGAAATTCGAGGAACCGCTCAGGCTTCTCACGGAGGTGCTCGATCGAGACCCCCTGAACTTGCACGCACACTTTTGCAGGGGGTTGATCTACGGGCAAGTCGGCGGCGAGTACATGAGCAGCGCCTTCGACGATTTCAAGGTGGTCGCCGAGAGCGACCCCGACGACGGTTACGCCTGGAGCTACCTCGGCCAAACCTATACCTCCTCGAGCAAGGAGGGAGGCTTTGCCGTCTCGACTCCAAGTCCCGAGGACAACCGGAAGCGGCTTGATATCTTTCTCAAAGCATACAGAGCAAATCCCTACATCTCTTCGACGCTCTTTCGAATCTCCCGGATCATTGCACTTTCAGAGCGCGACGTCGACCGCGAGATCGCCCGCAATAGGGAGGCAAAGCAAGATCCCGCCAAGGCGGCTGAACTTGAAAAACGCAAACTGGAGCTTCGCGCCCAGCGGGCCGAGTTCGAAAAACGATGGCTGGAAATGAACCCTGCCCAGACAATGGGGGGCCCTGGCGATTCCTATGGCAACGTCTACGGAGATGCAGGCAAATACTCGTTGATCATCGACCCGTTGCCAAAGGAGAAAGCTCCGTCAGGTCCATTTCGCTCGCCGAGATTCGACGGGCCCGATCCCATTCGTGTGAAGCTTCCGGAAGGAACGCACTGGGCCAAAGAATCCGATTTCAAGGGCAAGCAAGAGGTCTTCGCCAAAGTCCGCAAACGCTTCGGCGCTGGAATCGCCGCCTTCGACGCCAACGGCGACGGCCGACAGGATTTGTTCCTCAGCGCGGCGGTCGTTGGGCCCAAGGGCCTGCGGGACGCGCTTCTCGTCAATAAGTCGGATTACGAATTCGTCGAGTCGGCAATCGAAATGGGTCTTCCCGACGATCACGCGAGCCTGGGCGCCGCCGCCGCCGATTTCGACGCCGACAGGAGAATCGACCTCTTCGTTACTGGCGTCGGCGACAATCGGCTGTTCCACAACGTCAGTAAGGGCTTCGACGACGTGACCAAGAGCTCGGGGCTCGACTCGCCTTCCGCGCTCAGCCTAACAGCGCGCTGGCTCGACGTCGACCAGGACGGAGACCTTGACCTTTATGTGATCAACTACACATCGGCTGAGAACGCCGAGCTTGCATTCGGCGAGAAGCCCGTCCCAGGCGTCCTGAACTCCGCCTACCGCAACGACGGCAAACCAGCGCCCCTGGGCGGACCCGACGAACTCGACGCGCCACTTGCGGTCGCGACGTCGGATATCGGCAAAGTTGAAAAAGGGCTTTCGATCAAGCTGACTCCATGGCCGAAGGTCGAACCTCTGCTGGACGACGCAAAGCGCCATACAGCGATTGCAGCGCTCGACATCGACAACGACCGAGATCTCGACTTCGTGCTTGGCTCGGACGACGGACCCCCCGTCGCCGTACTCAACGATCGTCTTGGTCGGTTCCACGCAGCCGACCTTGCAATGCTCAACCAGAGCCTGCCCCTCTCAGGACTTCTCACATGCGACGTCGATCAGGACGGTCAGGCCGATCTGGTCGCCGTTAGCGCCCTTGGCAAGATGGCGCCTTTCCTCAATTCCTCCACGGTTCACGAAGGCCAAGCGGTCTTGAAGTTCAAGCCCTATCCAACGAACGCGTCGTTTTGGCGGGTTGCGATGGTCGCCGATCTTGACCTCGATTCCTGGCCGGACCTGTTAGGCTTCCCATTCGTCGCCGCGGACAAACCGCCAACCGTCGCTTGGGCTCGAAACGAAGGCAACCGCTACTCAGCTCAAGCTGTTCCGCTCATTCCCAACCCGTCGCTGTCGTCGCCCGACGCACTTTTGGCCACGGGTTACGCCGATCTGGTCGGCGACGCTCTTCCCGACCTGGTCGTGCTCTACCCAGGCGAGGCTCCGAGGATCGGTCGGAACGCAGGCAACGGTCGGCACTGGCTTTCGCTCGACCTCTCCGGACGTTGGAGGAACGATCGTGCAAAGGATCGGATGCGAACCAATTCCCACGCCCTGGGCGTCAAGTTCTCGATCGACGCCAAAGGAATTCACTCAACTTTCATCCATACGACGATCAACTCGGGAACATGCCAAAGCGTCGGTCGAGTCGTGTTGGGGTTGGGAGAAGCCGACAGAGTGGCGGCGATGCGCCTCCGCTGGCCCGACGGCGTGATACAAGGCGAGGTCGACATCCCCAGCAACCAGAAGTATGCGCTTGCCGAACTCAATCGGAAAACAGACAGTTGCCCCGTGCTCTTCACATTTAATGGCAAACGGTATGTTTGTGCCGGCGATATCTTCGGCGCGGGGGTGCTGGGTTACTTGACGACCCCGGTCGTCGTCGCCGCGGCCGACCGAGACGAAGCGTTCCAGATTCCCAGAGGCATGCTCGAACAGATCCGAGGTTCGTTCCTCATCTCGCTCACAGAGCCGATGGACGAGACAACCTATCTTGATCACCTGACGCTCGACGTGGTCGACCACCCCTCGGACGTCTCGGTTTCCATGGACGAACGTTTCGCCACGGGCAGGCAGCTTCCTTCGGGCAAACTCTTCGCCTGGCGGAATCCCATTTCAGTATGTGCGCGCCAGCGACCTGAGTGGAACAGATCTCTCAGACGTCTTGCGCAAGAACGATCACAAAACCGCCGACGGCTTTCGACCCCTGACTGGAATGAAAGGGATTACCGAGGAGCACGGAATTGTCCTCGATTTTGGAGACAGGCTCTCAAAATTCAAGGAGAGCGATCGGCTCTTCCTTTGCCTTCCCGGCTGGCTCGAGTATTCGAAAACCGTGGCCAATTATGCAGCGGCGACCGCGGGAATCGAGATCCATACGCCTGTGCTCGAACGTCAGCGGGAGGACGGTTCTTGGGAGGTCGTCGAGCAGCACCCTGGTCATCCCGCAGGCACGCCCCGAATGAGCGCGATCGAGCTGACAGGTAAGCTCTGCGGACCGAGGTGCGTCCTACGGCTTCGAACCAACATGGAGTGCTATTGGGACCAAGCGTTTATTGCGAGGTGGATCCGAATGCCGAAATCGTTGTGAACAGCCTGCCGGTTGCTCGGGCGGAGCTTGGATACCGTGGCTATATGCGGGAGTCGTCGCCCGACGGCCTTCCGCCCACGCTTTTCGATTACGACCTTGTCGAACCAGCGACGCTCTCGCAACTACCAGGCCTTTATACACGATTCGGCGACGTGACGAGCCTGCTTCAGAACGACGACGACCAGCATTGCGTCTTCGGTTCCGGCGAAGAGGTCAAAATCGAGTTCAATGGGCAGTCGCTGCCGCCGGTTCCCAAAGGTTGGGTGCGCGAGTATGTGCTGCGTTCAGTGGGCTATTGCAAAGACGCCGACCTCTTCAGCGTGACCGGCGACGACGTCGGCCCTTTGCCCTGGAAGGGAATGAAGGAGTATCCGTTTGGTAAGAATGGAGCACGCCCGATGGACGATGCCTATCGGGCGTACTTGAGGGATTTTCAGACGAGGAGGGTGGTTGAGCAGTGAGGTAAGAGGACGTCGACTCTTTATTGGGCTCGAAGTTCTTTCTCTCGGTTTGGGGCAAGCCGACGCTCGATATTCTTCAGCGATTGCTTGATCTCGGCGAGATCCGCATGGATCTGTTCGAGGCCCAGACCCGCGGAAGGTGCGCTCTGCGACTCCCGCGGCCCGAATCGAAAGCTCCTCGACGGAGACCGTGTCCGTCTCGGCCGCCGGCACCTGGATTTTCTTTCCCGTCCCGTCCAAGGCCTCGAGCCCGAGAGACTCATCTGTTAAGTACTTTCGCATGTGCTCGACAACTTTTTCTTTGATTTCCTTCCGAGTTAAACCCGCGACCATGATTTCTCCGTAGAAACCAAGATTGATTGTCCCGTCGGAGTGAACTTGGTACTGACCAGTAACTGGTCTGCCGGGCAACGCCTGGAGAAGTTCGATGTTGTAGAATTCTCCTGGTTTGGCGACATGAATTCTCAAAGGGATGAAGTTTCCGTCCGCGTCTCGAACGACCGGAAGCGACTCGTTCGCATTCGCCTCCTTTTGTTCTTGCCGCGGTTTCGATTCGGGGGGCTTCACGTCCTGCTTGCCCACGGCGGCCACGAAGTAACCCGTGCCGCCGGTGAACGCGAGCGCCGAGGCGATCAGAAGGGGAGTTCGCCATCTGAGAACGAAAATCATAATTTCCTCCAATGCAACTGAGAGTGGCGTTGCAAGACCGATCTTATTCACGAATCCGGGTTCAAACAGGTTTTGAATCACTGTCGCCGACAACGCATTGAGCTTCGCCGCGTTCGCGTCGGCAGGTTGGAGGGAGGCGGCGGCCAGAGCCGAGGCCACGGCGAACCCGCGTCTGGTCAGACGATCTTTGAGGATCCTCCTGGCCCTGGTGAGCCTGCCGCCCACCGTGCCGATCGGACATCCCAGGCTTTTTGCGGCTGCGTCTTGAGACATCCCTTCGAGATCGCACAACACAACGACTGAGCGATAGCGGTTCGGAAGCCTGTCGATCTCGGCATGGACGATTGCGACAAGCTCGCTCTTGGCGCCCACGTCCTCGGAGTAGGCAGGCTCGTTGCCTTGGGAAATCGAATGCGCCCCGCCCTTTTGCCTCAGCTTTTTGGCTCGCAGCGAGAAGCGAAACGCCACACGCTGAAGCCAGGGCGCCAGAGATCCGCCTAACCAAAGGACAGGAGCTTTACGAACCAAAGCCAGAAAAGTTGCCTGGAAAACGTCGTCGACGTCTGCACTCGCGCCTAAAACACCTTGGCCGATGCGATAGACAAGTTGGGCATACCGCGAGACGATCAGTTCGAATGCACGCTGGTCGCGGGTTTCGACAAACCGAGCCAAGAGCTCGGCGTCGGTGAGCCCAGACAATAGGCCTTCGCGGAACAGCCCTTCGATGTCTTTGGCAGCCGAACGTTCGGTTGCCCTTACGGTGCTCATCGCCTGCCTCCTTCCCCACTCTCAAGCGCGGCTAGGGGGTGCATCCTACGTATTTCTGAAAAACGAGAGAGGAATCCGGCTCGACCGAACTCGAGCTGGGTTGGTCGGCGGCCAGGTCTGAATCCGTGCATCTTTCGGGACGGCAATCTGTTACGTTTGAGAGTCCCGCGGGTGAGTTCATGGTAGTCGTTCGCGAGAGGTAGAGTCCATGCAAGACCTTGTCCAGGGATATTTGAAGTTTCACAGGCATGTCTTTCCGCAGAAGAAGAGCCTTTATGAGAAGCTCGCCCAAGGGCAGTCGCCGCCGTACTTGCTTATCACGTGCGCGGATTCTCGCATTCTCACCAACGAATTCGTCCAGGCCGACGCCGGCGAGGTCTTCAGCGTGCGGTCGATCGGCAACATCATTCCTCTGCCTGGCAGCGGCGAGCATGAGACAAAGGCAGCGATCGAATTCGCCGTCGTCGCGCTCAAGGTGCGGGATATCATCATCTGCGGCCACTCCAAATGTGGAGCCGTCAAGGGCTTGATCGAACCCGAACAACTGGCAAATCTGCCGACCGTGGCCACCTGGCTCCGCAGCGCCCAATGCACTCGCGAGCGGATTCTGGAGAAACTGGGTAATTTGGAGGGCGACGAGCTCTGGGCCGCGGCGGTTGAAGAGAACGTCAGGGTCCAGGTTGGCCATGCACGTCTTATCCCCTGTGTCAGCAAGGGGTTGGAAGAAGGGACGTTGGGTTTGCATGGGTGGGTTTACGAGTTCGAGCATGGCCGAGTGCTCGCTCTGAACCCAATCAACGACACGTTCATTCCACTCGAAGAATTGCACCCCAGGCTGGAGCCCCCGTACGATTCGATTCAGCCGAATCACGACGCCGAGAATCGAATGATGTGAAGCCTCGGTGGTGGTTTTTGGCGGCGTCGACTCCGCGTCTTTTCCATTTCGAGGTCGGGTCTCTATAATGGGTTTCGAACTTGGCGAAGAAACTCCGCGGATTTTTGGGGCATTGCATCTGATGGACGCGACAGGCACGGCGAACAACTCGGGCTGGAATTCCTCCGTGGAAGAACTCGAAAGGCCCGAACACGTACTGAGCGACCTCGAGCGGGTCGACTGGCTGCTCAAGAATCTGGGCGAGCCGGTCTGCCGTCAGCTCGGAGTTTACAGGTTTCCCGCGGACCTTGTGCTTTCGGTGGTCATCCCGGTCTACAACGAAGTGCACACGATTCGAGAGATCCTCCGTCAGGTTCGCCGGTGCCGATCAACAAGCAAATCATTTTGGTCGACGATTGCTCGAAAGACGGCACTCGGGACGTCTTGAAAGCGCTCGAGACCGAACAGCCCGACCTGACGATCGTCTACCACGATAAGAACATGGGCAAAGGCGCGGCCCTCCGCACCGGCTTCAGGCATGCCACCGGCCAGTTCGTCATCGTCCAGGACGCCGATCTCGAGTACGACCCCACCCAATACCCCCAGCTCATCCAACCAATCGTCGAGGGCAAAGCCGACGTCGTCTTCGGTTCCCGCTTCATCGGAGAAAAGCACAGAGTCCTGTTCTTCTGGCACTCGCTGGCCAACAAATTCCTGACGCTCCTTTCAAACACGTTTACCAATCTAAATCTGACAGATATGGAAGTCTGTTACAAGGTGTTCCGCAGGGAGGTGATTCAGGGCATTACGCTCAAGAGCAACCGCTTTGGCTTCGAACCCGAGGTGACCGCCAAGGTCGCCAGGTTCGTCATGCCGGCCTTGGACGGTCGACCGTCGCGTCGCTGCCGGATCTATGAAATTCCCGTCCGCTACAACGGCCGCGATTACAAAGAAGGCAAGAAGATCGGTTGGAAGGACGGCGTTCAGGCGCTTTGGTGCATCATTCGTTACGCTTTCGCGGATTGATCTCGAACGAAAAACGCCCCCCGCCGCCTGCTTACAATCGACGGAGGTTGATATGAAGAGATTGATCAATCAGCTTTCCGTCGTCTTGGCCGGCGCTTTCGTGGGAGTCGCTTTCGCCTCGGCTTGCATCCAAGAAGTCCAAGACGCTCCCGCCAAGACCCAGCGGCGGCCTGGTTCTCAAAAGTCGAAGGCCAAAGCAAAGTCGGACGTCGCGAAAGACGTCCCAAAGCGAGACGCTTCGAACCCGGCTCCTCCAAAACGCCTCACCAGCCGCGTCTACAAGGGCAGGCCGATCGCCGACGTCATGTCCTTCGAGGGCGCCGAGTGGCTTGTCAGACCCGAGCGCGAGCAGGAAGAGCAGCCCGAGACCATGCTCGACGCGATGGATATCCGGCAAGGCGACGTCGTCGCCGACGTCGGCGCCGGCGTAGGCTACATGAGCTTGAGAATCTCGAGACGCGTTGGACCCAAGGGCAAAGTCCTTGCCACCGACCTTCAGCCCGAGATGCTCGAGGCGCTCCAGGTCAACGCCAAGAACTTCGGCGTTACTAACATCAAAACGATTCGAGCGACCGTCACCGACTCCAAACTCCCGGAATCACAGGTTGATCTCGCGCTCATGACCGACGTCTATCACGAGCTCTCCCAGCCCGAGCTGACCATCGCCAGCATTCGCAAATCCCTCAAACCCAAGGGCAGGCTCGTGCTTGTTGAATTTCGCGGGGAAGACCCTGAAGTGCCTATCAAGGAAGAGCACAAAATGACTCTTGCCCAGGTGCGCAGGGAAATTGAACCGATGGGCTTCGCGTTCGTTGAGTCGAATGAAGAGCTGCCATGGCAGCATGTGATTATCTTCGAAAAACCGGCGGCCAAAACCAAGTCGCCTATCGACAAAGAAAAGAAGGCAGAAAAAGACTCGGAAAACGCCTCGAAGGAAGCCGAGCCGGAGTAATCCTTTGCTTGGGTCACTCCGCGATCACTCGCGCGAGCGCGACGTCCGCGCGGATCTGATCGAGCAGTTCCTCGACGGAGTCGAACTTCTGGCTGCCACGGAGGAACTCGAGGAAATCGACTTCCAACAGCGCGCCGTAAAGGTCGCCCGCGAAGCCGATCAGATGGACCTCGCAGGTTTTGGAAGACTCACCAAAAGTCGCGTTCGGTCCAATGTGCACCGCGGCCGGATAAGAAGTCTTATGGTCCGGCATGATCCACGCCCTGCAAGCATAAACGCCGGCGCCGGGCGTAAGCACGGGGATCTCGGCGAGGTTCGCCGTCGGAAAGCCGAGCTTGGCGCCTCGGCGGGCGCCTTCAACGACCATTCCGCGGATTCTGTGCGGCCTTCCTAGAAGATTCGCCGCCTCGCGAACCAACCCGTCCTCGATCCGACGCCTGATGAGCGAGGAAGAGACGGTCTGGCCGTCGACTTCGACCGATTCCGCGATCGAAAAGTGGATGCCGTCGGCCCTGCACCATTGCTCGAGTTGGACGGTATCGCCGCCTCGGTCCTTACCGAAGGCGAAGTTATCGCCTTCGACGATGCCGCAAGCGTCGATCTGTTCGCGGATCACGCGGTCGAAGAAGGCTTTGGCTGAGAGGTCCAAGAGCCATTGGCCAGTCTGGAACACCATCACCTCGTCGGCGCCCGCGGCTCTGAGCAATCGAGCCTTTCGCTCGATCCAGACCAGCGATGGTGGAGCAACCTGAGGACGAAGGCAGACGATCGGGTGAGGGTCGAACGTCACCGCCACGGCAGGCCTACCCGCGGCTCGGGCTTGGTCTTTGAGTAGGCGGATCAAGCGTGCGTGGCCTGCGTGTACGCCGTCGAAATTGCCAAAGGTCGCGAAGCCGCCGCGCCAATGATCGGGAACAGGTGAAAGATCCGCGAGCAACAACACCGAGCGCTTTTCCTCGCCAAATCTGGCTGTCCATGCGGACGAATGAGCAACGATTATCCGCACGATTTGGCCTGCGGGTCAATCCCGGCATCGCCGAGCCGGCTCGGCTGGATTATGATAAAGCCGCCGTTTTCGTGCGAGGAATCGCCCAGTCCAACAGGGCGAAACCAGACGTCCTTCCTACCGAGCGTATTGGCCGGGCCATCCGACGGGTTTCATGAATTTTGCGATCATCGGAAACTCGGCTCGAGAGCAGCGCCTGGGCGGAGTTCCTCGAGGGCCGACCGGGACAGCATGTTTTGGCCGCCTTTCCTGGTTTCGACGATCGCAAAGATCCGCTCGCCAAAGAGAGCTTGGAGATCGCCCTGGGCTTGGACGAGGTCGACGCCGCGGTCGTCGGAGGCGCCGATTTCGATCAAAAAGCGGCTGCACTTCAGAGGGCGGCAATCTCAGGAGTGGCGACCATCTGCATCCATCCCCCAGGGATCCTGCCAGACCCCTATTACGTCGTCGAACTTGGCTTGCACGAGACCTCCGCGATCGTCGTCCCAGACATCCCCGGTCGACTGCACCCTGGCTTTGCCAAGCTCAGACAAGCAATCATCGCAGCTCGCCATGCACACAATTCCGGCTTGGAAGTGATCTTCGAGGGGACCTTTCCTCGGGGTTCCACCAATCTCCTACATGAAGCGCTTCCCCGATCCGTCGATATGGTCCGTTCTCTGATCGGCGAAGTGGAATCCGTGACGGCGTTCGCCACCCCTCCGCATACGACCAGCGTTTCTCGGCTCGGAGTCCAGCTTGGCGGCAAACTTCGAGGCGAAATGCGGTTCGCGCTCGGCGGGGTCCGATTCTTGCGTGTTTGCGTCGTCGCCCCTCCCGAGACCTTGATCCTCGAGTTTGACCCAGACGCACTTGCCCCTGGGAGACTCCTCTCGAAGAACGAGTCCGGAGAGGAAACGGAGCTTGAACGCTTCGAGCCTTGGAACCCCTTTGCAACGACCCTCGAAGTGCTCGAAACGGCCGTCCAAGGCCGCGAGCATCACCCGAACCTGCACGATGCGATCAGGACGATGGAGCTCGTCGAGGCCGTGTCGGGAAGCCTGCGTCGCGGCAGAACCACTCAGATTCATTACGAACAGGTGAGTGAGGCAGGCAATTTCAAGGCAGTGATGGCTTCGCTGGGCTGCTGGCTGCTGTTCTTGGCGATGATCGTCTTGCCAATCGCACTGGTAGGCCCTGTGTTTGGCTTCAACGGCACACTGGTTTTGGCCTATGCAATTCCACCATTATTGGTCGTGTTTTTGCTGCTCCAATTCCTGAAGTTCCTGACCAAGGGGCCAGCCACGCGCCCTCGTCCGGCCGGCAGCGAGGACGAGCCCAAGGTCGCAGACGAAATCGGCGTCTCGGAAGAACGCGAGCAACAACTCGCGCGAGACCCAGAGGGGAGCCAGGGGCGTTGACCGAAGAGCTGATCGAGAAGCTTGGGTACGCGGGAATCTTCCTGGTTTTGGTGCTGGGAGGGTTGGGACTTCCCGTGCCCGAAGAACTGCCGATCATCCTGGGCGCGGTCTTCTCTCGCAAAGGAACGCTTCTGCCCGCGGGAGCGTTCGCTGCCGCCTTCGCGGGAGTTCTCGTCGGCGATTTCGTTGTCTATTTCCTGGGCTATCACTACGGCGAAAAAGTGATGAGCCTGCCTTTGACCCGAAAATTCCTGACCCAGGCTCGCGAAGCACAAATAAAGGGATACTTTCATAGGCATGGGTTCAAGATTCTGGTATTGGGGCGGTTCGCCGTCGGATTTCGGACCGCTGCGTATTTGACCGCGGGGATTCTCAAGCTGCCCCCTTTGCGACTCTTTCTCACCGACCTGGTGGCGGCTTCGCTTTCAACGACGCTGATGTTCGGGCTGGGCTGGGTTTTCGCCAGGTCGATCGAGAACGGCCTTCGCGAGATCCAACACTGGATCACGCTGATCCTCGGCGTGGTCGTCGCATTT
This sequence comes from uncultured Planctomycetota bacterium, assembly GCA_963818975.1. Taxonomy (GTDB): domain Bacteria; phylum Planctomycetota; class Planctomycetia; order Isosphaerales; family Isosphaeraceae; genus CAWFUI01. Next base: position 56,933 of record CAWFUI010000015.1, on the reverse strand, counting down.
GTGCTTATTTATCGATACTACCTGGGAAGAAAGCGAGCAGGCCAGGCGATCGGTCCGCCCATTCCGTATGCGGACGAAATCACGCTGCCGCCGGATCTTTCAAGGATTTCGCACGCGTCGTCGCCGACAGCCGAATCGGCGATTTCTCCGGCCATCGATCCTCCAGCCCAACCGATTACGGGACCTCCGCTCGTTCCCGATTCGCTCCTGGACGCGACAACCGAACCAGATCAGCCGAACGGCTCGAGCGACGGAACCGTCGCTCGACAGCCTCTCCATTCTGAGGGAGTCGACTGAGCAAGCCTTTTCGCATTATGCCGCGCGAAGTTGCCAAGCCTCGAAGCTTCGAAGCTTCTGCACTTGAAACTCCAATTGACCCTTGGGGATGGGTCTGCTACATTCCCGCCGCTTCGGGGCCAAACCGAAAGGTTTCGCCCATTGCTTCGCACCCATCGAATCGGCTTTCCCTACGTCCGCCAGCGTGTCGGTCCATGTCTCGCGGCTTGCCCGCGCTCTCGATACTCGTTATCCGAGTGATGGATCGAAGGGGAGGGTCGGTTCCCAGACCAGCGGCTTTTCCTATCTGTTGTATGGAAAAGTGGTTGAGTCAGGGGGTGTGGAAGACTGCGGGTCACGCCCGGAGATGTTCTCCGGAAGCGAGTTATGGATCGACTCGCCTGATCTGGATTCGAACCGAGTCCAGTTCGAGATCAACCCTGGAAGATCGTGAACATGAAAAACCTCGCTCTCGCTTTCGCCCTGGTGGGCTGCTCGGCCTTTGCGCTGGCTTTGCCCACTTCCGCGCTCGCCGGGTCGATGATCCAGACTCTGGATTCCCCGGTGCTGACAACCCAGCAGTTCAATACGCTGTTCCAACCCATCTCCACTGCGCCGGCGATGACTTCGCCGTTTCAGTTCTATAGTTCCCCGGTCTCCGGCGACGTCTATTCGCAGGTGTTTCAAGGCGCCGCCAACACCCCCGCCGCAGGCCTCTACGCCTACGCTTACGCCGTCACCGTAAACAACGTCTCGAACACGTACGGCGAGCCCGTACACGTCGACAGCCTTTCGTTCCAGTTCAACGCCACTCCAACCCCCGCGAATCTGAGCGGGACCACGGCCGCCGCTTACGTGGTCAATGGCCCAGTCGGCGGGATGCAGTTCCCCACCACCAGCAGCCAGCAGTTCGTCACCCCCTCCAACCTTTCTTGGACGCCTGGTCAGTACATCGGTACGATCAGAGCCGCTTATGTGGATCCGAGCTCACAAACCCCGCCCCTCTCCGCGGGTACGCAGAGCGCCACGTTCGTGGTGATCACAAGCCAGCCGTTTACCCAACAGTTCGTCAATTTGCAGAGTTCAAATCCGCAAATCGGCAACTTCGTGCCGGTCTATTCCGCGACCGGCGGGTCGATCTCTCCAATCCCCGTTCCCGAACCCGCCACGGTTCTCGCCTGGGCAGGGATGATCGGAGCGGCGACCTGGGTCCGCCAGTTCCGCAAGCGACGTCTGGTCAGCCAAGCCTGACTCGGGCGGATCCGCATCATGCGTCGAAATACGAGCCCTTGCGAGGAACCAGCTTCCACGCAAGGGTTTTGCTTGCGCCCTCGAGTAAGCTATGGTGAATGGATCGAATCAGCAGCCTGGTTCTCGTTTTCCTGGCCGACATCTTGAACAGCAGCCATGTAGGACGTCCATGACGCCGATCCCTCGCATCGCATCGGTCAACCAGATATTCAATCAGCCCGAGATTGCAGACGTCGCGGGCGCGGTCGCATCACTCGTCCGATCCAGCAGGATCCAACAGCGAGTGCCCAAGGGAGGGTCGGTCGCCGTAACGGTGGGAAGCCGAGGCGTCGCCGAGATCGCGCTCATCGCCAGGACCGTGGTCGACGAGCTCAAAGCTCTTGGCTTCAAGCCCTTTATCGTAGCGGCGATGGGCAGCCACGGCGGCGGGACCGAGCAAGGTCAGCGTTCCATCCTTGCAAGCTACGGCGTCGACGAGAGGTCCATGCGATGCCCTGTAGAAACCTCGATGGACACGGTTGTGCTTGGGTCGAACTCCTTGGGATTGCCGATCCGCTTCGATCGCAATGCCTACGAGGCCGATGGGATCGTTCTGCTCAACCGAATCAAACCGCACACGTCGTTCAAAGGCGCCTATGAGAGCGGCCTCTTGAAGATGTTGGCCATCGGCCTGGGCAAGCGCGAAGGCGCTGCTCAGGTCCACAAGCTTGGCCTTCCCGGTCTCACGACCATTCTTCCCGAAGTCGGCTCATTCCTGCTCCAAAAGACGAAAGTCGCGCTCGGCTTGGCCGTCTTGGAAAATGCAAACGATCGCATTGCCAGGGTTGTCGCCGTCGAGCCTGAAGACTTGCTCGAGCAAGAGCCAAAACTATTGGACGAAGCCAGGAGCCTGATGCCGAGCCTCCCCTTTGACCAGATCGACGTACTGATCGTCGGCGAGCTCGGCAAGAATTTTAGCGGTACGGGGATGGACCCCAACGTCATCGGCAGGCAAAGGGTCGAGACGATGCCCGACCTGCCCAGGCCGCAGGTGACTCGTCTTGCCGTGCTGGACCTCTCGGTCGAGACCCAAGGCAACGCCCTTGGCGTCGGTCTGGCCGATCTGATCACTCGTCGGCTTGCCGAACGGATCGATCCCGAGCCGATCCGAGTGAACTGCTTTACGAGCAATTTCCTCACGCGAGCACGCGTTCCGCTCGCTCTCGAGACCGATCGAGAGGTCGTCCAAGCTTGTATTGATACATGCTGGCAAATCTTTTCTGAACAGATCCGAATGGTGGTGATACCAAACACGCTCGAGCTCAGTCGGCTTTGGATAAGCCCAGCGCTCGAAAAGGAGACGAAGGTCAAGACGGACCTGGAGTTCTCCGGCGACTGGATCGAGCTTCCGTTCGACGACTCCGGGACGCTCGACCAGGAGTTTCTCTTTCCGCAAAGCCAGCGCGGACGAAGGTTGAAGATGAGGCAATCGCACTGATTTGGGTGCGATTTCTTCGATGGCCAAACGCAGACAGTCTGAGAGTAGCGGAGAGTAGAGTGGAGAGTAGCGCGAGTCCACGTTCTCTGGGCACCAACGAGCCCGAGAGCGGCTTATTTGTTGACGCCGGGTATTTTAGGGATCGCTTTCGTGACGCCTTCGAGCGATGTGTTGGCTTTGTTGAGCTCACCGTTGGCAAGTCCAAGAAGGTCGTTCGCGGTCTTGAGGCTTCCCTGAGCCTTCTCGAGATAGCCGTTTGCAGTCGTCAGCGATCCGTTCGCCTTCTTGAGTTCGATGGTTGCCGTCTCGAGTGTGTTGCTGGCGTTTTCCAACTTGGACGTCGCCACGCCAAGGCTCTTGGATGCCTCAGCCAATTTGGCGTCGGCTGAGGCGAGTCTCTCGTTCGACTCTGCAAGCCTTGCGTCCACTCTGTCGAGCGTGACCAACGTCCTATCGACCCGCTCGATGATCGAGCAACCACTCATCAAGCAGAGCGCGGCACAGGCGACCCAACCGGTAGAATTGGACATTGAAGCGTCCTTGCGTTTGAGTTTTAAACTTGATCTCGATATCGGCGCGATTGAGGCGGTTGTTTGATTGGATCATCCAACGACTCGGCGAATCGCCGCTTCAAGACTCAGTTTATTGTTCAAATGTCATGCCAAAACCGCGCACGAATAGAATTCCTTTAGCAGTTTCGCCTTCCAGAAGGTCTGAATCCCGCCGTCTGAATCTTGATCTCGCCCCTCAGTTGCACATTCTCCCCGCATATTGCTCTAATATGTAGGAAGTCTCCGCCGTTCGTTAGCATTCACGCAAAATATTTCGCCTAACCAGTTCTCATACGGAACGAGGTGCGCCTACAGTTCATTGGATAAGGCTGAATTTGCACCTGGATCTACGGAAAAAGCCAAAACCTCAAAAACGGAAAAAGCACCATGGCAACGCCTTCCCAAATTTACGCAAACGCAAGAAATGCAAAACGCTCCACAGGGCCCAAGACCCCTGAAGGCAACGCGAAATCGTCCAAAACGCTCTCAAGCACGGACTTCGGTCCGAGGAGATCGTCCTCCGATCGCTCGAGTTCGACGAGGATTGGGACGCTCACTTGCAATCCTACATTGAGGATGCTCAACCCGTCGGGGACGTCGAATATAAACTCGCCGAGAAGTCGGCGATGTGCCTCTGGAAGCAATCCCGAGCCGCGATGATGCTGGCGCTGGCTCAGGACACCCAAGTCGAGCACAAAGCAGCCAACCTGATCGGAGTTCGAGAAGGCAGAAAGATCGACATCGACGACCGGCCCGCGATTGCCCAAAAACTGAAGAGCTTGAAGTGCTTCGGGTTGCAAGAACCAGGGTTCGATCGCGAGGCTGCTCGTGAAGCGTGGCTGAGGATCGATCTGACCGAGCCCCAAATCGAGGCGTACTTCCGGTATTACAACTCGTTCGAACGCGGGTTCTTCCGTGCCTATCGCGAGCTCGAAAAGCGGCGGATCGAACGCAAGAACGATGCCCACAGGGCAGAGAAGCTCGAGCTCGAACGCAAGAAGTTGAGCATGCGAGCGCCGAGCACTCCGACGTTCGGAATGCTCGTCGACGAGTTCAAGACCAAGTACGACGACGACGACGACCTCGAGTTCCTGCTCTCCACGACGGGCCTGCTCGATGCTGATAAGCGCCTGGCTGCGGTCAAAATTCAGAAGGATCGCCAACTCGACCGGGCCCTTGCCGAGCATCGAGCCAAGAAACGGGCAGAGGCCGAGCTTTTGTCGCAGGCCCAGGCAGCGAGCGAACCCGAGGAGGAGTACGACTGGGACTCTGCTCCGCCTTGGGACAAAAGGCACAACCTGGTGTATCGCGATACCGACGACGCCTACGTGAGGGAGAAGTCTCACCTCCATAAGGAAGATCCGATCGTCTATGACCCGCTGTCCGACAAATCGGGTTCGAATGGTAATGGAGCCCAATTTTCTTGCGAATCGGTGATTGATTCCGATCCCCGTAGGGGCGAGACCCCTGTCACGCCCTCTGAATCCGATTCCCGTAAGGGCGAGACCCCCGTCACGCCCTCTGAATCCGATTCCCGTAAGGGCGAGACCCCCGTCACGCCCTCTGAATCCGATTCCCGTAGGGGCGAGACCCTCGTCACGCCCTCTGAATCGGATTCCCGTAGGGGCGAGACCCCCGTCACGCCCTCTGAATCCGATTCCTGTAAGGGCGAGACCCCCGTCACGCCCTCTTCAGCCGGCGATGGCCTTCGCAACCCCGGAGGGCGGATCGGGGGATCCGCCCCTACGCTGATTGATTCCGATTCTCGTAGGGGCGAGACCCCTGTCACGCCCTCCGCGTCCGATGAGGCATTGGGTTCGAATGGTCAGGGAACCCAATTTTCTTGCGAATCTGTGCTGGCGTCCAAATCCCGTAGGGGCGAGACCCCCGTCACGCCCTCTTCAACCGGCAATGGCCTTCCAAACCCCGGAGGACGGATCGGGGGATCCGCCCCTACGCTGATTGATTCCGATTCTCGTAGGGGCGAGACCCCTGTCACGCCCTCCGCGTCCGACGAGGAATTGGGTTCGAATGGTCAGGGACCGGAAATTGTAGCAACAGCCGGGGACATACTCGGGTCTTCCCTACCATCCAACTCCCAACTCGTCACTCCTCGAATGGCGGACGCCCGACCCGAATTGGGTTCGAATGGTCAGGAGACGCACGTTTCTTGTGAATCCGTGATTTACGTCGAGCCAATCGGCTCCGAAACCGGCGTGCAGGCTGCTCCCCTTGCCGAGGATGGCCCGTCATTGCCCGCTGATTCGATGTCGCATCCGGCTTCAGATCCGATGTAGGGCAATGCCCTTCAGAGAGCAATCCGCCCATAGCGAACCTTCGGGTCTGGTCATACGTCCGCCCTTCGGCATCCACGTCGGAGGTAGGCAGAGGCGCCTACCCGACAAGGGACGTCCGTTAGGGAAACCTGGCGTTCTCCAAAACGCCGTTGAGTCGTGACCGTATGGGTCCTTTTGATCCATCAATTTGATAGACTTTCGGCTTACGGCCTCGAGCCGACCGGACCGTCTCAAGTTACTCCGATAGAAGGAATTTGCCCGTGCGCTGGTCGCAAGCCCTGATCCCGACGCTCAAGGAATCTCCCGCCGACGCTGTTGCGCCCAGCCACATCTTGCTGGTCCGAGCAGGCATGATTCGCCAGCTCGGGTCAGGGGCATACACGTACCTGCCGCTGGGATTGCGCGTGCTCCAGAAGGCAGTTGCGATCATTCGCCAGGAAATGGACGCGGCGGGCGCCCTCGAACTGCTGATGCCCGCGCTCCAGCCGATCGAACTCTGGAAGGAATCGGGCAGGTTCGAAGCCTACGGCGACCTACTGATGAAACTGACGCTGTCGAATCAACAACAGGCTGCGCTTGGGCCAACGCATGAAGAGGTGGTTACCGATTTGCGCGAGACCTGATCAACTCGTATCGCCAATTGCCGATAACGATCTACCAAATTCAGACCAAGTTTCGCGACGAGCCCAGGCCCCGATTTGGCGTGCTCCGCACACGCGAGTTCATCATGAAAGACGCCTACAGCCTGGGCGCGAACCTGGAACAGCTCAATGAGAGCTACGACGCGATGTTCGAGGCGTATTGCCGGATCTTCGACCGCGCTGGGCTCGACTACGTCGTCGTCGAGGCTGAGAGCGGGCCTATCGGCGGCGATTCTTCGCATGAATTCATGGTCCCCTCCCAGACCGGCGAGGATCACATCATTCAATGCAAGACGTGCGGCTACGCTGCCAACCAAGAACGTGCGGAAATTGGCAAGCCAAACACAAAGCCCAAAGAGCCCGCCGCAAGCGCTCCTGCCTATCAAGCAGTCTCAACGCCGAACAAGCGAACGATTGATGAAGTGGCTGCGTTCTTGAAGGTCAAGGCGGAAGAGTCAGCCAAGCTTTTGGTCTACCAGGCCGACGGCAAGCCTGTCGCTGCCCTTTTGCGAGGCGATCGCGAAGCCAACGAGGCGAAGATCCGCAGAGCCTTCAAAGCAAGTTCGATTGCACCCGCCGATCCGGAGACCATACACAAAGCCACGGGAGTCCCTATCGGTTTCTTGGGGCCCGTGGCGATCAAGATACCTTTGGTGGTCGACCACGAGATCGCTCTGATGGAAACGGTGGTGGTGGGCGGAAACGCCGTGGACGTGCACCTGACGGGAGTGGTCCCAGGGAGGGATTTCCCGCTCGACAACCTTCACGACGTCCGCAACGCGGGGGCAGGGGACGCGTGCCCGAAGTGCGGTGCGGAGATGGTGCTGACCCAGGGAATTGAGATCGGGCACGTCTTCAAGCTGGGAACTAAATATTCGAAAGCGATGGGCGCCACTTTTCTTGACAATCAGGGCAAGACCGTCGAGCTGATCATGGGCTGCTACGGCATCGGAGCGAATCGAATTGTGGCTGCGGCTGTGGAATCCGGGCACGACGCCAACGGAATCGTTTGGCCTTTGCCCCTGGCGCCGTATCAGGTCGTGGTGGCGCCGCTTCAGACGCAGAACGCAGAGGTCTCGGAGAAGGCCAATGAGATTGCAAAAGCTCTCGAGGCGGCGGGGTTCGACGTGTTAGTCGACGACCGCGAGCTGAAGCCGGGCGTGAAGTTCAAGGACGTCGATCTCATCGGCATTCCCTTGCGTATTGTCGTCAGCGAACGCGGGCTCAAAGAGGGCTCGATCGAAATGAAATGGCGAACAGAGAGCCAGGCCAAGAACGTAGCGGCGTCCGAAGCCGCTCAGACGGCGATCGCCGAGCTCCGCTCCGCCTGGCAAACGCTCTCATCGCGGTGCGAAGATCGGCTTCAAAAGCGGGGCAAGTCGTGATGAACGAGGTGCGAACCGAGACGCCGCCGAAGCTCGATCCCGAGATCGCCCGACAGGTCCACAACTCGGTTCGTCGGTCGTTCCTACTTCTTGCACTGATGACGCTGGCCGTCGTGGTTGGGCCAATCGTCTTTGGACTCGTCCTTCGCGGAGGCGCCAGCCAAGTCTGGCCGCCGGACCGGCCGATCGAACGGCTGACGCTTTGGCTCGTCGGTGCGACTGGTCTTGGGCTCATGTCGACGACCATCGCACTCTCGGCTCTGGAACGCCGTCGGCTCGCCAGGGCGATCGCCTCGGCAAGAGATGCGTCGAAATCACAAACGTTTATTTCATAATATATCACTACTCTTTATGATCGTTTGGGGCGAACCTTTTGGCTTTGTATTCCTGGCCCTCTTGATCGTCCCTCTTTTGGCGCGTCGGCCGCGGGGAAGGGCTGCGTGGCCGAGTCTGGCGCTCTTGCCGAAGCCGCATTGGGGAGGGTTCGCGTGGTTGGCTGGGCTTCCGACCTTGCTGCGCGTGCTGGCGATCGTTTGCCTCGCGTTGGCTTTGGCGAGGCCCAGGACCGTCGGAGGCAAGACGTATATCGCCGCAAGGGGGGTGGCGATCGTCGTCGCCCTCGACCACAGTTCGAGCATGGGAGCGAAGGACTTTCCGACGCCCTCGGGTCCGATCCGCCGTCTCGACGCGGCCCGCAACACCTTTCTCGAATTCTTGGATGGCAGGCCCGACGACCTAATCGGCCTTGTGGCGTTTGCTAATTACCCAGACCCTGCATGTTTGCCGACTCTCGATCACAAAGCGCTCGCCGAATCCGCCAACGGCGTCAAGATCGCCAAGCCCGGAGACGACGGCACCAACATTGGAGACGCCCTTGCCTGGAGTTTGGCCACGCTCCGCGATACGTCGCCAAAGAAAAAGGTGATTATCTTATTAACTGATGGTCATAACAGTCCAGCGGTTCCGAAGCCCGCGGATCCGGAGGCGATGGCGACGCTGGCGCAAGAACTCGGCGTGCGGGTGCATACCATTGCGATCGGCCCGCCTGGAGGAATGGTTCGCAAGCCCGAGCCGAAGACCGGCTTGGACCTGATCGAAAAGGGGCAGGGGCCCGACCTTGGCCTCTTGCGTTCGATAGCCGACTTGGGAGACGGGAAGGCGTTTGTCGCGGTCGATTCGGGCGAGCTCTCGAGGGTCTTCGCGGAGATCGACTTGCTCGAGAAGAGCGAACTTTCAGGCCAAACCCAGACGCGATACCGAGAGCACTACGCCTCGTTCGTGTTGCCGGCCGTGGCCTTGATCGCGCTTGATCTGCTGCTTTCCCTGGGGAGGCTGAGACGGCTGCCGTAGACTGGCGGCAGCTAAACCTCGAGCGGCCCTCCTATGGAACCTCTTCATGATTCTCAAGGCCTGGCGACGTAAGATGAAATGATATGACATTCGCTCAACCTCAGATTCTCTGGCTCTTGTTGCTCGCCTTGCCGATGGCGATTTGGGTCGGCTGGGCGGAGCGCAGGAAGCTGCGCGAGTGGATTGCCTACGCGAAGCCAGGCCAACGCCGCCGAGAAGGGGGCTGGGCCTGGCTTGCGGCGGCTGGCTTGTTGGTGCTGGGCGCCGCTGGTCCAAGATGGGGAAGCCTTTGGGGTAGGGACTCGACGCTTGGCGGAGACGTGGTTCTGGTGGTCGACGTCAGCCGCAGCATGGCCGTCGAGGATGCAGCGCCCAATCGCCTGGCCGTTGCGATCGAGTCGGCAAAGAGCCTGATCCGCGTCATGGCGGAAAGACCGGGAAACCGAGTGGGATTGGTCGCCTTTGCGGGCAGAGCGACTCTACGGAGTCCTCTCACCGAGAGTCTTGGCGGAGTGCTTGACGCACTCGACGACCTCCGACCCGCTTGCGTCAAACCAGGCGGAACCGACATCGGCAGGGCATTGGCGACCGCACTGGACTCCTTCGACGATCAACCGCACCCCGAGGGCAGGACAATCGTCCTTCTGAGCGACGGCGAGGACCAGACCGAGAATTGGCGCGACCAACTGACGACGCTGAGGGACGCACGCGTGATCGTTCATACGATCGCCATCGGCGACCCGGCAGTCGCCAGGCCGGTGCCAGGGCCAAAACGCTTGGGAGGAGTGATCGAATACGACGGCAAACCGGTGCTTTCAAAGCGCAACGACGAAACGCTTTCAGCCTTGGCGCGAGAAACGGGCGGAGCGTTCGCGCCCTTGGGATTGGCCAAGGCGGACTTGGGCGCGCTTTATCGCGAGAAGATCGAGCCCGCGGCAAAGGCGCAGCGGCAACGAACGACGCCTGAAGAGAAAAGCGACCGGTACGCGGTTTTCGTGGCTGCCGGATTGATCGTGGGGATCCTAGGCTCTTGGCCTTCCCGGATCCGCCGGAGACGTGCTGGACTCGGCAGAATCAAGCTTGCGAAGCCGGCGCTCTTCCTGTTGGTCGCCTTAGCGGCGGGCGCTGCTCAGCCGGAAAGGGCCGTCAAACCGAGTCGGCTGGCGGAGCTTGTCGCAGCCGGGAATCAGGCATTTGTAAAGGAAGATTATGTCCGCGCGCTTGATATGTTTTCTCAGGCTTCGGCGCTCAATCCCGAGAGCGCCGATCCCACAGTACAACGCCGCGGCGACGCTCTACCAGCTAGGCAGGTCGAGTGAGGCCGTCGCTGGTTATCAAACAGCTCGAGAGCTTGCGCGCGGCGATTCGTTTCTCGAGCTCAAGATCGACTATGCTCTGGGGAACGCTCGGCTGGTCTCGAACCAGATTCCCGAGGCGATACTGGCCTATGAATCGTGCCTGGCCAACCCCACTCCCGGGGCGAAGGCGCGATTGGTTCGAGAAGACGCCGCGGTGAACCGCGAGTTCGCGGTAAGACAGCTTCAAACGCGCCAGCCCGCCCCTCCGGAGGATGAGTCGGGCGGAGACCAGGAAAAGTCGAACGCCTCGAGACGTGGCTCGAGGGCCAGGGACGGCGGTCAGGCCGGTACTGGCTCGCCTGGGCGTTCAAATGATCAAACGACCGGCGGCGCCGGCGGAAGCGGGACCAACCCGAACCACAGGCCGCTCGACGCCCAATCGCAGCTCGATTCCGCGCTCGACGCGATACGTCAGGCGCGATCCCACCGGCTGGGCGAGGATCCTGGCGAAGAAACCGAACCCAACCTCAAAGACTGGTGAAATTCAATTCCGTGCATCGTTCGTTCATATTTATGACATGCATTTCTGCCGTCGTATTCGCCGCGGCGGACGTTTATGTTCAGGCAAAACAAGACGAACCCGAGGAGCCGCTGCGCGTCCGAATTCAAATCGATCCAGAGAAGCCTCTCGCGGGCCAGGTCGCAAAGCTCAGACTCGGCGTCGTCGCAGGCTCCAGTCGGCCGGAACTCACCGTCGCTAAGATCGCGTCCGCCCAGATTTTTCCTATCGACTCCGGCTTCCGCCAAATCGCATCGAACGCAATTGGGAACCTCGTCGAAGAAAAAATTATGTACACATGGGAATATTTCATTATCGCTGATCGACCAGGCGCCCTTTCAATTCCTCCCTTTCGAGCGACGACGAAGGGGCGCTCGGGAGCAAGCAAGAGCCTGGAGGTTGAGGTTCGAAACGTACCGCTGTCCGGTAGACCTTCACATTTTCTTGGTGGAGTGGGGAGTCTGGAGATCAAGGCGGCGGCCGAGCCGGTTTTGATTCCCCTTGGCCAGGCGATCGAATTCTCGATAACGCTCGAGGGGCCTGGCGCCTTGGGTACGCATCGGCCCGATCTAAAGAGCGCGTTCCGAGAGTCGAACCTTCACCCGGAGATCGTTCTTGGATCCGAAGAGGTCGATGCTCGAACGATGCGAAAGGTTTATTGGTATTCGATTCGACCGAGATCGCCAGGCTCCATCACCATGTCGCCCATTTCCATTTCAACCTTCGACCCAGCGACGTGCACGTTTCAGACCAAGGTCGCCCGACCGGTCTCGATACGAGTGGAACAACCACCGCGCTTTGACGCATCTAAACTTGAATTGCCGTTTACCAATACGGCGCCCGAGAAGGCTGGAGCTCGGGGAGGATTGGGACCTTTGCCCTTCGCCTTGGCGGCTGTGCTTTTCTCGATTCTCAGCGTTTCAGTGTGGGCAGCCTGGCGAAAGCAGACTGGGTCTCCGCGGTCTCGGATCAATCGCCTCAAATCCGACTCGAGGCCCGAACTCGACCCCTTGGTTCTAGGAAAGACGATCCATGACGGGGTCGTCGATCTGTTGAGGATTCTGATCGATCGTCCTATGGGACCACTGGCGCCCAACGAAGCGAGCGAAGCCTTCACCAGGATTACTGGGGACGACCAAATCGGCCGCCGCATGGCTTCTTTGATAGAAGCCTGCGATCACGCCCAATTCGCGGCGGGACTCTCTTTTGAAGGAGAGAGTCGACGGCTTAGGGATCAAGCGACGTCTACACTCGACGAGCTTGCCGCGGCGATTGCTCGACGCGGCAAACACGGGAGGTTTGGATGACGACTCAGGCTGGTCAGGACCAGTTGCCGACCGAGCGCGATTTTGCCGAACTGAAGATCTCTTTGACGGCCGAACGCTTGTCGGATTCCTTGCGGACTTCGAAGCCTTCAACGGTGTGGGGTTTAATCGGCCGATTGATCAGCAGCTCGATCGCGGTTAGCGGCTCGCCCTGATCGGGACAGACGAACAAATAGGCCTTGCCGTCCCGACCCATTCGGCCGGTCCTGCCGATCCGATGGACGTAGTTTTCTGGATCGTCCGGGATATCGTAATTGACAACGTGACTTATGCCTTGAACGTCGATGCCTCGGCCGACGACGTCCGTGGCCACGAGCACAGGGATCGAGCCGTCGCGGAACCCGCGCATCACTCGGTTCCGCTCGGACTGGGCCATATCGCCGTGGATGCATCCGACGTTCTTGAGCTTTCGCTCGAGCAATCTGCCAAGCTTCTCGGCGCCGCGACGGGTCCGGGTGAACACGATGCACTGCCTTGGCGCGTCATGCCGCAGCAGGTGCACCAAAAGCTCGAACTTGCGCTCGGGCTCGACGCTGACGTAGAGCTGCTCGATGCTCTCGACGGTCGGTTCGTCTCGTGAGAGATTCAATTCGACCGGTTCGAACATATACTTCTGGGCCAGTTTGCGAACCTCGGGGCTCATCGTCGCCGAGAGCAGCAGCGTCTGATGCGGCACCGGCGCCTTGCGGAGAATGCGCTCGATGTCGGGTCGAAAGCCTATATCAAGCATGCGATCCGCTTCGTCGAGAACGACGTGATAGAGGCCCCGTAAGTCGAGCGTCCGGCGCTGCATGTGATCGAGGATCCGTCCAGGGGTGCCGACAATGATGTCCAGGCCCCGCTCGAGCGAACGAAGCTGGCGTTGGATCGGTTCGCCTCCGTAGAGACCGCAGACCGCGACGTTCATGCCGTCGGACAACCGCTCGATTTCGACTACGATTTGTTGAACCAGCTCGCGCGTGGGGGCGAGGATGAGAGCCTGCGGGTTAGAGCCGCGGTCCTCGAGCATCTCAATAATTGGAATGGAAAAAGCCGCCGTTTTGCCAGTGCCGGTCTTGGCCTGGCCAATGGCATCGCGCCCTTCGAGGGCTACAGGTATGAGCGCCGCTTGAATTGGGGTGGGTGAAAGGTACTTCGCTCGGTTCAAGGCGTGCATCAAACTTGGCTTCAGACCCATCGAGGCAAACCCCAGAGTAGGGGCCTCGACATCTTGCTCAATCAAACAAAACCTCCCTTCGAGGTTGCATGGAACTAGCAGTTCGAAAGACCAACGCTGGCCCTCAAAACTACTTTGATCATACCCGAACCGCCCCAAGGCGTCAAATTCAATCGTACTGCGGCTTTTTCAGACCAAGACTCCATCGAGCATCCAATCTCTTATTCGTTGAATCGCTGAGATCGATCGGAGAGAATTGACTCTTATTCAAAAGAGGTCAGCGTCCTGTGCGCTTCTGTACATTAAGAGGCGTTGCAGCCCGTTGGATTGGAACTGAACAATACGACCGAGAGGGCTTTTTTCGATGCGCCATGATGGTTGCCGGACCGCCTTGGTCGTTGCATACCTATGCACTTGCTTATTTTATGGGAACTCGAAGGCTCGAGAGAAGCCGCCGATTCCACCGCTTTCGGCCGATCGAGCCGCGGTGCTCGACCGGATCTCGAGCGATTCCCTCAAGGGCAACCTTTCGTTTCTGGCGTCCGACCTGCTCGAAGGCAGGGACACGCCTTCGAAGGGGCTCGACCTGGCAGCCGAATTCATCGCCGCCCAGTTCCGTCGGGCAGGGCTCGAGCCCGTGGGCGACGACGGCTATTTCCAGACAGCGAACTGGGAACAACAGGAGATCGACAAGGACTCTCCTCGGCTCGAACTCGTGATCGACGGAAAGCAGATGGTCTTGGAAAAAGAGCAGATTCCCTTCACGCGAGATGCAACCGAAATTCCTTTTTCGGCAATCTTTAAGCTGGATCCCAAGGCGGAGGAAGAACTCGAGATCGGACCACTGGAAGGGAAAGTCGTCTTGATGGAGAGCCTTGCCGGTCGCCAACTGCCGGCTGATTCGCCAGCGATGAAAAGGATTAACACACTATTCAAGTCCAAAGCAGCGTTTGTTGTGGTCGTGCTGCGAGACCCGCTGGTCATTGGCCCTCGGCGAACGTCGCGCCTGATCGACCCGAACCCTGCCGAGAAAGTCCCCCCGGCCGCCGTCGTGCATGACCCCAGGATCACAGAGCTCTTCGACGCCATGCCTGCCGGCGCTAGCAAATCGAAGGCTGCGCTTCATGTTGGTCTTAGTGAACGAAAGCCGGTGAAGCTTCGCAATGTCGTCGGGCTTTTAAGAGGCTCGGACCCGGTCCTCAAGGACACGTGCGTCATCCTCTCGTGCATTACGACCATGTTGGAATCGATCCCACTGAGAAGCCCGACAGGATCTTTAACGGCGCCAACGACGACGGCAGCGGCACAGTCTCGGTCATCGAGCTCGCCTCGGCGCTCTCGAAACTCAAAGATAAGCCCAAGCGCAGCATCCTGTTCATCACCTTCTTCGGCGAGGAGCTCGGGCTCTTCGGTTCCCGATATTACGGCCAGCATCCGATCTTCCCACTCGCAAAGACGGTCGCCGACCTGAATCTCGAACACCTTGGTCGCACCGACGACAGCGAAGGGCCCCAGATCGCCAGGGCAGCACTCACGGGTTTTGATTACTGCGACATCTCGAAGTCGTTCCTCGATGCTGGCGAAGTCGAGGGTGTGACGGTCGTCAAACATCCACAAGACAGCGATTCCTACTTCGCAAGGAGCGACAATCAGTCGTTCGCCAACCTCGGAATCCCTGCCCAAACCCTATTTGTCGCATTCAAGTTCCCTGACTACCACGGCGTCGCCGACCACTGGGACAAGATCGACTATGTCAACCTGGCCAAGATCGATCGGATGGTCGCTCGGGCCCTCTTGACGATCGCCGACGACCCCAAGGAACCGACGTGGGATGAATCCAACCCCAAGGCCGCCGCATATTTCCAGGCGTGGAAGAAACTAAAGGGGAAGTAAGCCGGCAACCACTCAAATGGTCGAAGATTTTGCATCTCACGGCGTCGACCGCGTCAAACTCTGGTCGACGTGCTTGGTCGAAAACGTTTGGGCGTAAATCTTGATTGCGCCTTTAACAGTTGATTTGTAAGAACTTTGGTCTTTGTCCGCCCATCGCGCCTCGCCGTGCTCAAAGAGATATTGCACCTTTCGGTCGAGAACCCGATCCAGAGCGATTAGCAGATCCTTTTGGGACAGTAGAAGGATCTTCTTATTCGATTCCTCCAGTCGCAACTGGTGTCGACGAAAAAGCTGGTCGAAGTTCGCCGATTGGTAAACCAGATCATTTTGAAGCCCAGGTATCCGAGATCCTATGGGCCGATCCGAGGTCAGGAGAATCGTCCCGTCTTCGAACAACGAGTAGAGCAGCGTTGCATTGGTGCGCAGCGAGGCAATCGTTCCCCAGCGGATGACCGCCAGGGTTTCCAGGGTAGGGGAGAGCATGAGGACGGTTTGAGTCTTGTAGGTCCCACCTTTGACGTGTTTGAAGACCTGAGGTGTTGAGAATCCGAGCAATGTCGCCGCTCGCACGCGAGAATCTGGATAAGGGGCGATCAAGTCTTCCAGTGAGTCGTCGGCGAAATCGGCCCGATTTCGTGAAACAGCCGTCTTTGCGATCGCTTGCAATCTTTGGTTTTCAGGATCGTTCTCGTCGAGAGGGGTAAGGTACTTGAGCGGTCGCCGTTCAACCAAAGCCGTGACGATAATCGCAATGCCCAAAAGCGCATAAAATCCAGCGCCGAGTATGAGAAGAAGGAGTAAGAAATTCACGAGCCAATCCCATAAGAGAAATGAGTTGCGAAGGCTTCGATGCGCCTCGTACGAGGCTTCGATCAACGAGATTCGAGATTACCTGGTTCGGGGAGCGGTCGGCAGTTTAGTTGTCGAGCCGGAGCCATGCAAGTCAGAGAGCGTAGAGCAGATCCTTTGAAGCGAGACGATCGACGAAGGGGTGGAACCCCAAGGCCCACGCGGTTCCTTGAGATCGAGCTCCACCACAGCTTGTTCGAAGAACTCCGAGAAGCTAGGCTAAAAGCGATGTGCGACGACCTTTGTCGCAGGCTTATAAATCCCAGGAGAAGGTCCGTGTCCGACCAACCTAGCGCCGATCTTCAGCAAAAGTACCGCCAGTTTCTCGATTTGATGCCGCTTACGCTGGCACTCGCCGGCTTGCCGGCCAGCGAAACCAGGCTCTTTAGCGAAGAGCAGATCGAGGCGAGGGCCATCACCGTTCGATTTGCCTACAAAGTGGCTCGGGCCACTGCCAAGGATTGCCTGAGCGGGTCGTAAGAAGGATGCGGGCAAAGCGTGCTCGAACAGCCCGAAAGAGCAAGCAGACATCGTTTCGCGGCGAGTCCATTGCCGATAAGAATCGCGGACGCAGAAGGGCATTCAGTGAGCGCCCTCGCACGCGAAAATCACGCAAATCCCGCTGGAAAGGACATCGCACCGATGTCATTGCAATCCAAATCGACGCCGCGGAAGCTACAGGCTGCAATCCTCGGTTTCGGACTCGACGGCGGCGATCCACCGACGATGGTGATCACCGGAGATCACTCGAAAGTCTTGGGAGGCTCTCCCGAAACCCATTCGAGGCTGCTCGACGCGATGAACAGGCTTGAGGGAGAGCTCATCGCATTGGGTAGCAACCTGGCCGATCTCAACCCGAGCCAACTGAGCGAATTGGCGCGACGCATCGATCTGCCGGAACTCGAAGAGATCGCCAATCGCCTCCAGGACGGCATCGCATCGATCGGAATCGCTTTTGAAGATCTGTCGGCCGACGAACTGACAACGCTTTCGACGGGGCCTTTGTTTTCATTTTAATGCCTGCTTCGACTGACGTCCCAAAAAACAGGCGGGCTGGTTCTCGATGGGAGTCGACGTTTCGGTGGGCTCCCGTCGAGAGCGGAAAATTCCCAAAAAAAACAAACCACGGACTTGTTTTGTTCTCCTTCCGCGTGTAGCTTCGAAGAAGATTGCAAGTAATGCGAGGTCGGATACCTCTTCTCCGGCCTCACTCTTAGCGTCTGCTCAAGACATCCCCTTTGGTGTAAAGCGACGGTTTCCTACCGTAGCTTCTCGATGCTCAATCCGTCGCGGTTTGTATTCCCCGGAGTTACTCTCCAGGGTCTTTTCCGCAAGATGCACTACGTAACAGTGTCCGTAGCGGTTCGGCATGAACCGTTACACTCGTGCTCGACAAGTGTATTTATTGAGCAGCCTGCCTTAGGAGACGGCGTGCTACCGGTGTTGGCGTTTGCAATTCAGGAGGCCACGACACACCAATTGTCGCCATTTAGTGGCCTTTGCACAGTTCTCGGACATTAAGAAGTGAATTGGGAACAAGACTTGCAGTTTACGTTCGGATTAAAGTTCGCTCTGATGTCTCCAATCGGTCATGGATGCTGATTCGGCTCATCTAGTGAATGCATCGCTCCATCAACCACGAAGGTATGCATCCATGACTAGACCCTCCGCCTGGGTTCGAACGTCTGTTTTTGCAGCGTCTTGCACGGCATTTGGCTTGATTTTGGGGGGTTGTGACGATCCTCACAACGACGAGGGCATCATCAAGACCTCTCCGAAGGCGCGTGAAAACATTACGAACATCGGTAAGGATTCTCCGGAAGCCCCTCCTTCTCCCTATGGGAGCAAAGGGAAGATCCTCGGTGGTCCGAAGGCTGCTCCTGCTCCTGATGCAGCACCCAAAGACGCCCCGAAGGAATAATTCACCCAGTCGACAAGAAACCGATCAAAGCCGTTCGCGCCGCGATCACATTCGGTTCCGACTTCCCGCTCTGATTTTCCTTTTTTCGTTTTTTTGCCTCATCAATTCG
This sequence comes from uncultured Planctomycetota bacterium, assembly GCA_963818975.1. Taxonomy (GTDB): domain Bacteria; phylum Planctomycetota; class Planctomycetia; order Isosphaerales; family Isosphaeraceae; genus CAWFUI01. Next base: position 38,595 of record CAWFUI010000015.1, on the reverse strand, counting down.
AGGAGATGTGCCCATGTTGGCTGACAAACAGGGTTTCGCCAGGCGTAAAGCCGGCTTTACCCTCATCGAGCTTCTCGTCGTCATCGCGATTATCGCCGTTTTGATTTCGCTGCTCTTGCCCGCGGTTCAACAGGCCCGAGAGGCCGCCCGAAGGGCGCAGTGCATGAACAACCTCAAGCAAATTGGCCTTGCCATGGCCAACTACGAGAGCCAAAACGGCTCGTACCCGATGGGGTTCTGCTGGAACTACGGCAACGACAACTACGGGCCCGGCTATCAAGACGCCGCCGGTCCAATGGTGAGACTTGCTCCGTTTCTCGACCAGCAAAACGTGTTCAACGCCATGAACTTTAACCAGTTCATGTTTTGTGCGGCAAACACCACGGTTTCGGGAGTAGGCATCAGCACGCTTTGGTGCCCCAGCGATGCAAAGATCGTTGGTCTCTATTACCTTTATCCAGCCGGGTCGGTTTGCTCCACGGCTTTGCCGATGACGTACAGCAGCTATGCCGGCTGCTTGGGCATCTGGCCGTACTTCCCAATCGGCACGGGTTTCGACATCACCGAGCTCGCGGCGATGGACGGAATGTTCCAGTACATCGGCATGCCTGTTGGCGTCAATCCTGTGCCCATCTATGGTTCGCCGACGCCAAACACGGGCAGCGTTACTCCCATTACCGTGAAAGACGTTACCGACGGCATGAGCAACACGATTGGTTTCACCGAGCGTGCTCACAGTCTCTTTAGCATGGCCAACGGCGACTTCTATAGCTGGAATTGGTGGACCTCGGGCAACTACGGCGATACGTTGTTCTCCGGGCTCTTTCCAATCAATGCTTACAAGAAGCTTTCCAACCAGAACTATGACGGCTTCCAAGCCGACATGATGCCTTTGGCTGCTTCGAGCTTCCACCCCGGCGGCGCCAATTTCGCCTTCATGGACGGATCTTGCAAGTTCCTCAAGGAGACGACCAGTTCCTGGAACATCAATCAGTCGACCGGTCTGCCAATCGGCGTGACCTACAACGGCAGCACCGGGCTGTACGTGATCGCTCCGGGCGTACAGATGGGCGTCTATCAGCGTCTCGTCACCCGCAACGGCGGCGAAGTGATCGACCAGTCGCAGTATTGATCTGGCAATCGATGGGTTGAATCGACGATTTACCTCGTCAGCGCCTGTCGGATCGCATCAAACCCAATAAGCCGAGACGTTTCCAAGCGAAGCGTCTTGGCTTTCTTTTTTTTCAGGCTGGGAAAACCGTGGACAATCGGTCAATTTCTGAAACGATGGGAAGGGTCGGAGGGTAGCCGATTGTGAGACCCAAACGCGAAAACACTGGATGAACGCCAAGGGCCCAGGCGACGGGATGCACGACGAACAGGAGATGGTGCGGCTGCTCCGCGCACGAGATGCGGAAGGCGCTCGTCGGCTCGTCGAGTGTTTTGAAGGGGAAATTCTTGGCCTTTGTCTGCGGATCCTTCGCCATCGACAAGACGCGGAAGACGCGGCTCAGGAGTCTTTCGTCAGGGCGGTCCGTGGAATCTCCGGTTTCGACGCCTCCAGGCCGCTGTTGCCTTGGCTTCTGCGAATCGCCACGAACCGCTGTCGCACGTTGCTCAGGCGGAGAAACCGATCGCCGAGACTGGTGCAGGAGCTTGGCGATTGGGAAGATCCGCGCGGGACGCGACGATGCCAGCGAACTTTCAGCCGAACTGCACAAAGCACTCGACCGGCTGCGAGAGGAGTATCGATTGGTTTTCGTTCTCTATCACGAACAAGACCTGTGTTACGAAGAAATCGCCAGGGTGGTGTCGAGGCCGGTGGGCACCGTCAAAACTTGGCTCCATCGGGCTCGCTCCGAGCTTGCCGTCATTTTGGCCAGGAGCCAAACCTCCAAAGCCGTGAACGTCCGCTAGCGATCGGTTTGATTGCAGGAGAGGTGAGTTAATATGGTCGATCGTATGACGTGTAGTGACTTTGCTCGATATTTGAACGAGCTGTTGGATCACTCGAGAGCCGGCGAATTCCTTTTGGACTCTTCGTTGTCGATGCACGCCGAGGAATGTCCTCGGTGTCGCGAGCTTGCCAGCGGCTACTCGTTGCTCTGCCAGGCGATCTTGGATTCAGCGAACAGGCCGCATTCGGCGAAGGAGCCGGTCCTGGTCGATCGCGTGCTTGTCGAACTCCGCGCGGGCGCCGCGAGCGCAAGCAGGCTCGGCGATTTGTCGCGGCCGCGGTTTTGCTTATCTCGGCGGCCGGAGCAACCATGAGCTTACATCGACCTTTTTCACGGCCGGAGCCTCCTCTCCGCCCCTCGAAAGGCGAAGGGTTCGAGTCGTCGCTCTTCGACGCGGCGGCGGCGACGGTGGATTTTGGCAAGGAGGCGACCCGGAAATCGGAACGTTTCGGCATCCGCCTTATTCAAAAGTTGGCTTCCAACGATCCTAGAGAAGTCGAAGCGCCTCCAGACGCGCGGACGTCGCCGAAACTGCTGAAAGGCCCCGTTTCCAGAGTCCGGGGTTTGATCAAGAACGCGGCGGCGGTCGATCTGGCGCCAATTTCGCGCTCGGCCGCCGCGACGTTCGACTCGTTTCTGCCCGACGAGCCGCTTCCCGCAAAAGACAAAGTCGATACTCCGCGTGAAGGAGCATGAAAATAATGGCAAGCATCAGGGTTTCGATGATCGTTCACTCCACGTTTCTGGAGATCTGTTCATGACTCCAACGCGCGTCTCGGGCCTCGCCGTTTGGGCCGTTCTCGTGGGGATTCATTGCTTCGCCGCCGCCGCGGAGGCGGGCGGGCCGGCGGACGAACTGTTTCGACTCGTTCCCGCGGATTCGTCGCTGGTGGTGTCGATCGAGGACTTGCGGGAGAAGCTGCCGGAGGTCTTCAAGTCTCCTTTCGTGAGGGCCGTTCTCGATTCGCCGGAGGTCAGGGCGGGCCTCGAAGGAGCCCGGATTGGAGAAAGAAAGAAGCGCGTCGTCGACCTCGCCAAAATGCCGTGGGAAACCGTTCGCGACAACCTCTTTGGGGACGCCGTGGTGATGGCGTTTCGAATGGGATTTTTCGAACAGAGGCAAAAGAGCGGCAGGGGCCTGGGTATGCTCCTGATCTTGAAACCTCGCGATGCATCGCTTTTGAAGAAGGTTTTCGAGAATCCGCTTGGGCCCAACGAGTCTGGCGCTGCGTCGAACGAAAAGAAGGAACACGCCGGAGTCGTCTATACCTGCAGGGAGATCGCGAGCCGCTTCCCGAAGCGAGACTTTTTCGTTGAATTCGCCGACGGCGTATTCGCTTGGTCCGACGACGAGGACTGGATCAAACAGGTGATCGCTCTGCACGCTCAACCGACGCCGAAGCCCGGCGGGTTGGCCGCCGCGCTGGCCAGAATTCGCAAGGCGTCGTCTGGCGAATCGTTTATAAGTATCTATCTCAACATGAAATGGTTCGGATCGATTCTGGGAAAGGACGCCCAGCCCGACGACGAGAGTCGAAAGGCCGCCGGGTTGCTGGGAAAATCTTTGGCGGACGTCGTGCTGTTCGCGGCGTCTTTGGAAATTGGCGAAGACGTGGTGGTCCGCTTCAGCGAGCTCTTCGAGACGGGCAAAGCCGCCGTCCAACAGGACCAGGAACGTGAAAAGCGGCTTGCGGAACTTCTCAAGCGGGCGCCCACGACGGCGGTTGTGATCTTTGGCGGGTCCTTCGATCTGCCTGGCATCGTCGACGCCGTGTCGAAATCTGGACTCTTGGATCCCAACGACGAACGAACCGCAAGCCTCCTGAAACTTGGCCTGGAGGGAATGTTGAAGGGATTGAAGGTCAAGGATTTGCTTGGGCAAGTCGGCCCGGCCGCGATCGCGGTGTTTCCTCGGCAAACCGCCCGCGCGGGCAAGGAATCCAACACAAACTCGAGAGGCGGCGGCCCTTCGTCGGGTTCTTCGAAGCAGAGAGCGTCGACGCGTAAGGAAGCCGTCGCCGACGAAGAATCCGCGACCGCATGCACATCATTTGATCTCGTGGGGCTTTTGAGCTTTGGGGGGGACGAAGGCGAGGCTGGGCCCGCGGCGGCGCTCGAGAACGCGGCGAGAACCCTCTTGGCGTTCCTGGGAATGGATGAGGAACAACGCCCAACAGCGGTCGAAAAGGACATGGAAGGCTTCCATGCGACGACCTTGATCAGCGAAGATCAAAAAGTCTGGCCGGTCGTCGCTCGCGACGGCGGTTTACTGCTCTTCGGGACGTCGCTGGGCGTGTTCCAACAGTTCTTGACGGGGGACCCTCCCAAGAATGATTCGACCGCCGCGGCTTATCGAGAATCGCTTCTGCGAACCCCCTCTCGAGGCTTTCTGTTCATCGACCTCCACTCCGCGAGAAAACTCTTCCAGGAAAACCGCGCGGATCGACCAGTGGCTCGAGGACCAAGATTCGGCCAACTTCCTGGAGGCGGCTTTCTCGATCGACGATTATTTCGAGGCCGCGACGATTTCTTGCCCGCCTTGCAAAGATCCGTTCATATCAACACAGATACTAACTCTTCACGGCGACGCGTCGGCCGGGAAGGGACGCGGCCGCCGGCCGGGACGCGACCGCTAGATTTCATATGTCGAAAGCAGCTCTGGAAACTCAACGGGAGACTCGACGTAAGGCTGAAGAGCGGGCGCAGCTTTTGCATGCTTTCAGGTTCGCCGTGCACCAAGAAGGCGCCTTGATTCCTCCACCGGTCTGGTGGAACCACCACTCCAGATCGCCTTGATCGGCGTGGCCCGAGAATCCGTCCAGCACGTAGACCGCGGCGTTGAGATCGTAGTCCCTGCCCATGATGGGGATCCGATCCTCGCCGTCGGCGATTCGTCTGCCGAGCGTTCCGTCGGCCTGGTAGCTGACGATCACCACCGCATTCTCGGACTCTTCGACGGCGTGCCGCAAGTGGTGCCTCACGCGTCCCGCGTCGCACATCCCTGATGAAGAGATCACCACCATCGGGCCCGGAACATAATTAACCCTTTTGGAATCGTCCCAGGATGCGCAGAATTCCACATAAGGAGACCTGAAGTAACCCTGATCGTTTTCCATCAAGCTTCGGGCTCTGGGCGTGTACGCTTCGGGGTATTCTCTATGAATTTCGGTCAGTCGCGTGGCCAGTGGGCTGTCGACGAAGACGGGGATGGGTCGAACTTTGTGCTTGGAAAACAGCTCTTGAAAGCAATAGATCATGCGTTGGGTTCTGCCCAAGCTGAATGCCGGGATGACGATTCTGCCGCGGAGGCGGATGGCTCGCGCGACGATTGCGTGGAGCTGCTTGATCAGAACAGGGTAGGGGTCCAAAGTGCGACCGCCGTAAGTGCTCTCGGACACCAGCACGTCGATGTCGTTCAAGGTCTCGGGATCGGGCAGAAGCCCCATGTCGCGACGACCCAGATCGCCGGTGAATACAAATTTTCGAGTCGAGGCGCCCTCTTGCACTTCGAGCTGGACGAGTGCGGAGCCAAGGATGTGACCGGCGTTGAAGAAGCTAAGAGTCACGCCGTCGACGATTTCGGTCGGCTGGCGATAAGGCACGTTTTGGAGTTGTTCGATTACCCACTCGACGTGGATCGACTCGAACAGAGGTTCAACCGGGTCCTGATCGGGATTTGATTCGTTGTAGACTCGGGAGTCGATCCGTTGGATCCGTGCACTGTCTCTCAGCATCACTCCTAAAATATCGCCAGTCGCGGGAGTGACATAGATGGGCCCTCGATAGCCTTCGCGAATCAGGCAAGGAAGCCTGCCGATGTGATCGTTATGCGCATGAGAGACAATGACAGCGTCGAGACCTCTGGGGTCGAAGGTGAAACTTCTGTTGGGACTCGACGGTTCCAGGCGGTCGGAATCGAAGAGTCCGCAATCGAGGAGAATGCGGCGGCCGTCGATTTCCAAAAGGTGGGCGCTGCCCGTCACTTGCCGGGTTGCGCCGTGGAAGGTGATTCTCAACCGTCTGAACTCCCCACAAAATCCTTCGTAAGCTTATGTCCCCAGAAGTGTTGCGACGCGACGCCAACGCACGGCAAGAGCGATTTGACGAGGATTCCGCATGGTCTCTGGAGTTGAGGGCGACAACCTCCGCACGTACTCGGCTGGTTTTGGGACTACGCTTATTCTAGCAGATTAGCGATGAAGGATTCATTCAGGTTCCAAAATGCCAATTCGTCTCCGACCAATTCATGGGATGTCGGTCGGGTGGATTCTGCAAGGACAACAACGAGGAGCCGAGGTTGATCGTTTTGACTTCTCGGCGTAGAATTTGCAGTCAGGTGATCACAAGGGACGGCGCTGCCGCCAAGGAAGACGTGTGCAAATTGGGTGAGGAGCACCCCTGATGACGCGCGAGATTCCTGAGTCACATCTCCTAAGCCGGTGGTTTCGCGGGCTTACGGAACAGACGTTCGCTGTGGAACTGGGAATCGCGGATCCACCTTTGGTGGGTTACGTGGCGGACCTTTTAGCGCGATTCGTCCCGTCGTCGGAAGTCTGGAAGATTCACGACTCGAACGGGAAAACGGTGGGCGCGGTTGCCGATATGGTTGCGGAGGCGGAAGCCGCGGAGGATGCCGCGCGTCGGTGCCAATGCCACCGGCACGTTGGTGATTTCACGCTCTTTTGGACCGGAGTCTTCCCCGAGGCCGTTGCGAAAGCACGAGGGGCTGGAGGGGTTGATCAATTCGTCGATTTCTGTAGACAGGGCAAGCGATCTTATTACTTGGCCAGTACGATGGACGAGGGCAAGGCCCAACTCTTACGTCGACTGAGCGAGGAATTCGAGCTCTGCGCATTCGGACTCTCGAAAGTCCGCGTGGAATGGCAGAAGCGCGATCCAGGCGCCCAATCTGGAGCATTGCTAGGCTAACGCGTCGGCGCCGTTTCGCATGTGTAGCAGGCTTTCCCGCCTGAGATCCTCGCGCAACATGTCGAGAAATATGTCGACGATTGATGGATCGAGGTGCGTCCCGGAAAGAGATTGGATATGAGCAAGCGTTTCTTCCTTGCTCCACGCTTCTCTGTAATGGCGGTTTTTGTTCAAAGCGTCCCAAACGTCGACCGCCGCGAAAATTCGCGCAGAGAGTGGAATCTCCAGGCCCTTGAGTCCCAGAGGGTATCCTGAGCCGTCCCATTTCTCGTGGTGGCAACAAGGGATATCGAGGGCCGGTCTGAGAAATTCGATCGAGGCCAGGATCTTGCGCCGAAGGTCTGGGTGCGTTTCCATAACCTTGCGGTCGTCATCGGAAAACGGTCCGGATTTCAGCAGCACGCTGTCGGGAATGCCCATTTTGCCGATGTCGTGCAAAAGCGCCCCTCGACGAATGTGTAGGAGGTCGGCCTCGCTCACCCCCAACTTTCGCGCAAGGCGAATCGTCAGCGCGGTGACGCGTCGACAATGCTCTTCGGTTTCATGATGCCTGAGATCCAGGGCTCTGCTCAGCCCCTCGACGGCCTCGTCGTGCACCTGCTCCACGAGCAGTTGCAGATCGTCGGGGTCCTCCGACTGAACCACGCTTTCGGTGATATTGACATGAGTTATCAAACAACAAGCCGGGTTCGCCCCTTCGAGCAAAACAACGCGGCCTCGAAACCAACGCACCCCACCCGGCGCCGAGCACGTATACTGATTCGTGTATTCCACGATTCGGTGCTCGAGCACGTCCTTTACGGCGGAGGCGAACGCGCGGGCGGATTTCGCTCCCATGCCCTCAGCATCTTCGCAGACCCGAAAATAGTTCGCGCCGACGCCGGTTTTGGCCGGGTTGGCGCCGTTTTCTCGGCCGAAGCGTTTCCAGGCGCGGTTGACCGCCAAGATAAATCCGTCGCGGTCGACGATGGCCACGTGCGAATCCAAAGCGTCGATCAACGATTGCGGCCAATCGGAGCTCGCAACCCCGAGCGTCTTGTCTTCACCACCGTTGGGCGCCGAGACGAAAGTGTTCACGTCCATCGCTCCGCCCGTATGAAGATCCGACCGCCGAGAACAGTCACATCCAGCATTGGAGCCTCGTCCGCTTCGACTTTGGCCTCCAAGTAGATATAGTTTTCGTCTTCCCATCGATCAAAATCGTCGTTGGAAGCCGAAGGGTCCTCAAGCCGCTTACGCAGCCGGCTGATCATCGCCTCGAGCGCTTCTCTGAAGCTTCCTGACGAGAGTGGTAAGTGACACGCGACAGCTTCTTGAAGTTCCGAGGAGTCGAAACCTGATTTGAGCATCGTTCGGAACTTTCTGGATGGAGTGATTGCATGCAACTTTTGATTCGTAAGTGCTAAGCGAGAATGTAGAGCCGCTTCATCGCGTCAAATGGAATTCCAGAAGCCGAACGCGTCCAGAGAGTGACGACTGACTCAATCTATCTTGGTCGATTCGTCGCCTCGATTGCTCAATAGACCCAACAATGTTGGCTCGAGCTCGACTCCGAGTTCGGACTTGCCGATCACGCAATGAGCCCGAGCTCGCTGCGCAGCGGCCTGGTAGAACGGTGGGTCGTTGACCGTCATCAACACGACGCTCGGCCTCCAAGGCTGCTCGGAAAAGAGAAGACTCGCCGTCAAGCCGTCCATTTCCGGCATCGCCACATCCATGAGTACGACGTCAGGATGCAGTTTGGCCGTCAAGGAAATGCCGTCAGACGCCGAAGAGCATTTGCCTACGACCTCGAAACCAGGAAACGACCCGATCAATCGGCTCGCACTCGCAAGAAACAAGGGATTGTCATCGACGACGATCACGCGATGTACAGCCACCGGCGCCTCCCTTGCTTCCAGATCCAGAATCGTGCAATTTACAGTTTGACGAGAAGAGCCCCCCTGAAGCTTCTCCCCCCCTTGAGTACTTCGAAAGACCCCTCTGGTACGATCGAACCTCCACACGCCGTATCCCGCGTTTCGCAACCTGCTCGAAGCCATTGAGTTGATAGCGGATCCCCACCCTCTCGGCTTCGACGGAGTGGGACGTGGGCGGGGCCCCTTCGCCCTATCGCCCAGATAACCGACCCGCATATCAACAATGGGTTACTTTTCGCGAGTCGTCTCTCCAGACATTCACTGAGTGCGACGCCAGGGTTTCCCCTAAAAACCGAATCCACACATGAACGTTTGTTAGGCAAATCATACGCTGAATCTACGAATCGATTTTGGCGATTCCGGCGCGTATCGCATACTTGACCAAGCCAGCGACGTCGTGAATTCCAAGCCGCTCCATGATCTGAAGGCGGTGCGCTTCCGCCGTCTTGACGCTGATCCGCAATTCCCTGGCAATCGCCTTGGTGGTTTGGCCCTTCGCGATCAGTTTGAGGACTTCCCTCTGCCTGGGCGAGAGAGGATTCGAGCCCGCCTGGTTTGCCTCCGCGAGTCTGTTGTATTCCGCCACGACATGTCCGGAGATCGTCGAGCTCAGGTAGGATTCACCTCGAGCGACGGCGCGAATTGCCAGCTCCAGTTCCTTTGGACTCGCGTCCTTCACGAGGTATCCCATGGCGCCGGCTCGCAATGCCTTGGTGGCGTACTCCTTCTCTTGATGCATCGAGATGATGATCGTCTTCGTGTTCGGCGCCTCGCTGGCGACCCGTTCAGCCACCTCGAGACCGCTCATCATCGGCATGGAGATGTCGGTGAGAAGGACGTCTGGTAGAAGCTGCTTGACCAACGAAAGGGCCGTCCGGCCGTCGGAGGCCTCGCCGACCACCTCGATTCCATCCATGGTCTCGATCAGCGCCTTCAAGCCTGCCCTTAACAATCCATGGTCGTCGGCAAGGATCACTCGAATTTGCTTCATAAGTGAGGCTCCGAGACGTCCGAAGGAGCAAAGAGTTGAAGCACCGGAAAGTTGACGACGATTTTCGCTCCTCCTCGGCTGGAGGACTCGATTCGGACCGAGCCGCCCGCCAGTTCCACCCTTTCGCGCATGCCTGCCAAACCTAGACTCTCGCCTTTCGTCGAGAGTTCGGCAGCGGTCTTGGGATCGAAACCGACGCCGTTGTCGCTGATCTCGAGCTCGAGACCATCGTCGTTTCGCATCAACAGCACATCGAACGATGAAGCTCGAGCATGTCGAGCGACGTTCGTCAGGGCCTCCTGCACGGCCCTGAAGCATGCGGTTTCAATCTCGCTCGAGGCGCGAAATTCATCGCCCACGAATCGGAAGGTTCCCACGAGCCCGGTCCTCTGGGCGTGTCTTGCCACGAACCACTCGAGCGCCGGAACCAGTCCTAGGTCGTCGAGCAAGGATGGGCGAAGGTCCAGAGCCATGCCGCGAACCTGACCAAGCGCCATGTCAACGATCGTCAAGCAGTCCTCGATCCGGTCTTCAGCGTCGCGAGGAGATTGCAGCACGATTTGCAAGTCGACCTTCAGCGCAGTGAGCGCCTGACCGATCTCGTCATGAAGCTCCCTGGCGATGTGCCTTCGTTCGGTCTCTTGGACCTCGAGCAGTCTGCGCGTGACGTCTCGGATTTGTTTGGCTCGCTCGGCAAGCAGGCTTTCGGCGCGTTTGCGATCGGTGATATCGAGGACCACTCCGTACATTCGCCGCCCACCCACGTCCGAATCGGAAAGCTTTCCCCAAGCCAACACCCATCGGATTTCTCCGCTGGGGAGAACCAATCGATACTCATTGTGGTAAGGCTCGTTCCGCGCGATCGCCTCCTGGATCTTTCGCTCGAGAACGACCAGGTCGTCCGGATGGATACGTTTTGCGAACGTATCGTACTTTTGATCAAACTCCCCATGTGCAAAGCCGTAGATATCTTTCTGCGTCCGATTCCAGCGGCTTTCTCCAGTTTCAAGGTTCCAGTCCCATGCTCCGATTCGCGCGGATTCGAGAGCAAATGCTTGCCATTCCCTGCTTCTTGAGAGCTCCAGTTCCGCGAGTTTTCTAGAGGAAAGGTCGATCAGAACGCCTTCGAGGCGAAGTGGGCTTCCCGAATCGTCGCAGTAAACGCGTCCGCGGATCGAAAGCCAACGATCGGCGCCTTCTGGACTCTTCGCCCTGAACTCGACGTCGAGGTCGGACCTTTCGCTCAGCGAGTTTTGCACCGCGGCTTCGACCCGTACTCGATCGGGCAACATGACGAGACCCAGGCAGTCCTCATACGTCAGCGGCGCACTTGAAGGAATGCCGAACATGCGTCGCCATTCCTCGGACAACTCAACTGTGTTTGTTCGCAGATCCCAATGCCACGTTCCTAGGCCCGCTCCGTCGACAGCCAGTCTAAGTTTTTCCTCGCTCGCCTGGAGAGCCCGCTCCACTTGTTTGCGGGCCGTCACGTCGCGAGCGATGGTCGAGATCCCCACCACTTTCCCTGAAGGATCGAGGATCGGCGATTTCGAAATCGAAACCTCGACTCGCGATCCGTCGGCTCGCATTCGCAGAGTCTCGAAATGTTCGATGCGCTCGCCCTGGCGAACTCGATTGATAATGAAACGTTCCTCGTCTGCTTTTTCCGGAGGAATAATCAACCAGATCGTCTTGCCGAGGGCTTCTTTCTCGGAGTGGCCGAAGAGAGCCGCGGCGCCGGGATTCCAGTCGGTAATCACGCATTCAAATGTTTGGCCGATAATCGCGTCTTCGCTCGACTTAACGATCGACGTCAGCCGCTCGTTCCTCTGCTCGGTAAGTGTGCGTTCAGTGATATGCCGTTCGTTATTTGATTCTTGCTCGAAATTCGGACGCTGGGGAAAGTCGCGAACGATGAGAACGTGCGCCCCAAGCCTGCCTTCGACCATAAGAGGAACGTTCAACCACGACGTGAAGACGGGAGTTCCGTCTTTCTTCAAGAACACGTTCTCACGGTTTCCGCTGGGGTCTGGTTGATCGGCACCCCAACGAACCCCGCTGTCGTCCTCGGGAGCGTCCGCTCCCTGCTCCCAGCCGCGGACCAGAATTTCAAGAGCGCTTCGCCCTCCATAATCTTCGAGGCTGTAGCCAAACAAGCTCTCGGCCTTGGGGTTGATGTAATACAAAACGCCGTGGACGTCGCTGAGAAAAATCGATTCCCCGACATTCTCGATAATGCACGAAAGCAGATCGAGCGCTGCCTCTGTGTTGCCCGCGACGCTTGGCGGAAACGAGGGTCGAGCCATGGCGCGGCTCCAATTTTATTCTTACAAGTAGCATCTAGCTTCGACGACCACTAGCACCGGTCTAGGATATGAGAAATCCAGTTGAGAGTGACCGGTTCTAGATATTTTGGCGATCCCGCACTTGGAGACGAATGGAGCTTAGCTTGTAATCTTTCGAATCTCCATCACAAAATCCGACGCCGATCGTGGATTCACCGAGCGGCCGCCCTCATACTGTCCGAAAGCCAGAGCGAGAGGTACAGTGTGGATTCGATCCTGGCCAACGCCGATCTTTGTGGAGACCGGAACGATCCGTCGTACAAATGACGCAGGCTGAAGCTCGCGGAATCGGGCTTAACGCCCGAATCGCGAGGAGGCTGGAAGCCCGGGCCTCGTTCTCCACGTTGGCGACTCCGACGCCCAGGCCTCTCGTCTGAAGTCGCTGTTTTTCATGGAGCGTTGGGATGGTTCTTCCATTGGGCGACGCAGCACCAACCCGGATCATCCCCTACGTCACGTACGCCCTCATCGGCCTGAACGTCGCGGCTTACTTGGTTCAACTCGAACTGGGAGAGCAGTTCACGGTTGCTTACGCGGCCACTCCTTATGAAATCACGCATAACAAAGACATCCACCACTCGGTGGAGATCAAGGCGGACGAGGGGGAGGACGTCCGAACGCTGACTCACGCCTCGACGCCGTTTCCAGTTTGGCTCACTCTCTTGACCGCGATGTTTCTGCACGCAAACCCGCTGCACCTCTCCGGAAACATGCTTTATCTTTGGATCTTCGGAGACAACGTCGAGGAGGTTATCGGATCGATTTCTTATCTTTTTATATATTTATTCTGTGGTGTCGTTGGCACGTTGTGCCAGGTGTTCGCCGCTCCGGATTCGACGATTCCCACCTTGGGAGCTTCGGGGGCGATCGCCGGAGTGATGGGGATGTACGTCGTCTGGTTTCCCAGAAATCGCGTTCGCGTTCTGGTGCTTCGAGTGATCACGGAGTGGCCGGCGCTCGTTGTGATTGGCGGTTGGATCACCTTGCAAATCGTCTACGGCATAGGCTCGGCGAGGCTTGCGGGGAAGGTCGGAGGCGTGGCTTATCTGGCACATGTGGGCGGCGCCGCGACCGGTCTCTTGGCGGCGGTTCTTTTACGAGACAGGGCGAGCGCCTACTCCGCGGACCTCCAGAAACAAAGAGTGTTCAAGCCGTAAACCGATGGACCTGGGTCAGGAAGAGTTCAAGGGCTTTCCGCGAGGCGTTTGAGGATTGGCCCCCAAACCAGAACTTTCGCCAAATCTGGACTTGCCCTCTCCACGTCCCGCTGTTATTTTGCCCGCGCATTTCCCTGCGCTGCCGCGCTTTTTCATTCTACGGCTGCTAGTCATGCTCGTTGTTCTCGAGATCCTCGAGATCTTTTCGACGCACGTTCTTGCAGGTCGTTTACGCTCCGACCACGCCCTCGAGTTGCGGACGAACTCCGCCTGGCAGGGCTACGAGGCGTAAAACGATCTTTCTCTCTTCGTCAGGATGACGTGATGAAACGACACGCATTCGCGGGACTCTTGGGAGTCGGCATCGGCATGATCGGATGCGCGAATCGCGCACGAGCATGAGCTACAAGCCGGTCCAGATACAGCCGCTCGATCCGATCCAGAAAACGATCAATCAGAACCCTTATCGCAACGTCGACGGCACGCGTTCCAAGCTGGTTGCACAGGGCCTGAGGCCTCGCGTAGACGTCGACATGGTTCGCGGCATCACCCACATTCCCAAGTCCGACGATACACTTCCGAAGTTCGCCAATAGTCCAGTCGACACGGAATCCGCGGGGGCGATCGCGGCCACGGGAGCGGCAACCACCGCCGAAGGGGCTTCCTCCAAAGCCGCCTCAACGCCCACACTCCCGGAAGCAGGTCCAGATCTCGCTTCAACGCCGGCTGCCGACAACGCCGCTCTCGCCGCTCAGGCTCCGGAGCGCGACTCTGTCCTGGCTAATGCGCCAACCGGCCCCGTCGGTCAGAATCCCATCGCCGAAATCGCGGCTCAACCCGAACAGCCAACGCCAAATGCCGCCAACGGATCGAACCCTGGGCAAGAACCAGTCTTCGGGCGCGGTCGGCCAAGGAGCAACATCCCAGCCAACGGCCCTGGATCCCACCGCGGCCCTCGACCCTGCCGATCAAACTGATCCTATTTCGGCCATGAACCAGGCTCGCCTCGCCACGGAACCCACAGCCGCTCCTGGCGCCAACCAGCCGCCAAGCCAACCAGCAACTCAGGCCGCGACCTCTCTGACTAGTCCGAATGAATCCTCGGGATCTGGCATCGACCCCTTGCCGACCGGGCTTTTGGAGCCAACACAAACGACCGTTGCGAACGAGCCAGTTCAGAATCCATCCATAACAGGAGTTCGAGACCCGTCGCCATCGACCATCGCGACCGCCGAGGATCCCCTTACCGCTGTACAGACCAAAGCGACCAACGAAGCGACGACTCTCAATAACACAGAGCAGGCCAGTGCTCCAGTCGCGACGCCCCCGTCGAACAACCCGCTCAATCCGTTCCCGGACGACATGTTTGCCCCCCAGACGAAGACGGACCCAGCCCCCAACCCGACCGAGCCCACGAAAGTGGCCGAGACGCCCGATTTACCGGAGCTGCCCGAGACTTCTTCAACGAGCGCGCTTCGCGAAACCAACGTCGACAATCGCGTGGCCCCAGCCCAGGCTGGGTTGCCCTCCGCCGAATCGGGCCTTTTCCCGCTTCCAGGCGCTGGGAACCAACCTGCCCCCCAACCCAACGCCAGCAAGGTGGAGCTGCCTCCACTGCCGGAATTGGGAGCGACGGTCGAGGATCTTCCCGCACTTCCCAATACGAACGCCAAGGACCGCGCCCCCAGCCCCGTTGGCGCAAAGTCGGAAGACGACGATCTACCCCCTCTGCCACCCATCGAACTGCCCCCACTGCCGAAGGAATACCAGACCTCAGCAGAGCCAGCGGCTCCAAGCAACGAACCAAAGTCGACTCCCGACGCCGATCTCCCAACCCTTCCTCCTCCCACACTTGAACCGACGCCAAGCAGCACCGAGCCCACGCCAAATGATCCCCCAGCGCCTTCGATTGACGCAAACGGAGCGCCGGAGATCTCAGCGCCCGAGGCGTCTCGACAAGGCAGGGTCGATCCGAATACAGCGGTCGCGAAGACGGCCGAGTCCGACTCCCGCACCGATCCGGCGATCCGACGCGCGTCTTACAAACTTGAAGCCGACGCCAAGCCCGAGGCAGCCGCCGCGGAACTCGACCTCGACGGAGAGGGCGACGCAACGCTCGTCCGCGTCGGCGAGGAAGTGATCACTCGAAGAGACCTACAGGACGAGTACGAGGCTTTCGTCAAAAACAAAAAGGTGCCCCCCGCGTTCATCGAGCGCAACAAGCATCTGATTATGAAAGACGTTCTGAAATCCCTGGTCCAGCAAACGCTTTTGCTCCAGGAGGCTCAGAGACTGGTGAAGAACCCCAAGTTCATCGAGCTCATCGACGAGGAGTCCGACAAGATTTGGCGGGCGGAGGAGATGGCGGAGATGATCAAGCGAGAAGGCGTTCCCAACGAGCTCGAGCTCAAACGAAAGCTCGCGGAACGCGGCGTCTCGCTCGATGACATGAGATTGAAATTTCGTAAGCGCCACCTGATCGAAGAAATGGTGCACACGACGATGCGCAGGAAAGCCAAGCCGACTCTGGGCGACGCGCTCGCCTACTACAACCAGCACTTGCAGGACTTCGATCGTCCTGAAGAGTTGACGTGGAGCGAGATCGTCGTCGACGAATCTCGTTTTCCGAACAGGGAGTCGGCGAGGAAGCAAGCCGACGCCTTGCTCGCCAGGCTTAAGAAGGGAGAAGACTTCGCGGCTCTCGCTCGCAAGGAAAGCAACGGCGCAACCGCAAGCGACGGGGGGCTCTGGAAAAACACTTCGCCCGACGGGTATGCGATCCGCGTGGTGAACCAAGCACTCCGAAAGTTGAAGCCTGGGCAGTTGAGCGAAGTGCTCGAAGACCAAGTGACGTTCCACATCGTCAGGGTTGAAAGCCACCGAGCAGCAGGGCCTGTTCCCTTCGAAGAGGTACAGAATCAGGTGGAAATGGCCGTCGCCTCCGAAAAGATTCAGGTGGAATTCGAGCAAATGATCGCCGAAGCTCGCAAGCACACCCCCGTGATTCCCGACGTCCTTGCCGAGGATCCGATCGTCAAACGCTAAACCCAGTTAGCGTTCTTGTAACAATCGCGTCAGTTGATCCTCGCTCTCACTAACGGCTCAAATCGCGAAGCTTTTCCCCGGGAAAGCCTCTCATTTGCCTGGGAATGACGAATCGTATTGCCCATCTAGCCGCTTCTTCGTTATTTTATTGCCTTGCCTACGCATGGAATGGGTAGCAGCGCGCGGATTGCACCTGGTGCATCAGTCTCGACGCTTCGTCACGGAGGACCAACAAATGGGCTTGATTTCTGACGTTGCACGTCCACAGCCGAAGAGAACGCTCAACAAGATCGCAAGCCCGTTGTCGGTCCCCGCGGCAAACTCCCCAGCCGAACCAGTCTTTGGCTCGCGCTCGCGGTACTGCTGGGAATCCTCTCGGTTTTCTCCGCTCGGTGCATCGAGATCGCCTGGAAAGACTCGATCACTTCCGACGAATCCACGCATCTGGTTCGTGGGTTGCTTTTCTGGCAAACCGGCGACGACGGCGGCTTGTGGTCGCTTGGCGCACCCAGACTACCCCACCTCTTGAACGCCTTGCCGACGTTTCAAGTGCTCCGCCGCCAAGGCATACTGCCCGCAGACGCGTCGTATGAACGTTCGCGAGAGATCATAACAAGCTTTGTGCTAGCGCGGTCGCATAAAGTGCTTCTACCCGCGCGAGCCGTCGCTGCGTTTTGGGGATGCGTTCTGCTTACCGCGGTTTTCTGGGGTGTATGGCGTACTCAGGGGTTCGTACCGGCGGTCGCCGCGGCGCTCATCGTTTCGTTGACGCCCGAGACAATCGCACACTCGTCGATCGCGGGCAGCGACATGCCTTTTACAGCGCTTGCCTTTCTCTCGGTCTTGTTCCTGTCCAGACTCGCCGAGAAGCCCACCGCGCTTCGGAGGGCGACCGCCGCTTTCGTCATTGGCCTGGCCTGGGCGACGAGGCATTCCGCGCTTGTACTTTTGCTTGTCGCGGGATTGATCGAGCTTTATCTTGCCTGGAAAAAAACCAAGTCCAGCGACCTCGCTGCCAAGGTTGAGCACTACTTGCTTGCCGTTTTTTCATGCGTCAGCATGAGTGCGCTCGCCTTTGTGGTCCTCTGGGCTGGCGACGGCTTCGCGACCTTGCCGCTTTCCAAGGTGGCGCTGCACACCACCAAGGTTCAGATTCCAGACCACATCGGTCCGATCGAGCTAGGTGGACTTCCCATCCCGACTTCGATCGTGAGCATGCTCAAACAGATTAGCCATCAGGCGCAGGGCCACGAGGCGTACTTTCTTGGAGAGGTGGGTCGACGAGGCTGGCCGTTATACTTCCCGGTTGCGTTCTTGCTCAAGACGCCCCTGGGATTGCTTGCCATTTACGTGGCCGCCGCCGCATGCGTGCGACCAAAGTCCGCATTCGAAGGGGTTTGCCTGGCGACGCTGGCGATACTCTGGATCACGCTTCTCAAGAATCATGTCAACATTGGTTTGAGATATGCACTCTTAACCTATCCACTCGCGGCGCCGTCGGCGGCTCGACTTTTTGGTCCCGCCATGTTGTCCGACCGGGTCTGGAGGTCGATTTCCGTTCTGGCCTTGGGCGCTCTGGTTTGGTCCTCGGCGGCGGCGCAGCCGCGCTGCCTTTCGTATTTCAATCCGCTGGGAGGCGGGCCAAGCGCAGCCTGGCTTTATCTCGCCGATTCGAACGTCGATTGGGGCCAGGACTTCGATAGGCTCAGCGACGAGATCCGACGCCTGGGGATCAAGGACGTGACGATAGACGTTAGCACCGAGCGCCAGCTCAAGGAGCCTTGGGTTTTCGCCATTCCGTTTCCGTCAAAGGAGTTTCAAATCCCAGCGGCAACTGCTTCCAACCGAAGGCTTTACGCCGACGACGGATCGTATTTACCGGTCTACACCCGATATTTCGCGGTGAGCGTCTCTCGGCTCATGGGCCTGTACTCTCAAAACGATATGAGCTGGCTCAAAACGCGCAGACTCGTCGAACGGATCGGAGATTCCGTATTCCTCTTCGATATGGACGAACCGGCGGACGCAACGACAAGCCCATTCAATCTTGCCACTAAAAGGGCAAACTCGATTCGTCGATAGCGTTCCAGAGAGGACGATCAGTTTGAATTGATTTTGCCCGCTCGGGACGCAGCGTCGATGGGAAGAGGCAGATAACGTTGAAGCGCCTGGGCTTCGGCTGTGCCTGGCACCAAGACGTCTGCTGGAGCGGGAAAGAGCGCCCTGACCAACCCTCGGGTGCTTGCGAGCCCCTGGGGGGCAAACGCCAACGGGGTAATTTGATCGCCCAGCACCAGTACCGCCTGACTAGGGAATTCGTCTCCCAATCCGCCTTTGATCTCGAGCTGGCCGTCGGAGCCAAGGTCGAAAACCACGCCAAGCGAACGATAAGCCACTTCAACGCGCCTTTCGAGCGAGCGTTCCATCTTTGCGTTCAGACGGAAACGCATTTCCCTGGAGAACGATCGCAAGAGACCCACGCCAATGGCGCCAGGGCCAGCGGCCAGCTCTCCTTGCATTTCGCTCCAACCAAATCCCTGACCAGGGCGATTCGACCAGCGAGCCTTCCGTATGAGCAAGCGGGCAGGGCCGGTCAGTCGATAAGTAGGGTCCCTATCGTCGATCAATCGGCCCAGCTCAATATCGCCGAGAGTGCCTTCAAAAACGGCCTCCCACTCGCCGTCCGTGCCGCGAGGCCGAGAAAGAGTAAGACAACCTTCGACTCGTGACTTGGCCCCGATCCACTCTCGCGTGGAGAAAAACGGGTCCAGAATCTTGGCGGGTAGCGCTGGGCCTTCCATCGTCCGGAAGCTGACGACGTTCCCGCCCGTCTTGCGATCGCGAGAAACCAAGAGCTCGCACCGCGTTGACGCTTCCTCGTCAACCGCCACTCGATAGCTCGCCGTCAGACTGGGAGCATCGCTCTTCGTTTGGAACGACCCTGCCAACTCTTGGAGCATGTACCGCACGACGCCTGAACCCGCGCCGATCTCGATCTCACAAGCAGGTGCGACGATCGTCACATGCTCAATCTCCGACGCTTTCTCCGTATTTCGGGCAAACTTACCCAGCAGCTCGATAGCTTGTCTCGCTCCGCCTGCGTGCAACTTGAGACCGTCTGCTTCGATATGGAGGTCCGCGCCGACCCTGCCAATTCTGGCGGACTCCACGCGGGCAAGCTCGGTCAGCTCCCGAGGCTGCTCTTCCTGGCGCAACACCAAGCCCCTGTACAGCATCGTCCCAGGTCTCGGAAAAGCGACCGACTCCAAGCTCACGTGCAGGCCAAGCTGCGCGAGAGCTCGCTTTCGACCTCTCGAACCTGCCACGATTGCCGAATTCGCCAGGCCGTGAATCCGACATACGCCGTCGGCACGATTGAAAAGCAAACGACCGCAAAGGTCGCGACGAACTGCCGCATTGGCCTTGAAACCACCATTGCGTCCATGCTCCGGCGACTGATAAGGCAATCCACCTTGCCGGAACCTTACCCGAGAGGCCTCGATCGCTCAACGGAAGTTTATTCTAAAACCAGCGGGCCAGGCCTACGGTTGCGATCCACCACACGAGATCCTGGTGGGCGACCTATAACTCCTTGCCCACATCTCCTTCAGCGTGCTCATCGTTCGACAGATGGAGCCGCCAGCGACAGGAGAAATGCCTTCAACTGCTGCTTCCTGGCCGCGGAGAGCTCGGCAAAACGCCTCGCGGAAGCGGCTCCTTGGCCGCCGTGCATGGCGATCGCTTGAGAGATTCCCGAAGCCCGGCCGTCGTGCAAGTAAGGTGCGGAATCGCGCACGCCCCAGAGCGGCGGGGTTCGCCATTCTCTCGCGGTCGCAGCGCTCTTGGCCGCGCTGTTTCGTTCCTTCACGCCCACTCCACCCACAGTCGACTCTCCTACAAATATGCTATAAGAATCGTTGTTTACGTCTTGAACGCCCATATCGTGCAAGAGCAAGTCGCTAAAGATGCCTTCAACGTCTCCCAACTTCGGCGAATGACAACTCGCACAGCCAATTGACTTGAAAAGCGCCTCGCCAGCCTGGATCCGTACGGATTCTTTGGGCTCGGCCTCCTTCAATGAGATGGGTTTTGGAAGACTCTTTACGTAATCGACGAGCGCCGCGAGTCTTTCTCGTCCATGTCCAGGCCGTCCGCTGGGAGCCCAGCGAGTCTCGGATCGGCAGCCTGTTTGCGACCCGGAACTTCGAGCCCCATCTCGCCGGCGGCTGCCGAAAGGACGAAATCCTCGAGAGTCGCGGTCTGCGCCTTCCATCCAAAACGGCCAATGCGTCCGTCCGACAACCGACTGAGGCGACCTTTCACGTTCGTTTTTCGTTTGGATGCGGCCTCGATCGCCCCGTCGGGTATCGAGTCGATCAATCCCGCTCCGAAGAGCGCCGGCGGATTGCGCTGCGTTCCCTTGACCTGGAACCTTCCGTGCAATCCGAAGATCGAATCGCGCCACGCCTGATACGAAGCGTCGGTTCCATATTTGTGGAGGACGATGCTCTTGGACTCGCGAAATCCTGGATGAATCGAGTTCGAAAGGCTGGCGTTCGACCGCATCCGCGGTTGATTTGCTGGATCGTTTCCGAACCAGTAGGAAAACTGGCCCCTCTCGAAATCCATGCTAAAGCCGTAGGAGTAGCCTGTACCGGCGGGTTCGCCAAGAGTGGCGATTTCGATGTTCTTTTCGAGGCCTCCGGCGCCTCCAGACCCACCCAAGTTATGGCAATCGACGCATGATCGCCCATTGAACACAGGACCAAGCCCGTCGCCGCCGCGGCTTCTTCGATCGTCCTTCACCCAGGTCCGTTCGAAGAGCTCTTTTCCGTCGACTCGCAGCGAAACAACTTCCGCCTTACCTCCGTCGAATTGCGCCCCATGGGCATTCGGCTTGGTCGACGCTTGTGCGACATCGGCCTCGGGCTCCATCGGCCTTGTTTTCCTCGGTTCGATCGTTTTTTCAACGACATCGGCCGGCTCACTTGTATCGACCATCCTGGGTGGATCCTCGACACGCGTTGAGGCGGACGGCGTCGATTCGCCAGACGGTTTTCTGGGCTCTTGCTTGCTCGCGAAAGCAAAGCAGTAGAGCCCAACGCCGAGAAGCAACACGGCATTCGCCGTCAACACGCTCGCCTTGACCCAACCGAGAAACATGCTTTTAAGTACCGACGTTGCAAGAACCGACGCCTTGGGAGCGGCGAGGCCCGCGATCGATCGACCCGATGCAAACCGAACCGCGGCTCGAGAAGTCGTTTGCACCCAGGCCGTTGGGATGGATTTCAAAGCAAGCAGCGCCCCCAAGTTGAGGCTCGCTTCGAGCGAACCCCGGCGGTCTTGCCGGGAGAGCCTTTCACGAAGGCGTTCCTTGCCGCGGTGCAACCGGGTTTGAACGGTGCCCAGCGGCCAATCCAAAGCCTTTGCGGCTTGAAGTTGCGTCAAACCTTGAAGGTAGCAAAGTATGATGGGTCTTCTGTAATTTTCCGGAAGTCGATCGATTTCCTCGTGAAGCTCGGATCTCAGGATTGGTTCCATTTCGGACTCGTGGAAAGCATCGTTTAGCATGAGCTCGGCCTTCTTACGTTCAGCAATTTTTCTGAGATGGTTTTGCGAACGAGCGCGTCTCGCAACTCTCAGCGCGACGCCATGCAGCCAAGGCCCCAAGGATTCCGGCTTACGAATCCCTCGAGCCTTTCGGGCCAAAACGAGAAACACAGCCTGTGCTGCGTCTTGAACCTCCACGGTGCTTCCCAACACGTCAAAACAAACTCGGTGGACAATAGTCGCGTAGCGGTTGACCACCACGGAGAAAGCCGCCTCCGCCGCCTCCTCGCTTCCATGGACGAACTTCCATACGAGCTCAGCGTCCGTCATCTCGAGGAAGGAGCCAGGCGAGCCTGAAGCAGATTCTCGCCGAATCTTCTGGTCCATCATGGCTTTTGGGTTCGAAGCGGCCGTTTGAGCCATCACTCTAATCCCCGAGGTGTTTGTCTCAATTACAACCTTAGTGTGCACGAACCGTAGCTGCCATTTCGTAATTCTCGGAATTCCCGCCAATCGTTTTGGCAACGTACATCCGACTGCGAAACGGTGAGTGATTGCGTGCTCCATCCCTTTACGTTACAAACGATGGGAGCGAGGTTTGAAACCCACAGGGCTATGAACCAGTCAGCGAGCGACCCACTCTCGCGCTGTAAGCCCACTCTTGGGACCCCAGCCATGAAGCGTCTCGCACTCCGCGGGTTTGTGCTGATGCTCGCGTGTGCAGGTTGCACCGACTCCACGCCTCAAACGTTCTCGTCGCAATCGGGCAACTTTCGAGTGACGATGCCCGGCGCACCGAAAGAAGAGGCGAAAAGCCAACCCACGCCAATCGGCCCCCTTGTCATGAACATATTCAGCCAACGGCTCAACGACGGAACAGAATATGCAGTCATGTACGCCGACTATCCTGATCAAATCGTACTGAATTCGAGTCCCGAGCGAATGCTCGACGGCGCCGCGAACGGCACGGCCAACGGAGTCGGGTCACGAATCGTTTCCAGCGCACATTTTGATTTCTCTGGGCACCCAGGCGTCGAGTTCGAAACGGTCTCCTCCGCAACCCCCAGCAGGTATGGCAGATGCAAGCTTTTTCTTGTACGGAACCGCCTTTACCAATTGTTCGTGCTCGGAGCATCGACGTCGAGCATCCGCAACGAAACCGCGGAAGGCTTCTTTACGTCCTTCGCGCTTTTGAACGAGGTATCTCCGCTGGTCGCGACTCGACCCGCCTCCCCGCCAATCATCCCTCAGTCGAATGCGCTCGCACAAAACGGAGAGGTGAGCGGAACGATCGGATCGGGCGTGGACGAACCAAACGTTCCCAAGCCGACGTATGCACCGAAAAAGTCGGAGCCGCCGCCCCAGCCCGCTCAGGCGTCAACGCCCAAAACGATGCGAAATACGCCGGCGACGATCGCATCCAAAGGACTCAAACCGAAAATCTCCAACTCGACCAACGCGGCAGGCGCGAAGGTGCTTTCTTTCAAGTTTGTGAATGAAACCGAAGACCAGGCTGCTCGGATGGGCGGTTCGGACCCCGACGGCGAACCGGACGTCCGAGTCCAAGTCGACCTCGAGCTCCCGCAAAACGCACAGATCGATTCGATCGCGGTAACCGCCGGCGCCGTTGGGCATTGGACTACTCTCGAAGAAGGCGGACACTGGCCGATCACCGTGTTCAACAAAGGCCAGGAGGTCGCTCGCAAACACAAAACGCCAGTCGGCGACTTCTCGGGGAAACAGACCTTCGACCTCTATTTCCCCAAATGGCGAAACGCCAAATCGGGGGACCCGATCAATCTCCGGATCGGTCTATCGATCAACGGCAGCCAGGTTGAGATCCAAGGGCGATGTCTCTATCAGATCGGTGCGAAAGCCAAGAGATAAGGCGCCGCGAAATCGCTCGAGCCTTCATTCCGACTGCTCGAGTCTGCGCATCGCCAGTTCATGAATCGCCTGCATCGAAGCCTTGAGGGCTTGCAGACTCGTCCCAACATATCTCTCCAAGACCGCGGAGGCGATCTCGAAAGCCACCACGCTCTCGACGATCACGCTTGCGGCAGGCACTGCGCAGACGTCCGAGCGTTCGTAAGTCGAAGCCTGGGATTCCTTGGTCGCTAGGTTTACCGACCGCGTCCTCGAGGCCAGCGTGCTGATCGGCTTTTTCGAGGCACGGACGATGATCGGTTCTCCGTTCGACGTTCCTCCTTCGATTCCACCCGCATTGTTCGTCGGCCTTCGAAACCCCAGTCTTCGGTCGTCCGCCGACTTTGTCGTATCGTAATCGATCGGGTCCATCACCTTCGATCCTCGAGAAAGCACCGCCTGAACTCCAAGGCCTATCTCGACTGCTTTGATGGCTTGGATGCTCATAACCGCATACGCAAGCCTGGCGTCGAGCTTGCGATCCCACTGGACGTGGCTTCCCAAGCCGACAGGACAGTTGGTGACAATGGTCTCGACCACTCCGCCCAGCGTATCCCCCGCTTCACGCGCATGGTCGATTGCCGCGACGATCTCGGCGTCGACGCCAGGGTTCAGCGAATACACCGGGCTTTTGTCGCGGATTTCCGCATCGTAGGCAACCGGCTGGGCGACGACGCCTCCGATCGACAGAACGTACCCAAACACTTCGATATTAATCGCTCGCAACAGCATTCCGGCCAAGGCTCCGGCGGCGACGCGAATCGCCGTTTCCCTGGCGCTTGCCCGCTCGAGAACTTCCCGGACGCCGGTCTGGTAGTTGATCGAACCCGCCAGGTCGATATGCCCGCCTCGGGGCGCTTTGGGCTGTTTCAACCGCTCGAGCTTGGAATCATTATTGATCAGGCGCAGCGTGATTGGAGCGCCTGTCGAAATTCCGTGGAAGACCCCCGAGTCGACGATCACTCGATCGTCCTCGAGCGTTTGCCTCTTTCCACGGCCATAACCTCCCTGACGTCGCTTGAGCTCGCGGTTGATCAGTTCCAAGTCGATCTCAACGCCAGACGGGAAACCCTCGACGATGGCCGTCAAAGCAGGCCCATGAGATTCCCCGGCGGTCAGTAGACGAAGCATGCGAAATCACTCATCGATACGGGAAATCGAGTCCGGTTAGGATCTCGTATGCCTTGATATACTTATTCCTCGTTTTGGAAACGACGTCTGATGGCAATTCCGGCGGAGGGCTGGCCTTGTCCCATCCCGAGGATTCGAGCCAATCTCGGACGAACTGCTTGTCGAAGGATGGCTGGGGTCCGCCGGGGAGGTAGGTCGCGGCGTCCCAATATCGTGAACTGTCGGGGGTAAGAACCTCGTCGATCAGCAACAGGCCTCCTGTTCCTACTTCAAGCCCCCATTCGAACTTCGTGTCGGCAAGGACAAGGCCTCTAGATGATGCGTAATCGGCAGCCTTGTTGTAGAGAGCGATGCTCGAGTCCCGTAGTCGACTGGTTAGTTCGGTTCCAATCTGATTCGCCATGAAGTCGAGAGAGACGTTCTCGTCGTGCCCCGATTCGGCTTTTGTGGCGGGAGTGAATATCGGCTCAATCTTGCCGCTCTCGAGCAATCCTGGCGGCAACTCTTCCCCGCAAACCGCCCCTCCAGACTGGTATTCCTTCCAGCCGCTGCCCGAAAGATAACCGCGTACGACGCACTCGAAGGGCACGACTTGGGCCTTCTTGACGACCATCGCCCTGCCAGCGAACTTATCGAGCACGTTCCTAGGCAGTGCAAGGCCGGCGTCCTCGGCGCCTGAAAGATAGTGGTTGGGAATCTCGAGCTTCTGATACCAGAACATGGAAAGCCCGGTCAAAACCCGACCCTTGTCGGGAATACCCGTCGGCAACACCCAGTCAAACGCACTAATGCGGTCGGTGGCGATCAAGAGCAAGCGATCGCCCAGATCGTAGATGTCGCGCACCTTCCCTGCTCGCTTTGGAAATGCGAGCCTGGTCTCCATTAACGACGTTCGTTCGCCCATGCTCGAGCCCACAGCCAGGGGAGGAATCCGACATCAATCGTATATCTTACGGTTTGTTCAGGTTGCGATTGAAGAGAGAAGCCGGCGTTTCAGCCAACGACTTTCGTTGCCCTGAGGCAACGTTCTTGGGAGTTCGATTCAGTTCCATCTGGTTTGTACGCTTCGGTGAGTATATTTTTTCCAAGAACCGACGTGATTCGGTCTGTCCAAACCTGGAACGCTAACCCACTTTAAAGGAAATCGACCATGACAGGTCGCCGTAAATTGCTCGCGATGGGCTTTGGCCTGACGTTGTGCCTGGGACTTAACGTCCTTGGGCAGGATGAGGTTCGCCATCGCGTGCCGCCGTATTTCGGTCAGATCGGGCTGAGCGACGAACAACGCGAGAAGATCTACAAGATCCAGGACAAGCACGCCCCCGCGATCGACAAGCTGGAAGCAGAGCTCAAGAAGGCTCGCGAGACCGAGCTCAAGGATTGCGAAGGGGTGCTTACCGACGCCCAGAAGAAAGAGCTCGAGTCGAAACGCAAGGCGGGCGCCTCCAAGGCCAAGAAGGCCATGAGTAAAGGGAGGGCCGGAGCCAACAAGTCGTCGGAGCCTTGATCGATCAACCCACCATCCGAAAAGGAACTCCCCAAGCCATCTCCGCTCACCCAGCTGCTCTGCCTCCAGACCGATTGCTCGCCGAGTGTCGCGTGCGGTTCTCGCGGGCGTCGGGGCCTGGGGGTCAAAATCGAAACAAGGTCGAGACCGCAGTTGTGCTCGAACACCTCCCCACAGGTACTCGGGCACAGGCAAACGAACGAAGAAGCCAGGCCGAGAATCGTCGCGTCGCATTGCGGCGGCTTCGAATCGAATTGGCGCTCGTGATCCGCACTCGCCAAGGATCCGAACCTACCGAGCTCTGGCAAACTCGTTGTCGCAACGGCAAGATTGCCGTCAATCCTGATCACGACGACCTGCCAGCCCTTCTCGCGGAAGCACTCGACGTCGTATCCACATCCAACTTCGACCTCGTCGAAGCTTCGAAAACACTGGTTTGCACTCCATCTCAACTTCTCAAGTTGATCAAACTCGAGCCGCGTGCACTTGCGTTCATAAACGACCAACGGACGAGCTTGGGACTCCGGCCGATGCACTAATTTTCCGAATCGCCTATAACGTGGGTTATGAGCGACGACGATGTGAGCCCGGTTCTCCTTCGACTCACCGAGTCGGGCCTCTATTGCGAGGCTGGTGGATTTTACATCGACCCCTGGAGCAAAGTGGACCGTGCGATCGTTACGCACGCCCACTCGGACCATGCGCGTCCTGGCTCCGCGTCGTATCTGACGAGCACCGACGGAGAACACGTCCTGCGTTCGAGAATCGGCGAAGGGGCAAACATCCAGACTGTCGATTGGGGAGAGTCGATCAACCAAAATGGAGTGGGCGTCTCGCTTCATCCGGCAGGCCATGTGCTGGGTTCTGCGCAGGCTGCGCATCGAACACAAAGGTGAAATCGCGGTTGTGTCTGGAGATTTCAAAGTCGAGCCCGACAAGACGTGGCGCTCCTTTTGAGCCTGTTCCGTGCCACCTGTTCGTCACGGAATCGACCTTCGGTCTGCCGATCTACCGCTGGCGCCCCGCCGACGAGGTCTTCGCCTCGATCAACTCGTGGTGGCAAGGCAACCAACGAGCAGGGAGGGCAAGCCTGCTTCTCGCCTATTCGCTTGGGAAAGCTCAGCGGCTCTTGGCGGGAGTGGATCCAACCATAGGTCCAATACACGTCCACGGTTCGGTTGACACGATGAACAAGGCGTATGAAGCCTCCGGAGTTCGACTTCCGCAAGCGCCACGGGCGGTCATGGCGCGAAAAGGGGGCGACTGGTCCCGAAGTTTGATCGTCGCGCCGCCAAGCGCATGGGGATCTCCTTGGATCCGAGGGTTCGGGTCGATTTCCGCCGCCATGGCCTCGGGCTGGATGCGGATAAGAGGCGCCCGCAGGAGACGGTCCGTCGATCGAGGCTTCGTCCTCTCAGACCACGCCGATTGGCCAGGGCTCTTAAGCGCGATCGGCGCCACGGGAGCACAACGGGTTTGGGCCACGCACGGCTACTCCGCGGTGTTGGCGCGCCGCCTCCGAGAACTAGGCCTTGACGCGAAGCCGATCGCCACTCGATTCCAAGGGGAAACCGACGACGAGCAGACGCCCTCGCTCCAAGAGACCGAACCCGAGACGGAATTTACGAATGAAGACCCTACGATTCCAAACACATGAAAGCCTTTGCCGATCTCTATTATCAACTCGACGAGACCACGCGAACAAACGAGAAGGTGGACGCGCTTGCGCATTACTTCAAGACGGCGGACCCGGCCGACGCCGCCTGGGCAGTGCTCTTCCTGACCGGCAGGCGGTTGGCCCGCGTCGTGAAGGCGCCCAATCTTAGGGCTTGGTCGTCCGAGGCCGCGGAAACTCCAGACTGGCTGTTCCTGGAGTGTTACGACGCGGTTGGAGACATGGCGGAGACGATGGCTCTTCTCTTTCCGACCGAGGGCGAATCGGAGCGCATCGACCGACCCTTGCATGAATGGATCGAGCACATACTCCTTCGTATTCGGGATCTCCCGGAACCCGAACAAAAGAGCCTGCTCTTGGATTCTTGGAAATCGCTCGACGAGCGAGCCAGGTTCGTCTGGAACAAACTCATCACCGGCGCCTTCCGTGTGGGCGCGTCGAAGCAACTTGTCGTCAAGGCGCTGGCCAAGGCCGCCGGAATTGAAGAATCGACAATTTCCCACCGCTTGATGGGGGATTGGAGTCCAACCGAAAAGTTCTTCCTGGACCTGATTTCGAAGGATTCCTCCGATACCGATATCAGCCGACCATATCCTTTTTATCTTGCCTATGCGGTGGAGGGCTCGCCCGAAAGCGAGCTTGGAGACAGCTCGCTTTGGAGATTGGAGTGGAAATGGGACGGCATACGCGCCCAATTGATTCGTCGCGGAGAGTCGACGTTTGTTTGGTCCCGAGGAGAAGAATTGGTCACGGACCGCTTTCCGGAAATCAAGAAACTTGGAGATGCCTTACCCTCGGGTACCGTAATCGACGGTGAGATCCTGGCCTGGAAAGGGGATTCGCCTTTGCCTTTCGCCCAGTTGCAGCGGCGCATCGGCCGCAAGACTCTGGGAAAGAAGCTCTTAGGCGAGGCTCCCGTGATTCTCATGGCTTTCGATCTTTTGGAGGCCAATGGGCTGGATGTTCGTAACGAGCCGCTCGAACTCCGACTCGGCCTGCTCTCTCGGATTGCCGACCAACTGCCTTGGCTAGGTGGAGAGCACTTGCGTATCGCCCCTGCCTGGTTCGTTTCTCAATGGACCGAGGCAGCGGATCTCAGGACGAGTGCCAGAGAAAACGGTGCAGAGGGGCTGATGCTCAAGCGACTGGGCTCGGCGTATGGAGTTGGTAGGCGACGCGGCGATTGGTGGAAGTGGAAGGTGGACCCGCTCACCACCGACGCGGTACTCATCGCCGCGCAACGAGGCAGCGGAAAACGTGCAAGCCTTTATACAGATTACACTTTCGGCGTATGGCACAATTCCGTATTGGTGCCAATTGCCAAGGCGTACTCAGGGTTGAGCGACTCCGAGATCCGCCAGGTGGACGCCTTCATCCGAAAGAACATGGTCGAGAAATTCGGGCCCGTCAGGACTGTAAGACCTGTACTCGTCTTCGAGCTTGCCTTTGAGGGAATCAATCTCTCACCGCGCCACAAATCTGGAATTGCCGTCCGATTTCCGCGAATCCTTCGCCAACGGCTCGATAAAACGCCCGACGAGGCAGACTCGCTGGAGCGGCTCAAACTACTTGTGAAATCCTCCAAGCCTTTGCCCTTAAATGAGATAGAAGAAATTGAAGGCGTGGCCGAAGACTTCTGAATTGAGATTGGGCGAATTGTGAATTTTTGCCGAAAGCCGTATCTGGTGAGGCTTAGCGCTCTTGTACTAAGCGAATTTCTGAGCTAGAATACAAAGACACGATGTATAAGGATAAGACGAGATTGGAGTTAGTGATCGATGTCGATGGATAAAAGCCTCAAAAAGGGAATTGGGCTAGCGTGCGCCGCAACGTTTTGACGAGAGCGGAGCGGCTGGCTCTTCTACAAGAAGACGAACGCTGGAAGCCTTCCGACGGCGTCTTTAATCTCCCAAAGACGAAATTCCGACAACTCGCACCAGGTCAGTCTGGGCCGAGACGTCCGGAATCTTGACCAGTGTCCAACGCTTAGGCCTGTCAACGTTCTGTCGGCAGATCGCCGAGTTCGCGCAATGTCGAAATCTCGTGACGTCAGGCCTCCTGCTTCATGTGTTGAGATTTCGACTCGAACGTTTCGGTAGCTCAAGACGACGTCAGGGTACTGGCTCATTCGTTCGGCGATCGTTGCGATCTGGCCGACGAATTCGAACGTGCGCTGGAAAGAATGGAACTGCCACGACCGAACGAGCATGTCTCCATGTGTCTCCCAACCTTTCAACGATGCCAATGCTTCTTGCACTTCGGTTTCGGACAGCTTCGCGCACATCGACAATACCCTCCAACGCGAGCCCAATACGCTCTCGTGAATGGGGAGCGAGAAGGCCAAGGTTTTCGTTCGATCGCCCGGGAGAGTTGTGGAGACTGATCGAAACCGGCCCATTCCGACATTATTCTACCAGCGCAATTGCGGAACAAGACGCATTCTCTCCGAGCGGACTCCCGGCATGAGCGCCCAGACGGCGGTCTTTTGTCTCCTGATCGTGGGCTCGAGCCTGACCGGCGGGCTCCTGCCGCTTGCGACAAAACTGACACACACCAGGCTCCAGGTCTATTTGAGTTTTTCGGCGGGCGTGATGCTTGGCGCCGCGTTCTGTCATATGCTGCCAGAGGCGGTGGCGATGGGATCCACAGGTGCGCTCAGATGGGCGGGTGCTGGTCTCTTGGGACTCTTCTTGTTGGAACGGTTCTTTGCATTTCACCACCACGAATCGCCCGCGGACCCGCACGATCCTTGCCCTCCACAGCGTCACGCACACGAAGACGGCGGCAGGGCTCACGCAGCCGGCTTGGTAACCGCTTCGGCGGCTGGCGCCGCGGGCAAAGCCTCGAAGGGTTCTTCTCTGGTCTGGAGCGTGGCCTCGGTCGGACTCGGAGTCCACTCGCTCTTGGGAGGAGTGGCCCTGGCAAGCGCGGCGATCGCGGATTCGAACCTACAGTTGGCCGTAAAACCCGCGCTCTGGAGCGTGTTTCTGGCAACCTTCCTGCATAAACCCGCGGATGCGCTTACGATCGTCAGTCTGATGATGCGATCGGGAATGTCGCGAACCTCAGCTCATATCGTGAATATAGGCTTCTCCCTACTCATACCCCTTGGCGCCGCGCTTCACCTTGCATTCTGGGGAGGGGCGCCTTCAACCGAGTCTTCCCGATTTGGAGGCGCGGTCCTGGCATTCTCCGCCGGGACCTTTCTTTGCATCGCCCTTGGAGACCTACTTCCCGAACTTCAATTCCACTCGCACGACAGGCTTAAACTTTCGTTGGCTCTTACGGCAGGCTTCGGCGTCATGATGCTGATCTAGCATCGGAAGTTCCATCGCGGCAAGGGGCTGGTTCCACCAGCGGATTCACTCGTAAGAAAGCCTCTCGACCGCTCCCTTGTCCGTAAGTTCCGCACTCCAGGAGATAGGCCTGCGCCCCGCGGACTCGAGAGCCATGGAGACGCTTTCCTTGAGAGCCTCCCTCTCACCGCACTTCCGATCCACCAATAACGCTTGAAGCGCATGTCGACTTCCGACAGGCTCTGCCTGCCGGACCGCGGCCACCGCCTGGCCGTAACGGGCCTCGAGCGCTTCAAACAGACCCTCGGCCTCCTCGGAGCGTCGATCAAATCCATCGATCAGATAGCTGGCCCCAAGAGTCCGCAGCTTCAGCACGGCCATTCGATCACCCCGATCGAAAAGTGGGTGGTTCGATCATTCGCCTTCAATCTCCGGGCTCAACCGTCTTGGTTCGAACTCGAGCCCGATTTCTTCGAGGACCATCTTGAATTTGTCGCGTCGTTCCTCGTCGATAACCGCGGTGGTAGGGCCTAGTCGTTCGGACAGGAATGGGGCGGTTGCTGGATGTTGCATCAGTCCGTCGAGAAGTTCGCTCGTCGGAGTGGAAAGGATCCAGGCTCGTTTGGCTTGCAGCGGTTTTCGGGACGGCTCGCGTGCGATTCCCGTCAAAATCAAACGGACCGCCGGAGGAGCCTCCCTGCCGGTCCGCATCCGAAGCCAACTCTCGAGTTGGTGGAGGGTGACTCCCTGAGCGATCGCTCTCCTGAGCGAACTGGACGTAATCTGAAACGCCTTTCGTCCCGAGTCTTCTCGGCTGGCATCCGCAACGCTGGAATCAGGTTCGACTGGGTCTGCAATCCTGCGCCAGCTCGGCGTTGACGAGCAGGTCTGAACGCCCTGGATCGAGCAGCAGAGTGACCCCGTCCTTGGCGACCTCCAAACACGCCTCCGTGGGTTTGCGATAGTCGCGCGAGCCAATTTGACGAAGCGATTGGTAGGGAATCGTGGATTCGTCTTCGACCAGCAAGAGGTTTCCAGCAAGCCGTTCGGGCGCCGCCAGACCGCCGGCCGACCAAAGCTCGAGCGCGGCTTCGAGGTCCTCTTCGTTGGCGAACTCCAAAAGCGTGGCGGCGGGGTGAAAGGCCACCCTGTCGCGCCGCTCCGACCAGTTGCGCACGGCGTCGGCCACCGTCGCGGGCAACGGCCTCACGCCGTGCCGAATCAGCCGCTCCTCGATCCCCGAGGCCGAAAGCCCGCTCGAAAGTCCGCGATAAACCGATCCAGCCGAAAGCTCAAGCGCCACCGCCGCGTCGAACTTGCGCGAATCCGCAAACCGCGCCAATTCCCCAATGATCCGAGCGTTCAAACCCTGCCTATACGCTATAATTTCTAAATTGGGTTGAACATACAAGAATTGATCGAATCCCTCTTTCGGTCTTGGCGGCGGTCCGATCGAAAGCGTGTACCGGCCCATTTCGCTGAGTTGGACGACCACGCCTCCGCCGACGTGCTCGGCGGCCCTCACCAGCCCTAGCTGATAGGCTTGCATGAGAATCAGCTCGTGAAGGATCTGGACCCGTTCGGTCCGACGGTGCGTCTTGCCGCGGACCTGTCTCGGAACAGTGGGTCGCGGTAAAGCGGCCTGTCCGTTAAACGAGAGTCCTTGCCAGTCGGGGGCTGAGCGGTCGAGTTGGTCCGCGAGATTTTCGAGCGAGATCCAGCCGTCTTCCGGCAGCGCTGCCAGCACCAGGAGCAGCACGGCGCGCAGCGGCCTGTCGTCTTGGAGTCGTGGCGTAAACGGGGATTCGGAACGCGGCGCCAGCCAGCCAACGGCCGCCATCTTGGCCAAGTGAAACGCGTTGTCTTCCCAAAACGAGTAACGTGCGGGCAGAATTCGGTCGCCATCATCCTCAGGCCGAATCAATCCAATCGACCAGGCGAGATCAAGCCAAAAATCGACCGGCAGTTCGGTCGGCTCGATCCGCTCCACTGGTGCATCGCTTAAGGTCGGAGACTCTTCGAACCGCTGGTAGTCGCGTTTGAAGAGAGCGCCGGACTGTACACGCCTTGGAGGCGCCGCGTCGGTCAGTTGCCAGACTGACGACAGACGGAGCAAAAGTTCGGTCGAATCGGCCTCGCGAGGCTGACGAACCTGAGTGGTGGCGCCGGGAAGGCTCTCACGCCCGGCGACCAGCGACCGAGCAAGTCCGATGATCGCCTCGTGGACCACGATTTGGGTCTTTTGCTCCCCTGGAAGCGGATCACTCGGTCCATAAGCAGATGCGTTGCCATTAATCTGACCGGTCGAATCAGATGCGTCCATCACGCACGACGCCAGCCCCGCTTCGGAGAGTTCCTGAAAAGCGCGAGTGGGATCGGCGCCGAGAACGCTGGTCGCCCACTGCCAGGCATGAAACGGCCAGTGCGGGCGTTCAGACCCCGCGAACAGCGCAAGCGCGGTCCTGTGCTCTGGCTCAAACTTTGAATCTGGAAGGCAAGCGTACGGCCGTCTGCAAGCCGTTCGCCTATTTGACCCGCGATCGAAGCGGAATTCCGCGTTGCGTCGATGCCTTCGAAACGAGACGCGATCTCGATCAATCGCGTCTTTTCCAGGCTCTTGAGCCCCCGTGAATAAAGCTTTCCACCCGCTTGACTGGGTTCTGGTTCGGCTGCGGACGCCCGAGCGGTGGTCGATCGCTGCTTCATCGGGTGGGATCCTCGTCCGCGCGCACAAGGCGAGGGGAGTGTCCCATGCGTCTGAGCTCCTCCAAGACCGAGGCTTCGCTCTCGGGGCTAATCAACAGAACGCAATCGGAGAGCCTGCCAACCACTCGCCGAGCCAGCGTCTTTCGCGCTAATAGCTCCTCGGTCAACAGCGGATCGTTGGTCTTCACCAACGAGACCTGCCTATGAACCTTCACCGGGATCCTTCGCCCAGTTCCGGAGCCCGAAGACGAATTCTTCATGCCCGAACACCCCATGACCAGCTGCGAGGAACTAAACTCCCAACGAAGCCGCCAATTCCGACTCATCGACGATGGTATAACTATAGCCCTGCTCGGTCAAAAAGAGCTGACGGTGAAGGGCGAAATCCATCTCCCTGGTGTCTCGGGTGACCAGAGTATAAAACAGCGCCGGCTCGGCGCCGTTCTTCTTCGGCCTCAAGATCCTGCCCAATCGCTGCGCCTCTTCTTGCCGACTCCCAAACGTCCCAGACACCTGGATCATCACGTTGGCGTCGGGAAGATCGATCGCGAAATTACCCACTTTCGAAAGCACCAGCCTACGAATCTTCCCTTCGCGAAATTGACGATAAAGAATCTCTCGATCCGAGTTCGAAGTCTGGCCCGTGATCAGGGGGATGTCGTAACGCTCGCTAATGGCACGCAACTGTCTGAGATATTGGCCGATGATCAGCACCCGATCGTCCACTCCTTGATGGCGGTCGAGTATCGTCTTCGCCAGCAAATCCTTTACAGGGTTCTCGCTGGCAACGCGAAATTTGTCCCGCCAATCCGCAAGCGCGTATTCCATACGGACGTCGTGCGGAAGCGAAAGCCGAACCTCATGGCAACGGGCTTCGGCGATCCAGCCCTTCTGTTCGAGCACTCGCCAGGGAACGTCGAACTTCTTGGGCCCAATCAGACTGAACACGTCCTGCTCGCGACCGTCCTCGCGAACCAACGTCGCGGTCAAGCCCAACCTCCGCCTGGCTTGAATCTCAGCCGTCACGCGGAACACGGGCGCAGGCAAAAGGTGGACTTCATCGTAGATGATGAGCCCCCAGTCTTGCTCGTTGAAAATCTTAAAGTGAGGGAACTCCGAATCCCTGTCGGGTCTGTAGGTCACGATCTGGTAAGTCGCCAAAGTGACCGGCGCGATCGCCTTTGAATCGCCTGTGTAGAGCGCAACTTGCGAATCGTCGAGATCGGTTTTATCAAGGATCTCCCTTCGCCACTGTTCAACCGCGGTCGTGCTTGTTGTTAGCACGAGCGTTTTCTTGCCTAAAGCGGCCAGCGTGGCGAGACCGACGATCGTCTTGCCCGCTCCGCAAGGAAGCACGATCACGCCTGAACCGCCGCGAGCGTCTCCGTTGGACCAGAACGCCTCGTAAGCCATCTTCTGGTAGTCGCGGACGCGAAAAGCCTGGCCGGCCCTGGTGACGTCCCTGAGCGAAACCTGAAGCGCGGCGCCTTGGGTATAACCAGCCAAATCTTCTGCTGGATATCCAATCGTGATCAGCGCCTGTTTGAGAACGCCCCGATGGCCGTCAGCCACTTCGTAGTGGTTTTCACTCGCGCGCTTCCCGAGGAACTCGCGAACTTTCTTGTTCCTGCCCAGTTCGTCGAGTAGGGAGCTGTCGCTGCTTGTGAGCAAAAGCATGCCCTCTTTCCGCTCGATGCGGAGCCTGCCGTAACGGCTGACGAGCTCGGCGATGTCCGGAGCGAGGTTGGGAGGGACGGGAAATTTGCTGTATTTCCCGAGGGTGCTGATCATCTCGGCCGCCGAAAGGCCCGCAGCCGCGGCGTTCCACAGCGAGAGCGGAGTCAGCCGATACGTATGGATGTGCTCGGGACTCTTTTCCAATTCCGCGAACGGAGCGATCGCGTCCCGAGCCTGGGCGTGCAACGGATTGTCGACCTCCAGGAGCACGGAACGATCACCCTGGATTCTCATCACGGGGTCTTGCTTTGGGAGCATACGCTGGCGCTGTGCCTCTTCACTGGTCATTAACACCATGAAGACGGTAAACCACCCGACATAATCCAGCCAGTTGATATGATCTCTTTGAGTTTATCGTATGGAACATCCGACCACATAACGAAATCATAATGTTGATCGGTAGGATCATCAGGGAAGTCGGTATTCGATTCGATATCGGCATAACACCGAAAACGAATGGTGGCTCTATTGACCCGGCAGTATTCCGACACCTTCCGAGTGAAAGCCGACCGTGTTTGCTTATGCTCATCAACTGAGGCTTGGTGCGGCATGGTCAGGTTACCTCGGAAGGTTTGATACTGACTCGGCAACCTTTTGAGGAAATGTCCCATGATCCATTTCTCTTTCTCTGCCCAGCGTCTCAAGCATTCGAGAGAACATTTGTGCCTGCGGCAGCGACACCGATGCTCATATATGAGTGAGCGTTTCATAACGCTAATGCGTTCTCGACACCGCTTACGCGGGTTGATTTGGGCAAACTTACCATGAACAATGGGTTTAAGCGGTGTCGGCATCCGACTCCATTCCCTCCATTGACTCTTGGAAGCTTTTGATACATCGTTCGATCCTATCGTCCCGTGTTTCATGGATCGGCACTGGTAAGCCGAGTCGTTTATAGATGGCGGTCTCTAGTTCACCGAATAGGTCGACCTCTTTATGAAGCCATTTGATATATTTGATAGGAATGGCATCAACAGGTTTGCCTTTCCATTTACCGAATGGCATAACTACTTGCTTTTGCGTATCATGTTCACTAATATAATTCATAGTTCGTTCTCCATGTAATAGGCGGTCGGAAGTTAGTAGCTTCCGACCGCCCTTTTTGTTCTTCTAACGTGATCCGCCCCGATTGACATACTTGAGAATGCTCTTGCCCCACCATTGGCGAGGAGACATCGGGCTTGATCCAATTCTACAATCTGGCATAAACACACGCTCACGTTGCATCTTATACAACGTTGCGTCTGATATGCCCATGATCTCTAATACTTGCTTTTCACGATATAAGGTATTGGGATCAACATCTTTGATGGTCAGGCGAGGTCGTTCTGTAGTTTGCGTCATAAAACACCTTTCAAAGTGATTATGACGATATAAAAGATAACACACAGCCAGAAATGACGTGGGTAGTAACCATGTGTAACTGGTTACAGTGTGTGGATGGCTTGCGTTCTAGGATGGCGGGTTTCTGAATTGGTAACGGGTTACCGGGGGTTAGTCCCGTTTGTGCTCCAGAACGTGCCGTTTTTTTTGATAAGATTCTGGCGAGAGCAACCCAGTCTAGCGGCGATCTCGTGGACATCTAACCCTTGATCATAGAGACGACATGCTTGTTGTTCATATCATTCGTGTGTTGCAGGTTTGGCTTCGATCGCTCGTTTGGCTTCGATCGCTCGTTTGGCTTCGATCGCTCGTTTGGCTTCGATCGCTCGTTCGATGGCTTTCTACGGCTTCTCGCTCTTGTTCTATCTCAAGTATGAGGTCTCCTCCCACCGCTTCCAGCATTTGTCGCCGTTGGCGTAAGAGGTTTCGTTGTAGTTCAAGTATGGCACGCATGACTTCTCCCCGTTACATGGAACAACCCCAGAGATCGCCACGGGGAGTGAACGATGGTTCTGGGGCTGTTGCCATATCAGCATATATTAGCGAGATGCCTTGTGTTTGTCATCCCAAATCTTTTACGGGCTCTAGCGTTTTCCTCAACGTTATAGTGAACATAGACTTGGTTTAGTGTATCATCGGTAGTTTCCGTAATCCCTGATGCCAGTCCGGGGTTTGCTTTTTTGACCTCTGAATTGTGTGCATGTTTCAAAAGATGGCAACCAAGTGCGGATGTTTAAGTTTTACGGGTTTAAGGTAATAGTACAACATAGCGGGTGACCAGCATGTCTTATTTTTGATTCGTAAGATTGGTTCATCTAGAAAACGTTCACAACGTTCTCTCAAATATGCGACAACTTCGGGATCGGCAGGATATCGGTGCAAAGGTTCATCTGTTACCCTACCCATTTTATGTTCATGTTTCTCGAATCTGATGTAGTACGGTTCTTCATTGAGATGACAATGTCTCTTCTGAGTCGACTTCTTCACCCGATCGCATCCCGGCGTCTCTACAGATCCGTAGAAACCATCGGAGATCATCATTCTTTCCGCAGTCAAATAAAATCGTCGTGAATTTTTGATCGTCAGGCGGGTTTTCTCGACGTGTTTTCTCATACCGATTTGTTTTGTAGCGTAACGGCGAGTGATCAATCAGCGGGTCGCTTTTACCTTTACGCCCAGACGCCCAATTGAAAAAAGTGTTGATATTCTGGAAGGCAACATGGCGTGTGTCATCGGACACGTTCTCATTCTCTTTACCCACTTTGCGAGATTTGAGATTGTTCAAGAACGGAATCAAGGTATCGCCATCATAATCCTTAACACACGTTTCACCATACTTG
>CAWFUI010000014.1:0-14377 GCA_963818975.1 uncultured Planctomycetota bacterium | reverse complement strand
GACGAGGTCGAGGCGGTGATCCAATCGTTCGAGCTCGCGTTCAAGATGCAAGGAAAAGTGCCCGAGCTCTTGGACGTCTCGAAAGAACCGCAAGCCGTTCGCGATTTATACGGAGTCAAAGAAGGCCCAGAGGGGAGTTTCGCCAGACAGTGCCTCATGGCCAGAAGACTCAGCGAGGCGGGCGTCCGCTTCGTCGAAATTTGCCAGCCTGGCTGGGACCATCACACAAATCTGCACAACGGTCTCATCAAGAACTCCGCGTTCGTGGATCAACCGACAGCCGCGCTTCTAACCGACCTCGAGCAACGCGGACTGCTCGACGAAACCCTTGTCCTCTTTGGAAGCGAGTTCGGCAGACAGCCGACTTCTCAAGGCCCCGACGGCCGCGATCACAACATCACTGGATACCCCATGTGGCTGGCCTGTGCTGGTGTGAAGAAGGGCTTCTCCTTTGGAGGAACCGATGAGTACGGAGTCCACGCCGTTGAAGGACGAATGCACACGTCCGATCTCCACGCAACGCTCCTGGCACTGATGGGTCTGGATCACGAACGATTGACCTATCGTTATGCCGGCCGAGATTTCCGCCTGACCGATGTTGCCGGCAACGTAGCGTCGGAGATTTTCGCCTAGGAAAAAGCCTTTTACGACCGAGTGTTGATCCGCCCCTCCAGCTACCCTGCCTTCGGCACTCGCCGAAAACGAGGTTCGAGAGGGTCAGACAGCCAGTGCATGATGTTGATCGCCATCTGGCGATTGTCCAGTCCATGAACGTTCATGCCGAATCGACGGCGACCGATGAGTTGCCCCGAGAGCTCCGCCGCTTCGCCCAGCACGACCACCCTGCCTTTCCCGAGGGCGAACGCAATGCCCTGAGCCCTCCCAGCAGCGGATATGGGTTTATCGTCTCCCAAATCCTCCGCCACGTCTCCCAATCGCAAAATCGCCACGCTGCCGTCGGGCCCCTTGAGCGATTGGCCCGTGAAGGTCTGGGATGCGAATCCGATACTTTTGGACTCGTCTGCGCCCTCGGGTACCGGGGCGATCGCCCAGCAGCATGTTCTTGCGTGTGAACACCAGGCTGGTTTCATCTCCCTCGGAGTTTACAGGATCGGAAGTAAATCCCTTGCTCATATCCACGCCAAATCGCTTTGCCAGCGACTCCGCCGCCGAACCGAACGGCGCGTGATCGGTGATCAAAAGCAATGAGCCGCCGGCTTGGACCCAGTCTCGCACGGCGTCGCACTCCGCGTCCGTAACGGCGGAAGCCGAGGCGCCTTCCCCACCCATGCCCTCCTGCGCCACGCGTTGGCGATAACGAGGACGTCTGCTTTTCCAGAGAAGCTGGCGAAGCTGAACTTATCCTTGTTGGGTATGACCTTGTAGCCATCGTTGGCGATGATCACCGCAAACGGTTTGTATCGGCCTGTCGTTGTGTGAAAGTTGTGATGCGCCTCGTCGAAGAGCACGCGCGGATGTTCCGATTTGTATGCTGGCCGAGCCACTTTGGTATCGAAGCTCGGGTCCGAGCGCCGCCCTCCTAACGAACTGCGCGATCCACCATAATAGCGTCGTTTGCCGCCTCATCCTTGATCGACTGAAGCCTCGTGAGCTCGAACGAATCGCCGAGCATCTCGTGGTAGGCCATGCGCTGGGGTTCGGTCAAAACCTTCTCGATCCGCGGTACGACCAGAGCCCAGGCTCGATGCGCCGACTCGATTGCTTTCTTCTTGGCCTCGTTAAATTCTGGGGACTTCACCAGCTCTTGGACCGACTCGGGGGTGGGTTCGCCTGCTTTCGGGTCGATGACAATCGGGAACGCGGCCGCCTTCTGGATCTCCGCCTCCCCTACCTCGACGATCACCTTGGCTTGCTTGATCTGGTCCGCGGTCAGTTTCAGTCGCTCTATCAGATCGGGTCCGTCCAGGTCCAATCGAGGACCCTCGGATTCGAAAAGCCAAGGGCCCCGCCGCCTGGAGTTGGATCTGTTCAAGGCGATCGCGTTGCTTGCGTACACGATCCCAATGATCGCCTTTTGGGCGTCCTCGAGAATGATCTGGTGCTTGGCGAGGAAGCCTTATTCGTGCGGATCTCGCGGCGAGCCTTTTGTATCCTCTCGGCTTGCCGAATCGAGGCCTCCTGAATCGCCTTCTTCTGGGCTTCGCTGAACTCGAGCTCCTCCTGGACCGCCGGAATCCCCAAGAGCTCCTCTCCAAAAGGCTGGCGAGGCACGGTCCCCGTTTCCCAAAGCATGTAGAAGGCAGGAGCGGTGGCGCCCTCAGGAGTCTGAGCCGCCCCTGACGTGCTAACGAACAGACCGATCATCACTACGATCACCCTCGGAATCCAACGCATGGACTGCTCCTTCGGAAGCACCGATCGGATTTTTTTTTCGAAATCCAAACTCCGCTTATTACAAGTGTCTGAAGTCGGTTCATGGATCGCAAGAAGGGACTTGGTCGGCATAGCGACGAATGATCCGAATCGGTTCGCGTCCAATGAATGATTGGCCCAATTCTTGGATTAGGTCCATCGGTTCCTCCAACGGATGGAACCCCTAATGCCGCCCTGGCTCTCTCCTTGCTGCACGACTCGGAATAGACGATCGGCGGGAGAGCTGGGGGGGCGGAGGGCTCGAGAGGCGATTTCGAGCACATACCGTCATGTTGAACGCTTGCGGATTCGATCGAAGATCCTCGGAGCCAGCCAATGCTTGAAGAGCTTTTTCGTGTGTTTCCTGTGCCTGTGGAGAACCAAAGGGACGGCATGTTCGAACCAGAAGACGAAATACCGCTGGGAGGAGGTCTCAACCGCAAGCAAGGCAGGTTGGTGCAAAACCTCCTCGTCAAGAAGGTCATGATCCGGCTTCTCGAAGAACAGTCCGATCCATTGACCTACGTCGAGTCGTTCAATAAAGCGAACTCCGCCGGCGGAAGGGCATGGCAGGCGTTTTGCGACGACAACAGCCAACGAATCGTGTCCGATTCAAATTTATGCACGATGTTTATCAAAACCCTCTGGAAACTGATCTCGAACTCCGAAGACTGGGCAGGCGAGATCCACGGCCGAGCCGCTTCTTCCGCCGATTCGTCGAGCCAACCCGCCGACAAAGATCAACCGCCGAGCCTTGACTCATCGCCGCCTATAGACCTTCAATATGCATTTGCGTTCACTTGTACACATTGCGGTAGTGAGAACACAGTGGTGGGCGATAAGCTGACGCCGACTCGATCGACGAATGGGACGTCCCCGACGGACTTTCCGATCGGTCGCTGAGTGAAAGCGGCGTTGGTGGTTTCGAAGAAGGCCCAGGGCTCGTCGAGTGCGAACATTGCGGCAAACGATTTCGAACCTGCTTTTTCGAACGCTGAGCAAATCCCAAAGGCCCGCGATCGCAGTCAGTCCGATGCCGCGATCGTTTCTCACCAGGCTTCGGATCCGATGAACGGGCGATGCCCTGTCATCAGCTTCTGGTACGTCTGAGATTTGGTCTTGGGATTTGGTCTTTACCCCGAAGGGGTAGGGGTGAACAGCCAGGGGCGGGTCGCCCCTGGTGAAGAGAAAAAACCGCCCGTCGTCGTCTCCCTGACCAGTGGCGGCGAATCCGCCCCTTCCTATTGACCAAGGCCCCATCCGGGGCCGATGAGGCGTTCCGATCGCTGTGCTTCGATTGGAGACTGTCTGAGATCGAGGTGGAGATTGGGGTGCCCATTTTAGCCTCCGTTTGTTGGATGTTGACCGGCGCGAATCTCCAGCCGCTAATCTCCAGAGGCTAATCTCCAGACACCCTACAATCGTACGGTGAAAGTTGTAAATACGGCGATCAATTTGCTCACTCAAACCACATAGGATTGCTCATTTTCAAGATAATCTTGTTTACAAAGTCTCTCTTGTTGATACGCGTCAAGTTTCGTACCACAATAGGCATGGCAGGTGCATTTCGTGCCTGCCGAAACTGGCATTTGTCCCAATAATGAGGCCAATTCCATGGCAACGCCATCCCAAGCTTACGCAAACGCAAGAAATGCAAAGCGGTCCACGGGGCCCAAGACCCCCGAAGGCAAGGCGAAATCGTCCAAAAATGCTCTCAAACACGGACTTCGGTCTGAAGAGATCGTCCTCCGGTCGCTCGAGTTCGACGAGGATTGGGAGGCGCACTTGCAAGCCTACATTGAAGATACTCAGCCCGTGGGGGATGTCGAGATAAGCTCGCCGAGAAGGCAGCGATGTGCCTTTGGAAGCAATCGCGGGCAGCGATGATGTTGGCCTTGGCTCAAGACACCCAGGTCGAGCACAAAGCAGCCAACCTGATCGGGCATCGAGAAGGCAGAAAGATCGACATCGACGATCGTCCTGCGATCGCCCAAAAACTGAAGAGCTTGAAGTGCTTCGGTTTGCAAGAACCAGGATTCGATCGCGAGGCTGCTCGCGAAGCTTGGCTGAGGATCGACCTGACCGAGCCCCAAATCGAGGCTTATTTCCGCTATTACAACTCGTTCGAACGCGGGTTTTTTCGTGCCTATCGCGAGCTCGAGAAACGGCGGATCGAACGCAAGAACGATGCCCACAGGGCAGAGAGGCTCGAGCTCGAACGCAAGAAGCTGAGCATTAGGACGCCGAGCACCCCGACGTTCGGAATGCTCGTCGACGAGTTCAAGACCAAGTACGACGACGACGACCTCGAGTTCCTGCTCTCCACGACGGGTCTGCTCGATGCTGATAAGCGCCTGGCTGCGGTCAAGATTCAGAAGGATCGCCAACTCGAGCGCGCTTGCCGAGCATCGAGCCAAGAAACGGGCAGAGGCCGAGCTTTTGGCGCAGGCCCAGGCGAGTGAACCCGAAGAAGAGTACGACTGGGACGCTGCTCCGCCTTGGGACAAGCGGCACAATCTCGTCTATCGCGATACCGACGACGCCTACGTGAGGGAGAAGTCTCACCTCCATAAAGACGACCCCGTTGTCGACGACGAGCCGGCCGACAAATTGGGTTTCCGCCTCCGGCGGACTCAAGAGACGCAAATTGCTTGCGAATCTGTGCTGGCGTCCCAATCCCGTAGGGGCGAGACC
This sequence comes from uncultured Planctomycetota bacterium, assembly GCA_963818975.1. Classification (GTDB taxonomy): domain Bacteria; phylum Planctomycetota; class Planctomycetia; order Isosphaerales; family Isosphaeraceae; genus CAWFUI01. Next base: position 9,310 of record CAWFUI010000014.1, on the reverse strand, counting down.
CCCGTCACGCCCTCTGAATCGGATTCCCGTAGGGGCGAGACCCCCGTCACGCCCTCTGAATCGGATTCCCGTAGGGGCGAGACCCCTGTCACGCCCTCTTCAGCCGGCGATGGCCGTCAAAACCCGGGAGGGCGGATCGGGGGATCCGCCCCTACGCTGATTGAGTCCGATCCCTGCAGGGGCGAGACACCTGTCACGCCCTCTTTAGCTGGCGATGGCCTTCAAACCCCGGAGGGCGGATCGGGGGATCCACCCCTACGCTGATTGATTCCGATACTCGTAGGGGCGAGACCCTCGGCACGCACTCTTCATCCGCCGATGGCCTTCGTAATCCCGGAGGGCGGATCGGGGGATCCGCCCCTACGTTGATTGATTCCGATACTCGTAGGGGCGAGACCCCCGTCAGGCCCTCTGAGGTCGCCGAAAAATTGGGTTCGAATGGTCAGGGGACGCAAATTGCTTGCGAATCAGTGACTTACATCGAGCCGATCGTCGCCGAAAACGCCTTGCTCACGCCAAACGACGTGAACCAAGGCCACCCAATCAACAACAGACCGTTGAAATCGGGTCCTTCGGCAGGCTCCTCGGCCTGACGATTGGCATGATCTCACTCGACCATGCAGTTTAAGGCAGAGGATGCGCACTGATTGGTGCATCCCTTCGAAGAGATTGCGCCTGCGCTCTACCCTCTTGTCTCGAGAGATCGAGGCGCCAAGGCTCGGCGAATGCCGTCCAAGAAAACCTCGCGGCGATCCTAAGGGTTGTGTTATTTTCGAAGTACGGCAGCTTTGCAATGAGCCTCAATGACGCTGCCCAGCCCACCACGATTCGCCTTCCGGTATGCGCTCATCCGCCAAACCCGTCAACGAGAGCCAAGACCATGCTGACGAGCTTTCTCGTGCGGACGACTTCCGCCCTTTCGTTCATCGCAGCGGTGATGCTTGGCTCGGCCGAGGGGGGCGACGGCGCCAAGAAGAAAGTCGACTTCGACCGCGAGGTTCGGCCGATCCTTTCAAACAAGTGCTTCAAATGCCATGGTCCCGACGAAGCCAATCGCCAGGGAGGTCTCAGGCTCGACACTCCCGAAACCGCCTTTGCCGAGACCGAGTCGGGCGCCACCCCAATCGTCCCTGGCAATCTCGAGGAAAGCGAAGTCTTCAAGAGGATCGTCGCGACCGAAGACGACGTCCGCATGCCTCCCAAAAAGTCTGGAAAGCCGCTCGAACCCGACGAACTCGAAAAGATCGCCGCGTGGATCGAGCAAGGCGCCACTTTTAAACGGCATTGGGCGTTCATTCCGCCAGTGAAGCCGGCAGTCCCCGAGACGAAAGACAAATCGTGGTCTTCGAATTCAATCGATGCGTTCATCCTTGCCAAGCTTGAAAAGGAACGGCTTGCTCCCAGCCCGCGCGGATAAGTCCGCACTGGTTCGTAGGCTTAGCCTCGACCTCGTCGGCCTGCCTCCGACCATCGAGGAGATCGATCGGTTCTTATCCGACGAAAGCCCGAATGCTTACGAAAAGCAGGTCGATCGGCTGCTGGCCTCGCCTCATTACGGCGAGCGTTGGGCTCGGATCTGGCTCGACGCGGCTCGGTACGCCGATTCCGACGGCTACGAAAAAGACAAGCCAAGGTTCGTCTGGGCGTATCGCGATTGGGTCGTCGGCGCGTTCAATAGAGACAAGCCCTACAGTCAATTCATTATGGAACAGATCGCTGGAGATCTGCTGCCAGGTTCGACCCAAGATCAATCCGTCGCCACTGGCTTCTTACGCAACTCGATGATCAACGAAGAAGGCGGAATCGATCCCGAGCAATTCCGCATGGAGGCCATGTTCGACCGCATGGACGCTCTGGGCAAAAGCGTGCTTGGCCTGACGATCCAGTGCGCCCAGTGTCATAGTCATAAATACGATCCAATCACACAAGAAGATTATTATCGGATGTTCGCGTTCTTGAACAACTCCCACGAGGCGAACGTCGCGGTCTATTCTCCAGAAGAGCAGATGACGCGCGCCAGGTTTTGGCGGAGGCCGCCGCCGCGGAAGCCGAGCTGATGCATCGCCATCCCGATTGGAAGGGACGATTCCAGGCGTGGGAGAACGAGGTGAAGGAATCGGATCCCGTTTGGACCGTCGTCAAACCGGAGGTCGACGAAGAATCCACCGGAGGGTCGAAGTATCTCCTCCTCGAGGACGGATCGTTCTTGGCCTCGGGATACGCCCCCACGAAACACACAGTCGAAATGAAGGTCAAACTTGATAAGACCAAGGTCAATGCGTTTCGGCTCGAGCTGTTGAACGACCCGAATTTGCCGATGAGCGGACCTGGTCGGTCGATCGAGGGAACCTTCGCCTTGACCGAGTTCGAGGTCGAAGCCGCGCCCGCGTCCGCTCCTGGCAAAACCCAAAAGATCAAGATCAAGTGCGCGTCCGCGGACGTCCGCCTCCCAGAAACCCCGTTGGCTTCCATCTATGATGATAAAAGCAATAAGAAGCGGGTGATTGGACCAATCGAGTTCGCTTTCGACGACAAGGACGAGACGGCTTGGGGAGTCGACGAAGGTCCTGGCCGCAGAAACGTCCCACGCGAGGCCATTTTCTTTGCGGAGACGCCGATTGGAATCGATGGCGAATTCGTGCTGACGTTCCGAGTGAAGCAGAACCACGGCGGCTGGAACAGCGACGACAACCAAACGCACAACCTCGGCAGATTCCGGCTCTCGGTCGCCTCGGAGGCGAAAGACTCAGCCAAGGCCGTATCTCCAATCACTCGAGCCGCGATGGCCGTTCCGCCCGAAGAGCGAAGCGAGCAACAATGGCGAACCTGTTTCCAAACCTTCCGCAAAACCGCCCAGGAATGGAAAGACGACAACGAACGGATCGAAGCTATTTGGAAGCGTCACCCAGCGCCAGCCACTCAACTTGCGCCATGGAGCGCGACCAAACGCGTCCCACGCACAGGCTCGAACGAGGCGATTTCCTCAAGCCCAAAGAGCAGGTCGAACCTGGAGTGCCTGCTTTCCTGGGGTCGCTTCCCAAGAACGCGCCCAAGAATCGATTGGGCCTGGCCCAATGGCTCGTCGATAAACAAAACCCTACGACCTCGAGGTCGATCGTCAATCGCGTCTGGCAGGCGCACTTCGGAGTGGGGCTTGTCTCCACCAGCGAAGATCTTGGCTCTCAGTGCGAGCCTCCTTCGCATCCCGAACTGCTCGATTGGCTTGCCGTCGAATTCATGGACTCTGGATGGCGCCTCAAAGCGCTGCACAAAATGATAGTGATGTCTTCCACATACCAGCAATCGTCGAAGCCCACTGCCGAGTTGCTGGCTCGTGATCCGATGAACCGGCTGCTTTCTCGTGGACCTCGGTTCCGGGTCGACGCCGAGGTGGTGCGCGACGCCGCCTTGGCTGCGAGCGGGCTGTTGAACGAGAAAGTCGGCGGGCCCAGCGTCTTTCCGCCAGCGCCGGAGTTTCTTTTCGCTCCGCCAGCCAGCTACGGGCCCAAAGTCTGGAAGGAATCGCATGGTCCAGACCGATACCGCAGGGCCCTCTATACGTTCCGTTTCCGCTCGGTCCCCTACCCTGCATTGCAAGCCTTCGACGTGCCCAACGGAGACTTTTCTTGCGTCCGAAGAGCCCGTTCAAACACGCCGATCCAGGCTCTTACCGTTTTGAACGAGCCCTTGTTCCTCGAGTGCGCTTGCGCGCTTGCTCGGAAGACGTTGGAAGAGGGGGGCGGTTGCGACGCCGACCGCGTCTCCTACGCGTTCCGCAGGTGCGTGGGGCGAAAACCCAACGCCGAAGAAGCCAAGGTGCTGCTCGATTTGCTCGAGCGCCAAATCCAGAAGTTCTCCACTGCCGGCGCCGATCCCTGGTCGCTTGCAGCCGACGATCCCACGAATCCGCCCAAACTTCCGGAAGGGGCGACTCCGGCTTCGCTTGCCGCTTGGACGGCGGTCGGCCGAGTCCTCTTGAACCTGGATGAAACCATCACCATCGAATAAGGGTTGCTTATGAACTGTCAAGAGAAGCTTCAACTCGGCCAAGACCCACGACTCGTAGCCAGACGCTGGTTCCTGGGTGAATGTGGAGTTGGCCTTGGTTCGATCGCTCTCGCGGGTTTGATGCCCGCCCAGGCACGCGCTGATTCGAGCGACGTTGTGCCTTCGGCCGACCCGCTGGCGCCCAAGCCTGGCCATTTCCCAGGCAAGGCGAAACGAGTGATCTTCCTCTTCATGGCGGGTGCGCCCTCCCACCTCGAACTCTTCGATTTCAAGCCCCAGCTCGCCAAGTTCAACGGGACGCTCCCGCCTCCGGAATTGCTCAAAGGCTATCGAGCCGCGTTCATCAACCCCAGCTCGAAGCTCCTGGGACCGAAGTTCAAATTCGCCAAGCACGGACGGTCCGGCGCCGAGCTTTCCGAGCTCTTGCCCGAGCTCGCCAAGGTCGTCGACGACATTGCCATCGTCAAATCCATGCACACCGATGCGTTTAATCACGCGCCCGGCCAGATCCTGATGAACACGGGATCTTCACTCTTTGGCAGACCAAGCATCGGATCTTGGGCAACGTATGGACTGGGCAGCGAGTCGCAGAACCTGCCCGGTTTCGTGGTCTTCAGTTCAGGATCGAAAGGCCCAAGCGGCGGAAACTCGAACTGGGGCAGCGGGTTCTTGCCCACGGTCTATCAGGGCGTGCAATTTCGGGGCGGCGGAGAACCGGTGCTTTATCTTTCGAACCCCCGAGGGATCGACTCATCGACCGAGAGCGATTCGGTCCAGGCGATCAACACGCTCAACCGAGCCAGGCTGGAGGCCGTCGGCGACCCGGAGATCGCTACCCGAATCCATTCGTATGAAATGGCCTTTCGAATGCAGGAATCGGCGCCCGAAGTGATGGACCTCTCGCGCGAGCCCAAGCACGTGCTCGAGATGTACGGCGCCGAGCCTGGCAAGTCGTCCTTCGCCAACAACTGCCTGTTGGCGCGTCGGCTCGTCGAGCGCGGGGTACGTTTCGTGGAGCTGTTCCACGAGGCCTGGGACCAGCACGACAACCTGACCCACGACCTCAAGAAGAACTGCGGCAACACCGATAAGGCCGCCGCGGCGCTTATCGCCGATTTGAAGCAACGAGGCATGCTCGACGAAACCCTGGTCGTCTGGGGCGGCGAATTCGGTCGAACGCCCATGGTTCAAGGCGGCGAGGACGGCCGCGACCACCATCCCAACGCGTTTACGATGTGGATGGCCGGCGGCGGGATCAAACCTGGAATCACTTTGGGAGAAACCGACGACCTCGGCTTCAACGCAACCAAAGATCCTGTACACGTGCATGACTTACACGCGACGATCCTGCACCTGCTCGGCTTCGACCACACAAAGTTGACGTACCGATTCCAGGGCAGGGATTTTCGGCTGACCGACGTGTCCGGCAAAGTGGTCCAAGATCTCTTGGCCTAGCTGCGCCTCAACCGTCTCCACCTTCGAAGGCCAACACAGCCCAGACCCAGCGAGATCAAGGCGATCGAACCGGGCTCGGGAACGACAAGGGGGTTGAATGGTGGTATCGGCGGCGAAACTGGGTGGTTTGGACCTCCGCCCGGCGGATTGGGGTTGCCGTAGCCGTCTGGTCCAGGCGAAGGCAAGCCAGGTATATCGGGTCCACCGGTCGTTTTCAAAATGCTTCGCAACCGGGCGTCCGCGCCCAGGAGAGGTCCGACTTGGGGATGGTATCGGTCAAAGCGAGCAGGGTCCAAACTTCTCCGCCAACGCAAATAATTCAAGAAAGGCGTCTGGGGCACGAGTCCATGAAACTGAACAAGCTCGGTCGCTTTTGCGGCCTTGATTCGACCATGCGTTTCCCCCAAATGGAAATCGTACTTGTCCACGCGTCTCAGATACGAGTTGGGAGGCAGAACAAAATGACTGTAGCCGTACGGCAGCCGCTGTTTGATCGGACGCGTTTCCCCCGCGCCCTTCTTCACGTTTTCTTTGAGCTTCCCAGAGGCGTGGATGCTCTGCTCCGCGAGAGCTTGGGGAGCCCAGGCCACGGCAATCAGAAAAACGGGAACAACATACTTTTTGGACTTTTTCATAATAAGCTTCACAATAACAGCAAATATGGGGCCGGCGTTGTGCTTGATCCAAAGCAAAGCGAAACGAGCGATGGAAGAACCTGCATTTGTTCTACGTGCCTTCAAAACATGCCGTGTCGGGCTGTTGAAGGAATGCCTCTTCTCGAGCCGGCCGCGGCCTCGTTGTTTGGATTTGTGGACTGGCCGAGCAAGGAGCCGACCAAATGAAGGCTTTTCTCTCGCACGCAATGGCTGTCCTGTTGACTTTGGGCGTGTTGGCGTTAGTCAATCACGGTCGGTTGATTGGAGGTGCGGCGTCGCCGGCTCAGGCGCCGATCGTCTCGACGCGGACCTCCCAGCCGCCCCCTCCCCCACCCGACCCGGAAGCGTTGAAGGCGCTCGACGCCGAGGAGCGGATCAACACCCACGTCTACGCGACGGTGAACCGGAGCGTCGTCAACATCACATCCACAGCCGCCACCGGCTTCTTCGGCGAGGAAACGACCTCGGGCTCCGGGTCGGGGTTCATCCTCGACCGCGAGGGCAGAATCCTCACGAACGATCACGTCATCCGCGAGGCGGAGGCCGTTCGCGTCACGCTCTACGACGGTTCGACCTTCGACGCCAAACTGGTCGGCGACGACCCATCGACCGACCTAGCGGTCCTCTCGATCGACGCGCCCGCCGACAAGCTCTTTCCCGTAAGCCTGGGAGATTCGACCAACCTGCTGGTCGGACAGAAGGTTCTGGCCGTGGGCAATCCTTTCGGCCTGGAGAGGACTCTGACCACCGGCATCATCAGCAGTCTCGACCGGACGCTCGCCACCAAGAACGGCAGGCGCATCAAGGGGATCATCCAGACCGACGCAGCCATCAACCCAGGCAATTCGGGCGGACCGCTCTTGAACACGCGCGGGCAGGTGATCGGCATGAACACGGCCATCGTCAGCCAAGTGGGCCAGTCGGCCGGTATCGGGTTCGCCGTTCCCATCAACTCGATCAAACGAATCCTCGACCCCTTGATCAAGGACGGCAAAGTGGTTCGGGCCGACCTGGGAGTCGCCAAACTGCTGGCGACCGACGACGGCCTCTTGGTCGTCGCCGTGACCCGAGGAGGCCCAGCGGATTTGGCCGGCCTCAGACCCGTCAGACTTCGGACCAGAAGGGTCGGCTTTTTCGAGGTCAGCGAGCCCGACATTCGCTCGGCCGACCGGATACTCGAAGTCGACGGCAAACGCGTCTCCACAGCCGACGAGCTCTTGAGCGAAGTGGAAGTGCATCAGCCTGGGACGACGCTGCGGCTCAAAGTGAAGCGAGGCGAGAAAGAGGTCGAAATTCCAGTTGTCTTGGGAAGCACGAAATAAATAACAAGTGCCTGGCTATTTATCTATTTTGTTATGAACATCCTCATTCTTGACTGCGGGCGCAGGCTTGGCTGGGCCCGGTTCGACGGCGGCGTCGTAAACCGCGGCAATGGGCGCGGCGGGCGTGTTGTCGTGAGCGAGGGCGCCCATCTTTCCCACGAAGATCGAGGCGTGCTTGGCGACGTCGACGTTGAAACGGGCTTGAGTCGGGCTTGGTCGATTGCCTTGACCGTCGCAACTCCGTCCTTCACCCGGAGCACGTCTCCTTGTTTCAAGTCCCTTGCCATCGCCCAACCCTTGCCTGGCTTCCAGAACCGTGCGAAAGGCGAGGCGTTGACGATCTCTCGGTTGTCGAGCGAGATCGCCAACATCGGCGAAGGAGGTCCCGCGCTGCGCGAACAACACGGGCTCGTAGGAAAGCTTGCCAGTGAAGGCGTCTTGAGTCAGAACCAGGTCCCCAGGCCGGACCGATTCGATTGTCAGCATGCCTTCATGCGTCCAGACGGCCGTGCCGGGCGCAAAACAGCCATTGCTTCGCATAGCGGGGGCGGGCGGAGGAGCGGCGTCCACCTCGGGGGGAGGAAGCGGTACGTTGCCTTCAAACGGGCCGATGTTTTGGATGAACGTCCGAGGAACCTTGGGGTCCGGAACTTTCGTATATCCAAGCAAATCGATCCACCATTGATACCAGGCTGTGCGCGTACTGGTCGCTGGTTGCCCGGAGACCTCGTGAAGGATGTCGCCGATGCGGTCGTTTACGGTTCGAACGCCTTTGTTGTAGTTTTCGATCGCGGCGATGTCGGCGTCGAGCTGTTGCTGGAGCGACATCGCAGCCCGCTGCGCGTTGGCAGCCATCTGGCCTATGGGGATCTGCTGGAGGTAGGGTTGATAGACGACTCCTCCGCTGAAGCCCATGTTGCCGGTTGGGCCGGCGTTCAAAGCGTTTTGTTGTCGCCTGGGCGATGTTGGCCTCTGCACTATTTACTGCTGCCCCGGCGCCGGGAACGCCGGCCAAGGCGCCCTTGACGTTTTGGACGTTCGGCGAGGTCGGCGGAACCATGGTCGAAACAAATGGATCCGAGCCCGCGACGACCATCGATGTACCGGCCATCGGTGGAAACTGAGGGACGACAACCTCGCGTTCAAGCACAGGTTGTCCGTAAGCGTCGTATGCAAGCCAGTCGCCTGGACGCCTCTGAACGTTTGGCATGTCGGGCGCAAGGTAATTGCGTCTGGTGTTGAACAGTCTGCCCTTGACGTAAATCGCACCCACCGAACCGGGTCCATTCACTTTCCTGATCTCATAGTCGATTGGATCGCGAAGCAGTGCTATGAGCATATCGGCAAACTCTCGCGGGTCGCGGTTGCGGAGAGTTTCGACGGCAAGCCTGCGGACCTCGGCCGAAGGCGCCGCGACGGCGAGGCTTGCGAGCGCGCGCGACGCTTGGGTCGAATCGATTCTTCCCAGGATCTGGATTGCTCGAACTTCTTCATTGGCCTTGTGGGGAGAGATGAAGGTGCGCGAGACGGCGTGGACGGCGAACGGGTCGGCGACCGCCTCGAGGCCGCGGGCGGCCTCGTCTCGCTTTTGGGGGTTTCTCTGAGAGAGCCATTCCTTCCATCGGGAAAGATCGGCGAACCACTTCTTATCGGCGCGTTTGCGAAGTTCCAACTCGGCTTTGGCGTGAGCGTGTTGCTCATCGGTGGTCCAAACCCCCTTCACCTTCTTGTATCCAAGCCGCTTCCAAGCCAAGTCTCGCGTACGATCGAGCCGCACGACCGCTGCATATGCGCTCTGGCCTCCTGCTTGAGTCCATGCTCGTCGCACCAATTCGCCAGCTTCCATTGATCCTGAGTCTTGTCGAGACG